>JBGAFT010000001.1:0-1168348 GCA_044227055.1 bacterium
ATTTTCGGGCGCGCTCGCAACCCTCTATTGCATAAACCCAACCCAGCTGGGATGCACGGTGCGAAACGTAAGAAAAAATCCGATTTCGGCCTTCAGCTCGAAGAACAACAAAAACTTAAAGCCGTCTACGGCATGCTCCCACACAAACAACTCGTACGATACTACAAAGAAGCTCTTCGCTCTAAAGGAAATACTCCTCAAGACTTCCTCGAACGTATCGAGTGCCGCTTAGACAGTATTGTTTATCGCTTGAAGTTCGCTAGCACCATTTTCGGCGCTCAGCAGCTTGTTTCCCACGGACACATTCTTGTTAACGGCAAGAAAGTAGACCGCCGTTCTTTCTACGTCCGCCCAGGGATGACTATCTCTGTTAAATCAAAGTCACAGAACGTGCCTGCTGTAAAGCAAGCTTTGGAAAATAACTCTCGTGATGTCCCAGAATATCTCTCTTTGGATGCTGATAAGGCTTCAGGACAACTCGTCGTTTCCCCTGGAATCGACCAAGTTCCTCTCCCTCTTCCAATCAACGTTCCTCTGATCTGTGAATTCTTGGCGCACAATAGCTAATTTTTCCGGAAAATCAGCTTAACTATTCTAAGCAGCAATCGATGAGATTGCTGCTTTTTTTATCTAGTAGGATCGTAGTGCTCTGGCAATTGGCATTCTGGCCACTTTGATGCCGGCTAAGAAGGATGCTGCCAAGGCGGAAAGAACTCCTAAGGCCAATGTTCTAATGACCATTTCGGATGAGAAGTAAAATGACAGGAAGAACTGTCTAGTGGAACCTGGGCCAGGCGGCATTAAGACCTGCTGGTGCAGGAAGGCTTTTGCAACAAGGGCTGTAAGGCCGATGCCAATCAAGGTCCCGATGAGTCCAAGTACTGCCCCTTCACAGAGGATCAGTTTCATGATATCGGCTGCGGACTCTCCGTTGGCCCTTAAATTCCCAATCTCTTGTTTTCTCTCTAAGACCGCAGTCGAGACGGTATTGAAGATCCCCAAGAGGACTATCGATAAAATGATGATCTGCACTACGTAGAACTGGGTTTCAAGCCAATCGACGGAATTTTGGTAGTACACTTTGTCTAATTCGGCAAAGGATGCAGCATCTAGGCCTGGATAGGTGGCTGCAAGTGTTGTGGCGACTTCTTTCCAATGGGATTGGTCTTTAAGTCCTATTGAAATCGACTCAACTTCATCTGTATCGAGTAATTTCTGCGCTTGTTTTAACTGAATGCGGAAGACACGGTTATCAAAATCGGCTGTTCCTGTATGGAAGATTCCTGTGACGACAAGTTTGCCTTTGCTGATGCTATTGTCAATAGCTTTTGTATAGAAGGTGATCTTATCTCCAGGATGCACGTTCAGCGCTTGGGCTAACCCTTTTCCAAGTATGATCCCGTTGGCTTGGTCTGTGAGCTGCTGTCCTTCTACAATGTTCAAGGCATTGAAAAACTTGGCTTCTTCTTGAGCATCGATCCCTTGCCCCTGGCCTGTAATAGACACGCTGTCGTGGATCAACATCCCGCTAATAGAAACTCTGGGGAACACATGCTCTACTGCTGGATTGCGCAGCAAGAATGAGGAGACTTCGCCCCAATTTGATACCCAATGGTCCCAAGGTTTCTCGTACACAGTATCGCGATATCCTTTGGTCTGGACTTGACCGTTGCCGTAGTGGGCATGGATCGTGCTCTCGCGGTAGTCGATCAAGACTCCATTGATAAAGCCCTGAAAAAGAAACAATGCTCCAGCTCCGAGGGCCACAGTCAGAAATATGGCAATTGTCCTGCGGACGTTGCGGAATAAATTTCTAAAACTGAGTAAAAGTAATTGCATCAGTGTGCATCCTTGATCAAATGACCGTCATCGAAATGAAAGTTCTGCTGAGAAAATGTGAGCACCATAGGGTCATGCGTCGTAAGGATAATCGAAATGTTCTTCTCCCGAACAAGCTCGGCAAAGATCTCCATAATGCCACGCCCAGTCTTCTGGTCCAAACTAGCTGTAGGCTCATCAGCTATGATAACATCGGGCTTTTTTGCAAGAGCCCTAGCGATGGCAACGCGTTGTTTTTGACCTCCGCTGAGCTCAGAAGGGCGTTTATTGCGGTGCTCCCAAAGCCCCACCGCATTTAAAGCTTCATGCGTCCGTTTATGGATCTCTTCTTTTGACAAGTTTTGGCGCGTTAAAAAATATTCTACATTTTCTTCTGCGTTTAAAACTGGGATTAAATGAAACTGTTGGAAAATAAAACCAATATTGAATTTTCTAATTTCGTTTTTTCGCTTTGGGCTCATTGTGGAAAATTTTTCATTATGAAAAATTATTTCACCCTCTTGAAGGGGTTCGATCATCCCTAAAAGGCTTAGGAGTGTTGATTTTCCTGACCCCGAAGGGCCTGAGATAGTGATCAATGAGTGGCTTGGGATATCTAATGTCAGCTCCCGAAGTGCAGGAATTTTTTGAGGGCCAAGATCGTAACAAAAGTTGATGTTGTTTAAAGAAAAAAGAACATCTTTTTTATTCATTATATATTACCATAATTGAAGGCAATATAACACAATCTGAGTTAAAAATACAGCCAATGCCCTAATGTAAATATTTATTATAATTAAGGAATTTTAAGAACGACAATTGATTTATAATAGATTTTATAATATAATTAAAAAAAATCAAAAATCAACTGTAGTTCATAAAATGACAATTATTAATGGCACTGAAAATTATTTTAATACTATCTTACAAAGCTCTGGCTCTCATAAGGAAAACTTAGAACTAAAGCTCAAAGAGCTCCGCTCAAGAAAAGAAGATCATGCAATTTCCTCTTTGTTCCTGGACTATGTCTGGTTTGGGACTCCAGACATTGATGACATACGCAACGCGCGTCGCGTCGCTTGTGAGCTTTCCCCAAATGCCTGGACGTGGTATTGCTCAAAAAAAGATGATGGTCAAAAAGAAAAAATATACGGAGAGAATCCCAATATTTATTTTGGAACAGAATGCCATAACGAAGTTTTAAAACAATTATCAGCTCTAAGAAAAACTTCTCCCGATTCACGGCCTTCGTTAATCGACATTTACTCATCATTTGCTGCAAAGCGCAGCGAAATTGCCAAAGTGACTAAATCTTTGGACGCAGAAAAGTTTGGTTCTTTTCGAAAAGGTTCAGGGCTCTTCTCAACGCCTATAATCAATTCAATCCAGCACTATCATAATAAATCCAAAGAAAAATTCATGGAAGCAATTAGGGGGAGGGACCCAATTGCTGTTCATCCTTTGGGAGGGGTTAAGTATCTGGAAAATGAAGAAAGATATCAAGTCTACTCACTTTCTGATAATGCTGATGAACCTGATCATCAATATGTTGTGACTTACAAAAGTGACAATGCGGGCGAAGAGCTTGCATATTTTTTAAGCACTGATACCGTGGAAGAAGAGGGAAATCTGCTTAAACCCATTATGAACCGGATTATTTACTCTCAACATGGTTCTTTGCTCCACTTGAGAAATTGCCCAGTAGATGAAAGGATTGTTGGGTATTTTGATAAGGTAACTAGTGAATTAAAATGCGACAGTGTTATTTATCATGGCCCGAGTAAGAATGTTCCTCGTTTTTGGAAAAACGCTGAAGCAATTTTTAAGCAAATTGTCGCTTTGCCCCAAAATTCTCAAAGTAAAAAATCTTGTGACCTTATCGCCGAACTTCATTGGCTCTTAGCAAATATAATGGCTACAGAGAGAGGTAATGCTGCAATTGTGGATATGCTCTCTACAACTTTGCTCCTCTATTGTGGATTTTATGTTTCCCCGTACAAAAAAAATATCATGGGCGATATGGAAGCCTTAATAAGTACAAAAAATGAGTTTATTAACAATTTTTCAAACTTTAGGCAGGTCCCATTTAACTTTTCTATAATAGAGCAAAAATTGATCCTCAATTTTGGAAACATTTTTTTTACCGATATTTCTGAATTTTCTTATGATCACACCAAACATCGCGGAATATCAGAATATTTAAGCATTCCTAAGTCCGATATCTCAAAGGATGTGATGAAAGGTATTGATAAGTTTGGTAGGAGATTTATACTTTTGAAAGATGAAAGTCAACATGCTCACGTATTCTTCCAGCGGTATACAAATGGATCCTTGTGGGTATATAGACGAGGAGATCATGTAGAAACATTAACTAATCATTTTTCTCATAAATTATTGAATTGAAGTGATTGCCAAATAAGTTTATTATTCTGTTGTAGTTTTCACCAATAAATTTATGAAGCCTTCATCTAAAGAACTACTGATCGGAGCACACACTTCTGCTGCAGGCGGAGCATACAATGCCCTGTTTGAAGGGAAAGTAATCGGAGCGACCACCATCCAACTCTTCACCAGCAACCAAAAACGCTGGGAAGGCAGAGATATTGGAGAAGAAGAAGTTGCCCTTTGGGAAAAAGCTCTAGAAGAAACCGGTATAAGGCAGGTCATGAGCCATGACAGCTATTTAATTAACCTGGGCTCACCAAATCCGGACGGACTGCAAAAAAGTAGACAAGCGTTCAAAGAAGAACTATTGCGCTGCCATAGGCTCAAAATCGACTATCTGAATTTTCATCCGGGCGCTGCTTTAGATTCTTCCGTAGAACAATCTCTAGATCAAATTGTCAACAGCTTACTGCAACTTGAAAAGCTAGCAGCGGAAGGCCCGACAAGGCTCATCCTTGAAACTTCTGCAGGACAAGGCTCTACTATAGGCCATCGCTTTGAACATTTAGCTTATATCATCGATAAAGTGCATACGAAGGTCCCCATTGGGGTCTGTATCGATACATGCCATATCTTTGCTGCAGGTTATGATATCCGAACAAAAGAAGCATGGGATGCAACGTTGCAAGAATTCGAGAATGTGGTCGGGTTGCAACATTTATATGCTTTTCATCTCAATGATTCGATCCATCCTCTAGGCAGCAGAAAAGACCGTCATGCGCCTTTGGGCGAAGGCGCAATAGGACTAGAATGTTTTAAATATATGATGACACACCCTAACCTACGCGAGTTGCCAAAATATTTAGAAACTCCTGATGGCCCAACTTTGTGGCAAAAAGAAATCCATTTACTTCGAGACTTTGCTGATGAAAAAAACTAAAATAAAACAAATCCAACAAAAACTTATTGGCGAAACGATTACCATTTGCGGTTGGGTCCGCACATTGCGCGAACAGAAAACTTTCTCCTTCATTGAGATCAATGACGGGACAACTCTTTCAGGGTTGCAGGTCGTGGCTGAAGATGCTATGCCTGGCTATCGCGATATTATCACAAAACTTTCGACTGGAGCTTCTCTTGCAGTCACAGGCACTCTTGTTGAAAGCTTGGGTCAAAAACAAAAGTGGGAGCTGAAGGCCAGCAATATTGAAGTCTTTGGCGAAAGTTCTGCAGAAGAATATCCTCTACAAAAAAAACGCCACTCTTTTGAGTTCTTAAGGACAATCGCCCACTTGCGCCCTCGCACTAACACGCAAGGGGCTGTCCTCCGCGTGCGCAATGCTCTCGCTTATGCAACACATCGCTTCTTTCAGGAACGCGATTTTGTTTATGTCCATACTCCCATTATCACTGCGTCTGATGCTGAAGGGGGCGGACAACAATTCCTCGTCACGACTCTGCCTGTGGAAAAGCCGCCACGCCTCGACGATGGAAAAGTGGACTTCAGCCAGGACTTCTTTGGAAGAAAGGCGTTTTTGACAGTGTCTGGCCAGCTCAACGGCGAAACTTTGGCATGTGCCCTTGGCGATATTTATACTTTTGGGCCCACCTTCCGCGCTGAAAATTCGAATACCTCTAGGCATTTGGCAGAATTTTGGATGATTGAACCTGAGATGGCGTTTGCAACTCTCAAAGACAACATGGAATGCGCCGAAGCTTACCTCAAATACTTAATCAAATATGTGTTAGAGCACAACGCAGAAGACTTAGAATTTTTCGATAACTTTATCGAGAAAGGACTTATCGAAAGGTTAAAGCATGTCCTTCATTCTCCATTTGCCCATTTAACTTATACCGAAGCTGTGGACATCTTAAAAAAATCGGGTAAAAAATTTGAGTTTCCTGTGGAGTGGGGCAGCGACTTGCAATCGGAGCATGAGCGTTATCTTGCAGAAGAATACTGCAAGAAGCCTGTGATTTTGACGGACTATCCTCAAAAAATTAAAGCTTTCTACATGCGCGCTAATGAGGATGGAAAAACTGTCGCTGCAATGGATGTTCTTGTGCCCAAAATTGGCGAGATCATTGGTGGCAGCCAACGTGAAGAGCGTTTAGACAGACTTGAGAAAAAAATCGTTGAGTTCGGGTTAAAGCCTGAAGACTATTGGTGGTATGTCCAATTGCGCAAATATGGATCTGTCCCCCATGCAGGTTTTGGTGCAGGCTTTGAAAGGCTGGTCTTATTCATGACAGGAATGGAGAACATCCGCGATGTGATCCCATTCCCTCGTTTCCCTGGCCATGCCGACTTTTAGTAGCTGAGTAAGGAAAAAAAAGGAAATTCCATCAGCATAGTGGAAAAGCAGACGTTTCGCTGCGGCAGGAACCTCTTTTTATCGCTATTAAGCTAAAAAAACTGTTTATTCATCCTCTGGGTCTCTTCTCCACTCTGTGATGATGGAATTTATTTGCTGTTCCCACAAACACAACGTGGCTTAGAAACTGCTGAAAATGGTCTTTCGCTGCCTAACAAGTGGAGCGCCAAGACCAAAGAGCATCACTGCAAACGCAAACGCCATTCCAAAGTAGGGTATGATTGTAAGTGCAAAATAGACGATCAGACCCAATGTGTAGGTAGACATGCGGTTTTTCTTCAGTCCGAGCTTGGAAAATACGAAATTAGCACCCCAAAAGATCGTAAAGACCTTGGCTGTATAAAAGCTAATGATGTTCAACGCGATCAGGGCTAATGCAAAAGGAATGCCTAAGATCGAGATCAACAAAATGAGCGATGCCAAGGGAAATAAGATCACGAGCATAAACCCATAGGTCAAACATTTTGTCGGCCTAGTTTCCAGAGAGTCTAAAGCTGAATGCAGTTTTTTTGGGAAGAGCTTTAAAAAAATCAATCCTGCAACAAACGAATAAACAAAATTCATCAAGATCCCAGCAATTTTCGACCCTACCAGCAGGTTATGCACAAGGCGGCCTTGCATGATGTTATGGAATATGGAGGGATGATGGATTACTGATCCCCTGATAGTGGCGGAAGGATCAATCGATGCAAAATTTGTGCTGCGATAATCTACACCGCCGTTGATATTTGCTTTAGAGGTGATTCTCATCTGGCCACAATAAACATTGAGAAAATCACCAATAGACCCTGACAAACGCAAGTTTGAAGCGCCGACTGTCGCACTACCTCCAATGGTTCCAGAAAGATCGGCATTGCCTGAGACACAGACAAAGTTCCCCAGCACTGAGCTCGAACTTGTCATCTGGACATTGCCTACAATAGCAGTCATGTTATGCCCCACAGAACCTGAAACATTAATCTGACCGCCAATCGCCCTGACATTATTGCCGACTTGTCCACTAATATCGATGCTGCCAGCAAAAACAAGCACATCGCCTAAGACTTGTCCGTCTATGAACACTTGGCTGGCAGTAATGTAAGCATCACCTGTTATAATACCCGAAATTTCTACGCTATCGCCAACGACAAAATAATCTCCGTGAATCGTCTTTCCTGCAGGCAATGATTGTATTTCATTTTTGGGAACAGCTGGTTTTTCGTCTGCGGTAATAGAGAACATGGCAAATAAGGAAACAAGAAAAAAACTTATCCAACGATGCATACTGGGACCTTGCTGCGTTTTGCGTAATACAGGGAAATTTGGCGTTCTACAGAAGCGCGCAACCAAGATTCGCAAATGTTCTTTTCGATTGCAAGCTTTTGCTGACGCTGTGCAAGCATGTTAGACAATTGTTCCATGTTGCAAAGCGAGATATGGGGGTGCAATCTAAAGGCTGGGTCAACATTGCGTGGCATTCCTAAATCAAAAATCCACTGAGTTCTGGGTGGCAAGATTCCTGCAGCCTGTTCTTTTTTTATCACATATTCACTGTGATGGGTCCCACAAATGACAATATCTGCTTCCTTCCAAGTAAAAAGCTTGTCCCAACCCACGGTCTTGATCCCTTGTTGTTCTAGGTCAGCTGCGGATTGTGGAGAGCGTGTACATAAAAGGATCTCACATGCTTTTTTGCGTAAAATATGCTGTGCAATCTTTCTGTTAATTTCAGAATTCCCAACAAAAAAGACTTTCATTTCTTCGCTTGTTTTCCCTAGCACCTGAATAAAATCTAATAATACTTCTGGAAGAGAAACGCTGTGTTGGAAAATCGGAAAATGATGGCGAGCTTTTTTAGCCAACATTAAGCTTTTCTGAAATAAGAAGTGGAGGGAACTTGGAAGCTCGCGGTATAATGAAGCATTTTCATAAGCAGTTTTAACTTGTCCTTGGATCTCTGTTTCCCCCAAGATCGAACTATCTAATCCCGATGTCACGCAAGCCAAGTGACAAAAACATTCCATACCAAAAAATGAGTAAAGATGTTGATCAAAATTGGATGCAATATTCAGACGAAAAACATGTAGCAACCGGCTATGAGCCTCAGATAAATCTTCTGCCTCAAAGAAATTTCACATGAATGAAAGCTAATTCCCAAAACGCCAATTTTCATGATGGAGATAGTTAAATAAGAAAAGCTCTATATATCTTGATTAGATAAATATTGCAAAGAGGAACGTATTTTAGATTGATCAAATCCTAGGCGCTTCAAGCTTCGAAATAGTGCCATAAAATCTTTTTTGCCGCGCAAACGTTGCAACGCCTTTTCTAAAGCTTGCGGCTCTACGTTCATGATTTCCTGATTTAAAGAAGGATGCCAAATCCCCTTTTGTTTGAGTGTTGAAACCATCCGGTGTGCACCATATCCTTTTGCGCACATTTTACGGATCAACATACGCGCTGAGTCTAGATCATCGATATAGCCATTACGTTGCATTTCTTGAACTGCGCTCAAAATAGCAGCTGGATCGTAACCTTTAAGGCGCAGCTTTTCACAAAGGTCTTGAGAGCTTCGGTTCTTAATGCCAAGCAGCCTAAAGGCCTCTTGTCTAGCCGCGCGCATTTGCCACTCATTCCATGCATTATTAAGGGAGGAGAGATCTTTGACTTTAAATGTCTTTAAAGCCCTCAAGAATAGGGATTTAGGCACAGTCATCCAGTATTCATCTTCCCAATACACTTCTAGGGCAAAAGAATCTTCCAAACTGGGCTCTAATCTCAACATACTCATTTTGAATCACATAAATACAGATCAACATTATTGTCAATTGTAGCTAATGATAGTAAATGTTAAAATAAATATAGATGGAAATGTTGTTTCATTACTGTCAAAAAAAACAATGGGGATATTTTATGGAAATACAAGCTTTAACATCACCCCCACAACAGGCTATTCCTGCTATGAATCTCCAAGCTGCTAGTATGTTCCAGCAGTTCCTGGGAAAAGATGCAACTTTAAGTGACGGAGCGCTGTTCATTATTAATTTAGAACATTTCATGAATGCGATAAAATCAGTTTGCGATAATATTGCTGAGAAAGGCCTCAATCAACTTAAGCAGGAAGCCGAACGCGAAGCGCAAGGTTCATGACTTCTTTCTTCTTGCCCAACTGCTCTCCCGTACGCTATTGTAAAGAGAAAACCCCCTTAAAATACGTTATGTCTACTGACCCAATTCCTCCTTCTATGCCACAACCTTCTCCTCAATCAGGTGGAGGCACCTCAGGAACCCCGAGCGGAATGTCGCCGTTCCAAGCGATGTTCGGCGGGACCATGACTGAAAGTGAGTTTAAGGTCTTCATCAATCAATTCTTAAGAGATATGGTCACACAGTTCAAGCAGAACGACGCCTCTTGGAAAAGAGCTATGGACAATATGAAGAAGGCCATCCAAGGCGATGATTAACACTATTTTTTATGGCAGTAATAGAAACACTCATCATTCAAGAAGAAGATCTAGGTCAACGTTTAGATCTTTTTCTTGCTAAACGTTTTCCAAACCACTCCCGCACATATTTTCAACACTTGATTGATGACGGCTACGTCCTCATCAACGGTGAGCGCTGTAAAAAAAGAGAAAAACTCTCGCTTGGCGATGAGATTGAAATCTGCTTTGTTTTAACGCCTGAGATCTCATTAGAACCTCAAGACATCCCTCTTAATGTTTTATATGAAGATGACCATCTCATCGTTGTCAATAAACCTGCAGGCATGGTTGTGCACCCAGCTCCTGGCCATCCCAACGGTACTTTTGTCAATGCTCTCTTGCACTATTGCAAAAAACTACATGCTGAAAAAGGCGACTTGCGCCCGGGCATTGTTCATAGGTTAGACAAAGATACTTCGGGAATTCTTATTGCCGCTAAAGACTCCTTAACACATCAACGCTTAGTTGAAATGTTCTGCAGCCGTGCGATAAAAAAGCATTACATTGCAATATGTATTGGAAATCCCGGTACTCAAGAAATTTCCGCCCCAATTGGCAGACACCCCACACGCCGTCAAGAAATGGCCGTAGTGGAAGATAAGGGGAGACCAGCCCTGAGCCGCTGCCGTACCCTAGCTTCTTATCAGGGTCATAGTGTGGCCGAAATCGAGCTGATTACAGGCCGGACTCACCAGATCAGGGTCCATCTTAAATACACTGGGACCCCCATTTTAGGGGATGTTCTTTATGGCAACTCTTATATCAATAAAAAATTTGGATTAGAAAGACAAATGCTTCACGCTGAACGCGTTAGTTTTTCTCACCCAATTTCCGGAATTCCCCTCAATATTACAGCTCCAATTCCTGCTGACATGGCTTCACTATTAATTTCACTTAATCTTTCTAGATAAATATTCTTTAATTTGATAAAATAAAATTATTGGATATTAATAGAGAGCTTTATTAATTAAATTACACAAGCTAAAATTAGCCTGTATTTTTCAGAACAGAAAAAGTTGTGCATTTTTCGCTTGAAGAATTTTCAGAAATTCTCGAAAGGTATGTTAAGAATACGAACGAATTTCGAGAAGCTGAATAACGCAACATACAATAGGAACAAGGAACGAATAATGAAAGAGTTTGTCGAATACATCATAAAAAACCTCGTCGACCACCCAGAAGAAGTTCAAATTAATGAAATCGGTGGCACACACACAATTATCCTCGAGCTGAAAGTCAAAAAATCTGACATCGGCAAAATCATCGGGAAAAAAGGCAAAACGATCAATGCGATCAGAACACTACTGATGTCTGTTGCAAGCCGCAATGGAATTCGCGTTAATCTAGAAATCTTGGAAGAACCAGGCACTGAGACAGAACAAGAATAATATTGAAGGGTAATTCATTACCGTTCTATCAAACTTACTCAAGTCTCCCTATGGGTAGATATTGACGTTGACTTCCTGCTTCTTACGGGCAGTTTCGCAATACGGAATATCCGTTTGGCCAGAGCTGCTTCCTCCACAGGCTTTCACCGTAGAACTCACGGCATATGCAGCGAGATTGCTCGCTGCGTTCAAATCTCGATCATGAATTGTGCCGCAACCAGCGCAATCCCATATCCGCACAGAAAGGGGCAAATCAGCAAGAACGTGTCCGCACTTCGAACATGTTTTGCTGCTAGGGAAAAATCGACCTGCTACATGCAGTCTAACTTCACTTTGCACGGCTTTATACTCCAATTGCCGTCGAATTTCATAAAACCCCATGTCGAAAACAGAACGTGCAAATCGTCGCTGTTTGACCATGCCACGAATATTTAGGTTTTCGACACAGATTTCATGGAAACGACTTACAAGTTCGCTGGTGAACTTGTGAATTGCATCAAGACGAATATTCGAAATACGGGCGTGCATCCGCGCAAGCTTGATTTTCGCTTTTGCGCTATTTTTTGATCCCTTAATTTTTCGGCTTAATGCTTTTGAGCATTGCTTCAAACGACAAAGCAAAGCAGAATGCGGTTTTGGTCCTGGAATCTTTTCTCCCGTCGAGAGCGTTGCCATTGCGGAGACACCCAAATCAACGCCTACAACTATACTTTTAGGGATTTGTTTCGATGGCTTAGACTCATCCGGGATTTCAACTGTGATGCTGACGAACCAGCGATCGGCTTCGCGAGAAATCGTGGCTGAGAGAATTTTTGCAGCCTCCTCAACCGCCTGCTTGACTCCATCGAACAATTTGTGGTTCTTGAGGCTTCGACTTCCACACAAGCGCGCTGAAAATAATGGGCATTATTCAATAAATTCAGATAATTTTCAAGAAAAACTGTTACAGCACTTCATCTCATTTATCTCTTACACAAATCTAAGATCATGCGGGCAGCAAGATTCCCAGATTCACAAGCTGCTTCCATGGTACCAGATACTTTCAGTAAAGTTGTTGCGTGCTCACCGGCAAAGAAGATCTTGTTGTCGATAGGAGCAAACAATGTTCGGACCATTTTGCCGCTTTGTTCATGCATCTCTGTCAACATCTTTTCCTGTCCTGCGGCAATATAAGAATAGGATCCTTTTACAAAAGGGTCATTCGGCCAACTATGCCCAACTGGACAATGGTATGATACAAACGTCTCATCGCGGGCTAAAGTGGGCATGCTGCTCGGAATGCACTCTTTTCCAAAACCAGCTTCAATCAGTTTCAACGTTTTGCAATACTTTTCCTGAACATCGTTATTTGTAAATCGTCCTCCTTCGCCAACAAAATAAAGTCCTAAGATATTTGCTTCAGGAAAAAACAAAGCTACTGCATAGTCATCGAAACATTGAGCTTTCTTCTCAACAGTATGGTGTATGGGGATCATGATCTTCGAATTTGTCCCATACTGAACGTTTTTGATTGCCGAGAGTGTTGTTTCTGGAATAACTCCTTTCCCAAAATGGATATCAGCAAATACGGAACAAGGGATAGCCAATACAATCACATCTGCTTCTACATCGCATTTGTCTGGAAAAGTAAGCATATATTTGCCTGATGTATTCATGACGACAGATTGTAGAGGCATGCCCAAATGCACCCTGTCTCCAAGGATGCTCGCAATTTTATTCGTTAAGTGGCTATTACCACCTTTAACACTCAAGTACTGTAGATAAGTGTCATTGTTGCCCGCCCCCTGATGGGCTGCGCTTAGACCGCCCAGCAGCGTGTGATATAAGGTCTCTGTATAAAATGAAGATAATTTATCGAGCTCTCCCCCTTCATATGCAGCTAATGTAGCACGCATTATTTTATAGATGGGCTCACCAGGAATAAACAGCTTGTCTAAAACATCGCGCATGTTTTTGGACGTCCTTGCGATATCAGCGAGCTGTTGCTTAATGGTCGTTGGATTAATATTTTTCTCTTTTAAGAGCTGGTTGCGAGAAATAAGCTTTTCGCCATCAAAATATTGGGGATTAAATGGGATTGCTCCCTCTTTTAGATCAACTCCTAGCTCTTTTGCGAGTTGTACTATATTTTCTGCATCGCCACCATCATAGAAGTTCTGCCCTCCAAGCTCAGCTGGGAATCCATCTATGAGCGCAGTAAAAATCCGTCCTCCAACCCGCTTTCTCGCTTCATAAACGTGTACGTCTACACCCTTCTGATGCAATCTGTAAGCAGTTGTAAGACCTGCAATTCCGGCTCCTACAATGACTACTTTAGGGGTTGTCTCTGCGAGAGCAAGCGTTTGGATTAAACCCATAAGTATAACACACAGCGATCTTAAAGACATTTTTAGAAAAATAGGTTCAAACATCGAAAAGCATAACGGATTTGAAACTTATTTTTGGTAGCTAATTTTTATGGTTCTTAAAAAAGAAATGTTTGCCGATCTCAACTAAGGCAATATAAAACACAAGAATTCCCAAGAGGTAAGGATAAAAATAAAATGGCAATGGGGCGAAGTTAAATAACCCTCCTAAAGGTGAAAAAGGGATTAATGGCGCTATGAGGACGACGCTGGCCACTGCAATCAAGAGATATAGGCTTGGTTGAGAGCGCCAGAACGGCTTCTTTGTACGGATGATAAGTGCGATCAGTGCTGCTGATACGACACTTTCTATAAACCATCCCGTGCGAAAGAAAGTCTTATCTGCTTTACATACGTATATCAGCACTGCAAATGTAAGATAGTCAGCAACAGAGCTAATACAGCCAAAGACAAGCATAAAGCGCCGAATGAAATGCAAATTCCATTTCACAGGAAGCGCAACTGTGTCCTTATCTATATTGTCAGAAGCAAGGGCTACCTCTGGAAAATCACTAAGTAAATTGGTAAGAAGAATTTGTTTGGGAAGAAGGGGGAGAAAATTTAGGAACAGAGAAGCTCCTGCCATGCTGAACATATTCCCAAAGTTAGCGCTCGTAGCCATATAGACATATTTGATAGTGTTGGCAAAAGTGCGTCGTCCTTCTTCAACCCCCTCACTTAGTACCGACAGATCTCTTTGCAACAATACGATGTCAGCAGCCTCTTTAGCAGTGTCAGCAGCAGAGTGTACTGAAATACCGACATCCGCACTATGTAGAGCAGAAACATCATTAATACCATCCCCTAAAAAACCCACGACATGGCCTGATTTGCGCAGAGCTAAAATAATAGTTTCCTTTTGATTCGGTTCAATCTCGGCAAAGACGTTGCATTCCCGTACAATTTTCAATAGGGCATGGCCAGTAGTCTTATGTAGATCTGCTCCCGTGACTAGTTTTAAATGGGGAAGCTTGAGCGATTCTGCAACGTGCATCGCCACTGATTGATGATCACCTGTGATAATCTTTAATTGGATCCCTTTATTTTTGAGCTCAATAACCGCATCTGCAACATCACTTTTCAAAGGATCTAAGAAATGCAGGAACCCTAGAAAAACCAAGTTAGCTTCCTGTCCGTTATCTCCATACGCCACTGCCAATGTGCGAAAGCCTTGTTTGCTTTGCTCTTCAAAATACGTTTTTATTTGATCAGTAAAGGCATTGATAGAAACTATGCTTCCATCTTGTAATTCGATTCGCTCGCAGACTGAAAGTACATTAGGAACCGCCCCTTTACATATCAAAACTCTTCTTCGATCTATTTCTAGGATAACGCTCAAGCGCTTGCGAATAAAATCATATGGTACTTCGTCAAGCTTTCTCCATCTATCTAAATTGTTGCCACTGATCTTTAATAAAGCTTGATCAATCGGATTTTTGTAGCCACCTTGAAAATGCGCATTGAGAAATCCATAATATGCAACCCTGTCACTGTCTTTTCCATCATAGACAACTGCTTTCGAAAGCTGCATTTTTCCTTGTGTGATAGTCCCTGTTTTATCAGTACATAAAATACCCATCTGACCGAAATTCTCAATAGATGCCAGACGCTTGATCACGACATTTTTTTTCGCCATCCTCCGCGCACCATGAGATAAATTGATCATGATGATCGCGGGAAGTAATTGAGGAGTTAGTCCAACAGCCAAGGCTAAAGAGAACAAGAAAGAATCGATGATTGGTCTTTTGAAAAAAATATTGAAGGCAAAAATAACGATGACCAAAATCAATGTCACTTCAAGAAGGAAGTAGCCGAAATTCCGCACTCCTACTTCAAATGCAGTTTCAGGGGGGCGAAAACGGATCCTTTCTGCAATGCTACTAAACTGTGTATTTCTACCCGTGGCAACAACTATGGCGACAGCCATGCCGCTCGCTACAGTAGTTCCATAAAACAAAGCATTTTCTCTCTTTAGATCTGGAGTGTCTAAACTGGTAGCAGACTCGTTTTTTTCAACCGGTGCACTTTCCCCTGTCAACATCGCCTCATCGACGAAACAATGTTTGGCTTCGACTATCATGCAATCAGCGGGGACGAGATCTCCAGCCCGCAAGACAACTAAATCTCCAGTCACAAGTTGTGCGATTGGCAATTCGTGCTCGGAGCCGTTTCTCAATATGGCAGTTTTATTTTCTACTAGCTGCATCAATTCTTCTAAAGCATTCAATGCTCCCCGTTCTTGGATAAAACCAAGAAGCCCGCTGAGCACTACAATAGAAAAAATAATTACTGAATCCGTCCTACCACCGAGAAAATAAGATAGTAATGCAGCTCCGATTAGCAGTAAGATCAGCGGGCTACTAAATTGTGAAAGAAAGAGGATGGTTCCTTTACCGCGCTTAGGTGGCTTAAGAGAATTATGACCATAGACCTTAAGGCGCGCCCGAGCCTCATGACTTGTAAGACCTTCTCTGCGGCTCTTTAGTTGATGAAATACTTCCGAGATAGGAAGATGCCAAAAACGCTGTTGTTCCATATTCTAATGATACTGGAAGAAAGGGTCAAAAAGACAGAAACAATTTGACCCTAAAAGTGAAAGGCTGATTATTTCGAGATATGTTTGTTGATCAATCCTGCCATTTTCAGCATATCCACTGATTTTTTACCGCCAAACACTTTGGCCAGTTTATCATCAGGGTTGATCATGCGACGATTTTTTGCATCTTGAAGTTTACGCGCTTTGATATACACCCATAATTTTTTTACGATCTCTGGACGAGTCATTTTCTTGCCGCCAACAATGACTGCTAGATCTTCAGACACAGTATATGTCATTGTAGTTAATCCAGATTTCTTTCCTGTTCTTTTTTTTGCAGGTGCTTTTCTTTTTGGAGCAGACTTAGTTTTAGCTTTTGCTTTTGTTTTCGCCTTTGCCTTTGCCATAATAGTTCCCTCTTTCATCAGACAATGTTTTGGGATGATTTGAATACAAAATTCCAAACCTTCTATTAGTTGATGTAAATGCTTTTCAGAATTCAATCAAGATCATTTTTAATTTTTCGAAGAAAATAAGAAGAAAAAGAATAAGAAGATTTTACCACAGAGGTACAGAGATCAACGAGAAAGAAATTAATTATTCTTCTCTGTGTTCTCCGTTCCTCTGCGGTTAATCTTCTTCTTTAACTAATTAATTTTGGCAAATAAGGCGAGATCATCGCTTTACGTGAATTAATTGTTCCCGCTTTGAAATAGAGAATCGCCATTGGGAATTTACTTTGGGATGTCGATGGCAAGTGCTTTTTGGGCACTGGTAAAAAGCTTTCTGAAAAAACTTTTTCTAGTTCCTTTGTATTACTACCGAGAAAAACAGCTTCTAGTTTGTTATTTATGATTTGCGGGCATGCTTTGAAAGCATTTAAAAAGCTTTTCAGATGTTCAATAGAAGGTTCTGTTTCTGGGATCCACATCCAGAGCTCATCTTGATGTTGCCAATCTCCATTATGTCCAGTGTGCAACTCCTTTGCGCCTGAAATCGTACTTATCATATGAAGATGCAGGTCAACTTCAGTATTTTCCTGGTAAAACAGATTTGCATCATCTAACCATCGGGCTCTTATCCTTGCAGCACCGTTAGAAAAAACCGAGAAGTTTTTACTAAACAGCTTAGTTTGACCGATACGGACACAACCATTTTGCACTTTTGTATCCGAGAAAATATTCGACGGTTGTCCTTCTGCACAAAGTTTTAGATTCTTCTCGATGGACAGCTCCTTGGAATAATAAATCTTATCGTAAAGAGAAAACATCTCATGATTTTGCAAGATCCTTTGAGCAGCCCTATTGACAAAGCCTTCTCCTAAGGGGATATCGTCAAAGTTGATGATCTCGACTTGCTGTCCCTCAGCAAGAGACTTCATCCGATTTAAAAGTTCGGCAACGGTAAATACATCGCGCATCGTCACTTTTGTCAAAAGATCGGTGTCTTCTAAAATCGCATATAAGAAGTGAAGGTATTCTATGAATTCCCGTTTAGGATCAATAAAAAATCCACCTGAGCGCTGTGCTGCCAGTTTTTTCCCAAGAAGCGAGCGGACCATACGTGCAGAAGAAATAGTATCCATTTTTTTCGATAGAGTCGCAATTTGAGCATCAATTGCCTTTACGTCCATTCCACCAGAGCTGTACATATCGTTAATCTGAAAGTTCAAATCTGCGACAAGCCCATTTGACGATTGTGCATCCGAGATAAATGCAACAGGAGCAGAGAGTGTGTTAAGAGCACTCTTATGATGATCTATAACGCTGATAACTTCAAAATAAGAAGGGATCTTGGTCTCTTCGCGATTATTAAAATCTCGCAAGGAGACCGTCCCTAAAACAGATTTATGCAAGTCAGAGGCATGAATAACTCCAAGTGGTACTGATCTACCATCTGCGCCAGTAATCGTGACGGTAAGATAGGGATAATTCCCCATCTTGCTACGTATCTCTTCGACCTCTGCGCGCGCGCTAATTGTCTGAGGAAGATACCCAAATACTTGCGATTTGATCTTAAAGCACACGCCTAATTGCTCAGCATAGCTGCGCACACTTTGCAGGCCTTGACTTAAGCCTTTAATGATGTTTTCTAAAGCGTGGAATATTTGAGGTCTATTTTCAATGATCAAGCCATCAGAATTGAAAAGGGTAGACTTTTCCAATAATGTTAAAGTCTGAAGGAACTCTTGGAACTCTCTTACTCCTAAATGGGCCAGTGCAGCAGCAAATTCAGCGAATTCAGCATCTATCCCTTTTGATACACCCAAGACTTTTACAAGATAATCTGTAAGGTGAATACGTTGTTGTTGGCCAAAATCATCCATGGGCCCTAAATCTCGTATCCTGACATGTAGGGTGTCATTTATGAACTTGACAATGTCTACTTGTCTGAGGTCTTGCTTAGCAAACAAAGAAATTAGGGTCACAAGTAAATGACTCTCCAACCAGCGGAGGCAATGGTGCAACGTCATGATAACAATGCGCACCCCTTCCACATCAATATTGCGCCAGTCACCAAGAAAATATCCATCTTTATCAACCAAGACAACCGCATTATTTAATCGTTGGTGATCAACAGAAAATGTCAAATCTTGCGGATGCTTTTTGATAAAGCCTTTTTGGCTGAGCAAATCAACACTAGTTATTGCTAAACCTGTGCGATTTTTTGCCATTGCACGAAAGAATGAAGGGCCATACAAAGCTTCAAAAAGAATAGAGATCTCAATTTGCGATTGTGGAGGTCCGCCTGGAACGTTCCATATGTGCATTCCGTCGCTCACACGAGCGCCGAAAGCATCAATCCATCCCCAAAAAGAAGCGATAGTCGTGTCGAGATCAGGTGAACCATGCGCTGTCACATAGTGGCTACCCGGATACCGGCGGCCCATGCCGATCGGAAAAAATAATTGATAAGCTTCACGTGGAATCCACTTGCCAACAATTTTTGCTCTAACACGTAGATTCGCTTCATCATCAAGCTCGGAAAATTGGTTTAACCAAAGTTCAAAAAAACCGATGTTAAAACGCTCAAGAACTTTCTTTTCTTCGACTCGTGTAATAAAATTGACGACTTCTGGAAAGAGAAAACAAGGTTCCGTCACTTTATTGATACAGTCGAGTAAAACTTTGCAGACTCGCCCGTTCTTTTCGCGTTCGTTCAATTTTGTAAACGTAGACGAAGAAAACTCTTCGAAAACATGATCAATTCCATCGAATGCTAGAGGCTTAAAGCTAAATTCCCCTAATAAACCGCCTGTCATGAAAGGCAACGCTTTGGAACGAATATGATTTGAAGTAGGCATAAAATACTATAAAGTATAGAACCGTTTTAATTTTTTTAGAGAAGAAATACACCCAAAGATGCCCAAAATCTCGATTATTGAGCACCTCTAAGTATGAAGAATGGATTGAGCAGGACTCGAACCTGCGACCACCCACTTAGAAGGCGGGTGCTCTATCCAGCTGAGCTATCAATCCAAAGAACCCAAAAACAGAGTTATTCTAGCAATTGACTCTGAAAAGTTCAAACTCAAAAATCAGCAAGGCCTAAGACAATTGCATTAATTCTTCTCAATTTAATCTTTAAATTATTTTACAATTTAGAGACCATCTCAATATCAAAATACTGTGAAAAACTAAGAATTTGTCGATAAAATTAACTGAATACTCCTGATAGTTATTTTATCGAATGTCAGGTTCAATTAACTCCACAGCTTTCTCGAACTCACCTTCAGCAGCTTGGTCACTAAAAAGAGCTTCTTGATTCTTCGTGATTTTTTTGTAGTCATCAAAACTATTGATAATAGTTGGACGCACGAAAATTATCACATTGCGCTTTTCATCACGTTTAACATCTTTCCGGAACGCTGCCCCAATTAAAGGAAGTCCTCCAAGACAAGGTATTCCAGATCGATGATTGGAACGCGAATTACGGACCATGCCACTCAAAACTAGAAAATGTTGATCAGGGACATGCGCATGAGTGACCATGTTGGTTTTCGTTGTACGAATACCATTGACAGTCGACGTTGAAGCCGCCAAATCTTCGACACTTTCCGTTATCTGCTCTTCGATGTCGAGTGTGACGATATTCCCTTCTCCTAGCATTGGAGTGATGTTTAAACTGACACCAATGTCGCGATACTCGATATTTGCGGTTGTCTGCTGACTTTGTCCTATTGTTGAAATGACAGAACCCGTAAAAGGGATAGTGTCACCAACAAAAATCTTGGAATTTTTATTGTCCTGTGTGATTATTTTTTGATTCAGGACAATCGTGCTATCTCCGTCAACTTGAAGTGCGTGTACAAGGGAGCCTAAAGTTAAAAACGTACGCCCTTTGTGCAAGATAATATCACCGATGACACCAATATCAAAACCACTGCCAATAGGTATTTGTCCTAACCCTGTGGGTGGCGCTCCACTCTGCAGCGCGCCTGCAAATGGATTGTTTTGGCCTGGGAAATTACCCACACCACCACCAACTTTCCCCATATACTGGCCGCCTGCTGCCCACTGAAGGCCAAAGTCCATGCTATGGCGGACATCAGTTTCTACAACTAGGACCTCAATAAACACTTGCCGAGCGGGCACATCTAAACTTTCAATAAGTTTTGTTAAACTTTCATGCGTCTCGTCATCACAAGAGCTTAGAAGTGTATTCGTCGCTTTGATCCACTGGATGGACTGTATGGCGGAAAGCAAGTTCGAAGTTGAATTGTCCGAGCGAGGGCCCATGTCTGTTGCTATACGTTTGAGCGCTTCTAAAATCTCAATTCCTTGATGATAACGGAGCTTGTAGACATAAAACTGTGCCTTATCTTTCCCACCTTCTCCTAAAATAGGATTTAAAGAAGCGGTAATGCGATTGTAAGGTAAACTTGAGCCATCACTTCCACCTTCTCCTTCAGATTCTTTCAATTCCCCTTTGTGGATCACGTAGTTGTGGTTCTCTCTAACAACAGTAAAACCACGAACTCGGAGCATATGGATCAATGATTTGATAACATCGCGTGAAGCAACTGGTTTGCCGGTAGAAAAAGAAATTTGGAATTGAAGATCTTGGGGATTGTAGACAAAATTAGCCTCAGAGATCTTCCCCACAAAACGGAGAAATTCAATTACGGGGACGTCTTTAAATTCAATGAGGTGGCTATCATTAGCGGAAGCTAAAGTGGTAGGAACAATTTCTTGTCCCCTCGCGATGACTTCAGGACATAGCGCTACACATGAAGCGTATATCGCGAAATGTAAAGTAATTTTTTTTATATTTTTTGTTCTTAATATCATAATAATTCGCAGCAGGCTCCTACATTATATGGACAGAGCATATTTTTTATGTAGTTATTTCTAAATTTACGAGGACAAGAAGAATTATCCTTGCCGAATTCACTTCGAGCGGTGATAATTTTCGTGCCGGGGAATAAAAAAATACGGATATTATGAAAGCTGTAACTATCGATAATCTTCCACTTGAGTCACATCAGAACTACGCTATTAATCAAAACCAAAAAAAGAATTCTCCTGATCTCGCAGGAATTTCTTCTGGTCCTCCACAATCGGAAATTCTGGGAACATCTACAATTTATGCCTCTGAACTTGCTAAACTGGTCGACTCACATACTGGATGTCAGCCTTGGGGAAGTTTTACACCTCCTGCTGGTTTTAATGAACAGGCTAGACGCTTTTTTGGCTACACGATACTGAAACAAATGTTGCTAGAGCACAAGCATCTCAATAGACAGGATATTAATAAAGAGCTTGATGCGCCTAATGACGACCAAAATGAAGATCAGGAATTATCGTATTTTCATCAGCAATTTATCGAGAAAATTTGCTCTGTAAATCCCGCAAATGCTGATGTAGCAACGGAGAAACAAAAGGGAACTCTCCTCACAATGTTAGAATCTTTGCGCACATTAGATGAGTGGCTCGTCTTTATCCACAGCCACAAATTGCGGCATCAAAAAGGATAGAAAAGAAGATCGGGCACGAAGAAGAAATAAGAAATTCTCTTTATTTTCTCTTAACCGTGCCCGATCCCATCTTATCTTGCACTAAATAAGCCTGCTGGCCATTCTGAACTTAGAGACTGCTAACGGATTCATATATTAGGAGTTATTCTATGGCATTGAAGCTGGCTGTCATCGGCGCATCAGGTAAAATGGGTAAGCAAATCGTCGCTTCGGCAATCGAACACCCTGATTTTGATCTTGTATCAGCCTGCTCAAGAGCTGGATCAAAACTTCTCGGCACTGACCTAGGCGCTCTTGTGGGTCTTGACCCTATTGGCATCTACTTGTCTGCCGATAAAGATTATTCAATGAGACTCTCGGACGTTGTCATAGATTTTTCACTTCCAGGTGCTACACACGAAAATACAGAACTAGCCCTTCGATGCAACCGCCCGCTGCTTATTGGGTCCACTGGTCATTCCGCGACAACACAGCGATTCCTTGAATCAGCCGCTAAGCACATTCCTATTCTTTTCTCACCCAACTTTAGTATTGGCATGGGGCTATGCATAGAGGCGACTCGGATGTTGTCCAATTCTCTTAAAGGGGCCTGCCACATCGATATTATCGAATCCCACCATATCCAAAAAAAAGACACTCCAAGCGGGACGGCACTCAGCCTAGCTTCTGCAACAGGACTTGATAAAGTCCTCGACCGTCCAGGAATTGATCATCCTAGACCAATGGACACCGTCTTTGTTCATTCTCTAAGACGGGGAAATGTAATTGGAGAACACACAATAATTTTTACTTGCCAAGGGGAAACTATTGAACTGAAGCATCAAGTGACGTCTCGTGAGACTTTTGCCCATGGAGCATTGAAAGCGGCAGCCTTCCTCCATGACAAACCCCCTGGATTATACTCCTTTAAAGATGTCTTTTATACCGAATATGACTCAAAAATCGAATTTAGGCTACGCCAAAGCCCCCAGGTTGACCGATAGCAAGTTTGTCTCATATTTTTAATAGACTTCTTGCGTAACTAAGGGTTCGTCGATTTTCGAGACTATTTTGGCCGATTTTCGACTTCAAATTGCAGGGGTAATATACGAAAGTCGATATTACCCCTGCAATTTGAAGTCGAAAATCGACGAAAAATTTTATCGAGATAGGTTCATAAGCATAGACAGCTCTAGAGAGAATCTTGTATGATTTCGTATTCTAGTCAAATGGTATACTATGAACCGACAACCTCATAAGATCC
The DNA here is from genome assembly GCA_044227055.1 of bacterium. Classification (GTDB taxonomy): domain Bacteria; phylum Chlamydiota; class Chlamydiia; order Chlamydiales; family Rhabdochlamydiaceae; genus JBGAFT01. The sequence goes on from JBGAFT010000001.1 coordinate 23,592, forward strand.
GAATTAAAGATTTTTTTATCGGTGACAAGCAACGTCTCGTCTTGATTTCCGGTCCGTGCGTCATTGAAAGTGAAGAACATACGCTCCACTGCGCATGGGCATTAAAAAAGATGACCTCTTTGCTTGGTATTCCTTTGGTCTTTAAAGCCAGCTACGATAAAGCAAACCGCTCTTCGTATAACTCCTTCCGCGGCCCTGGAATTGAAGAAGGTCTCAGGATCTTAGAGCTCGTCCGGTCCGAATGCGACTTGCCAATCACTACTGACATCCATTCCCCAGAAGAAGCTCGGGCAGCAGGGGATATTTGCGACATCCTCCAGATTCCCGCATTTCTCTGTCGCCAAACAGACCTTGTCACTGCAGCTGCTGAAACTGGCAAAATCGTCAATGTAAAAAAAGGACAGTTCCTTGCTCCTTGGGACATGAAAAATGTCGTCGATAAAATCGAAGCCCAAGGCAATAAGCAGATCATTCTCACTGATCGTGGCACGACATTTGGGTACAACAACCTTGTCAGCGACATGCGTGGGATCCCCATCATGCAGTCTTTAGGATACCCTGTTTGCTTTGACGCCTCTCATTCCGTCCAGCTGCCAGGAGGCCAGGGCACAAGCTCTGGCGGACAGCGTGAGTTTATCCCCACCCTTGCAAAAGCTGCAGTTGCTTCTGGCTGTGACATGCTCTTTATCGAATCCCATCCCGATCCGAAATCAGCAAAAAGCGATAAAGACTCCGTCATGCCCTACGACACTTTAGAAAAACTTCTGAAGGAAGTAAGTGCTATCAATGACCTTGTGAGGAATTTCTCATGATGTTCAAAGACGCCACGCGCAAGAGCTGCATCATCATCCTTTGCACTATCACCGCTTGGGCGTTTTATTTTTTCATTCCTCGCAGTAGCGATGTCGCAAAATGGAATGCATATTGGGAAAAAAAGCAGCTCGCTTCTTCGACAAAGCAATCACTTTCATCTACTCAACAACACCGTAAAGGGGTGCGTAAAGACATTTGGTTTGCTGGCGAAGACACTTTACGCTTGCATTATCGCATAGAGAGTGAATCTTCTACCCTCACATTAGTTCCTATCGGATCTAAATTTGATGTCATTGAAGACCTACAAGGGATCAAAGGATGGATGCACGACAAACTCTACTTCGAGGGACCTCGCAAAATCCCGATGCAGCAAGTGCGCACATTCGACGCAGAACAGGGAACTTATAAGTACACTGCTCAAAACTTCCTTGCCAATTCCGTCGCCATCTCTCTTTTCCGCATGCCGAGCCATGTACTTCCCACTCAGACAATTCAAGACACCCCTTTTTTAAGAGGGATAGCCCAAGACGTTTCCTTTAGCGTATCAGGCAAAAGCCCCCAATTTCAGGCCCAACACTTCAAAGCGACATTGAAACCACAGGAGAAAACACCATGATGCTTCCAATGACAACTTGGCTGCTTCTTCTCACTCTCGGCATAAAACCTTTCTTAGCTGCCGCACCGACCGCTGAAGATACCGCCCTATCCTCCTCACATGCAGACTATGATGGAAATGCCTTAATTCTCACAGGCCAAGTGCGTTTAGATCACGGACTTGGAAAAATGGAAGCAGAGCGCGCCGTCCTGGAACGCCAGGAGGGCAACAAAGAATTCCCTTTTGCCCACATCCTCTTAGAAAAATCCGTTAAACTAGCAACGCACGCACACAGTGAAATTGAATGCGCACGTGCAGATCTCGATTTTACCCAGCTTAAGGGCCAACTTTTTTCTGAAGGAGCAAATCCCATTGTCTTTCATGATGCCTCCATCGACATGACCAGTCAAAATATCGACCTTGACTTTGTCAAAACTGCGAAAGACGGAGAAAAAAGTTTTTTCAGCATTCAGTCTATCTTAGCAAAAGATGGGGTCACCATCGATTATTCCAAACAACTGAAGATCATCGCCGATCATGCAGTATATAAAAAATCTGATAGTATTGCCTCCAAGGAATTCCAAGGCGTGATGACAGCATATCCCAAAGACACACAAACCCCTTGCTTGCTTATTCATGAAGATGACCGCATCGAAGCCGACACCATCAACTTAGACATACTCAATGCCACAGCTTCTTTGGTCCGGCCCCGAGGAACATTATCTTCCCATCTCACACCTCAACTACGAAAAGGCCCCTTGTTTTTAAGTTCTGATTTTCTTGTTTGGGACCATAAGAAAAATCTCTTAACATTAAAAGGCAATATCACTTTCGATGATCCAAACTTAGGTTCCATCCAAGCTGCCGAAGAACTTTCCATGTCCCAGGTGGTGGCACATGGGAAAAGAGTGGTCAAAGCGATCCGCACTCATGGAAGAACCCATCTTAAATACCGCGAGCCACAATCTCAAACAGTCCACAACTTAATCTGCCAGGGCTCAATGCGCTTTGAGCGAGATAAGCTCTCTACTTTTCTTGAAAGCCCAAAAGTCAAAGGGAAGGTCCCCTTTGACAAGCAAATCCATTACGCTGAAAAAGACTTTAGCGTCTATTGCGACCAAGCCGTTGTTGACTATACTGTGGAGCAGCAGACCCTCCACCCTTCCTCTGTCGTGCTCAAAGGAAATATCCGCCTATTCACTCAAGACCTCACTAAGGCGAAACGTTGCGCTCTAGCAGACCGCGTCACCTACTCTCCTGGAACCAGCACCCTTATCCTTTCAGCAAGTTCTGGAAAAAAAGTCCTTTTCTGGGACGAAGGACAGACAATGCGCATCAGCGCTCAGGAAGTCCACATCACCAGAGATCCTGAAAGCAAATCCGATACGATCAAAGGGTTTGGACAAGTAAAATTTGCCTTCTCTTCGGAAGAAAGTGAAACACTAAAAAAATTCTTCCCATTCATCACTTTGCTGGGGCAATAATCGTGAACGAAGAACAACCTATACTTGTCACTAAAGACCTTCAGAAATCCTATGGCGGCAAAAGCATTGTCAGCGGACTCTCCTTCCATGTTGGACAAGGAGAAGTTGTTGGACTGTTAGGCCCAAACGGCGCTGGCAAGACAACAGCATTTTATATGACGATCGGATTGATCAACCCCGATTCTGGAAAAGTCTTTTTCCGCAATAGAGAAGTCACCGGCCTTCCTGTTCATGAGCGTGCGCTTAGGGGCATGGGATATCTTGCTCAAGAGCCCTCTGTATTTAGACAAATGACGGTAGAGGAAAACATTCTTTGCATTCTAGAAACACTCCCTCTTTCACCCGAAGAAAGGAAAAATCGATTAGAAGAACTGATCTCAGAGCTTCATTTGGACAAGCTGATAAACAAACGGGCAAGCTCACTTTCTGGAGGAGAACGACGACGCTTAGAAATTACTCGTGCCCTCGTTACAGAACCATCCCTTTTACTTCTAGACGAGCCCTTTGCCAATATCGATCCCATCGCTGTTCATGATGTTAAAAATATGATCCATCACTTAAAGAACAAAGGGATCAGCGTATTGATTACTGACCATAACGCACGTGAGATCTTCTCTATCGTCGATCGCAGCTATTTGATTCGCGATGGGAAGGTCCTGATGTCAGGATCCGTAGATGAACTTCTGAGCAGTGCAGAAGCACGCCGCGTGTATTTTGGTGAGGACTTTAGACTTTAAAATAGACCTCTCTCTTAACTAAAGGATCGTCGATTTTCGAGATTATTTTGGCTGTTTTTTGATTCAATTTACAGGGGTAATATACGAAAATCGAAAGAACCTTAATTACGCAAGAGGTCTAATATAAGACAGTTCAATAGACCCCAAAAATCCACACGATATGGGGTGTATCAAATAGATTCGCATCTCTTTGAAACATTCTTAGAGGTTTTTGAGTTTCGCAATATCGGTATTCAGACCAGATTTGAGATCTTTTAAGCTTGATTCAATTTGAGAAAATACCGATGGAAGGGTTAATTCTTGTTCTTTCTCCTCAGACTTGGAGTCACCCGAATTTTCAGACTCTTTACTTTCAAGTAATTCTTTAAGTCTTGCAATCTCATTATCTTTTTCTTCTATTATTTTTTTCAACATCTCGATTTGCGCTGAATAACCTTGTTCAAGGTGTTCGAAGCTTTTTCTAGCGCTTTCAGTGAGTTGCATAGAAGCAAGCATATTTTTAGCTTGGGATTTCACTTCAAACTTGTCGTAAGCTCCCTCTAAAGTTGTAATCGCAGCTTCAACAATCGCAGCTTTTTCATTTACATTTTGGTAATTATTGGCCGCAAGCAAACTCAATCCTTCAATAGCTTGCCGAATCTCATTCGCTATAACAATGATCTCTTGCTGACTAAGCTCTACATCTAATGCAGCTACTGTTTTTTCGATCAAAGGAGATAGAGAATTAAGATTTCGGTTCCAACCGGTAATATTTTTCGTAAAATAAGAAACAGCTATGTTTCCCAGATTTTTTGCAGTACGGAAGACCCCAGAACTTGATTCTAGCGCTACATCTTTTCCATCTGGTGAAAAACAGAGCTTTGAATGTTTGTTCTCTGCTTTTGTAAGAAGAGACATTGTTGTGAGATTTTCTCTAGCCTGATTTAAATTAAATGAATTAATTGACATATTACACCCTGATTATTTTAAAAATAATGAGATTTTAACAACGGTCAGATTAACAATACATGACACAACTTTATTTATTCAGACATTGTTAAATGCTTTTTGAATCAATAGTTTTTATAAAAAATATTGATAATTTTATTGGCAAATAATAAAAGAAAATTTATTAAGAGTTATAATACACGAAGGGGACGATATGAAACGAACGACTGAAGGAATTATCAAAGATTATCACAATGCACTTAAAGCTGCTTTTGAGACAGGACATCTCCATGCGGAAAAGCTCCATCTGTCTCCAGACGCTGTCATTCTAATGCCAGGAAATCGCTTTGAAGGGAAATCCGCTGTTGTGGATGCATTAGCAAGAAACTTTATCCCCAAAATAAAGAAGCTCGACATGGTCCATGAGTATTTTGACCGCAGCACCCATTGCGCAATCTATGATCTCGTGGGGAAAAAAAGCTCCCACACTGTCCCTACAGTAGAATGGGTCAAGGTCAAAGACGGGTTGATATATGAAATTCAGCTGTTTTATGACACCGCTCAGTGGTCATCAGCTGCATAAGAGATTGCAGCACTTCATCCACAGAAATTCGTGCGAGGCAGTCACTTTTTTTGCTGCCTCCACAGCCATCTAGTCCACAAGGCCTACAAGACAATGATGTTGTCACAACAACGCTTTTCGGATGGTTCCAAGGCCCCCAGTTGAGCTCTGAAGTAGGCCCAAATAAGGCCACAGTTGGGGTCTTTAAAGCCGATGCCATATGCAAGGGTACAGAATCCACTGTAATGAGAGCTTGGGCGCTAAAAATGAGGGCTCCTAGTTCCTTTAAAGAGGTCTTCCCAGATAGGTCCAGGATCTCAGGCCTGCCGGCCTCAGACACTATATCTGCAACCATCTGCATTTCAATAGGATCGGGACTAGAAGTCATCACAATGTTAACCTGTCTGTCTAAGATACTTCTAACGAGCTCTATGTTTTTATTCTTAGGCAGCATCTTAAAGCGCCATCGAGAGACAGCATGGAAGACAATGAAGGGTTTACCATTCCAACCTTCAAGGATAAGCTTTTCGCGGACTGCTGACAAAGCTTCGGGACCGTAACAAAAGGTGAGAAATTTGTCATTTTCCTCTGGGAAAATTCCAATACGCCTTAAAGAATCTAGGTTACGCTCTACATTATGCCGTGGGGTTGGGCATGGTTTAACAATATGGGTAAAAACATTCCGTTTTCCCAAAAAACCGTTTGCGCCGGGATCAAAACCTACTTTGACACGCGCTCCAGAAACGAGGGCAGCTATTGCGCCCCTGTCACCTTCAGTCAGATTAACGATAAGGTCATATTTTTTTGCCCGCACCTTGAGCAATAACTGGAGTTCTTTAATGATTTTTATAGGCAGAGACAGTTTCTTCCACAATCGATCGTAAAGTAAATACCCAGTAATTGCTGGGTGTCCTTGCAGCATTGGGGCAGTATCCCTATAGATGTAGGCATCAATCTCTGCATCAGGAATAGCTTTTTTTAAGGCTGAAAATACAGCGGATGTCAGTAGGACATCGCCGTGGTGGCGGAGCTTTATGACAAGGATTTTCTTGATTCCGGCAAGATCCGGGTAGTTTCCATAATTCATAGTCTGAAATTTAGCAGAAATATATAATAGACGTCTTGCGTAATTCGCTATGTTTTGAAATTTCAGGCTCTTAGCAGGTTCACCTCAAAGCCGCGAAGAAGATCGATTTAACAAGTAGATGGAATTTCGCAAGACGTCTATAATGCGCCAATCCTTATCTGGAGTAAACAAATGGCAAGAGAACAAACGTTATCCATCATTAAACCGGATGCAGTAGCAAGCAATCACATTGGCGATATTATTTCTCGTTTTGAAAAAGCGGGCCTAAAAATCGTCGCTGCAAAAATGCTCCACCTTTCAACTGAGCAAGCCCAAGGTTTTTATGCAGTTCATAAACATCGTCCTTTTTTCCAAGAACTGGTAACTTTTATGACTACAGGTCCTGTACTCGTGATGGTTCTAGAAGGTGAAGATGCAATCAGCAAAAACAGAGCCATCATGGGTGCGACAAATCCAAAAGATGCAGCTCCAGGTACTATCCGTGCTGATTTTGCAAAATCAATTGAAAAAAATGCTGTCCATGGCTCGGATGCTGCTGAAACTGCTAAAACTGAAATAGCTTTCTTCTTCAAGCCTCAAGATATTATTTCTAGATAACAGTCTCAAAGTCTTGACTGTAAGAGATCGATTTGGCGGTAAAGCGCTTGAGGCGCTTTATCGCCGAATTTCCGAAGATAACTGCGCAGCCCTTCCAATTCACCTTGCCATGCATTCTTATCAATCTTAAACAGCTCGTCTAGATTTTCTTCAGAAATCTTAAGACCTTTTATATTGAGGGCTCCTTTTTCAGGAAGCCATCCAATGGAAGATTCTTTAGCAGTCTCTGCTCCTGAGACGCGCTCAAAGATCCATTCTAATACGCGAATGTTATCACCAAACCCCGGCCAGATGAACTTACCTTGACTGTTCTTGCGAAACCAATTCACGTAAAAAATTTTTGGAAGCTGCAAAGCGCCATGCTTTTTTCCAAAATCAAGCCAATGATGAAAATAATCCGCCATATTGTATCCGCAGAAAGGCAGCATCGCGAAAGGATCGTGGCGCAGTTTTCCAACCTCCCCTTTAGCCGCCGCCGTTGTCTCGGAACATAACCCTGCTCCAATAAGAACTCCATGTTCCCAATTCAAAGCTTCATATACAAGAGGTACAGTTGTAGTACGTCTGCCCCCGAATAGTATTGCCGAGATGGGGACACCTTCTGGATCTTCCCAATTTACATCGACTATAGGGCATTGGTGAATGGGTGTAGTAAAGCGTGCATTGGGATGGGCAGCAGGGGTTCCACTTGCAGGCGTCCAAGGCTTTCCAAGCCAGTCAACGGCGCGTGCTGGAGGCGATTCTGTCATCCCCTCCCACCATACATCTCCATCTGGGGTCATTGCAACATTGGTAAATATCGTGCTATGAGAAATTGTGCGCATTGCATTTGGATTTGAATGCTCCGAAGTGCCAGGTGCAACGCCAAAAAATCCAGCTTCAGGATTGATCGCTCGGAGAACTCCATTCTTGTCAAAATGCATCCAAGCGATATCATCTCCTACACATTCGATCTTCCACCCCGGAATAGTTGGTTGTAACATCGCGAGATTTGTCTTACCACAAGCGCTAGGAAATGCTGCGGCAAAATATTTTTTATTACCCTTAGGATTTGTGATGCCAAGGATAAGCATATGCTCAGCAAGCCAACCTTCATGGCGTGCGGTTGCGGAAGCAATACGCAAGGCAAAGCTTTTTTTGCCAAGCAACGCATTTCCACCATAACCACTACCGTAAGACCAAATTTGCTTTTCTTCTGGGAAATGGACGATGTACTTATGTTCTTTTGAACAAGGCCATTTGACGTCTTTGACCCCCGGCATTAAAGGATATCCAACGCTATGCATGCAAGGAACGAAAGCATCGTTTCCAAGACGCTTTAATACTTTCTCACCCATGCGCGTCATAATGTACATACTGCAGACGACATAAGGTGAGTCGGTAATTTCTACACCAATGTGGGAGTATTTGGATCCCAAAGGGCCCATGCAAAATGGGACCACATAAAGGGTTCTACCTTCCATACAACCTTTAAAAAGGGATAAAAGTAATTCTTTCATCTCCTTGGGATCACGCCAATTGTTTGTAGGGCCTGCGTCTTCTTTTGTGCGCGAGCAAATAAAAGTAGCTTCTTCTACTCTAGCAACATCACTCGGATCAGAGCAGCAGCGAAAACTTGAAGGGCGTAGTTTAGGATTCAGGCGGATAAAAACTTCTTTGTCGACAAGCTGGTTGCAGATTTGATCAAATTCTTCTTTACTTCCATCACAGAGATGGACAGAAGAGGGCCGGCATAGCGCGACGGCTTCTTCGATCCAAGTGATCAGGAACTCATTCTTCGTCCAAGCACGAAGTCTCTGAGATAGGCTCATGCAACCAGGGACTTGCGTTTTTTGAATTTATCGAGATATTCTAGAGCTTTACCTGTTCCAAGACAAACAGCGAGCAAGGGATTTGGTGCTACGATCACAGGAAGCCCAGTCTCTTTGATCAATGATTTGTCCAATCCTTTTATCAAAGCGCCTCCACCAGCAAGCACAATGCCTCTCTCAACCAAGTCGGCAGCAAGTTCGGGAGGACATTTTTCTAACGTCAGCTTAACACTCTCGATAATCTGTTGGATGGGTTCAGCAAGACACTCGCGGATTTCAACGGAATTGATCCTCTTTGTCACAGGGAGACCAGCAACTTGGTCGCGACCGCGCACTTCCATTTCAAGCTCATGGTCCCCAAGAGGGTACGCAGAGCCGATCGTCATTTTAATCTCTTCTGCCGTACGAGGGCCAATCATTAGATTGTAAGTACGGCGCATGTAGTTGACGATGCATTCATCAAATTCGTCACCAGCGATTCTTAAGGACCGAGATTCAACAATACCGCCTAAAGAAATAATGGCAATTTCAGTTGTCCCACCGCCGATATCGACAATCATATTAGCCGATGGCTCGTGGACAGGAAGATCGACACCAATTGCTGCAGCCATAGGCTCTTCAATAAGGATTACTTCCTGGGCACCAGCGCGCAATGCAGAATCCTCAACAGCGCGCTTCTCAACTCCTGTAATCCCAGATGGAACAGCGATCAAAATTTTTGGACGGAATAAACTGCGGGCTGGTGTTACCCTTTTGATCAAAGCTTTAAGCATTCCTTCTGCGATCTCAAAATCAGCAATTACCCCATCTTTCATAGGGCGTACAGCATGTATTTTCCGAGGAGTTTTTCCTAGCATCGCTTTAGCCTTGTGTCCCACAGCGAGTACTTCGTTGGTTTGGGAATCGACTGCAACCACAGAAGGTTCAGCTAAGACGATCCCTCTTCCGCGTACGTAAACAAGTGTATTGGCCGTCCCGAGGTCGATCCCAATATCAGAAGAAAATAATCCAGAAACTTGCCCAAATTTATTTAATGCAGAGCGACTGAGCAATGAAACTAAATTAGAAATGGATGATTTATTTTGTTGTGCCATAGAAAATTTGTTTTTTTGTTATACTGCGCCCAGCCCAAAAATGTGAAAAATGTCCAGGAGGCGCCTTGAATTTAAGCCCGGAGAAGAGGCTAAACTTAAAAAGTTTAGCGATGCTATTGGGTCTTAAATTTAGTGGCTGCCCGATGCTGGCAGATTCACAGTTTTGGGCCGGGCGCAGTATATCTGTTATTTAAAGAGATATATTACGTCTTTAATAACTCCAGGACGTCTTCCCATGTGAGCTTAGCTATAGCCTCATCATCGCAGCTCACCACTTTCTTGACCAATCCTTTTTTCCTCTTCTGCATTTCTGCAATTTTCTCTTCTATTGTACCAAGTGTAATTAACTTATAAGAAGAAACGGATTGCTTTTGGCCCATTCTATGTACACGGTCTGTAGCTTGACTTTCAACTGCAGGATTCCACCACATATCATAGTGGATCACTGTGTCGGCTCCTACTAAGTTGAGCCCTGTTCCACCTGCTTTTAAAGAAACAAGGAATACAGAGACCCCTGGATTCTCATTAAATTCTTTTACCACTTCCAAACGGTTTTTGCTCGAGCCATCAAGATAGAGGTATTTTATAGAACGCTGTTCAAAGTCCTCACGCATGATCTGGAGCATCCTTGTATATTGGCTAAAGATCACAGTCTTATGGTTACCCTCAATCAGGGTCTGCAATAATTCTTGGAGCATATCATATTTTGCAGAATCACCGGGTTCCGCTTTTTCTTTAGCGAAGATAGCTGGGTGGCAACAAATTTGTTTAAGCCTTGTCAATGTCGCAAGAACGTGGATTTGTACGCGATCGAACCCATCGCGTTCAACAAGACGGACTAGCTCATCGCGAGCAGATTGCGCATAAGATCGGTAAAGCTGTTGTTGTACATCGGAAAGCTGACAATGATAGACGATCTCAGAAACAGGCGGAAGATCGCTTAACACGTCGCTCTTCATTCTCCTTAGGATAAATGGAGAGACCTTCTTGCGTAAAAATTCAATATTTTTAGCCTGTTCTGCACCTGTAACACGAATATATTTCTCAACAAAACGATCATAAGTACTTAAAAAGCCTGGCATCAAGAAGTCAAAGAGGCTCCAGAGTTCGTCCAGAGAGTTTTCAATTGGAGTCCCTGATAAAATCAAACGATGGTCTGCCGGAATCATTTTTACAGACTTCGCATTGCGTGTTCCACGATTCTTTATATGCTGAGCCTCATCTAGGATCACATAATTGAAATTGCAGTTTTTATAACTCTCTATGTCTTTTTGGAGCAGAGTATATGAAGTGATGACGACATCATAGTCAGAGGCCGACTCGATCAGTTTTTTCCTTATATTAGGAATGCCGTCGACGACTAAAGATTTGAGTTTGCCGTTAAATTTTGAAAGTTCTTCTTTCCAGTTATATAAAAGAGATGTAGGGCAAACTATCAAGGATATACCTTTTTTCTTCTTACGCAACTGAGAAATCGCAACGATTGCCTGCAGAGTTTTTCCAAGACCCATATCATCTGCAAGGATTCCATTTAAATACATGAGTCGAAGACGTTCAATCCAGCGAACACCCTCTGTCTGATATGTGCGCAATGTCGCATTAACCTCCGCCGGCACTTCGGAAAGTTTAATGTTCTTTTCTCCAAGCATTTGCCTGCGGATATCTAAAAGTTGTTCCGTAATTGAAAAATTAACAGGCAATCCTTCAAATTGGGCTGCTTCAATGCTTGCCAGACTCCATAAAGGCCGCTCTAAAATATGGTCTTCTAAAACTTGGATATTCATCTCATCGAACAATTGGACAATATTACCAATACGTTCGAGATCGAGGACCAAGATCTTAGGCATCTTATTCCCTTCACCCGCTTTTTTGTTACGCACTTTAGAAGTTTCTAATTCTATAAAAGCACGTTTTGACGCAATGCACTCCCATAGCTGGTCCATGCGGACACCCTTAAGAGCTCCATCTACTTTCAGATCGATTTGATAAATAGCGATTTTTGGTGTGTGGCTAAGTGCAATCGTAAATTGTGATTGGTCGTAAATAAACTGATCAAGCAGATTTTGTGGACAATTAAACTGCACACGGTGTTGATACCTTGGTACAATATCGGTCATAAACTCGATGACTTTTTTATCAGACTTCGCAATATACACCCCTTGCTCTGGGTGAAAGATAAAATCCTGAAAAAGTTCTTCAATGATCTTTCTCTCATCGACTAAGTTTCGAGCTAAGATTCCCTGACTAGTGACAAATGAGGCTAAATGTTCTCCTTGCAATTGGACAGCTGCCGCTGGAATATCATAATTGTCGTAATGAAAACTCAAATTCGCTTCTAATTCCCCATCTAAATAAGACAAATCGCAGCTAGCTTTAACGGTTTCTACGTATGGCAAAGTCACAAAATTTTCAATCACGTGTTGGTTTGCGACATCGGCGTACTTGACTAACTCTGGTAGAGAGTTTTCTACAAAGGTCCCAAATAACGGTTCAGGTATCGTCATATCCCGTAATGGACGCAAATTTCTTAAATGCAACCTTGTTACATGCTCTGGGAAACGATAATAGATATTTTTAAATATCATCCCTGGCTTGGCACATTCAAATAAGCGCGTCTCCTCTAAAGAAGCTGTATCGCCATCTGCTAGGATCTTCGGATCCACTAAGATTTTTGAAGTTGGTGGAGGAATATAATCGAGCACAAAACGGAATGTAGCATGGGTCGGAGAAAAACGCAGAGGAGTTTCAAAACTGTTCTCGTAAAGGCCAGGAAGAGCCGGAAAATCATCTTCTTGCCCATTAAATGGAGTCTTCCCTCGTCCTTTCAGAGCTGACTCATAGACTTTTGCCAGAATCATACCAAAAACTTCATGGTCAATATACGCGCTCCGCAATAATTTTTCTGAGTTTGGATTTTCATTATATCGACCGTGGTCTAAAATGAGCGCGAGCATTTCTTTTTGAGTTGGATCAAATGAGTCCAAAGCAAACCGATATTTTCTTCCACCTATAAAAATTGGTTCTCCGTACCTTAAAGATTCAAAGAACAATTTAATCATGGGAACATATAAGGGCTTGGAGCGGGAAGGAAGACGCAATGCTAGTTGCAATTCAACTTGTTGCTTATTTTCAGCATCTGAATTGGTGGATGGCAAAAAGATCAAAGCACATTCAGCAGAGTCTAAGACAACTTTATCTTCCTGGCGGAAGAAAGGAGAGACTGCTAACAGTTGCGAAGAATTAATATATTCTTGTAAAAGTTGTTTTTGAAACAATTCTTCTTTGCGTTGATATTCCTTAGTCTCGGCTTCCTTAAATTTTTCGATTAGCTCTTCACGGTCTGAATCTTCCAAATCATTCTTATCTTCTAAATCGTGTTCTTTGGAATAAGCAACGAGAATCTCATCAAGGTTTTGTTCCAAATAAAACAAGAGCGCAGCTAAATGTTGACAATCATAGTTATATGGACAGTCGCAATCTGAATCAATTGCTTCACATTCCTGGCGATCGATCTCGATCTCGCCCTCATAACAGTTTTCATACTGCCCCATAATTTTTCCGCTAATCCGCATGGACTTTCCATCTAAATGAAGAAGTTTTGCGGATACTACTTTTTGATTATCAAAGAGGTCGCGTCCTTCTTTAATAATGTTGGACGAGAAGTCTTGTTTAAGTTTGCGGAAATTCAGCATACGTCAAGTGTTAGGTCAGATGTTTGGTTGTTCATAGCTTTTACTGATTTTCAAATCAGAAAAAAAGAGAGAATTTCATCAGCGCAGTGAAGATGGAATTCTCATTTTTTCGTAAATCCCTACAAAGAATGACAAGTAATTAATTTAGACATTTCGAAAGTTTTTTCGTGAAAAAAATGAGATAGGTAAATATCTTAGAGTCCTTAATTACGCGGGCGTAGCTCAGCGGTAGAGCATCACGTTGCCAACGTGAGGGTCGTGAGTTCAAGCCTCATCGCCCGCTAATAATTATTTTGTACTCTTTTTTTCGCGGGCGTAGCTCAGTGGTAGAGCATCACGTTGCCAACGTGAGGGTCGTGAGTTCAAGCCTCATCGCCCGCTATTTTATAAATTACTTTTAGCCTTCTGGAGCGGAAATGGAATCACAGCAAGCAGATTTTCAGGAATTCTCTAACGAATCCATCACCGTCAAGGTTAATAAAAAACCCGGTTGTGTGGTAGAACTCGATGTGAAGGCCACGCCCGCACTTCTTAAGCCGGCCCGCGCGCGCGCGGTTAAAGAAGTCGCTAAAGAGGTCTCATTCCCTGGCTTTCGAAAAGGAAAGGCTCCGGATTCGATTGTATTAAAAGAATTCCCTGGTCAAATCGCTAAAAAAGAACAAGAGATAGTCGCCAACATGGCGTTCCAAGAGACACAAAAGATCGAAAAGATCCCCGTTCTCTTGCGCGACGGCAAGATTAGCTACGATCTAAAAAACTATCAGCCAGACAAAAGTGCAGAGTTTATTTTCCAATACGAGACTGAGCCTACCTTACCAGAGATCCTTCCACAAGAATTAAAACTCAAAAAAGTGGACCGTCCTGAAGTTTCTGAGGATAAGATTAGAGAAACCCTCCGCCAAATACAATTCTTTTTCGCTCAATGGACACCGGTAAACGATCGAGTTGTACAAGAAGGCGATTTTATTATACTCAACGTTGACGTTATTGAAGACAATGGTCAAGTATCACGTCTGTTTTCCGACACCCGATTTGAGGTTGCTCCTAAATCAATGGCAAAGTGGATGAGAGACCTCGTCATCGGTCTTAATGTCGGCGAATCAAAGGAAGGCACAAGCTATCCTGATGAAGATATAAAGCCTGAAGAAAAAGCTGACTTTAAACCCAAGAATGCGCGCATCACTGTCAAAATAATTGAAACACCAAACGCGCCTGAACTAGATGACAAGCTCGCTCAACAGCTTGGCGTGCCTACCCTATCTGAATTGCACGAAAAAGTGACTCAGCTACTAAACGAACAAGCGAATAACCACGTTAAAGAACAAGAAAGAGAACAAGCAAGCGAATTCCTTTTGAACCATTATACATTTGATCTTCCAAGGTCTTTAACTGAAAAAGAAGCTCAATTCCGTCTTCGCCAATTGATGGAAGACCCACAGTTCAAAATCCAATGGGACAGTTTTAATCCTGAGCAGAGGCAGGCCTTCGTCACAACTTTGATCCAAAATTCTGAAAAAGCTGTGAGAATGTTCTACTTATGCCGGAAGATCGTGCAGGAAGCTAAGCTTAACATTACTCCAAATGATCTCCCACGTCCTCCAGCTAATTTTGTTGAAGCTCTATTAAGACCGCGCTCAGATATGCATTTCAATCAAGGCTCCGAAATGCACCAAGCTGAAGCCTATTCTAGATTGGTTTTAGAAAAAGCTGAAGATTACATCATAGCTCACGCCACAAAAGCAGGCTAAGAGAATGTGTTAACGGATTCAGATTCTGTCGATTTTTTGGACTTTTTGAGCAAAAATTCTCAAAACACGACGAATCTCGACCCAGTTAACAATCTCTAAGAGTAAAGAAAAAAAAGAATTCCATCTTCATTCTGTGCTGATGGAATTTCTTCTTCTGTTTCACGAAGCTGGCGATTAAATTCAAAACCACATATACTCAACTTAAAGTATAGACCTCAGGTGGAGAAAGCATGTATATTCCCTATGTAATTGAGGATACAGGCCGCGGCGAACGGGCGATGGATATTTTTTCCCGCCTATTGAAAGATCGTATTGTTTTTATCGGCACGGAAATCAACGATCAAGTTGCCAACACTGTGATCGCACAACTTCTCTTCCTTAGAGCCGAAGATCCTAAAAAACCAATTAGCGTATATATTAATTCTCCAGGAGGGTTAATTACATCTGGCCTTGCAATTTACGACACCATGCGCTTCATGGGATTTGAGATTGCAACTTATTGCCTAGGTCAAGCAGCTTCCATGGGAGCTCTTTTACTTGCAGCTGGAACAAAAGGCAAACGTTTCGCTCTTCCCAACAGCCGAATCATGATCCACCAACCAAGCGGTGGCGTCATGGGTACTTCTTCGGACATCGAGCTACAAGCAAAAGAAATTTTAGAACTTAAAAAGATGTGTGCAGGGATCCTTTCTGAAATGACAGGCCAAGACCTTAAACGCATTCTTATTGACTCGGAACGAGACTTCTTTATGAACCCAGAACAAGCAATGCAATACGGGCTCATTGATAAAATTGCACCACACGCCACACGCACACCTTAAACCTAAGTACTATGAGTAAAAAAGAAAAAGATAATAATGCCCCTCCTGCCTGTTCATTTTGCGGACGCGCTGAAGATGCCGTAGAAAAACTCATTTCCGGACCAGAAACTTATATCTGCGACAAGTGTGTCCGTCTGTGCATGGAAATTGTCGAAAAAAAGCCTGTCCACCATGAGTTCAAGCTCTTAAAGCCTATTGAAATTAAGCTAGCCCTTGATGAGTACGTTATTGGTCAAGAAAGAGCAAAAAAAACCATCTCCGTCGCAGTATATAACCACTATAAACGAATCCGTTCCCTCCACAAAGAAAAAGAAGTTGAATACGTTAAATCCAATGTTCTTTTACTTGGACCTACAGGATCTGGTAAAACTTTAATCGCGCGTACACTTGCATCTATATTAGATGTTCCATTCGCCATTGCCGATGCCACTACATTGACTGAGGCCGGGTATGTAGGTGAAGACGTTGAAAATATTATTTTACGTCTCCTACAGTCTGCGGACTATGATGTCAGTCGCGCTGAGCTAGGCATCATATATATTGATGAGATTGATAAGATTCGCAAGACCACTGGTAATATCTCCATTACACGTGATGTATCTGGAGAAGGTGTCCAACAGGCATTGTTAAAAATTGTCGAAGGAACTGTCGCTAATGTTCCTCCAAAAGGCGGACGCAAGCATCCCAACCAAGAGTATATTAAGATCAACACCCAGAATATTCTCTTTATTGTCGGCGGAGCATTTGTCCATTTAGACAAAATTATTGCTAAGCGTTTGGGCAAGACCACAATTGGATTCGAATCTACAGATGCCCGATCATTCGACACCTCAGAAACAAACTACTTGCTCTCTAAGGTCGAACCAGAAGATTTGATTGAATTTGGGATGATACCAGAATTTGTAGGGCGATTTAACAGCATTGCAAATTGCAATGAGCTTACGATCGAAGACCTCGTTGAGATCCTTGTGAAGCCTAGGAATGCAGTCATTAGACAATACGCTCAGCTATTCCAAGATGAGAACGTGAAGCTTATTTTTAGTGATGATGCATTGCGTGCAATGGGTGAAAAAGCAAAAGAAACGGGAACAGGCGCTAGAGCGCTTAGAATGATCGTCGAATCGCTACTTCTCGATCTTATGTTTGAGGTTCCTTCAGACCCAACTATCCGTGAAATCCATATCGACGCCAACTGCATCCGAAACGGAGCAGAGCCCAAAATTATTCGGGCCCACTCTGCTTAGAGACTGTTAACAGGCTCTTAAGGTTGTTGACGATTGTTGCTGTTAAGTTGCAGGTTGACAGTAGGGTGCTGGTTAACTTGCTTCTTCTTTCCAATTTTTTTCTTCCTTAGTTCTGCGACTTGTGTCTCGATCTCGTCCAAAATCCCCTTATTGATCACGATGGCCTTGGGAGTTCTAGGTGACACTGCGGGAGTGAATGTATGCTGCAGTGTTTTGTTGAACTTGTCGGGATTAAAGAATACAATCCTATCAGTTCCATCTTTTTCCCTATTTAAAGCATGGAAAAAGATTGTTTTGCCTGAATGATCAGCTTGAAACTTATTAAACTCAGTATCTTTCATTTCTTTAAATTGTTGCCCATACGCCTCGATCATTTCGATTGCAACCTCAAGCGTAGGAGCATGGATGTACATTCCCACTTTACGATTACCGTGATGAAACTGGACATCGACATCGTAGCATTGCATGCCACCGGAACTTCTACCGGCTAGCTTTACAGGATTGACACCGTCGACAAACTGAAAAGTCAGAGGATTTGTTACTTCCTGTATCTCTATATTTGGTTGAATACTCATTATATTACCTTTAAATGTAAAAGAGATGCCCGAAGGCATCTCTTGTTTTTATTATTTATCCACGAACCATAGAAGAACCGTAACTCATCAACTCTCGAGCAGCGGATAAAGTGCTGTCCCATCCTGAGAGGATTGTTTGTTTTGATGAGTTTGCCTGCTCTGTTTGTGATTGTGTTAATTGCGCATGAGCCGCTTCAATGTCTCTAGTAGAGTTTGCGGCAGCGTTGATACCATGACCAAGAAGCTCACCGGCTCTACCAAAAGCATTACCTAAGTTAGTATAATTGCTTTCTCTTATTCTGACCTCTTCGCGATCCGCATCGTACTTCCTTCTGCGCTCAGTGGCCTTGGCTTTCGCATCTTCATTTAAAGGTTTGCGTGACTCATCCGGATCTTTTGCGCCTACTTCTTCCATTTCAATCTCAGTACCTTGCGCATTTCTATTAGCAGGGTTTGTAACGTTGTTTTGCCCATTTTTAAATTGGACATTCGGACTGTTCTTCTTAGTTGCTTCCAACGCATCTTGCTCTTCTGCAGCATTGAACGTTTTTTTCAAATCATTCAATTCACCAAGCGCTTTCATAGAGCCATATGCTCCACCAGCACTACCCGCGGCTCCTGCAATACTGATTGCAGCAGCTCCCGCACTTGCAGCTGCATCAGCTTTCGCTTGACTCTGCGCAGCATTCATCGACTCAGAGAGCATTGCCTGCTGTTCGGCAGTCAACGAGTTCAAATATTCTGCAACTGTTGGAGAAATCCGCGCTAACATCGCCGCTACAGCACCCTGAGCGTAATCTCCAAAAGAGGCATCATAGTTTGGGAATCCTTTCACATTTACTGAGTTATTTGCGTCTAATTTTACTGCTGTTGCCATGGTATTCATTCCTAATTTTTATATTTATTATAATTCTTTATTAAGCTTTGTACGCTGTTTGCGCAGATGCATAGTTTTGGAGCGCGTCACCTAAGTTGGCATCCATTGCATTGATAACTTTAATGTCTTGTCCCACAGCTGCACTCAGCTGTTTTATATTTGTCCCGCCAGCATTCTGCATGGCTCTAGAGATATCTTGAATTTGCTTAGCATCCCCTTGCTTTAGTTGGACTGCAGCTTGTGTTGCCCCAAGACCTGCACTTATAGTTCCTGTAGCAAGGTTAGCAGCTGTTGTTCCTGTTTCCACAAAAGCTGCAGAAGCTTCAGCAACACCCACACCAGGAGCAACTACTGGGGCGAGGACTGCCAAAGGCAGCGTCAAGATCCCGATTATCGTCATTCCGATGTTGATATCATTCATGATCCGCATTGTGCTCGATGTTTCTTTCGTTGCTTCAGTAGAAGCATTATTATAATCGACAAGCGCATCACTAAAGCGCGACTGTTGCTCAGTCGTTGCAGCCTCAAGCTGATAACCCTGCTGGTTCGCTTGGGTCGTGATCCGCGCGATGTCGTAGATCGACATCGCCGGTGTTACAGTGTCTCCAGTAGAAGGAGCAGATATTGCATTCATAGTATTTCCCTCTATTTGGATTAACGGGTTGATGTATTGGCAGTTTGTGCAGCGTACTGGATCATCTGGCTAAACTGTTGACCAGCTTGGTTGATGACCTGGGAAGGCTGAGACACGTGCAACTGCATAACGGTCTGTTGTAACTGGTTCGCCGTTGTACCAATGTTACTCCACAATACCTGGGTATTTGATGCTTCAGTCAACGAAGCTGTGTCAGGAGTATTATCGGCCATCCAGTTAAAAGAAGTCGCTTTTGGCTGAGAACTCTGCACTGTTGCGGCAATACCAATCGCTAAGTAAGCCGCGATACTTGCACCCGCAGTAAAAGGAGCTAAAAGTAACGCTGCAATACCACCAAGTCCCCAATAAGCACCCAACTTACCGTAGTTCATTGAGTAGTCAGATTTAAGGTCTGGGTTGATCTTCCCTAATTGGTTACTTACGTTTGCCAACTGATCAGCATCTACTTGCACTTGAAGCATTGCCGACGATTCTTCTTTTTCATTGATCTCCATGATGTCGTTGGCCATGAACTTCGCGAGCAAGTACCAAATGTTTTGGTTAAACTCTTGGTCTCCGCTTTTAGAAGGCACTGCGTTCAGCACATCAACAGATGACTTATCAACAGCTTTGATCCCAGAAAGCAGTTCTGATGTCGGCGCTTTTTCAGCAACCAGCATTTTCAGATGGTGGAAACTACCCTCGAAGGATTGGACCTTCTGAAGGAAGTTCGCTCTTTCTTCTGAAGTGACATCTTTCAGTATCTCTTGGATCAACGTTTGATCGATAAGAGCTGAATAGTTACCTTGACCTGAAATCTTAGGCGCAACTCCAGAAGCTGGCATCAAGCGCTGCTTGTTAGAGCTAGACTTTTCAACACCTTGTTCAAACTCACGTTTTTTATCTTCTGCTTCTGCAACGCCTGAGCGCACGATAAGTTGTAATACAGGAGATGATAGCGCTTCGTTTTGTGCAGCTGCTGCAGCTTGTGATATTGTTATGGGTGCCATATGTGGTTGTTGATCATCGTGTTAAAGCCTTGGTTAAACCCTGTGATCGCGTTCTGACCTGTTTGGTCAAAGCTGTTCAAGGTTGCGGCATCAGTCTGGAGCATAGCTGTGTTTTCTGATCCCATACCCTGCAGAGCAGCCTGCGCAGCACTTGAATCTGTGTACAGGTTACTCAAGAAGTTCGTCGCGCCATTTCCACTACCGTTAGTGTCCGCATAATAATTTGCAGCCATTGTTTTCAGTGTCTGTGGGAAAGTACTATCGTCTTCACCCATAAAGTAATTATAAAGAGTCGCTCCACCATTCGGACTAGTCGTCATAATTCCTTTCACCATGTTCTCCATAGTTTGGAAGGCGGGGTTACTTTCCCAATTAGCACCATATTTCGACTTCAACATGTTGATAAACTGAGCAAAGCTTGATTTACTTCCAGACACAGGAACATAATTTCCTTGAGAATCTTGCGTCATTTGACCAAAAGCCTTTTGGAAAAACGTCTTCAAATCGTTCATGAAAGCAGTTACACTCGTTCCAGGCTTAAAGCCTCCAGAGCCTGCAGCCTGTTCCATCTGTGAAATGATCGACGCAAAGTCGATGTTTCCACCGTTCAGAGCATCCTGGATCTCTTGGTCTTCCGCAATCTGCTGCATCATTTCCTGAATCGGGTTCATACCCTGATTGTTCAAGACGACGATAAAGATCATCTCAATCGATACATCACGAGGATTAAAGTTGATCTTTACACCAGGCGCATGCAGTTTTTGCGCGTCGCTTGGGTTAAATATCGGATCTAAATCTAGCATTTGCCACAGCAAATTATTCGATGAAGGATTTAACGGTAGAGCTGGATTGCCTGCTTGATTTGTCATTTATTTTACCTTACTTAATTATTAATAATTAAAAATTACACCAATCGTTAATTACGACTGTATTTGATCCATTCTAATCAGAACTTTTTGTAATCCAACAATTTGATCGAGCATCGTGGTCAAGCGTTGGTTCTCTGAATTGCCTTCACTAAGTCCAGCACCTGCTGACTGAGCAAACTGCTGATCCACAACACCAGAACGCTTCAATAAGTTCTGTTCTAAATTCGCAACAACTGCTTTATCCGATTGCACTTTCGCTTCTGCAGGAGCCAGGGTAACAGCATCATAGGCTTTCTTCACAAGTATGGCCGCTCCCAATGCAGGGTAAAGTGAGATAAGTAGTACTAAACATCCTGGGTTATACCAGTGATCTTGGCAGTAATTGATCATGTCTTGAATGTCGGTAATTGCTTCCTGCATTTTTTTATCTTCACTCTCAGCGCCCGATGCACTTGCTTGATCTTTGCTAAGCTGAGCTTGCCACTTTTCAAGCTGCGGATTGTCTACTAAGATATGCCACTGTGCCGTTGCAAAGTCTTTAAGAGGTGAATTAGCAGGAAGTGTAGCAGCTAGGTTTTTCCAAAATTGCGTACTTGAACTATAGTTCGGGCTGCTCGAAGCAGCTGCATTCGCGATAGCCTGTTCAATGGCATCTAAAAGCTGCTGTTTGTCCGAAGGTTGAGCCATACTATTTGTTTTAAAAGCATCTGCAAGAGCTTTTGCTACTAAATACTGCACATTGACGTCAGAGTTATTTGCAGGCGCCTGTAGAGAAAGAGCCGCAGCATTAGTAGGATTAGAAGAACTTATTATATTATTAATCATGAGATCACCAATTATTTATTATATAAACTATACAATTACTAAACTATCTATGCTCCCTACGTTAATTATAGCATTTCCCCAATTATTTTCTATAGTTTATTTATAAAATCTTTAACATCACTTAATAAATCTTTAAATAATAGTAGCTTATAAAATTAATTTTTTGAGTTTTAATACGACTTTTACTTGTACTTAACAATCAGAATGGTATATATCACTAACAGTCAACTGTTTAAATTAAATTACATTAGAGTATCATATTCAAAGAGTTAGGATTTTCAATACTAAGAGAGTGTCTACAAAGCGGCGCCCCCTTAATTTAGACACCCTCTAAATGCAGAATTAATATTTCGCAAACATGTTAAAATAAAGACAATTACAATCAAAATATTGCACCTTTCTGAATGTCAACAGTTAATTTAAAGCATTGAATTAAAACTTTTTAAACGTTTAGCATTATAGTTTCTCGACTATTTTTGAGTATAAAATGACAACCGAAGCGACAAGAAAGATATTGCATGGTCAACAACTAAGCGAAATTCAATATCAATTGACCAAACTTGACAAACAGCCTCATTATGCCCTCTCCTTATCTGACGCCCAATACCTCCATGAATATGTTCTTAATGTTTTTAGCCTCTTAAGTACCCCTGAATTGTCAAATTCCGAGACATCCCAATTGGCAAAAAAGCTTACAAATAATTACCAAGGGGTTATTTGCACTCTGGCGTCTCTTTCTATAGAAAAAATCAATTTATTATCTCCATTCTTCATTAGCGACAAAGTGTCAAAAATGCAAAAAGAGGCCCTTTTGTTTAAAAAGGAAATGGCTGAATTATCGAAGCTGCCCATCTCCAAAGAAGATTGTCAAGAATTACAACGCATCCAAAAAGACCTTGACCAAGCACTTACGGAAACTGTTTGGTCTAAGCCCCCTAAAGCTTTTATCACTTCAAAGGCTGAAGTAGTCAATTCTCCCACGCTTCCCAATGAGATAATTGACTTATGTATAAGCTTTTGTCCGGTAAATCATTGGTTCGAACAGCGATTGCTCTCAAAGCCCCTCAAAGAGCTATCTGAAGTCAGGATTCTTCGTTACTATCAGCCTATTTTCAATGGAAAGCTCCAAAGCATACAGGAGCTTTTTGAGGCAAATGTGGCTAATAAAAACTTGGTAGATAATCAAAAGTTATTGCATTCCGTCTATCTCTCTTCACCTGATATAGAAGTGACACATAAGGCACTATCAAAATGCGGCACGAATAAGCTTCTTATATTAGAAACTAACGAATTAGATACTATCGCTGGCTATAAGATCCCGGTACTAAGCGTTTGGGACCTATCAGGGAAATTACGCATTGTCCGAAAAGAACGCACGCGTCTAATTGCCACAAATGATGGATTGCTTATCGTTGAAACCCCAAATGGATACAGTCTCTGGGACATGCAAAATAATCAAAAGGAATACACGCTCTCAGATCACTATACGGGATTATTTGTTAAGGGTGATTTTTCTCTTCATCGTTTTCCTAATACCAAGATTGCCATAGTCAAACTTTCGGCATCGGAACACCATCAACAACAACCCAAGGTCCTATTAATTGATCAAAAACAACAAAAGATCGAGATTCTACCTATAGCAATGGACGGTGATGTGCACGTGCAGGTGAATGAACCTTATATTTTAATTCATTCAAAAACACCATCAAATACCGAGCTCACAATCTGGAATTTATGCGGTTCGCAACAGAAACTAAAGGATGTTTGTCTATATAAGGATAATGAATCCATGGTTGCTACATCAGATGGATTTCTTATTATCGGCAGCAAAGATACTTCCTTTAGATTTTATAATTTATCTGAAAACGACGCAAAACGCAGACTGTTTTTCACGTTTGACCCATCAAAACAATTCTCACTTCCACCCTCTCATGCTTTTCTATCTACATCAGGTATTCTGATTTGTATTTATAAATCTATAGATAGCACAAAATATGCGGCAGTTACTCTTTCTAAAGACCGCAATATTACAATCCAAACGAGATCGGGAACCCTCCCATCCTTAATAAGAAGTTTTTACCTAGACCCTTTATATCCTGGATTAATATTTGCTAAAGGTGACAACGAGACCTTCTGCATCAATGAATTCACCCTTAAACAGCCAACATCCGCGAGAAAGTCTTTGTTATCAGCCCCTCTTCAAAATCAACAAGATATTTGGCACATTCAAGAAGTCAAAGTATCTTTTGATGACTACTGGGACACAACTCTTAGAAGAGAAACTCTTACTGACAAAGAGAAGTCTACCCTTGCTTCTCAATTTTCATCTATCAGCTTTGAAAGAGCAAAGCAACTGCTAGCAGGAATATCCGAGACTACAAGAAATACAATCCTGAAAATCTTTGAACCAAAAAATCTATATAGACCCAAATTTTCAACTCAACCTAAACAAGTTCTATCCATTGAATGCTTTGTCAATACATGCAATGAATATCTATTACTCCATCCACAGATAGATAAGAAAGAAAAAGATACGATTAATGACGCAATAAATTCTCTTTTATATGGTCGATTTGATCAAAACATGGCTATCTTTTCACGCTTTTCTCCAATAGACAGCATAAAAGTTTTCAGTATTTTTCATAAGCTATGCAACATCCAAAAAAAAATTTCTTTGGATACGGCAATTGGGATCTTCCAATATTCTATAAAAGACTTCGCTACAAATTCCATGAGAGGACGGGCTATTTATCTAAGCAATAGCGATAATTTTTTCACGGTTACTTTATTGCTAAGGCTCTCATCTGCCCTTAAAAGGGAAAACGAACAAGAAGTAACTGGCCTCATCAATCTACTATCTCCTCAGCAGAGATTTCATTTTGATAATGGGCTCGCATTTTTTAAAGGGCTACAAACCTTTAATAACAAAAACAAACTCTCGCCGAAGCTTTTTCCTAAAAATTACTATTCTGTAGCCAATTCTGTCATCGATCGTTTAATGCTCCACGGCGAAACCTTTGTGTCTTTGGATGAAATAACACAATTACAGCAACTTGCAGACTGCCTTAAAGATTCAGACACAAGTCAGTTCGATGAAATTATTAAAAAACTCCATCCAAATATTCTCTCACTTATTGCTCATGCTGTCGGTTATCGCGAAGGACAACTGCTTGATAATAGAGAGGAGCTTGGCTTAACAAAGATAAAAGATCATGATCCCAAAGTTCGGGTTGCGCTAATCGGTATTCTAGAAATACTAGAAGATTTCTCTGAGAATCGTTTTTTGTATCAATTCTTTAAGATTTAAGCCAATTAGAGCGCCCTTTTCTTGGCTTTTTGTTTGATGCGGGAGGGCTAGGCTCTGCTTTTTTGGAAGAGACTAAAGTCTTCGTGATATCCCTAGAAGTTTCCGTGAGAGATTTTTTTGTATTTTGCAACAACTCCCATTGTTCTTGAGAGAAATTGTTGGGATTTTCCGCCAATTGAAGGAGTTGCTCTTCTGAAAGTCCTGACCTTTGCGCCAACTTTTGCGACTCTGCTAGCATTTTAGCGTAGATATCGTTCATGATAAGGAATAGCTGCCTCTTCTCTTCTGGCGTAGCAGATTGGAGGCGCTCTTTCAGTTCTTCAAAAAAGAGCAAGTATTCCTTCACAACCTCATTGAGATTGACTTTCTTGCCCTGTTCTATGTTTTGAAAAAAAGAAACCAATCTCTGGACGCGATCTTCAAGCATATTCCACCTTCCTTTCTTAATTATAATTATTTATAATTAATTAACAAACATTGAATTAATTAAAGAACATATAAATTATCTTATTCACAAACTTAAATATCTTATATTAGACCTCTTGCGCAACTAAGAGCCCGCCGATTTTCGACTTCAAATTGCAGGAATGATATCAACTTTCGTATATTACTCCTGCAATTTGAAGTCGAAAATCGGCGGACACTTAGTTGCGCAAGTGGTCTATTGAGTCTTCTTTGTTCTTAAAAATTCGTACCAGATAGTTCAAATATAGCAATTATGCTATGAGTAAAGATTCTCTCATTTTCAGGACATTCATGCTACAGCAGTATATCCAGCGTCTTTGCGCCGACCTTGAACTTGAAGAATCCATGCCGGTCGGCGATAAACAGAATTACGTGTTAGACCTCAATGCCAGGCTCCGACTGCGGTTTTCTCTCCTTGGAGAAACCATCTATTTACAAGGAACTGTATGTCCTTGCCCAAAAGAAAAAAGGGAAGAGATATTTATTTATCTCATGCGAGCAAATTTATTAGGACAAGGCACAGGCGGGGCAATTTTATCACTAGACGAGAAAGAAACAAATATCCGCTTGAATAAAGCGTTGGCTCCAAGTATCGATTACTCATCTTTTAAGTATGCTGTTGAAGAATTTGCCAACTATATGGACTACTGGAAAGAAGAAGTCGAAAAGCTACAGAAACAAACTTATAGCCCCTTCCGCTGATGGAACAAGCGTCGAACTAAAGTTAAAAAAAACTAAAAAAGGCGGGGCATAATCGTTGCGATGAGATTTTATAGCAGTTTTGTAGAATCTAGGTTTGGGCGACTTTAGAGATTTGTCCGTAGCGTAAATCTTGAAAGATACGATAAGATCGCTAGATGACCGAGGTTACCATTTTTTCACAACCCCATTTCTTCTCATCTTTTGAACCTATCCCAGTAAAATTTTTCGCAGATTTTCGCTTCTTTTTTAATGTTAGGCGACATTATATAGATTGAATTTGAGTTGGCAATTATGTATGTACCAGTTAAAACATAAGGTTCGGGGTCGTCTGACCTTAAGACCTTATAACCCTTAATCTATAGCTACATTTAACATGTCTGGATATCTGATCGCAGAAGAAGGCCCATTAGTAGGAATGATGATCGGTTTTGAGCAAGGCACTGAATGGATCTTAGGCCGAGATCCAGATGAGGCTGCCGTTATACTCGAAGACCCAATGGTTTCCCGCAAACATGTCATTTGTCGTCTGACGCCAGAAGGATATGTTCTTGAAAATTTAAGTTCTGTCAACCCCGCCACGCAAAATGGAAAAGTCATTGTCGACCCCGTTTTGCTGCGCGAAGGCGACATCATTCAAATCGGCAGTACTTTTTTCCGTTTTACTGAAGTCTCTCCCGCTGCATTTACTTCTCAAGAAGAAAATCTAGAAGGGATTTCTCCAGAGGAATTTTCTAAAGACGAGCTCAGCGACCTCTCTAATGTAAGCTTCCAACCCAATCAAGGCTCGCGCTGGCTTTTAAAAGTCATTTCTGGACCGAATGCTGGAGCAGAATTTTCTTTAGAGAAATCTTCAACCTATTTGCTAGGCAAAGATCCTAATCTTTGCGACGTCGTTTTTCAGGATTTGAGCGTCTCACGCCAACACGCCCGGATAACTGTAGATGATTTTGAACACGTTTTTATAGAAGATCTCGGTAGCCGTAACGGGGTTTTAGTCAATGGAGATCTGATCACAGAACAGAGAGAGATAACTTCTCAAGATCTCATTGCTTTAGGAACAACGACTTTCTTATTGATCGATCAAGAACAAATTCATGAAACAATCTTCTCTCCACCCACAAGCATCTATGCAAAACCAGAAGCTCCTTCAGAAGAAGCTAGCATCGGATCAACGGGTGAAGCTACACTTCCTGCAATCAAAAAAGATTGGCGCGAAATGGTTATTCCAAAGCGCCACCTTATCGTCGCTTGCGTTTTTGCGGCTTTCGTCCTCGCAGTGGTGTTCGGCATGCTCTCGCTTTTCGAATCTGAACCAATTTCTGTTCATCCCAAAAATGAAAAAGAAATTGTTCAAGATGCCTTGGCCGGTTACAGCGACATTCAATTTTCATTCAACGAAGCGAATGGAAAATTATTTTTAGTCGGGCACGTATTGACAGGCGTCGACAAGCAAGAGTTAATTTATCTGCTCAAAGGTCTTCCATTCATTCAATCCATTGATGACAACGTCGTTGTGGATGAACTTGTCTGGCAGAACATGAATGCATTACTAATGACCAACAGCGATTGGCAAGGGATTACGATCCATGCACCAGTGGCTGGTAGGTTTGTCATGCGCGGATATCTGCAAAATCTTGCTCAGGCTCAAGCACTTGCCGATTATATTAATGTCAACTTCCCCTATCTCGACAGATTAGATAACCAAGTTGTCGTAGAGAGCAACCTGAGCACACAGATTGAAGGACAACTTGTTGAACGCGGATTCGGGTCAGTAACTTTCCAATTGAGCAATGGAGAACTTGTTCTTTCAGGTAGAATTGATGGCCATCACAGTGAAGAGTTCCAAAAACTCGTCAATCAATTTAAGTCACTCCAGGGAATTCGCGTAGTTAAGAATTTTGTGGTTCTAACAACGCAAGACACTTCACGCGTTGATCTATCTTCCCAATATCAAGTATCCGGTTTTTCAAAGGGCGACGACACCATTCTGTATGTCGTTGTCAATGGAAAGATCCTGTCTTTAGGGGATATTTTAGACGGAATGTTGATCACTGGACTGCAACCAAATCAGATCCTTCTTGAAAAAGATGGATTAAAATTTAAGATTAACTACAATCTGCAATAATCGGCAGAAACATAAAAGTACTGCCAATAATCCGCAAGTGACGGAGAGAACATATGTACGGTTTAGAAAAGAAAGCTAAAGGTCCTTTTGAGTTCGATCTCGAAGCAGATCTCAAAAAAGATCCGAACAAGGCACATCAACTACTTAAAATTGCTGAGTCAAACATTCATGAGATCAAAGGGATGCTGCGCCATGGTGCAGAGACCGAAGATTTTGACAACTTAGGTATCCTTCTCCATGGATATTCCGCTCTGCAAAAAGTATTAAATAAAATCAGTAAAAAATAGAGGCGAACAATGGGTGAATCTTTCGGCGCAACGCTGTCGTTTAATACGCTTATTAAGCAGTATATCAAACTGCAGAGCCAGGTTATTTCTCAAGTACGGGCTGTTGCAAGTAGCATTTCTAAGGCTACACCTGGTAAATTCCTTTTGTTACAGTTCTCGATGAGCCAAGTGACGCAGATTGGTGAATCTATCTCCAACCTCATTACGCAAGTTCAGTCCGTGATCAATAACGCTGTCCGCAACCAAAAAACGTCGTAACTCTTACCTGATTCAGGAAGGAAGAAAAAAAGTATGGCAAAGATCGACAAATTCAAAGACCACTTCATCCTCTTCGTTGAAGCGGGTTTTATCGCCGTTAATCAGGCCGATGAAGATGCAGCTCTCAAACTCTTTCGTGCTGCCGAATTATTAAACCCTACTAATGCTCTTCCTCAAATTGGAAAAGGGTATTTACATCTATGCAAGTTAGAACTTAAACAAGCTTGCAAAGTGTTTGAAGACGTTTTGCATAAAGACCCTAATAATGAAATGGCTAAAACATTCCTAGGTTTAAGCATGTCTTTAAACCCCAACGATGTCACTAAAGGTGAAAAAATTCTCGAAGACTCAGCTAAAAAAGCCAGAGATCCTTTGATCAAAACTTTGGCAAATAACGCGCTTGAGTTTGTTGAAAAGTTTGTAAAAAAATCTCCAACGCCAGCACAAGTACAAAAGACTCACGAGAAGAAAAAATAAAATGACTTTCCCTGATGATATTTTCAATCCACCCACACCGGGTATTGGACCAACGATGCCACTTGGTAGTGACCAAAAAGGGCTGCCATCTTCGTCATTCCAGTCCATGATGCAACAAGCTGCAGGCCAACCAGGGCAAGCCTCCGTCAGCGGAATTGGCTCCCCATTTGATCTAGCGCAGCATGCCGCACTAACGTCGACTCCGTCATTTGACACGTTGTTGACCCAGGTTACATCAGCCCAATCCACGCTTGGCGATATCAGCACGCAGTTCAACACGCAGAATTTAAAACTCAAGCAATCTAGTAAATATCTGCTTAAGAACAAGCTCACCGATGCCAATGATCATATCTTTAGCGCTGGTTCTGTGCTCGGGCTAGAACCTCCTGTATCTCCTACTACACTTTCAGGGCCGTTCGGCAAATTTATAGGCATGATCACTGATGGACAAAACAAACTGCGCGAAGCTCAAACGCAACTACAATCCTTAAAAGATAAGGGTCATCAGATGAGCCCTGCGGATATGCTTCTCATTCAAGTGAAACTTAATCTTGCTCAGCAAGAACTGGAATATTCATCCGTTGTTTTGAGTAATGCGATAAGCGATATCAAAATGCTCTTCAACATTCAGCTTTAAAAGAGATTCATGCAACAAGGCCCAAGCTTTGATCAACTATTGTCTCATTTAGAAGACCTTGAGCTCTCCACCGTTCATGGGAGAATTACAGAGGTCGTTGGGATGCTAATTAAAGCGGTAGTTCCTAATGTCAAAATGGGCGAGGTCTGTGCTATTAAGAGAGAGGGTTCCCCTCTTCTTGCTGAAGTTGTCGGGTTTACACGTGAAGAAGTTTTTCTCTCTCCTTTAGGAGAGATGCACGATATTGGCCCTTCCTCTGAGGTCATTCCATTAAGATTGCCTCTCCAGATCAAAGTTGGCCCGGCATTGCTTGGACGGGTTCTTGATGGCCTCGGCAATCCTCTCGATGTCGACACCAATGGTCCCTTGGTTCTAGATGAAAGTTATCCTGTTGTCAATGCACCGCCTGATCCTTTAAAACGTCGAGTTATTGACACCCCTATTTCTACTGGCGTCCGTTGTATCGATGGAGTCTTAACATGTGGCAAAGGACAACGTGTGGGAATCTTTGCTGCTGCAGGCGTAGGAAAATCCACATTACTCGGAATGATTGCCCGCAATGCCCAAGCTGACGTCAACGTCATCTCATTAGTGGGAGAGCGCGGTCGCGAGGTTCGTGAGTTCTTGATCAACGACCTTGGAGAAGAAGGATTAAAACGTTCTGTTATCATCGTCTCTACTTCCGACCAAGCAGCACAGCTGAGAATCAACGCCGCATATGTAGGCACTGCCATCGCAGAATATTTCCGTGATCAAGGAAAAACCGTCGTCTTGATGATGGACTCTGTGACGCGCTACGCACGTGCCCTAAGAGAGATTGGCCTGGCCGCTGGAGAACCGCCAGCTAGGGCCGGCTTTACCCCATCTGTATTCTCGACACTCCCTAAGCTCTTGGAGCGCTCTGGAAATTCCGAAAAAGGATCGATCACCGCTTTTTACACCGTTCTTGTTGCTGGCGATGATCTCAACGAACCTGTTTCTGATGAGGTCCGCTCCATCTTAGACGGACATATTGTTTTGTCATCTGAACTCGCAAGTCAATATCACTTTCCTGCAGTTGATGTCCTACGATCGATTAGCCGCATTATTACCAACATTACCGATCAAGAGCATCTTCAACTAATCGGCAAATTGCGGGAAGTGTTGGCAAACTACAAAAAAAATGAATTGCTCATCCGCATTGGTGAATATAAACCTGGCTCCGATAAAGGAGCTGATTTTGCCATTAAATATATAGACAAAGTCAATCGCTTCCTAAAACAACAAGTTGAAGAAAAGTCTTCCTTCGAAGAGACTCTGCAGCAACTCCGCATGCTCTTTAGATAGGCTAAGAGAGTTTCGTTCGGCAAAAGAGAGTGTCTTCAAATTAAGACTTCGTCGAGTTTTCGGCCCAAATAATCCAAAAACTCAACGAACTCTTAATTTGAAGACACTCTCTAAACTGTCCAGCAAATTAAAAAAATTTAAAGACAGGTTCTCTGTGGAATATCCTCTTGAACAACTCATTCTCATAAAACAAAAAAAACTAGAAGAGGCAGAGAAAGTCCTTCGTGAAAAGAAGGAAATACTCCAAGAAGAGATGAAAAAACTTCATTCCCTTGAAAAAGAACGTGACGAAGTTAAGGAACACAAAAATGCAAAACTTGGCCAGTTGCGAGAAGAGCTCGACAAGGGCACGACTAGCGATAAAATCCAACAAATGAAGATGTATTTGAAAATCGTCGATGAACAGCTTAAACAAAAAGAACGGAAAGTCACCGATCAAAAAAAGAAAACAGACGAAGCAGAAAAAAACGTCGAGATTGCTCGTCAAGATCATTTCAAAAAACAGCAAGACGTGGAAAAGATCAAATTACATCGCAAGGATTGGGAAAAAGAACAGCGAGTTATCATGGGAAGAGAGGAAGAAAAGCAAACCGATGAGCTAGGTTCCACCATGCATCAAAAAAAGAAACGCGAATCCACCCCAAAAAAAAATAAAGATTAGCTTCACTTAAGCCTTGGTTAAGAACCGTCTATCAGAAATTAGACCTCTTGTGTAACTAATTGCGAGTTCAATTTGCAGGGGTAATATACAAGATATTATCCCTGCAATTTGAAGTCGAAAATCGACGATCCCTTAATTACGCAAGAAATCTATTAACGCAAAACACGTACAAGCGTCTTTGCCTTTTCATCCATTTTTGGACTCATCATAACTTAAAGTGGACTCCTCTCAATTAACCTGTTTGTTTTTTTCCTGTTGAGATTGCAATTCGAATCGGGTATGCAAGATATACTGCGCTCGACCAGAAACTGAGAATCTGCCAGCGTCTGGGAGCCGTTGAATTTGAGCCCCTAGGCATTTTTCACCCTTTTGGGCCGGGCGCAGTACAGAAAATTAAAAAATAGGTTTATATGCCAGAGGTTCCTCGTGTACAAGGTCCCGGCGGTCCTATGGATTCAGGTGGAAAAGGTAAAGTGCCCACAGATTCCGATAAATTCAAAGAAATGATGAAAGTAGAAAAAGTCAATGAAGTAGACCCTGAGGAGAAAAAAAAACGGAAGCGCCGTGAAGAACAAGAAGATGAAGGCGAAGAGCTTGCACCGCCGCCAGCGGCAAGACCCTTAGTTAAGGACACTATTCTCACGCCTCAAGAAAAAGACATGAAGATTGGCAGTGCAAGAGCTGAAGGCCCATTAAAAGCATCGACCACACCTCCTTCAGAGGATTCACCCACCACTTCGCAAGCCACACCTAGACAACCTGGGGCCACCGTTCCTGCAGAAAGTAGCCCAGAAGACCAAGAAACGAAAACCGGTCAATTACAAACCCAGCAGAATGTTTCATTGACACCAAAATCGTCTGACCAAAAGGCAGCACAAGAACTTCAGAAGCCGGAAGAAAGCGCTGAGGGCTTAATTGCAGCACGTGCTAAAGAAAAAAGTAAAGAGTTTGAGAAAGCAGGAAATGAAGAAATCACTAAAACCTTGGGACCTTCAGAAGGGACTCTAGATGTAAAAAAGAAAAGAAAAGACGATTCAAATTTACAGACTTTTTCTGGGGAATCGCCAATCTCCACACCTTTTACAGAAGGACAATCCTTACCCTTGGCCTCTGTATCTGGGCTTCCATCTTACATCTCACCCCAAGTCTACGCTCTATTTGAAAAAATGGTAGGGGTCATTACTGTGATGGTCGAAAGCGACGTCAAAGAGACCTCCATCACCCTAAACTCCCCTGAATTTGCAACTTCTCCCTTCTTTGGCAGCCAAATCATTATTCAGGAATACAGTACAGCGCCAAACCAGTTTAATATCCAGATTATTGGCAATTCTGATGCTGTAAAAATATTTGAGGGCAATGCACAGGATTTGCTTGCCAGCCTGAATTCTGGCAAATACAATTTCCGAATTAATAGGCTAGATGTAGGCGAAAAGCCTTTATTTCGCCGTAAAGAAAAATTATCAGATGAAAAAAGAGACAATCTCGGTTAAGTTATTAAACGGATCAAGGTTTGATTCTAAAGAGGAGAGCCCAAATGCCTATTCTTCCGTTGGACCGCATGCCACAAGTAGTTAATGAGCGGTCTGGGCGCAAAGAGACCGATATAAAACGAACACGCGGTTCAGAGCGCAGCGGCTTTCAAAAAGCATTGAAAGAACCCTCAAGAAAAAAAGACAAAGACAAAGAGCCTTCCCCTCCAGGAGAAGCCCTATACGCCTCTATGCGGAACCAATCTGAGTATTTACTCGGTAAAAATTCAGATGCCCTCGAGGGAATATCTGCTTCAGAAAAATCCTTCAACACTAAAAGTTCCGCTTACGACCGTTTGCATCCCGAGATTGCGGCATTATTTGAGACCATGGCCGGAGAAATGATCCTCATTGATGCTACTGCCGAAAAACATGCCCTCATTTCTTTGACCTCCCCCGCATTTTCAAATTCTGTATTTTTCGGGACCAAAGTCATGATCTCCGAGTTCAGTACCTCCCCTAAAACTTTTAACATCCAACTATTCGGTCCCCAGGCTGCAGCTCAAGTTTTTCAAGCACATGCAGCCGATTTTCATCGTCAATTTCAGACAAAGTCTTTTGATTTTGACATCAACCGCCTTGAATGGTCCCATGACGAGGAAATCTTGGAAAAATTTTCATTCAAACAACCGATCGAATCGACTGAGGAGAGTACATCATGACAAAGGCCCCTCTCAGCTGGTTAAAAAATATTGAACATGGATTGGAAGAACTTAACGTAATTCCTTTATGGGGTTCATCACCTCCGTTCCCTTGGGATTCAGCGTCTCAAGCTATCGCAGAAGCGCTACAGGTTACCCAGCTCAAGATCTCAGGGCATGCAACAGAATGGAAGGATCGAGATCATTTATTTCAAGGAATGGCATCCGATGCCATCGTGGTCCCTTTAGAAGCAGAGCCGCTCTCAGGGCCATTTTTTTGGATGATGTCTAGAGAGGATGTAGCAACAGTATGCAGTCATAGCTTGGAGGCTCAGCCCAGAGGAAAAGGATTTATCGATCAACGCCTTCAAGAAGGCTTTTTTCATTTTCTCTCCCTTAAGGTCCTACGCTCCCTCATAGATTGCAACACCATGCCCCCGCTTTCTTTCCGTAGAGCAAACGCCACATTACCTGACTCCGGCTGTTTGTGCCTCGATGTTAGGATCGATTTGAATGGGGCCGTTTTATGGGGAAGAATTTTAGCACCTCCAGAATTTCTTCATAATTTTCGTCAGTATTACGGAGTGAGCAATAATCAGGCTATCGATATTGCATCTCATCGCAGCTTACAACTGTTGTTGCGCGTCGAGATAGGACGGAGCTCCATTGGACTGTCGGAATGGAATAATGCGAAAGTAGGAGATTTTTTTATACTCGACCATTGCTCTTATGATCCAACGACTCACAAAGGCACTGCACTTCTTTCTTTGGAAGAGACTCCTCTCTTGCGCGCAAGAATCAAAGAGAATACAATCAAAATCTTAAATAGAGCCGAATACTACGAGGAAAGTCACTCAATGAAAGAGCATTTTTCAGAAGAACATCCAGAAGAACCAAAAGAAGATGATTTCGAAAAGCATGTGACTCCATCTGAAGAAGGTGCTGAAGAAATCCCAGATGAAGAAGAAATTCCAGAACACATTGAGTCCGACGAGCCTTTGATTTCTCATGCGGACATTCCTTTATCTGTTACAGTGGAAGTTGGACGGATACGCGTTTCTTTAGAAAAGCTCTTAGAACTAAAACCAGGCAATATTCTCGACCTTGGTATACATCCTGAAGAGGGTGTTGATCTGACTGTTCAAGGGAAAAAAATTGCCAAGGGCGAGCTCGTGAAGCTTGGAGAGTTATTAGGAGTGAAAATTTTGCGCATTGAAAATTGAAAATTCTTGGGGACCGTCAATAGATGCAGATTTTATCGGTTTTTTTGGCTTATTAAGCGATTTTTCTCAATAAGTAGATTAGTTCTGCATCCCTTAACCGTCTCTTTGAGACCCGTCTGCGAATGACACATTTGCATACAGGCCTCTGAATACAGTTCTCTTTTTGCCCATGTCTTGCAATTAATAATTCACCGTGAGAGATATTAGGATGGGAGAGAGCTCATGCAAAGTTCATTTCGGATTCCGGAATAGAGTTTTGTAAGTTGCTCGAAAGGATAAGAGAATAAGCATGGACGATTCTGAGTTCTATAAACAAAATACATTGCCTGACTATACCGGCCAGTCCCAAGCCCCATCACCTCTCCCTGTCCAAATCGGCCCCTACAAAATCGAAAGTCTTCTCAGCCGCGGAGGCATGAGTTTTCTTTATCTAGGACTTCATCCTGATACACGTCAACTTCTCACCATCAAAGTCCTTTCACCCAAATTTGTCACACATCCAGAAGCCATCTCTCGTTTTTTGAAAGAAGCGAATATTATTGGGATCAGCGACCATCCCAACATCGTAAAACTGTACGGAGAAGGAGAGTGGGAAGAAGGCTTATATATCGCCATGGAGTTTATTCGGGGCATTTCTTTACGACAGTTTATCTTGCAACAGTCTCTTTCTTTAAAAAGGTCCATCGATATCATCCTTCAAGTTGCCTATGCTCTACTCCATCTTCATTCTCACGGGATCATCCATCGAGATCTCAAACCAGAAAATATTCTGATCGATGAAGAAGGGCTCGTAAAAGTAATTGACTTTGGCATAGCACAGCTCCATGAAGAAAAGAATTCTCCTCCTGCAGATGATGAAAGCTTCATGGGCACACCGACATATATGAGCCCTGAGCAAAAAGAAAATCCTCAAAATGTCACATTCAGTTCAGACATCTATTCTCTTGCAATCATCACATATGAACTTGTCTTAGGGAAGCTCAGCTTTGGAGTCTTAAATCTTTCATTACTCCCCAAAGGATTAAGAAAGATCGTTGAAAAAAGCTTGGCAATCTCTCCTTCCGAAAGATACCAAGACATTGTCGATTTCATTTCCGATCTCACACAATATTTGCGTTCGGAAGAACTCCAAAAAGAAAGACCTCATAGCGATCCTATGAAAGAATTCGTAGAGCAAATGCAAAAAACGCACACCTCGCTTTCTCCTTCTTATTTACCCAATTGGCCCAATCTTGAGCTTGGACTCGCAAAGCCTAGAGAAACTGCGATTTGGAACCTTTATTATGATTTTTTCCGTCTCCCCGACTCTTCATTCCTCATGATCATCGCAGAAAGTAAAGACTCTCGCATTGACAGCACTTCAAATCTAGCGATGTTAAGAGGCCTTGTCCGCTCCTATTTTGCCTTAAAGGCCAACACCCCTTTTCAATTGCTTGCTTTTGTAACATTTCTCAATGACACTCTTTATAGCGATCCCTTGAAACTTGTTTTTGGTTGCGGTCTTTTGCATCTCAGTTCCAACCAAGATGAGCTCCGATTTCTTTCTTGCGGCCTAGGGGGATTGCTCCATACTCCAAGGGGTGGTATTGAACCTCGAGTACTTACATCAGAAAACCCATTCTTAGGAGAGCAGGCGTCAGCAGTATTCTTTGAGACCGTTGACAATTGGCAGATCGGAGACCGCTTACTATTCTATGCATGGAACAACATTCCAGAACTCCTCCTTTCACAAAGCGCATTGATCAGACAGTCCGTGGCAACAAGTCTTTCATTGTCTGCACAAGGGCAAGCTGAAGCAGTAGTGAAAAAAATTTCTCAAGCTCCATCTATCTCGAAGCAAAAGCCTGCAAAGCTCATCCTCTCTATTCAACGATTAAGTTAAACCTCCAAATTCCGATTAGCAACGCAAAGACGCGCAAGACGCGAAGACGCAAAGTTAAAGGTTTTTGTGCGTCTTCGCGTCTTGCGCGTCTTTGCGTTAAATCTTCGTAACCCACGAAAAATCATCCTCAAATTATTTAGGTATAATTCTGCTTCACAAGAATGCGTACAGTATTTTAGGATTGCGTATTAGCGTACTCATTTTTTTACTTGTCACGGGATTTTTTTGATGAGATTCTTCGACAAATTGCGCAGCCACCTCCTGCTGGAATTCAGTATCGGATTGCTTATCTCACAAGCAATGTATTGTGAGACATTGAACGCATTTCCTTTGGATGAAAATGCCCTTGTTGCTCGTGTGGCAAAAGAGAACATTCCTCTCGAAATGAAGTATACCGTGAACTTTAACAGCGTCTCGGTGATTGAGTTCATCCGTTTCGTTAGTCGAATTTCAGGAGTCAATTTCGTATTTCAGGATATCGACCTGCCATTCACGGTGACGATAGTCTCGGAAGAACCGATCTCAGTAAGGAACATCCTTTCAGCGCTGATCCAAGTCTTGCGCATCCATAACCTCCAACTCGTAGAGCAAGACAACAACTTGCTCATTACTGTGAGTGGTGATGTGCGCACCGTGGCACCTGTGGTGTCGAGTGATCTACCTGGCAGCGAAGGAATTACAGCTCCCATAATCACACGCGTATTCCGTATCCGCAATGCTAACCCAAACACTTTGGCAAGCATCATCCGTCCGATGACTTCCAAAAGCGCTATTGTCGATGTAGCCAACGAGACAAAACAGCTCATCGTGTCCGACGTCTCTACAAACATAGATAAAATTTCTGAGCTAATAACAAGCTTAGACACTCCCCATACAGCACTTGAGATTGAGACCTACGTTGCGAAGACAATCAGCCCTGAGCAATTGATTGCTCTGACAGAAAAAATTATCACTCCTTTCGCCGAAGACAATCCAATTATTTTTGTCCCTCAAACAGAAACGGGAACGATCTTCATCGTCTCCACGCCCAATTTAATTGAAAAGTCATTGACAATACTTGAAGATCTCGATGTTGCCACACGTGGCGAATCAGAAATCGCGCCGAGCACTGAGAATCAATTCCTCTTGTATAATCCCGTTAACCGTGATGGGAAAGAACTGGAAAAATCACTAAAAGAAATTTCCAAAAATTTAAGAGCCGCCGGACTCGCAGATATCTCCTTCTTGCATAGCATTGACACAATGCGTTGGGTCCCAGACAACAATGCACTTTTGTTCACGGGCAATGAAGCTGCATTGGATAAAATCAAAGGCATGCTCAATTCGATTGATATAGCATCTCTTGCAGAAGAGACTGTAGCTGAGTCCAAAATTCCCAAGTCCTCATTCTACATTTATCGCCCTCTGCATTTAGCCGCGGAAGCGATGGTGGAAGATGTTAAAGACCTCGCACAAGACATGACCCGCTCAGGACTCGTTGATCCCGACCTCGTCTATGCCCTAGAAACATGTAGACTTGTTGAATCATCCAATTCGATACTCTTTACAGGGACAGGTCAAGCAATCGAAAAAGTCAAAGAAGTTTTGAAAGACATCGACGTTCCAGGAGCTGTGTCCGTCCCCGAAGTTGTCGAAGGAAAAGCACCGGCAACATTCATCATCTATAGTCCTAAGAAT
The DNA here is from genome assembly GCA_044227055.1 of bacterium. GTDB lineage: Bacteria > Chlamydiota > Chlamydiia > Chlamydiales > Rhabdochlamydiaceae > JBGAFT01. The sequence goes on from JBGAFT010000001.1 coordinate 62,791, forward strand.
GTTCCAATCGATCAATTGATGGAAGTATTGCGCTCCGTTGCATCGGGACTCACTCGCACAGAATCTCTAAATCAAGGGATCATCACTTCTATCCATGGAATGAAGCTGATCAAAGAATCAGAATCTCTTCTGTTTACAGGCACTCCTGAAGTACTCGCAAAAATCCAAGATCTTCTGCAGCAATTTGACCGTACGAATGTCTATGAAATAGAAGAAGGGAAACAAATTCCAGCCATTTATGTACTGTACTCGCCAAAATACCAGACCGGCCCCGAATTAATAGAAAGCCTTAAAGATTTTGAGCACAACCTTCGCACTTCTGGAATTCAAGATAAAGCGCTGTTCCTGGCCATCAACAATATAAAATGGATCGATAGGACATCTGCACTTTTAATCTCTGGAGATGCTCAAGCAGTACAAAAAGTGCAAGATTTGCTCGCTCGATTCGACACTCCAAGTGGAGATACCGTTGCCCAACCAAGTGGTATCGAAACGATTGAAAATACCAATTTCATGATTTACAAGTTGCAATACCACAAAGGGCAAGAGATCCAAGTCGCCCTGAAGGATATTGCGAAGAGTTTGGCCGCATCAGGTGGGGGCAACCAAGATCTCGTAAATGCAATCAGTTCGTTACAATGGATCAAGATCACAAATTCTTTGATAGCCTCGGGTCCTCAAGATATTTTGACTCGCTTAAGAGAACTAATCACAAACCTCGATGTTCCATTACGCCAAGTCTTTATTGAAGTTCTCGTCATTCAAACTAACTTGACCAATAGTGAGAACATTGGGTTACAGTGGGCTGGGCAAGTCCAATATTTGAATAAACTTGCTGGAACGACCTCGAATTTACCTGTGACTACTGGTGGAACGGCGATCCCTCCTCCAGCCAGCATCGGTTGGCCCAACATGCAATCCGTTAGTGGAACGCGCTTTCCTCAAGCTGCGGGACCTGGAAGCTCGGTGACAAGTGGCCCCGATATTCCTTTCCAACAAGGTTTCGATCTAGGAGTGATTGGAGACTTGATCTTCCACAAAGGAAAATCTTTCGTATCTTTAGCATCTTTCGTCAATGCTCTAGAACAAGACTCGAATTCTTCAGTCTTGCTCAATCCCAAGATCATCACACAAGACAATAACAACTCGACCATCTTCGTTGGACAGAACATCCCTTTCCCTGCTTCTGCTGTCCAAACGAATGCTGCTATCAGTCAGCAAACGACGTCTAACCTTGAATATCGAGACGTTGGTGTTAATTTAAGCATTACTCCGGTCATTGGAGTCGATAACGTTGTGACTATGGATGTCACAGTCGATATTAGTACCCAAGTTGCAAACACCGTCACATCCACAACGCTTCTCGTTCAAGGTGTTCAGACCGCACATACCAACATGACCACTAGGGTCCATGTACCGGATAAGACGTTTGTCGCCTTAAGCGGGTTGATTAATGACACCAAGATCCGCTTTAAGACAGGGCTACCGTGTTTAGGAGGTCTACCAGTCGTCGGACTCGCGTTTTCACAAAATGCCCGTCAAGACCAAACGGCCAATGTGATTATTTTCTTACGTCCACACATTATTAATTCCATTGATACATATCGACAGATTACCGAAAATCAAGAGCATCTTTTCAAAGATGAAGCGAAATACCCGATATTAAAAGAGGAATTTGACAGTGGATTGGATTTTGTCAAAATGCCGGAGGATGAGCCATAAAAGCATCCTCTTACTATTGCTCTGTAGCTTAGGATTAGGATGCAACCGTCGGACTGAAGAACCATTAAAGCCCCATCTTAATTACGCTGTTCAAGATCGTTACCTACAAGAACTTCCTTCTGCATTTACTCCTCTCTCGCCCCACGAACGGGAGCTAGATTGGGGAAAAGAATATACTATCGCGATGGGTTTTGCCAAGCAGCTCGATCTCTATCAATCTATCACAGCCTTTAAGCGGGCGCAGTTTCTAATCTCTAGCGACAACCCAGAACGTAAGCAAGAAATCGATTATGGGATCATTCTTTGTTATTACTTTGGTGGAAAATACCAAGATGCCATCGACACCTTTGAAAAAAGTCCCTTGCGCACCTTGCCAGCTTCATTTAAGGCAAAGCACGACCTCTTAGTGGTCATTTATGATTGTTATCTCAACACCGAGCAATTTCCTAAAGCGACTCAAACTCTCCACTATTTATATCAGGAAGACGCTCCTGCTGCAGAAAAGGCATACGAATCGACCTTGTTCAAGCAGGCCGACCTCCCTTCCCTGCATGAATTTTCCCATGCCAGGCCTGAGGACACTTCACTTAAAAATTTCTTGAGCCAATATGATGCGCAAAAAAAATCAGTTGGCACTGCCCGCTCTCTCAACGCCGTATTTCCGGGCGCCGGTTATCTTTACCTTGGGCAAAAGCAGTCTGCGGTAACAGCATTACTCCTCAATAGTCTCTTTATTGCGGCTACGGTCCACTTCTTCCAACAGAAGCAATATGCTGCAGGAGCTATCTTTGCTAGCTTTGAAACTGGGTGGTATTTTGGAGGGATTGTGGGGGCTGGTCTAGAGGCAAAATACTACAACGAGCGCCTCTATGAAGAACTCGCCACCCCCGTAATGACTGAACACAGGCTCTTCCCAACGCTCATGCTGCGCTATTCCTTCTGACAATTATTAGACTTCTCGACTATAATTTCCCGTATGAGACTGTTCATCCTATCCATTTTTTGGCTTCTCTCCTTCTCCCTTCAGGCTGAAGTGGGATATAACATTCCCTGGGGAAAAGACTCCGACTTGCAGACCACCCAAGCGACATCCGATTACACCTTATCCCCGGCTGGCAAGATCGCTGAACATGTCATTCTTTTTCATCAAAATGTCCTATCCAAAGTAGACGGGCCCCGCAGTCATTTTCGACCAACTTCATCGCGGTACATGTTGCTGGCGATACGCAAGCATGGTTTTTTGAAAGGATTTATATTAGGCTGTGATCGATTGATGCGAGAAAACGATGACCCTTGGATTTATCGCACGATTGAGATTGATGGGAAGCGGTACAAGTACAACCCCACTCCACCTAAATAAAAGACAAACAAGCCGCCAAAAATAAAATTGAAACTAATTCCATCGGCACATATTTTCTTGTGCAAGAAATTCCTCAACCTTCTTGGGGCGCGGAAATGCAAAAGAAAATGTATTCTGTACTTCTTCTCATTTTCACTATGTTCAACACATGTTATTGTTCATCCGAAGTTACTCAAATTCGATCTTATGATCTTCAAGATAGACCAAGTTTTGCATCCGGAAACCCATTGAAAGGAATTAGTAAATTCAATTTCTTTACTGGATTTCCTGCTCCAAATCCAATAACTGCCAATAAGATCAGCGCTCTTATCGAAACAGAATTAAAAAAATTTGGACAAGTTCAAAGACCTGAAATGCTAGTAAAAACTGATCAAGGTGATGCTGTTGACTTAAGCAGTTTTGCTGGAGGAGTGGCCTTAATATATCAAATTCAACCCGTAACGGCTTTAAACAGCAAAAATCTAGGATTTGTCAGGGCGACCTTAAATGTTTCAACTCCTGTTACTGTTCAAAAAACACAAACAGAATGTGAATCTTACATTTGGTCAAACAATTGTTTTTTAAGTGGGAATTTAGAAACGGATTTGGAAAATCTTATCTTACAATCTTTGCAATTTCTTTTGCAAAAATTCGACGTCGACTACAAAAGTGCAAATTCGGAAAATCCTTCATTCAATTTTTATCCTCCTTGATCAAAGCCTATGGCTATCAAGACTACGGATAGATACCCAACGCCACCAAAATAAGATCAATTTGGGGTGCATGGATTTACCTTTGCACTCCAAACGCCCTTAATTAAAATAAGAAGGGTCTAGATCTGCTTCTAGAGCTTCCATGACTTCATCTTCCGCTTCTTCACTGACTGTGAACACTTGCGGCTCTGGCTCTGGCTGCGCAGCAGAATTTCTTTCCGCAATTTCTTTACGTCCTCTGAGCGTGAACAAGAGCGGCACACCTGAAAATCCATAATGCTCGCGGAATTGGTTGATGATGTATTTTTTATAGGACTCTTCCATCAGATCAGGAATATTGACAAACAAGACAAAGTGCGGAGGCTCGATTCCCACCTGGGCCATATAAAAGATCCTGAGACGTCTACCTTGGATCATTGGAGGATGGTATTTCTGCAGCACCCTCTCTATAAATTTGTTCAATTGACCGGTTGTGATACGCGTTTTTACTGCTGTAAATACTTGTTCAACTTGGGCAAAGAGGTCCTGGACATTCCGCCCTGTCTTGGCAGAAATGAAAAGAGTTGGGCAATGGGCCAGAAAGGGAACTTGCTCTTTCACTGACTTTAGGCAGTGTTCCATACGGTAGCCTTTGACAAGGTCCCATTTATTGAACAACAGAATGCATCCTTTGCCCATTTCTTCGATCGTATTGGCAATCTTCTTATCTTGTACAGTCAGCCCTCTTTCAGCATCGAGAATCAGCAAGCAAACATCACTACGCTCAATCGCCTGCTCCGTACGGATCGCTGCGAACTTGTCCACAGCTTCATGTTCTTTGTTCTTACGGCGTATCCCCGCTGTGTCGACAAGGGTCCATGTTGAGCCGTTCATCTCAATCCGCGCATCGACGCTATCACGCGTTGTGCCAGCAATAGTACTTACGACGCAGCGATCTTCTCCAAGAATGTGATTGAGCAATGTCGACTTGCCGACATTTGGACGTCCGACAATCGCCACGCGTGGGCCTGGTGTTTCGGAAGGTTCTTCTTCAGGAAATACGGCCCCTTCAAGGGCAGCCTCAAGCAACTCAGCGATGTTGTATCCATGTAATGCAGAGACTGGGATAATTTTCTTAATGCCGAGTTTGTAAAAAACGTGGATAAGGTGTTGGCTTTCAAATGAGTCGATCTTATTCACAGCTAAGCAGACAGGCTTGCCTGTGCGCAAGAGGATCCGAGAAACAATCTCATCAAGCTGGGTTTCGCCGATTTGTCCATCGACCACCATGATGATAGCATCTGCTTCTTCGATAGCGATCTCCGCTTGCCTCCGCATCTCTTCCTGAAAGGAATGTTGCGCCTTGGGATCAATTCCTCCAGTATCTACAAGCTGGATCGGCTTACCAAAAAAATCTGCCATCGCATAAATACGGTCGCGCGTAATCCCTTCAGCCTCATCGACAATCGAGATCCGTTTATTACAGATCCGATTAAATAGAGCAGACTTACCGACATTGGGTCGCCCGACTATTGCTACAGTAAAACGTCGACTCATATTTTTGTTGCTTTTTTAAAATTAATTGTTATAGATAGTAATTGAAGGTTGAATAAAAATAAATAAAAAAGGTAATTATAAAATTAATAAACAAATATTGGGTGACTATGGTCAGCCGCGAGTGTAAGGAATTCTATCAGAAAATATTCGAATCCAGAAAGGAAAAAGCGGGTTCGATACACGATATGCGTAGAGATTTCGAAAAATTCCTCGACAGTTTCGCCCCTCCGGGAGACATTTCCTTTCAAGAGGTTACAATGGGTAACGTCAAAGGAGAATGGATCTTAGCCCCTCAATGCCGAAAAGATAAAGTGATTATTTACCTCCATGGAGGAGGATTTAACCTAGGGACAGTCCACTCACACCGCGACTTATCGGGCCGCCTTTCCCGCTCCAGTGGTTTCTCTGTCTTGGCTGTGGAATATCGCCTTGCCCCAGAATTTCCCTTCCCGGCGGGCCTTCAAGATTGCGTTGAGACCTATACGTGGCTGCTCAATCAAGGAATTCCCCCACAAAACATTATGATTGCAGGAAGTTCAGCTGGGGGAGGATTGGCCATGTCTACTTTGTTGCTGCTCAGAAATAAACGGGTTGCTTTACCCGCTGCTGCCATTTTGCTATGCCCATGGGTCGATCTATCGCTTAAAAACCGCAGTCATAGGACGAATGCTGCCAAGGATACAATCACAGCAGCACGTCTTAAAAAAGCAGTCGAGATGTACATCGGTCGGTTTGACCCAGAAGATCCTTTAATTTCCCCACTCCAATGCGACCTTAGCGGGCTCCCCCCTTTGATGATCCAAGTAGGATCCTGGGAAATACTGTTAGATGATGCTGTATTGCTTTCTGAAAAAGCAAAAAAAGCAGGTGTTCCAACTCAATTAGAAGTATGGGATGAGATGTTCCACAACTGGCATTTATTTGCACAAGTTCTGCCGGAAGGACGTGACGCAATAGAACATATCGCGTCTTACCTTAAACAGATTGAAGGTCATTATTTAAGAGCTGCATAAGCTCAATAAGTTCTTCTCTACTGAGGCCTTTTATATGGGCCTCATCGTCGAAATTTACAATCTCTGATAGGGCAATTTTCTTTTTGATTAAACGATCGATATGCTCTTCAACTGTATGTTTGGTAACAAGCTTAAAGACTTGAACACCGCGGTTTTGGCCGATACGATGCACGCGATCTGTCGCTTGGTTCTCTTTGGCAGGATTCCACCAACGATCGTAGTGAATGACAACAGAAGCGGCGACAAGATCAATACCAACACCTGCAGCCTGCAAAGACGCAACAAAGACTTCGCATCCAGGATCGTCTCTAAATCTCTCCACTTCTTCTTTGCGGTTCCTTGTACTACCGCGGATGCCAGCAAACCCAATCTTTTTTTCCGTCAGGTACATTTCAATCATGTCGAGCATGCCAAGATATTGAGAGAAGACTACGACCTTTTGGTTGCTCTCCCGCGCCTCTTGCAAGAGCTCGGTAAAAAGATCCCATTTACCGCTACGGTATTTATGGAAATCAGCAAAATCTTTTCGGTAAAGGCATGGATGGTTGCAAATCTGCTTCAATGAGGACAATATAGAAAAAATATGCATCGTTGGAACAGGCTTTGACACATCGTGAAGCTCCGCAAGGATCGGTTTTGTCTGAAGGGTAATTACATTCTTGTACAATTCTCTTTGTTCTTCAGACATGTCGCACACAGCAATTTCTTCCGTCTTCTCAGGCAATTCTTGCAAGACCTCGCTTTTTTTTCTTCTAAGCACAAAAGGCCTGATAAGACGCGAGAGCAAATTTTTTCTTTCAGGGTCTTGATTTTTCTCAATAGGGAGAACGAAGACTTCACGAAATTGAGCCTCTGATGGAAAATAACTAGGGAGAACGACATCGAAAAGAGCCTTAATCTCCAGCAGGCGATTCTCGATTGGTGTGCCGGTAAGTCCAAGGCGCATTTGGGCATCTATCTGGCGTAATGCTTTATGCGTTTGTGAATGGACGTTTTTTGCAGTTTGAATTTCATCAAAGACAGCTAAGTGGAAAAAGATCTTGCTCAAAGCTTTGCGTTCGCTGCGCAAAGTGCCATAAGAGGTCAATAAGAGGTCATAATTCTCATTAAAAGTCTCTATGGTACGTTGGATCCCGTAGAACACACACACTCTTAGCTCTGGCAGGTAGCGTTTGAGGAGCTCTTCCCAATGGTAAATGACAGAAGTAGGACACACAACGAGAAATTTAAATGCTTGGCCTTCAACTTGAGCATTATGAACAGCTGCAAGAAGAGCCATCGCTTGGTGCGTTTTTCCCAATCCCATCTCGTCACACAACATTCCAGAAAGCCCTAATGAATACAAAGACCATAGCCATTTAACCCCGGTAGTCTGGTATGGACGCAGCTGACTTTGAAGTCCTTCTAAATTTGGTTCTTCAGTCGATTCTAATTTCTGCAACTTGTTCAAGATCGCACGCGATTGGAGATCTTTTGCGTTTGAACCTGAGGGTGCACGAACACTTTCATAAATACTAAGTTGGATCCACTCAAGAGTACTTAGTTTTAGATCTTTGTTTTTTTGCATCCAAGCGCGCTTGGAAATAGCTTTTAACCAATGGAACCGGGGGTCTTTTAAAAATAACGCCCCTGCAGGTGAAAAAAGATAACTTTTCCCTTCTTGGATAGCACGCCATACATCAAATAAAGGAACATTGCCCACATCGGTGCCATAATGGAGCTGAGTCACCCAAAGACCTTGAGCACCTCTTTTATCTGCTTTGATAGATTCCAGAATTAGTTCTGAACGCTGAGGCTTTTGCAATCTGCGATCTAATGATAAAATAAACGGCTGGAGCGTATCAATCTCAATATGGAGAAAGATCGGTTCTTCTTCTTTTGCAATAGTGCGAGGGCGATCGTAAGCGACAGGGAGCTGAATGTCTGGGGGTATTTCGAAAAAACCCTCCTTGGGAACATAAGTGTAATTGCCTAAGATTCGCACCTTTTTCTCTTCGTAACTAGGAAGAAAAAAATATTGTGGACGAATCGAGATGTTTTCTTCTTCATCGAGCTCGATGCTCAGCCCAATTTTTTTTAAGGGGCAAATAGAGCTGAAGAAACCCTTAACAACTTTTAGATCTTCTTTATGGCGCGATATGAAATCAGAAATATGTTCTGGATAGATTCTCCTTCCCGGTTGTATCCATCCGTTGTAACGATAAGAAGCTTTGGCATAAAACCCCCTCCCATACAAGAATATCCAATCTCCTAAGTCGAGAATCTCATCCCTCTCTTCAAAAAATTCTAAATGCGTCTCAAACCTCAATGCCTGATCGTCCATCACGTAGTGGATTTGAGGCTCAAGATTGGACAAATGGATTTGGAAACCTTCCTGCTGATTGAGCCAGCTGCGATGACGTTCAATAAAATCGCTTAAGGCGGCTGGGAGAACGATTTTCTCTGTTCCCTCGATCACGATATCTTCGAGAAGATAAAAGCCCTTTTCTGGTAAAAAGACCCAAGATCCAAAACGGGCAGCGTGATCCTGCTGAAGATCTCCCATATTGAACACGTAACAACAAATGTGCAATCGTTTTTCCGAATCAAAAAAAAGATTGTATCGAGCTGGGAGAGGGCTTGAATGCACCTTACAGTCTTTCAAATGTCGATGAAGAAGTCTTTGGTATCTTTGCAAAAACAAAGAGACTTTGTTAGTAGGAACCTCTCCTGCCTCTAGTAAAGGATCTCGGCGGATAGGATAAAATCCTTTTTTTGGAACATAGATCCAAGGCTTGATTGGAATACCCTCAAGGTGTGGCTCTTCAAGATTATGATCTTGTTCTGTTTTTTGTTTTCTTTCGAAATCTACATGGAACGACCTCTTTTCCTTGTCGTAAATAATTTGTCTGATGGTGTCTAGAGAAAATTCTTGCACTTCCAAAGGACTTTCAACAGTGGCAAGTGAAGGAATAAGAGAGGGCCAGTTGACCTCAGCAATATAAATCTTAAATTCAACGATTTTAGGAAATGTGACCGAAACCCATTTGGGAAGTCCAGTCTCTGTATCGTCTTCAACAAAAGAAATTGTATAAGGGACATTGTTGTCTTGAAGTTCCATCCACCATTTTGCTAAATCCGACCAGAACGATAATTCATATTGGAGTTGGTGACTTGGGTTTCCTTGCTTCCAAAGATTGACCTCTTCTTGTGAAAGATTGGAAAACTTGATTGAGTTTTCTTCAGTCTCAACAGGTCTTTCAAACAAGATGCGATTGAGGATTTTCCCTACCTCTGGAGCTAGTGGCTTTATTGAAAATAACAATTTCCCAGTTGTGGACCTACCGGTATACCCTTGTTGTTTTTTTAATATTGAAGAGACATATCCCAGTCTCCTACTGCAGAGTAGGCCTATCTGATTCCACAACGAACTGCGAAAGCGCACATGCAAGGGATCAAGTTTGCTATTCATTATCTTGAGGTATGCCGCAGCAATATGCGGGCAGACCTGATGTTTCTCTGCATCTTGGCAGGTGCAAAAACTATCGCGTAATTTTCCTGAGTCGGTCAATTGTAGAAAAGGAAAAATTGATTGTTTTCCAGAGCCAACCAAGATCTCTACTTGGTAAGTCCCTTCTGAAAAAAAGACATGTTTGACCTTTTTCTTTTGCAGGATCTCTTTTGCTAAAGAAAGATCTCGATTTGAAAAAGGCGGCTCGTACATGCAGACCCCTGGCTATGCAAGAGCATGCACAGGCTCTAGAATGAATTCAAGAGGCTTAGAGAATGGATTTACAAAAAAACAAATTACTATGTAGAATTTATTTTCTTATTAAGAAGTTGATCCAATTTAACCGTAAATTGAGGTAGCTTATGAAAATGTTGTTTGCTCTCGTTCTCTCGATTTGTGCTACAGGATCGAATTTGTTTGCCGGCCTTGTCCCTTGTGAAAGAACTTATGTTAGACCAAATCAAGTACATATTACGGAATCATCAATCCATGTGAATATTGACGAACTTTGGATTCAACCCTCCTCACTTGTTACTGATGCGAATGGCGTTTATTTTGATGCTTTTGTATTGAATGAATATGTCCCTGGCCCCTGGTTGCCATGCATGGAATGAAGAATGGCGCAATTCATGTAAGGTATGCGGCAAACAAAGATAGCAACTTCCTCTTTCATTAGTTCCTAGATTGAGAATAAAATGACGCTCTTTCGAATAGAAAGGTTAAGGATATATTGCGTAATAATATCAATTTTTACACTGTTAATACTTCTTGGACTTTTTTTTACAAAAATGGAATCGGGAGTGGATGAATCTTTTGTAGGAAAAGATGTCTTCACAATTCTCACCGCAATGCCAAAAAAAGATAGAGCAAAATTAGAATATTTCTTCCGTGAGTTACTCCAAGAAGACTATTTTGGCTTTGTGCTCCTTGGGCAAAAACCTATGGCCATTGGTTCTACACTCACAAAAGTTAATCCCTTCACGTGTTTGTGGGAAAAACCTTCTACTAGAGTTGGAGTAGCTAACTGTTTTATTCCACCCCTAAATCAAAGATTTATGTTTTATTTTCATGAAGCTATCTCATCAGAGCGGATCAAATTTAATAGAGCATTTGAAACTTGGAAAAAGTATGAAGTATTTTTTCCTATGAAGCGATTTTCAATTGTATACGAAAATATATATCGTGATGGCTGTCAGAATTTAAGCATCATTTTGATCAACAGAAAAACGTTCACACAAACAGTAAACGACCATATTGAAGATTTTAAAAAATTTTTGAATCGAGAAGTAAATCTGGAAAAACTCTTCAAAGAAACTGAAATGTTGTTGAACCACGATGGCTTGCTTGGAATTTTACTCGGTTATGGAAGAGAAAATGCATTATGGTTTTACCAAAATAACAATCTTTTTTCTGAAAGAGAACGAGCGGAATTTTATGAAAAATTTCATCCCAAAATTGCATTTACTAAGGAGCTTGGGAGTCTGTGGACAGAAGAAGAATTGCAAAATTTATCTAAACAGCGCATTAGCAATGGCGCCATCCATTCTCCTAATTTAGACTATGTATCATTACCAACCTTTCGCGCTGATTTTTCATCTTCGGAAACACAAGCTTTACGCGAGAATTACCTGAAAACACAACAAAAAATCGTTGAATATTACAAAGATAAAGACTTTCTACAAACCACCTTGGAGCTCTTAACTTCAACTTCTGAATAGAAAAAGCGGTGACTTGTTGTCACCGCTTTCCAAGTTTATCTTAAAAAGTTATTCCTAAGGCGATGGCGTTACTTGAACGACATCGCCTTGTCTTCAGCCTCTTCTTCAATTGAAAGCGCTTGCTCTGCAGGGAGATAAGCATATCCAAGATCTTGAGCGACATAGCGGTTTGTAACACGGCCGTAACAAACGTTGAGGCCTTGTAGTAGCCCGTAGTCATCGCGAAGAGCCTGTCTATAGCCTACATTCGCAATTTTGAGGGCATATGGCATGGTCGCATTCGTCAAAGCTTGGGTAGCAGTGCGAGCACAAGCTCCCGGCATGTTTGTCACACAGTAGTGCACGACATTGTGCATGACATATGTAGGATCAGAGTGGGTTGTAGGCCTTGAAGTCTCCACACAACCGCCCTGGTCAATAGCGACATCAACAATGACAGAGCCTGGCTGCATCTTTTTGACCATATTTTCAGTAACAAGCTTTGGTGCCATTTTCCCTGGAATTAACACAGAACCAATGACTAAATCCGCTTCAGCTACAGCTTTTTCAATTGCCGATGGGGCAGAGAAAAGAGTTTTTAAAGACTGTCCGAAAATACTTTCAAGTTCGCGGAGACGGTTGAGATTGTTATCGAAGATCGTCACATCGGCGCCTAAGCCAATAGCCATGCGCGCAGAGTGCGTTCCTACTATTCCTCCACCGATGACAACCACTTTTCCCGGAGCAACACCTGGCACGCCGCCCAAAAGCACACCGCGTCCATTGTTAGCCATTTGCAGCGCTGTTGCACCTGCTTGAACTGCAATGCGCCCCGCAATTTCACTCATAGGGATAAGTAAAGGCAAACGATTTTGGGCATCAGTCACCGTCTCGTAAGCGATACCAACGACCCCTTTTTCAAGGAGGTGCTTGGTTTGGTGAGGATCTGGTGCAAGGTGCAAATAGCAAAAAAGGATCTGGCCGCGCTTTAGAAGAGGAAATTCACTCTCTTGCGGCTCTTTTACTTTAATGATCATCTCAGCTTCCCAAACGTCTTTGGCAGAAGGGACAATACGCGCTCCAGCTTGACGATACATCTCATTTGAAAATCCGAGATGCGCTCCAGCATTATCTTGAATGATCACTTCATGGTCGGTCGAGAGCACACGCACCATATCAGGTGTGGCGCCAACACGATATTCATGATTTTTGATCTCTTTTGGAATACCGATGATCATGTTTGTTCTCCAATGTAGATTTTTCCTTGGTAAACACATGTCGCTAAGCCTATCACTTCTACAGCAAATTTGGAATCTTGAAGATTTATTTGACAGGCTTGTACGACTTCTTTTGAGGACGTGTACAGGGACATGGGAAAAAAAATATTTGCTTGATGAGCAGCTATAAATGCTGCGGCGGCTAATCCTGTACCACAGGATAAAGTTTCTCCTTCTACCCCCCTTTCATAAGTACGCACTCTGAGGGAGCTGCCAGAATAGACCTGCACAAAATTAACGTTCACTCCATCTGGATAAAAATGGTGATCATAACGTATTTCTTTTCCTAGTTTCTCGACGTCAGTCGCTTCAGCATTATTTACAAAAATCACAGCATGGGGCACTCCTGTATCCACGACATAGACTGTGTGTCCTAAAAGAGATACTGTGCCTAGAGACTGAGGGGCTCCGAAATTGACAGCGATATTTGGACCTTGGGCGCGAGAAGATACTATTCCTTTCTTTGTTTCAATACGGACCGTAGATAAGCTTGGTTCATTTTGAAAGACGAAATGGGTCAAACATCGCACTCCATTCCCGCACATAGAGGCTTCTTGGCCATCGGCATTGAATATTCTCATTTTACAATCTGCGATATGAGAATGCTGCAACAGAAGCAGGCCGTCTGCACCAACGCCAAACTTACGGTGACAAAGGTTTTGTATGAACTGTTGAGAGTAGGAGGGAAATGATTTATCTCTATCATCTATGAGAATAAAATCATTTCCCGCTGCATGATATTTATAAAAAATGCAAATCATTAACCAAGAAGGGCATCTAGGTCTTTATAAGAAGAAACAACTTTATCAATGAGTTTAAAAGCTTTCGCCTCTTCAACGGTCATCCAGGTGTCCCTGTCGATTGCTTTTTCTATTTTTTCAGGATCTTGACCAGTTGCGTCCACATAGACGCCAACTAGTTTTTTACGCATTTTCAGGATCTCTTTAGCTTGAATTTCCAGGTCTGTTGCCTGTCCACGGACAACTGAATTAATTGCAGGCTGGTGGATCATGATGCGTGCATTCGGGGTAGCAAACCTTTTTCCAGGCGCTGCACAGAGGCTTAAAATAGAGCCCATTGAAGCAGCCAGCCCCGTGACCAAAGTGATCACAGGAGAGGAAATCATTTTGACTTGGTCCCAAATCGCAAACCCAGAGTCTACAGAGCCTCCAGGGGAATTGATGACAAAGAGAATAGGCTTCCCTGGGTTGGAGAGCTCTAGGAACCATAAGCGTCGAATTAAATCCCGAGCAGATGCGCTGTCGACAGCTTCGGAAATAAAGATGCGGCGCGCATTCAGCAAGGCAGTGTCAATCTTGTCTTCAATTGCACCTGGTTTGCGCTCTGTCTCCTCACGCTCCTGAGCAAAAAATGTCATAGAAGCCTCTCGTTATATTAAGAAACATTATTCTAGATTCTGATTATTTTTCAACCGATGAGAATTTCAGGGTATAAAGGAAATTCTTGCAAAAGATCGGCGACTCTCTTTCTGACTTGTCCTAGGACTTCGTGGTCAATATCGATTTTTGCGCGACTCCTTTCTCCTTTTTCTCCCAACCCTGCCTTAGTTGCCTTTAAAAGATCATAAATACAATCGCCAATGATAGCCATATCTGACTCTTTCATTCCACGCGTTGTGAGGGCTGGGGTCCCCATTCTGATCCCTGAAGTATACCAAGCACCATTCACATCAAAAGGAATAGCATTGCGGTTTGCAGTGATCTTGGCATCTCGCAGCGCCAGCTCAGCTTGTCTGCCCGTAAGCCCAAAACTATCTGCAACATCAAATACAAAAAGATGGTTGTCCGTCCCCCCTGTTGTGATCCTGACACCTCTGGACTTCAAACGTTCAGCCAATGCTTTGGCATTTTTTACAATTTGATGTGCATATTCTTTGAATGAGGGAGCATTCGCTTCTTTAAACGCGATAGCCTTTGCTGCCATAACATGCGGCAGTGGACCTCCAAGTACTAGCGGACAGCCTTTATCTATAACTTCTCGGTATTCAGAAGTACAAAGGACCATACCACCTCGCGGCCCACGCAACGTCTTATGCGTCGTAGTCGTCACAATGTGTGCGTAAGGAATAGGATTGCACTCGCCAGTCATCACTTTGCCAGCAACAAGGCCTGCAAAGTGCGCCATATCTACCATAAATGTCGCCCCAACGCTGTCTGCAATCTCGCGCATCTTAGCGAAATTAATCAGACGAGGATAAGCCGAGTAGCCCGCAATCAAAATAAGTGGCTTTTCCCTAAGCACTTGTTCTTGAAGTGCTGCATAATCGATAAGCCCTGTTTGCTTATTGACATCGTAAGGGACAGACTGAAAGAATTTCGCAGAAACATTGTGGCGATATCCATGAGTGAGGTGACCGCCCGAGTTTAAAGAAAGCCCCATCAGCTTTTGACCAACTAGAGTGCGACGTAAAGTCTCATAATCTTCAGGAGTTAATTCATCCACAGTTTTTTTGCCAAGGCGCTCCAGCTCCTTGTTCTGCACACGCTGAATTAATATTCCCCAAAAGGCAACAAGATTGGCATCCGCTCCCGAATGAGGTTGGACATATGCATGCTCAGAACCAAACAGTTTTTTTGCTTCATCTGCTGCTGCTGCCTCAATGGAATCGACATTTTCGCATCCAGCATAAAACCGGTGGAATGGATAGCCCTCAGAATATTTATCAGTTAGCAAGTTTCCCATCGCTTGCTGCACAGCAAGAGAGGAGTAGTTTTCAGAAGCGATAAGCTTCAAATGGGAGCGTTGGTCAATGAGTTCTTGAACAATTTTCTCTGCGATGAGAGGAAACTCGCTCTTTATATGATCTAATCCAGCAAGAAATGCAATTGCGGAAGAAACTCTCTTCCCTTCAGGCACCTGATGGAAGTACTTATTGAGATACGACATATTCCCCTCCTGGCAAAATTCTTCCAAATGGGGATTCTCGCACAAAGTTGATAAATCGTCATTTATAGAATTGTATTTGAATTTAACACCCCTCTAATGCTTCGCCTTTTCTAAAACTTGGGAGTATACTGAACCGACATTCCCGAAGACAAGTGATGATTTTCGCCTGTTTCGTAAGCCTTATCATTAATCAGCACTTTAAATTCGCAGTCTTTAAATGGAGCATTTGTTTCCCATAACCATTCATCAGCACCGACATTTTTCAACATCTGTCCCTTGTCCCAGCTCAAGTTAGCCCCCACACCGCGGATATAAAGTGAATTTGAAAATCCGCAATTGTATTTAATGACAACGCGTGTCTTTTTATTTGTCATTTCTGCTTTATGATTATGTCCATGATTGCCTTTTTTCATAGCACCACCCTTTTTACCGCATGCTTGCAATAATTAAGTAGAGTGTCAAGTTATTTTTTATTTTTAAAGAATTACCAACTACAGAGAAACGGAGCTCGCAGAGCAAGACAAACGTTTGTGAAATAAATTCTTATCTTTCTTGCCATAAGCTTGTGATTTTCCTTGAGGAATTTAGGGAAACATGGATAATGTCTACTTTTATTCCGAGAGATTACAATGCAAGAGTCCCTGCAAGAATCACTTAAGCAATTGCTCGAAATCCAAGAAAAAGACATGAAGATGATCCGCTTAATGCGCGTCAAAAAAGACCGCATCAATGAGCTTGATCAAATCAGTTCGCTGCGCAAAGAGCTCCATCAGCAAGTCTCAGATAAGGAAACCGAAATCGGGGAATTGGGCAAAACAATCGCCACTCTCGAACAAAAAGTCCAAGAGGTCACTGCTAAAGTAAAACGTCTTGAATCACAGCAGAACAACATTAAAAAAGTCGACGAATACAACGCTTTGACCCAAGAAATTACTGCTTCTGAACGTGAGAAGACAGCCACTGAGCAAAAACTCTCTGATCTTGTAGACAAACGCGTTGCTGAAGAAGAGATACTAACAAAGATTAAAGAAAGCCTCGCAAACTCTGAAGCTAGCAGCCTTGCCCTACAACACGAGATCGAATCCAGCGTGCGCATTATCAATCAAGAAGGCTCTACATTAAAGAGTGAACGCGAAGCACTAGCTAAAGCTGCTGACGAAGAGCTCTTACGTATCTACGAGCGTCTTTTGAGAAATAAAAAAGACCGCGTCATCGTGCCCATTGAAAACCGCACATGTTCTGGCTGCCATATCGTGCTAACTGCACAGCATGAGAATATAGTGCGTAAAGGTGACAATCTTGTCTTCTGCGAACATTGTTCGCGCATCCATTATTGGCAAGAAATCGAAGCCACAGAAGGCGCTGGCGCAACAGCAAAACGTCGACGACGACGCACAGCAAGCACTTAATGACTCGATAATCATTCACTACATTTTTTTCTGTAGTGATATCTTATTTTTTTGGGAAAGCAGGCAATCGCTGCTGAGCCTCCTTATACGAGGGTTGGGAGAGGAAAGTCCGGACTTCATAGGAGAGGATACCAGTGAAACACTGGGGGCCGCAAGGCTACGGAAAGTGTAACAGAAAATACTCCGCATTCGATGCTATTCGATTGACAGGCTGAAAATGCTGGTTTTTTGAACCAGCCTCACTTGCAGCGATGCAAGGAGTTATAAACCCTATCCGAAGCAAGACAGCTTCGAGCATTACATCTGCGCTCCGCGGAGCTCGAACGAGAGTTGCTTGAGGACTTTGGCGACAAAGTCCCTAGAGGAATGGTTGCTAAAACCACTTTTTTAAGTGGGGAACAGAATCCGGCTTATCGCTTTCCCAAACTTTTTTATTCTATATGCCGTGTCCAAAAACAAATCTTCTGTCGCTTTTGCACTTCTTAACTATTAATTACCATCTAATCTAGATTCTGCCCGAGGGTGAGTCTTAGCGTACACTTCTCTTTGTAATTTTCCACTTACATGTGTATAAATTGTCGTCGTAGCAAGAGAACTATGACCAAGAAGAACTTGAATAGTCTTCAGATCCATCCCTTTTTCCAACCAATGAGTCGCAATCGTATGACGGATTGTGTGAGGAGTGATTTTTCCTGAAAGTCCACTTTTCTTTAAATACTCAGCAAATAGTCGGTCTGCTGAGCGAACTGACAACCTTTTTCCCCAGCGATTTAGAAATATTGCATCTTCATCCACTTGAGCCTTATGCTCCACCTCATCAACAAAACGGCTAGGGTGTTCTAAATATCGATAAAGCCAATCTGCCGCATTTTGTGTGATTGGCACAATCCGTTGTTTTTTCCCTTTTCCACTGACACGTAATAATTTTCTTTGCAGATCAAGGTCAGATCGATTCAGTCCAAGAAGTTCGCTAATACGCAGCGCTGAGCTGTAAAGAAGCTCCATCATACATCGATCTCGAAACCCAAGAAGTCCAGCTATATCAGGTTGTTCAAAAAGACGTTCAACTTGAGCATATGATAAATTGGCAGGTAAAGTTTTTTCTAATTTAGGTCGATCGATAGCTGCCAAGGGATTCGTCTCAAGCACTTTCTGTTTTACCAAGTAAGAAAAAAAAGAATTTAAAGTTGATAGCCTACGAAGGACAGTCCGGCGCTGAGCTCCTTGTTCATGAAGATGGGCCAAAAACTTGCGAATCGCCTGTTTTTCTACTTTTCCCTCAAAGCCTTCATTGTGCAGAAATGTGAAGAAATTATTTAAATCTAAAGAATAGTTGCGCACTGTATGGGGCGAAGAATTTTTAACCACAGTTAAGTACTTAAGAAACGGGCTGATCTGATCTTGAACCATAACTATTGTCCCCCTAGATTGACTTATAAACTAAGGATTCGTCAATTTTCGGGTTCTTTTGAATCGAAACTGGGTCAAAATAATCCCGAAAATTGACGAACTCTTAGTCTCGAAAAAGCTCTTATGTTAGAATATCGGAAATTATCTTAGGTTTCTATGATCACACTAAATAAAATCTCAAAAAAAATCGGCAGCCGCATTCTTTTCGATGATGTCTCTATGACATTTAGTCCAGGCAATCGCGTGGGACTTACAGGTCCAAATGGAGCGGGAAAATCTACAATGCTAAAAATTATTATGGGCGTTGAAGAAGCTACCTCCGGAACTGTGACTTTACCGAAAAAAGTCGGATTTTTAAAACAGAATATCGAAAGCTTTAAAGACTTTGGAGTTGTCGATGCTGTGATCATGGGCAACGCAAGACTATGGGCAGCCCTGCAAGAGCGAGACCGCCTCTATGAACAAGAGATGACTGATGAAGTGGGCATTCGATTAGGCGAGCTAGAAGAGGTCATCGCAGATGAAGACGGTTACAGCGCTGAAGCTGACGCTGAAACGCTGCTGACAGGAATGGGGATCAATGCTGAATTACAGCATCAAAAAATGCATGCAGTTCCCACAGACATTCAGTTCAGAGTCTTACTTTGCCAAGCGCTCTTTGGAAATCCTGAGGCACTTCTCCTTGATGAGCCTACCAACCATCTTGATCTTGAGTCTATCGGTTGGTTAGAAAGCTTCTTACATCAATATAACGGCACCCTGATCGTCGTCAGCCATGACCGCCACTTTTTAAATGCCATCACTACCCACATCGCCGATATCGATTATGAAACATTGATCATGTATCCGGGCAACTACGACGATATGCTGGTCGCAAAAACAGCCGTGCGCGAAAAGACGGAAGGGGAAAACAAATCCAAGGAGAAAAAAATTGCACAACTGCGCGAGTTCGTCTCCAAATTCGGAGCAGGCACTCGTGCAAGCCAAGTGCAATCCCGTATTCGTGAAATCGAACGCCTGCAACCACAAGATCTCAAAAAATCCAACATCCAACGCCCATACATCCGTTTCTATCCTCCAGAAAAACCATCAGGTAAAATAGTTTTTAAAGTTGAAGACCTTTGCAAGTCTTTTGACGGAAAAAATGTGATCAAAAACTTTTCTTGTGAAATACTGCGTGGAGAAAAAATTGGCATCATTGGTAACAATGGTCGAGGTAAGTCAACCCTACTTAGGACCCTTGCTGGCAAGCTAGCACAAGACCAAGGACGCATTGAAACAGGCCATCAAGTGGCGATTGGTTATTTTCCCCAAAATCACTCCGAAGTAATCGACAAAAAGAGCACAATTACTGCTTTTGAGTGGCTGAAAGCGCGAAAAGAAAACGTTTATGATCAAGATATCCGCAGTATTTTAGGCAAGATGCTTTTCTCGGGAGACGACGCCTTCAAGCAAGTCGCTCACCTCTCCGGCGGAGAAACAGCGCGTTTAATTATCGGCGGAATGATGCTGTGTAATTACAACGTTTTACTACTGGACGAGCCTAACAATCACCTCGATCTGGAAGCTGTATCTGCCCTTGCTTGGGCATTAGAAGATTACAAAGGGACTGTGATCATGGCCAGCCATGACAGAGATCTAATGGACAAAACTGCAACAAAGATCTTTGCCTTTGAAGAAGATGGAATCCATCCTTTCGATGGCAAGCTCGAAGACTACCTCTCAGCCCGCACATGAAAATCGTGACTCGGCCGCAATTTTTGCACTTATCGCCCAAAAAAAAGCATCAATTGGCGGCCGAAACTCTCCGATATACATACTTGGAAAAATTTCCCAACTGGGAGAAATACCAACTACTCGCATCTTGGCTTGACCTGCAGCCACTGAATGTGGAAGATAACGATGCCATATGCACACGCTATCACTTCCATTTGCAAAAATCGGGGGCCACGCTTAAAGAGCATCTCTTTTTACCCAAAGTCACTCGGTGTGATGCCCCTTCTGAATCTACTTTTCTCCCAATCTCCATTGTACTTGAAAATCTGCGTTCTGCTTTCAATGTCGGCAGCATCTTGCGCACGACCGAAGCGTTCCGTCTTGGGCAACTGTTGTTCACACAACAAACACCCTTTATCGACAATCCCAAAGTCCTCAAAACAGCGCTTGGTGCAGAACAATATGTTACCTGCTTACCTTGTCCTGATTTTTCTGAACTCCCAAGACCCATCATCGCTTTAGAGACCGTTGAAAATGCCCCTTTAATTCAAGATTTTCAATTTCCACGATCATTTACACTTTTGCTTGGGAATGAAGAGACGGGGTTATCTGCGCACTCACTTTCACAAGCAGACATTATCCTTAAGATCCCGATGTTCGGGTATAAAAACTCTCTGAACGTGGGATGTGCGTTTGCAATCGTTGCAAACCAGGTCCGCATCCAACACCCTTAGTAGTGTTTGGAGTGCTGTGACTTGTCACAGCACTCCAAAGCTTCGCTCAAAATTAGCAGCTTGACCTAGGGTGTGTTATAGATGGTTTTGTGTTTATATCTACTATTGCTCTGTCACAGGCAGTACCCTCCTAACACTCAAATAAGAGACGGGGTTACTCCTGTAATCTGTAAACTCAAAGGCAAAAATTATCTGGATAAACTTGCATATTTACAAAGGCAGATCCTAAAATGAACTGTCCTGCAAATTATTAATTCCTTTTGCGTAATCCTTTCTATATTGAGGAATCGTCTTATGACTAAAATACTTGCTATATTTTGCCTATTCTCAATGATTAGTTGTCAGCCTACAGGAAAATATACAACCAAACAAGAATACATTGAGGAACAGAAGTGGGATAAAGAAAAAGGCTTGGTTAAAAATTCCAAAGGAACTTTGACGATCAAATGGGAGTAGAAAAAATGGATATGCCTTCCCAAGGCCCCAAACTGTTCTGATCTTGGACTAGATCCCCTAGTTTCCAGCTTTTTGATTAACTCACCTTACGCAGAAAAGCGGATGAAAGAGGATAAGCGAAGAAGTTGGGCTGCAAGGCGTCCGATGCAGACAACCCCTTTATGGGGTTGGCGAAGCAGGGCAACGCAGCAAACGGGTTCTGCAGCTATCCTCTTTCATCCGTTTTTCTGCGTAAGGTGAGTGGTTAAGGTGCGATGTAGATGGCTTTGTGTTTATAATCGAAATATACGATGTGATTTTCCAGAAAATCCATACCTAACACACCATCAATTTCATTTAAGTCGGGGGTAATTTCGTAAAGGTATAAATTTTTCCTTCCAAAATCATTTTTGCCCATGATAAATTTGGAACTTTTATACACAAATAATTCCCTATCATATTCCTCACATTGTTGAGTTTGGAAAGTAGATGAACGTACTAAAGTGAGTGTCGAACCTGTATCAATAAGTAGTTTCAATAATCCAACATCAACATCAACTTTAACTACAATTCCCCTCTTATTTACTTCGATAGGAATCCTTATCATTTGTTCAAGATCATAGCCTGCTTGTTTTAACATGCGCTTACTATTCGTAGCCACTATCTTCGCACGCGAACAATCTAATAGTAAGTTAGTTTTTTCGAGAATTGGCCTTCCTAACATTCCAAGTTCAATTGTTCCAGGTTTATCATTCCAAAGGGTGGTATTTGCTAAATAATCATCATGTTCCTGTTTCACATAGACGTCTTTTAAAGATAGCTCCTCAATTTGAACCCTCGGAATTTTAAACGATGGGGATTCGTAAGAATTCCCTTTGCCATCACGCCACCGCGCTGTGTCAACAAGTGTTTTATTGAGAACTTTCAAAACATTTTCATTTAAACTGAGTTGAAATTTAGACCCTAAGTCCAGTTTTAAATCATAAACATTTTCTTCAATTTTAACTTTTATTAGTGGAGTCCTACAAGGCGCAAAAGCGATAGGTATTTGCACAAACAAAGGAGTCGCATAGAGTAAGTATGTTAATACAATTACACCTATCCCAAATAACCCAATGACTGATCTAAAAAAAAAGTTTCTTTTCATTATTTAAGTTCAAAAATCCAATGAAAATTTACCTTCAAAGCTTTTAGTTTCATTTCCATCGCTATCTCTGTCTACACGTCCTCTTACTTCGACCGAACAACATGTTCCGTTTTCATTTTCGCGAGTAAACGAAACTCCCCCTTCCTTACTTGAATTCCCTTTATTATCAGAACTAGAACTACCTGAAGCAGTCACATTTCCTGTTAACATCATACCGGTGTTGTCCCAATAGGTCATATCATTTTTTAACAGAGCCCCTAGAGAAAAGAATTCAGATTTGCTGACAGTTGTCAGCATCCCATCAAGACCAGCTAACATTTCTGATTGGATGGCATATTCTTGACCAAACTCATGAGATGGGTACAAAGGAAGATAGCGAAGTAACAACGCTAAATTGTTTTCAGCGTTGTCATTTCCTTTACGGAAAAAATTTCCAATTACTGCCTCGGAAGACAAATTTCTAAAGTCACCGCATAAGACATAAGGCATATATTCCGTTTCAATTGAATAGAGGAAGTCCTTTTGCATCATCTCAAGAATTTCTCGCATTTTTTGTTTTCGAAGTTCCTCTAAAGGACCATTGTAAATATCCATACAGTAAATGCGGCCAACTGAATTTTTTCCATTTTTGATGACAAAATCAAACACCCCTTCTTTGTACAAGGATTCGTTAGTGTTCAGTTGGTGATATTGCATATCTTCAAGTTGGTATTTGCTAGCAACGAATAGACTACCTCCCACAAGAGGTTGCAATATGCTTGAAGGACTCTCTAAGATATAAAAATGGCAATACTCATTCTTGAGAGCTTCATACAAAGAATATGTCCCTTCATTGAATGAGGCGTCTTGGATCAGAACAACGTCAGCATTAGTTGAAATGATTTTTCCGGCCAGATCCTGAACCTGTTCATTGGCAACATGCTCAGGTCTATAATTCAATATCTTAAAATCTGAGGACTGACCTCTTTTTTCTTGAGCATTTCCATTTAAATGTAAGAAATAGTCTGCGAAAATGTCAGGAATAGAATTTTCTAAAAAACGTTGAGCAATATAGTGCTGATAAGCATTCAGCTGATAATTATTCAAAATCTTAATCGCACTATCTTTAAGCACAGATTGAAGTTCGGGATATTGAAGAATTTCTGACCAAATTGAAAAAAGCTCCTGAGTAGCTTGCATGGCTTCATCCTGATCTCGACAAGTTTCGATGGCCTCTACGTCATGTTTGAGTTGCGCAGCGCAATGGCTCCAAGCTTGCAATGAATTTTCAAACGTCCTCTGGCCTTCATAGACAGAAAGTATTTCCAATGCGGTTCTCTTAAGATTTTCTGTGGAGTCCCTTACATATCGATGCATTTCTGAAGGGGTAGCCCGCTCTAATCCATCCGCATTCACTAAAAATGGAATAGAGAAGAGTGAATAAACAGCTAAACTGTAGAAAATGGTTTGAAATTTCATAGCGCCCTCATTCTTTTTATCGCATAAATGCTACTGATAAAAAATTTACTAGACAATCTGTTTTTTAAATTTCTGTAGTAGATTGTTATCTTGAACCTATCTCAGTAAAAAGTTTCAGTCGATTTTCGGGTTCTTTTGAGCCGATTTTCGCTACTTTTTTTGGGGATAGTATTGAAAATCGATACAATCCCTAAAAAAAGTAGCGAAAATCGACGAAAAATTTTACTGGGATAGGTTCTTAAACTCTTATGACGCGTTTAAAAGGAAGGTGAGATTATATCGAGAAAAAGAAAACATATTTTATTTGAAAATATATTTTAAATATTATTAATTGAAAATATACCGAATGTGACTCAAAAATCGGATTTCGGTCGCATCAAAGCCCCGGGGTTGACCGATCGTAAGTTCACCTCATATTTTTAATATTAGGTGATTTACGATCGATCAACCGCGGGTACTTTCACGTGGCCCAAATCCAATTTTTGAGTCACATTCGGTATAAGAAACAATAATATTGAGGATTGCATGATCGACAAGTACCCACCTTTAAGCGGTTGGCCCAGCAAGACACGAACTGTCCATTTCCCAACTCAAAGTTCAATCGGACATTCAAAACAAAGGACAAAGAAACGTCAACATAAAAAGGGACCGAAAGGATAATTCATGGAAATAAACCCTCTTTATCCTCAACCGCCAATCGCACCTGCAATTCCACAAGACAATATTGCAGCCAACGTGGAAGACCTTGCGAAAACAATAGAAAAATTTAAACAGATGATTGAACAAATATTGCAAAATACCCAGCTTTCTAAAGACCCATATCAATTATCGGAATTTGCAAAAACTGTCGTTCAATTAAATATCTTAAGTGAAGCAGCACAAAAATAAAGTTATCATGCTCAAAGAAACACTAAAAGACACCGGCGAGATTCTACAACATATCCTATCTCAACCATTAGTCCTGGAAAATTCAGCAGAATCAAGCTCTCTTCTTTTAGCTTCAGAAAATTTTCTGCGGCATCCCCAAGGGGCATCGGAATTAGAACAAATTCTTCAAGCTTTTATCCAATATCCAAGGCCAACCGAGCATTTGTTGATCGAGCTCTCTACGCTGGTCCATGATCTGCGGTTAGAATTAAAAAAATAATTTATTTTGGAAAATCGAAGACTTTGAAATCTTCTGCTACTTGCGTATTGGGGAAAACAGTACGGGCCTCTTGTTCAAAAAGTGTGAGGTCGGTGTACCTAGCAGAAAAGTGGGTCAAGATCAGCTCTTTGACATTCGCTGCTTTGGCGATCTCAGCTGCTTGATGTGCTGTCAGGTGGTGGTACTCTTGAGCAAGGTGGCGGTGCTCTTCAAGAAAAGTACTTTCACATAATAAGATGCGCGCATTCTTTGCTATCTTGATGGCCTCAGGACATCTTAAAGTATCAATCACGATAGCGATGGCATCTCCTTTGCGCAAAGAGCTAACGTCTTCTAGAGTGACTTTTTTGCCATCGATAATTAGAAATCCTTCGCTTTCTAGTTTACGGACCAGTGGTCCAACGACCCCATGCTGAACTAGTAAATTACGATCGAACTTTCGTGTGTCTGCCTCAGTGACACGCCAACCGATGTTATCAACGCCGTGTTCTAAAAATGCAGCTTCTATGCGGAAATTCCCATCATCATGCACGATTCCTGCCTCAGAGACAGGATGTTCAACAACGTTGATCACTTCATGATAAATAGTACTATAGCGCAATCGATCAAAGTAGATCTTTCCGCTGGCAGGATAGTAACAATGGATAGGGTGTTTGACTTTGTCCAAGTTCAATCGCATCAACATGGATCCCAATCCTAGACAATGATCTCCATGAAAATGGCTGATAAAAATCCTTGTAACACAAGGAGGCGCAACATTTGCAAAAATAAATTGTCTTTGCGTTCCTTCTCCAGGATCGAAAAGTAGGCCTTCATCATTCCAACGGAATAAATACGCTCCATGGTTGCGCTTGCGAGTGTGTTGCTGGCTTGAGCAACCGAGGATGGTAAGATTTCTTTGGCTCATTGCGTTTTCCTTTGAAAGAAGGGCAATCTTCCAAGACCAATGCCCACTAGTCCACCGACAATATGGGCTGTATTCGCAATGTTTGGCGACAATGCAAAAGTGGTAAATAGATGCATGAAAAAGGCAAAAAATTCTAACAGCGCCATTATAGCCACGAAGATCACGATGAACAGGATCGTAGGCTTGTTTAAAGGATATCCTTCCCACGGAGCTTTACGTTGCCTCTGCCAGATAAATCCTACCATGCCCACGATTACGCCCGACAATCCGATAAAATAGGGGCCACTCATAAAGTATTGCGCGGTGTTTGATAAGACTCCTACTACAACGATTAACATCAGAAGACGCAACTTGCCAATCCTATCCTCTATTTGTCTCCCTAAGACCCATAACCATGCTAAGTTAAAAAGAATATGTAAGAAATCGCGATGCAATAGGCACGGTGTGAACAAACGCCACACTTCACCCATGCGGATCTTTTCAAAAAGTGGCGGAGACTCTTTATCTTTAGTGGGAATTACGATCTGTTGATAAAACCCTTTCCAATAAGGGATCGCTTCTGCTGAAGTAATTGCTTGACGTGTAGCTTCAGGCAGATCTTTTTCTTCCCTAACTTCTTTCATCGGATAATCGTTGACGACTTTAACTACAGCTTGCATCTGCTCTGGCTCGTCAAACATCATTTCTCGCTGCAAAGGTGTGAGTCCCAGTTCAACAGCAAGAACTCCTTTGTCGCGAATGATTTGAGACTCTTGTAAATCGTTCCACATAAAAATTGCGATACAAACAAAGAGGATGATCTGCGTAAGAGTTACCCCTCGTGTTTCCTTTCGAGGCTTCAAGGAAATTTTGATCTTCCAGCCACTTAATGGTGGCGTTGTTTTAACTTCCTCTTCATCCGCAAGTTCTTCAATGTGCTCAGGGTTTACAAATACGGGCTCTGCACGCTGGAACTCCATGGCATCGGGGTTTTCACGGTATTGATTCAAGACAGCAAGACCAGCCTCGACATCTTCTTCATTAACTACCCAAATTCTATAGTGTAAGGTCTTGCTCTTTTCATCTTTTTCAATGTCATATGAACATGCAACCCCTTGTTTCTTCAATGCGTTGCAAACAGAGTAGGCTTCCTTCTCACTCTCGGAGCTGCCGATTTGTCTCATGGGCTTACGCTAGCTAAAATTTTTGCAAGTACAGCGGATGTCGATAGGGAAGGGATTTTTTCGACGATATGGATTATTCCACCGTGTTTCTTCACTGTTTCAGCTTCTATGCAATCAGGGCCATATTCTGACCCATTCACATGGACATTAGGGCGAATTTTTTCAAGTATTGAGCGCGGATCAGTCTCGTCAAACCAAGAGACATAGTCCACCATTTCTAAAGCGCACAGCATCTGCACGCGATACTCTAAAGGAATAATAGGCCTATTCGGAGACTTGTATCTACGTATAGAATCATCAGTGTTCAATGCAATCCACAACACATCTGCTTGAAGAGAGGCTTGATACAAAATCTCTAAATGTCCCGCATGCAACAAATCAAAAGAACCATTTAAGGTTGCAATCGTCCTTCCTTCTGCTTTCAATAAAACAGAACGTGCAGATACATCTTCAGGCACAACGATCTTAGCCTGACATGAGATCACATATGTATCATTTACGTCGGAATGCGACATCAAACACCTCGTCAAAGTGGTTAACAAAGTGGACCTTGATCCCTTCCTTAATGTTTTTGGGGAGCTCATCGTAATCGCGACGGTTGTCCTGAGGGAAGATCAATACCTTAGCTTTTGATCGACGCGCGGCGATTAATTTCTCTTTCACACCGCCGATGGCTAACACTTTCCCTGTCAGCGTCAACTCGCCTGTCATCCCTAAGTCCTGCAAGATAGGTTGATTTTTTAACAAAGAAAGTAAGGCTGTCGCCATGGTGACACCAGCTGATGGACCATCTTTAGGAGTTGCCCCTTCTGGAATGTGTAAATGAACCTGAGTTTTTTCAAAGAAAGGAATACCGGGCGCATACTTGTCGAGGGCGCTCTGGATGTAGCTCCAAGCGATCATCGATGATTCCTTCATAACATCCCCCGCTTGCCCTGTCAGCCTCATTTCTGTCTTTTCATGAGGGACACGGATCGCCTCAACATAAAGTGTCGCTCCACCCATGGAAGTCCATGCAAGACCCATACAGACTCCAATTGGTGTCTTTTCATAATATCGGTCAGTTGTGAAGATCGGTTTCCCAAGGAATTCCTCTAAGTTGGCAGAAGTGATTTTCCATGAGGGCAATTTTTTCTTACCCCCCTTTTCTTCACTGCGGACTATCTTAACGGCAACTTTCCTCAGAATCTTCTTGATATAATTTTCCAGTGTGCGGACCCCTGCTTCTCGAGCATAACCGTTAATAATGTGTTTTAAAGCATCGCGCGTGAATGTAACTTGATTGGCTTTAAGCCCCATATTTTTACGGTTGCGAGGAATTAAAAATTTCGTTGCAATTTCGACTTTTTCCTCGAGGATATACCCGGATAGACGTAGGATATCCATACGGTCTTTCAGAGGCTCTGGAATTGTATCTAACACATTGGCAGTCACAATGAACAAGACATTCGAAAGATCGCATCTGACATCGAGATAGTGATCTAAAAAATCTTTATTCTGCTCGGGATCTAACACTTCTAAAAGTGCAGAAGCCGGATCCCCCTGAAAGCTTGAACCCATTTTGTCCACTTCATCGAGCATAATCACAGGGTTCATCGCTTGTGTGAACTTGAACGCCTGGATCATTTTTCCAGGCATTGCACCGATATACGTACGGCGATGTCCTTTGATTTCCGCTTCATCGCGCATTCCGCCCACAGAAAAACGGTAAAACTGCCGGTTGAGCGCGCGTGCAATGCTTTTACCGATGCTCGTCTTACCAACACCTGGCGGGCCGACAAGGGCGATAATGCTCCCTTTGACTCCTCCAGAGAGTTTTCCAACACCAATAAATTCTAAAATCCGCTCTTTGATGTCTTTAAGGCCGTAATGGTCTTCAGCAAGAACTTCTTCTGCAAGTTTTAAATCATGGCATTCTTCGCTTGTAATTCCCCAAGGAACAATAGTGAGCCAGTCAAGATAATTACGACAGACAGCATACTCAGCAGATTGGACTTCGAGGACATTGAGTTTTTCTAGCTCATCATTAATCACAGTCATTACATCGGGAGGTACTGTGCGCTTTTTTAACCTCCCTTCAAATTTCTCTATGTCACATGTTTTATCGTCTTTTTCTAGCCCCAGTTCTTTCTTTATAGTCTTGAGCTGTTCGCGCAAAAAGAACTCTCTTTGTGTCTTAGAAATTGAAGATTCGATTTTTTGATTGATGCTATTTTGCAACTTGCTTAAATCGAGTTCTTTTTTCAATAAGACTAAAGCTTTATCGATGCGCCCTTGCAGATCAAAAGTTTCTAGGACATCTTGTAGCTCCTCTCGACTTGCAGTCGTTAATGCAACCGCAAAATCTGCGAGCTTTCCAGGTTCGGTAAAATCTGAATGGCCTAAAAAGATTTGGAGTTCTTCTTTAAATAGTGGGTTGAGCTTCAAGAGCTCTTTAATTGTCGTGATGATGCTGATCGAATACGCCTTAAGCTCTTTAGACAGTTTGCGCGAAACATCATCATAAGCAGAGATCTGGGCCTTTAATGTTTTGCCGCCTTTGAGAGGCTTAACAATTGAGATGCGCTTTTCCATGTTCAAAACGACTTGCGCTCCGCCCTGTTCCATCGGAATAATGCGTAAAATACGCGCCAATACACCGACGGAATACATGTCGTCGTATGAGACCTTATAGATGTTCACATCTTCCCGTTTAGTCAGGAAGAGCCCCATGCATTTGTGTTCAGATTTAGCGACGTTTTTTAAAACTTCATAATAAGCCCCAGGCTCGATAACCAAAGGAGCAGCCATTCCCGGGAAAAAAGGGCGTCTGCTGAGAGGTATAATAAATACTTGATCTGGTATTTCGGCAGCCTGATTATCAACCTCTGAGGAAGAGCTGTCAGTTAGCTCATTGCTTCCAGCTTCATCGGAGATATCATCTAGAGAACTGTCATCCAAGTTAGGGTAGGCGTCGTCAATGAACAAAATATCCTCAGAATTTAAAGAATGAACTCAATGAATCTAACAAGTTGAAAAAAAACCTGCAATGAAATGCTCGCAATCACTGCAGGTTAATGAAAATATTCTGAGGAAATCTAAACAAGGATTAGCTTGGCTTTCCCCAAGTGTCTAGGCAAATTTTTAAAACAGCATTCAAACGAGCAATTTTCTCATCTTTAGAAAACTGATTTGACGCCAAGTAACCCATCAATCGAATATTCTCATTATCCTGGAATTCTGGGCATTGGTTAGCAAGCGCATCGATTAACACTTTCGAGCTTCGAGAGGATTTTAAAATTACCGGATAACATAGACGTTTTTTACTAAGCTCATCTAAAATATCAGTTCGTTCATTTTGAACTAAATATATATAAAAATTTAATTGAAAGACGTAAACCGCTTTGACCCACAAACTCTCAAGTTCTCTATTCGTCAAATGCTCAATTTCTGGCAACTGCGTTCTGTCTTCAATTGCGAGCTTTCCCCACCCTTCTTGCACAACTTTTGTTCCTTTTAATTTCTCAGCGATGGCAAAAAAATAAGCAAATCGACACAAGTTAGTCTGCAAAATTGAAGCATCAAAACCAATAATTTTCTCATTGAATTTGCTATAACATGTTAATAATGTACTGTAAGCTAGAGGACTACTCATTTTATAAGTCGTTAATATCTTCGTAAATTCGTCTATATCGTCTTGCAGTTTTTGTATGGACTTGAGTGCCAGCGCAGCGCTAATACTTGAGTCACTTACCTCTATTATTTTTGCTGATTTATCATGAGCGATAGAATTAGAAAGCGCATTATTGTTGTTTGCTTCTGTGTTTGATTCTACACTTTCTTTACCTTTAGAAGAGGTTGAGATAGATGGGATATTCATTTTTGCAGATTCTAGAAGCTGAGTCACTTTCTCCAGCTTTCTTTCAAGATCGCCTAGAGTTGATTTGAATACCGGATCAGAAAAAACTCCAGTAATTTTTTCTCTGCACAAGGGACAATTTTTTTCTTTATGCTTTAATTGCATCTGGTTATAACCAAGCTCTGACACTCGATGCATACATGGCGTCAACGCAAGTACATTGTCCATTTTTTCCAAGGTGATGGGACAAAGAAGAGTTTCCTGAATATCAGTAATTTCTTTTTTTAGAATATAATAAGCACTATCAATTGCGCTTCCTAATGAGTTAATACTAGAAGACATAAAATACACCAAAATTATTATATCTATATTTTACTAAAATATTAATTAAAATTATACTTAAAAAACGAATATTAAACAATTCTTTATAATAAAACACCCTAAATAGTTAATCCTAAAATCGCCTAGAGCGTCTACAAATTAAGGATTTGTCGCTCCGCAAGCTTGAAGAATTAAAGTAATGTATTGTCTAAAGGAACTCTCTTTCTTATACTAATGGGGCAATCTGAACTAATTCATGCTTATACAAATCCCTTAGCCTGATGTATATTTATCGCTTACAAATTAATTAAATTAATATATAATATCAGCTATTTTTTATTTTATTATAAAACACATAAATGGTAAAGTTCCCGTTATGAAAACACTAATTCTCGATACAAGCGGCCCCAAGGCGTTAGCAGCCCTAACTGACACAAATAATTTACTGTCATTCCAATATTTTGCACACGAAGGGCGTCTTTCCGAGCTCTATTTAAATGTAATTGATGAAATTTTACACGAGGCTGCTGTGCCCCTAAGCCAAATCGATCAATTCGCTGTCGGCATTGGCCCAGGATCTTATACTGGCACGCGTGTTGCTGTCACCATGGGCAGAAGTTTTGCCTTAGGAAAAAATATCCCGTGCGTAGGGTTCCCATCTTCTGCGCTCTTTATTCCCAAGAGAGATGGCAGATTTCTCATCCTTACAAAAGGCAAGTACTCAAACCATCATGTCCTTATTTTGAAGGTGTCTCAAGGGGAAGTCACAATAGAAAATTGTAGTTTTCACTCTTTAGATAATATCCATATGCTAGCTCAAGATGTTGAACTAGTCGACCCTGTAGAGTCCCAAATAAATATTGGAGGGCTTTGCCAATACATAAGCATCCCTTCCCATCTCTTACCTCCCCTCCCTCTCTATTTTCCAATTGCCGAATATCTCCCTAATCCCTAAGATATTGTTCATATTTACACCGTAACCTTTCTAACGAGGTAGGAATTTTCTTCATGCCAAGCGTCAAAGTCCGTGCAGGTGAGCCCATTGGGCTCTTAAATATAAAAAACCACGTAGTACGCCTTAGTTAGCAATCACTTCGATCGTTTGCTAAAATGCTTCTTGGATTTTATTTCGTGTCGCGCTATTATTGGGCTTAAAAGAAAGTGAAACTATGTCTGATTTCTATAAAATTTTAGGCATCAGCCGCGATGCTACCCAAGATGACATTAAGAAAGCGTATCGAAAAAATGCGCTGAAGTACCACCCTGACAAAAATCAGGGCGACCCTCAAGCTGAAGCTAAATTCAAGGAAATTTCTGAAGCCTATGAAGTCTTAAGCGACGAAAAAAAGCGTCAAATTTATGACCAATATGGCGCTGATGCTCTTCGCAACGGCGGAATGGGGAGCGGGCCTGGTGCCGGCGGTTTCTCCTCTATGGATGAAGCATTGCGCACCTTTATGGGAGCCTTCGGAGGTGGTGGTGGCGGAGGTGGAGAATCGATCTTCGATTCTTTCTTCGGCTTCGAATCCCAAAGCGCAGACCGCATGCAGCCCGGCGCCAGCAAAAAAATGAATCTCAACTTGACCTTTGAAGAAGCTGTCAAGGGCGTTGAAAAAGAAGTCGTGCTCAATAACTATGTTTGTTGCGAGAAGTGCGGTGGCCTAGGAGCAGCCTCTCAAAGCGGCATCAAAAAATGCCAACGCTGCCAAGGTGCCGGTCAAATTCATCAAACTCGCGGATTCTTTAGCATGAGCTCTGTCTGCCCACAATGTGAGGGCAGAGGACAGACGATTAAAGATCCTTGCCCTGAATGCCGTGGCGGTGGACGCGTCAAGAAGAAACAACAAGTCAATATCAAAATCCCCGCAGGAATCGATTCAGGCATGCGCCTCCGTATGGCTGGGCATGGCGATGCAGGCGAAGGCGGAGCACCTACTGGCGATCTTTATGTCTACATCAACGTGGAGCCTCACGATATATTTAATCGCGAAGGCGACGATGTCATCATTGAGCTCCCTATTAGCTTTTATGAGGCTGCTCTTGGCTGTAAAAAAGAAATCCCTACTCCTTCCGGCGAAACCTGTCGCGTGACAATTCAAGAAGGAACGCAAACAGGAAAAGTTGTGCGTGTCAAAGGAGAAGGGATCCGCAATGTCCATGGCCAAGGACATGGCGACTTAATGATCAAAATTTTTGTCGAAACACCCATTGGCCTTAGTGAGAAGCAAAAAGAGCTTCTCCGAGCTTTTGGCGAATCGGAAGCAGCACAAAATACCCCTAAAAAGAGTTCGTTTTTCGAAAAACTTAAGAGCCTGTTCTAAGATTTTTTTCAAAAAAACCCGTAGATTACAATGCGCACTCTCTACCCACCGATAGAACCCTACCGAACAGGCTTTCTTCAAGTAGACCCAATTTATAACATTTACTTTGAAGAATCAGGCAATCCTAATGGAACACCTGTGCTTTTCCTTCACGGTGGTCCCGGCACAGGAACGGAACCTAACCAACGACGCTTTTTCAACCCTGACAAATATCGCATTATTCTTTTAGATCAGCGCGGTGCGGGAAAAAGCACTCCGCATGCAGAACTCAAAAACAACACGACCTGGACTCTTATTGAAGACATAGAAAAGATCCGCACTTTACTTCTTATAGATCGCTGGGTTGTTTTTGGTGGATCATGGGGAAGTACTCTATCTCTAACCTACGCAATCACCCATCCTGAACGAGTGCGTGCACTTGTTTTACGCGGCATTTTTTTATGTAGAGAAGAAGAACTCAAATGGTTTTGCCAATCAGGAGCACACCGTATTTTTCCCGATGCTTGGGAACGCTTTATCGCGCCTATTCCAGAAGAAGAGCGTTCTGATCTCATTACCGCATATCATAAACGCTTAACTACATTCACGGGAAAAGAATTAGCGCAGATTGCACATACCTGGGCAGCTTGGGAAGCTGAGACTGTGCGGCTACACTATGATCCAGACTTCTACAAATTTTTCACAGCGTCCGACAGAGCTCAATCGATTGCTCGGATTGAATGCCACTACTTTGTCAATCATGCCTTTTTCCCTTCGGATAACTGGATATTGGAAAATGTTTCGAAGATCCGTCACATCCCTGCAGTCATTGTGCATGGGCGCTATGATGTCATTTGTCCTGTTGAGAACGCTTGGCTGCTGCATAAAGCATGGCCCGAAGCTAATTTAGAAATCATCCCTGATGCTGGACATGCTTCCTCTGAAATCGGAACTACAGACGCCTTAATTCGCGCCACAGACTCTTTCTCTTCTTTAAAATAATTCCATCATTTTCTCTTATTCTTCAAAACTAAAAATTGAGTATGCTCGTTTGTCAAACATGCTACTATTTTCAGTCATGATAAGCACAACTAGAAATAACAACGCAAAGACGGCAAGACATGAAGACGCGGAGAAAATTGAAAACGCATTAGCAGCGCTGATAGTAGACGCAGCAATCGAAGTACATCGGACATTAGGCGGCCCAGGATTACTGGAAAGTTTGTATGAAGAAGCCCTGTATCAAGAGTTAAAACTACGAAATGTCTCAGTACAAGCGCAAGTGCAAATTCCGGTGATTTATAAAGGGTATACTCTTAGAAATCCTATGCGCCTTGATCTACTTGTGGGTGATAAGGTAATTATTGAGGTAAAGGCCACAGAGCAAGAGCTGTCTGTTCATAAGGCACAAGTTTTGACTTATTTGCGTTTAACAAAACTCAAACTTGGATTGCTTCTCAACTTTGGGCAGAAACTTCTTCATAATGGCATAAAAAGAGTCGTCAATGATTTATAAAAATCTTTGCGTCTTCGCGGCTTGTGCGTCTTTGCGTTAAATCTACAGAGACTGTTCTCAAGCCTTGGGTTGAGAACAGTCTCTTATAACCGCTGAGTTTCGAAAAAAAAAGAAGTCCGTTGACATAAGTTAATTTGTCTGGAATAAGACAAATCATGAACTTACACCCTTATATCGCAAAAAAACTCCCTCTAAAAATCTTCAAAGATTCTCCTGATTATTTGGAGCTATTGTGTAAAACACACTCAGCACTCACCTGTTTCGACACCTCATTATCACTAAGTCCGTATCAAACAGAGCTTCTCTATATTCTCGATACCATCGAAGCCTATGAAACTCTCAATTCTCAGAAGCTTGCCATTTCATATAAAGAATTTTGGAAATTTCAAAACCAGCCACCTCAAAAATCTCTACAAAAAAAATCGCTGGCTGATGTTCAGAAGATTATCAAACTGTTGCAATCTTCCCGAAGCATGCTACGCAACAAACCAATTAATCTCGACTTCATCCTTTTTTTGCATCGCCACCTTGATGAGGGTGTACCAAGTGAAATAGGGCATATACGCAAACGCCAGAACTGGATAGGGCCTGAAGGATGCCCAAAGAAAAGAGCCTATTTTTTACCTCCTTCAGCAAGAGAGATTCAAAAGTTGATGCAAAACCTTATTGTCTACTCTCGTAGTAACGAGATCGACCCACTGTTACAAGTGGCGATTTCTGTTGCACAGTTGCTCGTGATCCATCCTTTCATGGATGCCAACGGGAGAGTTGCAAGGACCTTAGCAGCAGATTGGATCTACAAAAAAGGGCTTACACGCTCTCCATGCGCTTACTTTAGCAGATATGCAAAAGAGAACCGCACTCTTTATTTATTAAAATTGTTTGAAATCACAGGCAAAAATGCATGGGACAAATGGATCCATTTTTTTCTCCAGGGCATGTTGGAGCAAAGTCTCTTTGCAGAAAAGCTTATTGTTTCGGTGCACAAAATTGAACAGTCAATGGCTAAAGTTCTCACTACATTCTCATCAGAGGAAAGAAAACATTTACTCAAAGGGCTGCTGCAATATCCGATTACAAATAAAATGCATTTAGAAAAACTCACAGGACTTTCATCAAAAAAATGTGAGATGATGCTTATCAAGTTGCACAAAAAAAAATGGATCTGTCTTCGCAATGACAGATCCTCTGATCACACTCAAATACACTTTAATCTTTGGCTGAACCAGTTTTTAAAACTTCTTAAAACTTAGCAAGAACCACACTTACCTTGTGTTCCCATTGCTTTCCCACCAGTCATTCCTTTTTTGATTTGAGACATGCTTGGTGATTTTTTTTCATGCGTTTTTTTCTTTGATTTACTTTGCGCTTTCTTTGTCATAGTTGCCTCCTGTATGTTAGACATCCTTCAAAGCTCCATCTACTTGTTAAAATCAAAATTTCCAAGCAGAGTGCGTTTCGTAAGAGGTCCCTTTCATTGCTATATTTAACTTCTTATTTTGATTCAAGCTTTCACAACATTTATTAATTTTCCTTCAGAAAAGAAATCATTAATGTTTTGCAGTGTAGTCTCTGCAATATTGCGTAAAGCTTCCTTAGTAAAAAAACCTTGATGCGAAGTAATTAAAACATTTGGGAAAGTTTGAAGACGGGCCAGTTGGTCATCGCTGATAAAAGTATTTGAAAGATCTTCATAAAAAAAAGCGGTTTCTTCTTCGTAAACATCTAACCCCGCCGCGCCGATCTTTCGATTTTTTAATGCTTCGATCAACGCAGAAGTATTGATCAATTTCCCCCTTCCCGTATTGATCAATATGACCCCATCTTTCATCATTCTAAACTCTTTTTCATCTATCAGATGCTGGGTTAAGGGGGTCAAAGGACAATGCAATGTAATCACATCGCTTTTTTCGATAAGCTCTTTCAAAGAAACATAATGGCTATTTGTCCGCTTTGCAAATTCCTGATCAGGCTTAATGTCATAAAGCCACACTTCCATTCCAAAACCACGTAAAATCTCTGCGACTGCCTTTCCGATCTTGCCAGTTCCAATCACCCCAGCAGTTTTTCCATAAAGATCAAAACCCATCAGCCCAACGATACTAAAATTATTTTCCCGAGTGCGCAAAAAAGCGCGATGTGTTTTTCGATTCAGAGTAAGAAGAAGTGCGACTGCATGTTCAGCAACAGCATGAGGAGAATATTCAGGGACTCTGACAATGGGAATTTTCTTTTGTGCAGCCTTTAAATCCACATTGTTATAGCCCGCACAGCGCAATGCAATGAGTCGTACTTTTTCCTTTACTAATTCAGTAATCACTTTGGATGACACAATGTCGTTGACAAAGACACAAACAGCATCAGCACCTTTGGCTAGCGAGCTGGTTTCCTCATTTAAGTGCATTTCCAAAAAGTGGAGCTGAAATCCGTATTTCTTATTGGCTTCAGAAAGAAATTCACGATCATAGGATTTCGTGTCAAAAACAGCAATTTTAGTCGTCACTATGAGAGTGTCTCCAAATTAAGGCTCTGTCGAGTTTATGGATTATTGTAGCCCAGTTTCGGCGCAAATTTGAGAACCTACAACGTTGATATTACTCCCTAAAATTGGGTCCAAAAATCAGCTCCAAAAAAACTAAAAAATCAACCAAGCCGAAATATGACACTTTCTAATGCTTCTTGGTCTCATAAACTGAAATGATTTCGAACCGCTCCGGACTTCTTCGCATCTGCTCTTCGACGATGATTCCATGTTTAGGCTTATTGCTATTTTTCTTTCCGCCAAAAGGATACGTCAGAGCAATTTCACCAGATCCACGTAAATGGAACAAATTATCATAAGATATTTGCCCTCGGAAAATCATATACGGGGTCGCGTGGGCGGCAATGCGAAACACCCCCCCCCCTGCATTTTTGCTATCTGAGCCGTGAAGATAATACCCTGAGATTGCGGCAGAAATATCTAAGTTCCTTGACCACCATAACATTCTTTCAATTTCGATATTTCCACCACCTAACGCGACAACATGGCGCTTATGTCCTTCATCTCTATCAAAAGAATGGCTGGCATCAATGGGAAGATACCCATTCAAGCGAAAATCCCACAGACTTCCAAGCAATTCTAACCCGCCTGCAATCTGATTGAATGATTTATGTTTTGTCTCTCTATAGTCATAATACAGGTTCGCTCCCGCAATCAAGTTGCGCACCGCACCTTTACGCCTTACGCCCAACCCTGCATTAGCTGCCCATCTTGAATTTTCAAATAAATGACCACGAAAATCTGTAAACAGCCTCCAGTAATGCTTTATTTCTCCGGACAAGAATAGGTCTAAAGAAGTATATCCGCGATCAAAACCAATCCCATCTCCAAACAGTGACCGAAACGTCGCATGGTGATCGAAAAGGTTAATGCCTAAGTAGTTTTGCTTACTTTGAGGTTGCTGTGCTTGCACCACCATACTGGGAGGTGGTACAGGATCTTGATTTTGAGCGATTTCTTGACTTGGCAAAGCTTCCGCAACTAGTGGCGATTCAATTAGAGGTACTATTCTAGAACTTTCAGCAATGTGTTCTTGTATCAGTTCAGGTTGACTCTTAACTTCTTCTTCTTTGCCAACAGCAGCAACAGGTTCTTCACCTGCAGAAATTTCAGTCATTACTTCTTGTATCAGCTCAGGTTGACTGACTATTTTATCTTCTTCACTAATAGAGGCTACAGGTTCTTCTACTGTTCGCGCAACTTCATTGGGACGTTGAATTTGTTTTCTTAAAATAAACTTCTTTTTGTTCAGCCCTTTCTCTTGTTCTGGGGCTTTTTCTGCAACAAGCGCAGTCTTTTCAGGGAGGCTCTTACTTGAGTGCAATTGCAGATAATCTGAATGTGCCAGTTCTTTCTTATCTTCTTTTATCCGATCAGAAGGTTGGCCGATTTCTCTCCTACGGCTCAATTGAGAATAGGCCTTTTCGGTCAAATCTTGATCTTTTAGTAGAGGTGCAGGATCGGGTTCTATTGCAAAGCTTATACTGACCGAAAAAAGTGTGACGGTGTAAATAATCGAACTAAATCTTTGCATCAGCAAGCCTTGGACTTAATAAATTTATGCCGAGAAAAGCGCCAATCTATCGCTCTTATTGATATTTAATTAGAGCAAATATTTTTTTTAATCCACACAAAAATAAAGAAGGCTATTTTGAATAAGTGACGAATTGATTTTTGTAAGAGTCTGCCCCACAAATAAAAAAAACCTGCCAGACTGTTACGGACATAAAAAGTTCACAAAATCATTTGATGTCATTTGTGAAAAATAAATGCACGTTTTGCCAAGGAGTTCAACGATCGTGTGTCGCTCCCATATTTCTAATATTGGGAGACTTACGATCGTTAAACTGCGCTAGCTTTCACGCAGCTGAAATGTGCATTTATTTTTCACAAATGGAATGAATATTTATCCTGGGCTTTTGTTCAAGCTAAATGACTTTTTCTGCCTTTTAGGTGATGGGGTTTGCGGGGCAACGGGAGCCGCTTTCTTTATAGGCTTAATGCTTTGCTGTTTGGCAGTTTCCCTCTGCAGCTTGCGGCTGGCGGTTTGCTTAGAACGTAAATTGTTCGCAGCTTCTTTAGGGTTTTTTTGATTCATACGATTGAAAGAGCCATAGTTTTTATGTGGCATGTACGTTTTCGCTAACTGAAATAACTCTTCATCAAAATTAGTTGTTCCAGACTCATTGTATAAGGGGATTGTTTTGACCTGTTCTTCTTGTTTAGATTCATCACGAATCGATGCATGCGCATGAGCAATAGCATATAAGGAGGCCTTCAAGCCCACTCTATCTCTTTGGACGGAGGCATATCCAAGGTTTTGAAATGTTTCTTTCCCTTCTGGAAAATGTGCGCTGGCATAAATGAATGGGAGTAGTAGCGGTAGCAGGATGATACCAAAGCGAATTTTCATATGACCTCAAACAATTAATCTAATCTGTTATCTTCCTGTTAATTCATTATTGATTTTTAAACAAATAGAAAAATTATTAAACACATAAAAACTGACAACAAAATAGATATTATAATTACAAACCTATCCCAAAAAAAGAAGCGATTCAGCTGAAACTTTTTAACGGGATAGGTTCACATCTATTTTAAGAAGAAATCCACCTTTCAGGCTGACAGAAACGACGATTAATGTTGAGGGAGTCCAAAACCTTTGTTTCCTCTATAGAAAGAGAAAAGTCAAAGACATCAAAGTTCGTTATCAAGTGGGGTTTTCTGGAAGCCTTCGGAACGGAGGCGATTCCTTTGTCGCAAAGCCAACGCAAAATCACTTGTTCAGGTTTTTTATGATGATGTTCTGCAATCTTTGAAAAAATGGCTTCGTTAAGGAGAGCTCCCTTGCCAAAGGGACGATATGCGATAAGTTGGATCTTGTGCTGATTGCAGTAGTCTAATAGGTCTTTTTGATAGAGATAGGGATGGAATTCTACTTGGAGCGCATCTATCTGAATACCCGCTTGACGAAGGCTCTCCATTTCTTCAATAGAAAAGTTGCTGACGCCAAAGTAACGAATGAGCTGGCGTTCTTTTAGTTTGTTCATCGCAAGAGCAATAGCTAACATGGAATGGTCATTGATCGGCCAATGGATAAAATACAAATCGAGATAAGAAGTATCAAGTTCAATCAGGGCTTTTTGGCATGACTTTGTTATGGCGCTATCGGGATGAATAGGATCCATTTCTTCAATCAGGACTTTGGATGTGATGAATATCTCATTTCTGGGGTATTCTTTGATTGCCTCACCAACTTCCTTGTGGTTTGCGTAGACATGCGCAGTGTCTAGATGACGATAGCCAATTTTTAAGGCTTCTTTCATAGCATGCAAGCCTTTTTTACCGACCAGGTTATAAGTTCCCAAACCAATCAATGGAACCGGTAGAAACGCTCCATTCATGAATTACCCCATTCAATTATGAATAATAATAGTCGATCTCTTCATTTTTTTTCGGCCCGATCACTCGCCAGTTCAATCGCAGATTATGCCGATCGAAAAAGATTTTTCCAAAATAGGTATCACCACCGCACAAATGAGAATCGACTGATGCTAAAGAAAGGTTGCTGGAAGGAGCTAGATGGAAAAGGAATACAGGGTTCTCATAACCTCTTCGCAGATGCTCTAAGGACACAATTCCAGCATGTGTATCTAATGTCCACCGGAAGATATTGCTAAATCCCATCTCTTGGCCCTGTTTCCCTTGCCAGGTCCCTTTTTCTGTAAAGATAAGGACTGAGTCGCTCTCTTTTGTCACCACCACCTCTCCTTTGCCTTTACCATGCCACCCGGTTTCTTCTGGGGACTTTGTCTTTGCATTAAATTTGAGTTGTTTGGCGTTGGACAGTTTGTCCCATAGATTGAGCAAGACTTTGAGCCGACCTTCTTGCTGCGTCCGCTCAAAGACATTGTAATAGTTTTTCTTTTCTTGGGCTGGCAGCAATGTGTACGCTTTTTTTAAGAGTTGCTCGAGTTCTTCTAACAATGGGAAGGCGGGATTAAATTGGTAAAGGCGCGTCTTTCCTTCGTAGTAGCTCATAATGATCCCTCCTTTCTCTAACCGTTGCAGCGCTTTTTGCACAGGAGTTAGGGAGGATTGAAGCAAGCGGTGGACTTGTGATCCATAACATTTTCCGTTCACAAACAGGAAAATTAAGATTTTTTGTACATTTTTATTCCCACAAAGCACTTCAAGCATAAAAAATTAAACTCCATTTTACTCGTTGTAAACTATAATCTAGTTTAAACAAAGAGAGAGCATGACTCCATTTCCAACTACAATCTATACTTCATAAACCATTATATAGTTTAACTTCAATCTCCATCAACTTGAATACAGCAAAAATAACGGATAAACTCTCCACTTTCATCAAAAATTGGAGTTAAAACAATGAAAGCATTAACAAAAAATTGGTCTGTGGTTGATCGTAGGGAATCTTTTTTTATTATTTCACTGGGGTGTTTTCTCATTACTGTTTGTTCTTTGGTAAAGATCCCATTCTTCCCGATCTCTTTTACTCTACAAACTCTGGCGATCTATTTTATTGCCCTTACACAAACTCCAAAGAATGCATTCCTTTCAGTTATCTGTTATTTAGGATGTGCAACTGTTGGACTTCCCGTGCTTTGCGGACATAGCAATTGTTTTTGGATTTTGGGAAAGTCAGCAGGCTATCTCATCGGATTTCCTATAGCAGCCTACCTCATCGCCAAAATTGCTGAAAAAAGACACCCCCTGATTGCCATCGTCAGCGGACAAGTGGTGATCTTTGCCTTAGGGTTCTTATGGCTTATTCCTTTCTTTGGTCTTTCTACAGCAGGGATGAAGGGAGTAGTCTTATTCATTCCTTCGGAATTGCTTAAGGGTCTCATTGTTTTTGCAGTCACTCGTAAGTGGAACGAGGTGGAATAATGATCAACCCAATTCGCCAAGTCATCATTTATAAAGGTCACGAAAAACATCCTCTGTTTGGCCCATATCCAGACAATATCCCCAAACGAGTTGCAATGTTTGAATACCTCAACCGTTATAGAGCACAACCTTGGACTGTAAAAACTGTCTCCGGAGAACATCTGGTCGATGTATTAAAAACCTTTAACCCCAAAGAAACTTTGCTTGTCATCCCTGCTGGACAAAGCACACGGCTTGACAAGGTGTTCCCAACACATCAGATCGAATATATTAAAAACTTTCATCAATCGGGAGGACGAGGTTATTTTAATTGTGGTTCGGCTTACTTAGTATCTTTAATGCGGATGTTTAAGGGAAAATGCGAATTACAACCTGAACAAAGCAATTGGATCATCAAAACATCTAAGCTGTCTTTATTTCATGGGATTGCAATTGGGCCATACTGTCCTTTTCCGGGAAATAAATACCAGCCTGGTTTCTTTTCAGATGCGGTTGAAACTACAGACGGTAAAAACATATGTACTTTTTATTTAAGCGGCGGCGGTGGGTTCATCCTCCCTCAAAAATCCAACAATGGACAAAAGGTCAAGGTATTGGTCCGCTACCCCCATTCTGAGCTTTTGCGATTAGGAAAAAAAAGAGAAGGGTTATGTAGGTGGGAAAATGCAGCAATCATGGTCTCGGTAGGGTCAGGCGCTGCTCTTTTGTCGATGTTCCATCCTTATCAAGATCGTGTTGATGTTGAAAGATATACACGGGCATTTCCAGATTGTGGAACGAACTGGGCCAGGATAAGCGAAAAACTCAGCCCTTTAGAGGTACGGATGCAATTTGCCTATACCAGTATGATATCGAAATTAGAAACAATGGAATTTAATTAGAACAAAGAGAATCGACTATTTTTAGGCTAAACAGCTATACTTGAGCTATTCTTTGTCTTAATAGAGATAGTTATGAAACGAAGCCTATGGAAAAATTTTTATCAAAAAAAATCTACTCACCTCATCCATGCTTGGATCATTTGGCTTCTCAGCGCGATTTTCATGTTTTACAAATATGCTCTGGAAGTGTCCCCCAGTGTGATGACGTCGACCCTGATGAAGACTTTTGGAATTAATGGTGTAGAACTCGGAAATCTTGCCGCATGTTATTTTTATGCGTATTTGATTCTTCAGATTCCCGCTGGCTTATTGTTAGATCGCTTTGGACCAAGAAAGACCACAACCGTAGCTATAGCTCTTTGTGCTTTTGGTAGCTTGATTTTTGCCAGAGCTGACACAATTTTCATGGCAAGTATTGGACGTTTCTTGACAGGTGCTGGCGCCGCTTTTGCCGCAGTCAACTGCTTAAAACTGATTGCAAACTGGTTCCCCTCCAGGCTTTTTGCCTTCATGGCCGGACTAATGATGACGATGGCGATGCTAGGCGCAGTAGGCGGACAAGCTCCTCTCTCTAAATTTATTGAAGCAACCGACTGGCGTAGGGCAATGGAGATCATCGCAGCTTCAGGGTTAATCTTAGCAGTATTGTTTTGGATTGTGATCCGCGATAAGTCGCCTGAGCACAAAGTTGAAAAACATATAGTGTCTACGAAAATCTCTCTTTTCGACAGTTTAAAGAGAATTTTAAAAAACCCACAAGCATGGTGGTTGTCTGTATACAGCGGATTCGCATTTGCCCCTGTGATGGTATATGGTGGGTTGTGGGGAGTTTCTTTCACTGAAGAAGCTTTTGGAGTATCAAAAAACATTGCGGCGCAGTCTGTATCCTTGATTTTCATTGGGTTTGCTGTGGGTGCTCCTGCCTTTGGGTGGTTTTCGGACTTTATCGGCAAA
The DNA here is from genome assembly GCA_044227055.1 of bacterium. Taxonomy (GTDB): domain Bacteria; phylum Chlamydiota; class Chlamydiia; order Chlamydiales; family Rhabdochlamydiaceae; genus JBGAFT01. Next base: position 107,277 of record JBGAFT010000001.1, read on the forward strand.
AGAAAGCCTGTGATGTTTTGGGGAACATTAGTTGGACTTTTTGCGATCACGATGATCATTTACACTCCCAACATCAGCAGGACAGTTTTATACTTACTCCTCTTTCTCTTCGGATTTTCAATAAGCACCTTTTTGCTTTGCTTTACAATGATCCGTGAAATCACATCAGCATCATTGGCGGCAACTGCAATTGGATTTATGAATGCTTTTGACGCTCTCTTTGGTGCTGGCTCTGATCCATTAACAGGAAAGTTTTTGGATATGGGATGGGAGGGGAAAATTGTCGATGGAGCACGTGTCTTCTCCGTTGAAAATTATAAGGCAGCTTTTATCACTCTTCCTATTTTTTTAATCATCGCTTTAGTAAGTCTATATTTTATTAAAGAGACGTTTTGTAAAGAGGCCTCCCCCTCTTCTCTCCCCTGATGTTAAGAGACTGTTAACGGATTCAGGATTCGTCGCTTTTTTGAGAATTTTTGGCGAATTTTCTTTTGGTTTGTTGGGGGTAATATACGAAAGTTGATATAACCCCCAACAAACCAAAAGAAAATTCGCTCAAAAAGTCCAAAAAACCGACAGAATCTGAATCCGTTAACAGTCTCTAAAGGTGTTTACATATGATCGAAGTATGCGGTGTCTGGAAATGTTACCATCGCGATGGGAAAGTACTTAATGCTTTGCAAGATGTAAGCTTAACTATTGCCAATCGCGATATTTATGGAATTATTGGCTTAAGCGGTGCCGGGAAATCGACTTTGATCAGATGCCTTGCTGGACTTATTGCTCCAAGTGAAGGGCGGATCTTGTTCAATGGACGTGATATCTCCTCACTAAACAAGCATGACCTACGCGCCTTCCGCAAAAATATTGGGATGATCTTCCAGCATTTTAACCTCTTAAGCTCACGCACTGTCGCAGGAAACATCGCCTATCCCATGGAAATTATTGGAATGCCAAAAGAGGAACAAGAAAAAAGGATCCTCGACTTACTACATATTGTAGGACTTTCAGAAAAAAAAGATGCTTATCCTGCACAGCTCAGCGGGGGAGAAAAACAAAGGGTTGGGATTGCGCGCGCATTAGCGAATCAACCTGAAGTACTTTTATGCGATGAGGCAACCTCAGCACTTGATCCAAAAACAACTCGCGAAATTTTATCTTTGCTCAAAACGATCAATCAACAGCTCGGGGTGACAATCGTACTTATCACCCATGAAATGGATGTCATCAAGCGTATTTGCAATAAAGTGGCAGTTATTGAAGAAGGGTCGATAATAGAATCAGGGCCCACATCAGTACTTTTTGCAAACCCTAAACATGCAACAACTCGTCAATTCGTTCAAAGCGGCGAGCATGAGATCCCTCGTGACTTCTTTAAAAAGATCTCCCCTACATGTAGGCTCTTGCGTTTGCGGTTCAAAGGTGAAGTTGCTGGAGAGCCCATTATTGCCCATTTAGTAAAGAAGTTCCAAGTGGACGCCAACATCCTCTTGGGGTGGATCGACTATGTGCAGGATCTTACGATAGGCACTTTGATCATTGAACTGCTAGGATCTCCTGAAGGGATAGATCATGCATTGCGATATCTTAAAGAACAATCTGTAGAATGTGAATTTTTGCATTCAAGCGAGGCTTAGTGAGCAATATCGAATTAGCCTTCCAACTTCTTCCGCTGCAGCTTTGGAACACTTTATACATGGTCTTTGTGTCGGCATTTTTTGCCGTCCTTTTCGGGCTGCCAATTGGGGTCATTTTGACCATCTGCAGCAAAGGACATGTCAAAGAACATCTAGGAATATATAAAGTTCTGGAAACAATCGTCAACATCGGAAGATCCTTCCCCTTTGCAATCCTCATGGTCGCTTTGATACCCTTTACCCAGTTCATTGTTGGAACAAGCCTTGGCACAACAGCTGCTATTGTTCCATTGACCATAGCGGCGGCGCCCTTTGTCGCTCGTATAGTAGAAACGAGCTTGAAAGATGTCGACAGACACATTTTAGAAGCGGCCATTGTCATGGGATCGAACACATGGCAGATCATCACAAAAATTTTGATTCAAGAAGCCTTACCTTCAATTCTTTCAGGAGTTACATTGACGATAGTCAACCTCATCGGGTACAGTGCAATGGCAGGTCTCGTGGGAGGCGGAGGGTTAGGGCAGGTCGCTATCCAATATGGGTATAACCGCTTCAATACTTTTATCATGGTTGTAACCGTTATCCTCCTTATCCTTGTTGTTCAAGCTGTCCAGTGGATTGGTAACAGATGCGTCCATTCAATTTACAAAAAAAGAGGAACCCTTGCCCATGAATAAATTAAATGCCTTATTACTAGGCCTCTGTGTTGTTTTTTTTGGATGTTCTAGCAAAGAACATGGGTTAAGAATTGCCGCATCTTCTGTCCCACATGCCCAAATGTTAGATTACATAAAACCTGACCTCAAAGCCCAAGGTGTGAACCTCATCATTATCGTCACAGACGATTATAACATGCCGAATCGAGCTCTTGCAGAAAACGAGATCGACGCAAATTTTTTCCAGCACATTCCCTTCCTCAACGAACAAATTAAGCAGTTCCATTATCCCATTGAGAGCATTGCAAAAATTGAGATCGAGCCAATGGGCATATATTCAAAAAAAGTTACCTCACTTGCTGATTTAAAAGAGAACGCCGTGATCGCTATTCCCAATGATCCTACAAACGAAGGGCGTGCACTTTTATTGCTCCAATCTCAAGGATTGATCAAGCTCGATAATCCCAACAGTTTGCAAGCCACAGTCATCAACATCACCAGCAATCCAAAAAAACTGACAATTCGAGAAGTCGACGCAGCAATGATTCCTCGGACTTTGAACCAAGTAGATGCTGCTGCAATCAACACCAACTACGCGCTTGAAGCGGGATTATCGCCACAAAAAGATGCCCTTGTATTAGAAAACAAAGATTCTCCCTATGTCAATGTCTTGGTCGTCCGCACCGATGATGAGAACCGCCCTGATATACAGGCGCTAAAAAATGCCCTGACATCTGAAAAGATGCGCGCTTTCATACTCAATACTTATAAAGGCGCTGTCTTACCAGCATTCTAATAATTAACCTTTTGCGTAATTAAGAGCCTGTCGTTCTAATGACAAATTATACCTGCCCAATGCATCCGGAGATACAACGGGACAAGCCAGGCTCTTGTCCTATTTGCGGCATGGACTTAGAGCCTACAGAATTTGCTTCAAGCGATAATGAAGACTTTAAGCTTGGGGCCATGATGCGTCAATTTTACATCTCTGCATGTTTTTCTGTGCCCATTGTCTTAATTGGAATGTTCTGGCCTGGAAAAGTAAGTTCAATCGTTCAAGCACTATTAGCAACTCCTGTCGTTTTATGGTGTGGGTCAATTTTTTTTATCCGCGCTTGGGATTCTTTGGTCCACAAGTCCTTAAACATGTTCACATTGATTGCAATTGGGGTTGGAACTGCTTATTGCTATAGCGTTATAGCTTTACTGTCGCCAAACTTATTTCCACAAAAATTTTTGCAAAGTTCTGGACAGATTCCTGTTTATTTTGAAGCAGCCTCCGTAATCACGACCCTTGTACTCTTAGGGCAATTTTTAGAACTCAGAGCCAGAGCCAAAACGAGTGATGCTATTCAATCTCTACTTAGGCTTGCACCTCAAGTAGCAACAATAGTTTTAGAAGATGGGAATGAAAAAACAATTACTCTATCAGAAGTGCATGTCAGCAATAAACTTCGAGTACGTCCGGGGGAAAAAATTCCTGTAGATGGAATAGTGCTGGAAGGCCATAGCAGCGTCGATGAGTCGATGATGACCGGTGAACCTGTTCCGGTAGAAAAAAATAAAGGCGACGCGGTGATTGGGGCGACGATCAATCGGACAGGAACTTTTATCATGGAAGCGCGCCAAGTAGGAAGTGAAACTCTTCTCTCAAGGATCGTCGAGCTTGTCTCTAAAGCACAGCGAAGTAGAGCACCGATCCAAAACCTCGCAGATAGAGTCGCAGCTTATTTTGTACCTGCAGTTCTTTTGATCGCCCTCTTTACTTTTGTCTTTTGGTTATGGCTTGGTCCAGAGCCTAAGTTAGCCTATGCTATTCTCAATGCAGTCTCCGTTTTGATTATTGCATGCCCGTGCGCACTGGGACTTGCCACCCCCATGTCGATCATGGTGGGAATAGGCAAAGGCGCTACGCATGGGATCTTAATTAAAAATGCTGAGAGCTTGGAAATTCTCGAGAAAGTGGATACAGTGCTCCTAGACAAAACCGGCACGATCACAGAAGGAAAAATTCGCTTAAGAGAAATTATTCCTCACGGTCCATTTGATCCAGATACCATCCTCCAATACGCCGCTTCCCTTGAATTAGGCAGCGAGCACCCTGTCGCTGCTGCTGTCGTAGCTAGGGCAAAAGAAAAAAATATGCAGCTATATCCTACCGAACAATTTCAAGCATTTCCAGGAAAAGGAATTTTCGGGGTGATCGCTTCAAAAGAAGTTGCGATAGGCAATGAAGCGATGATGAGCGATCAGAATGTCCTTACCTCCCCCTTAAGAGAACGTGCTGAGACATATCGGCAAAATGCCGAGATTGCCATGTATATCGCCATCGATCGACAACTCGCAGGTTTATTGATCTCCTCAGACGCCCTAAAAGAGTCCTCATTAGAAGCAATACAAGGGCTGCATGCAGAAAACATCCGGATTGTCATGATCACTGGCGGCAGCACTCTTGCTGCGAAAGCTGTCGCAAAAATGCTCAAAATCGATGCTTTTTATGCTGAAATTTTACCCGCAGAGAAAATTGCCATTATCCAAAAATTACAATCTCAACAGAAAATTGTTGCAATGGCGGGCGATGGCATCAACGATGCTCCCGCACTCGCTCAAGCAGATGTTGGGATTGCCATGGGAACAGGCGCTGGCGTGGCTATAGAAAGCGCAGGCATTACACTTGTCAAAGGAGATCTAAAAGGGATTATTAAAGCGAGAAAGCTAAGTATTGCAACTCTTAAAAATATCCGACAAAACCTCATCTTTGCATTTCTCTACAATACTCTTGGCATTCCTATAGCAGCGGGAATTTTTTATCCTGCATTTGGAATTCTCTTAAGCCCGATGATTGCAAGCGCCGCAATGGCGTTTAGCTCCGTCTCCGTCATATGGAATGCGCTTCGTCTAAAGCGCATTTCTCTTTAATAGACCTCCTGCGTAACTAAGGGTTCGTCGATTTTCGAGATTATTTTGGCCGCGTTTGATATTATTCCTGCAATTTGAAATCGAAAAAGACAGAACCTTATTTACGCAAGAGGCCTAATAAACTTTCCACAACACAATTTACTGGCAATCGCATCTTTTTTCAAAAGATGTTTGGAAAAAACCAAGCTAGAGGATAAAGTAACTATCTGACGAAAATTTTATTACTATTAAACTTCAACGAACCATGAAACAATTGTTACTTTATCTTGGGTTATTTATGGGCGCTTTTGTCTCGTGTCAAAAAGGGAACCAACCACTGGAGAAAAAGGAACAAAACTTGCGTATCAACCTCCAAAAAGAACCCATATCTCTCGATCCTCGTAAAGGCAATGATATGGTTGCCTCCCAAGTACACTTCATGTTGTTTGAAGGACTTCTCCGTTTAAATCCTGACATGTCTATCTCCCCTGCACAAGCTAAAACATTCGAAGTTTCACAGGACAAGAGAACTTACACTTTCTATTTACAGAACACTTTATGGTCTGATGGGACTCCAGTAACTGCTTACGACTTCGAGACTAGTTGGAAAAGCATCCTAGATCCCAAATTTCCATGCCCTGATGCTTTCTTGCTCTACTGCATCAAAAATGCTAAATCGGCAAAAAAAGGGGAAGTACCTTTAGATGCTGTAGGGGTCCATGCACAAGATGCTACTACTCTCATCGTTGAGCTAGAAAGACCCTCACCTCACTTCTTACAAGTTGTCGCTTCTTCTGTGATGCTCCCAGTCAATCCGCGAGTAGACTCCCAAGATCCTAATTGGGCATTTTCGCAAAAAAGCTTCGTGTCCAACGGCCCATTTAAACTTAAAGACTGGAAGATCAATCACGAGATGACCCTAGAAAAAAGCCCTCTTTTCCGCAACGCTGATGAAGTAAAGCTTGATCATGTAATTATTGATATTATCGACCGTGAACTCGCCGCCTTGAGTATGTACGTAAGTGGTCATTTCGATCTTATTGGAACGCCTTTATCGTTTTTTCCAACAATCATCAACCAAGACTTGGAAAAGAAGAACCTCCTTGAGTTCTTCCCTGTAGCTACAACTAAATTTCTCTCTTTCAACACCGCAAAATTCCCCTTTGATAACGCCAACATGCGCAAAGCATTTGCTTACGCAATTAGCCGCAAAGATATTGTCGAACATATCACACAGCTCAAAGAACAAGAAGCCTCCAACATCATCCCGCCAGTATTCCTCAAAGAAGGCGCGAGACATCTTTTCAACGATGATGATGTAGGAAAAGCAAAAGAATATTTCCAAAAAGGGCTTAAAGAATTAAACATTCAACCGAAAGATATTGGGAAGCTTTCTTTTATTTATGTATCTGGCGAGCTAAATCACTTAATGTCGCAAGAATTACAAAACCGTTGGTTACAAATCTTGGGCATTAACGTAAATCTAGAAAACGTAGAATTTAAAACTTTGCATGAGCGTTCTCGGAAAGGAGAATACGCCCTTGGCCTATTTACCTGGGTTGCTGATTACGGCGATCCGATGAGCATTTTAGAGAGGTTCCAAGATAGATTCAACCTCCGCAACTATCCGAAATGGGAAAATCAAGAATTCAATCGCAATTTAGAGTACGCGCTCGACTCTTCATCGCCCCAAGAATATATGCACTACATCAAAAAAGCTGAACAGATCATGGTAGATGAAATGCCCATTTCTACCCTTTATCATGGCAATTATGCTTTTCTCATCCATCCCCATGTAAAAGGGTTTGAGATATCTCCTCTTGGACACATATATTTTGAGAAAATATCAATTGACTCCTCAAAAAAGAACCGCTAGCTGGAGAGAATAACTCCATCAATCAAGACTGATGAACTTATTATCATTTTCCTATGCTAACTTTGTACCATTTGGAACTTTTCTCTCAGGTGAAGCAAGAACCACCTCATCCCCTACAATAAAACCTGTAGTTAATACCTCAGAATAAAAAGAACCAATTTTTTTCGGTTTAAAATTTACAACACAAAGCACCTGCTTTCCAATTAAGGATTCTTTAGTGTAAAGCTTTGTGATCTGGGCACTAGATCTTTTAATTCCTAGTTCCCCTAAATCGATTTTAAGTTTATACGCAGGTTTTCTGGCTTCAGGAAATTCTTCTACTTCAACAATAGTTCCTACTCGGACCTCTACTTTTTCAAAGTCACGCCATTCTATTATTTCCATTTTCTTCCTTATAGACTGTTGTATGCTCATTTTTTAAATCCCTGATTCCAACCTTTTCTATGAGAGAGCAAATGGTGGGAAAAAGCGGCGTGGGGATTTCATCACATTTAAACCACACCCAACCTTCACATTTGTCAGGCTCCATCAACTGTGGCTCTCCCTCAAATGAATCAATGAAAACAAATACAGTTAGATAGTGCTTTCCTTCAATGATATTGTTTGTCCAGGGGCCAAGGCGAATTGCTTGAGCTTTTAATCCCGTTTCTTCCAATAGTTCGCGAGCTGCGCACTCTTCGATTGTCTCTCCGTATTCTAGATGGCCGCCACAAGCAGACCAATAGCCTTCCCCTAAAGAATTTTTTCTTTTTCCTAAGAGACTGTTAACGGATTCAGGATTCGTCGCTTTTTTGAGAATTTTTGGCGAATTTTCTTTTGGTTTGTTGGGGGTAATATACGAAAGTTGATATAACCTCCAACAAACCAAAAGAAAATTCGCTCAAAAAGTCCAAAAAATCGACAGAATCTGAATCCGTTAACAGTCTCTAATAAAACCTTTCCATCGTTAATAACGATGACGCCAACACCCACTCTCGGAATTTTATTTTCCATTATCTCACCCAAAAAGTTTAATCATAGTCATTTTCCTGAAATTAGAGAAATGTGATAAGCAAAGGTATAAAATAGGACATACATGAAAGCACTTGTTTATAACGGCCCGGGAAAAATTGCCTTACAAGAAAAGACAAAGCCTTCACTCGAAAAAACTACCGATTGTATTGTTAAAATCATCAAAACCACAATCTGTGGCACAGACCTTCACATCAAAAAGGGAGATGTCCCCACTGTTGAAAAAGGACGTACTTTAGGACATGAAGGAATTGGGATCATCGAAGAAGTGGGAAGCGCTGTCTCAAATTTTCAGGTAAAAGACAAGGTCCTTATCTCCTGCATAACTTCGTGCGGAAAATGCTCCTACTGTAAAGATAAGATGTATTCCCATTGCGAAATAGGAGGCTGGATCCTCGGTCATAAAATTGATGGGACACAAGCAGAATATGTCAGGATACCCTGCGCAGATACCAGTCTTTATGCCATCCCAAAGGGCATTGATGAAGAACAGCTCGTCATGCTCAGTGATATTTTCCCAACAGGATACGAAGCAGGCGTCCTGAAAGGACAAATAAAAGTTGGGTCAGTAGTAGCTATCGTTGGGGCAGGTCCCATCGGGCTCGCAACACTGCTTACAGCTCAATTCTATTCTCCTTCCGAGATTATCATGGTCGATGTCGACGACTATAGACTCCAAACAGCGAAAAAATTTGGAGCAACGACACTGATCAATGGCAAAGACAATTCTGCTATAGACCAAATTATGAAAAAAACCATGCAGAAAGGGGTAGATGTCGCAATCGAAGCCGTTGGAACACCAGAAGCCTTTGATATCTGCCAATCCATATTAAGTCCTGGTGGCTTCCTCGCAAATATTGGAGTGCATGGGAAAAGCGTAAACCTACATCTTGAAAATCTCTGGCACCATAACATAACACTAACAACAGCGCTTGTGGACACTTATACAATCCCAACTTTATTGAAAATTGTCATTTCAGGAAAACTCTCTCCCCAGGAAATGATCACGCACCATTTTAAACTAAGCGATGTTCTGAAAGCATATGAAATATTTGAAAACGCATCGAAAGAACATGCGCTTAAAGTCATCATAGAGAATTAAATATATCCCGATAGTCCACCAATTTGTGAGATTTTCTAATCTTAAATTCACGTATTTTTTTTATTCCAACAATTGCCGGAGCATTTTCTTCAACGTAATTGATGATCACTAACTCAAAGTCTAAAGAAGGAAAATATTTTTCGAGGACTTCTTTAAGTGACACAGCTTGCTCAACACTTATTCTCGCTTGAGAACTTTCACCCCAATATACAGAAGGATCATTCCCAAAATCAAAAGCCGCTCTTAAAAAATATACCTTTCCTTGAAAGTCAGCCAACTGTTTAAACCGAGCAACTCTTCTTTGATATTTGGACTGAATTTCCAGAAGATGTTGCTGGTAGCGGATTAAATCCCATCCATAATCAGCAAATGGCCAATCATGGCGCCATTCAATTTGGTAATAATCATTTTCAACCATGTAAGAATGCACTGGATGTTGAAAAAAACAATGTGCATCCAAAAAAAACTCAAAGTCTTCTTCAAACAGAGCCAAGAAACGTTCGTGGTTTAAAGTAAGAAGCCAATCAAAAGGAAAAGCTGCACTTCTCAAGTTGTGCTCTCTCAATTGAATTGCGACCTCGCAATGAGATCCTAGGCTGACAAAAAGTGGACATGCATCATTTAATTCCGTGTTACACGTGGCAAAACAAAAAAATTTTGAGAGAAAAAAGAAACAAAGGAAAGTCCATCGAAAGAATAACCGTTCGAGCCGAGGAAACATATGCATATGCAACAAGACTGACAAAATTCAATATAAAATTGCAAAGAAATTAGAGACAGTCTTTTAGAAATTGAATTCCCAAGAACAACGTTTACCAATCGGGATCGCATCAAAGCGAATAACAGGTTGGTAGACCTGGCGATTCGTAATTCCACAAGGACCAATTTTGCTATTCTTTGATCCCATTTGATATAGAGGAACTGAGATAATAATTTGGGCTTGAAACACCGTTTTAAAGATCGTGTCATGGCTGACACTTAAATCTAATGCAATGTAATCTTTATATTGCGGACGCATTCGGAAATACCCCCCCCATGCATTCGAGCACACTTTTCCCGTTAGGTAGTAAGGACCACCTGCTGCATAAAGAAGGAATGTTTCTGAAGGGAAAAGAAGCCTTCCTATTTCTGCGTTAGCTCCATAAAAACTCAGTTCGTTAGCATCGCGTTTGATAAAGTAATCGCCGATATAGTTGTTAAAAAGACAAGTACTCTTATGTTTATTTCTGCCCACTGGAATATACCCATTAGCACGGAAATCCCATCTATCACCCAAGAGTTCAAAACCAAGCCCTAACTGGTTGAAATTTCCTTTTGATCCCCCACGAAAATCATAGTAGGCATTGACTCCTATGAGGGCACAAAAAGATTGAGGGATGTAGCGTGTGACAATTCCAGCACTTCCCGCAAAAGTGTTAGAGTTGAAATATGTACCTCTAAGATCGACCAAAGGAAGAACATGCCCAGGGGCATAGTCAGGACCAAAAAGAATATCCAACGAGGTATAATTCGCAAGCAGGCCCACTCCCTCTTGTGGACTTCCTGCATAGCTTGCCGCTATGCGCTTAGGTAGAGGATAAAGATTGCGCGTCTCATTTTGGACAATGGGCGCTCCAGACGGAGGATCTTTTGTAGAAGCTGCAATAAGCGGGGCTAAAGGAATGACCGGGTCAACGCTGCTTCGTAAGATGGCTGTGTACGGGTTGAATTCTGTGCTTTCGGCTTCTACATTATTTCTTTCCAATTTGTCATTAAATTCGTTTTCTTTTAAAAAATAGGGATCTAATCGCATACTCAAAAAGATATATCCGATTAAACAAATAATCACACTGACACCTATCACACCCAAAGCTAATTTTCTCAAAATAATTCCATGGGAATTACATATAAATATCTCTATAAATCATTTTCATTAAACAAAATACAACTGCTGGTTTTTACAAAAAAAACATTCTCTTTCATTTTAATAACAAATATTTACTAAACATTTAATTGTCAAATTAAATTGAAGTGTTTTGAATGGTGATTTTTTTGATATTTGAGATGGCGAACGATAATGCAAATTTTTCACTTAATTTATATTAACAACTTACAATCAAGGCTTTATAACTTGTTTTTTTTCTACTCCCTGGAGGATTTAATAATTTTTTCTTGAATTTTTCCAACTCATTAGACAACATTGTTCTTTATTTTTTGAGCAAAGCTCGCCGCGTTGCTTTGTTTGAGAAACTAGTACTTTAGCCTATTGAAAGCTGATCGACCGCTTCGTTTTAGCTAAGGGAAGACAAATGCAAAAAATGTGCAGGGAGTAGATGGAAAAAACTACACTACCAAATTCAGGCTCATGGAGAAAATCTTTTTTTTCACCCGCCACCTTCATTTTTTTTTCTATAACTCTTTGTTCTTTAGCTTCTTTAGCATATGCCGACGTTAATCCTACTCATCACCCTTTACTGCCTTCATTTGGCCCAGAAACAACGTCTACTTTTGGCCCTCTAAGCTATTCAAACTTTGAAAGAGATCAAAGCACTTACGATAAGGTTTATTGTCTTTCAAAAGATTGTGGCAAGCCTCCTAAGCAAGGCCCCCCAGGACCCGCTGGGGCAGATGGAAGACAAGGAATAGACGGACTTCCGGGTCCAACTGGTCCTGCAGGACCAACTGGGCCTTTTGGGGGCCCTTTGGGTCCAACAGGCGATGCAGGACCCACTGGTCCAACTGGTGCGACCGGTCCAGCAGGGATTTCAACTCCAGGATTTACGGGCCCGACAGGAGCAACAGGACCGGCTGGAATCTCGGCGCCTGGATCTACTGGTCCCACAGGTGACATTGGTCCAACAGGAATCATGGGACCAACTGGTCCTACAGGTGACATTGGTCCAACTGGCGTTACAGGCCCCACAGGCGCGACAGGACCTACAGGTGACATTGGTCCAACTGGCGTTACAGGCCCTACAGGAATTATAGGTCCAACTGGAGCCGCTGGCCCAACAGGTATGACAGGACCTACAGGTGACATTGGTCCAACTGGCGTTACAGGCCCTACAGGAATTATAGGTCCAACTGGAGCCACTGGCCCGACAGGTATGACGGGGCCTACAGGTGACATTGGTCCAACAGGTGCGACAGGCCCAACAGGTGCGACAGGCCCAACAGGTGCGACAGGCCCAACAGGTGCGACAGGCCCAACAGGTGCGACAGGCCCAACAGGTGCGACAGGCCCAACAGGTGCGACAGGACCAACAGGTGCGACAGGACCAACAGGTGCGACAGGACCAACAGGTGCGACAGGACCAACAGGTGCGACAGGCCCAACAGGTGCGACAGGCCCAACAGGTGCTACAGGCCCAACAGGTGCGACAGGGCCAACAGGTGCGACAGGTCCAACAGGTGCGACAGGACCAACAGGTGCTACAGGACCAACAGGTGCTACAGGCCCAACAGGTGCTACAGGCCCAACAGGTGCTACAGGTCCAACAGGTGCTACAGGCCCAACAGGTGCGACAGGCCCAACAGGTGCTACAGGCCCAACAGGTGCTACAGGCCCAACAGGTGCTACAGGCCCAACAGGTGCTACAGGCCCAACAGGTGCTACAGGCCCAACAGGTGCGACAGGGCCAACAGGTGCGACAGGGCCAACAGGTGCGACAGGGCCAACAGGACCAACAGGTGCTACAGGACCAACAGGTGCTACAGGACCAACAGGTGTGACAGGACCAACAGGTGTGACAGGACCAACAGGTGTGACAGGACCAACAGGTGTGACAGGCCCAACAGGTGTGACAGGCCCAACAGGTGCTACAGGACCAACAGGTGCTACAGGACCAACAGGTGCTACAGGACCAACAGGTGCGACAGGCCCAACAGGTGCGACAGGCCCAACAGGTGCTACAGGACCAACAGGTGCTACAGGACCAACAGGTGCTACAGGACCAACAGGTGCTACAGGACCAACAGGTGCTACAGGACCAACAGGTGTGACAGGCCCAACAGGTGTGACAGGCCCAACAGGTGCTACAGGACCAACAGGTGTGACAGGCCCAACAGGTGCGACAGGCCCAACAGGTGCTACAGGCCCAACAGGTGCTACAGGCCCAACAGGTGCTACAGGCCCAACAGGTGCTACAGGCCCAACAGGTGCTACAGGTCCAACAGGTGCTACAGGACCAACAGGTGCGACAGGCCCAACAGGTGCGACAGGGCCAACAGGTGCGACAGGGCCAACAGGTCGCACTGGCCCAACAGGTGCGACAGGCCCAACAGGTGCGACAGGCCCAACAGGTGCGACAGGCCCAACAGGTGCGACAGGCCCAACAGGTGCGACAGGCCCAACAGGTGCGACAGGCCCAACAGGTGCGACAGGCCCAACAGGTGCGACAGGCCCAACAGGTGCGACAGGCCCAACAGGTGCGACAGGCCCAACAGGTGCGACAGGCCCAACAGGTCCAAGAGGTGCGGCAGATTTTGCGACAATTGTTCTTCCAGGGTCAGCTGCAGGATCAAGTGTAGCAAACTTAGGAACTGTTCCCTTTGCCGCTGGGGCCCCAGCTGTTAGTGCACCAGGCTCAAAAATATCTGTAATTGCCGCTAATCAGATTCGAATAGCTGACACTGGACTTTACTTGATTAGTTTTGGAGTTATGCAAACTCAAAACGCCGCTAGCAGATTTGAATTACGTGTAAATGCATTGCCGACGCCACCCCAACAAATCTTGGACTTCACAGCTGCGGGTGGTAACGAGTTTATGTCAAGCCTAACAACAGTGGTATCCATTCCAACAAACCCATCAAATCTTGTGATTTTTAATAACTCAGGAGGTGCCAGATTACTTAATAATGGCAATGCAAATGCTACAGGGGGCCCTGCTGCTTATGTAACCATTGTTAAATTGCAATAAATCATTTTATGAAAAGAGCTAGCACACAGAGAATAATAAGAAATAGATATAAACAAAGAGGGGTAATGTCTAAACGCAACAAATTTGTATGGCTTGTATTTTCAACTTTGCTTTTTGGATTTTTTTTAACCAAAAATGTTTATGCGCATGAAAGATCAACAAATTTCAATGACTCAAAAATATATAAACTTTCTATCTGTGCTTTGTTCAAAAATGAAGCCAACTTTCTTAAAGAATGGATTGAATATCATCGACTAATTGGGGTAGATCATTTTTACCTATATAATATCGGCAGTACTGATAAATACATGGACATTCTTATTCCTTACATAAAAGAAAATATAGTCACTTTGGTGGAGTGGACAGATTGGGTTGCTGATCAAGGAAAAGAAAATTCTTATTTATGGGCGCTTGGAACTCAAATTCCGGTTTATGAACACAATATAAAATTAAGAGCGACAAATGAGACAAAATGGCTAGTTTTCATGGATATCGATGAATTTTTAGTCTTTAATAACGCTGAAAATTTGAGTGATTTGCTAGAAAAGTATAATGAATTTCCTGGCATTACCTTGATCTCTGATTATTTTGATTCTTCTAAAAGAGATATCCTTCCTAAAAAAAGATTGCTAATTGAAACCTTAACTTTGACAAAAGCTCCACAAGAGGACATCTGGAAAGAAGTGTCGAAAACAATATTTAAGCCCGAACACTGTAAAGGATTCACCTGGCCTCCTTACAAATGCAGTTTTAAAAATAACCAGGTGCCCATGACTATTAGAAAACGTGAACTGAGAATAAACAACTATTTAAATAGAGATATTGGATTTTTTCAACGTCCTATCAAACAAAAATTGCACATAGACAATCGAGACCTTTCGGACGAGGAGCAATCCGAACTCCTTTCATTAGACTATGAAATGGAAGATAATCAAAGAGTGATTTATCGATTTGTACCAGACCTCCAAAGAAAAATGGGCTACGATATTGGCTGGAACTGGTGAAAATCCGAAGGGGCGCAAAAGTGTTTATGATGTCGTGATTTAAATTTATAATGATAAATCTCGTACACATCTTTTTGCTTGAAAATTCACGGACAAGATATGGTCTTTCGCCAGCACAAAAAAATCAGGTATGAATCTGGTTAACTCGTGACATGACGGCACCTACGGTCGTCGCAGTCTATGCTGTAGATAGTGCAGAACTAGACGAAAAAAACGCTTTAAGCTGAAATTTCTGGGCCTCATTACCCAGAATGCAATTTTACATAGATCATTCTGAAGAATGTTAAGGTGTTATTGCTCTCAAAATTTATTCGACAGAAAAACACCTCATATAAAACCAGTCTCATTGATGAAGTGAGCTTTGTTCTATAGCAACTATTAATACCGTTCTTAAAAATAAATGCACATTTGGTCGCGTCTAAGCCACAGGGTTCAGAGATCGTTAGCCGCTACCATATTTATATATTTAAAGGTTGGCGTTGACGCATTCAAATGTGTATGTATCGTATAGAAAGTTAGTTTGTCTTAGCTGGAATTAGGCCTATGAAGAAGCTACGAAGCTCTGAAGTGCGGCTTTTAAATGCAAAATCACGGCCATATTAGGCCGTGATAAGTGCTAATGAAATCTAAATCAGAATTCTATGGGAAATTAACTGTAACGATCCGGCTGGGCGTGTTTTGGTTGTTTATTGCCGAAACACCATACGTGACAGGTCCATTTTGCACTCTGTTATGATCAGTAAATGACAAAGTGCTAGAACTGACTTCTTCAAGATATACTCCATTTCGATAAATAAGATAGCCAGTTAGATTGGGATCAGCACTTGCACTCCAGGAAAGAGTATTGGAATACTCATTGAATACACCAAAGCTATTGAGATTTTGTACAACCGTTAAGCCCGAAGGAGGTAAGACAATTGGCCTTGTCCCTGTGGTTGCAGAAACTACATTATTTCCTCCGCTTGAAGTGATCCACACTGCTGCTGCATTAATGACATTACCTGTTAAAGTTGCTGCAACACGAGGAGCATTATTATTCGCATTTAAAGAAACTATAGTTGGAACCGACCATACGTTGCTCATAAACCCGGTAATATCAGATTCTGATGATTGAATCAGAATGGAAGAACCGTTGGAAAACATAAACATTGATAAAGCATCGCCTAGTGCAGTCATCGCCAAACTCGCATTATAACTATATAGGTTAAATGAAACTAAATCAGTTGTTGCAGTCCAATTTTTCAACACAGGCTTGACAGCCGATTGAATATTGAATGTTTCGTCATCAAATGAGGTGTTCCATAGCGCTATTGCATTTCCAGACCCATCAAAAGCTACTCGTGCAGCCAGAGTTGCAGGATTGCGCAATCCAGGTTCTGATAAGCTGACAAGTGATGTCCAACTACCGCTCGAAAGTCTATAGGAAGACTGCACAATAACATTATAGTAGTTCCCCCCCGTGAGATCGTAACTATACCAAACCGCAATTGCATTAGCGTTAGAATCCATTGCAACATGGGGAAAAATTGCATTGTGAGTTGTGTCTGAAATTGCCAACTGAGAACTCCAGCTTCCAGACAGAAGTCTTGAAGATGTATATATGACGTTTGTAGTCCCCGATGTTCCATACCACACTACGACAGCTCTAGTACCAGACCCAGTTCCTCCAATCGCTACACGAGGTGCGGCAGCAGCTGTACTTGAAATAGACACACGTGCTTGCCAGCTGTTGCCGAACAGTTTGGTAGACGATTCTATGTTACCGCTTTTTGCCCATACAGCAACCACATTACCTACTGAGTCTACTGCCAAATCAGGAGCAGAGGCTCCTGCGGTAGAAAGTGATGTTGCACTTGTCCAGCTACCGTTAAAAGGCCTTGAAGCTGCCTTAATAATTCCGTTTTCAAGCCAAATGGCTGTAGCATTTCCATTCAAATCACTCACAATTCGAGGAGAAGAAGCTGTTGAGTTAGAAATTGTAGAAGTCGTTCCCCATGCTGCGTTAACAAGCTTTGCTCTTGCCTTAATTACACCGTTTTCAACCCATGCCGATATAACATTTCCATTTGCATCCATTGCTATTTGAGCGTCCGAAGAATTTTGTGTGACAGAAGAGAGCGTAGCAGGAGGAAATGTCCAACTCACATCATTGCTCACCAACTGCAAAGTTACGAACATTGCAGCACATGCAACTAACATTTTTTTCATAAATTTACCATTAATACAATTTTAAAAAAACTCTAAGGCCATGGCTGATTTTAAAATGCAGGAGCCTATCAAAGATAGGCTCCTACTAAGATCAAATTATTCAAATAGTCATCAATTCGTTTTTACAAAGACTATTTGATGGCAACATCCTTGATTAGGGGAAATTAACCGTTACAATAGGACTTTGATCAAATTCAGAATTTACAGCAGAAACTCCGTATGTCACAGCGCCATTTTGCACAGCATTGTGATCGTCCAATTGTGTCGTAAAAGCGTCTACAGAAGCGAAATAAATACCATTGCGATAAATATTATACTGAACAATGTTCGGAGCGATACTTGGAGTCCAACTTATTGTGTTAAAATATTCATCAAACACTCCAAAATTATTGACGTTCTGAGCAACGGCTAATCCTGTAGGGCCAGCTAAGACGCTAGCTGTTCCACTTGAAGCGACAATTGTATTATTCGAGCCGTTGTTGCTAACCCAAACAGTTGCACCATACATTGTGCTCCCCGAAACAGAACTATTCACACTAGGAGTGTTATTACCAACTGTCGTTGAAAGGTTAACTGGCACACTAAAAAAATTCGGTATGGTAGATCGCACATCAATTTCAGTTGCTTGAATAAGTACGTTTGAACCATCCCAAAACATATGCGTTATGACTGCATCTCCCCCAGAAGTAAGAGAGATGTCTGCTGAATAGCTATATAAATTTTGCAGAACAGGAGTTCCACCAGTACTCCAAAGTCCTCCAAAAGCCTGTTCAGCTGTCAACAAATTAAAAGTCTCTCCATCAAATGAATTGGTCCACATTGCTATCGCATTGCCAGCCCCGTCAACACAAATTTTATTCACTAAGGTAGCGGGGTCACGAGATCCAAAACTGGTATCTAAAGCAATCGGAATTGCTGTCCAAGTGCTGCTACCAGAAGTCAAAGATGCAGTGAGAAGTGTAACATTGGCAAATTGAGAGCCGTTAACACTGTATCTAAACCAAGTTGCAATGGCATTGCCATTAGCATCGACAGCCACATTAGGATAATTATGGCGCATAGCCGGAGTTTGACTTAAAATATTAAAAGACGCTCCCCAATTTCCGTTAATGAGTGATGTTGCAGATACCACTATTGTGTTACCTCCTACAACACTCCCCCATACGGCAACTACCTTTCCATTGCTTCCTATTGACACCTTTGGAGAGTTCTCAGCTCCATTAGTCGAAAGCATGTGCACTAGGCTCCAGCTACCACCAAATAATTTTGTCGCGGATTCAATGAATCCATTACGAACCCAAATTCCTACAACATTTCCACTGCTATCTACTGATATCTCAGGAGAAGAGGCGCCAGATCCAGAAATCGCAGTTGCAGAACTCCAGGACCCACCAAACGGCAACGTAGCTGAATTAACAACACCGTTTTCGAGCCAAATCGCAGTTACATTTCCACTAGCATCTACACCTATACGAGGACTTGATGCCACTGAACCCGATAAAGTAGTCGAGGCACTCCAAGACCCTCCAAAAGGTTGCGAACTAGAATTGATTACACCGTTTTCGAGCCAAATTGCCGTCGCGTTACCATTTGAGTCAATTACAACGTGAGGATCAGAAGAGTCAACAATTGCTGATGAAAGAGTCACAGGGGGACTTGACCAACTAATATCTGCCCTACAAATAGAGTGAGCTGTAACCAAAAGAAAACAGAGATAAAGTATTCTTTTCATGTATCGCCTTTCAAGACCCAAGTTTTTTCGATTGAATTCAACTTCAACAGTTCTTATCTGTCTGGTTGAAAGAATTAGACTCAGAACTCAGGTCCCTAAAATTACCAAGCCTAATTCTGAAAAATTGCATTGTTTATTCTTTTCACTTTTGTGAGGAACTCATCACAATCCAAATAAAGATTACTAGCAAGTTTTTTTTTCACCGCGCAAGAACATCTCCACAAAAATGTAACGCTCACAGAAAAAGCATCTAATGAAGGATATACGGATGCCAAATGTAAAAAAATAACTTGCATTTTTTCAAAAGAATATGAAAATCTGACCTAAAAAATAATTGCATATAATCATCTATCATCACCTTGAACACATTACCGCTCCAAAACAACTGGAAAAAATGAAGACATCTTGGCAAGAAAAAGGAACATTTCTTAAATCTAAATTTTTAAATTTTAAGAGAATTTCCCTCGTGGTTATTTTTTTACTTGGACACACCGTAGTATTGTCTCAATCAACTCATCTTTCTCTAAAAGAAGAAGATCCTTTAAATGCACTGTTCAAAACACCTACTTCGCCATCTACGTTATTGTTTTTAGAAAAAAGCACCCCTCCATTTTATTCTTCTAATATCTTTGAAGACTCTTTCAACGCTCATGATAAAATTTTCTGCCTTGCTAAAGACAATTGTGGAAAGCCACCAAAACAAGGGCCTCCAGGCCCCGCGGGGCCGCAAGGGCCTACTGGCCCGAGTGGTGGTGGTGCGGGCAATATTGGTCCAACAGGTCCAACAGGCCCATCTAATAATATTCCTGGCCCCACAGGGCCTACCGGAAATACTGGACCTATTGGAGCAACTGGCGCCAGAGGAGATACAGGCCCAACAGGGCCAACAGGGCCAACAGGGCCAACAGGTGCGACAGGACCAACAGGTGCGACAGGCCCAACAGGTGCAACAGGCCCAACAGGTGCGACAGGACCAACAGGTGCTACAGGACCAACAGGTGCTACAGGACCAACAGGTGCTACAGGCCCAACAGGTGCGACAGGACCAACAGGTGCGACAGGGCCAACAGGTGCGACAGGGCCAACAGGTGCGACAGGGCCAACAGGTGCGACAGGGCCAACAGGTGCGACAGGGCCAACAGGTGCGACAGGGCCAACAGGTGCGACAGGGCCAACAGGTGCGACAGGACCAACAGGCAGAACAGGCCCAACAGGTGCGACAGGCCCAACAGGTGCGACAGGCCCAACAGGTGCGACAGGACCAACAGGTGCGACAGGACCAACAGGTGCGACAGGACCAACAGGTGCGACAGGCCCAACAGGCAGAACAGGACCAACGGGTGCGACAGGTCCTACTGGCCCAAGAGGAGCAGCTGATTTTGCAATGTTTACACTTCCAGGAACTGGAGCATTAATTGCTATAGGAAATGGATTGATAATTCCACTATCAACAACAATTAATAGGGCACCTGGTTCAAAAATTTCTCTAGCAGGTCCGGGAAATATTCAAATTGCAGATACAGGGTTGTATCAAGTCACTTTTGGAGTCATGCCCGCTACAACAGCTGCTACTAAATATGAATTAAGAATAAACGGCGCTGCAGCGCCTAGCGAAAACATGTTGAATTTTAGCCTGGTTGCTGCTGGCGATAGAATAATGCAGAACCTTACGACAATTATTGCAATAATCGTAAATCCTTCTACGTTGACTATTCTAAACAACAGTGGAGTGGCAAAAAGCATTACAAGTCCAGGTCCAGCGATTTTTGGGCCAGCTTCCTACATGACTATTGTAAAACTCCAATAGCGATATAACTATTAACGCCTTCATTAAAAGGAGAAGGGCAATAATGAGTAATACATTTATTACACTATTGACATTTATAATATATTCTTTTTCAATTGCTGAAGCCACCACGTGGACCAGCCCACCTGCACTAATTTCATCAGGAGCTCAAAATGCATCAAATCCTGTGGTAGGCATAGATATTAACGGGGACGCAGTCGCAGCATGGGTAGAAAATGGCAATATTATTTCAAGCACTTTACACAAAGGAGAAGCCTGGAGCCCCGGTAAAGTAATCTCCGGAGGCGAAGCAGATGATCCTCAAATTGTTGTTGATCCGAATGGAAATGCTACAGTTATATGGGTAGAAAAAGGGCGTATCTTAACTTCCACCCAACCTGCTGGAGGAAGTTTTGGTCCCTCGACGACGCTATCAGGATCTGGAGCATCGTTTCCTCAAATTGCAGTTGATCCCAACGGGGATGTTGTTGCTATTTGGGAAAGAAATGGAGGAATAGAGTCCTCTACACAACTCTTTGGTGGTAGATGGTCGGATATTCCCGATGTCCTTAGTATAAACGGAGATTCTCCTCAAATTTCAATAGGTGCAGATAATTCAACTGTTGTGGCTATCTGGCACTCAGTTGACGAAAATAGAATAGATAAAATCAACGCATCAGACAAGCTAATCAGGGGAGGATGGAGTGCCGCATCTGACATCGCAAATGGAATCAATCCTAAAGTCAAGGTAGATTCGAACGGGAACAGTATTGCTGTTTTCTATCAGTTTGATGCTTTTGAACAAACATATAGAAATATAAGGCTTGCATGCGTACGGAAACTATCTCGCATGGAATGGAATACACCCATAACAATTTCTCAGCAACCTGGGATGGGAAAATTATCAGATCTTGTTGCAAAAATAGACATAGACAACTCTGGACGGGCGTGCGCTTTGTGGAATCTTTCTTTGGAAGGTGCTACACTGAATATTCAGTGTGCAATTTCTGTTGACATAGGTCAAAATTGGGAAATTATTGGAGATCTTGTTTCTTCAAACCTTTATGCATATTCCTTCGATCTTTCAGTAGATTCAATAGGAGGTTCGCACATTGCATTCATGCTATCCGATTTTATAAATTCTTCAATCATCGTACAAGCTACGGACATGTTTCTAGCTAATTTTAATAAGTCATTCGATTTTCCGTTTAATCTATCAAATTTGAATACTTCTAGTGGATTCCCACGCATAGCCTCTAGTCTAAAGGAAACAAAAGTAAATGTTGTTGCAGTTTGGATTAGTTCAAATGGCGAGTTTAACAATATCCAAGCCGCTTCAGGAAGCGGCACTCTTATTGAACCACCTTTTGGTCTCATAGCAAAACAAAATAGCATAAACTATGGAATTTTTACTGAGCTCTCCAACACAATCAGCTGGGAGGCAAGCGTTTCTCCGGGAATTGTTGCATATCTTATTTTTCGCAATGGATCATTTCTATCTTATGTAGATCCCCTTACTTTTCAATACATCGATCATAATCGACAGCCAGGTGAGAGTAGCGTATATGGAGTAGCAGCTCTCGATTCTAGTAACAATCAAAGCGCAATCGCGACTATAAGCTTTTCTCCTTAAAATTTTAAAAGGCTTTTCACATACATGATCACGCAGTTTTAAGACTTTCATGAACCTATCCCAGTAATCAAAAACTTTGATTTTTGATGAATTTTTTCACAATTTTTAGAGTCACTTCGCAGGACATACTTGGAAAAGTAGACCAAGAAGTGACTTTTAAAGATGTGGGAAAAGACGCAAAAAGCATGTTTTTGAATACTGGGATAGGTTCATAGAAGCTTATCGCGCCTTTTTGTAGATTTTTTTTATTTTTGCATTCACTATTTTTTTTAATTTTAGGTAGCATGGTCCTACCTCTATTTCAACCCATGAAGAAAATATGTATTTCTATCGAATATTTCTCTTTGCTCTTCTATCCTGTCTACCTTTCTTCTTAGATGCAAAAGAAAAAATTTGCCTTAACATGATCGTAAAAAACGAGAGCAAGGTCATAAAACGCTGTTTAGACTCAGTCAAACCACTCATCGACTATTGGGTCATCGTCGACACAGGATCAACTGATGGGACACAAGAAATTATTAAAGCCCACATGAAAGATCTGCCTGGAGAACTTTATGAACGTCCTTGGAAAAATTTTGGAGACAATCGCAGCGAAGCTTTTGAACTGGCAAAAGGCAAAGGAGATTACATCCTTTTCATGGATGCAGATGACACCCTGGAATATGAACCGGGGTTTAATTTTTCATCTCTAACAGCCGACCAATATAACATGTGGCGTGGGACTAAAACTTTTACATATTTGAAACCCCAATTAGTTAAAGGAAATTTGCCTTGGAAATGGATTGGCGTTACCCACGAATACCTCGCATGCGACCATTATTATTCCTCTGACACCTTAAAAAAAGTAAGATATCTTTCTGGAGAAGGCGGAGCAAGCTCTTATGATCCAAATAAATTTTTAAAAAACGTCAACCTTCTCAAAGAAGGATTAAAAAAAGAGCCGAACAACGAACGGTATGTATTCTACCTTGCCGAAAGCTACCGCGATGCAGGGGAAAAAGGTCAAGCTCTTGAATGGTATCAGAAACGGATCAATATGGGAGGGTGGCAAGAAGAAGTTTTCTGGTCCATGCTAGAAATTGCTTATATCCTTAAAGATATCGGCCTTCCTTCTAATATCGTTATCGATAGCTTTAAAAATGCGCATAACTACCGTCCCCATCGTGCTGAGCCTATCTATTATTTAGCCGAAATTTACAATCAGCTAGGAGACCATGCAAGTGCGTACGAGTATCTAAAAAAGAGAGAGACTATCATCAAACCGGCTCAAAAAGACAGTCTCTTTAATGTAGATTGGATCGAAGACTATGGGTTGCTTTTCCAATTATCAATTTGTTCTTATTTTGTCGGGCAATACCAAGAGTCTTTGATAGCCTGTGAAAAGCTGCTCGCGATGAAAGACCTTCCAGATGATTGGCGTAAACAAACAGAAGTTAATCGAAAATTCCCATTCGAAAAGCTTCAAATGCAGAAATTTGCAGCGAAAAAATAACAGAGATATTCTTCAGGGACAGATTCTGAATCTGTCTCATTTGGTTTGGGTGAATCTATCTCCCTAAAATCACTGAAATTTTTTAGTGAGATAGATTCGTAACTGGGACTAACGAATTCATCAGAGCTTCTTTATCAAGGGTTGCAATCCAAAGCTCACAATCATCTTTTCCATAAGCGACATAGATATTAGAGTCTGAAATGACAACCCCTCCTGGGAAGACGACTCTCTTCCAACTATCAGAATGTGTATAAAATTCCTCCGAATAAATTGGGCTAGCAGAGATTCTTGTTATTTGAAAAGGCGGCTCAGCAGAAAAGGTATAAGCTCCCATAAAATAGTGCCACATTTCCCAATCCCAGGAAGCAGGAGAAGATGTGATTATGCTAGAATGAAAGAAAGCCAAGTATTCCCCGTCTACTAGTTCAGGTGGTGTACTTCCTCTTAATTTTCCCCACTTCCAATCAATATCTCCTGAAGTAATATGCTGCAAAAAGCATGTTCCATTGGCAAGGTTTGCATGGATCACTTCATGAGGATTTAAAGAATAGCTAAGAAGCAGCGATTTATTGGATTCAAAAGGGATCCAATTTTTTTGCCACCATTGAATATTATATTGAGCTTCATAAATTAATTTCTTAGGAGCTGATAAAAAAAAATGACCATTTTCATGGAACAATTCTGCAATAAATATGTCACGACGATCATTATACGACGGATAAATAACATCTAAATTATCGTTATAAATAACAAATGTCCGACCTCTATAAATAAATAGTCTTGCATCCTCTGATTGAGAAGGGGTTTTACTATTAACAAAGCGGGTTTTTAATATTTCGGGTTTTGATATCGGCTCAAAACTTTCATCCAAGAGCACAACACCAATATATGAGATCCAAGGCTGATAGTAGCGCTCGGGGGTATATCTAAATGAAAGAAGATATCCCCGACCAAATTTGATGATGGCTGGATTAAAGGCATCGGGATAATCCACAAGGTATAATCTTTTATTCGCCTTTACAATTCCGTTGTTAACAGCTATCTGATCAAAAAATTCTCCCGAAGAAACAACAAGAAATATTGATAAATGCAATACAGTAAAAATAAAATGCTTTTTCAACATAAGGCTAGAGATTAGTAAGGATGGTTATAATTAATTGGTAATTGATGAAGGAGTGAGCGCACAGTATCGAGACCAACGAAACCAAGGTATGCTTCTCTGTCTTCGATCCCAACAGCCAAAACTAGCTGTTTCCCAGAATGATCCAGCGTCATGCTACAGCAATATTCGATTCCAAGATGAAAAAATGTAAATGGCAAGGAAACTTTTTGGACATTAAAATTCTTATCTAAGAACAAAAAACGATGGTAATAACACCGGGAATAATCAGGAAACAAAGTAACCTCATGGACTAGCATGAGATATCCGCCATCAAGTTCTAACGGACCAGCTGATCCACGAAAACGAGAAAAATCATGATTTGGCTTATAGGAAACTACAGTTTCACACTGCCCACTTTCCATGTTAGGTTTAAAAATTGTAAAAGGATCATAAGAATATACAACGTGAAATTGATCGTCTTTGATAAAAGGGAGCCAATTTTTTTCTGTGCGATTTAAGTCAGGGCCAATCAATGGAACGAGTTTCTCGACTTGTATTGTCCTCCCCCATTTTTCCTCGGATAATTTACACAAAGAAATCTGCAAATTTCCAGTGGGATTGGTATCACTTGTTGTGCATGTGAACCACATTTTTCCCTGCAAGTCAAATATTCTACAATCTTCAAGACCTTCAATACTAATTGCTCGAATACGTTCTCGTGGGAGTTTTTCGATAATTTCTTGCTGAGAAATTAATTTGAAGTCTTGATCATAATGAAGGAGAAAGTTTTTCGTGCGAAATATTCCCATCGGATCAATAGTATTAAAGATCTTAGCACCTGTTTGAGTGTAATTGACGGTTCTGCAGATCACTGAATAACCATTCCTGGTTTTTTGAATAGATGGATTCATGGGATAGTAATGCTGGTCTGAACCTTCAAGAATGAGAGGGCGAGCAATGTTGATTGTGTGATACCTAGCATCTTTTAAATTTTGAACATAGTACATCAAATTTCTGTATGCATTTTCTTTTACATACCAAGGTGCGCTCCTTTTAAGAGACAAATCGCTGATCGCTTTGTATCCATCCTCTTTAAAATGTGTGTAATAAGACGCAATTGATAGTTCTTCATCGAATTGATAATCATACAAAGGAGGTGAGTTGAATAAGATTGGATTATCTGGATAAGGAACTCGAGATCCATGTTTTGCAAATAAATAAGCAAGATTATTTTGCCCTTGATAGCGGTAATAATTGGCTAATTTATGGAGAGATTCTGCTCGCTCAGGATTTGATTGATAGGCGTCAAGATACCAAATGGTTGCATCACCCCACTTTCCCATAAATTCATAGCATTCTCCGATCATGAACTTCGAAAACCATATTTCTTCTTTATCGCCTTGTTTTTCTATTCTTTTGTGAAACCATTTAATCGCTTCTTCATAGTTCTTAAGCGCCTTATAAGATTGTGCTAAGTGGAAAATGTACCTCTCATTATCAGGCTCACCTACAAGTGCATCAGTTAATAAGTCTACCTCCTTTTTAATTTTCTCAATATTATAAGATTCGTTTTCCTGGTCTTCTATCTTTAGTGTTGAAAGCTTGATACAATCATGAGGGCCTTTATAAGACCAATGCTCGTGAACTACCCCAATGCTTTTCCAAGGAAACGAAGAACGTAAAAGACGCAGGTTATAACTAAAATATGATGGTGCTGATGACTTCTCCAATAACAGATAAGCATCTTCTTTCAACGCACTCTTCTTAAACGATTCTCCGATGCTAATTAATGAGTTCGAATCCAAGATAAGCAGATAGGAGCTTTCTAATGGAAATTTAAATTCTTTAAGCATCTTTTGAGCAGTCTCAACTGAAACAGTTCTATTGTGGCCATAGTTCACCCACTCAATCGGAAAAATTTTCCCTCGAATCCCGCGCTCTCTTATAAAGTTTTCAATGATATTAATCGTGTTATCGGTAGATCCAGCATCGCAAAAACAGGCGCAATCGATAATATCTTTTACGCTCTCCAAACATTTTTCAATAACTGCCTCATCATTTTTAACGATCATCGTTAGACAAAGCTTGGGTTCTTGATCTCCGAAAAGATTTCCAGGTAATGCAAAGATCACCATAAACAATCCAAATAGGAAACGTAATAACTTAAAAGACTTGCCTAAAGACGTATGTTTTGGGTTGCACATGCTACGCGAGCCATCATTTAAAAAAAAAGAACGCCAGCTTAGTCTAAAAATAAAAATAATGAAACAAAATTTTGATTTACAACCCCTGAAAACACCAAAATCCAACTTTAAAAAATTCTTTCTAGAAATTAATCCTTAGTTCCTTAAAGATACTTCTTGGTCTATTGCTCTTCATAAGAGAAATCTATGATCCGACTTCTAGCATTGCTTTGTCTGATCTCTGCAAATTTTCTTCATGGTGATTTAGAAGATCATTTTAAAAAAGCTACTGAGAAATCTGAGCGTCATTCGATGCGCAATGTTGATTTCATCTACATCATTAATCTCGATCAAAGGCCTGAAAAATTTGCGTCATGCCTGCAACAATTGGAACCATATAATATCCATCCTTACCGTTTTTCAGCAGTCAATGGCTGGGAACTGTCATTAGAAGACATTAATGATGTAGGCATTGTACTCGGGCCTTGGATGTCAAGTGGACAGTGGGGAACATGCTATTTACCAAATGGTGATAGCCAACCCTATCATGAATTAGTGTATCAAATAGGCAGAACGTATTTCTCTCACTGTATGTCTAGAGGGGCTATTGGAATTGTTTTGAGCCATCTTTCAGTACTTCAAGATGCTTATGATGCAGGATATGAAACAATATGGGTGATGGAAGATGATATTTGCGTAATCAAAGACCCTGTGTTGCTCTCAAGTTTAATCGATGACCTAGATGGGCTTGTCGGACGTAGTGGGTGGGACATTCTATTTACAGATCGCGATACGAAAGACAGCCTTGGGAACTATGTCCCTTGTACAGCCTTCGCTTGGAGGCCTAATTATTCCCCTCCTAATCCCTATAAGTTCTACGACATTCAGGAAATAAATCCTCAGTTCAGAAGAATTGGGGCGCGCTACGGTGCATATTCAATGATTGTGAGAAGATCAGGGATAAAAAAGCTTCTGAACTTTTTTAAACAATATCAGATCTTCCTGCCATACGACTTAGAATATACATTGCCTCCAGGAATCAATCTCTACACTGTCAATTACGATATTGTATCAACTCTACCAAATGCCCTGTCAGACAACGGCGGCCCAAACTATAAAGTAGAAAACAAAAAAACACTAAGTCTCAAATGAAATTAACAGCACTATTACATTGGTATATAATATTTTTCGCACCTTTAGTCGCGTTCGCAGATCTTGAAACTCATTTTAGGCAAATACAAAGTAAATCGGGATCATATTCTATAAGAAATATTGACTTTATTTACATGATCAACCTTGATCAAAGACCAGAAAAATACTCCTGGTCGTTAAACCAATTGTCACCTTATGGAATCAATCCACTACGATTTTCCGCAGTCAACGGCTGGGAGCTTAGCTTTGAAGATATTGACGATGTTGGCTTGAAGTTCTCTCCCGAAATGGAAGGGGGCTTTATGGGCACATGTTATCCAAGTCACATGAACTTTGAACCCAGTCATGAAATCATCCAAAATTACGGTCACACTTATTTTTGCCATTGCTTATCTAGGGGCGCCATAGGAATTGTATTGAGCCATCTGTCAATTCTTCAAGACGCTTATGATTCAGGTTACCAGACGATCTGGGTGATGGAAGATGACATTGAAGTGCTACGCGACCCAAGAATATTATCAGATTTGATCGACAAGTTGGACCAATCGGTCGGAAGCAATAACTGGGACGTCTTATTCACAGATAGAGATATTCGCGATTCTAATGGTATCCCTAAAGCCTGTTACTGGGCAGCAAAACGCCCAGATGGGGCTAGCTTTCTATTAGCCAATAATTTTGCTGAGAGGACACACGTTGGCAATGACTTCATAAAAATCGGCGCTCGTTGGGGAGCACACTCCATGATCTTGCGGAGAAGCGGCATTAGAAAATTGCTGCAATTTTTTAAAGCTCATCAAATATTTTTGCCCTATGACATGGATTATATCCTTCCTCCAGGGATAAAATTATATACTGTTGCTCAAGATGTCGTTTCAAATTTTCCTAAGTCCGTTTCTGATAATGGCGGGCCAAGTTACTTAAACAAGAATTAAGAGGGCAAACGTGAAAAAGCACCTGCTATTATTTGGTTTATTGTTAAGTTTCTTAAGACCTGGGATGGCAGGTGAATCCGATTTCCTTAGAATTTTGCCGAAAAATAAGATAAAAAACCTCCTTGAATTCGGAGTCGGTGATTCGACATCTTATTTTTTAGAAAAATACAATAAAGTCATCTCTGTGGAATTTGTTACAAATGGATACGGACCTGAGACATTTAAAAACTACCTCCCTCTTTATAATGAGTACTTTAATTGGATTCCTATCGTGTATTTCAGCAATTATGTAGGGGACACATCTTTTGCTCCCTACAAATATCTTGGTTCTGAGCACATGCATAAAGCAGGTTCTTATCAATGCGCCACTCATTTAGATTATGCTCAAATCGATGACTTTTATTTGACTGAACTGAACGCTTTTGTAAATAATCTTGTAAAATGCCATAAAATTGACGCTGCTATCGTCCATCCAGCAGCTTATATTCGAGGGGACATAATCAAACTCCTTTTCGGAAAAACTTCCATCATCTTAGCAACAGATATATCAAGCTGCCGCACTTGTGGCGCTAAAGATGTTTACGGTTATTATAAAATCCAGACGCCTGAAGACTATGAAGAAATACATTTTTCAGGAAATCTTAACATGACGGTGTGGATAGCTAAAAAAGAAGCCTTTGCTCAACTAGCTCAAGAATTAAAAAATTATGCATCACTGATTGCTTATTAATAATCCTTGAAGTACCATGTTTAACATGAACACTAAGGAAACTTCTTACTCCTGCAAATCCTCTTACTGCTGGTGCGCCTATGCCACCGGGATAGATGCCATTTGTCCAGTAAACGCCCTTATTTCTCTCATTCTCGTGTGCTAACAAGCACACATACATAATTAAACTCTCCCCTTTACTTTTATCCCGAATCAATAAAAATCAACAAAGAGTTTATTATGTCATCATCTGTATCTCCAACTTCCGCACCCCAAAAAAGTTTTATTTCTGAGTTAACTGCATTTTTTCCTCCAATCGCATCAGCTGCATTTGCGATAACCCCCACATTTTGGCTCTTCAAAATAAAAAGTGCACAGCAAGCGGGAGATCCTATTGCTCGTTTTACAATAACAAGCTCTTTAAAAGACGGAGCAAAAGCAGCTCCCTTTCTCGGAGCTGTTGTTGGAGTACAACTCAAAACGGAAAAATTTGTGAAAGAAAAGCTCTTTAATATCTTTAAACTAGATAATAAAGAAGATCCGGGGTTCTGGATGAGTTTTACAAGCTCAGCAATTGTAGGAGCTCTGTCTGCACCATTATGGACTGTATTCAATGCTAGGACAATGAATATCCCTTTAAACAAAGCTTTTAAAAACTTTCCAAAGCAAGCATTAGCGATCTCTTTTAGAGAAACAGCTTTTCTTATTCCATTGAGCTACCAGCCAAAAATTACTGGCGATAGCAAGATACAAGAATACTTCTTAGAGTTTGTAAAAGGAGCAGCGATAAGTGCTTGTGGCCATCCTGCAGACACGTTGTCTACAATGTGGCAAAAAGGGAAGAGCCTACAAAACGTAATGCAATTAAAGAATGGTCTAGTTGCACGAGCTACTGGCGTAGGTTTGTTTACTGTCTTCTATAAAATTGGAAATGAAGCTATAAAATAAAATACAACTTAATCTAGCTTTCAAACAGGTGGCATGAGTGCTAGTGAGTCAAAGTAAGCTATTTGTCATCTGTTTGAATACTAGCCTAGTAAAATAGGTGCTGAATTATTTCTAGGATTGCAATTATTATCTTGTTCTAGTAACATACAAGTATGACAGCAAAAATACTTTCATCTTTTATCTCTTTCCATAGCTTCTCTCGGGGTTAACCCCTTTTCTTTGTATTTTTTCCTTATTTTTTCAAAAACTATTTTTTACAAAAAATTTATTAGGAGTATTGCATGTCAGTCCAAGAAATTATTAGTTCTTCTTTTTTATTAAAATCTTTAAATGAAAACGCCTACTCTTTAAATATTCAATTTAAAGATGCTGTTGGCGGCGTTTTATCACAAAAAGACTTCGTTTTTTGCCAAATAGAATCGCCACAGGAAGGGGAGTTTCTCGATCTATATTCGCAAAATGGAATCTGCAACCCTGCTATCCTTAATCACCTTTTTGAAAAGCGTGACGAGAAGGATATTCAGAAAATTGTGAAGCTACATCTCCCAAAAGGACCAATGGTACTTGTATTAGACCTTCAAGACCAACATACTCAATATACACCGTGTGTGGAGTGTCATCGGCAGTAGTATTGCTAAGTGCGAAGAAGTAGTTTGTGATTTCTTCAAACAAGAATTTACCAACAGCGCTATCTCCAACCGCTCAAAAAAGATTCACACCCTGTTCCAAAAAAATTATCCGCTAGATTTTGTCCTATGCGAAGGATCTCTCAAGATGGACATTTTGAAGTATGGAGGGTTCCTCGACAAAGAGATCGAATATTTCCAGAAAACAAAAATCGGCGCAAAGAGCTTTTGTCAATGTGCGGAGTTCTTCATGAACGCCTTTAAATTGGGTCAAGAAGTCCGTGCTCATGAAGGAACATTGCTTGGAGAGAAGTATTTCATACCCATTTCAAAAAAGTATGCTGTCCTTAAACCGCAAAAGAAAAGCACTGTTTTTTACCCGTCCTCATACAAAGAGCTTTATTCGTTGGAAGGGGATTTTGCCAAAGAAATGTCCTCTATCTTCTCTGTCTCAGGGCAATTTGATAAAGATTCTCAAATCACCTGTATGAGCATGGAGAAAAAATCATGAGCTACTTTCTCGCAGAAGCATGCAAAAACACTTTTGTGTTGTTTGATTACATGAAATATTCTTCGATCTATTTGCATCAAATACAAGAGGTCCTGACTACTCTTAGGGCAACACAGAGAGACGATGCCTTGATACTGACACAAGCCGAAACCAAAGGTGATTCATTGTTCGTAAAAATGCTTGTTCTAGGCCCCGATGGGGCCTTTGGAGAATTTTGCGGGAATGGAGCACGAGCCTGCGCGGCATACCTCTTTGAGCACTATCCAACTTTTAAAAACTATTTCCTAAAAACGCAGTGGGGGCTACATTCCCTGCTGCAACATCAGGAGGGGGTATATTCGATACAACTTCCCCCCTATCGCTGTGAGATCAATAATAAATTTATTCTTAAGGTACCCCCTGGATTTCACTATGTGGAGATGATCGAACCCCATTTGATCATAGAATCTGCGATGAGCGATGAAGAATTAGTTTGCATAGGCAAGAAGCTCAATAAGCAAAAACACCATTTTCCTTTAGGGATCAATGTCAATGCATGGCAACAAATAGGAAAAGACTATCTCCATGTGAAAACGTATGAGAGAGGAGTGCAGCGATTGACTCAATCGTGCGGCACTGGCTCGGTATCGTGCGCAGCTTTCTATAGAACATGCGGCAATGTAAACGTGTTAACACCTGGAGGTGCTTTGGAAGTCTCTATTAAAGAAGGTAGTATTTCTCTTAAAGGGCCCGCTTTCGTTTCTTGTACAAGAAAAAGAGCAGAATTGGGCTTATAGTAAGTAAATTACCAACCGAGATCATTGTCAAATAGCGGATGGGGCTACCAATGTTAACGTTGTCTGGCGGGAAAAAACTCACGATAATTGTCGTGGTACATCCAATAAGGCCAAGCAGACACGTTGTCCAAATGCCCCATTGCTTGCCTGGGATCTTAAATGTTTTGGGGCGGTTGTTATAACGATAATGGAGCCTTACTGCAGCACAAAACATTAAAATGTACATGATCATATACAGTTCTGTGCTTAGAGCTGTTAAAAACCAATAAAAAGCATTTACGCTAGGAACTAGTAGAAAAATAAGACAAACGAGGCTTACCAACACTGCTTGAGCAATCAGGATGTTAGCAGCCACTCCTTCCTTATTCTTTTTTGTAAAGAAAGCAGGTAAAAAACCAAATTCAGCAGCATGGAGTAACCCCTTTGCTGGAGAGATCAACCAATTGATCATGGCTCCTGTCGATCCAACTACAATGAGAATAGTGATGACAGGTGTAAGCCCCGTCATTCCAAAAGAGTCAAAAAAACTGCTGAAGACCTGCATGATCCCCGCAACTAAATTGATTTCTTTTTCTGGCAATACATAAGCTATTGCAAGAGAACCTAACATCATCGAGAAAAAAATGAATGTTGTCGCAAGGAAGACTGCTTTGGGAAAGTTTCTTTGAGGTTCGCGAATATCATTGACATGGACGCCAGATAGTTCCATTCCCAAGAATGAGGCCATGATCGCAATTAGAGAAATCCAATTCGTCGATTGGCTTAATGAAGGGATCACATTGGTCTTTGTCACATGGATCTGTAGCGGTTGCCCGCTAAAATACCAGACCGCTCCTAGAATCACTAAAAAAACCATCGGAAAAATTGTACCGATCATTGCACATACATTGTTGATCAGCGCGGAAACGTGGATGCCACGAAGATTGATCAATGTAAGAC
The DNA here is from genome assembly GCA_044227055.1 of bacterium. Taxonomy (GTDB): domain Bacteria; phylum Chlamydiota; class Chlamydiia; order Chlamydiales; family Rhabdochlamydiaceae; genus JBGAFT01. Next base: position 141,091 of record JBGAFT010000001.1, read on the forward strand.
TCCAGAACACAATCAAAATAAACGACACAAGGTATGTCTTGTTCTGCGCAAGTTCCGGATTTATCAGATACGCAAAGGTTCCGGCTATAAAGGATAACATGGTCGGATACCACACCATTGTATTGATCCATTGCAGCCAAATGGCAGCCATTGCCCATTTCTCACCAAAGGCCATTCTAACCCATTGATAAACTCCCCCTTTTTCGGGGAACGTTGCCGACAGTTCAGCTGAGACAAGAGAAGTTGGGATCAAGAATACGAGTGCTGAAAAGACAAAGAAAAATATCAGCGAGCTCCCAAAAAGCGCAGCAGCAGGCAAGTTCCTTAAATTATCTATGGCGGCAATGATCAGAATAGCAAGCGAAAACAATGAGATTTTTTTAGACATGACCCAACTTGTTTTAATACTAACATAATTTTAGCCGCAATTAAATTTAACTCGCATCTAAAAAATCTCTGAATATTTCCTCCTCATATCCATTCGAGATTCTCAACGGTTTTTTCAGAGTGCGTGTTGCCAGTATTAACTACCTGCTTGGGTTCGATTAATAAGACATGCGCTTCTTCCGCATACGGCATGTGATCAGTTCCTTTGGGGACTATATAGAACTCCCCTTCATTGATGACTACTTCTCGATCTCGCAACTTGATCTTCAATTGGCCCTGTATTACAAGGAAAAACTCATCTTCATTAGGATGTTGATGCCAGACAAATTCCTCCTTAGCCTTAAATATTTTTATGTAATTTCCGTTGGTTTCACCTAAAATCTTAGGGGTCCAAGCTTCGGAAAATAATTTAAATTTATTCTTCAGATTCACTACGTCCATGAGGGTATTTCCTAAATTTTTGATGCCAAATGAAGGATTTCAGCCCATTTACTTTCTGGAAATTCGGCACCTATGTGCTGTATTACCGTACTCGCAAGTAAATTTCCTTTCTCTACTCGTTTTACAATACTTTGATTTTTCAATGTACCATCGAGAAACCCGCCACAAAAAAAATCGCCAGCGCCAGTTGGATCAATTACTTTCTCAACATTTTTAGCATCAAAATGCGCTATTTTTCCGCTCTCATCTTTTACCCAGCAACCATTAGCACCCTCAGTCATTACAACAATTTGTTTATCGTTAAATTTTTCAAACACCTCTTTAGGGTCCGAAGTGCCTGTCAATGCTTCCATTTCTTTTTTATTTCCAAAAAGAGAATCCACTTTATAAACACAGTCCTCAAATTTAGTTTTGAAGGTTTTTACAATATTGTCACTTGCAAGGTCGAGAGATGACTTTACGTCACGTTTTTGTGCAGCATTAATGCTTTTTTTAAGTGTGTCGCCAAAAAAAATGCTGTATCCTTCATTATGGACGAGCTTCATATTTTCGAATTGCTCTTCTAACACGTCATTCTCGGTAAACTCGATTGAAGCACCAAAAAATGTTTTCATTGTTCGATCTTTCTGAGTGATATAACAGTTAACAACACCTGTTTCACTTTTCCCGTTAGTCAATAAAGAAACTATCCCCAATTTTTTTAAATAGGTTTCCACATCTTCACCGGGTTGATCATTGCCCTTTTTTCCGCATTGACCACAGCGGTTGCCCATTCTAGCTAACACTTTTGTAACATTTAAGCAGCTTCCACCTATTGTCATTTGACTGTTTTTTTGATCGGGATTTAAATCTTGCCATTGACTCTCCACTTCAACTTTATTTTCAGTTGGTAAAGTGGATCCTTCAGTTAAGTTATGTTTCTTTAAAAAATCTTCACTTACAAATGCAGCCCTGTCAAGGAATGGATTTCCGATGCAAAGGACATCATAACATTTAACTGTCATAAAAATTTTCCTATTTAACACGAAAAAGCAAGGATTGTGCTCATGAGGACGAATCTTCTCAATATTTTTTTATTGAGAAGTGTATTTTATTAGAAACTAAACTTTGTACCTGCTTAAATCCGCGTGTCTACATCATAACTGACAGTTAAGACAATATAAGTAATATAAGCAGTAAGAGGAAGAAGTAAGCCTAAGTTGGAGGCAAACATATTTATTGAAGCGAATGCTAAGCCATTGATCAACTTAGCCAATCCTGTTTTGGCAATTGGAATTGCCATCGAACCAGCAAAAGCAGGCAAAGCAAATTTATAAGCACAATTATTTTCAACTGTTAATCGATATAGCAGGGAGAAAGTGAATGAAACAGCGGCTTTCACAGGAATTGCATAGGGCAGCCCCAACATAAGAGCTGTCATCATCGCAGCTCGAAAAATGTGATTCACAACTAATACGAGTTTATAAAAAGTGCGATGATTGTTTAGAAAGTCTCTGATGATCTCCGTTGGTTTATGCAGAATGTTGTATTTATCAATGTAAGTATGAAATCTTAAGGCAGCTGACATGCATCTCACCTATTCAAAATTATTTTAATTGGCGATGATAAGCATCAATCCCATTTAATGCAAATCAAGCTGACATAACAGCAAAGAAATATCAAACATTCTTGCCTATATAGAACTCTGGCTTAACTGACTTCGAATTGACTTTATAATAATTATCAGAAAACTCTCTAACAAACTTGACAATCTCCTCTCTGATTTCTTGAGTTAATGCTACTTGATCAGGCTGTACCTCTACATAGTAGATCTTTTCCCATACATTGCCCATAAACTGCTTATTATTGAGTGCCAGAACACCTTCTTCGTATATTCTGCAAGAGAGGCTGATCACAGGGAAGATCTTCTTAAAATCTGAAGTCGCTATTTCTTTGACATCTAACGTTAAAATTGCAAACGGCTTTTTTTGAGCATCCAACATTTCTTCTATAGAAGTGTCTTCAGGAGTATGCACCACACCTATTTTGCCAAATTCCTCTAAAACTGTTTGGCGGAGCTCATTTTGATCTACTTTATCCGAGATGAAAGAAGGCATGACTCTAACAGTTTGCAGTTGTTCAAAAGCGACATTTTCAGTTTCATTCAATATTGCTAGACTCTTTGCTCCTTTTCGATTCGAAGGAGAACACGAAGACATCACTAAAACAAGACTCACTGCCATCACACTCAAACGCATATATCATCCTTATAATTTAATCCCACGCGGGGTCTGCTGGAATGCCAAGTGCTTTCCAGTCTTGCAATTTTTGCAATATTGGAGTAACACAAGTGGCCCAAATAGTTCCATCATGACAGCAATACATTCCTTGATATTCAAGAGCATCTATAAATCTCATAAAAATAGCTCGCTTTGCCACATTTTTAACTAGAGGACCAATAAAAAGCTTTAGAGCATTAGCAGAACCTCTTACTCTTTCTCGGCATTCATATGCTGATACATTTTCATTAGGATTTGCAAATTCCACTTTCGCACTATGAAACATATCCCAATAATGAAAATTTTCATTTGAAGATGAAAAGATCAGTCTTTCGCGACTTGAAGGACAATTATAATGAAAGACTTGTTGAAAATATAATTCTAACGCTTGGAAATCCTGAATCATTTCTTCGGACATATCCAAACATGCATGACAAATAGCTTTTCCCCAAAGTGCAGCTCCTATAAGAAGATTCTTTTCGTCATGACTTTTCTGCTGCAGAATATGATCAAAGCAATCTAGTGCCAACTTATAATTTTCTCCGAAAAAACAACTAATTCCGAGATCGTTGTAAAGCCATAAAACCTCATCGGTCGTACCACAGGCACTTTCAAGGTCCTGAATCTGTTGAATTTCGCGAAAAAACATTTCCTCGATCTGCGCAATTCTCCTACACAACGATGGTTTTAAAGATGCATCTCTTAGGTTCAACGCTAATAATCCATTGAAGAAAAATCCACTAAGGATACAAACACATAAAAACATCTTGCTCATACAGAGCCTCTCTAAAAATTGTAGAAAAGCTTAATTTAGCAAAAGCCAACAGTCAATAAAAAATTCAGTTGAATTTTAAGTTTGGATTTTATTGGTTTGTTGTGCCAGAGTGCGTAAATTTTGCATATGCAAGGCTGTTACACCGTGATATATGCAACAAAAAACATTCGAAAGTTGTTGATGATTAAGATTGCTCAGAGCGAGAGTCGAACTCGCACGGCATTGCTGCCAGGGGATTTTAAGTCCCCAGTGTCTACCATTCCACCATCCGAGCAGAAAAGAAGAGAAGCATAGATTTTAGCTACGCCTCTCGTTAGTTTCAAGAGCTATGTTTTAAAAAAGCCACCATCAAAAAAAGAAACATTACTACGCGGAATCGAAGTCGATGAAAAACTTTGTTCGTTAGCGTTGTTCATACGATGCAAAGAGATCGCATCTGATCCCGGAAAGTCATCACCAGATTCCTTTTCTTTTCTCTCATGTTTATGGTGACGATGCTCACCCTGTTCTTTTTTTTCTTCTAAAGGTTGTTCTTGGTGGGCATTCCCTTCTCCAGCTCCCATGTCTTTGTATCTCGAAAGAGTTTGAGAAATAAGCGTTGGAGGGGGCGGAAAAAGGGTCGAGAACGAGGGGGCGGATTGCTTCTGCTCCTCTTTTACATTCTCATGCTCCACTGGCCTGTCGTGAGCTGGTTGTGATGATTCACTTTCAGCAGAAGAACGCTGTTTGTCATTCCATTCACGCGGCTCTTGCCTTTCGTCTGGCATACGACGGCGGCGATGGCGACGACGATCGCGCTTTCTATCCATTCGATGATCTACAGGCACTTCTTGTTGCGTTTCTTCATTACTTGTCTCTTGAGCTACAAACTCTTGAGATGTCTCTTCGAATTTTTCTATTGGCTCTTTTTGTCCGCGGATAGGAGCTTCACGCCCTCCGCCAATTTTGATCGAGCGTTCAATGGATGCATTCTTCAGCGCAACTCGAGTCTCTTTCATTTCAATAATTTCATAATCGCCAACAGGCACTAGAAAAGATTTAGGACGCTCGAGAGAGCGGAAAAAAAACGAATTTCCAAATGAAACAACTTCGACAGCATCAACGAAGTACTCTTCTTGACCGCCAGCTTTGCTGTTTCTGACAAGGAGTTTGTATCCGTCTTTAGGTGTGATGATGGTTTCTATTATGGGTTCACGAGTAAAATTCACGTCTTTATTCCATGGTTACAATTTTTCACAATATGGAGGGAATTGCAAATCTCCATTTGAGGTCATAGCAAGTTCTGCAAATCCCTCTACGAGCCAATTACTTTGGCTCCTGGGACGCTATGTAGCGGATTAAGTCAACAATTCGAGAGGCGTACCCCATCTCATTGTCATACCAAGCAATTAATTTATAGAAGCGGGGATTGAGGGCAATACCTGCTCCTTTATCAAAGATACACGAAGAGCGATTTCCAATGAAATCAGAAGAAACAACTTCCTCATCGCAATATTCAATAATTCCTTTTAATTCACCTTGAGAAGCCTTAAGCATGGCCTCACAAATAGCGTCATAGGTCGTTTCTTTAGACAAGCGCACTGTTAAGTCGACGACTGAAACATCGACAGTGGGAATGCGGAAAGCCATTCCAGTGAGCTTCCCCTTTACTGCTGGCAAGCACGCTGCTACAGCCTTTGCTGCCCCGGTTGAAGAAGGAATAATATTAATGCTAGCAGCACGCCCTCCACGCCAATCCTTTTTTGAAGGACCATCTACCGAAGGTTGCGTCGCAGTCAACGAATGGACAGTGGTCATTAACCCTTCATCAATACCGAAGGCGTCAAGTAATACTTTTACAAGAGGGGCTAAACAATTGGTTGTACAAGATGCATTTGACACCACTAAATCCTTATGAGGGTCAAAAGAGCGGTGGTTAACGCCCATCACTATTGTTGGCATATCTCCCTTGCCAGGAGCTGTAATAATAACCCTCTTGGCACCCGCTATAAGATGCTTCCTTGCATCTTCAAGCTGAGTAAAATGGCCAGTGGATTCGATCACATAATCAATATTCAGGTCGTTCCAAGGAAGTTTTGTTGGATCTTTTTCTGAAAAGACTTGAGTTCTAAAACCATCAGCAATGATTGTGTCGTTCTCTACAGAGACATTAAAATTCGGACGTCGGTGTACGGAATCATGTCTTAGAAGATAGGCTAGGTTGTCCGCAGGGACAAGATCGTTTATTGCGACGACATGGATGTTAAGCTTAGACTCTACAATGATTCGATAAACAAGCCTTCCAATACGTCCAAATCCATTAATTGCAATTTTCAAAGTCATTCTTATTCCTCCGGTCGATGGTCTACGGTCTACCACAGCAAGCTATAAAGTGTAGTCAGAACGTTATAAACGAGAAATTTATGAATGTAAAGAATCTTGTCGAATTCACACAGCGATGCTTTGTAGTTTGGCATTTTTTAATGCTGTGGCTTTAAGGAGCTTGCCAAGCTCAATTCTTTTCAAACCTTAAAAAAAACAAATCGGTCGCGGAATATGAGAGATAGGATAGAGCCTGTCTCTTAAAAATCCAGACAGGCTCCGAGACCTTCTACTAAGAAGGGGCTAATCTTTATTCAGAAAGGTACTCGATATAGCAAGTAGGAGCGCTATCACCAACACGTACACCCTTACGGATAATACGGGTATAACCACCATTGCGATTGACAAAACGCTGACCTAATAATCCAAAAAGCTTCTGGACGACTTGGCGATCATCGTTCTGTAATTTTGTATCACCTTTTTTTACTGCTCTGGCTTCTTTTGAAGAAAGAGCATTAAATTGAACCATTAGTTCAGCTACTGCACGGCGTCTACTTGCAAGCGTGTTTTCTTTGGCAAGTGTAATCATTCGATCAGCATGACGGCGTAATTCTTTCGCTTTCGTAACAGTCGTTTCGATACGCTCATGAGCGATCAAAGACTTAAGCATATTAGCAATCAGGCAGCGTCGATGAGAAGCAGTACGGCCTATTTTAAATGTGTGCTTACCATGTCTCATGTTTCACTTCCTACTTTATCAGCGAGATATTGATTAATTAATGTTTTTACATTGTCTCGTGTGATACCAAATTTTGCGAGGTCCATACCGAGATAAAGGCCCATTTCTTCGAGTTTAGACTTAATCTCGTTTAAGGACTTTTTGCCGAAATTACGGAACTTAAGCATTTCGGATTCTGGCATAATGACCAATTCTGCAATTGTATCGATATTTGCTCCGGCTAAGCAATTAGTAGAACGGACCGAAAGTTCAATTTCATTGACTTTCAGAGCCAGCTTTGCCATCAGAGCGTCACGATCTGTATTTGTTTCAATTTCACCCATATCGAAAGAGATCGGTTGAAATTTGACTTCTTTGAAAACTTCAAAATGAAGGATCGCAATCTGAGCAGCAAAAGTAAGAGCTTCTTCAGGGGTGATTCTTCCATCAGTTGTAATCTCTAGAATGAGCCGATCAAAGTCAGTGTCTTGTCCTACTCGAGTGTTTTCAATAAAGTAATTCACAAGGCGGACGGGTGAAAATGGAGTGTCAATAACAATCTCGTCAACGACTTTGTCATGAATGATATGTCGTTCTGAAGGAACATATCCACGCGCTATAGCGACTTTGATGTCTACTCTGCGTGTCATGGGTTTAGTTACAGTAAAAATAACTAAATCAGGATTGACTAGATCAAAGTCAGATAACCCAAACAAATCTTTAAGTGTTACCGCAACTTGTCCACCAGCTTTTTCTAAAATTTCCGGAGTTATATCGATAATTTTAGAAACAATCTTTGGTTCGCGCGCTTGTATTTCATCCTCTGTAGGGTGCTTGCGTAAAAGTGCCTTTTTAAGATTTAGCACTATGTGCGTCATATCTTCTATAATGCCTTCTACTGCCATATACTCATGAGGCACTCCATCGATGCGGATCGAAATAATCGCAGGAGACTCTAATGAGCTGAGCAAAATTCTACGGAGAGCATTTCCTACAGTATGTCCATACCCTGGCTCGAAAGGCTCCGCAATAATGCGAGCAAATGTGTTGGTCTTGGAAGACTCTTCTATTTTAATTTTACTCGGCAGCTCAAACTTGCCGTATTTAATTGCCATGTTTGATCTCCTATTGATTAATTCATGATTTCCGCAAAGGGGCTATTGTTTAGACTCTTCGACGTTTTCTGGGCCTGCACCCGTTGTGCGGAACAGGAGTAGTGTCTCGAATCAATGTAATTGCAAGCCCAGTGCTTTGCAAACCTCGAACTGCAGATTCTCTTCCAGCACCAGGTCCAGACAAATTCATCATACCAAGCAATTAATTTATAGAAGCGGGGATTGAGGGCAATACCTGCTCCTTTATCAAAGATACACGAAGAGCGATTTCCAATGAAATCAGAAGAAACAACTTCCTCATCGCAATATTCAATAATTCCTTTTAATTCACCTTGAGAAGCCTTAAGCATGGCCTCACAAATAGCGTCATAGGTCGTTTCTTTAGACAAGCGCACTGTTAAGTCGACGACTGAAACATCGACAGTGGGAATGCGGAAAGCCATTCCAGTGAGCTTCCCCTTTACTGCTGGCAAGCACGCTGCTACAGCCTTTGCTGCCCCGGTTGAAGAAGGAATAATATTAATGCTAGCAGCACGCCCTCCACGCCAATCCTTTTTTGAAGGACCATCTACCGAAGGTTGCGTCGCAGTCAACGAATGGACAGTGGTCATTAACCCTTCATCAATACCGAAGGCGTCAAGTAATACTTTTACAAGAGGGGCTAAACAATTGGTTGTACAAGATGCATTTGACACCACTAAATCCTTATGAGGGTCAAAAGAGCGGTGGTTAACGCCCATCACTATTGTTGGCATATCTCCCTTGCCAGGAGCTGTAATAATAACCCTCTTGGCACCCGCTATAAGATGCTTCCTTGCATCTTCAAGCTGAGTAAAATGGCCAGTGGATTCGATCACATAATCAATATTCAGGTCGTTCCAAGGAAGTTTTGTTGGATCTTTTTCTGAAAAGACTTGAGTTCTAAAACCATCAGCAATGATTGTGTCGTTCTCTACAGAGACATTAAAATTCGGACGTCGGTGTACGGAATCATGTCTTAGAAGATAGGCTAGGTTGTCCGCAGGGACAAGATCGTTTATTGCGACGACATGGATGTTAAGCTTAGACTCTACAATGATTCGATAAACAAGCCTTCCAATACGTCCAAATCCATTAATTGCAATTTTCAAAGTCATTCTTATTCCTCCGGTCGATGGTCTACGGTCTACCACAGCAAGCTATAAAGTGTAGTCAGAACGTTATAAACGAGAAATTTATGAATGTAAAGAATCTTGTCGAATTCACACAGCGATGCTTTGTAGTTTGGCATTTTTTAATGCTGTGGCTTTAAGGAGCTTGCCAAGCTCAATTCTTTTCAAACCTTAAAAAAAACAAATCGGTCGCGGAATATGAGAGATAGGATAGAGCCTGTCTCTTAAAAATCCAGACAGGCTCCGAGACCTTCTACTAAGAAGGGGCTAATCTTTATTCAGAAAGGTACTCGATATAGCAAGTAGGAGCGCTATCACCAACACGTACACCCTTACGGATAATACGGGTATAACCACCATTGCGATTGACAAAACGCTGACCTAATAATCCAAAAAGCTTCTGGACGACTTGGCGATCATCATTCTGTACTTTAGTATCACCCTTTTTTACTGCTCGGGCTTCTTTTGAAGAAAGAGCATTAAATTGAACCATTAGTTCAGCTACTGCACGGCGTCTACTTGCAAGCGTGTTTTCTTTGGCAAGTGTAATCATTCGATCAGCATGACGGCGTAATTCTTTCGCTTTCGTAACAGTCGTTTCGATACGCTCATGAGCGATCAAAGACTTAAGCATATTAGCAATCAGGCAGCGTCGATGAGAAGCAGTACGGCCTATTTTAAATGTGTGCTTACCATGTCTCATGTTTCACTTCCTACTTTATCAGCGAGATATTGATTAATTAATGTTTTTACATTGTCTCGTGTGATACCAAATTTTGCGAGGTCCATACCGAGATAAAGGCCCATTTCTTCGAGTTTAGACTTAATCTCGTTTAAGGACTTTTTGCCGAAATTACGGAACTTAAGCATTTCGGATTCTGGCATAATGACCAATTCTGCAATTGTATCGATATTTGCTCCGGCTAAGCAATTAGTAGAACGGACCGAAAGTTCAATTTCATTGACTTTCAGAGCCAGCTTTGCCATCAGAGCGTCACGATCTGTATTTGTTTCAATTTCACCCATATCGAAAGAGATCGGTTGAAATTTGACTTCTTTGAAAACTTCAAAATGAAGGATCGCAATCTGAGCAGCAAAAGTAAGAGCTTCTTCAGGGGTGATTCTTCCATCAGTTGTAATCTCTAGAATGAGCCGATCAAAGTCAGTGTCTTGTCCTACTCGAGTGTTTTCAATAAAGTAATTCACAAGGCGGACGGGTGAAAATGGAGTGTCAATAACAATCTCGTCAACGACTTTGTCATGAATGATATGTCGTTCTGAAGGAACATATCCACGCGCTATAGCGACTTTGATGTCTACTCTGCGTGTCATGGGTTTAGTTACAGTAAAAATAACTAAATCAGGATTGACTAGATCAAAGTCAGATAACCCAAACAAATCTTTAAGTGTTACCGCAACTTGTCCACCAGCTTTTTCTAAAATTTCCGGAGTTATATCGATAATTTTAGAAACAATCTTTGGTTCGCGCGCTTGTATTTCATCCTCTGTAGGGTGCTTGCGTAAAAGTGCCTTTTTAAGATTTAGCACTATGTGCGTCATATCTTCTATAATGCCTTCTACTGCCATATACTCATGAGGCACTCCATCGATGCGGATCGAAATAATCGCAGGAGACTCTAATGAGCTGAGCAAAATTCTACGGAGAGCATTTCCTACAGTATGTCCATACCCTGGCTCGAAAGGCTCCGCAATAATGCGAGCAAATGTGTTGGTCTTGGAAGACTCTTCTATTTTAATTTTACTCGGCAGCTCAAACTTGCCGTATTTAATTGCCATGTTTGATCTCCTATTGATTAATTCATGATTTCCGCAAAGGGGCTATTGTTTAGACTCTTCGACGTTTTCTGGGCCTGCACCCGTTGTGCGGAACAGGAGTAGTGTCTCGAATCAATGTAATTGCAAGCCCAGTGCTTTGCAAACCTCGAACTGCAGATTCTCTTCCAGCACCAGGTCCAGACAAATTCACTTCAACTTCTTTCATGCCTTGAGCAACTGCGTTCTTTGCTGCATCTTGAGCAGCAACTGTCGCAGCAAATGCAGATGATTTACGAGATCCGGAAAAGTTAACTTTACCAGATGACGCCCATGAAATAACGTTTCCAGACAAATCAGTAATAGAAACTATAGTGTTATTAAAAGAAGCCTTCACGAATACAATTCCACTCGGAACATTGCGAGCGACTTTCTTCTTAGATTTAAACGTATTTCTTTTTGCAGCAGGTTTCTGCGCTTCTTGCTTAGCCAAGGGATCAACTCCTTACTTTATTTTTTCTTGTTAGCGACAGTCTTACGCTTTCCTTTTCTCGTTCTTGAGTTAGTTCGAGTGCGCTGACCGCGAACAGGGAGCCCTAATCGATGGCGCATTCCTCTGTAGGAATGGATACTGATAAGGCGTTTAATGTTGTTCTGAATTTGGCGACGAAGATCACCCTCAACAACGTAGCTTGTTTGAAGAATAGAGTTGAGACGTGCAATGTCGTCTTCTGTCAAATTTTCAGCACGCATATTCGGATTTAAACCGAGCTTTGCGATGATTTCGTTAGACAGCCGTCTGCCAAGGCCATAAATGTACGTTAGACTAATTTCTAAACGTTTTTTGTCAGGGATATCGATACCTATCACTCTGGGCATGCTACATGGACCTTATGTTTATAAAGTTTGCTAAGTTTATCTCACGATAATGTTTATCTACAAGTAATTAAGAGCATTTCAAATAATGTTTACACTCTGACTCTGCTCTTTTTCATAAATCCTTCATAACGCTTCATTAAAAGGTGTGATTCGATCTGTTTCATCGTATCCAGAACAACGCCGACGAGGATAAGAAGGGAAGTTCCACCAAAAAAATATGTTATTGATGCATCAACCTCAAGCAATTTTCCTACAATGGTAGGAAGTACTGCTATGGCAGCAAGAAAAATAGCTCCTGCAAAAGTGATGCGGTTCATCGTCTGCTCTAAAAAGTCTTGAGTAGGCTTGCCTTGCCGTATTCCCGGAATAAATGCCCCATTTTTCTTCATATCAGAAGCTATCTGTTCTGGGTGAAACTGGGTCGCAGTCCAAAAATAGGTGAAAAACAAAATTAAAATAACATATACAATCATGTATAAGGTAGTTCCAGGCGAGATAGCGTTAGCAAAGCGGCCTAGCCATGAACCTGTTCCTGCAAAAGACCCAATTGTGGCCGGAAACATTAACAGAGAAGAAGCGAAAATCACTGGGATAACACCAGCATAGTTAATTTTGAGGGGAATATGAGCATTGCCCCCTTGCACTTCATTACGACCAACAATTCTGCGTGCGTACTGCAAAGGAATTTTTCTCTGACCCTGTATTATTAAAATTGTTCCTACAATGATCAAGACAAACACAGTAAAAAGTACGATCAGCGATGAAAATGTTAATTGTCCTGGCTCTTGAGAATCAAGATTGAGCTGGCGGATTATGGATCCGATGGTAGAAGGTAATGAAGAGACAATACCTACAGTTATGATAAGGCTGATTCCGTTGCCGATTCCTTTTTCGGAGATTTGCTCTCCTATCCACATTAGCAAAACAGTACCAGCAGTCATTGCACACATAACAATAAGATAAAAGAATATAGGTATTCCAAATATCAGGGTCTGTGAAAGCTCTGAAACTATGATTCCTGGATGGCTATTGTTTAATTGGAGCGCGTATTTAGCAAAAAGAGCAGCTTGGAAAAATGCCAGCCCAACTGTTAGGATTCGTATCCACTTGCTCATTTTGCGCTTTCCATAGTCGTTATTTTCTTTGATCTCTCTTTGAAAAGAGGGTACTAGCGCGATAATCAACTGCATAATGATTGACGCCGAAATATAGGGCATAACTCCTAAAGCAGCAATTGTCATTTGAGCAAATGCTCCCCCAGAAAAAACATCCATAAGTTGAAAAAGATTTTGACTACCTCCGGTAGAATATCGAAACAAGGCCACAGCCTCATCTCCACTAATTCCTGGTACAGGAATAAACGCTCCTATACGGCAAGCAAGCAAAAGTATGAGTGTGAGCATAATTTTAGCTCTTAACTCAGGGAGCATCAAAATTTTTTTCAAACCGTTGATCATCGCTATTCGCTCTAGTTGATATCAGTCGTTATTCAGTTATGAGCTTATGAGAAATCTTATGTTTTTCTAAGTATTCTTTAGCAGACGCAGAAAAACCAGCTGCTTCAATATGAAGCTTTTTCTTTTTTAACTCCCCTCCGGAAATGACTTTCAATCCAACAGGCGAATTTTTACCAATGTATCCTTTCTGCATCAGAGTCGTGGCGCTTACAGTCTCTCCATCAGAAAAAACCTGATCAATTAAAGCAAAATTCATTGAAAACATGGTTTTTTTGAACCGAGCATTTGTAAAACCTCGGCATGGAAGTCTTTTATACAATGGTTTTTGTCCGCCTTCTTCGCCATACCGCTGACGATATCCACAACGAGCTTTGTCTCCTTTAGATCCACGACCACAAGTTTTTCCTCTTTTAGATCCAGCGCCTCGTCCAACGCGTTGAATCTTGAGTTTTGGTCTGTATGAGTTCGCTAAAGAACTAAGAGTAATCATGCTAATCCTCTTGCTTCTAGGTTACTTTGGCGGTTTCTGAGTTTTGTAAGAGCTCTAATTGTTGCACGTACTTGATTAAGAGGATTGCTCGAACCAAAACTTTTGGCTACCACATCCTTCACTCCTCCGAGCTCAAGCACAGAACGCACTTTAGAACCAGCAATCACTCCTGTGCCTGAAGGAGCTGGCTTTAGAAGAACTTTTGCACCATCCCACTCCACTGTAATTTCATGGGGAATTGACGTTCCTTCCATTTCAAATGAAAGAACATTTTTCCTAGCTGCTTCACTACCTTTGCGAATGGCGTCGGAAACTTCATTGGCTTTTGCAAAACCAAACCCGATTCGACCTTGACCATCACCGATCAAAATAAGTGCTGAAAAGCTAAATTTCCGACCACCTTTCACAACTTTAGAGCAACGGTTAATGTAGAGGACCTTCTCCTCAAACTCTGTTCCGAATTCTTCAGCTCGTTTGTAATGGCTTTTATGCGACATTGTTAATCCTAAATTCTTGTAACTCTATTAGAACACCAGTCCGTTTTCTCTAGCGGCGTTGGCAAGCTCAGCAATCACGCCGTGAAACTTATAACGGCCACGGTCGAAAACGACACGCTCGATATTGTTTTTCTTTGCGAGACCAGCTATGATTTTACCAATTTGTTTCGCAGTCTCTTTTGACTTAGTTGAACTTTTTTGTTTACTAAATTCTTCCGCAAGACTGCCGTAGCTGACGAGGGTTTTTCCAGACTCATCATCGATAATTTGCACAGAAAGATGCTTATTAGATTTAAATACGCTAAATCTAGGCTTATCTGATGTGCCTCGTACATGTTTTCTGACACGTAATGCTCGCTTAATGCGCTTTGCATTACGGAATTTTATTTGATTATCCATGTGCCGACCTAATTGTTATTTAAAGCTTTAAGCAGCTTTTCCTTTTGCAGCTTTTCCAGCCTTTTTACGAACCACTTCATCTTCGTAGCGAATTCCTTTACCTTTGTAAGGTTCTGGAGGACGTTTCGCTCGAATTTCTGCTGCAAATTGTCCAACAGCATGTTTATCAACACCACTGATGACAATCAAAATACTTTTATCGACTGTCACTTGGACATTGGCAGGTATTGCAACTTCAACAGGGTGTGAAAAGCCTAACTGTAAGTCGACGTTTTTGCCTTTTATAGCTGCGCGATAACCAACGCCTACGAGCGACAATTTCTTTTCAAAACCTTTAGAAACGCCAATGATCATATTATTTAACGTAGCGCGAACAAAACCGTGCGATGTTTTAGGCATTTCAACTGCTTCATCCTTAATTACAGTCAAAAGAGGGCCGTCAACTTTAAGCGAAATACCATTTGGAAGTTCAAATGTTAGCGTTCCTTTTGAACCTTTTACATTGACTGTTTTATCATTCGTTTTTATTTCTACTCCTTTAGGGATAGGAATAGGAGTCTTTCCTAGACGAGACATGGGGTTACCTCAAATCCTTGTTACCAAACAAAACACAATAATTCGCCACCAACACGGTTTTTTCTCGCAGTTTCACCGTCAAGAATTCCCATTGGAGTTGATAGAATCGCTATTCCCATTCCACCTAAAACTTTAGGAATGTCACGACTTTTAATATAACGTCTTAATCCAGGCTTAGAAATGCGTTTTAGATCTTGGATTAATGGTTCGCGATGCTCACCGTATTTCATATGGATGCGCATTTTGCGTTTTTCAGAATCAACTAAAACATTGTCAACATATCCTTGTTCTTTAAGGATGCGTACAACGCTGTGCTTAATATTGCTAAATTCAATATCGAGAAACCGATGTTGAGCTTGCTTTGCGTTGCGGATGCGCGTCAAAAGATCAGAAATGGGATCACTTACTGGCATTTAAAATCTCCAAATGTTACTCAGAATCCTTAAAAGGAAACCCAAATAGTTTTAATAGCTCGACGCATTCAGCGTCCGTTTCTGCAGAAGTTACAAAAGCAATATTCATCCCTTGAGTGCGTTTAATGTCATCGAGGTTAAGCTCAGGAAAAATTACCTGCTCGGTTATACCAATTGAATAATTTCCACTCTTATCGCACTGAGTTGATGAAAAACCACGAAAGTCTTTAATTCGCGGAGAAACTATATTACAAAAACGATCCAAAAAATCATACATTCGTTTTTTTCGAAGTGTAACTTTAAGGCCTATAGCTTGACCTTCTCGGAGTTTAAAATTCGCAACGGATTTTCTAGCACGTGTTAGGATAGGTTTTCTCCTGAAGGGCCTGCCTGATTTCTGTTTTGTATTTTTGATTTAATCTAGACATTGCTTAAAACCATTGTTACTCGTTTTAGTCCATCAGTAAAAATCAGATCTTCCTGTAGACGACTTCTTTTGTATCTTCTAAATAAATAAGCTCTTTGTTACCACTCTTGCTCGTGCGTACACTGAGTTTAATTGGTTTGCCTTGAGGGGTACAAATGCTAACATTTGAAACATGGACAGGTACTTCCATTTCCATAATCTCAGAAGGAGCATTCTGTGCACGGCGTTTTACGTGTTTCTTTCTGATGTTGACGCCTTGGACTCGTACGCGATCTTTTGCACGAGCTAAAACTTCCCCAATCTTGCCTTTATCGTTTCCAGAAATGATAACGACTTTATCGCCTTTTTTAATCCACTTGCTCATTGTGTCTCCTTAAATCACTTCTGGTGCTAGGGAACTAATTTTTATGAATCCCTTCTCACGAACTTCTCGCGCAACAGGACCAAATATACGTGTTCCCTTAGGATTTTCTTTGTCATCAATAATTACAGCAGCATTATCGTAGAACCTTAAGTAAGAGCCATCGTCTCTACGGATATAGCTCTTAGTTCTAACGATTACGGCTTTGACAACTTCACCTTTTTTAACGCTACCCTTAGGGTCAGCTTCTTTAACGGCACAAACAATTATATCGCCAACTCTGGCATATCTACGCTTAGAACCACCGAGGACTTTGAAACAGCGTACTCGACGTGCACCTGTGTTATCCGCGACTTCTAGCTCTGACTCTTGTTGGATCATGACACTTCCTTACGATGGTTTAGCTTGGCAAAACTTCGACTACACGCCAGCGTTTCAATTTAGAAAGAGGTCTGGTTTCAACGATGCGCACACGCTGTCCGACGTCAATATTTTTGTCGTCGACATGTGCGTAGTATTTTTTAGCGCGAGTAATAACCTTATCGAAATCAGGATGCTTAAGAGTTCTTGTCACTTGGACAGTAACTGTTTTTTGCATCTTGTTCGAGACAACGACGCCTTCACGAACTTTGTTTCTTGTTTGAAAGCTATTATCTTTCATATCTCTCTCTTCTTCTATTTTTTGGTACGAAGGACTGTCAAAACGCGCGCTCTTTCTCTCTTTTTATCTCTGAGCGTATGCGGCTTCTCTAACTTACGTGACACAGCTAGTTCGTTGCGCAAGTTAAAAATCTCTGTCGAAAACTCTTGGTAAAGTCTTTTTAGGTCTTCAACAGATTGCTCACTATAAGTGTTCTTTTGTTTCGCCATACATCCTGCCTTAAACTCTTTCAACACGATCAACAAAACGGGTTTTTAATCCCAATTTTGCAGCTGCTCTTCTCATCGCATTTTGTGCAGCATCCTTGGTAACGCCACCAACTTCAAACAGAATGCGGCCAGGTCTGACGACAGCTACCCAATGATCAGGAGCGCCTTTACCTTTACCCATTCTTGTCTCGGCAGGTTTTTTTGTTACCGACTTATCAGGAAATATTCGAATCCACACTTGTCCACGGCGAGCAAGATATCTTGTTATAGCAACACGGCACGCTTCTATTTGGTGGTTCGTGATACGTCCTCGTTCTAAAACTTGCATGCCAAACTCGCCGAAATCGACGAAATTGCCAGCTTTGCTTAGGCCAGCATGGTGGCCTTTTTGCATTTTTCGAAATTTAGTGCGTACAGGCATTAGAGCCATAGCGACAACTCCTAAGCTACTTTTGTGACGTTGTCTTCGCCACGGTTAATCCAAACTTTTACACCGATGGAACCATAGGTAGTCTCGGCTCTCCCCATCGCATAGTCGATCTCAGCACGGATAGTATGTAGAGGAATTCTTCCTTCTTTGTACCATTCTGTACGTGCGATCTCAGCTCCGCCAATCCTTCCGGAAATTTGGACTTTAACACCAGCTGCACCAGCATCCATAGCTGTTTGTATTGCCTTTTTCATTATGCGGCGGAACGGCACTCTTCGCTCGAGTTGCTTTGCAATTCCCTCAGCAACGAGCTTTGCATCTAGATCTGGTCTTTTTATTTCTTCAACTTCGATCCAGACCTCTTTCCCGGTCAACTTTTTAAGTTCTTCTTTAAGGATGTCAATTTCAGCACCCTTTTTACCTATAACTAAACCAGGACGAGCAGTATTAATTGTCACTTCAATTTTACCACTCATTCTTTTTATGGTTAACTGCGAAGTCCCAGCACAGCAAGGTTTTGCGAGTAAGAATTTACGAATGCGGTTGTCTTCGCCAAGCAAATCGCCAAATTCTTTCTTAGTGGCATACCACACTGAACGCCACTTCTTAGTGCGAATCAGTCGAAAACCGATTGGAGATGTTTTTTGTCCCATTGTATTCCTCTAAACCCTTTATTCTGAGGTAACTTCTATTGTAAAATGGCTTGTTCTTTTCATCACAGGAACTCGTCCGCCTTTCGACTTAGATTTCGCTCGCTTGATGACTGGTCCAGCATCGACTCTTACCCCAGCAACTGTCAAATCACGGCGCTGCACGTTATAACGAGACTCTGCATTAGCTACGGCGCTATCAAGTGTCTTAAGAAGCAAGCGTCCAGCTTTTTGAGGACAACACATTAATTGAGTTGTCGCCTCTTCAACTTTTTTGCCACGGATCATATCAGCGATCAAACGTGCCTTTCGTGGTGGAATGCGGATATACTTGGTAATTGCTTTAACATTTTGCATAAATTATCCTTTTCCTCCAGGTGTTTGAGCAGTAGCGGGAGCTCCGCCTCCACTACCTCCAGCAGGAGCTGCGGTTTTCTTAGAACCGTGCCCTTTGAAAATGCGTGTGGGTGCAAATTCACCTAGCTTATGTCCGACCATATTTTCAGACACAAATACAGAAAGGAACTTTTTACCGTTATGCACATCGAATGTATGCCCAATCATATCGGGAATAATCAATGATCTACGGGACCATGTTTTGATCGGCTTTTTTGTTCCGCCTGCTCTATTTTGTTTTTCAACCTTCGCGTACAGATGATGATCAACGAAGGGACCTTTTCTCAACGATCTTCCCATAATGACACCTATTTCCTACGATCTTTTACGATCCACTTGTTGGATTTCTTTTTAGGACGTGTACGGAAACCTTTGGTGTACATAGCCCATGGAGTTTGCGGTAAATAACCGTTATGTTTTCCTTCGCCACCACCGTGTGGGTGGTCAACAGGGTTCATCGCTGTACCACGGACTGTCGGACGGACACCTTTCCACCGCATACGGCCCGCTTTTCCTTCAATACGCAAGTTCCACTCGGCATTAGAAACAATACCAAAGGTAGCCTTGCACTCTTCATTGATCATGCGGATTTCACCAGAGGGCATTTTTAGCGTAGCATATCCTCCACTGCGCGCCATCAGCTGCGCAGACAAGCCAGCTGAGCGAACTAGTTTCGCGCCACGACCTGGCAACGTTTCAATATTGTGAATGGTAGACCCGAGCGGCATATTCTTAATCTTCATGCAACAGCCAACATTAAATGGAGCCTGTTCGCCAGTTTGAACTACATCCCCAGCTTTTAGTTGTTGAGGCGCTATAATATAGCGCTTCTCTCCATCAACATAGTGAAGCAAAGCAATGTGAGCGCTTCTATTTGGATCATACTCAATAGACGCGACCTTTGCAGGGATATTATCTTTGTCACGTTTAAAATCGACTATACGATAGAAGCGCTTATGGCCCCCGCCGTGATGTCGGCAAGTAATATGACCGTGATGGTTTCTTCCATTACCTCTTCTTTTTTTCATTAGCAGAGATTTTTCAGGACATACCGTAGCTCTACCAGACTCGCCCACTCGAGTAAGTTGGTCATTGCTCGTCAAAACGAGCTCTCTTTGGCTTGGAGTTGTTGGTCGAAATTTTTTTGTCATGGTTTGCTAACTCCTGGCTTAAACCTTTTCATCAAGAGAATCGCCGGCTTCAAGGGTAACAACAGCTTTCTTGAAAGCTGCTTTGAACCCGCTTCTGCCACGGACAGTCCTTCTCTTTGGTCTGACATTAATTGTATTCACATCGACGACAGTAATCTTTCTGTCTGCGTAAATTTCTTCGATAGCATCAGCAATTTCAGTTTTATTCGCCTTTCTATCAACGATGAAAACGTACTTAGGTGCATCGCATTTACGAACAGAAGGATTGCTCGTGTTAAATTGGAGTTGCTCTAGCACACGCGACTTTTCAGTTACATGTCGGCATTTTATTACATCATAAGGAGTTTTCTTGCGCATGGATTAAGATTTTCCTCCCATTAAAACCATCAGTTCATCAATAGCTGGCTCAAAAACAACGATATCTGTGCACAGCGATAAATCGTAACCATTAATGTTTGGCATGTGTCTAAATTCAACTTTCTTCAAGTTGCGCATACTCTTCGTGAAATTCTGGTACTTTTCTGAAGGGCGCACAGCTTTTTCTGAAACAGCTCCCTCTCCTAGAAAAAGAACTCGGCGTTTGTCGATTTGTAATTTATCTAAGAATTCAGCAACTGCCTTCGTTTTTGGCTCTTTAAAAGCTTTGAACTCCAGTATATGCACACGTTTATTTTGAATTTTTTCAGAGATGAGATGGCGGATCGCTGCACGCTTCTCTTTTTGGTTAATGCGAACATGTTGGTCAAATTTAGGCTTAGGTGTATGAACTCTGCCACCACCTTTATACTGAGGGGCGCCTAAGTAACCTTGACGAGCACGGCCTGTACCTTTCTGAGGGTGTGGTTTTTGACCGCTATGGCATACTTCATCTCGGCTTTTCGTATTCGCAGACCATTGACGAGCATTTGTTCGCATTGCCACGAGATAATCTTTGATCATTTGGGCATTTGCGTCAGCGACAATCAGCGCATCGTCAAATTCCATTTGACCAATCTCGAGACCTTCTAAGTTATACTTCTTTAATTTAGCCACAATTCACTCCTCGCAAACACGATTTTGGCTTAAGCTTTAGCTTGGCGTTTTTTAGCTTTAGTTACGTACACAAGGCCGCCACGAGCACCAGGAACTGCTCCTTTGACGACGATTAGGTTTTTATCTTTGTCGATTTTAACGACTTGTAGGTTTTGCACTGTGACATGGTCAGCGCCCATGCGTCCAGATTTTTTCTGACCTGGCAAGCAACGACCGGGAGTCGAACGCATCCCAGTAGAACCACCATGTCGATGAAAACCAGATCCGTGAGCTGCTGGACCTCCAGCAAATCCGTGGCGCTTAATTACACCCTGATGTCCTTTTCCCTTTGAAACAGCGGAAACATCGACAAAAGTACATTCATTAAACACAGACACATCGAGCTCTTGCCCAAGAGCATATTCTTGGGGATTAGGAACGAGAGCTTCGGAGATATAACGACGACGCTCTATTCCGGCCTTGCCGAAATGACCTTGTATAGGTTTAGTTACATTTTTTGCTTTTGCAGCATTAAGTTTTCCAGCAGCCATTTGTACAGCGTTGTATCCGTCGGTCTCTTTAGTCTTAACTTGAGAAATGACGTTCGGCTCTGCAAAAATGATAGTACAAACGACGAGATTGCCACTTTGGTCGAAGAGGCGGGTCATCCCTTTTTTGATTCCGATTAACTTTTGCGTCATAGTCTACCTTTTTTGGTTTCGCTATCGATCTATGCTTTTTGCTCTAATCGACACATTGACGAGATCGCACTTAATAAATTATAGGGCGAACAGATCTTAGAGTTTAGTTTAAATTAAACTCACAGCTTAAGCCTTTCAGATGCTTTGAGAACCAATGCACTGAGGTGATTAAGCTAAAGCGAAAAGGCTAACAAATTTCATGATTTTCGCACAATCGAAAATTTGCGATTTTTTTAAATCCCCTCAATTTTACTGTGTTTCGAAGGGATAACAAGGTTTTGAGAATGATATAATACTTTTTTGAAAGGTATTCTCTTTCTATCAGCTGTATTTAGGAGTTTAGCTTTATCTAATATTGACTTCACTGTAACGCCTGGACGAACATAGAACACTTCTGATTCTTGCACTGCGCCCGTAACATAAATCGCAATTTGAGAGTTTTTAGCCTCAGCTTCAAGTTGTACGTACTTAACGTCTAGGGACAGATCTTTAATTAAGCGCACAGCGACCAAGGAAATCATTAAGGCTGCAACAACACAGACACTCGCCCATTCCCTTGTCTTGAGCATGGTTTTTGACCCCTCTCGCTATTATGCGCCTTTTGCTTACTTTCAAGTTCATTTTTGCAGCTTTTGACTTGAATTGATGGGATATTATACGAAGACTGGCAAATCTCTGCAATTTCAAGTGGAAAATAACTGCAATACACCTATCTATTTTTTTTTAAAGATGACTTGCACCAAAACCACATAAACATAAAAACAAAGGACACTACCAATGAGCCGCTAGAAAGATATGTCCACGCTTTTGAAGAAAATGCCATGGAAGCAAGCTCGGCGCCTGCCCAGACAACGCCTGAAGAATAAGAACCTAACTGCATTCCAAGCATTAACTTCCTTTGATGCCAGTACCGCTTCTCTTGATCGTTGAGAGAATGTGTAAATGCTATAGATGATTTTTTAATTTTTTCTATTAAGTGCCCTGTTTTAAAAATCCCTAACAAGGCGGTTGTTAATCTGTATCCTTTTTCATAGAATTGAGAAACAGCACTAGAAGGCTGCAACGGGGCTTCAGTTGCCGACTGCAGAACAAAGGCAGCGGCGTTAATTAAAGCAACTCCTTGAATCATCACATCAATTTGCCGGTAATAAGGGTCAGACGGCAACGTCGAGCCTGGAGCTGGCTTCGATTTAAATAATTTTAGAGAGCTTGTAGCGAAATGATGAATGGATAGGGCCAATATAAAAAGCCCAATCCACACACCTCCCACACCTTTTCCGAATGGCAGCAAAGAGTAAGAAAATTTCCTAGTACTCGTAGAAATAGAAGAAAGCGGAACATCCCCGAAGTGATTGGAAAATTGCAGAGTTGGCATTTTAATCATATTCGGCAGAGAGCTTTTTAAATGGCAGGAATAATAAAAATTGTCAGCTGACTGTATTGATAAACACATAGTGATGTTAAACTTGTTTCGGTAGATTAGATGAGCGAAAAAAGTTTAACATCTTGATATGAATGCTTCAATGACTAAGAGGGTGTCTACAAGATAAGACTCTGTCGCAACAAACAGTTTTTTATCTGAATATGTTCACGATACAGGCCTAAAATAAAAGAGATAATTTTTCAAAAGGTAGTAAACGCCCGAACATATAAGCGAAATTTTTTTGAAAATGCCCAAATAAAATGAAGAAGCACCTCCACATATTGCAACTCCAGCTCCCGTTAGCGTTGCGAAAATTGAGAAGACAGATTTTACAAAGGCGACATGCACCCAATGCATTTCGTCATTTCTTTTCTGGTATCGCTTATCTTTTTCTAATTGGGAATTGCAAGCAGCTCTCAAAGCTATTCCAGCATCGCATGAATCAATTGCCAAAGAGGAGCTCCAGCAGATCCCATTCCATATAGGAAGTGATCTCGAAAGTGAAAATACTTGCTTGTCGTTTAGAAAAATCAAAGCTTGAGAAAATGAATATAAAAATCCAAGAGCCTCTAATGCAACTCTAGTACATTTTCTAAAAAAAGCTATTTCAACCTTTTGCACACTTTTCAACGCCTGAATAAATTTTGTCCAATCAATCACCAAAGAAGAAAGGGCTAAAAGGTTTGATCCAGTTTCATAATGATCTTTCACTTTTGCTGATCCATGTATAATACTTGGCATGCGCGCGAATTTTTGCACACCTTCGGCAATAGTTGATAAAGAATCGTACATTAAGCTCACGCTCTCAATTTTGCTTTGGCAATTAATTAGAACGTATGATGGCTTAAAAAAAGACGGCTGAATCGAAGTAGAAAAAACCATAATTGCTTTTAAGACGCTGTTGTTATTTTTTTAGTTGGGCAGCTTTCTTTTTCGATTAGACTGATTACTATAACCTCTTGCGTCTTTATATATGAGGTTATAATAGACGATCTAATCGAAAAAGAAAGCTGCCCAACAAAAAAATAACAACAGCCTCTAAGAAAAGAGTGCTCGCAAAGTTAATTTGCGAGCACATGAAATCAAACTTTCTGAGGAATGCCGTTAAAACGACCATGGTAATACTTGAGCAAAGTGCAAACTAATGCACTTGTGTTAGACGCAAGCGTTACCCAACCGGCAACAGGCAAGAGTTTAATGGCATTAACAAATCCCAGTGTTCCTAGCGCACAGTAAGAAACCATAGTACCTAAATGAAATCCTTCATTTACTAAGACATGGAATTTGGTGTTTTTGTCTGCTAGAGCTTGTGCATTCACGTAATCATCGTATTTTTCTTTACTCTTAATAATAGACTGAATCGTAGAGCGACCTGTGCCTAGTCCTAGCGAAAAAAGACCGCCTTTTTTCATCGTCTGTAATGTCGCATCTTTTAAATTAATGACTCCAGCTTTTTGCAAAAGAGTGGTTGCATCATTTATTGGTGAGGTCAGTTGCATGCCACTAAATACTGCTTCTGTTGTAGAAGCCAGCGAAGGCTTTGCTGCAGCTTTCGATAGGTTTAAGGCAAAAGAATTCGCCAATCCAGGAAATTCAAATGCAGAAACGAAATTCTTTGCATCTTCACCTACTCCGCTCAATTGTTTCATGCGGCCAGACAGAGGGCTTATTTTGCCTGCCCAATTGAGTGGAATATAGATCAATTTTGCGAAATTTTTGATACCCGCAGAGCTTTTGAGGTATTCTAGTGTGTATTTTTTCCATCTTGCAACCAATCCTCCTTGCGGCGCAGGTTGATTTGCGTGGTTTACAGATAGAGATGAAACTGCGAACGAAGACATACTTCCCCCTTTTAAGAATGAGAAGCTACGATGATACTGGGAGATTGAGATTTTCGTAAAGATTTTGTAAATATTTATTAAATAAAAAGCAAAGAAATGGAAAATATCACGATATGGGGATTTATTCGATTACACTTTCGAATCAGCTTTGATTGCGATTTGATAGTGGTAATGCCTAAGTACCGAAGCCGCTAAAGAACCTGTACCTAAGATCAAAAAAATCAGCGGCGCAATTCTAAAGCCTATAAGGTTGGCTATGCTTAACATGTTCAACCCTAGCGTTGATCCACTCTTATATAAATCAATAGACGCATTGAAGAGCAAATGTTTTTTTGCAGTCGCATTTTGTGTAAAGGAACTAATATTTAAATTTTTAACCTGATTGAATATTTGAGATGTTTTGTTGAATGAAGTTTTTCCGCTTGAAACTAGGGAAACAGTATTGCTAAGTATTTTTAAATGTTTGAAAGTGCGCCACGAAATATACAGAATCTCCGCTCGTTGTAACAGTTTTGCTCCTAGCGATAAAAAGAATGATGACAATATCAGGCCACTCAAAACCGCTTCTGACACCGTAGTTAAGGTAGGTTTCTTTCCGGCTTGTGACAGTCTTTCACTAAAGTTAACGGTGCGTTCGGGAACTGTCGTGAGAGAAATAACTTTTTTTGCGCCGTAGAGCATTTGTCGAACATTATTGAGTGCCGAAGAGTTGGAATTTGAATGAAAGAAATGGATCCAATTGATCGCTTTGGACCCAGCGCTCAAAATAGCATTTACTCCTTGGCGCTGGCTAAAATACCGCACGGTTTCATCCCTGATTCGAAAAGGAAGGGATCTTCTTAATCTAGAAACTTCTAAAGTCGCCGACACGGATTATTATTTTGTTTTTTGAGGTTCTAAAACAATGCCTTTATGATAGGTTCCTAAAAGAGAACATACTAATGCACTTGTTCCCAACGCCAGGAAAATCGGCGGAGCAATGACTGCCCCTAAAAGAGATGACAAGCCTAACACGCCTAGGCCTAAAAATGACCCATTGACCCCTAAGCCCAATGACGTATTGAATAATAAATGCGCTTTTAATTTTTTCTCGTCTTTATTTTGAGTATTGCTTAGGTCCGCTGCTTGTTTAACTACTTCTTTAGCCTTACTTACCGACCCATGCCCTGTTTTTATCACTAAAGCCGAATTACTAAAATAACTTAAATTTCTTAGCGCTTGTTTTGACAAATTAACAACCTTTGCTTCCTGCAGTAGTTTCGCTGCATATGAAAGCGGAGAAGCAACTCCAAGTCCAGACATCACAGTATTTTTGACGGTCTCTTTAGACGGTTTTTTCGCTGCAGTAGCTAAGCTGTCTCCAAAACCAATAACCGCTTCTGGAAGTTGCATTGCATTGATCACGTTATTTCCTGTTGAAAACATGTTCCTTAAATTGTCGACACACCGATACGTTTTTGGGCGTACAAGCTTGATCCAATCGATAAAAGTGTATCCCAGTTTCATGAAGTCTTTAAGACCATCTCGCGTTTTCAAATGCCCTAAAGTTTTATCCCAAATCCGTTTTATTAGACTGTCTTGCTTAGATTTGACAATTAAGCCTTGAGATTTGAGAACAGGATTAACTTGAGTAACTGATGAAATCGTCATTAAAAAAACCTCTACTTTAATAATAAATCAAAGCATAGTTAATTAACTAAATAAAGTAAATTGCATTTGTTATTTTATTAAATAAGATAATTTTTATTCAAAAGACATATAATATTGGACTTTTTTCGAAACACAGTGGTTTTATAGATTTGGCGCGAAGACACGCAAGCCGCTAAGAAGAAACGACTTAATAAATCATTTTTCTCCGCGTCATGACGTCTTTGCGCTGAACGTCTTATCAATCTTAATTTTATAAAAAAGATTCTTGATGGACTCTAAATGAAAAAAGGCTGGGAAGAATGAAACCCTCTAAGAAAATCGCTTACTTTCATGGTTTTCTTCCCCTCAAGCTGGATCTCTAAAAGCTGGATAGCGCCTTCACCGCATGCCACGATCCATTCAAAGGAATCGCAACGTAAATTTTCACCCGGTTTTCCTTTTTGATAGGAAATAATTTTTGATTTTTTGATTTTAAGTCTCTTTGACACACCAGAAATATTTACTGTCGACCAAGCGCCTGGGCTTGGAGAAAGAGCTCGAATACGATTATGGATGGCAATATTTGGTTGGCCCCAATCTATTTTTTCTTCATCCGCAGTTATTTTTGCAGCAAAGGTGGCTAGAGAATGGTCTTGAGGAAGAGGTTTTAAACTGCCTGATTGGATCTTTGGAAATACGCCAAGAAGAGCTTCTACACCTAATCTAGCTAGGGCTGGCTCTAACTCCCCTAAACACATATCTTCCGGCACAGCCATTTTTTTAACCTCAAGGATATCTCCTGCATCCATTTCTGCGACCATTTCGATAATTGTCACTCCAGTTTCCTTTTCTCCACTCATCAATGCACGTTGCATAGGTGCAGCACCACGATAATTGGGCAACACGCTACCATGGACATTGATGCATCCATATTTTGGAATAGATAAAACGTGGGGTTTTAAAATTTCTCCAAAAGCGACAACTACAAATAAAGAAGATTTAAAATTTTCGAGGATAGTTTTAAATTCTAGAGAAGAGACCTTCGAAGGTTGATAGAGAGGTATATTAGGAGCTATCTGTAAGGCCTTTTCTTTCACAGGCGGAGAAGAAGGAGTTGAAGAGCGCCCCTTAGGCTTATCGGGCCTTGTAATAATCGCTTCTACTTCCACTCCAGCAGCTAAAAGACCTTCTAGTGTTATCGATGCAAAAAGAGATGTCCCAAAAAAAACAATCTTCAGAATTCTTATACCCCTTCTTCAAGCAACTCTTCTAACTCTTCGAACTCTTCCTCAGAAGATTGTTCGATACGGCCTTGGAAGCCTATCAAACCTCGACGAGATGTTCTGCAGAAATGCAACCATTTTTCTACATGGAGATTTGATTCGACTTCGCCTTCGATCAAATCTAGAGCTTCTGATAAACTGAGACCAGAACGGTAAGTGAGCTTGAAAGCTTTAGTTAAAGTACGACGAACTTCAAAAGGAAATCCATGCCGCTTTAATCCTATCAAGTTCAATCCACCTAGCTTATATGGTGAGCCAGCACCTATCGTATAAGGAGGAACATCATGTGTAATGCGGCTGAATCCGCCAACCATCGCGTGGGTACCAATGCGGCAAAACTGATGCACTGGGGTCATTCCGCCAATGATTGCTGAATCCTCAACTAATACATGTCCAGCAAGATTAACATTATTGGCGAGAATAACGCGATTACCTATTTCACAATTATGTGCGACATGGCAATAGGCCATAATCAAGCAATTATCTCCAATACGCACAACAGAGTTCTCGTGGCAGGAAGAATTTATTGTGACAAATTCACGAATTTCACAGTTCTTGCCTATGACAACAAATGTCTTTTCGCCGCGATATTTAAGATCTTGCGTCTTGGTCCCAATGCTCGCAGAAGGCCAAATGATTGTGTTTTCACCGATAGTAGTGTTGCCATCGATGTATACATGAGACTTAATGACAGCTCCATCCTTTATCGTCACGGTGCTTTTGATAACAGCATAGGCTTCTACAGTGACATTCTCACCGATGTGAGCGCCTTCTTCAATGATGGCTGCTGGGTGGATGTTGCAGGATTTTGGGTAAGTATTCGACATGGAAATCCAACTCTTAACTTGTAAAGTGTATAAATTATTTATAGTTGCTCTTTATCTACGAGCGCAAAACCAATTTCCGCTTCTACAGCGAGCTGATCGTTTACGGTTGCCTTAGCTAAAACTTTGCCTGCCTTTTGGCTTATATGAAGCCCTGTAGCATGCAGCATCAACACATCTCCCGGAACAACTGGCCGACGGAATTTCGCGTTATTGATATTCAAAAGAACAGCGATTTTCTCATTATGACCTTTTTGATGCACTAAAATCCCGCCTGTTTGGGCAAGAGCTTCTAAAATCAAAACTCCTGGCATAATAGGAACATCAGGAAAGTGTCCTTGGAAAAAATGCTCGTTAACTGTGACGTTTTTTTGGCCGATGATTACATTTTCCTCTAAGTTCATATACACAATTCTATCAACTAGAAGAATTGGATATCTGTGAGGAAGAATCCGGATTATTTGCTTAACGTCTAAGACAACAGGAGGACGGGGTGAGGAAGAAGGCATCTTAAAATTATACTCCGCCTTAAAATGATTAAGCAGCATTTTAGTAAATTCACTATTTGTCGCATGGCCAGAGCGAACCGCCACAATATGAGCGCAAATCGGTGCGCCAATAAGAGACAAGTCTCCGACCACATCTAAAATCTTATGACGAACCATTTCGTTAGGATATCTCAGTCCATCTGGATTGAGAACCTCCATACCCTTGATGATAACGCCATTATCTAAGCTTCCGCCTTTAATAATCCCTTTCGCAATCATTGGCTCGATCTCTTCAAAAAGAGAGAATGTGCGGCTAGAAGCTATTTCATTTTTAAAATTATTCTGATTAATATGTACAGAATAATATTGCGACCTCAAAAAAGAAGAATGGGGATAATCGAGAGAGTAACTAACCCGAAATTCATCAGAAGGCAGAGCGATTAAGTGGATATCGCCTTTTGAAAAATACAGGGGCTTTTTTAATTTGAATATTGGAATTTCTTGTTCTTGATCTTCGAGACCTGCCTCATCAAGTAATGCGCAAAAAGGAGCAGAGCTCCCGTCGCCAATTGGTATCTCAGGACTATCGACTTCAATCAGAACGTTATCAATCCCATAAGCACTTAATGCTGCAAGAAGATGTTCCACAGTTTGAATGGAGACGCCATTATTGCCTAATATTGTGCAGCGCGGTGTCGATTGCACATTGTCGATATGAGCCTTAATGGGATGTTTTTCAGGCAGATCAGTTCTTAAAAACACGATTCCATGACCTGCTGGAGCAGGCGTTAAACGCAGGTTCGTATGTATTCCTGTAAACAGAGAAATGCCCGAAAAACAGACGGAACGCTTCAAAGTCCGCTGTTTTCTACGATGCGGACATGAAGACAATTGCGATGAAGCTAATTTTTTTTCAGAAACTGCTGTCAAAAGTCTCTCCTATTTCAACCCGGGCAGCATTTTTGAAAAAAAATAGCCCATAAATCTATTTCAAGCAAGAAAATAGCATATGATATCTTCTCTCATGAAGAATAAAATTAATTTTTTAGGTCAAATTTTGTTATTTTTCTTAAGTAGCATGATAATACAACAAAGCACATTACAATTAAAATCCAATCTCCAAAAACTGTATAAACCGTTTTGTGAGAGCTTAAGCACAGATTAGCTAAGAGAACCCCTTTATCTGTTTCATTAAATGAAAAAGTTTTTTGAATGCTGCCAGCAGAGTCGATCACACAACTCACTCCGGTGTTGCATGATCTTATGACGGGAATGCCATTTTCCACTGCTCTAATTCGTCCTAAGTGTAAATGCTGCACGGGAAGAGATGAATTAGGATACCAGCCATCGTTGGTCAAGTTGACCAACAACTGAGCGCCTTTAAGGCGAAATTTTCTTACTACTCTAGGAAAAGTCTCTTCATAACAAATTGTCGTGGAAAAAGGAACCTTCCCCAAAAAAACTTTACTATCTTTTCCAGGAGTGAAAAACTCTTGAATTCCATAACTGCTGACTAATGGAGTCAACCATCGAAAAGGAAGATACTCTGCTAGTGGCAGCAACACTTGTTTTGCATATGAGTCCGGATTAAAATTCCCAGGTCTCAAAAAAAATGCAGCATTTTGGTTTTCCCATTCGCCTTCAGAGTTTTTGAATCTTCGGTCTAAACCTATAACCACTTCAGACTGATAAAAATTTGCTAAGCTCTGGGCCCAGAATAAATTAGATACGGCTTGTTCTCCTTGATCTTCTATTTCATATTTTAGAATCTTTTTAAAACTTTCTCGGACCTGTTGTCTCTTATAAATTAATGCATCGCTATTGAATGGGACAGCTGCTTCAGGCAATACAATAAAATCAAATTTAGTCTCTCCAGTTTCTTTGAGATGTGTTAATATCTTTTCCCATTGCAAATGAGGATGGATAAACGTTTTATCATCATTTAAGTAACACTTCTCTGATGGTTTGAGCCCTGTCTGGACAATACCTAGCTTCAAGGTATCTAACTGATCTGAATTTAATGATAGGGACTGAAATCCCAACAAAAAAGCCCCCATCAAATATGGAAAAGCACATGCAGAAATGACAAATTTCCAATGATTTTTTTTCTTTAATAGCTGATAAAACAAAACATTGGTAAAAACTGCCCAAAATGAAAGACCATAAATTCCTAATAGAGAAGCAGTTTGCAACGGCAATGAGGGAAAAGCAAGGGCGAGCCCCACCGGATTCCAAGTAAAACCACAAAATATCCACATTCTAGACCATTCCATCAACGCCCATGCGCAAGCGATGGCAGCAGCTTGTAAAATGGAGTGCTCATGACTGCGTATTACCCACAACGTAAGAAGGGCAAATTGTAATGCGAGAAGAGCATTCAATAATGCATAAACAATCAGTATATAAATTCCTTGATATTGAATTGCTGTCATCCAGGAAAGCTGAACTGAGCTCACTAAAAAATACCAACAGAATGCGTTGAGAAATTTATGTACTGATCTCTCCACGCCCTCAAGAGACAACCAAAATAAGCTGAACCCACATGTAGCAGCCAGTATACACAAAATTGGAGCTTTAGAAGGCTGCCCAAAAGCAATGACGATAAAAGACAGCGCGAAAAAACTATAGTTCCGTATGGAAGTGTTTTTCAAGGAATTGCTAGCTAACATTTTAATTAACAGAAATAGCAGGGCGTTGGGATATCCAGGATAAGCAAGACTATGACCTGTCTAAGTTTTTTATACTGCTCATACTATCATCCTGCCATTTCTTTCTCTATAATCTTAGGGACTGTTTAACCTAATTCCAGTAAAAATTTTCGTCGATTTGCTCAAAATAATCATGCAAATCGACTAAAACTTTTTAATGGGATAGGTTCTTCTTAGTCCTTGTCTTTATCTATATGTTTTTCTTTAACCACTTTGGTCGCACAGTGGGCTTTTCCATATGCTAAAAGAATTAATAGCCCGCCAAAAATGCTCAAATTTTTCATAAACATAATCATTTGCAGGGTACGGTCGGCGCCTTGAAAATCCCAAAAATTGTGAAACAGGAAAGTCAAAGGGATAAGATAAAGAGTTAAGACTAAAGCACCAAAACGAACTAAAATTCCTAAAAAAACGAGCAATCCACCAAAAATTTCAGCAAAAATTGCCAAAAGAACAAGCATTGAAGACCAAGGAAGCACAGTATCTAATAAACCTATCAACCAAGGGGTTCCTGCATGAGCGTGCTGAGCTTGTTGAATTGCACTAATAATATATTGCTCCGTTCCCTGCCAATCGACAATTTTTGCCAATCCGGATGTGATGAAAATAGCGCTTAGGCAAAATCTACCCAGCATTGCAATAAAACCACGCATGCCTACCTCTAAAAGATTGTATTAAGCTTTATTAGAGCGTATCAGGAATTCGTTTCCAAGAAAAAATTGAAGCCGTACGCCATTTGTGGTATTCTAATGTCCAACTTAAAAAGCGATGTATGAAAAATAATTTTAGGCTAAACCACATTCTTAGAATATTCGAAGCCTTCACGCAGGATTCTTTACCGCTCGATCGTTTTCTCAATGTTTATTTCCGTACCAATAAAGCGTTAGGCTCTCATGATCGCAGAGAGATCGCAGAAACGGTGTATAATCTCGTGCGCTGGCAAGGGTTGGTTGATTTTCTTATTGACCCACCCTTAAGCTGGCAAAAACGACTAAACGTCTTTTCTCAGTTAGATATTGAGACTCATTCAAAGAACAAGACTATTCCTCCACATACACGCGTGAGTTTTCCAAAAATTGTATGGGATCTTTTGGTTGAGAACTGGGGTGCAACTAAAGCAGAGCAAATTTGTCTTACAAGCAACACCCAGGCTCCTATTACAATTCGCGCCAATGCTCTGAAAACTTCTCGAGATGATCTATTGAAAAAACTTCAAAAGAACGCGCGTTGCCGTCCTTGTAAAGATTCACAAAATGGAATTACCTTAGAAGATAAAATCCAGTTCTTTTCTCTTCCAGAATTTAAAGAAGGATTATTCGAAGTCCAAGACGAAGGAAGCCAGCTTGTTGCCTACCATGTCTCTGCTAAGCCAGGAGACCACGTGCTTGATTACTGTGCTGGATCAGGGGGTAAAACCTTAGCGTTTGCACCATTGATGAAAGGACAAGGACAAATATATTTGCATGACATCCGCCGTTCTGTGCTCCATGAAGCCAGGAAGCGCTTAAAACGCGCTGGAATTCAAAATGTCCAGATCATTGAAGATCTTAAACAGAAAGCTGCAATCCTTAAACATAGAATGGACTGGGTCCTCACAGACGTGCCTTGTAGCGGATCGGGGACCTGGAGACGTAACCCTGACATGAAATGGAAGTTCGAGCAGGCCATGCTAGACAGACTTGTTCAAGAGCAACGACAAATCGTGAGCAACGCTTTGCAATACCTTAAGCCCAACGGACGGTTGGTTTATGCGACATGCAGTTTGTTTCAAGAAGAAAACCAAAAACAAATTGAATTTTTCACTCGCAATTATGGTCTTACATTGGAGAAAGAACCTTTTTCTTGCTTCCCTGAAAAAGGAGAAAAAGACGGCTTTTTCGCAGCTATTTTAAAAAAAGTCCCAGTTGGAGTAAAGTCACAACATGAATAAAATACTTCTTTTTCTTTTTCCTCTATGCGCGTCTGTTGCAGGATTTTCTGAGCTCCCTCAAGATTTGAATGCCCTCTCGCTCGAATCCGGACATACGCTTATCGTAAATAATCGCGTGTTAGCAACTGTAAATGGCAAAAAGATCTCTATTCTTGACATAGTGAAGAAAATGGATGTCTTTTTGAATCAATATTATCCCCAATATGCAGATTCCGTAGTAGCTCGCTACCAATTTTATATGACCCATTGGCGAGAAACCTTAAATCGCTTAGTTGATGCAGAACTTGTGCTCATGGATGCCGAAGGAAAAGAGCTGAAGCTTTCGGAAGGTGAAGTGCGTGAAGCAATCCACGACAGGTTTGGACCCAATGTGATGACAACTCTCGACAAACTGGGACTTACTTTTGAGGAAGCTCGCTCAATGATCCACACCGACCTCATAGTTCAAAGGATGACCTGGTTCAAAGTAAACTCTAAAGCTTTTCTAGCTGTACACCCTGAAATGGTCAAATCGAGCTATAAAGAATACTGTGCCAACAATCCACCTTCCGAACAATGGGAATACCAAGTACTCTCCGTTCGCTCCAAAGATTCTAAAAGGGCTGAAGATTCGGCTTATGAGGCATATTCTGCTTTTTTAAATAGCAAAGCTGAACCTTCTCTTGTAGTTGCCTCACTAAAGGAACAGCTAAACCAAAAAAAAGAAGAATTAGCTGTAATGACAGTAAACGACACCCCCACTCCTGAAGAAGTGTCCCTTTCTCTTTCAGAGGCACAACAAGCGGACAGTAAAACTATTTCAAGCGCTCACCGTGATGTATTAGCAACTTTACAACCTGGTTCCTTCAGCCTCCCTATCCGCCAAAAAAGTCGCGTCGATAATAGTACTGTTTACCGAATTTTTTTCCTGAAATCGTATGAAAAGACGACCCCTTTAACATTTCCTCAGCTCTCTGAGAAATTAGAAAATGAACTGCTGCAACAAGCGATGGACAAAGAATCACAAGTGTACACTAAAAGGTTACGCGAAAAATATAGTTATGAAGTCCACGTATCTGAAGAAGAAGAGGGAAGTTTTACACCTTTTATTCTGAAATAATATGTCCGTCTTTAAACCATCAGTACTTCAACAGTTTTTAGAAGAAAATGGGGCAAATGCGCGAAAATCATTGTCTCAAAATTTTCTAATAGACGGTAATATCCTCGATAAAATTGTAGTTAACGCACGCGTTGATAAAAAAGATACTATTCTAGAAATTGGCCCAGGACCAGGAGCTTTAACAGAAAGACTTTTGCATACTGGAGCCCAAGTAATAGCCATAGAAAAAGACCGCTTGTTTGCGGAGTCGTTACAACGGCTGCAAACAACTGATCAGCGTTTGAAGTGCATGGAAGATGACGCTTTAGAATTTCCTATCGATAGTTTAGAATCGCAAACTAAAATTAAAATCGTAGCAAACCTCCCTTACAACATTACAACACCTTTGCTAACAAGATT
The DNA here is from genome assembly GCA_044227055.1 of bacterium. Taxonomy (GTDB): domain Bacteria; phylum Chlamydiota; class Chlamydiia; order Chlamydiales; family Rhabdochlamydiaceae; genus JBGAFT01. Next base: position 176,342 of record JBGAFT010000001.1, read on the forward strand.
TATCCCCAGGAGTGATCGCTTTTTGTCTTTGACCATAATGGTCCAAAAAGAAGTAGCTCAAAGGATATGCGCGCACGAAAATACTGAACAATATGGCGCGCTTACTCTTTTTATACGGTTTTTTGGAACTCCAAAATACTGTTTTAATGTAAGTCCTAATAGCTTTTCACCACGACCTTCAGTCACATCTGCTGTGGTCCACATTGATTTGCACCAAGACAACCACCATATCTGTATAGCGAGCTTCTTCCGAATGACGCGACAATCTTTCCAACAACGTAGAAAAATGCTCTCTTCGTCCCTCCAAAAACTATATTCCAAAAATGATATAGTCAATGCTTTGAACGTTAGCAACCTAAGAATCGACGCTCGCCCCGAACAATTATCGCTTTATGACTTTATTAGATTTTTTAAAAATCTTCCAGAGCAAGAATATCAAAGGGAAAGTTAAAAATACTACAACGAAAACTCCCCCATAACTTAAGAGCATTTCCTTTAACGATTGCATTTGGTATCCCAATTTCGCCTTCAATCGGAGATCTCCATTCTCTAAGGCATAAAGATTTCCTTTTGCAACAACCTTTCCATCTGCAGATTTGACTTCGAGGTTGCCGAGAATATCCCCAAGAAGAATTTTGCCATTATTTTCCTTCCAACGAATAGAAGCACTAAGTTTCGGTTCTTCTGAGGGATAATAATCAATATAAATATCTTCTTTTAAAGTTACTGGAACAGCTTTTCTCAATTTTTGAGAAATAAAATTGTAACGATCTTGCTCTTTAGCAAAAAGCGTCCGGCGCGATTTTTTCTCGGCAAAACCTGCTTCAAAAAGCTTAATGGCCTCTCTGTATCTTTGGCTACGATCTTGCGCACCTAAAATGACTGCGATTAAACATCTTCCGTCCTTTTCGGCTGCCGCCACGATTGTAGAACCAGATATGGAGTGATATCCTGTTTTAATCCCAAAAGCATGAGGATAATGGAACTTTCCTGCACGAATCAAATGGTTATGTTGCACCAAATAGTTTGCAGGTTGCTTATTGGTCTGTGGTCTAGGATATCGGATAGTCCCTACTACTTCACGAAACACCTGGTGTCTAATCGCAAGCCTTGAAATCATCGCCATGTCATATGCAGTTGTATAATGTTCCGGATGGTGCAGTCCGTGAGGATTATTGAATGATGTGTTCAATATTCCATTTGCTTTGAGGTATGCACCCATTTCTTGCATAAATTGAGGAATGCTGCCGGAGACAAAACGCGCAATGACATTTGAAGCATCATTACCAGAAGACAGCATCAAACCATAAAGCAGCACTTTCAAAGTCAACTCCTCTCCTACCTTTAATCCCATATGAGTCCCATCCCATTCTAATCTATAAGGAGGGCAGTTAGGCGCGTTTGAAATTTTTTGATGTGCCGGTGCAATCGCTAAACTTTCTGCATCAGCCTGTATTAAAGTATCAAGTTGATCGAGTTTCTTTTCTAAAGCAAAAAGAGCAGTTGCTACTTTGGTAATACTCGCTGGAAAGCGCCGGGAATGAGCATTTTTTTCAAATAACACTGCTCCATTCTCTGCATTGATGAGGATAGCCGACGGAGAATCAATCTCTACGTGGATGGGAGCTCCCTCAATAAATCGAGTAGTCAAACAAGAAAAGATTGCTAAAAAAAGGACAATTATGCGAACCCGAAGAAAAGAGAGGGGTTGCTTTGTTATGTTAAGCGATGAGAGGTTTTTTACTAAATATTTCATTTTCTTAATCTTAGCCACCAGATTGACAATCAATTTTTTTATTCATATACTCGGATTAGAGGGAGAAACAGAGGGATGCCCATGATCAATCCTACTCAGCTTGATGATGCATATCGCGAATTTTCCAGTGATTTGGGAAAGTGGGTTCCTGACGGGGTAATGGACGTCAACCTCTCCCTTTTGAACGAATTGGGATTGCTTGACAGTGCACAGCTTGCAGACGGCACCTCTGACCAGGTTACTCAAAGCTTTCATGTTGTAGAAACAAACGAGAAAGTCACCCTGTACAACCAACAGTTTGCTATTTGGGTGGTACCGAAGCTGGTAGATGATGTTCCTCAAACGATGACCTATATCGCGCTTCTCAAAAATAGCAGCAACAAACCTCAATTGGAAATTGTGTTCTCCACTACGGGAGTTTATAACACTCCGAAGTATATCTTAAAAGTCCTTCAACATTTTTTGACAGAAGTGCAAGACACTGAAGCTGTTATTTCATCAATCGGTAAAAAAACTTAAATTAGACCTCTTGCGTAACTAAGGTTCTGTCGACTTTTGAATTCTTTTGCGCCACTTGTCGATTCAAATTGCAGGGATAATATCAACTTTCGTACATCAATCCTGCGATTTGAATCAAAAAGCGTCCAAAATAATCTCGAGAATCGACGAAAATAAATCTGCTGCATGAGCGGCCATGCGCGTTATGCAATTTTAATAACCTGAAGATGCTCAAGGGGCAACAAGGCTACAAGCGTCACCGAACATTTCAAAGCGCTTTTTTTATGAGAGTGAGCATGTTACAGGGGCCTTCACGCCTATAATGAATTTCATCTACATTTTTACGCATAAAGAGGATGCCAAGCCCCCCTTCAGCTCGGTCTTCAAGTTTTTGCCTGGGATTTATCACTTTTTTGTTTGTCATAGGGTTAAATGCGACACCACTATCTTTAATTGTTAAAACGATTTTATTCTTTGGATAAATGGCGGCATGTAATTCGATAATCCCTGGAGGATCTTTATCTTTTGGATATGCATAGTAGATTACATTGACGATGGCTTCTTCAGCTGCAATCTCAATTTTTCTAGTGTCTTCAATTTTCAACTCAGCCAGAGAAATTTTTTCATGAAGCCATTCCATTATGGGCTGTATAGAGTCTAGCTCAGCTGAAAAAAGCACATGGTCGGAGATCATTTTTGATGAGATCCTATATCAGTTGTAACAACACTAACAATACCATCTACAATTTTCTGCGCAAGGTGACGATATAGAGGCGTCGTCGCAGCATCTTGCGCTCCTTCTATGGAATCTAGCTGACCTAAAGAAAAATCGACTATGGCTTGGCTCGTGCCAGTAGGGGAAATAAATCTTAAGTCGCGGATAGAATTTGGATTGGTATAATCATAATCTGCGTCCGCACGCACGATTTCAGGACCTAAAATTACTTTTTGTGTCAGAGAATCAATAAGGTTTATTTCAGCAACAATTGTTCTGCGATTTTCTACTGCAATTAAGTCTTTTCTTCTTTTATTGTTCTTGCCCTCACGGTCATATCGGAACCCAATTCTCTCACTTCCATCTGAGAGGACGGATACTTTGAGGGTGTAACGCCCACCATTCTGGATACACTTGAATGTTCCTGAAGAGCTCATTAATTTTGTGAGCTCATTTGTAAGTTGTCCTGCTGAATCTCCTTGAACAAAAGGGATTGACAAAGTTGATTGTGTATCTAGGGTGCTCGCGCTATCAAACCGATAGCCGCATGCACTTCCGCAAATACAAAAACAACTAACGAGAATCTTTAGTGCTATTTGTAATTTCATCAGTTTGGGCAATTTCTGCATTAGATTCATGTATTGGTTCTCTGAGGGCCAATGCGCGCTCTAGCGGGGAGATAGAAGAAATAGAATCTTTCTGCGGATTTATCAAAGCCTCAATACGCTGTTTTGAAAGAGCTGCAGCATTGGTATCTGGGAATTGAGTCACAATTTTTCGATAGTAGAGAAGAGAAGCTTTTGGTTCTTTCCTTCTCTCATAAAACCGCGCTGTCTCATAGAGATTTTGAGCATATATTTCTTGCATTTCTATAAAGTTCTTCTTTGCTTCACCAATCCGCTCTTCTCTAGGGAAATCAATCTGCATCTTACGCAAGTTAATTTCAGCAAGATCTAGGAGATCTCGATCCGGAGACTCATCTCGGAATTGTTTTAAATAAGCTTCGCTAATACTTAAGTAACTTTCAACAGCATGCTCATGTTTAGGGAAACGACGGATCACTGATTGAAATGTCTCTACGGACTCTTTGTATTCCTTCATGTCGAGCAGAACCTTAGCCTTACCGAAAAGAGCTTTAGCAGCAGTCTCATCGTGGGGCAAAGCGGCGATAACTTCATCATAAGCGGCGATTGCCTCTTCATCGCCCGGTATCCATTTAGGGAGTTTTTCTACTCCAAAAATATGTTTGCGGGCACCTAATCTAAAAGCCTCGGCTATACTAAACTTCAGCTGAATCGCTTCTTCGAAATGTTTTGGCGTCGTTTGATTCTTTAAATAAATCGAAATATAACGGTTTGCCATTTCATAATCTTCCAAATGAGCATATGCCGTCGCTAAGTAGTAATGTCCTTCAATGGCAAATACTGTATCAGGAAAGTTACGCAAAATAATTGCACATTGCCGCATTAGCTCTTCCCACTTAGCCTCTTCGTAGGCCATCATTGCAGCAGAATAGTGTTCTTGTACGGACATAGTCGCAGTTTCTTCGGATGGAATGAGCCTTCCGTTTTGTAAAGTATAGCCCGCAAACAAGGGCTTATGAATCAATACGATCCACAACAAGCTTAATACAGTAAATGTATAACGTAGCATTTTTATATGTCTCACTGTTCAGGTAGTGGGTAAAATGGCATCATCCCCCAGGTTCTGTCATAACATTTCTCACACAAGGGATCTGTTGCAATTGGGCAACAAATTGTTCATTAAGTGTAATTCCCCATACAGCATCAATAGAAAGCACTCCTAAAGAGCGCTTTTGGCTTGTAAACTCAATTTTTACTGGTGATTTTCCCGAATGGTTACGGAATAATTTTTTAAGTTCGAGGACATGGCTAAGACGCATGCTATTTGCATCAACAATTAATTTGATGGGGTGCTGAGGCTTAGGCGGTTCAGTTTTCTTCATTGCTTTGGCACTCTCTTCATTTTTCTTTCCTCTGATCCCTTGCATCTTTGCATTCATCTTGGCACGCTCATAGGCTTGGTCGCAAGCGCGAATCATCGCTTCATCCACTTTTGTCAGATCGTCGAGCCAGCGGCATTGGAGCTTTATCTCTTCATCCTCTTTATCAATCTGCACAACAGCATATACTAATTGATTTTCAGCAATCAAATGTCCTTTTTCTTCAAATAGTTCCGACCATATTGGCAACTCGTAGCGCTCGCCGTCATCACCTATTGTTAATATGGCAAATTTTCTTTGATTCTTTGATGACAATTTGATCGATACTGTGTTGATGATAAACATCGTCCGACAGACCGCACCAGCATCTAATTCTCTTAGCCGCTGCAAGGAAAGACACGATAAACGCTGAGTTAAAGAGCGGAACTCATCTAAGGGATGTCCAGTTAGATAAAGACCTAAAAGTTCATTCTCTCTTTTTAAATTCTGTTGTTTAGTTCTTTTTTGCAAAACAATAGGAGGTTTAGAAAATCTTGTTAAAGAAGTATCTTCAATTAATGAGAAAAGATTGAGGACTCCTCGTGCGGTTTCTTTTTGCTCTTTCACAACAATTTCATACATTTGATCAACGCTTTGCAATAGAGCATCGCGACCCCAACCAGTAAAATCAAAGCAGCCAGCTTCGATCAAGGTCTCAACTACCTTTTTCCCAACTTTTGAAGTATCAATCCTCCTGAAAAAATCATATAGCGAAGCAAAAGGACCGTTTTTTTTACGTTCAATCAAAATGGTCTCGACAACACCTTCACCTACTCCTTTAATGCCGGCCATTGCGAAACGTATTCCTCGAGAAGTCGCAATAAAATTATGTGCTGACTCGTTGATATCAGGAGGAAGGATAGCAATACCCATAGACTGACTTTCACGGATGATTTTCGAGAGCTTGGTGATGTCATCTCGGTCGGACGTCATCAAAGCTGCCATCCACTGACTAGAATAATTCGCTTTAAGATAAGCCGTTACATAAGACAAATATGCATATGCAGTAGCGTGAGATTTATTAAATCCATACGAAGCGAACTTCTCCACCTTATCAAAAATATGCATCGATTTGACTTCATCGATATTGTTCTTTAGAGCACCTTGGCGGAATTTCTCCCTTTGCCGCGCCATTTCCTCATGGTCTTTTTTTCCCATCGCACGACGAAGAACATCACCTTCTCCAAGTGAATAGTTGGCAAGACGGCTCGCTATTTGCATGACTTGCTCTTGATAGACCATGATCCCATAAGTTTCAGCTAGAATGTCCTTCATTAAAGGATGATCAATTTCTATCTCTTCTTTTCCATGTTTTCTCTGAATAAATGACGGAATCATTTCCATTGGGCCAGGCCGATATAATGAACCAACAGCGATGATCTCTTCAAATTTATCTATATGGAGCTGTTTAGCTAATTCTTGCATTCCACCAGACTCAAGCTGGAATATGCCTAAAGTCTTCCCTTGATTGAGCATTGAAAACGTCTTTGGATCGTCTAAAGGTAGGTTCACCCAGTCTAATGAAACCCCACAACTTTGTTTTACTTCATCTACAGCTAGTTGAATTGATGTTAGAGTTTTCAATCCAAGAAAGTCGATTTTGAGACCACCAACAGCTTCGACAGATTTCATGGAATATTGTGTTACAGCCATCGTGGAATCTTTTGCTGTACAGATCGGGATTAGGTCCGCAAGGGGCTCGCTTGAAATAATCAATCCAGCGGCGTGGATACCAGTGTTGCGCACTGAGCCTTCTAGTATTTGCGCAAGATCGATCAATGAACGGATTTCAGGATCAGTTTCATAACAGCGACGGAACTCAGGATCGATCTCAAGGGACTTAGCAATCGTAATGTTGAGATCGTCTGGTACGAGTTTAGCAATTGCATTAACTTTGACCAACGAAACATTCAAAACGCGACCAACATCTTTGATCGCCATTTTAGCTTTCATGGTGCCAAATGTAATGATCTGGGCGACACGTTCTTGACCATACTTGCGCACTGTATAATCAATCACCTCAGAGCGCCTTTCCATGCAAATATCAACGTCAATATCAGGATAAGAAATCCTTTCGGGATTAATGAACCTCTCAAAGAATAAATTAAACCGCAAAGGTTCAATGTCGGTGATGCCAATGAGATAGAGAATGATAGAGCCAACCCCAGATCCCCGACCAGGTCCCATTGGAATGCCTGAACGCTTTGCCCAATCGATAAAATCGTACACAATCAGAAGATAGTCACACATCCCTTTCGGAATGATGAGATCGAGCTCATATTTTAATCTTTCCAAAACGACATCAAGAGGATTTTTCCCAGGATATTTCTCTTGAACTTTCTTTAGTTTTTCAGCGGAATACCTTCTAGGGACAGCTTCTTCACACAATTTTCGCAAGTAGTTGTCTGCTTCACGGGCACGCTCCTCTTTAGAAAGAGGCACTCCTTCTAGATGAGGAGGGGTGTAAACAGGGTAATATTTAGACTTGAAGTCCATTTCGAACACGCAACGCTGTGCAGCCAGCTGTGTGTTTTCAATAGCTTCTGGGAAATCCGCAAAAACTGTTGCCATTTGCTCATGCGTTTTAAAGAAATATTCATGCGAAAAGAGGACTTCTCTCTTCGGATTTGGCACTTTATGTTTAGGATTACCTTGAGAATCTTTTTCCCATACCTCGACAGTCTCACCCGACTGGATATTCATTAAAATTTCTTGGGCTTTCCAATCATTTGGCCCTAAATAACGAACGTCATTCGTTGCAACACAAGGGATCCCTCTTTCTTGAGAGATTTCTTTAAACCGTTTGAGAACTCTCTCTTGTTGATCAACAAGGTCGCGATGTTTTTGATAGAGCCAACTTTCCTGGTTCAATCCATGAGCTTGAATCGCTTCATCAGACATGCGGTGCCGCTGCACTTCAAGGTAGAAACGATCACCAAACACATCTAAATACCATTGCAGCTCTGCTTGCAAAGCAGGCTCATCAGAACGCAAGGCGCATTGGGCTAAGTAACAATCTATACCTCCGCTCAAAACAAGCAATCCAGCATGATGCTTTTGGAGCAGTTCTTTATCAATCCGGGGGGTATAATAAAATCCTTCAATATGGGCAAGAGAGCTCAGTAAACAAAGATTTCGATACCCCTCCTTATCAATTGCCAATAGCACTATTGGATAGCCATGGGGATGACCGTTGATCTTTTTCTTTTCGAGCCTAGACCCAGGGGCAACATAAATCTCACTTCCAATAATCGGCTTTACAGAAGCAGCTTTGCACGCCTTATAAAAGTCTACTGCTCCAAATAAATTACCATCTGTAAGGGCTAAATAAGGCATTTGGCATTCTTTTGCTTTTAGCACCAAATCTTGAACTGAAGCAGTCGAAGACAGTATGGAATATTGAGAATGGGTATGAAGTGATATCCAAGGCATAGGAGAATAACTCTAAATATGAAGAACTGATTATACCCTTATACGAAATACAGTCGAGGAATCAAATTAAGGCCGTATAAAAATTTCAAAACAGACTGGACCGTTCGCTGCAGGATGTTTACGATCATGTAAATCCTACTGCAAAGCGATCCTGTCTTTTCTTTTAAAGAACAATAGTTACAACAACTTCCGTTGAAAGTTAGTAAACCTCTTGCGCAACTAAGATTCTGTCGATTTTCAAGTTCTTTTGCGCCGATTTTCAACTTCAAATTGCAGGGATAATATCGACTTTCGTAGATTAATCCTGCAATTTGAATCGAAAAGCAGCCAAAATAATCTAGAAAATCGACGACCCCTTAGTTACGCAAGAGGTCTAGTGCAAGAACACTTTTTAGGCTTTCTCTAAGTTCCCTTGATCGATTGCGTCTGGCTCCATATATTTGGGGTTGGATTTAACAGACCACAGAGGAAGCAACAAAAGCACAGACGCTGCACCGCAGATACATAAAATTGAAAAGAACCCATACCAGCCTAATTCTTGGGTAAGTTTACCAAGTGGGTAACCAGCGGCGGCTGCGCCAAGATAAGCTATCCACCCTGTAAATCCCGTAGCAGTCCCAGCTGCTTTCTTGTGAGAAAGTTCAGCAGCAGCCATTCCTATCAGCATTTGGGGGCCGAAAATCAAAAAGCCAATTGTGAACATTAGAAAAGAATCTCGTATGGGAGCACTACCTGGGGACAGCCATAAAGCTGCTATTGCTGCTACGACACCTAAACTAAAAATAACATTGATAGGCCCTCTGCGGCCTTGGAAAATTTTATCTGAGGCCCACCCAGCAGTCAGGCTACCGCAAATTCCTCCTACCTCAAACCAACACACACAGGCGCCAGCGGTAAGCAAAGAATAGCCTTTAGTTTCAACAAGAAATAGAACGCTCCAGTCGTTAATAGCCGCTCTTATGATATATACGAAGAAGTATGCAAAGGCTAAGATCCAAATATAACGATTACTCAAGACATAACGAAATAGAATATCCTTTAAAGAGATTTCCTTTTCTTCAGTTTGCTTCACTGCAGGATAGTCATTGCGAAACTTCTCAATTGGTGGCAACCCTAATGATTGAGGTGTATCTCGCAAGCGATTAATAATAAACAACCCCACCATTATACAAGTAACACCAGGAACATATAGGGCGTAGCGCCAACCTAGATACTGGGCACAGAACGCAGCAATTAAAGGTATCAATGCACCACCCAGCCCATGAGAGGTGTTCCAAAAACCCCACCACGTACCACGCTCTTTTTGCGAATACCAATGTGTTAACAAACGAGCGCAAGGAGGCCATCCCCACCCCTGGAACCAACCATTCATTCCCCAGAAGATGGCAAAAAAGATAATGGAGGACGACAGACCGAAAAGAATATTTAATATGCCAGTAAGGATCAAACCGATCGCCATAAAATATCGCGGATTAGCCCGATCAGAAAGCATACCACTTAAAAATTTACTCATACCGTAAGTAATCGCCATCACACTTCCGAGAATGCCAAGATCGCTTTTATCAAACCCGAGGTCTTGCATCATTGCAGGCATTGCAAAAGTGAAGCTCTTACGAGTGAAATAATAGAAGGTGTACCCTACATACATCCCTAGAAATATACGCCAACGCCAATACCGATATTGTTTTTTTACGACTTCATCGTCTTTTATCTCTTCAGCGTAAGGAGTTGGCTTAAGGAAATTAAATAGGCTCATAGATCACAGCTTGTAAAATTTCTTTTATCGACACTAAGAAAAACCGAATTATCTCAGCAAACCCTACTTTGTATAAACAAGAAAAAAAGCGCAAAAAAAATTTTCTCGTATTCCTATAGCGCTTAAGTGATTATTAGGAAAAGACTAAAAAAATGTTGATAGAACAAATTTTTCTTTAATTTTTTTTCTCCTCTTGATTCACTGAAAAAATAATTGATTACAAAATTGCCCAAAAAAAATGATGAGCTATGATTTAAATTTTAAAAGCCAAGGATAAAAATATGGGCGAGTATTCAAAATCCATCAATAACGACGAGCCATCAGGTCAGGGTTGGATTGGCGTCCCCCCAATTCAAAAAGACAAAAAAGGCAAAGAACTTAATCAAGATGCCGCCCAAAAAGGACAACTCATTTTATTTAACGCTCTATTCCAATACATGAAAAAAATTGTCAATACTTTGAGCGAGAGAAAAAAAGGTTCCAATGTCTCCAATTTCGACCATCAACAAACTATCGAAGATCTTGTCTCTTTGCGTAAAATGCTTCAGATCCTCGGGAACGAAGACCAAAGTCACAATGTTGAATTTACTCAGCAACTTTCAGAAGTTTGGAACAATCTAATTGATGATTATAAACTTCTTGAGATTACGAGTAAAAAGCATCCAAACCTTCTTTCAAAACTACATCAATTCATAGACCACATCGAGCATTTTCCATCATCTGAAGAACATTCTTTAGGGTATTACTTATCTCAACATGTTGGCAATGAATGGCTGCCTTTCCCTTGTATGGAAATTTTGACTAAGCTTCATCAAACTTACATTGAAGAAGCAGAATCTAGTCAAATAGCAAGTTGGATTAGAAAAATTGATGATATCCTGTCTGTAAGTGGATTTGAACAATCCAATATTGATACCTGATTAAATTTATTCCCACCTTGGCTGAAAAATTGGCTTTCAGTTTTGCTAATGCAACGGAGTTGATTGATATAAATTCACTCTTTACATTTCCCTTTATGTCGCATAAACTCTCTCTAGCTAATGGACAAGCTCATGCAATACACAATACCCAAAGGCAGCTTTGACATCCTGCCTGAAGAAACCTCTCCTGAAGATTGCTGGAAAGAATCGCGACGATGGCAATACGTCGAAAGTATCATCCGCTCCACAGCAAGAGCCTTCGGCTTTCAAGAGATCCGAACACCTATATTTGAGCATACGCAACTGTTTGTGCGCGGTGTTGGTGAAAGTTCTGACATCGTATCAAAAGAAATGTACACCTTTACCGATCGCGGTGAAAGGAGCTTGACATTGCGTCCTGAAGGAACCGCTCCTGCAATGCGTGCAGTATTAGAACACCGCCTATTGCAACAAAATCCTATTCAGAAACTTTTTTACATCGGTCCGATGTTCCGTTATGAGCGCCCCCAATCTGGCAGATACCGTCAGCATCATCAATTTGGCGCAGAAGCAATTGGCATTTCGAGACCTGAACAAGACGTTGAAATGATTGACATGCTCTGTACCCTATATCACAAACTGGGATTGAAAAATCTTAAAGTGATGATCAATAGCGTCGGGGATAAAGAAGCACGTGCACGATATAGACAAGCTTTAATCGATTATCTTCAGCCTTACTCTTCTAATTTATCGCCCGACAGCCAGCTAAGGCTTCATACTAACCCCCTTAGAATACTAGACTCTAAACATCCCCTTGATCAAGAATTCTTAATTAATGCTCCCAACATTCTAGAATTCCTCTCGCAAGAATCAAACGCGCACTTTGATAGAGTCAAAGAACTTCTTGAAAAAATTAAAATTCCCTACGAAATCAATCCCCGTCTCGTTCGCGGTTTAGACTACTACGACAAAACTGTTTTTGAAATTGTTTCAGGCGAATTGGGGGCCCAAAACAGTGTAGGGGGTGGCGGACGCTTTGACGGCCTATTGTCGACACTAGGAGGACCAGATACACCATGCGTTGGTTTTGCTACAGGTATTGAAAGACTTTTGCAAGTTATGATCAAACAAGATGCCTTTTTTCCACTTTCACCCCCTCCTTTCGTCTACTTAATTCCTATGGGAGATTCAGCCAAAAACCTATGTTTTGCCTTACTCTCCGAATTACGCCATCTTCAAATTTCTTCATCTATGGATTTTCTTGATAAGAAACTTGGACATAATCTCCAAACTGCAGCAACTATGCGCGCTGAATACGCCCTGATTCTTGGAGAAGAAGAGATAGCTTCTGGGAAAGCTCAGTTGAAAAATTTATCTCAACGCCAGTCTTTTTCTGTAGAATGGTCCAACATCGTCCCGACACTCGTTAAATTATGGGATGAGACAACATCTGCAAAAAATTACCCCTAATAGCCAGTCTTTAATTTTGTGATCTTCCAGGTGATTCATTTCAATATTTCTCTTGCGTAACTAAGGGTCTGTCGGTTTTCGAGATTATTCTGGCCGCTTTCGATTCAAATTACAGGGGTAATATACTAGAGTTGATATTACCCCTGCAATTTGAAGTCGAAAATAGACGGAACCTTAAGTTACGCAACAGGCCTAATCGTTCTGAAAGATAAGCCCAAGGAGAATCCCTACATTTACCAAGCATTGAACCTTGGACTTTCGATAAAGAAAGCGCTTGGAGAGAATAATCGAACAAAATACAATACAAACATCCTAATTCGGGGGGTTCTATGTCTGTTTCCGTACGTAAGATTTTTTCCTTTACGCCATTTTTCGTTTTACCTTTACTTCTCCTTGTCTCTCCTAACACTCTTTTTTCAGATCATGGCATCACCGAAGAAGATCTTAAAGAAGAAACATCGAGCAAAGAAGTAGAAATTGCTAAAATTTCAGAAGCATTTGGCCACTTGATCGCAAAAAATATGGAATCGCTTGGTCTAGATTTCAATATTGATCAAGTTGTAAAAGGACTAAAAGACTCCGCTTCTGGCAAAAATCCACCCATGTCTGAAATTGAATGCGTGGAAGCTATTTCATCTATTCAGGAAAAAAACTTCAAACAACAGGCTACAAATAATCTTGCCGCTGCTGATGAATTTATGAAAGAAAATGCTGAAAAAGAAGGGATCATCAGCCTTGAAAATGGTAAATTGCAATACAGAGTAGAAACTCAAGGTCAAGGTTCGATTGTCGAAGAGCATTGCAGCCCGCTCATCCGTTATACTGGAAAATATCTCGATGGAACAGTCTTTGGTTCATCACAAAAAGAAGAAGTCATTCCTCTTGACGAAACGATTGCTGGAATTTCAAAGGGTCTTGTCGGTATGAAAGAAGGTGAAAAACGCACCCTATATATCCACCCTGACTTAGGATATGGAACAAATGGTCTTCTCGTGCCCAATTCCTTGCTTACTTTCGAGATCGAAATAGTTAAGGCCCATGCTCCTTTCTCGGAAGAAACTGATGCTCTTACAAAATCAACACACCAAAATAATGAACGAGCTGAAATCGCTACCCCATTGGAAGAACCAACGGTAGTTAGGTGATCTCGATCCTGAATCAATCACAAATGTCGACTTTGTAAAATGTTAGCAAGTTATTCAAAAATGCTGCGCGATTTAACAAAGTCGATCTTGATGCATCGTGTTTAGAACCCCTAAAGACAGTCTCTTATTGAATTTATCTACGTTTTCCTGTTCGATAAAAATATAAACAAAGCAATTTGTTAGTGTAATATCTCATGGCTCTCTTAAAAATGTCTCTATCTTTGCAGATGGCAATTGCCACTGTATTAGGTGTTCTTTGTGGCCTTTTTTTTGGCGATCTCTGTGCTGTCTTTAGTCCATGGGCTTCTGCATACATCATGCTCCTCAAAGTCACAGCGATACCTTATCTAATAGGCGCTATTATGCTAGGGGTAGGCAAATTGACGCATTCCCAGGCCAAGGACATCCTGAAAAAAGGAGTCGTGTTCATAGGTATAGCGTGGATTTTAAATATTATTGGAATTTATCTGATCGCCTATTCGTTCCCTCAAGTCAAAGGGGCGCAACATGCCAGTTATATATCAACCTCCCACCCTCCATCGCTCAACTTTGCGGAAATACTAATCCCTGAGAATATTTTTTATTCTCTGGCTAACAATATAATCCCTGCAGTTGTCGTCTTTTCCCTTCTTATAGGCATGGCTCTGATGCACTTGAAAGAAAAGCAGTCGATGATGGGAATGCTGGAGGCATTCGTAGATGCCCTTACTCGCATTACGGGGTGGATTGCTAAAATAACTCCTATTGGAACTTTTTTGATTATCGCAAACCAAATTGGCACAATCCAATTCACTACCATAAAACAAGTTAGCACTTATATCATTCTATATATTCTTGGTGTCTGCATCATGGTTTTCTGGGTATTCCCTAGACTTACCAGCATGATGACCAATATGAGGAGCGCAAAGTGGCTAAAAGACCTGCTACCTATCTTGCTTCTCGCATACACAACCAACGTCGTAATCGTTTGCATCCCATACATTATTGCATTAGTCCAACGAGAAACAGAACCATACCATCTTCGAGAAGAACGTGTATTAAGTCAAATTCAAGGCACAGTATCCATTGTGTTTAATCTTCCCCTTGGATCTCTTTTTATTGCCGTTTTTGTGTTCTTCTTGTCCGTTTTTTATAGCACCCCGCTTGGCATCCACCAACAAGTGCAACTTTTTGTCATAACGTTTCTCTCAGGTTTAGGGGCCGTTGGACTTGGTTCTTGGATTAATAGCCTGACCTTTATTTTGGATTCCTTAGCGTTGCCGATGGAAGGGTTGAACATGTATCTGATTACTCTGCCTTTCACAGCAGGGTTTCAATCAATGCTCTCAGCAATAGAGATCGCTACACTTGCTCTTTTGATCACCCTTGCTTGCCGCAAAGCAATTCATTTTCGTTGGCACAAAGCGATAGGCAATATTGCTCTAACAGCCATTCCAGTTATTTTAGTTTTCATAGCTATTAAGCTAGTTAACCCGCTCCCGCAAATTCAAAACAAAACTAAAAGCATCTACGATATGCGTCTCTACTCCGGGGTACCTGTTAGCATCTCTTCATCTTCTTCAAGTAGCAGTGCATCTAGAGAAGACCCTATGGACCGCATTCTCAGCTCAAAAACCTTAAGGGTGGGTTATAATACGGGTGTTACGCCTTATTGTTTCATCAATAATTTTGGTGAAATTGTCGGATACGATGTTGCGTTTGCATATCGATTAGCTGAAGACCTTAATTGCTCGTTAGAACTGGTCCCCCTCAATTATGGCACTATTTCGGAAGATTTAGCTTCAGGAAAGTATGATATTGGAATGTCTGCTATCTCAATCGACGAAGAACGCCTTAAAAAAATTCTCTTCTGCCAACCATACATCGAAGCAAAGATCGTATTTGTTTATATAAATGAAAAGAAAGAAGAGATCTCTTCTGTTGCCAACGTTCGCGAGAACAGTACATATCAAATCGCAGTGTTGAAAGGTTCCATTTACGAACAAATGGCGAAATATCTTTTTCCAGACAATCCCATTCTACTATTAAATACTTATAATGAATTTACTAACGCACCTAAAAAAACAATTTTGCTTTGGGAAGAACAGGAAGCAATAGCATGGATCTTATGCCACCCAAGCTATCGGTTGGCCATTCCAGAACCTCTTATCGGCATAGATACATTGGGATATGCTATGAATCCCCATGCTTATAGATTCCAATCGTACATAAATCAATGGCTCAGCTTGAAAAAAGCCGAGGGATTTACGCAAGAACAATACAATGTATGGATTTTAGGAAAGACCAATCCTCTCCAAACAGAAGAGAAGCGTTGGTCTATCATCCGTAATGTCTTTCACTGGATTGATTAATTACTCGCAGATAAGACAAAGTCTTTAACAGTTTGCGCATCACGCAACCCGACTAATCTACCAACCTCCTTGCCATCTTTGAAAAGAATCAAAGTAGGTACAGAGGTAATTTGGAACGTAGAAGCAATTCTTTGAGCATGATCAATATCTAATTTAGCTACTATTGCTCTGCCTTCTACTTCTGAAGCTACTTTTTCAAGAACAGGAGCAAGCATTCTGCAAGGTCCGCACCAGTCAGCAAAGAAATCGACGAGGGTCACACCCTTACTAACATCGGCCTCGAAAGAATTTTCCGTTAATTTTTTAATCAAATCGCTTCCTTTCATATACCCTCAATTTACAACACATTTAAGAGGCTGTTTTATAATTTTCCAGCATTTGGAAATTGTGAGTAAATTCCCTACCCTTAGAAGTATGTGAATTTATTTCAAATTTCACAAAATCGTCAAAAGTGGATATTTGTAAGTCCCTCTTTATCCTAATTCTAAAGATGCTGATGATTTTTGCAAACAAATCCCTGCCATTATATAATGCCTCTTCTTGCGGCCATGGCGGAATTGGCAGACGCGCTAGATTCAGGTTCTAGTCAGGGCAACTTGGTGGATGTTCGAGTCATCTTGGCCGCATATTTTCTTTATAACATTTACTTTTAATGAATATCGACCACATTGCACTAGTAGCTAATGGAGAATTTCACAAATCTCCGGCTCTAATTAAAAGAATTAGCACAAGCAAATATATTATTGCAGTTGATGGAGGAATCAAACATCTTTTTGAATGCGGGATAACGCCCGATCTAATTGTAGGCGACCTAGATTCATCCCCCAATGATGTTCTTGAACATATGACTTCTGTCCCCAAGCAAATTTTCCCTAGTGAAAAAGACAAAACCGATTTAGAGCTCGCAATTGATATTTCTCTGATGTATTCCCCTAAGTCTTTACATGTGTATGGCGGACTAGGAAATAGATCCGATCATAATCTATATAACGTCTTTTTATGTGCTAAGTTTCCTAATAAATTGTTTTACGAGACTGATAAAGAACGGATTTTCTGCCTTGAGAAATCTGCCGTTCTTAAATGCAATTTCGAACAAACTGTTTCACTAATCCCGTTGAGTGATAAAGTCAAGAACGTCCAAACGACAGGATTTAAATGGGAATTGCGAGATGTGGAGATGAATAAGCAATTTATGAGTATTTCCAATATCGCACTTTTGCCAGAAGTGGAAGTGAGGTTTTCGGCGGGAGACCTGCTATGTTGCATACAATATTAGACCCCTTACAAGAGATCTATAAATACCATTTGTGAAAAACAAATGCAGGTTTGAGCGCGTCAAAGCCACGGGGTTCAACAATCGCAAGTTCTAACATTGCGAGACTTACGATCGTTAAACCGGGGAAGCTTTCACGTAGCTGAAATGTGCATTTATTTTTCACAAATGGTATAACTATAAATTAAAAAAATTGCCAAAGGCTCTTTTGCAAAAGCCTTATGAAGCCAGTCTTACTTTCTCTGTGGCAATTCCTCTGCCTTTATCTCTTAAGGAGGAGTCCCTTCCGCTCCAGACTCGTACCATGCTCGAAGAGCATTGATGCTGTTATATAGTCTCTCAGCAATTTTTTTCTGAGCTTCTCTTTTATCCAATTCTACAAATTCTTCGTAACGGATCGGCGTACCAAAAACGCAAGCCGTCCGTCCCTTAAACTTGGGCAATTTGCGCAAACGGTTCCAAATTCCAAAGGCTCCAGCAATATATATTGGAACAATTGGGGCATGGGCTTTCATAACAAATAACCCAACTCCAGGACGAATCTCTGACAATGTATTTGTATCTGATCGTGCACCTTCAGGAAATAACACAATCTTTTTGCCAGACTTTAATAATGAAATCACTGTTTTTATAACCGCAATATCTGAGGCATCTCCACTGACAGGATGTGAGTTTAAAGTGCGAATTAACGCTCCAAAACCCCATGCTTTAAAAAGGGACTCCCGTGCTAGAAAATGCACTTCATAAGGTGATGAAATTGCTACAATTGGCGGATCGTAAAATGAAGTGTGGTTAGCACAAAGCAACGCTGCCCCGTCTTTTAAATTATCAACTCCATATACTTTATGACGATATACCAATTTGAAAAACCACCGAACAGTGGTCAAAATAAATTTGTAGAACCAATGCATGTGTCTAGTATTTTTCTGGACGCATCGGCAAATTCTTTCGACAACTTCATCAATGCTGTGGTCAGATGTGTCGATTGTAACAGCATCCGTTGGACATTTCAAAGGTGCTAAACTTCGATTAGAATCTGCAGCGTCTCGCTTTTCAATTTCTGCTAGTATGTCTCCATGTGAAAATTTTTGCGCTAATGTTGGATCTTTAGCAAGGTATTCTTTGAGTCTTCTCTCAGCGCGTATTCCTGGGCGAGCTGTAAGGTAAAATTTCTTGTCAGCATTGGGAAATACTGCAGTTCCCATATCACGCCCCTCGAACACAGCATCGCCCTTGAGAGAACAATCTCTTTGGACTTTCCACATAGCTTCTCGGACGGAAGGAAAAGCCGAAATTGGAGAAACAAGACGAGTTACTTCCGGAGAACGAATTACATCAGTAATATCCTGATCATTGACAAAGTAGCGCTCAGCACCATGAATTTGACGAATTTCATAATGGAAATTACTCAATAAAGGGATAATTGATTCTTCTGAAAGAGGCTCTTTTAAGGATTGGATTGCCAACCACGCTACAGAGCGATACATCGCTCCTGTGTCGTAAAAAGTAAAACCAAGACGCTGAGCAACCCTGCGTGCAACCGTTGATTTCCCGGTGCCCGCTGGCCCGTCAATTGTAATGATCATAAGACCTCTTGCGTTATTAAAAGCCTGTCTATTTTCGATGTCAAATTACAGTGATAATACCAGCTTGCGTATACCCCTGCAATTTGAAGTCGAAAAGCAGCAAAATAATCTCGGAATTCAAAGACAGGCTCATAATTACGCACGAGATCTCTATAGTTTAGCTTTAAGAAATAGATAAATTAAGGGACTGGTCAACAAGAGTGAGTCGATCATATCCAGAATTCCACCAAGTCCTGGAAGTTTATTACTATCCTTAACCACCGCATCTCTTTTCAAAAGCGACTCAGAAAGATCGCTAATTTGAGCTAAAATACCCACGCTGCAGCCCAATGCAAGCGCTTCTAGACAAGTTAAAGAAAATGCACCGTTAGAAACACTTAATCCTAGAAAATACATGACATAGCTGGCTATGATCGCACAGAGAAACCCTGCAATTGCACCTTCAACAGTCTTTTTTGGGCTTAACAAAGGAGCCAGCTTGTGTTTGCCCCATAGCCTTCCAACAAAATAAGCTCCCACATCTGTTATCTTCGTAACCAGAAGAGTATACGCCAACCACCAGCGACCATCTTGTGGCACTTCCGCTTGCGCCGGGTAGTACAGAACGGAAAGCAAAAAGGCAAGAGGAACAGCTACATAACATACTCCAAAAAACTCCACTGCAACATGGTACAATGCATCTTCTGGATCTCGAAAGTGCACCATAAAAAATAGAACGAGCCCAGCAGCTAAAACAGCAATCGGGAAGTATGGCCAAGGAACATACTGCAAAGACAAGAAAAAAGACACGACGATCAACACAGCAATAAACATCATAAGGGTAGAGGGAGGGCGAAGATCTTTTGCAATTGCCAATCTAGTATATTCCCATATAGCGATGGCAGCTATAGAAGCTGTTGCAAGCATAACTAAAATACTAACAAACGGTTTCGAGGAATAATAAATCAAAAGACTCACTACGGCAATGGTTATTGAAGAAGTGAGAATCCGTTTTTTTAAATCAGTTAAAGTTTTGTGATTCATTTAACTCCCTCCCATGCGCCGCTTTCGTTGATGATAGCTTGCGATTGCTTCCAAAAAATGCTCTTCTTGAAAATCTGGCCATAAAACATCACAAAAATAAATTTCAGAATATGATACTTGCCAAAGCAAAAAATTACTAATTCGGCTTTCTCCACTGGTTCTTATTAACAAGTCTGGATCTTTCCAACGAGAAGTATCGAGATAACGAGAAATGATATTCTCATCTATCTCATTTTTATTGAGAATACCATCCAGACAATCCTCTACTATTGATCTGATCGCCCTACATATATCATCTCGACCCCCATAATTAAAGGCGAGGACGAGGTCAATATTTGTGCCGTTTCGTGTTTCTAGCTCTGTTTTATGAATAACTTCTTGAAGTTCTTTTGGTAAGCGTTTGAGATTGCCAATAACACTCAATCGTACACCGCTCTGCACCATTTCAGGAATCTTTATCAATAGGTACTTTTTAAATAATTCAAGAATTTCCGCAACTTCATCTGGTGTGCGTTTCCAATTTTCTGTGGAAAAACCAAAAAGAGTTAATACCTTCACACCACTTTTAATAGCAGCGTTTACGGCCCTAGTAACTGAATCAACTCCTTTCAAATGGCCCAAGTTGACAGGAAGGCCATGTTTTTTTGCCCAACGCCTATTCCCGTCCATAACAATTGCTACGCTTTCCAAGGGAGAGCGAACACTGTCTAAAATTGGTTCTGAATTATCAACAATTTCTTCAATGCTTGAGTTCATTTTATTAGTAAGGATTTTTTATTATAATTGTATCTTCGCGTCCCGGTCCTATTGAAAGTATATTAACGGGGATACGGCAAAATTTTTCAATCGCTTCAATATACTTTTGAGTATTAGTTGGCAATTTGTTGAAATCCCTAATTCCTTGTGTCGAGGTCATCCATCCTGGTAAAGTTTCATAAACCGGGTTCACACGTTCAAAATCCTCTGCCAAAGGCGGAGGTGTGTTAACGACTTGACCATCAATATGATAACCGGTACATATTTTGATTTCAGGCAATTGGTCAAGTATGTCTAATTTCATCAAAGCTATAGAGTTTGCGTTAGACATTCTCAAAGCAAAACGAGCAACCACGGCATCAAACCAGCCTATGCGACGCTTTCTTCCAGTTGTTGTTCCATATTCTCTTGCAACTCGATGATCGGGAAATAAAGAAATCTCCTGGTCATCCAATTCTGTTGGCAAAGCTCCATTGCCAACCCTAGTGATATATGCTTTAAGCACTGCAACCGTGTGATTGATTCCAGTTGGGCCAACTCCTGCTCCTGCAGCCACGCCAGAAGCGAGCGTGCAAGAAGAGGTTACAAAAGGGTAACTGCCAAATGTATTATCAAGCATACTTCCATGAGCCCCTTCAAATAACACCTTGGCATTTTTCTCAATTTGTTCAGCAGTAAGAGTTTCTACATCTCCTACAAAGGGCTTGAGATATTCCGCGTACTTTGAATAGGAATTGTGAATTACTCTAAAATCAAAGGGAGGCTTGTGAAAAATTTTTTCCAAAATTTGATTCTTAAAATCCAAAACTTGTTTCAATTTTTTTGAGAAACCCTGAGGATTGATCAAATCAACAATCCGAATACCCCATCGATCGGCTTTGTCTGCGTAACAAGGACCTATTCCTCTTCCAGTTGTTCCTATCGAATTTCCACCTTTGAACTCTTCTAATGACAAATCAAATTCATTATGATACGGAAAAATAATATGGGCATAAGGAGAGATAAACAGACGTCCAGCCAAATGCACTCCCTCCCTTTCCAAGCCTTGTATCTCTTCAATTAAAACTCTTGGGTCTATTACAGTACCGCCACCAATGCAACATTTTGCTTCTGGGTAAAGGATCCCTGAAGGGATCAGGTGAAATCGGTGCTCTTTTCCTTTAACCATGATTGTATGGCCAGCATTGTTCCCACCCTGAGAACGGATTATCAAATGAGCAGACTCTGAAAGCAAGTCTACAATCTTCCCCTTCCCTTCATCACCCCACTGAGCTCCAATGACAATTACGCTTGGCATAACAATTTGATTTCTTTTTTAATATTGAAGGTGCCCATAAGAAATAACAAGATCCATGCCCCAAACCAAAAAACCACAAGCCACCGAAAAACTATTATTTAGCGAGGGTCAATTGCCAATTCTACTTGATTCTTTAATTGAATGGTTATTTTTTTTCAGCATTGGCATTTGAAAAATCTTTAGAATGCCGCCAACTTAAAATTTGCAGTTAGTCCTCAGGTTCATTTGACTAGACATAATCAGTTTCGGTGAGTATCCTGGTAAAATTCTATTGAATTATCTGCTATTTTATTTAAGACAGGAAACAAACATGGAAAGACAAAAGCGCTGGCAATTTTATGTGATCGTCGGAATTATACTCCTAACGATCTATAACATATTACCTACGGTTTTCTTTTATTCCAAACCCCTTGACCGTCCTATCGAAGAAAAACGTGCAAACAGCATATCCCTGGATATTGTCGAGAGAGTGAATGCATTGGAGAAAGAAGCTTTAGATTGGCTTAGTTCATTTTGCAAACTCATCCATGTGAAACCGCAACAAGTTAAGTTCGATCCTCAACAACCCGAAGCTATCCTTATCAGTTTTCGCAGTGAGTCTGACGCCCAAACATTCCGCAAATTTCTTCCTCGAGCAGGAGAGCTTATTTCGTTTATTCCTTCCCAATTGAGCTTAATGACCGATACTTTGTCTACAAACTCTAAACAAGTCATCGTTCAAAGAAAAATCCCTGTCCATTTTGATCCAAATCAAATTCAATCAATTTTTCAATTCTCCTCTAAAACAAACAAACAAGGACAGCTGACTGATTTATATCGAGCATTGATCAATGACCGCGTACTTCAAGTTGGTGTTGCAGTTGGCGGGCCAAGTGAAAATGCACAGTTAGTACAGGGAGCAACCATCAACACCTCGGCATCTGTCGAATCTCCCTCTGAGGATATCACAATGCTTTTAGCAGAAAATATCCTCTCTTTCACGAAGACATTTGGCGAAAACCATCCAGCTACCCAACGTTACTACGCTAGCTTCACTCAAACAGAAAATAGATCCGGGCATGACCTAATCGCCCGTTTTACATCAACGCTGCAGCAACTTCGCGAAAAAACACGGCTCCAGAAAATTGCACTGCAACAAGAAAATGAACGCTTATTAAAAGAAAATAAATATCTCGATCCTTTAAAACAGCAAAAACTTGAAACGCTTGTTAGCAAAGAGAAAACACTAAACGATGCAGAGAGTATCGTCGCTAGAAATGAACAGCAGTTTTCTTCTGGAAGCAATCCCTTAACTTATTCGAGTTTTGGTGCCCTTTTGCAAGCATCTTCAGAACAAATGAAGCCTGATTCAACCGTGCAAACCATCCCTCTTTCCGGGAAAAATCCCTTTATTGATTCGATTGTAATCGACTGGCGAAATGAGAATATCGTTCTGAATTTGTATCAGGACATCTTAGAATTCAGAAAAAAAGTTGAAATGATGCGCTCTAAATCCACATTGGATCAGATAGACCAGTGGATCTTTAATTCAATCGCTTGGACTTCCCGTGAGGCACGTGAAGCAATTTCGCCCTCTCAAGATCAGTTTATCATTGCATTGAATTCATTGACCAATAGCAAAAGCTTCATTGCAATGCGACTGTCTACAATTGCGAAAGCTCAAATCGATCAAATTAAAAACACACTTTATACTCAATGGAACCCGCAACACCCGGACCTACAAAAAAATGTGTTTCCAGTTTGGGATTATGAAACATATCTTAATCTTCCAGCAGAAGATAAAAAATTAGGATTAGTGGTCTACTCCCCATCTGCTTCAGGAAAAACGCCTCCCCGCGGATTTAAAATGAACTCAGTCTACGTGGTCGCCAAAGGGCTCGACACAGTTCTCCAGCGCGCAAGATCCAATCCAAACGCTCCACTTTCACAACAATTCTTCAAAGATTTTACTAATTTGCGCAACTTGCTCCAAGACCAAGGGCTCTTTGGATATGCTGCATCGATTCAATTTTTTAGTAAGGACTACGCGGGAGACTTTGTCTTTGAAAAAGAAGACTATTATCAATCAGTGCTCAAGGCAACAAGAGAAAATTTCACAGTACATGGCACTCAACGCTATGCTGTCCTAGAGTTTACAGATGTCCAACAACGGATTCTCACAGAAAACCGCATAGACGATAATATCCACGAAGATCTTCTAAGATGGAGAGATGACTACCGTGCTGCACAAATGAACTTAAGGGGAAGCAGCCCTTTTGACGTGCCAAAACCTACTCGTAATGTACTTTGGGATAATTTCAAACTTAGCTTTGTCAAATATTTCCGAGGCGATGACCGAAAAATTGTTCGCTGGGGTCTCGACCTCTCTGGCGGCAAAACAGTACAGATCGAGTTGCGCGACTCCGACAATCGCGCAGTGACCAATGAGTCTGATATTAAACAGGGAATTAATGAGCTCTACAAACGCGTCAATAAAATGGGGGTTTCCGAGGTTAGCATCCGCCAAGAAGGCAGTTTTATCACTCTTGATTTTCCTGGTTCTCAAGGAATTTCTGCATCTGAGCTTGTCAAAGCGTCTTCTATGTATTTCCACGTCGTCAACGAAAAGTTTTCTGCAAATAACCCCTTAGTTGCTGACGCCACAAACCGCTTTTTACAAGAAGTGTGGAATGAAGCCGTAGTAACAAATCGTAAAGATGCCGAAGACATTAACGTGATTGCATTCCGTCACCTTTATGGAGATTCATTGGATGTTGAGCGCGCTCAACCAAGAAGCGAAGCTGCTAAAATTTTAATTGACAATGGTCTAACTCTTGCCAATCCCTTAGATACAGTTTCAAGCAGCGCCTTCAATGACTCTTTATCAAAAATAGCTGTGCTTAGAGGCGAAGATTTTACAGACTGGTATGGCCACACAAATCCATTGTTGATCGTTTTCCGCAACTATGTTTTAGAAGGTTCGAGCCTTGAAAATATCCATGCTTCTTATGATCCATCAAAGGGCAATTTCCTTTCATTTAGCGTACAAAGTTCTCACTCCCGTTCTACAGGACAGAAATTTGACCCCAGAGAAGATTTTTATCTCTGGACATCGCAATTCTCAAAAGAAAAGATCAGCGGCACCTCTCTAGCGAATTTTTCTCAGGGAAAAGGGTGGAGAATGGCCGTCATTCTAAATGGAACTGTGATCAGCGCACCAACATTAGATGCTGCACTCCGTGATAGCGCAATGATTACTGGCGGATTTACCCAAAGGGAAGTCAATCAATTAGAAGCAGACTTAAAAGCAGGATCTTTGACATTTACTCCACGTATTTTGTCAGAGAAAAATGTCAGCCCAGAGCTTGGCGCAAAGGAAAAACAATTAGGTTTTTTTGCTACGGGTATCGCATTTATTCTCGTAGTTGTCGCAATGATTTCATACTATCGTTTTGGTGGGATCGTTGCCTCAGTTGCACTCATTTTTAACTTGTTGATCATGTGGGCTACATTACAAAACCTTCATGCAACGTTAACTTTAGCAAGCATTGCCGGCCTTATCCTAACCCTTGGAATGGCCGTCGATGCAAACGTTCTTGTTTTTGAAAGAATCCGAGAAGAGTTTGCAGCCACCGGAAAAATTGCAAGCGCGATGCACACTGGCTACAAGAAAGCCTTTTCGGCAATTATAGATTCGAATCTCACCACAATTATCGCTGCGCTGATCCTTCTTCACTTTGATTCAGGCCCAATTAAATTTTTCGCGATTACATTAATCATCGGTATTATCTCGTCGATGTTTACCGCTCTGTTTATGACTAGGTTTTATTTTGCTGGTTGGGTCCAAAATCCTGAGAATAAAAATTTAAAGATGGCCAACTGGTTTAAAACCTCACATTTTAACTTTTTAAAATACACAAAGATCACAATGATTCTAACTACTGTGATCATCCTAATTGGTCTATCTGTTCTTGCAATACAAAGAAAATCAATTATGGGAATGGATTTTACGGGCGGGTACGCTTTGACCGTTGAATTAAAAGCATCACCGTTACACAACTACCGTGAACAGGTGGAAAAAGCTTTCTTAAAACAAGGAGCAAGCGCTCAAGATTATCAAGTCAGGGAATTAACCCCCTCCAATACTTTGAGAATCTTTATTAGCCGCAGTATGGATCAACAAGGAAAGCCTTTTTACAAATTTCCTTTTGAGACACCCAAGGGAGAATTGGGATATGCCTTCGAAAGCAATCCTCGGCTAGTGTGGATTGTCAATGCTCTACAGCAACAGGGATTAAATATCACTTCTGAAGGATTAAAAAATCTCGATGCAAACTGGACTGTAGTTAGTGGGCAGATTTCCTCAACAATGCGCAATAGCGCCTTGATCGGTCTTTCTTTAGCCCTCCTTTGCATCTTGATATACATCACGATTAGATTTGAGTTTAAGTATGCCATAAGTGCAACCCTCTGCTTGGCTCATGATGTGATTTTCACCATCGGGGTAATCGCAATTTTGCATGCCTTTAAAGTACCACTCCAAATTGACTTGAACACAGTTGCCGCGCTTATGACGATCATTGGGTATTCGCTTAATGACACAATTATCGTATTTGACCGAATCCGCGAAAATGTTAAGGGAATGCGTAAGACAGATTTCGCAACAATCATCAACCACTCATTGAACGCAACACTGAGTCGCACTTTAATGACATCTGGTACAACGTTGCTTGTTTTAATTCCCTTAATTGTTTTGGGTGGAAGTACTATTTTTGGGTTTGCCCTAGTAATGAGTGTCGGTGTGATTTTTGGAACACTTTCTTCACTCTTTATTGCAGCACCTCTAATGCAATTTTTCCATAATAGAGAAAAAGCTCAAGAACAAGCCGTCATTTTACAAGAATAATTTGAATCTAGCCAGGGCGTCAAAAGCCCTGGCTGACTAATAGACCTCTTGCGGAACTAAGGTTCTGTCGATTTCCGAGATTATTTTGGCCGCTTTTGGAATTCAAATTGCAAGGGTAATATACGAAAGTTGATATTATCTCTGCAATTTGAAGTTGAAAATCGACAGAACCTTAGTTACGCAAGAGGTCTAATAAATAAAATATGAATAAAAAATAACCTTACTAAATTGCGAGCCATCGCAAACGCTATTTTGGCGCGACTGCCAGATTGGTTTTTTTATCTTGATGAGAAAAGCCAAATGGTGCCTAATCAAGTCAAATCATGAGAATAGCTTTAAACTGACACAAAAAATATGGAATTTTCTTGAAAATGGGTGGTATTCAAACGCTGTTCTGATCAAGGAAATATTATCTAAGAAGGAGTCTTAAATATTTTTTTATAGCTAGGTTTTTTAAGTGACCATTGGAATCACTTCCTCGTAAAGTTCTTCTCATGAGAGATGCTTGCGTAAACACGTCAGCATCATAAAACGAGGATGCACATGATGCACAAACCACAAGGTAGAGATCCCATCTGGATATATCCAAAAGATAATCCTGATTGGGTCAAAGCTATTGTTAGCGAGTTCCACATCCATCCAGCGACAGCACAGGTTATTGCTGCCCGTGATTTTTCCTCGTTAGAAGACATTCACGACTTTTTGTATGCTAAACTTCCCAATCTACTCGACCCCTCGCTTTTTCCTGAAATCGATAAAGCAGTTGATCGTGTCCTAGAAGCCATTCGGAAAAAGCAAAATATTCTTATTTATGGTGATAACGACGTCGATGGCATAACTGCAGCGACCCTACTTACTGATTTTTTAAGATATATTGGAGCACATGTATTTTATTATGTCCCTAATAGGACATCTTTAAGTCAAAGCTTAATACTAGAAGCTCTCGATTTTGCAAAAGCAAATGAATGTAAATTATTAATCACTGTCGATTGCGGTATTACAGCAGCGAATGAAATCCACGAAGCTGTAAAAAGACATGTGGATGTGATTGTCACAGACCACCATGAACCCACAGCTAAACTCCCTCACTGCATCGCTACACTTAATCCTAAACTCCAAGGCAGCACCTATCCTAACCGAGAATTATGCGGTGTTGGTGTCGCATTCAAACTTGCCCACGCTATAACAAATACACTGATCTCAAGAGGTGAGATCGCACCCAGCGCAATCGATCTAAAACGCTACCTTGATCTTGTAGCTCTTGGAACTATTGCAGACATGGGATCTCTGCTTGGAGAAAACCGGATTCTAGTTCGCTATGGGCTAAAACAAATTCGCAAAACCAAAAGGATCGGACTATCGAAGCTTATCTCAGTTTGTGATTTAAAACTTAGCGAAATTACTCCGGTTGAGATCGCATCAAAAGTTGCTCCGAGGCTCAATAGCTTAGGGCGAATAGCAGACCCAAATAAAGGAGTTGAACTGCTTTTATTGCGAGATGCCGCCGCCGCAGAGCAGCTCGCTCATGAACTTGATCTCAACAATATAGAAAGACAAAAAATTGAAAGACGGGATGCTGAAGATATTGAACAATACATCCATACTCACCCTGAAATTTTGAGAAAAAAAGCTCTTGTTCTTCACTCTGATAAATGGCACCCCGGGATCATTCCGATAATTACTGCTAGGATCGCCAAGCAATATAATCGGCCAACAATCATTATTGCAATCGAGCAGGGCTTAGGAAAAGGCTCTATCAGAACTATTCCAGAGTTTCCTTTACTTCCTGTGCTCCGAGAAAATGGGGCTCTACTTGTGAACTTTGGAGGGCACGACTACGCTGCTGGTTTGACGATTCGAGCAGAAAATATTGAAAAATTTAAAGAGAACTTCATTCTCTATTCTGAGAAAACACTTAAAGACCAAGACATTTTGTCAAAACTGCGCCTTGACGCACAAATTCAGTTTAACGACTTGACGTTTGATTTTATGGAATCTTTAAACTTGCTTGAACCTTTTGGAAATGAAAACCCTCCTCCTATCTTTTATTGCGATGTCAAGCAAAGTTGGCCTCCTAAAATTGTTGGGAAAACCCACTTAAAATTCTATCTTGAACAGGAACGAGTTCTAGAAGGGATTGGCTTTGGAATGGCTGAAAAAAAAGAACTGATCTCGGGCAAGAAAGACCTTAAAATTGCTTTTACGCCACACATAAATACCTTTCTAAATAAATCTAGCATTCAATTGCAGATCAAAGACTTCAAAATTCAAGATCCATATGATGATTGAAGGCTGTATCGAATCTATTGCATTTGGTGGCTCTGGAATTTTAAAAGACAATGGCCTGGTCGTTTTTGTCCCATTCTCAGCTCCTGGAGACAGACTAAATGTTCAGATTGTCGATAAAAGAAAACGCTTCGCCATTGGCAACATCAATACCATCTTTTCCCCTTCTTCGGAACGCACCACTCCAAAATGCCCTCATTTTTCTAAATGCGGTGGATGTCAGCTTCAACATCTAAATTACACATCCCAGATCGCTGCAAAAAAACGGTTTGTTGAAGAGGCCCTTCAACGAATAGGCGGGTTGAACGTTCCTAATTTTGATATTCAAGGAACTGAAGATATTTACGGTTATCGACGTCATATCCGTTGCAATTTTCACAAAACTGAAAATGGTTTTTTTTTAGGCTTCTACTCCACAGACAATAAGACATTGATTAACATTCAAGAATGCCCAATTTTTTTTGATGGGGAACAATGGGTATTTAATGTTCTAAGGGATATTTTTATCTCTCTTTCTCCAAATGATAAGCCAAAAGGACAAGTTCGGATCTTTAAACTTCGCAACGACACAGTACAGTTAGCGTTTACCTTTGCAGCCCGACCATCCAACGAATTTATTAACATTCTTAAAGAAATACTAACTAAAGATTCCCGTCTTGTGGCAGCCACTATTTTAGCTCCAGACTTCTCATTCGAAATAGGCAATAATACGGATGTCATTTATGTACAAGAACTTAGACTAGAATATTCCCCCTCTTGTTTTATTCAAAATCACCCTACTCAAAGTTTAGCTGTTTATACTGAAATTGCCCGCATAAGCGCTTCTCTGCCCAAATGCAGAATCTTAGACTTATTTTGTGGGATAGGGATTACATCTCTTTTATGCGCGCGTCAGGGGCACCAAGTAGTCGGTGTAGAGTGGAACCGATCAGCCATTGAGTTTGCACGTATAAATTCAATTAAAAACGAGATCTACAACGTTCATTTTGAAGCGTCTTCATGCGAAGATTTTTTAAATAACAACCGTTCTATGTGGGATTTAATTTTGCTTAATCCCCCTCGAACCGGACTTTCCAAAAGAGTTTTTGATTCATTAAAGAAAAGCGCTCCTCAAGCAATTCTCTATATCTCCTGCATGCCTGCCACTTTAGCTCGAGATGTAAAAGAATTGGTAAAAGAAGGTTATGAAATAAGTTACATCAAAGTATTTGATATGTTCCCACAAACAACACATGTAGAAACGCTGATATTGCTAAAAAGAAAAACACCTGAGGACCGCTCAGGTGTTTATAAGGAGGAGTAAGAGCTCCTAAAAGCTCTACAGGCAATTACATTGCTTGGAAGTTTGTCGTTTTCTTGTTTAGGTAATTTTCTTGGTACAATTTCAAGTCATTTGCATGAACAACCCACGCAGCTCCACGACGAGTTGCTTTCATTAAGCCAACACGTGTAGCGTAATAGATCTTTTGAGCTGGAACATTGAGCATTTTTGCAACTTGGTTAACAGAAAAATAACCTTTATCATTATCAAAAAGAAGTTCGCCATTGAACATGGATTTTGAGCGAGAGTACTTTTGCTTACGATATGCTTCGAGGTCATCTAAATCAATGGTCCACCGCGTTGTATCTTTAGATGCCTTAAGCTTTTTTTGTTTAATCGCTACATAAATTGCTTGACGAGTAACTTTATTAATTCGAGCAGCTTCAGTTATCGAAACCACTTTCTTTTGAGACGCTGTGTGATTATCGAGCGCCGCTGGCTTTCTCATTTCTTCTTGGTTCATGATTTTATAATCCTCCTAAAATTAAATTAACCTTTTTATAAAGAGCAGCTTTTACTTTCCGATTCAGACTGTCAAAAAATATTTTGTTTAAATAACTACTCTTCTAATACTTAAAACTCTTCTCATCTTTGTGAACTAATTATTCCACAAAAATGAATTGAAATCAAGCGTATCCTTTTTTTGCCATACCTATTCATTTATCTCCATCTGTAGCCCCTTCATTGATCGAGGTTTAGGAAAAATTTTTTAACTTAGAAAAATTCCGCGACATTACACCTCAAGTATGCTTTTCAATAGCCAGAATCCTCTCTATTTCGTATTCTGTGCTTAATGTCGCTTGCATCAAAAAGGGGTTCTTATGCAGCTTTATAAGTGGTTCATTTCCATTATCTTATGCCTCTTTTTTCCCTATGCTGCTGAGGCTAAGCCCCCTTCTCTTAGTCCCAGGGACGCCAAAAGCAAGGTGGAAGAAATTTTTAGAGCCCACGTCTGTTACCACAAATTTTCTCCAGAGCTCATGGAAAGGACTTTCTCCAACTTCATCGATGAGCTAGACCCTGGAAAAACATACTTCCTAAATGAAGAAATAAAAGATTGGATAGAGCCCTCTACCGAAAAAATTGCTCAAGGACTTGCTAACTTTCAAAAAGAAGATTTTCGCATCTTTGAAGAAATTCACGCGCTTATGTTGAAAGCAACTGAAAGACGCGCGCGCCTAGAGGCTTCGCTTCAAGGGACAACTCTTCCAGAACATGTTCAACCTGAAGAATTTAAAGATATTAAATTCGCACAAAATGAGACTGAACTTCTTGATAGGCTCGCACGTATTCGTTCACTACAACTGGAAGCCGCTGAAAAAATCAGCCAAGGTTCAAAAGAACAGTTCCTTCAAAGACTGAACAAACGCAGGATGAAGAGAGAAGAGGAGATAGCTGGAGCAAATCCTCAAGAAAGACAACAGATCATGTTAAGCTTTTTTCTAAAAGCAGCTAGTTCTGCTTTAGATTCTCAAACTAACTACTTTACACCATCTGAAGCGAATCAGTTCATGATCCAAGTGCAGCAACGTCTCTTTGGGATCGGCGCTCAACTTCGAGATGATCTCAATGGTTTTACAATTGTACGACTCATAGAAGGCGGACCTGCTTTGCAACAAGGACAGATGAAAGCAGGAGATAAAATTATCGCAGTCAATCGCGAACCTGTTGTAGGAATGGAAATAACCGAAGCCGTCGAGCTCATCCGAGGCCCACAAGGATCATCTGTCTTGCTCACAGTACTTAGAGAAACAACAAATGATTCCGGTCAAAAAAAAGAGGAAAGGCTTGACATCACCATTATTCGCAATGAAGTTGTCTTGAAGGAGACACGTCTAGAAACATCGTTTGAACCCTACGGAGATGGCGTCATAGGAGTTTTTCATCTTTTTTCATTTTATGGAGATTCTAACACCTCTTCAACTAATGATCTGAGAATTGCAATTCAAAAAATGAAAGAGGAACACAATCTCAAAGGTGTGATTTTAGACCTCAGAAACAATGCAGGGGGAATTCTTCCTCAAGCTGTGTCAGTTGCTGGTCTCTTTATCCAAAAAGGCGTTGTTGTTTCGATTAAAGATAACACAGGACAAGTGCAAAACTTACGTAATCTTGAAGACCATCCTATCTGGAATGGACCACTTATCATTGCAACCAACCGCGGCAGTGCTTCTGCATCAGAAATCGTTGCTCAAACTCTACAAGACTATGGACGCGCATTGGTAGTTGGTGATGAAGAGACGTTTGGCAAAGGAACATTTCAAACCTTCACTTTGGAAGCTAATAACTTTGGGAAAGTAAATCCCAAAGGAGAATATAAAGTGACACGCGGCAGGTATTATACCGTTTCAGGTAAAAGCCCTCAGCTCGTGGGTGTAAAAGCAGATATCGTTGTTCCAGGAGCGCTTTCCAAGCTAGAGATTGGTGAAAAGTTCTCTAAATATCCATTAGGTACAGAGTCTATTGCACCCCATTTTGAAGATGATTTGTCGGATGTCCCATTTATTCATCGCTATCATTTACAACATTATTATCTTCAAGAACTGCAACCAATTTTAAGTACTTACCGTCCAGTTATTGAAACTCTACGAGCTAATTCCGATCAAAGAATGAAATCAAATGGAAATTATCAGCTCTTTTTAAAAGAACTCGATACTGATGAATTTAATGCTGAGAATGAAGAACTTTTCGGCAAAGAAGATCTCCAACTTCGTGAGACTATTAGCATTATGCAAGATTTAATCGCTTTGCTTTCTCAACAATCCGCCCCGGTCACAGCTCCAGCAACTAAGGGAGCTTCAGAAGACAAAAAGGCTGCATAAGCAGACATTCCATCGACAAGCACATAAAAATTACTTGTCGATGGGTGTTGAAAATAAGGAAAAATGTAAACAAGTTTAGAAAAACATTACCCCTCTGTGTCTTTGCGTTAAAGCTTGTGACCGCAGAGCTTTAAATGAAGTCTACTTTTTTCTTAGAAATTAGACCTCTTGCCTAACTGAGGGTTCATCGATTTTCGAGTTCTTTTGCGCTGCTTTTCGACTTCAAATTGCAGGGGGAATATCAACTTTCGTATATAACCCCTGCAATCTGAAGTCGAAAAGCAGCGCAAAAGAACTCGAAAATCGACAGAACCTTAGTCACGCAAGAGGTCTATTGCTTATTATTCATGAAAAATGGGAAAATTGCTCTTTTCTCCTAGGAATTTTATGAAAAAGCAAGTACGTGTCCGCATAGCCCCATCCCCCACTGGGGATCCTCATGTAGGAACTGCCTACATGGCCCTCTTTAACCTCATTTTTGCACGCCATTTTGATGGCAAGTTCATCCTCCGCATCGAAGACACTGACCGCACACGCTCTCGCCCAGAATACGAGAAAAACATCTTTGATGCGCTCCATTGGGCTGGGATCCGATGGGATGAAGGTCCTGACGTCGGAGGCCCATTCGGCCCTTATCGTCAATCAGAAAGAACTGCAATCTACCAAGAATACTGCCAAAAGCTATTAGACCAAGAAAAAGCGTACAAATGCTTTGCCACCCCGGAAGAACTTGCTGAAATGCGCGAAATGGCCTCTAAGTTAGGCAAGCGTGTCGGTTATGATCGACGCTATCGCAATACGTCTCCCGAAGAGGTTGCGGAAAGGGAAAAGGCTGGGCAACCATTTGTCATACGCTTAAAAGTCCCTCTCACAGGTGAGTGCGTTTACGAAGATGGCATTAAGGGGAGGATAACATGTCCATGGGCAGACATCGATGACCAAGTCCTTATTAAATCAGACGGATTTCCAACCTACCATTTGGCTAACGTTGTTGACGATCATTTAATGCAAATTACTCACGTGATCCGTGGCGATGAATGGATGAGCTCCACTCCAAAACACATCCTACTTTATCAATCATTTGGATGGGAGCCGCCCGTATTTATGCATATGCCTCTTTTATTAGGCAAAGATGGGAAAAAACTCTCGAAGAGAAGAAATCCGACCTCCATCTTTTATTACCGAGACAGTGGCTATTTGTATGAAGCGTTTGTCAACTTCTTAACATTGATGGGCTACAGCATGACTGGAGATCGAGAGATCTACAGTTTAGATGACATTATTAAAGAATTCGACCCTAAGCGCATCGGCGTTTCTGGCGCATTTTTTGACATCCAAAAACTCGATTGGATCAACCAGCAATATTTGATACAAAGCATCCCCGAAGACAAATTGTGGGAACGGCTAAAGGCTTGGAGCTTTAATGATGAATTTATGAAAAAGCTCATGCCTTTGGTCCATACAAGAATCAAAACGTTTGGCGAATTCATGGAGCTCTGCTCTTTCCTCTTTGTTAATCACATTCCTTACACCGAAGAACTTTTATGCCCTGGACAATTGGCAAAAGAAAAAGTCTGCTTCTTGCTTCAATCATTGATTTGGAGCATGGATGGGCAAGAGAATTGGGGAAGGGAAGGGATTGAAAAAGGGTCCCATGAGATAGCAGAAGTGTTCGGCGCCCACTACAAAAAAGCCGTAATCCCTATCCTTTATGGAACTTTCATAGGCAAACGACATGGCCCCCCTCTTTTCGACTCAGTCGCGTTATTGGGGAAAGACCGTACGCGCGCCCGATTGCTCAACGCAATTGACTTCCTCGGGGGAATTTCGAACAAAAAAATGGACGCCCTGACAAAAGCTTGGGACGCCCGCTCTGGCCAAGAACTTTTTGCTAGCGTCTAAGTAAACAGCATATATGAACCTATTTCAGTAAATAGTTTCAGTCTCTTTTAGTGAGATAGGTTCAGAGTGTTCAACGTTTTTCTTGCTGCTCGGGTTCCTGGGTCTGAGCAGATTTTTCGTCCGAAGACTCTGAAATTATGTAGGTTGGTTGGTAACCAAGGCCGCTGCACCCTTCCACGATGAGAGCTAGAACCATCACAAAGGAGATTTTAATGTGTTTTTTCATATAATTTAACTTTCTTTTTTATTATTATATTATCTAAGTACCTGTCTACACTTATTTTTATGAATATTCCAAATCGTCTCAATCCTGCATTAGTTTCTCTCAAAAATAGAGAATTGCTCAGCAAAAGTGGATCCTCGAAAAATACGTACCATGTTGTATTGGAGCTGGGGAAGAGTAACCTGCAATTTGAAGTTGGAGATTCTCTGGGAATATATGCTCAAAACGATCCTATACTCGTACAGCACCTCCTTGATGCGATGGGAGCAAAAGGCGATGAAATAATTAATGATTCACGAACAGGCCAAGAGTTCCAGGTGAAGGACTTCCTCACAAATAAAGCTAACCTCTCTAGACTATCTTCTTCTTTCCTGAAGCTTCTAAACGAACATGTCCATATTCACGAACACAAAGATCAATTAGAAACATTACTTAAGGAAGAAAACAAAACTTTACTTAGACAATTTCTTATAGAACACGACCCACTTAATGTATTAAAGGAGTTCCGCGGATCGCATCTCCCCCTGCAAGAAATGTGTGCCCATTTCGGCCCCTTATTGCCCCGGTTTTATTCTGTTGCCTCATCGCCCAAGCTTCACCCAACAGAAGTCCATTTGACAGTTGCCCTTTCGACATTCACAATGTGCGGCGAACAGCGTTTTGGTGTCGCAAGCCATTTTCTCTGCCACCTGGCCGAGCCAGGCGTGACACAAATTCCTGTCTACGTTCAACCAGCACCACATTTCCGTCCTCCAGAAGATCCAACAATACCGATCATTATGATCGGGCCTGGTACCGGCGTAGCCCCCTTCCGCGCATTTATACAAGAACGACTGGCTTCTAATGCCAATGGGAAAAATTGGCTCTTCTTTGGGGAAAGAAACCATGACCATGACTTCTTCTATGGAGACTATTTCCGTTCACTTGAAGAGAATGGCCAATTAAAGCTAGCCCTTGCGTTTTCAAGAGATCAAGAAGAGAAAATTTATGTCCAACATCGCATTTATGAACATCGTAAAGATCTATGGAAGTGGATCTCTTCCGACGCTCATATCTATGTCTGTGGCGACGCAGATCAAATGGCAAAAGATGTTGATGCAATGTTGCAGCGGATTGGAATTGAAGAAGGAATGATGTCGAAAGAAGAATCGACACAATTTTTCAAGCAGCTCCGTAAAGATAAGCGCTATCACCTCGATGTGTATTGACTAATAGCACTTGTGAATCGAAAAGCGGCAAAAACAATTTTGATTTCCGCGATTCTTGTGTAATCGCTTTTGGGCGGCCGAGTTAAAAAGACGTCTCCAAAGAAGTTTCATCTGCGTGTCTTTCAAGAGCTAATTGGATTAGCCGATCAATCAGATCTGAATAAGATAAGCCACTGACTTCCCACATCTTGGGATACATACTAATTTTGGTAAATCCAGGAATAGTGTTTATCTCGTTGATAAACATCTCGCCTGTATGCGTTAGGAAAAAATCCACTCGCGCCATTCCTTCACAACACAATACTTTATATGCTTGTGCTGCTAGCTTTTGAAAGCGATCAACTAAAGAAGGATCGATATCAGCCGGAATTTGGAAAGAGGCTCCTTTTTCATCAAGATATTTCGCCTCATAAGAATAAAACTCGTGATGCGGAATGACTTCACCAAGCAACGAACAGATAGGATGTTCGTTACCAAGTACCGAACATTCAAACTCTCTTCCCTGAATAAATTCCTCAATAATTATCTTCCTATCATAACGAAAGGCATAATCGATTGACGCTTGAAATTCTTGGGCATTCTTTACTTTTGCAATTCCAACCGATGAACCCGTATTAGCAGGTTTTACAAAAAATGGAAGACCAACTTTACTTACAACATCATCAAATGTACAAAGACTGCGCTCATGTTTGTGAACGCATAGAAAATTCGCAATTGGAAGACCAGCCTCTTTAAGGAGACGCTTCATAACATCTTTGTCCATTCCAATAGCAGAACCGAGAACACTAGCTCCAACAAACGGCACACCCATTAATTTCAATAGACCTTGAATTGTCCCATCTTCCCCATAAACACCGTGCAAGATAGGGAACATGACATCGATAGGCAGTTCTTTTCTTGAAGCGTCCAAATGGACAAGGCATCTTTCGTGACCTGTCGTTACAAGCGTGACGTTTTGATTGGTCTCGGTCAAATTAACTAAACGAGGATTATCTGAGGAGGCAAGGAACTTTTGGGCATCGTTCACGTGCCATTGTCCTTTTTTATCAATTCCGATTAAAACAACTTCATATTTATCTGGATCAATTGCAGATACCACATTGCGGGCTGAGATAAGTGAAATTTCATGTTCTGTTGACTTTCCGCCAAAAATGATACCTACGCGTAATTTTTTGTGCATATTGGCCCAAGCTAATAATATAGTAGATGATTAAGATCGAGGTATAAGAAACTGTCATAAAACCAACAAATGGATTTGGAGACAGTCTCTAAGGTTACTTATACAAAGTATGAACGATGTTTGTCTAGGACACTCTTTTCTTCACATTGCAAACACTTTCTATGAAGAAGAGCTAGAAGGAGTTACGAAAAGAAATCTCGAAAATTGGATGACTGCAAATCCAATGTACCTGCTTTTGCAGTTTCTACCCGTTCTTTATGCGCATGAGGGAGAAGCCGTTCTCATAACATCTCTTGCAGACGAAGGGTATCTCAACAGAATAGGTTCTTTTTATTTTCCTGCCCCTCGATTCATCACTTTTAGAGACAATTCTGCATCATTTAATCTTATCGAATCTTGGGGACCATCACGTGTGATCGAAAATTGGGCATCTACACACAAAATACAATATGCTATTCCTGAATGGAATATGGTAAAACGCATTAATTCTAAGGAGTTTTCTTTTAGACAGGGTGTAGCCTTGCCCCATGCCCAGCTTTTATTTTGCGAAACTGATTTTGACAGATGGATTCATTCTTTCGAAGGTCCAAAAATACTTAAATCTTGCTTTGGTGTTTCAGGCCGCGGCCACCATTTTTTTTTAGACAAAATATCTGCAATGCCCTTCCTTGAAAAACATTGGGCGCTATCAAATCCTGTCATTGGTGAACCCTGGGTTGAAAGACTTTTGGACTTTAGTTCCCAATGGTTGATCGGCGAAAAAAAACGTATTGGATATTCTGGATCTACTGTTTGTTTAAACGATTTTCGCGGAAGATTTGTTGGCAATATCGTAGGTGACGATCTAGAGATTTTTGGAGATTATATTAGAGGAGTAGAAATACATCGTGAATATGTCCAAGATACGCTGAACACACTCGCCGACATGGGGTATTATGGAAATGTAGGGTTTGATGCGATGTTCTATCTTTGGAAAGGAGAAAAAATGTTACAACCCATTGTCGAGATCAACGCACGCAAAACAATGGGCTGGGTCGCTTTAAAAATTCAGGAAAGGTTGTGTCCGGGTAGAAAAGGACGTCTTGAACTAGCTAAAGGTGCTCACCCTCAAAATCTTCTTCCCAATGTATTAGCTTTAGAAAAACAGAAAATCCAGACTAAGAGATCATTGCTGTTTCATACGTAAGATGACTCATAACTTGGTTTTTTTGTTAATTCTAGTACTTCTAATTTGCGCATGCGATTGCGAGCAAAATCTTTATCTAATAATGCCGCGGGGTAACCTTCCTTTGTATATTCACAAATCCGAAAATTGACTGAAACTTTTTAGTGACATAGGTTCGTAGACTTTTAATCCAGTCTTTGTGCTACACTGCGATATATCGGATATGACTCAGAGATGGGATTTCAGCTGCATCAGAGCTCCACGGACTATCAATTGTAAGTCTCCTAATATTAAAAAAATATGAGGTGAACAAACGATCGATCAGATTCGAGGGATTACGCAGTCTAAATCCGGTTTTTAAGCCTTGTTCGCTATAAGGAATACCATCAAAAAAGAAGAACCGCCGTGCAAGAACATCTAATTATAAAAGGGGGTAATCCCCTTGAAGGCAGAGTCAAGGCTGCTGGAGCAAAAAACGCTGTCACAAAAATCCTCGTCGCCTCATTACTCTCCGACAAACGCTGCGTACTCTATAACGTCCCTAATATTGCCGAGGTAGAAGTCACAATCGATTTATGCAGAGAAATAGGTTCTGTGGTCGATTGGGATCGCGACAACGGAATTATCGAAATTCAAACCAAAGAAATCAAAACAGGTTACGTTCCTCAACGCTTTTCTGGATCGAACAGAATTCCAATTTTGATGATCGGTGCTCTATTAGGAAGAACTGGTGAAGATATTATCGTTCCGACAGCTGGTGGCTGCAAAATTGGCAAAAGGCCCATCGACTTTCACATCCAAGCCCTAGAAAAGCTCGGAGCGACAATTGAGTTCCGCGAGATGAAAAAAGAAGGGGCATATTTTGCCTCTGCTCATAGCGGTTTAAAAGGGACAGTGATCAACCTTCCTTATCCTTCTGTAGGAGCCACAGAAAATACAATACTCGCAGCTTCCAGAGCTAAAGGCGTTACAGTCATTCGTAATGCCGCAATAGAGCCTGAAATTGTCGACTTGATTTTATTTTTACAAAAACTCGGTGTCGCTGTCGACATCGACGTTGACCGTACTATCCGCGTGCAACAAACCCAACAATTCTATGAAGTTGAGCATACTATTGTTACAGATCGCATTGAAGCAGCATCTCTAGGCATGGCTGCGATCAGCACTAAAGGTCGTGTTTTTGTAGAAGGTGCACAACATTTCAATATGATCACATTTCTCAACAAACTACGCGAAGTAGGAGCGGGTTTTGATGTCAAAAATGATGGGATAGAGTTTTACTACAAAGCTCCACTTAAGGGGGGAATTCATGTAGAAACCGATGTACATCCAGGCTTTATGACTGACTGGCAACAACCTTTCGTTGTCTTACTCACTCAAGCCCATGGAAATTCAGTTGTTCATGAAACTGTGTATGAAAATAGATTTGGGTACACAGATACCTTGAAACTTATGGGTGCTGATATCGAACTATTTACCCAATGCCTTGGTGGGAAGGAATGCCGTTTTGCTTCCCATAATTACAATCACAGTTTGATCGTCAAAGGTCCTACAACTTTGACTGGCCGGGAAATTAAAATTCCCGACCTACGCGCAGGCTTTGCCTATGTACTAGCCGCTCTTCTCGCTCCAGATCAAAGTATAATTTCAGGAGTTCATTATCTGGATAGAGGATATGAAAATCTTGTTTCCAAATTGTCTTCTCTTGGGGCACAGATTGAACGCACTAAAGGCAAAGTGCCTGAAGTAATTGCTGGAACTTTACAATCAGCATAAGAGACTGTCATCTAATTAAGCTTTTGTCGTTTTTTAGGGTTAATTTAAATTAACCCTATTTTTTTATTTCTAATTTCTTTAGAATTTTTACATGAAACCTTGGGTAGAAGTTTTAAGAAACAATTTTCGGTCTTGGCACGATTTAGCTGACTTTTTACAGCTCAGCGAGGAAAACCGTGCATACGTTCTCAAATCATCTGACTTTCCACTCAACCTTCCGAAAAGATTAGCTGAAAAAATTGCCAAAAACACCCTTACCGACCCCATTCTTCGTCAATTTATTCCTTTAATTGAGGAAGAGATCTCTGTTCCTAATTTTTCAAATGATCCTATTGCTGAACTTGGCTATCGAAAGGGAAATAAGCTCATCCATAAATATATTGGTAGAGCTTTGATGGTCACAAGCGGGGCATGCGCAATGCACTGCAGATATTGTTTCCGCAGGCATTTTCCTTATGAAACCGACATTAAAGGCCATGAGCATGAGATTGAAGAGGTCAGCAATGATCCAACAATTGAAGAAATCATCCTTAGCGGTGGAGACCCACTTTCACTTTCCAATCGCAGCTTAAAACTTTTGATCGAGAAATTATCTTCCATCCCCCATATTCAGCGGATTAGATTCCATACTCGTTTTCCTATTGGAATTCCCGAAAGGATTGATGAGGAGTTCCTCGAAATTTTAGGTTCTTGCAAGCGTCAAATATTTTTTGTCATCCATTGCAATCATGTAAATGAGCTCGACCAAGACATTTTCAAGGCGCTCAAAGCAGTCCAAATGTTAGGAATTCCAGTTTTAGACCAGTCTGTATTATTAAAGGGTGTGAATGATTCCACAGAAACTTTAAAAGACTTGTTCTCCAAACTGGTCGAGCATGGGATCCTCCCCTACTATATGCACCAACTTGATCGTGTGGAAGGTGCCGCACACTTTGAAGTAGCCCACGACACTGCGATTGCACTCTTTAACGAACTGCAAGCACTACTACCTGGATATGCTATTCCCAAACTTGTGCAAGACATTCCTCATAGATCATCTAAAACAGCGTTATCTCCCTTCTGAAATCGTTCGAATGCGTTAAAGCCATGGAGAACAAATGGGGATATTACATACGATCTAAAGTTTTGAGACCTAAAAGATTTAGCCCTTGATGCAATACTCGAGCTGCTGCCTCGCAGAGGAGAAGTCGGCTATTTTCTTTGGGATCTCCTTCTACACGACAGTCTCGGAAAAAGGCGTGGAACTTTTCTGCAAGCTCATAGAGATATTCGCACAAACGATGTGGGAGTAGATCACGTGAGACAGCTTCAATAGTCTCAGCAAATTGAATAAGGTGTAACCCCAGAGCTCTTTCACTAGGATGCTCGAGGGCAATCTGAGAACTTAAAATTGTCTCAATCGATTTACCTACTTTACGTTTAATGCTTTGGATGCGGACGTAGGCGTAAAGAAGAAAAGCTGCCGTATTGCCTTCAAATTTAAGCATGCGCTCATAACTGAAAACATAATCTTTTACACGGTGAGAAGAAAGATCTGCGTATTTGACAGCATCTATTCCCAAAACTTGCGCCATTTCCTTCAATTGGTCTTGAGCAAGTTCTGGCATTCTGTCAGCTAAGATCACAGTAGCGTGCTGAATCGCTTGGTTAAGCAAATCAATTAGTCTCTCTGTTTCCCCAGAGCGTGTCTTGAATTTTTTACCATCAGGGCCCAACACAACACCGAATCCTACATGTTCAATCAGAACTTTGCTTGGATCATAAAAGCCTGCAAGCGCTGCTGTCTTGAATACCATTTGAAAATGAAGACTTTGCCCAGCATCAACAACACAGATAATGCGTTTGGCTTTTTCTACATCAACACGGTGTCGAATCCCAGCTAAGTCTGTTGTGGCATAATTAAAGCCCCCATCAGACTTTTGCACGATCAATGGCAGAGGTTCTCCTTCCCGCGTTTCAAAGCCATCGAGGAACACGCATTTTGCGCCATCCGAAATCTGTAACAACCCTCGTTTTTCAAGTTCCAAGACGATTTCAGGCAAGTAAGAATTATAAAAGGACTCGCCCCGCTCCTGAAGCTTAACATCTAAAAGATCATAGATCTCTTGATAAGCTTCCCGAGAGATCATACAAATTATTTTCCAGGCAGCTAAAGAAGATGGGTCCCCACTCTGAAGTTTAACAACTTGAAGCTGTGCAGACTTTTTGAATTGAGGATCTTCATCGAAGATTTTTTTCGACGCACGATACCATCCCATGAGGGTATGCAAATCCGTTTTTTTTGATCCACTGAGCACTTCGGGGCAGAATTTTTGCATATAAGCAATCAGCATTCCGAACTGAGTTCCCCAGTCGCCAATATGATTAAGGCGCAAAACATCGTAACCTAAAAATTCAAACAGTCGTGCCAACGAATCGCCTATTATCGTGGAACGCAAATGTCCAACATGAAGCTCTTTCGCAACGTTAGGAGAAGAAAACTCGACAATTACCTTTTCAGAATGGGCAAGCACAGGAACTCCCAGCCTGGGGTCTTGTACTAATGCTTCTATTTTTTCTGCTATATACCTATCTGATAACGTGATGTTTATAAAACCCGGACCTGCAATCTCAATCCTATCAATAAATAATAATCCATCCGGAAGCAAGCGTGAAAAATGAGCGACGATTTTCTCAGCCACCTTTCGAGGAGGCTCTTTTAAAATTTTTGCAAGAGGAAGCGCGTTATTGCATTGATAATCGCCAAAAGAAGGATTTGCATTCTTGGCAAGCTCAGGCTTTAAAAGCCCACTCTCTAAATCACAGAAAGATTTTTTGAGTGCATCAAATGCATAATCGTTAAGCGTCTGTATTAGTGATTTCATTATT
The DNA here is from genome assembly GCA_044227055.1 of bacterium. Taxonomy (GTDB): domain Bacteria; phylum Chlamydiota; class Chlamydiia; order Chlamydiales; family Rhabdochlamydiaceae; genus JBGAFT01. The sequence goes on from JBGAFT010000001.1 coordinate 219,937, forward strand.
AGACCTCTTGCGTAACTAATGTTCTGTCGATTTTCGAGTTCTTTTGCGCCGATTTTCGACTCAAATTGCAGGGGTAATATCAACTTCGTATATTACCCCTGCAATTTGAGTCGAAAATCGGCCAAAATAATCTCGAAAATCGACGAACTCTTAGTTACGCAAGAGGTCTATTAAAGAATATGGTCAGAATGATGAAAATAAAGAGGCTCTGTGCGTACACCTACTCGATATTTTAAATGGTAATCTACAAGTGAAATAGCTGCAGAATGAGTTGAGCATTGATTGCTTTCAGCAATTTGGAAAATAAAAGCGAGCTCTTCGGAGAGTTTATCTACTTTGCGACGCGCTTCAATACTACGATAGCCATCTTTTCTTAGCTCTTCTGTAACATTGATCAAGCCGCCTGCATTGATGACAAAATCAGGAGCGTAGAGAATTCCTTTTTGAACAAGAGTATCTGCATCCGCGTCTTTCAATAGCTGGTTATTGGCGCTTCCGGCAATAGCTTTGCAGCGAAGCTCGGAAATACTACGTTCATTAATGATCCCTCCCATTGCACATGGAGAGACAATATCGCATGGAATGCTAAGGATGGCCTCAGGGGATACGATCCTAGCAGACAGTTTATTCGCAATCTTCTCTAACCTTTGCGCGTCAATGTCGCTGACAATCAGATCAGCACCTTCCCAAAAAAGCAGTTCTGCAAGGCGGCTTCCTACTGCACCTAATCCTTGGACTGCAATTGTTCTTCCTGCAACCGAGGTATCACCATATATCTTTTTCAAACAAGCTTTAATCCCAAGCAGAGTGCCCCAAGCAGTAAATGGAGACGGATCGCCACTGCTTTTTTCATGTGGAAGGCCAACAACATAAGGAGTGGCCTTGTTAATGATCGTCATATCATCCGTTGTAGCACCAATGTCTTCGGCACAAATATAAGTTCCGCCCAAAGCGTTAACAGCTTGTCCAAAGGCAAAAAGCAAATCAGGTGTTTTTTGCGTACGTGAGTCAGCAATAATAACACTCTTCCCCCCGCCTAATCCAGTGCCAGCAACACAAGACTTATACGTCATGCCCTTCGCCAATCGCTTCACATCATTGAGAGCATCATCAAAAGTTTTATATGGATAAATACGCGTTCCACCCAGAGCAGGTCCCATTGTTAAATTGTGGAGGCAAATAATTCCAATAAGCCCTGATTTATTGTCAGTGACTTTGACGACTCTTTCATATCCAGGAACAGAGATTTCTTCGAGTTTCACAGAATTTGAAATTTCTATCTTAGGCTCGGCAACCAAAGTCATGTTAATGGCTCCATGTTCAAAATTTAGATGCGCAATATTAAATAAATTATTGGCGCAGGCAAACTAACTCTTTCTTTTTTCACAAATGCTACCATTTTAGGCATACAAATGCAACCTTTGGAATTTGCACATAAGAAGACTTTAAAATTGATTTTTTACCTGCCCTAGCAACATCTCTGAGCATCTGCTATACAAAGCAAACAATAATGATTTACAAGATGCAATCAAAAAAAATACTCCCGTATAACGACAAAAACTGACTTTCTTTCAGTTCTACAAAGACGAGTTTTTGTTTTGAACATCCTACAACACAATATTTTGCTAATCTTGTAAAAAATTGAAATTGCTAACGGTTACGGTCAAATCAAGATATTTGTATAATTTTTCGTTCCCGTACACCTATATATATGCTACCTTATGAATTTATCTCCTATTAAACTTGCCATTTAATCTTAGCATCGTATATTTTTAGTCCTATTTCCTATGCGGAAAATGTTTTTCATCAAGGGCTGAGGTACTTAATGGCTAAGATCGTGATTACAGAAACGCTGCGCGATGAATTGGTGAAATTTCTTAAAAAAAATCGCAAAGCAGATTTAATCACCACATATCTGTTTTTTCTCGAAAAGAAATTTCACTTGAAACCAGTCGTTTTTCTTAGAGAAAAAATGATTTACGAGAGCCAAGATGAAATCGTCAAAAAGCTTGAAGAACAAGGAAAGCTTTGGCGCGAGACAGAAATCAAAATACAAATTGGCCAGCAGGGCGTAAACGAACAGACAAAGAAAATCTATATTTGCCCTTTTACCGGCAAAGTTTTTGGCGATAACACCCATCCGAATCCACAAGACGCCATCTATGATTGGGTTTCTAACTGCCCCGAAAATACCGAGCGAGTTGGCGGCCTAAAAGTTAAAAGATTTTTTGTTTCAGAAGATCCAGAGATCATAAAAAACTACATCGTCAAACGCAAAGAACCTATCACTAAAATCGTATTTTCATCTGCAATCACTGGCAAATTATTTAACAGCAAAGCATCTGTTGTTGAAGATTTTGTCAAAAATCAACTTAAACCTCTCGCGCTCATCGAAGTTCCCAGCCAAAATCGATTTCAGATCGAAGAAAATTTCTTGAAATTCATCCAGACCCATCTCGAAGGTGGACAAATTTCTGCTTTTGTAGAAGCGATGAATGGCTTCGATGATTTCGCTTCCTACGTAGATCAATGGTTGGAAGAGGACAAAGGCGATGCAGAGCCATCAAGCACTGCTGAAGAAGAAGCATAATTTAAAGATCATTACTGAGCATGAAGAAGAAACTTTTGCCTTTGGGAAAAAGTTTGCTTCTCTTTTGGATAACGGAGCAGTTGTAGCATTTTTTGGCGATCTAGGAGCCGGGAAAACTACCTTGATAAAAGGAATAGCTTCCGCTTTCGGAAAGATCAATCCCTTGGAAATTCAAAGTCCGACCTTTACTTATCTTCACATTTATAAAGGGTCAGCTGTAGTGCATCATTTTGATTTATATCGAATAGAAAATACCGCCGATTTTCTAAATAGGGGATTAGACGAATTTTTGATTTGCAATGGACTCACGTGCATCGAATGGTCGGAGCGCATCACACCTATCCTTCCTGAAACCTGTATTCATGTGTCCATAAAAGTTTTAAATGACAAGACTCGGATGATTTCTATTAAAGGATCCTTCAATGGTTAAGATTACCTACGAAAATGCCGAATTTCTGCTCTCGTGCATGACTATTGAAGGTCTACCAGATTTACCCATGCAAAATGGGAATCACATGCCAGAGATTGCTATCGTTGGACGTTCCAATGTAGGAAAGTCTTCGATGATCAACCACCTATTAAAAAGAAAAAAAATTGCAAAAGTCTCTGCCACTCCAGGCAAGACTCAGACTTTAAATTATTACATTATCGATAATAAAATTGCTCTCGTCGACCTTCCTGGCTTTGGTTATGCCAAGGTCGCAAAAGAATTGCGGACGAATTGGGGAGATCTTGTAACTGAATACCTTCAAAATCGATCTTCTTTGAAACTCATATTGCACCTCATCGATTCTCGCCGTTTAGGTGATGCAAACGACACTGGATTTATGCAATGGTGCCTCGACCAGGGAAAGGACTATCTGTTAATTGTGACAAAATGCGACCAAATTGATTCACAGACAATTGAAAAAAACCTAGCCTCCTACCCGATTGAAAGATCACAATGTGTCACTTATTCTATTAAAGACGACTCCGGCAGACAAGCTCTTAGAGGGTGTCTACAAAAATTGGTAAAAAAATGGGATTAATATCTAAAGACGAGTTTATTTGCCTTGATCTAGAAACTACCGGCCTTGAAGCCGACAAAGATTCAATCATAGAAGTCGCTGCTACTCGCTTCACTTTTGATAGAATCATCGACAGTATGGACACCCTGATCGATCCAGGCGTCTTAATTCCTGCCGAGTCAATTAAAATCCATCATATCAGTGATGATATGGTAAAAGGGAAACCGAAAATTCAAGATATACTCCCTCAGGTCTTACAATTTGTCGGCAAGTCAATCATTGTAGGGCATGGCATTGGCATGGACATCGCCTTTCTAACACAATCTTGCATGCGGAACAACATTCCTTGCGGCCTGCACAATCAGATAACAATCGACACCTTAAGAATGGCGCGATTATATGGCGAAAGTCCTACAAATTCTTTAGAAGTATTACGCCAACATTTTAACATCCAACCCGAAGGTGCTCACCGTGCCATGAATGATGTCACTGTGAACATCGAAGTTTTCAAGTATCTCGCAGCTTCTTTTAAGACCACTGAAGAATTGTTAGAGCGATTAAAAAAACCTATTCCAATGAAGTTGATGCCTCTTGGCAAACACAAAGGCCGCCCATTTTCTGAAATCCCCCTTGAATATCTGCAATGGGCGATCAGAAAAGATTTTGACCAAGATTTAATATACTCGATAAAGATGGAATTAAAAAAACGGATGAAAGGCAATCGCTTCGAGCAAGCTTCTAGCCCGTTTTCTGGTCTTTGACTTCCCTTTCAATAGACTTCTTTCGTAACTCAGCGGTTAGAAAGATTTAACGCAAAGACGCGGAGAAAAATGATTTATAAAAATCTTTGTGTCTTCGCGGCATGCGCGTCTTTGCGTTAAATCTTTCTAACCGCTCATTGTGACAGACATTTGTAACATCTTTGACAGACGAGCATACTAAATTTTCTAGTTTCGAAAGAAATCTAATAAAATTTTAATCGACTGAAAGTTTTTATCAAGATAGGTTTGTATACAAACAATGGAAATATCCTATGGGACTGCCGCAAATCGATGACTTGTCCATAAAAAATAAAATAGTGCTTCTCAGAACAGATTTCAATGTTCCCTTTGACGATCAAGGTGCCATCTCCGACGATACACGTATTCGAGAGTCTCTTCCAACTATAGAAAAGCTCCTCTCAAAAGGAGCCGCTGTGATTATCATGAGCCATTTGGGAAGACCCAAAGGCAGAAAAGATCCACAATTTAGCCTTGCCCCAGTCGCAAGAAGACTAGAAACACTCCTAAAGCGCCCTGTCATGTTTTGTGATGATTGTGTAGGCTTGCAAGCTAAAGAGAAAGCATCTTCTTTGCATGCAGGCGATGTTCTACTTCTTGAAAATCTACGATACTACTCAGCCGAAGAAGAACCTGAAAAAGACCCTTCGTTTGTCAAAAGCTTAAGTTCTCTTGGCAACTTCTACGTCAATGACGCATTTGGAACCGCCCACCGCGCCCACGCGTCCACTTGCACGATTGCACAGTTCTTTCCAGGAAAAAAAGCTGTTGGGCTATTGATGCAAAAAGAAATAGCAGCCTTAAGCGATATTACAAAAAACCCTGCAAGACCTTTTTACGCAATTATTGGCGGAGCAAAAATTTCTTCGAAGCTCGGAGTGATAAAAGCTCTTATAGATATAGTGGACGGCCTATTCATTGGGGGTGCAATGGCTTTTACCTTTATGCGCGCTCAAGGAATTTCAACGGGCAGTTCGCCAGTAGAAGAAGATTTAATAGGTGAAGCAAAAAACATAATGACAACCTGCACACAAAAAAAACGCAGTTTGTGGCTTCCTCAAGACCTTGTTGTCGCAAAAGAATTTAACAAAGACGCCGAGCATAAAGTTATTTCATTGACAGGCGGCATTCCTAATGGCTGGCAGGGAATGGATATTGGTCCTTCAACGGTAGAAACATGGCATAGGCACTTGGTTAAAGCTAAAACAATTTTTTGGAATGGCCCTGTCGGAGTGTTTGAATTTCCAGCATTCTCTAAAGGGACATTTGACCTTGCCCGCATCTTATCGGAGCTGCCAGCAAAAACAATTGTTGGCGGTGGAGATTCAGTTGCGGCAGTAAACCAAGCAAAATTAAACAAAAATTTTTATCATATATCTACAGGTGGAGGGGCCTCACTAGAATTTATTGAATTTGGCCATTTACCGGGGATAGACGCCTTAAAATAATTTTAACCTTTGTATTTGACTATTTCCTCCTTGCAGAATAAGAAAGCTTGCTTATAATTATGGGCACTCGTAAATAGGGTTTAGCAATAAATGGATGATATAATGCCAGCCCTGCACCGGTTGGCAAAACAGATGAATATGAGGCGATATGGGCCAATCATCTAAAGAAAGTTTCGGCAAGCTGCGTTCTTTCATTTGGCCCGTTCATAATTACGAACTGATAAAGTTCATTCCCATTCTGTTGATTTTCTTTCTCATTGGTTTCAATTACAGCGTTCTCCGTGCAACAAAAGATGCCCTAGTCGTCACAGCTCCAGCCTCTGGCGCTGAGGCTCTTCCGTTTATTAAAGTTTGGGCAATCGTCCCAGCTGCTTTCCTTATGACTTTTTTGTTTACCAGAGTATCCAACCGCTTTACCAGAGAAAACGCCTTCTACACCATGATGGCCATCTTCCTGGCATTTTTCACTCTATTTACCTTTGTACTTTACCCTTATCGCGACAGCCTTCATCCAAACGAGCTTGCCGACAAGCTTCAAGAATCTCTTCCCCTTGGCTTTAAGGGACTTGTTGCCATGTTCCGCAACTGGACCTTCACTCTTTACTATGTGATGTCAGAGATGTGGAGCACTATCATGCTTTCCGTACTTGCTTGGGGCTTCGCAAATGAAGTTACCTCAGTGAATGATGCTAAACGCTTCTATGGGCTTCTTGGAATCGGGGTCAATTTTTCTGGAGTTTTCGCTGGGCAGGTTGCAACTTATATGTCACGCCACGAATTTAACCCCAATCTCCCTTTTGGAAGCGATTCTTGGGGACAATCAATATTCATGCTTAATTGCGTCATCATTTTCGCAGGGCTAGCTTGCATTGCTCTCTTCCGCTGGCTCCACTTAAAAAAACTAGGGTACAACTCTGCATCGTATGCTTGCGGTCAATCCGAAGCACCTCCTGTACAAATGGGGATGAGAAAAAATTTCGCTTACCTTGCCAAATCTAAATATTTACTTAGCATCGCTATCATCGTCGTGACCTATAACATTGCGATTTGTCTTATTGAAGTTGTGTGGAAAGATCAAGTGAAGCAGCTTTATCCGAATCCTAACGACTTTAATGCCTATATGGGTCAAGTCATCACTGGCATAGGGGTTATTGCCACACTAGGATCGATTTTCATCTCTGGCAACCTAATTAGACGATTTAGCTGGACTGCTAGCGCCATGATCCCGCCAATGATCATTCTTATCACTGGCGTCGGATTCTTTTCCTTTCTCCTATTTAAAGATTTTGGCCTTGCAGCAATAGCAACATTTTTTGGAAGCACGCCACTGGCAATTGGGGTGTTTTTTGGATCCTTACAAAATTGCCTAGCCCGCGCTTCTAAATATACTCTGTTTGACTCAACCAAAGAGCTTGCGTTCATCCCACTTAGTTCTGAATCGCGAATGAAAGGCAAAGCCGCAATTGACGGCGTTGGCTCTCGTATAGGCAAATCTGGCGGCTCAGTAATACACCAAGGATTGCTCGTACTCTTTGGCACAGTCTCTTCTAGCACACCATATGTAGGGCTGATCCTAGTATTCGCAATTGGCGGTTGGATATATGCCGTCCGTTCTCTTGGAAGAAAGTTTAACGACCTCGTTGCGCATCATCAAACTTTATCAGTCCAAGAGAACACCACTCCTTCCCAGGGCTCTGCCGAAGCAATTGTAGAACAGGAAGCAGAGCCGGCTACTACGCAAGTTTAAAGTTGAGCTTTCAGCATCGCATATACTCCACATGCCGCAAAATACCCCACTACCATCATTGCAAGACCAACCAGGGGTAACAGCCTAAATCGTTGTTTTGGAAGCCCTAAACTGTAGGCAAGAAAAAGTGAGACACCTACAAAGATAACGTCAATAGTAAAAGATACACCATTAGGTAATTTGACCAACTTGCCCATACAACTACAAGGGAGTCCGTGAATCATCCAATGCAAGGCGTACCCTGAAAAAAGAAAAAACACTAAACTGCTAACTGTCCACATAAGCGCCTTACGATTGAAATAAAGAAGCGCTATGACAAATATTAGCTCAAATACCGCAACAATCCGATCCAACCAGGGATGAGCAGCAGATGGATAGAACATTTTAGCGAAAGCTGCTGTAAGCAATACAATTGCAATGATCACCGCAGCTATAAGCGCAACAATCTCTTTGAGATTTCGAGCCCAAAGGACTTTTGTGAAGAACTTTACTATTGGATTCATAAAAGGACCTAGGTTTAAAATTGCTAAACGAACTATTAAACGTATTCTAAGACACAAAGAAAAAATTTACTACTATGTCTTCACTTGAATCTTTTGTTCTCGACAACGCGGCACACGCCCACTGGGCAATTTTCTTAAGTATCCTTGTCGCAGGATTGAATGTGCCGATCAGTATTGATTTAATCGTTCTCGCTGGCGCTGTTTTGGCCGCACGAGTTGTACCTGAAAATACTTGGCTTCTGTATAGCTTAATATACATCGGCTGCGTACTCTCAGCATGTCTAGCTTATGGGTTTGGACGGTTTTTAGGACCAAAGCTTCGTCATTATTCTTGGTTTTCAAAGATACTGCCTCAAGAGAGGTTGAACAAAATTCAGAATTTTTATTCCAAACACGGATTTCTGACATTGATTATAGGACGCTTTATTCCGTTTGGAGTCCGCAATGGCATCTTTATTACCTCTGGCTTAAGCAAAGTTTCTTTTAAACAATTTGTGATGCGCGATTCTGTAGCCTGCTTAATTTGGAGCAGCATCGCATTCACTACATTTTTTAAACTGAGCCAACACTACGAAGCGATTGTTCATTTTTTCAAAACTTGGAACTTGATCATTTTCCTCGCTTTATCTGTGACTCTAATTGCGGTAGTTTGGTATAAGAAGAAGAAAACAAACAAGTCATAAAATAGCCTAATGTTAAGTCTTTCAAACGGATTATCCTTTCTTAGAGCTCCGTTAGCGTTGCTATTCCTGACGGACAATGTTGTACTGAGAGTAATCGCTATCGTCCTCGCGATGATCACTGACAGCATCGATGGATATTTCGCGCGACGCTACCGTTCGGCGTCTCAATTCGGCGCGATCCTCGATCCCGCGATGGATAAGTTTTTTGTTTTCTTTGCGCTCGGAGTGTTGTTTTTTGAACAAAGATTAGAACTTTGGCAAGCATGTTCGATGGTTTCCCGAGATTTCTTTCTCTGCGTGTTTGGTATCTACTTAAGCATTGCAGGGAAATGGAGCGCTTATGAGTACAAATCGATACGCTGGGGTAAAGTAACTACTGCGTTGCAATTTTTTGTCTTGATCGGCCTTACATTAGGCTTACAATTTCCTTCTTATCTCTTTCTTTTGTTTGTCCTTTTAGGAGCTCTTGCCTTCATTGAGCTCTGCCTTATCAAGAAAAGGTCTAAACGAGCCACTACCAAATAACCTTCTCTAGATTTCAAATGCTTCCATTGAGATTCTTTCAAAGAAATGACAGCGTTGCAGTTTCTTAAGACCTTATTGATACTTGGCCCTGCTCTAATATTAGACCTCTTGCGTAACTAAGGTTCTGTCGATTTTCGATTCAAATTGGAGGGATAATATCAACTGAGGACTAAGCAAACATCAGTCATGTATCACGCAATCGCATACGCGTACTAGTGTTAAGGAATGCGCTCTTTAAAAAACTCGTTCTAAATGCCTGCATTTTCTTGACGAACGATATGCAATGAAGTAGGAAGTGGCATTGCCACTTCATGAAGGGCCAGTGTTTTTTCAATTTCTAAGAAAATGCTCTGCTTCAAAGCTAAATAGGCATCTTCACGGGTCAACAAACAATATGCATCTATGAGAATACCTACCGAAAAATCTTTAAACCCTTCAAAAAAGACTAAGATTGGCAGGTTTTTATCAATGTAGGGATTCGCTTCAAAGATTTTTTTAATTTCTGAGACTACCATAGGAAGCTTATCAACATCTTCAGCGCGAATGCTAATAAGATCGCGGATACGTCGATGGGACATTCTGGAAGCGTTGACTACAAACTGGTTTGAAAACATGTTATTAGGAATGTATAACGGTCTTTTCTCTTTATCGCGGATCGATGTGAGATACCAGCCTATTTCTTCCACATGACCTTCAATATTCTTTTCTGGAAGAAGAATAAAATCTCCAATCATAAAAGGTTGGTTTACATAAAGCATAAACCCTCCAAAAAAATTAGCGATCATATCCTTTGCGGCAAATCCCACAGCGGCTGCTCCAATTCCTCCAAAAGCGACAAGAGGGAGAATGCTGATGCCGAGTATTTGCAAAATTGCCATGCCAGCAAGCAAGAACACAATCACTCCGAATAACCGGCCTAACGCATGGATAATCCCACGATCAACCCCTAAAATACCTTGAGAAGACTTGGCACAATATGCTTGCTGAAAAACATTTTTCCAACGCAAGACTAACCAAGTAATGGAGATAGTTAATGCAATATTGCGCAAGGGCGTGACATGTCCCGAAACTGCAGTAAATTGAATACGTCGTGCGATGATCTCAATCCCATAGAGAATCCCTACTGACCAAAGAAATAATTTAAATGGTGGCAAGACAATGTAATCAATTTTCTCTCGCCATTCTGGCGACAAGCCAAGCAAACGCCTTCGTAAATACTTGAGGAGATGTTTTACCCCAAAGCTCGCGCATATAAGCAGTGCTACTCCTATAACAATCTCAGCAATCCATGCAATTTCTTGTTCTAATGGTGTTGCATCTGCAAAATACATATTTTTCTCCTGTAAATATAGATACAAATAATTAGTCTCTCTAAACAAGGCTGTCAAGGAAGAACATCTCTTAGAGTCTATTAACAGGCTCAGGATTCGTCGCTTTTTTGAGAATTTTTGGCATTTTTTATTTTGGTTTTCTGGAGGGTTATATCAACTTTCATGTATTAACCCCAACAAGCCAAAAGAAGAATTGCCAAAAAAATCCCAAAAATCGACAGAATTCGAATCCGTTAACATTCTCTAAATTCAAGAAACCTTGGATTTAAAGGATTGGGTTTTTTAAGATGGGTTCAAACATAAGAGGGTGTCCATAAAGTGACAAACCCCTACCTTATAGATATCCTCAAATATCAGGACGCATATGAATTACTTGAAAGAGTCGATTTTTGTTCACGCTCTTCGAACCCTTTGCTCAACTTTTGCTGGTGCTTTCGGTATTCTGGTCGCATTTATAGTCATTTTCTTCTTTCTAACATTTTTTAGCTCCTCACAAATCACACCAGAAAAAAGTGAAATAATTATCGAAGCCGATGCTGAAGGACGAAGGGATGTCTTATCCGCCTCTTCACCCGTCATTTTGCGTTTAGATTTTCATGGAATTTTAGGCGATAGAGATCTTACATCCGCTAAGATAGAGTCGATCCTTCTTGATTCACAAGAAGGTCTTTTGCAAAATCAACGCGTCAAAGGTATTTTCATGCATGTAAATACACCTGGCGGTGAAACAACAAATTGCGACGGCATTTATCGCGCCCTGCTAGCATATAAGAAAAAATACAAGGTACCTATTTACGCATTTGTGGATGGTCTTTGTTGCTCTGGCGGTATGTATATCACTTCTGCAGCAGATCGCGTTTATGCCACTCCTCCTAGCGTAATTGGGTCTGTGGGAATTATTCTTGGGCCTGCATTTAACTTTACTGAGCTAATGGGCAAAATAGGAGTACAGTCGCTAACCCTGACAGAAGGTAAAGACAAAGATATGCTCAACCCATTCCGACCTTGGAAAGAAGGGGAAGCCCAATCTCTGCGCAATATCCTCTCAGGACTTTATGATCGCTTCGTGGATATTGTTACTCAGTCTCACCCTCGCCTAGCAAAAGAAAATCTTGTAGACGAATATGGGGCGCAAGTCTACCTTGCAAGTCAGGCACAAGCTTTAGGATATATAGATGTCGCTGACAGTGATTATAACACTGCTATGAAAGACCTCGCGGAAGCTGCTAAGATCCCTCAAGAAACGAAATATCAAGTTGTCAAACTATCTCCCCCTCATTCTTTCTTGAGCGAGATCGCACAAAAAAGCTCTCCCTTGATCACCGGTAAACTTTCACATACTTTTGATGTTGGGCAACAACAACCATCCCCAGATTTCGCGGGGAAATTCTTATACCTTTACACACCATAACCTGATCAAGGTTCCACAAGACGAACTTCCTAATTAATGAAAGAAATATATATTGTTGACGCAGTCAATTTTCTGTTCCGCGCTTATTACGCCATAGGACCGCTCACTAATTCTACGGGAGAATCAACAAACGCTCTCTATGGATTGATCCGCTCTCTTTACAAAATCGTTAAAGATTTTTCCCCCACCCACCTCGTTGCTGTATTCGACGGACCTGAAAACAAGCGTTCCCGCGAACAAATTTATGAACATTATAAAAAACATCGCGCAGGAATGCCTGAAGATCTTTTTCCTCAATTGGAGAAAGCACTTCAATTTTGTGAGCTTGCAGGAATTCCTCTTCTTTCCATCACAGGCGTTGAAGCGGACGATACAATTGGAACCATTACAAAATGGGCAGAACGCAATGGCAGCAAAGTCTTTATTTGTTCTAGCGACAAAGACCTCTGCCAGCTCATTACATCCAATGTCTTCGTACTTAATCCTCACAAAGACAATCTCCTAATCGATCAAGAGAAGACAAAAGAGATCTTCGGAGTTACTCCCGAACAGATCCCTGACCTGCTGGGGCTGATGGGAGATGCTTCAGATAATATTCCTGGACTTGAAGGGTTTGGAATGAAAACAGCCGCTGCGCTTCTCCAGGAGCACGGGACCATGGAACATATCTTGGCCCATCCAGAAAAGATCTCAGGACAAAAACGAAGACAAACAATTATCGATGGCAAAGAAATTGCTTTGATGAGCAAAAAATTAGCGACCATAGATGTTGACGTTGACATTCCCAAAGAGATCGTTTTTTACGAGCTTCATCCTCCAAAAATGCAGGAATTGCGCGATTTCTTTCAGAAGATGAACTTTATTACTCTGCTAAAAGAACTCGAATCAAATTCACCTATTACAGATTCCACTAAGATTTCAGAAGAAGACACACACTACCTTTGCATCGATGATACAGAATCATTGACGTCTTTAGTCCAGCATTTAAAACAACATCCCTCGATTTGTGTAGATACAGAAACGACAGATATTAAGTTCATGAAGGCAAACATCGTCGGCATCGGGTTTGCGGTGAAGCCAGAAGAAGCCTGGTACGTACCAATGAATGGAAATTTAGGAAAAGAACAAGCTCTTGCCATTTTGCGCCCTTTATTGGAAGACCCTAATGTAAGTTTTTATGGACACAATATCAAATACGACATTCATGTCCTGCTCAATGAAGGGATTTCAATAAAGAAGGTCGGATTCGATACGATGCTCGCATCGTATATTTTGACCCCACAAAATGCTCGCCACAATCTCGATGACCTCTCTTTGGACTTGTTCGGTAAAGCCAAAATCGCAATCGATTCCCTAATTGGGAAAGGGAAAGCAGCTATTACCATGGACCAAGTTCCTATCGAAAAAGTATGCGCATATTGTTGCGAAGATGTGGACTACACATGCCGTTTAAAAAGCTTGTTTGAAAAGGAGATTGAGAAACTAGACTTGTCTTACGTTTTTTATTCTATTGAAATTCCCTTAATCATGGTTTTAGTCGCCATGGAGCGGCAAGGAATTTTTGTAGATAAAGAAAAGCTCTGCTCTATGTCTATTGAGCTACAAAAAAAAATACATGTTCTTGAAACAAACATCTACGCTCTCGCAGGAGAAACATTCAATCTTAACTCTCCAAAACAACTCAGCACCATCCTCTATGAAAAGCTGCAAATTAATCCGCCAAGAAAAACACAAACAGGCTTTTCCACAAGCGCAGATGTTTTAGAATCTCTCAAGGCAGAATCGCCAATAATTAAAGAAATCCTCGAATACAGGACGTTAGAAAAACTGCGCTCCACATACGTTGAGTCATTACCTCAACAAATCTACCCTAAGACTGGCCGGATTCACTGCACTTTTAATCAATCTGTCGCTGCAACTGGACGACTGTCTTGCCAGGATCCAAATTTACAAAACATCCCAGTCCGATCACCGATAGGAAAAGAAATCCGCACGGCCTTCCTTCCAGAGCTTCCTGTATGGAGCTTTGTTTCAGCTGATTATTCTCAAATTGAGCTGCGCTTGCTCGCACATTTGAGCGAAGACCCTAATTTGCTAAAGGCGTTCAATGAAGGAGAGGATGTTCACGCCTATACGGCATCTATTGTATTCGACGTCCCTCTTCGCACCGTGACTCAAGAAATGCGACATAAAGCAAAAGCTGTCAATTTTGGCATTCTTTATGGGCAACAAGCATTCGGGCTATCTCAAGGTTTGGATATTGATTATAAAGAAGCTGCGGCTTTCATCGAAACGTACTTTCAGCGTTATAAAAAAGTCAGAGACTTTCTAGAGAACTGTAAAGAATCCGCACGCTCAACTGGCCGGGCAATCACTATTACCGGAAGACAGAGACCTATCCCTGAGATCCTTAGTAAAAACCCCATGATCCGTTCTGCAGCAGAACGGCTTGCGATCAATACCCCCCTTCAAGGAACAGCTGCGGACTTGATAAAACTGGCAATGATCAGAGTACAAGAAAGGATCTTAATTGAGCCTACTTTAGGGCATTTATTGCTCCAAATTCATGACGAATTGATATTAGAATGTCCTGATTATCAAGTAGATAAAATATCTAAAATCGTAAAAGAAATTATGGAGGGTGTTTTTGATCTCAAAGTCCCTTTATCAGTGGAGATTTCCATTGGTAAAAATTGGGGGGAGTGTTAAAATTGAGGAAGATCGCGATAACAGGCGGGTTGTCATGTGGCAAGAGCACAGTATGCCGCATTTTCGAGAGCTTGGGCGCTTATTCTGTCAGTGCTGATGAAATCGTACATCAGTTGCTTTCACCCACAACGTCATTAGGTCAGCAAGTAGTACAGTTACTCGGTACCGAGATCGTTGAAAATCAAAAAATTAATCGAAAAAAAATTGCAGAAATCGTGTTTTCAAACCCACAAAAACTCCAAGCCTTAGAGAACATTCTCCACCCCACTGCGTTGTATGAAATTAAGCAGCGTTTCTATGAGGCAGGCTCTAAAAATTATCCTTTGCTTGTCGCAGAAATTCCTTTATTGTTTGAAACTGAAAGCCAAAAGTTCTTCGATTGTGTAGTTGTCGTTGTCGCGAAAGAAGAATTCTCAAAAAAACGGTTCCAAGAAAACACAACCTACGATTTATTAGAGTACGATAAGCGTGTTCAAAGACAATGGCATCCCGATAAAAAAGCCGCTCACGCCGATTACGTCATCGAAAATAACGGTTCGATTGATGATCTAAAAGTTCAAGTCCGTTCTCTTTTTAACATTCTAGCAAATTAGGCAGTGAGAATGAAGAATCACTTCCGCAAATTAAATCCCTCATAAGGAGCAATATTTTCGATGAGTCCAGAAGACATACAACAAGATCAAAAGCAGGATTTTGGATCCGACCATGACAGACATCCTTTGCCTCCTCCGCCTGAGGGTTCTTCCCTGAGTGGAGCAGAATCGATCACAAAGATCGCGGACCTTCAAAGGATGAATATCGACGAGCTCAATCATTATGCACGCAGCATGGGACTGAAAAATCTTGGTGCTCTTACAAAATCCCAGATCGTCTTTGAAGTTGTCAAAGCCTTGTCCGAAAGACCTACAGAAGTATTGGTAGGCGAAGGAGTGCTGGAAGTTTTGCCTGATGGGTTTGGGTTTCTTCGCTCTCCTAACTACAACTACCTACCTTCTGCAGAAGACATTTACGTCTCTCCAGCACAAATTCGCCGTTTTGATCTCAAAAAAGGGGATACAGTTTACGGAACTATCCGCTCTCCTAAAGAAAAAGAAAAATATTTTGCACTGCTCAAAGTCGAAAAAATCAACAACAAGCCTCCAGAAAGAGCTCGTGAACGCGTCCTGTTTGAAAACTTAACTCCGCTCTATCCTAACGAACGCCTTGTGATGGAAACGACAAAAGACAAGCTCTCCATGAGAGTCCTCGATTTGACAGCTCCTATTGGGAAAGGACAGCGGTCTTTGATCGTCGCTCCTCCTCGTTCAGGAAAAACGATCATTCTACAAAATATTGCCAACGCGATCTCTACCAATAACCCTGAAGTAGTTCTGATAGTCCTCTTAATCGATGAGCGTCCAGAAGAAGTAACGGATATGATCCGCAGCGTCAAAGGAGAAGTGGTTTCCTCGACATTTGATGAACCTGCTGACCGCCACGTATTAGTCGCTGAAATGGCGATTGAGAAAGCTCGCCGTCTAGTCGAATATGGCCATGATGTCGTCATCTTGTTGGACAACTTGACAAGGCTTGCAAGAGCGTACAACACATCGCAACCTCACTCTGGAAAAATCCTCAGCGGCGGTATCGACGCCAATGCTTTGCACAAACCTAAACGCTTCTTTGGTTCTGCAAGAAATATTGAGGAAGGCGGCTCCCTTACTATTATCGCAACAGCCTTGATCGAAACAGGCTCTCGTATGGATGAAGTTATCTTTGAAGAATTCAAGGGTACCGGCAATATGGAGCTCGTGCTCGATAGAAGATTGGCAGATCGCAGGGTTTATCCTGCTATCGATGTCATAAAGAGCGGAACACGTAAAGAAGATCTGCTCTATCATCCAGATGAGCTCGATAAGATCTATGTTCTCCGCCAAGCCCTCGCTGATCTGTCTCCTCTTGACGCTATGAACCTTTTGGTCGGCCGTCTCAAGAAGACCAACAGCAATGCTGAGTTTTTGCTTTCGATGAAAGATGCATAAAACACTCATCTCACATGGATAGCCTCTCGGCTATCCATTTTTTTTCAAAAAAATAATTTTGCATAATCCCCAAAATTCAAATATAATATTGATTTCTTTGAAAGCAGGTTCTTCAAATGAGAAGATCTATATGCAGAGTCCTATTATTCTTACATTTTTGGTCTTTATGCTTATTTGCATGTGAAAACACTGCTGACATCTCTTATCCATCCCCTCAAAACAATATTGATTATGAAATTGATGAATTATTAAAAGTTGCTGAACTTGACCTGTTTGAAGGAAATTTTAATTATTCTCTAAACAACATTGAAAAAGCTGAGTCGCTTTTGCCATTTACCCAAGATCAAGACGATTACCGACAACTTCGAATTCTATTTGATAAGGCTTTAGCAACAACCTGTTTAGAAGGTCCAACGAATAAGAGTCATGATCAATTCGGCAAATTTGAGAAACTTCTTGATTCCAAGCAATGCGGCAAAAAAAAAGAAAAAAATCAAGAGCCTGAAGTAAAACGTCACTGGCCAATTATTGGGCCGGAGGTAATGGGTCCTTATGATTGTCTAGATGCTGTTGACAACACTGTCAATGTAGCTTTAATCACAGCAAGTAAACTTCCTGTAGACAGATTAAAGTTATTAGCAATCGAATCGGCAATTTACACTATCGGGAGAGGAGCAAGAAAATGTTGTTCAGAAAGCGGATTTTAGAAAACATGCGTGCAGCCTATTGTAGATGCTTGGAAAAACATGGAAGTACTTGGCATTCCACCAGATCCTGCCTGGGATTAGCCTTCATTTTAATGGTTTTCGGAAAGACTGTTTTACAGGGAGAAGTGCTATTAGAAAAAAACAACTTTGCTTCAGCCGAAATTTTTAATTACTCTTCACTTAATTCTGTTTCATTTTTTTGTTTTTCTTCTGAAAAATGGAAAATTAACTTAAAGCCAATTCTAGAAAAAATTGTCGATAATAAGATCAAAGTTCTCACAACTGGCGCTGAGTCCATAGAAGTTGATGCATTGTTATCTAAGGTTAATTTCTACATCGACTTAAGTAAAATTGAAAAGGAAACGTTTATGCTATCAATGAATGCGATGGTAGATTCTAAGACATCAAATGGATTTCGAGGAAAAATTCCTGTCTTTAGCAGGACCTACATTATCAAGACAGGAAAAGCAGTGCAAAAAGAGATCGATGAGCAAGTCACTCAGTGTTTATACGAATTTGTAAACGTATACAGCAAGTCAAACTCTCAAGAACTAACCCAATCGATATTTTTCCTTGTTAACTAGTCCATAAAGAACTTGAACGCCTTGATCAAAATAATTGCATAAACAACTAGCGCAAAAATCGTATTCCGTATAAGATGTTTGGCTCTTGAAGCAGGTCTTTTTCTATTTTTCCGAAAAGATTTCTTGAATCTTTTCGGAATCTAAATATAATCTTTAACACTTTCGAAACAGCTGGCTGCTTTTGCCGCCTTTTTTACGCCTGTACTTGCGAGGTATCTCATGCGCCACTCTACACAGTATATCATCCTGATCGCTTCCTTATTTACACTAGGAATACAAGGTTGCAGCAGAAAGGAAATCTCCTCAACACAAAGTCGGGGAAAATTTCGAATGAACATCCAAAGAGACCCATCAACATTAGACCCTCGTCGAGGAGGAGATGTTGTTTCCTCACATCTCCATTTTATGATCTCTGAAGGACTGACCAGATTAGATGAAAACAATGAAACTTCTCCTGCTCAAGCGCAAAGCATTGATCTATCGCCAGACGGAAAAACATACACCTTCCATTTAAGAGATTGCAAATGGTCGGATGGAACGTCGATCCTCGCAGAAGATTACGAATATTCTTGGAAGACAATCTTATCGCCATCCTTCCCCGCCATTAATGCACACTTATTGTATTCAATCAAAAATGCTGAAAAGGCAAAAAAAGGACTGGTCCCTCCAGAAGAAATTGGCGTCAAAGCCATTGATGAGAAAACTCTTGTTGTTCAACTAGAAAAACCTACTCCGTACTTTTTACAATTAACATCCTTTTGCGTACTCTTTCCGATAAAAAAATCCTTAGATCTTGCCGATCCCAATTGGATCTATCGAACGGATTCAACCTTTGTCTCCAATGGGCCATTTTCATTGAAGAATTGGAAACATAAAGATGAGCTAGTAATCGAAAGAAATCCATTTTATTGGGAAAAAGATGAGGTCACTCTTGATGAAATCCACATGAGCGTTATCGAAAATGAATCGACCGCAATGCAAATGTTCGAAAAAGGTTCCCTAGACATTATCGGCGCCCCACTGTCTCCAATCCCTATCGATTCACTGCGCACTTATTTAAAAAATGAGAATCTCAGCCTTTATCCAACAGCGGGGTCGACGATCATCGCCTTCAATACGGACCAATTTCCTTTTCACAACCAAAACATGCGCAAAGCGTTTTCCCTGGCACTTAATCGAGCAGCTATTATTGACAATATTACACAGCTCGATGAAGAAGTAGCCTTAGGAGCTATTCCATCTGTAATGAAAAATGGACGCAAACGAGCTTTTTATAAGGATCATGATGTTGAGCTTGCACGAAAATATTTTGAACTGGGGTTAAAAGAGCTTGGTATTAAAGCATCTGATCTATCCTTAACGTACAACTACACACATACAGAAATTTACCATAATGTCGCTCAAGCCATTCAACAACAATGGAAAGATACTCTCGGCATCACCGTCAACTTAGAAAATCTCGAGAGCAAGGTCCTCATCGACAAACTCTCCAAGCGCAACTACACCCTAGCTCAGACGATTTGGATGGCCCAATACAACGACCCAATGAATATTTTAGAAAGATATAAGCTTAAAGAAAACCTCAAGAACTATGCTTCATGGTACAATGAGGAATACTCTAATTTAATCGACAGTTCTTTTTATACGAAAAATGCCGAAGAACGGACTGCTGTTCTTGAGGCTGCTGAACAGATCTTCATGGAAGAATTCCCTATTTGCCCAATCTATCATTGGAAATTTGCTGTTATGGTGCAGCCGCATGTCAAAATTGCACTTTCTCCTATCGGAGACATTTATTTCTCGAAAATTTGCGTCCGAAATAACGAACAAAAACTCTAGTAGTCATATGAACATTGAAAGCAGGAAAAAATTCCGCTTTACCCACTTTCCAACTCCATATGCAACTACTTTCCCTGCGCTTTTTCGTGAAGCAATAGCAGAACCTGATGAACTTTTAATCAAGGCCGCTTTCAGTCCTCCTCCTTTTCGAGGAATGGACTTTGAGACTTTTATCGCTTTTATTAATCATGGAATTAAAAACATTCTTCCACAAGACCTTTTGCGAAAGATTAAAGAAGCAAAGAATCAAGTTGAAAAAAGACATTGCCTCAAACATTTAGACGATCTTCTTCCACTTTTTTCTTGGTCTGATGCCTTGCATTCTCCTTGTTCTCTATACATCAATATGCTATGCCCTTCGGAAGCTACTCAAGGGGTGGGGCGCTATGTTTCTGAAACAGTCAGTAGATGGTTAATACCAGGAAAATTAGTCAATCTCTGCTCTGCCCAATCATTAAACTTTCAGTTCCTCAATCTTCCTGAATGCAAGTTTTTCTTCCATCAAGTTGTTATGCAAATCGAAGATGAGAGAGATCTTGTTATCATTCGCAATAACCTGCCTGAAATCACAGCCCAACTTCGCCTTAACATATCTGCTGTAAAAAATGCTAGGCGCATCGTCGCCATGCACCTGTCAGCTGAAGAAAAGACAGTTATGATCCAAGAAAACATTGCTGCCTTGATCAACCGCCCCGACAAAGAATTTAATCTAAATGTTTTTGATCAGATGCAGCAATTTTTAATAAAGCTCTCAGCAGAAGAAAAAATTGCGAGTATAAAGGACAACTTTGCCCCCCTTTTAAAAAAGCGGCCTAATTTCTTTGAACTGAACATGTTTTATGAAATTCAAAGCTTCGTTTTACTGTTTGGTGGACACTTCACAGCCTCAAGAGATTTGAAACATCTTGGCCGTCTGCTCGCACTCATTTATCTATTCCGAAAGGCAATCCACAATGCAATTACAGAAGATCCTCATCAAAGACAACTACTCTGCAAGCTGCTTAAGACCCAAGTCCAGACACGCGAAGGGCTTTGCCCTGTTGTTGGCGTCTTAATTGCAATAAATGTTCTCAATGAGAATGAAATATTCGAAGAGCGTCACATCATGGGAGCTATTATGCAGTGCTTGCCCCATGTAAAAAAAATCGACGGATCTTACATTGTAGATAGACAAGGAGTTGAAGGCATTCGACTCTTCTACATCGAAATAATGAAAAGAGCAGACGAAGCATTTTCTATAGAAGAAATCAAAGTTCTACAAAAGAGATTGCCTCGAGAGCTCAAAGAGGGGATAGGGAGTACGATTAGCCCTATTTTTATGCCTCGAAATGAAGAAGAAGTGATGCGTAATATCCTTCTTTTAAGCCAAGAGCTCAAGTATATCAGAGATCTTCCCCAAGTAATCCTCTCCTTTGATACACAGACTGAAAAAGAATTATCTTTTACTGTTATCTTACTTAGAATTTTGAAGCCTAAAGACGCTTCCATCCAAGAAATTCTACACTCAGCGTCTTCCCCATTAAAATTTACCGAGCTAGAGAAAAAACAGGTAGGCAAACTGCGCAACAAATATCCAAAAGAAGCCAACGTTTTTAAAGTAAAGATCGACAAAAAACTTTTTCTACGCAGAGATTATTCTTTAGACATATTCAAAGCAAGACAAGCAGTTTCCATGGAGTTAGCTCGCATCTTAGGTGACATCCGTGATTTCAATGGAGGAATTTTCTCTAAACAGCATGAGGCATTTAAAGCCCTTAAAGAACAAATCGATCAAATTGATCCAAGAAATGACTTTTTAATGGAAAATTTTTTCCATTCTCTGAGCCCCACGTTAATGCTCAACATCCTTCCGGTTAAAGTGCTCAAAGAACATTTCCTTCTTCTTAAAGAGCTATTAGAATTTGACATCTCCGAACACGTTATATTGATGCGTTCGGAGACGAAAGGGGAATATTTCCACGTGATGCTTGCTTCTTCTAATCGCGCTTTTAAAGAAGGTGCTCTCAAAGCTGTTTCCCATTTGAATATTCCAGCACTTGATCTTGCTTCTGCTTCTGTTTGCGTCTATCAAATCACTTACCTTGGGTTCCTTTATCGGGCGGAAAATGAGATCAGTCGAGACCGATTTTTACATAGCATTGAAGAGAGTCTTCCCAGAGGAAAAATCCTTAAAAAAATATGAAGGTCGAAGCTGGCGGAGAAATACAAGGATTTTCGTTTGAAACATTTAAGGCTCCCGATTCGCTTGTGTTTTTTTCTGCATCAGCTTCACTAATCAACCATTTAAATAGCTTCCTAAATATTACGAGTTCTGTTGGAGCTAACCCCAACAATATATCAGCTTCTGACCCTCTGCACATGGGCGATTATTGGGAAGCCGTCAAAACATACCCTCCACAAGAAGTCTTACAGCTAATCGAGACGAGAAAAGGCGAGGTACGCATTCTTAAAGATCATCTAAAACAAACCTATTCCTCAATAGACCGCACTGAAGACAAGCTCGTTCCAGCCCCCGAAGGAGAAGGTTCTGCGTATTTTCTATTAGATGTTCAAGGATCTGCGCGGTATGTAATTAAACCTCTCGACGAAGAAATTTTCTGCATTAATAATCCCAAAGGGCACTCCACACCTTTTGCATCTGAAGAGTATCGTCTAAGGCCCTATATTCCCCCTTACACAAGCGCTTTCAATGAGGTCCTAGCTTACAAAACAGCGTGCATCGCGGGAATAGAAAAATCAGTCCCACATACACACTTAGAAATTCTCTTACATCCATCATTCAACGATATTAGCGACAAAATTGACCCTAAGCTTGAACCATGGAACATACTAAAAAATGACGTGGATAAAGAAAAAATTTGCTCAGTCCAAGAATTTATTCCCAATTCCATCTCTTTAAGTTCTCTTGTTAAAAAATGGCTAAATGAAGGCGCAACTGACGAAGAAATCATGGCAAGTATCGACATGGATTCATATGAAGATGCGCTCATTTTAACATGGCTAACTTTTGACAATGACGCACATAGCGCTAATTTCCTAGCATATCCCTTAATGCATTCTGAAAATAACCCGATCTATGGTCTTAAGAAAATTGACAACAGCCTTACATTTCCCGAACGCAATCGAGATATGTATAATTTTCTGTTAGCATTACCCCACGCTAAAATGCCACTTTCTGAACGTGCAAAAAAGATTATTGCAGAGATACCTGTCCAAGAAATTTCTGATGCACTGTGTTCTTTGCAGCGAAAAGATGCTGCTCCTGCATTTTTAAAAAGGGTGGAAGAATTAAAAACTCAATCTCAGAATTCTGCAACAATTGAAGAAATACACCAATCGTTTAAGAGAAGTCTCTTTTCGTTGGATAGTAAAGAACCAGCTACAAAATCCTCATGGATCGCGCATAGACAAAAGATGGATGACCTCTTGATCAGTGGTTTGCGCAAAAACTCGATAAAAGAATCCTACTGCTTCAAAATTCATCGGAGCATCTAAACAAACCACATCGTCTGCTATTGTTTTAAATCGCGCTAAAGATTCTAAAGCCGCTACTGGCACACACACAATAATTTTATGCGCCCCACGCTGCCTTATAGCATCTACTGCAACATGCATACTGGCTCCTGTTGCAATGCCATCATCCACAAGTAAAACAGTTTTACTTTTCACAACTAGTGGAAGGCGGTTGCCACGATATTGGGTTCCGCGTATTTGAGCTGCATTTTGCTGCTGTCTCCGTTCATTTTCTATATATGAAGAAGAGAGACCTAAATGAGCAATGATGTCTTGATTGAGAAATGTTTCTCCAGTATCCGTGACTGCTCCTATGGCAAGTTCCTCGTTGTCAGGAGCCCCCATTTTTTTGACGATCAGCACATCTAAGGGAAGATTCAAATAGTATGCAACACGTTCAGCAACGACAATTCCACCGCGCGCAAGACCTAATACGACACAGTCCTTACGATTTTTGTAAGTCTCTAAAGCTGAGGCGAGCTTATTACCAGCATCGACTCTATCTCGAAATAACATATTCCTTTCTCTTTACGAAACTTGATTGTTCAATTTTTTTCTAAGTTGGAAATAGACTAAAATCATAACAATGACTACACCCACAAAAGTCAGTGGCATCATAAGGTTTGTTAATTTGTAGACCCTTTCAATGACGAGCATTCCAATAACCCCCATAAATATATTTATGAAGTTCATGATTGCAGAAGCGTGTGATACATCCTCTGTACGAGAAATCGCTAAACTTGTCGCATTAGGATACATTAATGCTTCTCCAATATAAATGAATGGCATTGGAAGAAAGATGGAAAGAACGTTTATTTGATAATTAAACGCGATAAGCATTGCTAGAGATCCAAAAAACATAACTCCGAGGCTCAATCCAATCGTTCTTACCGGTTTGAAATAGCAAGCCAATTGAGTGGCAATTATACCTCCTATAATCATCCCTAGGGGAGGAATTAAATTGAGTAAGCCATACTGAGTTGGAGTTAATTTTAATTGATCAATGGAAAGAAAAGGGGCTTCAGCTGCAAAAATATAGATAATAGCAGTACCGCCCCCAACAATTATCGCGCTTAGAGTGACTTGAAAATCTTTAAGTTGTTTCCAGTATCCAGATATGATATGCGCAAACTCTAGAGCATGCAAATCTAGTTTCTTAGATGTTTCGGGTAAGCGCGATGCCAGAAAAAGCAACAATATTCCATATAGGGCTAAAAAATAAAAACAACTCATCCATTGAAACTTTTCTGTCAGTATTCCCCCAATCGCAATTCCAATACCAGGCGCTATTCCAAAAGAAATAATGAGATACGCTATTATCTTTGCAGCTTTAGATTGAGAATAAGAATCTCCGATGATAGTAAAAACCATTTTCAATCCAGCAGCTGTCCCTAAGGCCATAATAAGCCGAGAAGCAAGCAATATCCAAAATTGATGCACATATCCTGAAACTACACATAGTAACGATCCGATAATCGCGAGTAAAAGTGCTGCAATAAGAGGAGGCTTTCGCCCATATCGATTGGCAAGGGGCCCATACGGCAGTTGTCCAAATGCATATCCTATTAAAAACCAAGTAATGGTTTCTTGCGCCCTATCATGTGAAACTGAAAAAAATTGAGCTATTTCTGGAAGAGCTGGCGTAAATAATACTGCTGAAATAGAAGAAAATGAAACCAACAAAAGCAAAGTGAATATCGAAGGTTCTTTTTTCATAAGATAAAATAATCATTAATAATGATTGAAGTCACCCTGATTAAAACATTTCGTCGATGTTCAGGACTGCTTCTTCATAATCCCATTGATTACCTATCTACATGATTATCTCAAGATAATTTTCGCAAACACACTATCTACCAGGACAAAACACAATTATTTTTTGCAGTAAGAGGCTCTTCTGGAAGTTCTTGCAAACAAGGAACTTGCTTCTTAAGGCGTTCTATAAGTTCATGCTTTGGAAGAGACTTCACTCCATAATGTTTAGGATGAAAACTACAAGCTAAATAGCCAGAACGTGCATGACGCACAATTTTCTTTATGATAAATTGTTGAATCCCACGGTCAAATTGAGAAAGACCAAAATTGCTGACTACTAAATCGCAGGGAATTTCACTCTTGACATCTTCAAGTCGCACAAAATTCACGTTTCGAATGTTGTTTGCTTCAAGATATTTTTTGCAAAGAGACAAACTCGGCTCAACATCAATAATGGTATAAGACCGTAAAGAATAGAGCTCAGAAAGAACTTTACACTGACCTCCGTATCCGCCGCCAATCTCAACCACATCTTTACCATCTAAGATTCCGCAAAGATTTTTAATATCCCCAGCAACTTTTGCGTAGCGCAGTGTTGTTGGAGAAAATTCGCCCATAAAAGGAAAATTATACTTCCTAGGATCTCCAACCACATCATTCGTGCGGAGCTTATCAACATCTTTGAGCATTTCAGGATAGCGTGAGTACAAAAATACAGCGTAATCTTGACCTTCTTCAAAGGTATTGTATTCATGCAGGAGGTTGAGAACTGGATGGCGTTTAAAAGAGGCAAAAGCGTTAGGATTTTTAAGAACTTCTCGTACTGCTTCTATAAATGGAGGATTATCGGCAAGAGAGCGCTTATGCTTCTTTTTTGGCATCGAATTGCCTTGACTAAAAGCAAAAAGCCCGCCCAGCGCGCCTAAGACCAAAAGAAGAAAAAACCCAGTGAAAAACTTATTACTTTTCATATTCCAATTGATTATACTCCCGATCAGTATTATTTTGTAGAAAAGATAGGTTCAAAGACAATTTTATGCTACGCATCCTTTCTTCAATTGTCCTTGTTTCTTTGGCTGGCTATGGAGTTTGGTGGGCCTCACATCACCACCCAGAAGTAAAACAAAAAGTCGAAGAAATTTTAGACTCAGGGTATTTCCATACCCTGGAGATCCGCTATACCGCCAATCAGATTATGGAATCGCAACGGACAAAGTTATTAAAAACGAATAGACATAAATACTTAGAACCTTCTTTGAAATTTTATCCCTACCTCCTGATGGAAGTGAAATTCAACATTTCTGAAGACAAGACTAATGAAGGGGTGATTTTGTGGGACCTTATGGACGGTGAAATGGTCATTGAGACCAAAGGGTGGGAAAAGACACATGGCTTTGCCGACTGCATCCTGGCAAATGTCCAGAAAAATGAATTTAAAATTTTAAACACTTTAGCTCGTAAAGGCGGCTCTAGTGATCGTGAAGGGCTCACGAAAGTCTTAAATGTTGAAAATGAAATTCTAGATTCTTGGCTAGACAGCTGTAGGCGCAAACAACTGATTGTCCAATCGGGCAACCGCTATCGTCTCCACCTACAAAACCCCCGCCTTCGAATAAAGCCCGAAACAGTTCTTGACGAACGTTTGGTTACAAAGCCATTTAAAAATGCCGAGCGACTGCAAAAAAGATTTTCAATTGGCCAGGTGGAGAGACTCTCAAAGGCCGCTTTCGGCAATGATTTCGCAGTCCGCAAAGTTTTGGATGTCTATCTACCTATCCATAGTATTAGCGTACAAAACCCTGATGGCTCGATCCATACCAGCCATTGGAACGCACTTAATGGCCAACAGCTTGCACAGTCGTACTTTGTAGAATAGACCTCTTGCGTAACTAAGGTTCTGTCGATTTTCGAGTTCTTTTGCGCCGATTTTCGACTTCAAATTGCAGGGATAATATCAACTTTCGTATATTACCCCTGCAATTTGAATCGAAAAGCGGCCAAAATAATCTCGAAAATCAACGAACCCTTAGTACGCAAGAGGTCTAATAGAATAAGTTGCCTAAAACACTGGGGGAGGATAAAATCACCCCATATTCGTTTTTTCTGTTCTTTGGAAAGATGGCTGAGTGGCCGAAGGCACGTCCCTGCTAAGGACGCGTACCTGTTAAAGGGTACCGTGGGTTCAAATCCCACTCTTTCCGAATCAGCCTTGAATTGTAATGATTCAAGGCTTTTTTTTTGTTCCTTACTTATGTATACACATTCAAAAGAGCAAAAATCTTTAAATTGAGAATAATGCACTAGGGGCACTATGACAAAAGAAACGCTAAAACTGATCGCTCCACCTCACTCTAAAGAATCAGAAATGATGGTCTTGGGGTGCATGCTGACAAGTATCAATAGTCTCAATATCGCTTCCGATGCCCTCTCAGAACTCGATTTTTATTTCACAGAACATAAGATTATTTTTAGCGCGCTCAAAGCCGCATATAAAAGCGACAAACCCGCCGATGTCCATATCATCAGTGAAGAACTAAAAAGAGCAGACCAACTGAAAAACATCGGAGGCGCCAGCTATTTGACGACATTAGCCCAGTATGCCGGGACCTCTGCTTATATTGAAGAATACGTCTCTTTGGTCAAAGATAAGGCGCTTTTGCGGCGCATGATCGATGCTGCTCAGCAGATTGAAAGGACCGCGCTCAATGATCCTTCCGATGTAAGCCAAGTATTAGATGAAGCGCAAGCGCGCTTGTATTCAATTGGCCAGCAAGCTCAATCAAGCAGTGGAACGCATATCAAAGAGATTCTTTCTGGGGTCAAGTCCACTTCTGGACTCCCATTTATTAAAGAACTGCAGCAAAGACAAGAACGCTATCAAGAAAAAGGATCTCAAGATTTAAGCATCACGGGAATTCCTACTATGTTCATCGACTTGGACAAAAAAATCGATGGCCTAGGAGCTTCTAACCTTGTGATCTTGGCTGCCAGACCTGGTATGGGCAAAACTGCACTCGCCCTCAACATTGCAGAGAATATCTGCTTTAAAAACCAACTTCCTGTCGGGATCTTTTCCCTTGAGATGAGCGCTGATCAGCTCATCCATCGTATGATCTGTTCACAAGCAGAGATCGAATCTGAAAAAATCAAAACAGGCTCGTTAAATGGTTCTGATTTCCAGCGCGTCGTCTCAGCAGTCCACCACATGCAAAAATGTACCATGATCATTGAGGACCAACCCGGACTAAAAGTAACTGATCTAAGAGCGCGCGCGCGCCGAATGAAAGAAACTCATAACGTTTGTATGCTCATCGTCGACTACCTACAGTTGCTTTCTGGGTCAGGATTTAGCAAGTCTATCGACAATCGTCAAAATGAGATCTCTGAGATCTCCCGAATGCTGAAAACATTAGCGAGGGAATTGAACATCCCTATTTTATGTTTATCTCAGCTATCGCGCAAAGTTGAAGACCGTAATGATCATAGACCTATGCTCAGCGACTTAAGAGAATCTGGATCGATCGAGCAAGATGCTGACCAAGTGCTTCTTTTAGTAAGACCTGAATATTATGACCCCCATAATAAACCAGGCGTTGCAGAGATCATCGTCGCTAAGAACCGTCATGGTGCTGTTGGCCCAGTACAAATGACCTATAGAAAAGAACTCGCTCAGTTCGCTAATTACTCCGCACTCGCAACGAGCCCGGGCAACGAAGAGGCCTTTTCGGCTTTTTCTTTATAATTTTAAATGATCCAGGAATTGAATATCGGTCCTATAAATTATTAAACCGAACGCAGCCCAAATCAATTTTTGAGCCATGTTCGGGTTATATTGCGTTCAATTTTTCTTGCTTCTTAAGAAACCACGAATTTGCTCAACAGAGATATCACGAGTCTTATTTGGAAATGCATCCCATTTCGTTCGCATTATCTTTGCTGTGTTGAGTTGATTGAGGTTTTCGTTTTCCTGCTTGACTTCCTGAAGAATCTTACTAAGAAAATTCTTTTCATCATCAGTAAGACCTTTTTTTTGTGCTGAAATAAAACCATTATTTTTAGTTACAGCAATTTTTAAATCAGGATTTTTTTTAATTAACTCTTTGTATTTTTTTTCTACTAACTCATGATGGCGACCAATATTTGTGCCAATTATTTTGTACAAGTCTGTCATCGTTATATTATTGTCCCTCGATTCACATAAACTCCGGTTCTTTTTTATTTCATCAATTAATTTTAAGTCCTCTTCAAAAGTCCATGGAATTTCCTTAGAAAAACTGTCGACATTCCTTTCTAGGGGTTGGATTTTTTTTGCTTCTATAAAATCACGATATTTTACAATTAATGCTAATTGAGTTCTTAGCCCCGAAGATCTATAGTTCTCCACCCAATCTTTCAATGTGCATTTATTTGCAGAGAGTGCTTCTCTCCCTTTCTCCATATGCTCACAAAATTCATCTTCCTCAGTCGTTGACCACTTTCTAGATTTTTTCCTTTGTAATGCAGTAGATTGAATTTTTAGTTCTGGATTTTTTTCTGCTAGCTTGCCGGCTTGTTCTTGAATCATTTCATATGAACGACCCATTTCAATGCCTATTTTCTTATACAAAACAATATCCAATTCAACTTCGTCTTTTTGATAAGATATTAAACTTTTAAAGAGCTTCTCACTTTCCTCTTCCGACCAAGGGAGTAATTTTGAATCAGCAATCAATCGCTCTCCATTGGAATTAAGAGCAACAACTCTTCCTTGATTTTTTAGAATGTGGTATTTTGCGAAATAAGAACTATAAGTTCTGCCCCTAAAAGAGGTATCCGGGATATAATTTCCAATCCAATCTTTAATATAGCATTTATTTGCTATAACAAATTCTCTACCGCTTTTTAGAAAGGTAATAAAATGTTGTTCTTCACTAAGTGTCCAGGAATCTTCTGTAGGAGCGTTTCCTCTCAACCAGGGACTACTTTCATTCACTTCTATATCTGATTTGTTTTGTTTTTGAGTCGTATTCAGGTGATCAAAATTTTCGTTAATGTATAAATTTGTATATCTAGATAGATAGGATTGAAAAGTTCTTGGAGGGAAAGTCTCAGATTTAAATTTAGCAATCCAACCTTTAATAGAAATTTCTTTTTGTAAAATACGCGGTCTTCCTTCGTTTAGATACTTTTTAAATTCATTGTCTTCAGCTAGAGTCCAGAAATTTTCAGAATTTTTTCTTTTACTGGTTTCCACAACTTCATCTTTTCTTGAAGCATCAACCTCTTTAGTCGAACTTGCTATTTTTTTATTTTTTACCCAAGACGTATTATTATTGTTATTTTCAGTGTTTTTTTTACTCTTTGTCTCTAGCCATAACTTTTCTCTATCTAAAAAATCTTCTGCGAATTTATTAACTCTTTTGTCTAGATCTTCAACGTTAGTTTCTTTTTGAGAATTTACAATTTGGGTTTCAAATACTTGAACCTCTTCTTCTATAACAAATGGGTTTTCGAATGTTGGTAGTTCGAATTCAACGCTCTCTTCGTCATTATTCCAAGAAAATTGCTGGGGCGTAGCAAAAGGATTAATTCGATAAATAGTCATAAAACCTATTAATTTAAAAAATCAACGCAATATAAAAACTCAAATACCAAGTTTAGGTCAATTCGATTAATAATTTTATTTTAGCACAATATTATTTAGAAAGTAATTTCTCTGAAACAGCTCGTGCAGGCAAAAATAACCGAAATAGAACTAATAGAATAGCCTACAGCCATCTAGCGAATCTTATTTTCACGAGAGTGCTTTTCTAAGACTAGATATTAGACATTCTTGTTTTTTCAGGAGTTTTATTCTCATATTGGTGTTCATCCCAAAATTTCTAAATGAGGCAATTGCTATTTCTCAAAGCCCTTAATTTTCTCAGCAACCCGATGGCGTCCACGACGCTTAATACCATTTGTGAACAATAAATGCACATTTGAGGGCGTCTAAGCCACGTGGTTCAACGATCGTAAGTCGCTCCTATATTTCTAATATTGGGAGAATTACGATCGTTAAACCGCGAAAGCTTTCACCCAGCTGAAATATGCATTTCTTTTTTCACAAATGGTATAACTTTAAAGCTGAGTGATAGCGAGCTTATTTCCTTCAGACATTAAAATGACTAACAGAAGTCCCCATATCAGATCAGGAAGAGTGAGTGGGGCGCTAATCCGATCTGCTCTTTTGAAGTTTGTTTTGGCGTCCTAGTATAGCCAAGGCAAAAATGATCAAAGTGTATCAGCTTCCCCCCCTTTTTGCCCGCTCCAATGCTGAATCAAATAATGCCCCAGTAAAAAAGTTTTTAAAATTCCCTATGACATGTCTAAATCTTTACATTTTTTCTCCCCTGAATTAGAATCGTCGTTGAATTAAGGAGTCATTAGCCTATGGCATCAGTAAAGAAGAAGCGTCGCGCCAAAATCGCGAAACATAAGCGCAAAAAACGTCGACGCAGAGATCGTCATAAGAAATAATCTCTTCCTTCCTTTAAATTTCTACGTATACGAAGTCCGATTTTTCGGGCTTCGTATTATTAATTAATCTTTAGACCTCTTGCGTAATTAAGGGTTCTGTCGTTGATTTTTTAGTTTGGGGGGCAGATTTCTTTTTCGACTAGGTCGATTATTTTGACCTCATTTGACTTCTTAAAGTCGTGTGAGGTTAAAATAATCGATCTAATCGAAAAATAAACTGTCCCGCAATTTAAAAAATTCAACGACAGGTTCTTGTTACGCAAGAGGTCTAGTATGTGGATCTTTCCAGATGAATACGATGTGATCGTGGTAGGAGCTGGTCATGCAGGATGTGAGGCAGCGCATGCTTCTGCCCGCATGGGTGCTAAGACCTTATTGCTCTCAATGAGCCTTGACACTGTTGCCAAGATGAGCTGCAACCCAGCAGTCGGCGGAACAGCAAAAGGGCATATTGTAAGAGAAATTGATGCTCTTGGTGGCATAATGGGAAAAGTCACCGATGAGACTGGGATTCAATTTCGCATGCTTAATGCCTCTAAAGGCGAGGCTGTGTGGTCACCGCGCGCCCAAGCTGACAAACACGCATACCAGACCGTCATGAAGCGACGCCTAGAACAAGTTCCCAATTTGTTCTTAAAGCAAGGGACCGCTGAATCCTTGATACTCCAAGGGCAGCGCATCGTTGGGGTTGAAACCCTTGAAGGCATTGCTTACCGAGGAAAAACAGTCGTTATTTCCTCTGGGACGTTTATGAGAGGGATTGTCCACATTGGCGAGACACAGTTCGCTGGTGGAAGAGCTGGAGATAAGCCTTCTGTAGGCCTTTCTAAATCACTTGAAACAATCGGATTTTCTCTAGGCAGATTAAAAACAGGAACCCCTCCCAGAATTCATCGCCGCAGCGTCGACTTTAGCAAGATGGAAGAGCAACACGGCGACAACGATGTCCGATTTTCGTTCGACGAGCCCGATTTTGAACGGATGCCCCAAGTTCCTTGCCATATCACATATACCTCGGAAGAGACCAAACGGATCATCCTCGCAAATCTACATCGCTCGCCAATGTATTCGGGGCAAATCAAAAGCGTTGGCCCACGCTATTGCCCTTCAATAGAAGATAAGATCGTCCGTTTTGCTGATAAAGAACGGCACCAAATTTTCTTAGAGCCTGAAGGCCTGACAACAGACGAAATCTATGTCAATGGGATCTCAACCTCATTGCCGTTTGATGTCCAGCTCGCCATGATCCACACCGTTGCTGGATTGGAAAATGCTGAGATCATCCGACCCGCTTATGCCATTGAATACGATTACATCAAGAGCGGTCAGCTAGATGTTTCTTTAGAGACAAAATTGATCGAAGGCTTATTTATCTGTGGGCAAATCAACGGGACAACTGGATACGAAGAAGCCGCAGGACAAGGATTAATTGCTGGGATAAATGCTGCTGCGAAAGTCCTTGGGAAAAACCCACTTATTTTAAAGCGCTCAGAAGCTTACATCGGCGTAATGATCGATGAGCTGACTACTCGCGACTTAGATGAACCGTACCGCATGTTTACCAGCAGAGCTGAGTATCGCCTTCTCTTGAGACAAGATACCGCTGACTTGCGTCTGCGCACCTACGGGCATGAATATGGCCTTGTCGATTCAGCGCGTTTTGCAAAGCTCACTTTAAAAAAACAAGGAATAGAAGAAGGAATTGCGAAGCTCTCAAAACGGTTCAAGAACATTGATGGGAAAATTTCATCTCTCGCCCAACTTCTATGTCGTCCTGACTTTGCTTATTCTGCTTTACTATCGACTTTTCCTGAGGACGTCACGGACTATGGCATTGAGATTAACAACCTCATTGAGCTTGAATTGAAGTACTCAGGCTATATCGATAGGCAAAAAAATGAAATTGCCAAGCTCGACAACTTAGAAAAAATCCTCCTTCCTAAAAATTTTGAATTTTTGGCAATTAAAGGGCTCTCCAACGAAGCAAAAGAAAAACTCAACCGCTTTAAACCTGAAAATCTCGGAAGAGCATCGAGGATTTCTGGTGTATCTCCCGCTGACATCTCTGTAATCATGGTCTCTTTACAAAAAAGATAATTGCAAAGTTTTTACCTTTGAGAAAAGATGCGATCTTCAGAACTCTCAGACGGAGGTTGCTATGATGATGGTTCTCGGATTGATCGGTGCTGCAGCGATAGGTTCTATTCCAACTGCTGAAGCCCAGCAAAAAGCTGTGGAAGCTGCCCAGGTTCCCAATAATGGAAGCATGATGGTGATCGACCCCAAAGCACGGGCACTCGATTTCCAACAGGCATATGAAATGCTGCGTAAAGAAAAGACTGCCAATAAGGTGCAATTTATGTTGATCAACGGGAAGACGATCTCGAACATCATTGATATGACGATCCTTTCCAATGGAAGTTTGATTTTGTTTAAATTTAACTCTCCTCAAGGGATAAAGTTTCAGGTGATTCCAATTGAGAGCATTGAAGCGATTACCCACTCATGAAATTCTTGTTATTAGATCAGTGTTCGATATACGAACAGCTCAAGCTCGAGGAATGCCTGCTAAGGAACCGGGAAGACAACTGGTGTCTCGTCAATACTGGCTCATCTCCAGCTATAGTAATGGGGATCTCAGGTAAGCCCTCAGAGCTAATCCACAAAGATAAGATTATGCAAGAGCCTGTCCCTGTCATCAAACGCTTCAGTGGCGGTGGGACCGTAGTTGTCGACGAACACACTCTTTTTGTCACATTTATATTCCAGAAAGATGCGCACCCATTTCCAGGTTATCCGGAGCCGATCTACCGGTGGACAGAAGAATTCTTCATTAATGCTTGGAAAATTCCTGACTTTTCTCTAAGGGATAATGACTTTGCAATTGCAGACCGTAAGTGTGGTGGCAACGCTCAATATCTTAAAAAAGACCGCTGGCTCCAGCACACCTCATTCCTTTGGGACTACAGCCCAGAAAAGATGGCCTATCTGCTCCATCCCCGCAAAACACCCGCCTACAGAAAAGAGCGCAGACACGAAGAATTTCTTTGTAAGATGAAAGACTACCTTCCAAGTAAAAATGCATTTGTTGAAGGGATAATCCAAGAACTAAACAAACGCTATCCTACAGAAAAGATAGAGCTCGACCAATTAAGCCCTACATCAAATGAACGGCAATCCACTTCGTTGTTGAATGAGCTATCTCTCTTTACAACTTGCTAGAACACAGGATGCATGGGATCGCCGGCACTCAGGCGATCCCATGCATCCTGATAAAATGTATCTGATTACTTTTGCTCGTAAATATCCGGTAAGCTAAAGAGTAATTTTATCGCTCTTTTGCTGACTTCTCTCCCAATCACCGCTATAGATTCAGTCAAGGGTATTTCCTTGGGACATACCTCACGGCAATTCTGAGCATTCCCACAGTCACTTATGCCCCCTTCTTCCATCAAGGGACGCAGTCGTTCAGTAGACATGATCTTTCCAACTGGATGCGCGTTAAATAAACGCGCTTGGGAAATGGGAGCGGGGCCCATAAACTTAGAGTCTGCATTAACTTGGGGACATGCTTCGCTACAGCAGCCGCATGTCATGCATGTTGAAAGAACATACAGGGTCTCTTGGACCTTGGGGCTTATTTTAGGTCCAAAACCTCGGTCAAAAGCATCATCTGCATCAATCCATCCCCGAACTTTTTTTAAGTTTTCAAACATGCTAGAACGGTCAACAACAAGATCTCTAACGAGAGGAAATTTTGATAGCGGAGCTAAAGTAATAACATCTTTGCCTGTATCATCGAGATATTGCTGGATCAATGCCGTGCATCCTTGACGGGGACGCCCATTGACAAGCATCGAACAAGAGCCACAAACCTGTTCTAAACATCCTTGTTCCCAAACAACAGGAGCAACGCGCTCTTTGCTTTTATTAATGGGATTTTTTTGGATCTCTTGAAGGGCAGAGTTGACATTCATAAAAGGAAGGAGTTCGAGCTCAAAATCTTCCCAATATTGATTTCCAGGACTTCCTCGATAGATTCTCAATACGAATGTTCTAGCCATCATTCCTCAAATTACAATGGTAGCTCAATATTGCTTGGCAAGTTGTGATATTCCGGCTTCGCATGAGCAGATTCGGTATATTTTCTTTTTACGGGTTTTAGGTACCTCAAGTCAACGTTTCTATAAGTAATAATAGGCTCATCAGGATCATAAGCAGCAATTGTTGTCTTGAGCCAGTTATCATCGTCCCTTTCTGGAAATTCAGGTTTATAGTGGGCTCCTCTAAACTCGTTTCTTAATAAAGCTCCTTTAGTAATCACAAGTGCAATTTCGAGCATCGCTGAAAATTGATTGGCAAACGTGTAGGTTTGATTCATAAACGATCCACGATCATCAAGAGAAATATTGAGGAACCTCTCGCGGATCTCTTTTAACTTGTGCATCGTTTCTAAAAGCTCTTTGTTATCGCGTTTCACCGTAACATTTTTGACCATTAGATCAGCTAGCTCATCATGGAGGGCATGGACATTTTCTTTGCCATTGCGGGTTAAAAGGTCTTGTTTGAAAGCCTCTTCTGCCCCAAGAGCTTCGTTGAAGACCCGAAGATGGATATTACCATAGCTCGATTTTAGGGTTTCCATATAGCGTGGAACCTCTACAGCCGCAACAAGACCTGCAAAAATACATGAAAGCAACGAGTTAGCACCTAAGCGATTTGCTCCATGGTATTGAAACTCAGCCTCTCCAATAACAAAACATCCAGGAATGTTGCTCATTTGTCGAAATCGGGTCCAACGATCAGAATCATCACTAGCAGGCCAATCTACCCATGCACCGCCCATAGAATAATGCACGGCTGGGAAAATCTTCATCGGAACTTTTTTGGGATCTTCGCCAGTAAAACGACGATAGATGTCCAAAACCGAATCCAATTTGTGCTGCACTGCTGCAGGCAAATGAGACACATCTAGGTAAACTTGCATTTCTCCTTCAACACCTAGCCCAATTTCGCATACACGAAGGACCTCACGCGCAGCAATGTCTCGAGGAACAAGGTTAGCATAGGCCGGATACATCTCTTCTAAAAAATACCAAGGTTCCCCAGTTGTTCCACAAGGCATTATGCGCCCATCAGGAAACTCGATCGACTTTGAGGAGTCCCCGTAGACCCAAATCCTTCCCCCTTCACCCCTCGTTGACTCTGAGATCAAGCGGAGTTTGTCGCTGCCTGGTATCGCTGTAGGATGAATCTGAATAAATTCTCCATTTGCATACCACATTCCCTGCTTGAATAATCTTCCGACGGCGGCACCTGTGCAAAAGGTTGAATTTGTCGATTTTTTGAAGATAACGCCAAGCCCGCCTGTCGCAATCACTACAGCATCCGCTTTCAAAATAGAAAGCTCCATAGTAATCAAATCCATTAAAACGATGCCTCTTGTAAAACCCTCCTCATCGATCACTAGGCGCATAAATTCATGATTCTCAAATTTTTCTACTAATCCAGCTACTTCGTAGCGCCTTACCTGTTCGTCTAGAGAATACAACAACTGCTGGCCTGTAGATGCCCCACAAAATGCTGTGCGGTGATAGAGAGTTCCACCAAAGCCTCTAAAATCGAGATTTCCTTCAGGAGTCCGATTGAAAGGACACCCGAAACGTTCCATCATCCTTATAATTCCTGGAGCAGCAAGACACATTTCTAGTACAGGCGCTTGGTCGGCTAGAAAATCTCCTCCTTTGATCGTTTCATACGCGTGAATATAGGGCGAGTCTCCTTCTCCTTTCAAATTCATTGCGGCATTTATACCCCCTTGGGCGCAAACAGAATGCGATCTCTTCACTTTCGTCACAGAGACGATTTTGACATGACACCCTTTTTCTGCGAGCTTCATCGCAGCAGAAAGTCCTGCCAGCCCACCCCCAACGACGATCACCTCTTTTGGTTTTTTCTTTGTCATGTTGTTTTACGATTTTAGGTTGAGAAAATATGTACCCCAAATTGCCGCTAACCCCAAGAAAGAGATAAGCACCATAAGGCCAATTGCAAAGTTGACCATTGTTTTTTGTGCTGCCAGACGCAGGACAACACCCCAAGTTATTAAAAACGTCCAAAAGCCGTTAAAAGCATGGAAACATGCCGCAAGAACAAAAATTGTATATAGACCTACATAGAGAGGGCTTTTGAATGTATCTCTCACCAATAGAAGAGAGGCTGTTCCAAAACTATCTGTTACAGCGATCACTTCATCTTTTTTTAACTTCTGTTTTAGGAGCGCATCTAAGAAGTCCTTTTTAAAATGAAATTTCTGCGCATTGCTAAGAACTTCTGCCTTATGCCCATCATAGGAAGTATACATTCCGCGGACAAACGAATACTCGCCTTCGCTCTTGATCAGGTCTGTTTCATCATTATAGACGTTTTCTGAACTGAACCTATTTACTGATTCTTGTTCTTTGGCCACTGCGTTGCTGTCAAACAGCTTTACATTTAGTCTGTCAGCAACTGTATAAAGTCCGTTATCAACAGAAATCACGGCGAGGTATTGTTTTTTACCTCCTTGCTGCACAGAATCGGGATATTCCAAAAAACGGAATTTTGCAACGTGCCCAATGATCCCAACTAATAAAATCCATGATGTGATCCTCTGCCATGTATAAGCATGGTTGCGGCCATATTCTTTCAATGAGGGCTTAGAGCCGTTGCTAGATGTAGAATTAATTTTTGCAGTAAAAAGATATTTGATTCCCCATGCCATATGAATAAAAATAGGAACCCCGAGCAAGGTCAATTCAATAACTTGCAAATAAGGTAAATTATGGATCCCATTCACCAGGTCTACAAACCCTCTGCCATTGTCCCCAAGCAATAATGCGGCTTGAGAGTTGACGAGGAGATGCTCCATCAAAAACAAAACCAGCCACAGTCCCATCAAAGAGTGGAGCCTGCGCCAGATA
This sequence comes from bacterium, assembly GCA_044227055.1. Taxonomy (GTDB): domain Bacteria; phylum Chlamydiota; class Chlamydiia; order Chlamydiales; family Rhabdochlamydiaceae; genus JBGAFT01. The sequence continues at coordinate 258,549 of JBGAFT010000001.1, forward strand.
AATTCTCTGGGCAAAGTTGAGCTGAAAATATTCATAAAACACCCATGGCTTTATACAATCGATCACGCACCGTATAATGGGTTTAACTTATTAAATGGAATTTGAAAACGAAAAAAGTTTAGACGCATTTTCTGTCGTGATACGAGCACATTCTTCAACGCTAATCCCTTTGATCTCTGCAAGCATTTTTCCAGTTTCGACAATGTATGCAGGCTCATTGGGCTTTCCGCGATATGGCAATGGAGCCAAGTAAGGGGAATCTGTCTCAACCACTATCGATTCCATTGGGATGTAACGAATTACATCTCTTAAAGCATCTGATTTTTTAAAGGTAATCACTCCGCTAAGCGAGATCAACCACCCGCGATCTATCGCTTTTTTAGCATCTTCTTTGGAGCCAGTAAAGCAATGCATAAGTGCTATGTGATTAGAAAATTCTTTGTCGGTAATACTATACAAATCATCAAATGCCGCGCGGCAATGAAAAATCGCAGGGAGTCCTGCACGAGCTGCAAGATGCAAATAGCGGGTAAGATGTATGTGCTGTGCTTCTTTCGTTTCTTGACCATAATAATAATCTAGCCCTGTCTCACCCACTGCAACAAGCTTGCGATCTTTAACAGCTTTTTCGACAAAAGGAAAAAATGGGTCTTCTTTCCCAGCAGCATCTTGAGGAGTCGTCGATGCAGCATTAAAAAATCCAGAATATTTCTCCGCTGCAGCTAAGCCCTTCTCTAAAGAATCGAGATCTGTACAAATGTTGACCAAACGCCCGATACCGACTTTTTTCGCATTTTTAACTAGCATATCTATGTTTGGGAATAATTCAGTGGAGGCGAGGTGGCAGTGCGTATCCGTCCATAAGTTCTCTTTAGTCACAGAGCAAACTCCTTAATGAGTGCAAGTCGAAATACTATTTGCGGTGTCACACGCGTAACGTGAGGAAAACGATGAAGAGATTGCAAATGTTCATCAAGAGAAATTCTGTTTTCACTTTCTTTATAAGACCCTTTTAACGGATCCAATAAAGGGTCTGCTTCTATGTATTCATAGCAGCGGACAAAATCGACACCGTCAAAATTGCGCGCATACTCCTCTTGGATGAGGCTAGACCAATCTCGCTCCCAATGATGGCCCCAGCATTGAACCTTCTTCAACATTTCATCTTGGGTCCTCACCCAGCTAAAATGGTGCATCATTGGCATACCATCTAAAGCTCTGACACCGCGCTGTTTCATACCTTCACAGGCAAGGAGAATCCCCATCCTTTCATGAGGATTGAAGATCACCTTTGTCGATAGTAGATCTTTACGCACCATCAATGCAGCATCAGGGAATGCTGTCGCACGGTATCTCGCTTCCCGGAAATACCAGTAGCTTGCAAAACGGACCGCATCATAACCCCGGTAAGGAAATTTCTCCAACCAATCGAGGAATTTTTTAGGCTCAAAGATCTCATCAACATCGACATATAGTACGTACTCAACATCCTCAGGCAAATGGCAATAGGCGATGAAACGAGAAGCATTATGCCAATGCCGCATCCACAAAGGACTCTCTCTCTGTATGTTTTCGTATGTCCCGTAAAGTTCTTGTTCATCATAGGCAAACTCAAGAAATTTGATCTCAGGATGCTGCGCGTATAATTCTTCCAAAACAGAAAAGTTCTCTTCACTCCCATCAAAAAAATGATCACAGACAGTCACAAAGACATAATCAGAAATTGCTTTTGCAGCTTCAACACAAGGCGAAAAAAAGCGATAGTCGTTCGTGCAAAAACTGATGACGGTTGCAATTCTTCGTCTGTTACAGTTATGATTCGTATTAAAAGGGTCGTTCATGTCTGTAATACTATTTTTTGCTAACTTGAATTCATTTGTTTCTGCTTATGTACAGTCTGATTTTTTCGGTAAACTGATTTTTTGGGGTTTATTTATTTCTTCAGCTGTTTGTTGGATCGTCCTACTTTACAAAATATGGATCCTTCGCAAGACAGCACAAGTCGCCCACGCCTTCCGCACTGCGTGGCTCAAGCAAAAAGACTATCTTTTTCAAATCGACCTGCGCGCGCTTCCAGCCCCTAGGAAAAAAGAAATCCCGAATATTTTTGCTGAAATTTTTTCCTCTTTAAAAGAAAAGACGCTAGAGACCATCAATAAAAACCTTTTCTTTATCGAAGCAACCCAAGCGAAAAAGAGCGAAAACCAAGCTGCACCTCTATCCGTTAATGATCTCAATTTAATTGAGTCCCATGTACTGACGACCATTTCAATACAGGCCAAAAAGCTCGACAGGAACCTGTACATGCTCTCTACAATTGTTACGTTAGCTCCTTTCCTTGGACTACTGGGAACAGTGTGGGGGATCTTGGTCACTTTTTCCGAGTTACAGCACGGAGCAACTGCGGGATCCAATTCAACAATTTTAGGGGGAATTTCAACTGCACTTGCAACAACTGTCCTTGGGCTTGTGATCGCAATTCCAGCACTACTTTCATTTAATTATTTACGCAATCTCTCCAAGACATTGACATCGGACATGGAAGATTTTCTGTATGAGATGCTTTCAGTAGTGGAGCTCCAATACCGCAAAGTGGATGGATCGTAATATGAGATCTCGAGGAAGAAAAAAAGAGAATGACAGCGGAGATGAGGCAACCATCAACCTCACACCTCTTATTGACGTGGTGTTCGTAGTGCTTATCATGTTCATCATCGTTGCGCCCCTATTAGAGGTTGATCGGATCGAACTTGCCAATGCGCCTCGCAGAGAAGAAAAAACAGCAGCACAATCTCAAGACAACAATACATTGATTATTCATGTGCGATCAGACAACTCCATATTGCTGAACTCAAAAAAAATCGACGAAACAAGACTTGTGAACCTATTGAGAGACCTCCATCAGCGCAATCCTCGCCAGGTCCCCCAAGTTTTTCATGACCGCAAAGCATATTTTGGCACTTATCAATCCGTAAAGAATGCTCTAGAAGGTGCAGGTTATGATCAGATGGATGTGATACTAAGCCCACCATGAAAACGCGATCAACCTTTACCTTTTTAGTCTTAAGCATCCATGGACTTGCCTTGGCACTCATGATGTTTGGAACGCCGAAGATTTTAAGGCAACAGCGCGATCGGATCGTTGTGCGCACAGTTAACACGCCCAGTCCTGTCAAAACAATCGCAACCTCAACAGCTCCATCGAAAAGCACACAGGCAAAAAAAACTGCCCAGAAAAAAGATACGCCTAAAAATTCCGAGCCCATCAAAGAAAGCGCGAAAAAAGAAACTGCCAAATCCCCAACAAAAGCTGCACCACAAACAAGCAAGCCCGTCAAAAAAAACGCACAGCCCTCTTCTAGTAAACCAGCTAATCCTGCAATCCCAAATGCTTTGTTGGATGAATTAGAGAAGAGTATTGAGAATATGGCCAAACCTTCAAAAGCAAAAGCTCCTAAAGGAAAAGCATACACACCCTCTCTTGAGATCGAACGAGAAGGCCCAATCTCAGCACCCTCACAAGATTTACAGTATCAAGAAATTCTCGCAGCCTTCTTTCATGAACAACTGCAATTACCAGAATTTGGCGAAGTGACAATCAAAGTCACTGTTCATAAAGACGGCACAATCAAAACTGCGACAGTAACACGTTCTGAAAGCGCAAAGAACCGCAAATATCTTGAAGAGCAGCTGCCTCATCTTCATCTACCAAGGCCCACAGCAAGTACATTTTTTGAAGACCAGCAGACATTTTTAATTACATTTAGTCATGAGTATTAGGCGTAGCCTTATTCTCAAATAATTGAATTCCTTTCATTACTCCTTTAGCAAAACTGACCATATGACTTGGATAACTTTCAGTAATCGAAGTCAGCTCAGCAAGCTTAAAATGTTTTTCTTTAAAATTGGCCGACATTTTTTTTGTCAAACTCAAGATGTCTAAACCTATCCTAGCCTCAATTCCTTTTAATTTTTCCTCATAATAACGTCTATCTAGCCAATTGTAGTGAGGAACCTCACATAATTGTTTTGTGACTTCGATATGTTCCCTATCATTCTCTTTCTCCATTAGTGCTATTTTTTTCAAAATAAACACATCTAGGAAACCCTGATAATTTTCTTTCCAAGTAGAGTACTGATTAACATTAAGTTTTATCTCAAATCCAAGATTGCGCGTAACTAGTCTCTTCCACAAGTCTTCAGTTTTTGCAAGTAGAGACCATTGTTTTTGCACACAGCTCACTACGTAAAGTTCCTGTGCATTCAAATAAGAAAAAATCAGAAGCACAATTTCTTTTGGAACACTGCAGATATCTGAACTTTGCAATTGGGGTTGAGTTCTAACGACTGAGAAATCTCTGCAGCTGACGATACACATTTAGATCTCCATTTAAATTCTTGCAATATTCTGATTTCCAAATATTTAAATATGATCGAAAGTTTATGTCAAAAATAAAAAACTTGATTTTATGCGCCATCTATCAGGGTAAAAATCGTCTGCACCTTACTCTTGAAAACTGACTTCGATAAGACATTATGTCTTTACTCTGACATTCAAAACAGGATTTGGACTTAGAGATTTTTGTAACAGTCGAAATACGATTTTCTAATCACGTTCGGTATAATATTTGACAGCACCAGGCAAGCCCGTTAGTATTATATAATTTTAGAAAGTGCTTTTAACATTTTGACATTCTGCGGAGTTACCATGCGTTATTTATTTGCTTCCTTATGTTTCTTGTTCTTCGGCTCTCTCAGTGCAAAAATGATAGGGAATGTCGAATACGAACTTCCTCCATCTGAGCTAGACTGGGAGCTAGTAAATCACATAAGCGATAGCATCGAAAAAAGCTCGACATTGATCTATGTTTCAGAAAGCGAGTCGAACAATACATGCTCAGTTGTTTTTGCTGCTCACATTAACGCATATCCATTAGAAGGTACGGATGATGCTTCAATAGAAGAGGCCATACAATCTGTTTTTCAAGGTCAAAATTGCACGATCTCAATTCTTGAAAACTCTGAAGATTCCTTCTTAGTTGAATGGGCAAATGACAATTTTTACTGTATATCAAGAGCATTTTCAATAAACAACGGCACTGTAATGTTGCAAGTCATGACTGAAAATCTTGATCTCTTCAACAAAGAGAAACTGACTTGGATCAAAACACTTAAAGAAGCAAAGCAAAAAAATAAGCGAAGTTAATTTACACAGTTTTTGAGTCTTGTTAAGTACAGAAACCGATCTCACCCAAAAGTTTCAGTCGATTTTGAGTTCTTTTGGGCTGATTTGCGAAAATTTGGTCGTTTTTTTTTCCTGCTCATGACAAAATCCAAAGAGACAAGTCCATTTCTCTTTCCATTGTCGCTTTGGAGGTATCACTATGATTCAATTCTTTTTCGGGGTCATTTACTTAGCTTGTTGCTTTTTAATTACTCCGCTGAGCGCTAACACACCTTCTCCAACAGAAATTCATGTACAGCTAGCCACAGAGAGTCCTCTAGAGCCTATCTATTTTGGCTCATTTGTCGATGATCAACCCTTGCTCTCTAATCAATACCTCTCAGCCTTGGAAGAAATATTAAGCTTTGATCTCAACTATAGTGGCTATATGAAGGCTATGAAAAGAGATCCGGCAAAAGAAACAGCACTCATCCAAAAAGATGTTAAATCAGCATTCAACCCTACTTTTTGGAAAAATTCTGGTGTCACCCATGTTATCCGATGCACGGTCAGAGAGAAAAAAATAATGGCCCAAGTGTTTTCCACTCAAACAGGCTCTTTAAAACAATTTCCTGAGGTAGCTCTTAGTGGGACCCTGCATGAAGACCGCAGAAATATCCACAAAATCGCAGATGCTATTGTAAAGGCCCTATACAACGTTGACGGGATCGCTAGCAATCATATTTTATATTCAGCTCAATCAAATTCAAAAGATAAAGAACAATCATGGAATGCTGAAATATGGGAATGTGACTCCGATGGCGCTAATGCTCGTCAGATCACTAAAGAAGGCAGTTACTGCGTAACACCCATATTTATGCCTGCGCGCAGTGACCGCTTTCTGTATGTATCATATAAGCTCGGTCAACCTAAAATATATATCGCTTCCTTAAAAGAAGGTAAGGGCCAACGTCTGATTGAACTACGAGGCAATCAATTTCTTCCCGCTATCTCTCCACAAAGAGACCAACTAGCCTTTATCTGTGATGCCGGGGGCAGATCTGACTTATTCATTCAACCGTTCCATCCTGAAAAAGGAGAAATAGGTAAACCCTACCAACTCTTTTCATATCCACGCGCTACACAAGCTTCTCCAACTTTTAGTTCGGACGGAAGAAAGATTGCATTTGTATCCGACAAGGACGGCTCTCCTAGAATTTACATTATCTCTACACAGCAACAAGCCAAACGTAGTGAACCTATCCTAATTACCAAGCAAAACAAGGAAAGTTCCTGCCCAAGCTGGTCTCCCGATGGAACGAAATTAGCATATAGTGCTAAAACAAAGGGAGTGAGGCAAATATGGATTTATGACTTCGAGAAGGGAGAAGAGAGACAGCTGACATTCGGCCCAGGAAATAAAGAAAATCCTTCATGGGCCCCCAACAGCCTGCACCTCGTATTCAACTCGACAGATGCACAATCATGTGAGCTTTATCTATTAAACTTGAACCAACCTGAAGCTGTCAAAATTTCACGTGGCTCAGGAAAAAAACATTATCCGTCATGGGGCGGCAAGTAAATAAATATGCTCGCTAAGAGCCTAGCGTTAGGCTCTAAAAGACAGGGATTGGAAATTATTTTCCTTCCCGTCTCAACAAAAATTTGAGGAAGGAAATGAAAAAAATACATTATTTAAGCGTTCTCGTGCTTTCAGCTGCAGCATTAATCACAAGCGGATGTAAAAAAAATAATAGCGTATGGGATGACAACCAAACTTCTGGGAAATTTAAAAACAAATCTGGCTCTAGTCTTTGGGGATCCAAAGATGATGATCGACTCGCCTTTGATTCTGACGACTTCCAAGGCCCTGAAGAAGATGATTTTATCGCGTTAAAAGACGAAGATCTTAAATCGCAAATTTCCGACGGTGCTATTCCCCAGTCTTCCATTACGCCAGGCGATAGCCAGAGCGGAATTCCAGGAATAGGTCATTTCAGCTCGCCGTCTTCTAGCCTAGCAGCTGTTTTCCGTTCGCTCCATTTTAACACTGACGATCATATATTACGCGGGCAGGAAAATCTCGCATCCTTAGAGAAAATCGCCAACTATTTAAAGCAACACCCAAATACCTACGTCTTTGTTGAGGGACATTGCGACGAACGTGGCCCAGAAGCGTACAATCTCTCTTTAGGCGCACGCAGAGCTAATTATGTCCGTACGCAGCTTGTAAAGTATGGCGTCAACTTAAACCAATTGTTCACAATTTCTTACGGCAAAGAAAAACCTGCTGTAAATGGACATACTGAAGCTGCTTGGAATGAAAACCGTCGCGCTGAATTTAAAATTTATCAGAAGTAATCGAAATGAGACATTTATTGATTCTTCCACTTTTAGGTCTTTTAACTGCATCTTGTGAGTCTCAGTTAGGTATGCACAGTTTTCATGATGGCTCGATACATGTCGCCATGGAAGAGATGAGCACAGAGATAGCCGATCTCAAGCATGCCCTTAATGCGGCGAAAGTAGAGGTCCAACTTCTAGATGAGCGTATCCGCGCGCAGGAAAGTTCGACCTCATCTTTAAAAAATGGAATCAAAACTGCTACGCCCGATTCCTTACAACGACAGCTTAGCAATCTAGACGGAAGGATCAATCAATTAGAAAAAGTCATGGAACGCGCTGCAACCGATCTTAAACAGATCAATGCTGCTGTAACTACTAACACACAAAAAATTGAAGATCACCAACGACAGTTAGATGAAGTTGTGAAGCTAAAATCTACCCTCATGACAATCTCACAGGCCATTAAAAAAAATAGCCTTCATGAAGATGTTAAAGTCCATAAAGTAAAGTCTGGAGATTCTCTAGAAAAAATCGCTAGGCTACATCATATTTCAATCGATTCGCTCAAGAAATTCAATCAGCTGGAAACAGACCGAATCATTGTGGGCCAAGAATTAAAAATTCCAAATTCGCAAGACTAGAACCTAACTAATATGCAAGAAGAACGCAGGCGGTCCAGCATCGGGATTTTCGATTCGGGGTTTGGCGGACTGACCGTCATGAATGCTATCCGTCACGTCCTTCCCCATGAAAATATTATTTACTTCGGCGACACCGCTAGGCTCCCCTACGGCAACAAAAGCGCTGAGACAATTGTTCGTTATTCAATTGAGAATGCAACTTTCTTGATGGAACAGGGGATTAAGATCCTAGTCATCGCATGTAATACTGCCTGCTCATACGCGATTGAACAGCTTGAGAGCCTATTCGATATCCCTGTTATCGGCATCATAGCCCCTGCAGTTGAACAAGTAACAAAACTGACGAAAGGACATGTGGCGATACTTGGAACGCGCGCAACCATCGCTTCAGGTGTCTATCAAAAGCATTTTTCCCACAACATACCAGGAGCACACCTCACTGCAATCTCTTGCCCGCTCTTTGTCCCCTTGGTTGAAGAAGGCTATATAGAACATCCAATGACTGAAATTGTCGCGCAAGAATATTTACGTCCACTAAAGCTAAAGCATAAGGAAGTCGACACTGTGCTCCTTGCATGCACACATTACCCATTCCTAAAAGACATCATCCAAAAAGAATTAGGCGAAGGTGTGACGCTTATTGATCCCGCTTTTAGTTGTGCAGACTATATCAAAACGGTTTTGCAACAAAAAGGGATGGTCAATGATCAAAATGAGCTGCCTCATTACCAATTTTATGTTTCAGATGACCCTGAAAAATTTCGTTTACTCGGGAAGACTTTTTTAAACTACCCAATAGAGCACGTCTTTGCTCGACCCATCTAAGGTTCTTTACCTAAAGACACCCTCTTAAGCTAAATGCAAGCCACATTGGGTTTCGGGTGCGCTCTACATAGAAAAATTGATATTATTTTGAAGCTCTCAATACCCTGCAACTAGGCACCACAATGTGCGCACAAGAAAAAAGACGCTAAAACACGCAAAAAAATCGTTTTGACGAATAGATATGCTCTCAAAGAGAACGCTATTATTTAATTTTTAATCACATCTTTATTTTATCCAATCACTCTTAGAGACTGTTAACCGATTCAGATTGTGTCGATTTTTTAGACTGTTTGAGCAAATTTAAAAAAAAGCGACGCATCCTGAATCCGTTAACAGTCTCTTATATATCAGGACGGGTTGCTGTTATTAAAATTGCAGTCATTCATAAGTTGCTTCCTATTTTTTAAATAAAATTTTTTATAAATCAATAATAATGAAATTAACATTTAATTAACTGGCAAATAATCATTTGTGATTACAATTAATTGACATTATAATACAATTCTAAGTGGAGAACTTGGACAAAGTTCCAAATGCATTTTTTTCTTACATTCTTTTGAGTGTTAAAAAAAATTTAATGCTTTTTTTTGTTTAGAATGATTGAATGAATTTTTTGCACAATCAAATCTGGAAATGTTCCAGATTCTGGTGTCATTACAGGCAGTAAAATTTTGAGTGGAACAATGAGCCAAAAAAAACGGATCTTACTCATCGAAGACGAAGAAGATATTGCTGCTTTGATCAAGCTTCAAGCAGAGATCTCTGGCTATAAGATGCATGTCGAAGTCGATGGCATCAACGGATATCGTGCTATCGAAAGGGAAAAGCCTGATTTGGTCATTCTCGACGTGATGTTACCTGGACAAAATGGGTTTGACGTCTGCCGCAAAATGAAAAGCAGTCCAGAATTAAAGAACATTCCTGTCATTATTTTATCTGCGAAAGGGGAAGAGCTAGACATCGTACTTGGGCTGGAACTTGGTGCTGATGATTATGTTTCAAAACCTTTTTCACCCAAAATTTTATTCTCTCGCATTAAGGCCGTTCTCCGCAGGGGCAAAGACACTGAAAAAGCTCCACGAGTTCTGATCTTTGGAGAATTTACTCTCGAAGTTGACCGTTATTTACTCCGTAAAGGAGATAAAATTATTGCAACAACTCTATCTGAGTTCGGAATCTTGCGCCGTCTCATTTCAAATCGCGGCAAGGTCCTAACACGCAACCAGCTACTTGATGATGTCCATAACGACGACGCCTTTATCGTAGATCGCAACATTGACGTCCATATTGCTTCTTTACGCAAAAAGCTAGGGCCAAATTTCGATTGGATAGAAACGGTGCGTGGAGTTGGATATCGCTTTCGAGAAGAATCCATTCCAATGGTGCTCGTTAAGAAGTAGTACGAGCTAAAACTGATTGCACGCTCTTGGGATCTAATGGGACAAATATCTTGGAATGCTTGCTATAAAGAACTTGTCCTTGTTTTTTTCCTCTTCTTAAATGTTTTCTTAAGGCCGATATAACCTCGGCTTGCCCTCTTTCCTTCGCCTGGCTAAAAAACACTGCCAGTTGGCGTGCTTCATTTAATGTTTGTTCATCGATTGCTTGCTCTTTTCTCCCGCGGACAATCACATGAGCGCCTCCATAATCCGCGGCATGCAACCATAGATCATTACCTCGTGCAAATTGAAAAGTCAGCTCTGAGTTCTCTTTTGCATTGTGACCTACGAATATCGATAGACCAGTGATTGATCTATAATGACGAAAAGGAACTTCCTTGCGGTTTGCAGAAAGAACTATTGGTTTCTTAGGGAACAGTTTCGCTTCAAGTACCTGCAATTCTTCAAATGTTGCAATGCTTTGGACCTGGTCAAGTAGTTTCTGCCAAATCTCACGTTCCTCCTTTGACTTTTCCAATAATTGCGCTGCTCTTAAAGCTTTCATCTTTAATTTTTTTGCAGTACGGAACTTCGCTTGGGTATTTTCGGATGGAGATTTTAAGGGATCTAAAATCAGATTGACCAACTTGCCGGCTTCCTCCCAATCCTCAATTTCAATTGAACTTATCCCTTTCTTCATTCGAGACAAATTGGATTGAAGGAGCTTTCCTTCATGCTCCAATTGCTTCCACCCTTCTCCAATTGAAACCTCTTCTTGATAAATGCGGCAGAGTTTCTGCAGCTTGGAAAGTTTCTTCGAAACCTTTACTTGCAAATGTATTTTAGCATGCTTAAATGAATCGCTCTGTTCTAAATAAGCATAGGCATTTTCCACCCAAGAACTTCGACAGCAAAGAAGAAATTCTTTAGGTTGCTTAAACGAAGGAGGAGGTGATTTTTCTTCCTCGCGATACTTCAAGATCACCAGACCCTTATCGGAAAGGACACGTAACTGGTTAGGATGTTTTGAGAAAAGCTCGCATTGCAAAGAAAGAGTTCTTTTGTCCTGAGAAAAATCCATATTAATGACTCTATCATTGGATACAGTGTTGATTTTTTCTAATCTTGCATCCTTTAAGACATTTTCCAATGCCTGAGAAAAATGAGTGGATCTACCATGAATTTTTTTTTTAAGAAGGTGCACCCGCGCGTAGGGGACCCTAAGACAAATGAGCAACTGCTCGCTTTGTTCAAACTCCAAGACCCATTTTTCTTCAGAACTCTCTTTTACTGAGATAAGTCGCGACCCATGCAGACGCTCCTTAACCTCTTCGCAAAGAGAAGCGAGTTCAGAAAAAGATAACATAAAAAAAACCTATGATTTAAGAACTAGGTATGGACAATAAACCCAATCATACCCACATAGCAAAAAAAGATTTAGCTAAACCCTTATTTCCAGTTTATCTCACCTTCTTTCTAGATAGCTTTGGAATTGGAATGATTTATCCTTTATTTACACCTCTGCTTCTTTTTCCTGAATATCACATCCTTTCCACAAGCATTTCTATATTGAAAAAAACCATTCTCTTAGGGCTGTTGATTTCCGCTTTTCCATTCGCACAGTTTTTTGGCGCCCCATTGATAGGGGCAATATCGGATAGATTAGGACGTAAAAAATGTTTCCTTATCACAGTGTCCGCAACAGGCATCGGTTATTTTATCACGGGATTAGGCATTATTTTAGGTTTACTCCCCCTCATGTTTGTTGGAAGGTTGTGGACAGGATTTTTTGCAGGGAACTTGACTTTATGTCTTGCTACAATAGCTGACTTACGCCATGACAAGGAATCACGCGCCTCAACTTTTGGAATGATGGCAGGGTTTGGAGGTATAGGGTTTATTGCCTCCATTCTCCTAGGTAGCATCTTTTCCTATGATAAAAGTTCAACTCTGTTACATCCCAGTATGGCGTTTTGGTTAATGAGCGTGTTGTCAGCTGTAAATTTAATATGTATTATCCGTTTTTTTCACGAGAGCCATACAACAACATTCAAAGAAAGAACACATATATTTAAAGGACTCCATCAATTTTCTTTAGCTTTTTCACATAAACCGGGACGGATCTTATATAGCATTTATTTCTTCTTCAGTCTTGGATGGGTATGCATGGCCCAAATGACTCCTACGTATGTGTATGAACATTTCAAAGCCACTCAAAAGACCGTGGTCTACGTTTTATTGATTATGGGTGGAATGTGGGCATTGAGTAACTTAGTCTTACAGAGAATCCTTGTACATAAGTTCAAAATAAGCTGGATCTTGTGTTTTGCTCTTCTCTGTTTAAGTATTTTGGTATCTATTATCTCAGTTGGTCTCCCTTTTGGGATATATGCATTCCTCTATGCAGGATCGATTATCGCTGCAGCGCTGAGCTGGACAAACTGTTTGTCTTTGGTCTCTTTAAAAGCGGATTTAGAAATTCAGGGGAGCATCTTAGGAATTAACCAAGCAGTCGGAACCGTATCTGCTATATTTGGGCCATTGATTGGGGGAGTTATCGCAGGCATTGACAATCAATTCGTCTATCTTTTTGCGGCCCTAATGCAACTCATTGCGTTCTTAGTATTGGTATTAAACCACAAATCCATCCTTCCTCCGCTTGCTTGGAAAAAAAAACAAAATCAAACGTAAAGCCTGTCTGCAAATTTTTAATTTAGGAGACACCCTCTTAGTTCGTTAGCCAAACTTACTGATCTTATCAATTACCGAGTTCATATACTCATTTGTTTTATGAACAGAGTTTAAAAATTCATTTTTAATTTTAAAATCAACTGATAAAGATAAATTTTGATCCATTGTCTCCATAGCATGACAATTTTCAGCACCATCAAGTTGTAGATTTTCGATCTCTTGCTGTAGCACTTCTATGTCCTGTTCGATTCCAATTTCTCTCACATCAAGATTTTGCAATTTCTTAGTTGGCTGCGAAAAAGGATTGATCTTCTGCGAAGTATTGATGATTTTTAATTGATACAAAGTCATTTGCGCTTGCTGCTCACTAGTTGGAGAGTATTGGTTCAGGTGCATCCCAGGGACATTTCCTATATTGGACATGAGTTTTACCCCCAATTTAAAAAAAAGTTAAAGCTAAGATATTATTAAACTAATTTTTTAACGTCAAACTTGACTTGGAAATAAATTACTCATAAATCTGATTAAAAAATGGGAGCCTTTATGAAAAGCGTCGTCGCTGGGATCATTATCTGTTCCATTTTACTTGCCGGTTGCGAAACACAGGCTCAAACTGGTGCTCTTGCAGGAGCTGGATTTGGAGCGCTTGCTGGAGGGTTGATCGGGGGAAACGCAGGTGGGGCTCTTATAGGTGGTGCAATTGGGGCGGGCGCCGGAGGTCTAATAGGATATGGCATGGACCAAAATGAAAGGGAAGCAATGCAGCAAAACGCTCCGCAAACGATGAGTCGGATTTATAATCGTGAGCAATTGACAACAGACGATATTTTGCAAATGACGAAAAATGGATTATCTGATGATGTGATCATTAACCAAATTAAGGCTACAGACAGCGTATTTCATATGACAAGTTCAGAAATCATTGACCTAAAGAGGTCAGGTGTTTCAGAGCATGTGCTCAATTACATGATCCGCACTGGAGAAGAGGAATGAAGAACCTATCCCGATAAAATTTTTCGTCGATTTTCCGGTTCTTTTGAGCCGATTTTCGATCCAATTTTAGTGGGTGATATCGACTTATGTATATCATCCACTAAAATTGGGTCGAAAATCGACGAAAAATTTTATCGGGATAGGTTCAATGGCTCTTGCTTGAAAAGCGTTGTCCACTTAACCTCGACAGCAGATCTTAAGAAATCTTGAATTGCACAAAGCTAAGCAACTTTTTTCAAGAATAATTTCAAATACACATATGCATACAGAATTTGGCACACATACTAGCAGTTTTGTACGGGACCTCGACGACCTAATCGCTGAAAGAGCAAGCGAGTTTCGTGTGCGGTTCATTCACGCTACAAAGTTTTATGCTCTTTTTCATGTGATCTTCGGAGCAGTGATCTTTATTGAAATACTCGCGTTCTTATTGTTCTTCTCCTTTTTTTCCAGATCCACTCTCCTCGCTGCATCCATTGCGGTCTTCTTTCTCACAGGTTTTGTCTATTTCCTTTCTCGCTTCTATTTTGAAGCAAAAAAAAATGTCGAATTTTCTTCTCTTAAAGAAGAGATGAAGCATGAATATGAAACATTAGTGTCGGATGCGCCTACACCACAAGAAAAACATATGTTGGTTGCCCGTGCCATGGCGGGTTGCGATGAATCTCTCCGCGGCCTTGAAAAATTCTACTATCCACATTCATCAGAAGGTCGTGCCATTGATTTGTTGATCCAGAAATTCAGCACTTGGTGTCACTGGAAAGATGTTTTGCTGATGCGCGAGCTTTTCATGGAAGAAGCCATCGCTCAAGCGATGGAATGGATTAAAAGCGACCCTCTCGATGCCCAACCTCATGCTTTGCTTGTACATTTACGTATGTCGCTTTACAGACACTACATACCCGATCTTTCTTTGCCTTGGATCCCTTCAGGATATTCTTCGCAAGAAATGCAAAATAAAATGCGCAGCACAGCAAACGCTGCGTTAGAAGAATTGAAGATCTTAACCGAGTTTTCACCCCATGATCCTTGGGTTTTTCTCCTCAAAGGGGCTCTACATAAAGATCTCAACGAATCAGAGCAAGAGATCGAAGCATATGATCGTTTATGTGTTCTTCAACCATCTAATTCTACTCATTTACTGCGCTTAGGGACGCTTTTCTTTCAACATGGGCATGCCGCAAAAGGCCTTAAAATATACCAGCAATTGAAGAGCCTTAGCCCAGAGCATGCTGAGGAACTTCTCAAATCGTACAATAGAACTCCTGTGTGACTAAGAGACTGTTCTAAAACCCATGCTTGGCTGATTTCTGAAAGTTGGTATAAATAATTTCAGAGATCATTTGACTTTCGCTTCAGTCTAGGTATAATCGCAAAAAATAATGTCAGTCCTAACCTTGTTTACTTGAGAGTTAGGGCATTGATAAATCTACAGCTTTGGAAGAGGTGATGCATGAACGGACAATTGCAAGGGGCCTTTAAAAAAATCTCAACTTCGGCACTTCTGGGTACAGCATGCTTTACGGCTGCATTATCCTGCATGGACCATTCCTATGCCGTTGATAAAACAACTGTTCAGGGAAAATCATCGGACAAAATTAGCGGACAAGAAGCCTTAAGCGTACGCCGCATCATCGAATTTTGGAAAGACCAAGACTACGGTTCGGCAAAAAAACAGATCATAACATTTCTTGAACGCTTTAAAGACAGCAAAGCGCGCGACCAATTATTAGCAATGCTCGGTGATCTATATATCAACGAAGGCAACAATCGCGCCGCACTTGAGTCTTACGAGCAGATCCAAAACATTTCTGTCCTTCAAAAAACAGCCCTTCAACGCGCTGAATGTTATTTTGAACTTAAAGATTACGATAAAGCATTCCAAGCAGCAAAATTATATTCCACAGCTCTTTCAAACGACCATTCTTCAAAATTGCGTTGGCATTTCTTAATAGCTGAAAGCTTAGTCAAAAAAGCAGAAAAAAATACAGACTCAAAGGAAAAGAACATCCTCTTGCAAAATGCATTGGAAAATTACGGTGCTCTTGAAAATTCTCCATATCAGGATCTCGCACTATTTTCGATGGCGGAAATTTACATTCAGCTAGATGACAAAGTACAAGCCTCTGACGTATACGAAAAATTAGCTAAAATCCATCCAGAAAATCAAGAAGCACTTCTTTTCCAAGCTGCAAGATGTCTATATAATGAAAACCCTCTTTCGACAGCACGCATCCTTGGCAATATTGCCTCAAATGGTGGACAACATGCAGAAATTGCTGCATACGACCAAATGCAGATCTTATTCAAAAACAAGAAATTTGAAGATTTCCTTTCTTCTTACGAAAAATTCCATACCCAAATTCCTAAGGACAAAGAGCCATTTGCACAATACATGGCAGGTAAAAGTCAACTTGCCTTAGGAAACCGTAAAGAGGCTGCAGAGCTACTCACGACTTATGCCAAATCCCAAAACGGACCCTCGACGTATCTAAAATCTGCCCTTAACGCACTACTGAACTTAAGCGCTGATGATCAGAGCTTTGAACTCGCAGATACAACAGCTGCTCTCTTCTCACAATTTTATCCCCACGACAAGGATAGAGCTGAAGCGCTTGTTCTCCACGCGCAACTTAGCATGCAAGATGAAAAATACGATCTAGCGATGCAAGATATCGATGCTATCATGACAGCATTTCCAAACTACCATCAGCGAGAGGCTCTTTCTTTAGATAAAGCCCTCCTTCTTTATTATTCCGATAATTTTGAAGAAGCACGATCCTCATTATCGCAATTCATTGAAGCTTATCCTCATTCAACAGACGCTGCAACAGCAATGCGCTTAATGATACACTCTTCAATTTCAAGTTTTCAAAAGGCCTCAACAGAAGAGCAGTCTATCGCACAGAACAATCTTATCAATGATCTTACAAAAGTATTTTCTCATCAAAACATCTTGTCAGAATCTGATCAGCGGTCCCTTTTAAGATTATATTTTGATACCATGTTAAAAACAGGTCAAGAAAAGGAAGCGCTTGCGTGGCTGGAAAAAAATTCAAATAAGTTCACTCCTGGACAATTGGAAGAAGCACAGCTCATCCATGCGCAAACTCTCGTTTCAAAATATGCTGATCCAGAGGAATTTGTAAGTCACGGTGAAGAGATTTTAAAAGACTCGCCACAGGTATATTCATTTTTGCACATTCCTCTCTATAATAACTATATCTCTCTTGCTAGAAAGTCAGGCCAAAAGGATTCCTCCCTATTACTTGATAAAGCAGCCGAACACCTATTTGCAGCATTTAACTCATCCCCAACCAACATCCAAAGCCAAAACATCCAATGGCTAGCAGACTATTATTATATCCGCGCAAATGATTCTCCAGCAGCCATAGACAATGGCCTTAAGGTATTCAATTATCTCGTTAACTTGCCTTCGTCTAAAAGCCTTAAAGATCCCGTTGCCCATGAAGAAAACCTTCTAAAGATCGCTGATCTTTTAGAATTGAAGTCCGATGAAAAATATGAGCAACATCTATTGGAAGAACTATGCAGCTTGTATCAAAAAAATCCTAATGCTGGATGGAAGTTCCAAAAAAGGGCGTATTATCAATTAGGCCAAGTTTACGAAGCACAGAAAAATAACCGTAAAGCTTTGGAACTCTATCAACAGATTCTTGCAGTTGATGATTCCATGAACTCATATTTTTCAGATGCCGCAACACTCCAGTGCTGTAAAATTCTCTATGCAACACTTCCTTCTGCTGAGAAAAAAGAAGATGGTGTTCAAATTCAAGAGATCTTACAAAGTCTGAAAGATCTACAAATCAAAAGCCAGCTTGTTTCAGAGCCACTGCATATCGAAGCAGCTGTTGAATATGCTTCGATCCGCGGATCCCTTGTAGACCCAGTAGTGCAAAAAGAACGTAAGATATTCTTCCTTAAGCGGATCTTGGATGATTACACTTCCAAAGATTTTTTATCACAACAAGACAAGTATCCTCAGCAATGTGAATTATTGGACAATTATCTGAGTTTCATTCAAGCTGAGATCGTTCGTTTAGAAGGAGAAATTGCCAGTGGCAATCTTCAAAACCAAAAGGCACTAGACCTAAAATCACAAGCTAAAAAAGATTTGGATACATTGAGCCGCAGTCAAGATCAGCTCACTCCTTATCTTTTCTCAAAAATTCAAGAGAGCCTGGAGGCACTGCGTTAATGAACCCCGATACATGGAAAAGACGCCGCAGACTGATCCTTGTTGGATGTTTAGCAGGATCTGCGGCCATCCATGCTCTTTTTGTACTCTACTTATCTAGATCTAGCTCCTCGGTTGACACGAGCTCACAACCACTTCTTTCTCATAACGAGGTCCTGATAGATCTAAATGAAGTTTATAGTCCTAACATAGCTACGCCAGCTCATGGGGAACTTACAGAAGAATTACCAACAGTCCAAACTCCAGAGCTCTCATTAGCAAACAATACCCTAAAAGATCCTCAAGCAAGCAATAAGCTTTTTGTCTCTCGTAAATTTGCAAAAGAGCTCGCCAAGGACTCGGAAATTGCTTTTATCAAACCCCCAGATATAGAAATTGATCAAGCGACAATTGAATCACTAGAAAGTTTGTGTCTAAATAAAGCTGCGTCGATATCTTCTGATGCATTTGATGCAAATCAAGATTTGCCTGTAAGATTCTCATTCCCTCCTCTCATTGATTACAACGCTCCAAAAATAGAAAAAGACAACCCTTTTTTTATTTCTAGCACGCCACAGCCTGCTCTTCGCACTCTCTCTGTCCAACCTCAAAGCTTTAAAGAAGACACCTTGGATGATGTTATCTTTTTCCCAATCGAGTCCGTGCCAGCAAATAAAGCTGGAGAAGTACCAAAAAAAAAACCTAAGCTTCGCGACTATGGCCTAAATAGCGAACTTGTCAATAACTGCACTTACGAATCTTCTAAAGCTCCTGTACAAGCAATGTGCTCTGAGGACATGGAAAAAGGGGGATATTATTTCTCTGTCAAACTTACCCTTCCCGTCCAGAAACAAAACACTTTCCCTCAGAATTTTTACTTCGTAATTGATAGGGCGTCCCTCATGGACCGCCATCGTTTTGGCACCTATAAAAAGGCTGTGATTAAAGCCCTTAAATACATTCCAGAAGGTCAACATTTTAACATCCATATTATCGGCAGAAAAACTACATCGATGAGCAAAAAAAACCTCGTCGTTAATTCCAAATCGATTTCTTTTGCTGAGGCTTTTTTAGAAAAACAACAGGACAAGCTCCCATACTTTGCACAAGACATCTCTGCCCAAATAGAAAAAATTTACTGGCCCGAGCAAGACGATGCTACCCTCAATACAATCGTAGTATTAACAAATGGCAAAACCTCTGCTAATGAAAGAAAACGTTGGAAAAGTTTAGATAATTTCCTACAGTCTCACCGCTCCTACAGACTTTATACTGCAGCCGTAGGCGGCGACAACGATTTGCTCTTCTTAGATTTCCTCGCTACCAAAGCAGGAGGACGATTAGTGTACTCCGATACACACTCTTCCTTTCCAAGAAAGCTCTCCAAGCTCGTTTTAAACCTCAACAATCCACTCGTTCAAGATATTAGGGTTATTTGTCAACCGATGCAATCCGACGCTAAAATCGAGCTCATATCCCCAATAAACACATCTCCCGTCTATTACTACGATGAACCCTATGTCATTTATGGCAAGGTTGATCAATTAACTGATTTTGAACTTCAACTAGAAGGCGTGAGCAAAGAAGGGATTATTTCCACTGTCATTCCAGTGAAAATGACTGAGCGCTCAAACGAAAAGGTCCAAAAAGCTGATCTCAAGTTAGCCCTAAAAGGCGCCCATGCCAACATTGATAAATTTGTAGCGCAAGGGGACAAGAAGAGTTTGAAAAAAGCTAGAGCTGCAGTAGACTCCCTTGGAGTCAAAGCTTTTGAATAATCACTAGACCTCCTGCGTAACTAAGGTTCTGTCGATTTTCGAGTTCTTTTCGCCGATTTTCGACTTCAAATTGCAGGGGTAATATCAACTTTCATATATAGTAGTTTAAGATTTAGATGATAAAATCCATCCGCATCTTTTTGCATGGAACTTCGCATTCGAACTCACTGACTTTACAAAGTCACATCGTTCTCCCTGCTATGTTTCATGCAAAAATCTTGTGGCCGATTGTATCATCTAAAACTTAAACCACTATATTACCCCTGCAATTTGAATCGAAAAGCAGCCAAAATAATCTCGAAAATCGACGAACCCTTAATTACGCAAGAGGTCTAATTTACCATGAGCATACGTCTAATTGGCGGGAAATATAAGGGCCGCGTCCTCAAATCCCCCAAAAACACTCTGACACGCCCCACTTCAGCCATCTTGCGCAAGTCTGTATTCGACATCTGCGCGCCCTGGATCCAAGACGCAAAATTCCTCGATGTCTTCGCTGGCAGCGGAGCAATGGGGCTAGAAGCATTAAGCCGTGGCGCCCAAGCCTGCACTTTTATTGAAAAAGATAGAAATGCCTTAGAATGCGTATACGCAAACATTTCTTTGCTGAAGCTGGATAAAAACTCTGCCGAAGTATTAAAAGGCGATGCCGTTGCGCAGCTAGAAAAACTCAAGAAAAAGGGATCTCAATTTGATATTGTCTATCTCGATCCCCCTTATAGCGCCCTCATCGATTCCATCCCACTTGCAGCCTACGTATTGAAATTGATCGATCAAAGTGAGCTTTTAGCACCTGGAGCGATCATCTTTGTTGAAGAGGCTTTCCCTTCAACAATGCATCTCGATAAAATTCAATTGCATAAGTTGCGCTACATAGGACATAGGCAGTTCAGTAAAACCCTTTTACATGAGTTCAGAACCCAAGAGGATTAATTAGACCTCTTGCGTTATTAAGAGCCTGTCGATTTTCGAGATTTTTCGTGCTGCTTTTCGACTTCAAATTGCAGGGATAATATCAACTTGCGTATATTACCCCTGCAATTTGAAGTCGAAAAGCGGCGCAAAATAATCTCGAAAATCGACGAACCCTTAATCACGCAAGAGGTCTATTATGAAACGAGCTCTTTTTCCTGGGACATTTGATCCTCCGACCCTTGGCCATTTAGACATCATTGAAAGAGCGATGAAGATCTGTGATGAGTTGGTCATTGGGATCGCGGTGAATTATTCTAAAGGAGAACAGCATCTATTTTCCTTAGAAGAAAAGATCGCAATGCTCAAGAAGGTCACTGCGCATATCCCCAATGTAAAAATTGTCCATTTTTCACAGCTTGTCGTGGATTTTGCCAAAGAAAACGAGATTAATTTTATCATTCGTGGTCTACGAGCCTTTTCAGACTTTGAATATGAATTTCGAATGGCCCTTGCCAACCGGAAAATGGGAGGAGTGGAAACAACTTTTCTCATGGCAGATGAAAAGCATGGACACATCAGTTCCAGCTTAATCCGTGAACTAGGCCATTATGGTTCTCGGTTCCATGAGTTCGTCCCTCACGTTATTGAAGAGCAGGTCTACAAAAAATTGAAAAATAAAACACTTTGAAACTGTTACTTTTGGAAGCAGGTTCACTTTTACCCTGCTTTTCTGATTAAAGGGTGATAAATTCCCTGATCAATAATTTCTAATAGACGAAGTGCAGCGTGATTAGGATTTCTATCTCCAGATTCCCAAGCCTGTACTGTTTTTTAACTTACATTGGACGTAGAGCCCATGTGTGAAAAGGTTAACGCCTTATGCATGGTATTTATTTTAATTCTTAATCAACGGACAAAAAATTCTAAAGTCGAGGCAGAGAAAGATCAATTGATCCTTTCTCTGCGGTTAAATTTGTTAGACTTTCTTTCCCTTGTTGAAACGCACTTCAGTCACATTTCCTTCTGGAGTAAAGTTTTTCTTTATCCCATCGATCTGGTCTTCGACAAAGACTTGGAAACAACGCGGCTTGCCATCATCATAGTACTTATTGAGCTTACCATGGCGCATTCCGTCTTTGTATTCGCCTTCGAATACCAGGGCACCCCCCTCATTGAATTCTTGGGCTTTACCATGGAGTTTACCATTTACGTAGGGATACACACTGGCAAGCGAACCTTCTTCATGATAGGTGCGCTCCTCTCCATTTTTTTCATCCAGATGGAAAGATACTTCCTTGAATACTTTTCCATTGGGGAAGTACTGAATAGCCACGCCCTCTTTCTTGTCATCATGAAATGGTACGCGCATATAAATACGGCCTTTCGCATCGTAAACTTCTGCAATCCCTTCTTTTTTTCCTTGAGAATATAGAGTCTTGGAAACAAGAACTCCCATCATGTTGAATTCTTTTGCTTCCCCTTCAGCCTTATCGTTTTGAAAAGGCACCTCTAACGCCAAGACTTTTCCAGCGTCTGCTCTATCAGGGTAAAAGATGTGATGAAGGCCTTCTTTAACGTTATTCTTATAATGGAAAACGATCTCTTTGCCTTCAGGAGACCTCTCAAAAAAACGACCATCTAGCTTTCCATCTTTATAAGTAGCCTCTTCGACAAGAATTCCTTCATAGCTCCACATCGCTTTACGTCCATCCAGATCGCCATTTTTGTATTGGGCCAAGGATTGCAAGGTCCCATTTGGATAATATGTCTTTTGCTCTCCTTCAAGCTGAGCATTGGAGTTATAATGAAAGTGATGAGCGATTTGAGGTGCAGAAACACCGACAAGGACATCTTTAGAAAAATATTCTACTTGCTCACCAACTGGTTTTCCCTTGTGGAAATTCTTTACGACATGCACTGTGCCGTCTGAAAACCACCCTTTGACCTCGCCATCAAGCAGGTCGTTGTCATAATGAGCTGTTCCTTTTTGCTGGCCATTTGCGTGGTACTCGTCAAGACGTCCGAATTTTTTCCCCGATCGCAGCTCTACGCGCTCTTTTAACATGTCTTTACCATACCAAGTAGTAAAGATTCCATTTGGCTCGCCATCGGCAAACGTACCTTCTCCTATCAATTCACCTTTATCATTCCATTCGCGATGCAATCCTTGCTTTTTTCCTGCAACAAAAGCGCCCTCAGCATGTTTTATCCCATTTGCATGCCAATAACAGATTGTTCCATCTAACTTCCCATGAACGTAATTTTCATCAATTTTTACTTTTCCATCTGCAAACCATTCTTTGCATACTCCATGCTTCTCATCCGCTTCATACTCTAAACGAAGATATGGAGACCCGTCTTCATAAAACTCTTCGTGTAATCCTTGCTTTTTTCCATTCTCATAAAAAGTATGGACCTTCAATTTTCCATTCGCATGATACTCTTTCTGCTCTCCAGAGAGCTCGCCATTTTTATAATGGTAGTCTGTAAGCAGCTGTCCTTCGCTGTTCCAAGTTCTAATTTGTCCATGAGGCTTATTGTCTACTAAGAAAAATTCTGAGAGGATTTGACCTTTCTCATCCCATTCACGGATTGGTTCTTTTAAGTTCCCTTTTTCGTCATAAAGCGCAAGATATGCCTGTTTTCCATTTGGATGGTTTCTCCAATAAATCCCGTAGCATTTACCTTCTTTGAATTCCCCTTCACCGAGCAATTTCCCGTCTTCAGCATAGAACTGCTCTTTTCCTTGCTTCAATCCGTCTTTATACTGTGCCTTATAGCTCTGTTTGCCATTAGTGTGATAACGCATATGTACACCCGATGGCTTCCCGTGGATGAAGTCTTGTACCTCTTGTATTTCGCGGTTCTCGTAATAGACTGTTGCTGCGGGGTTTTTGCCATCAGAGTGCAAAACTCCATTGAGATAACGTCTGGAGGCTTTCAAAACGCCGCTTGGGTACCATTCCAAAGCCGTTCCATGAGGCAAGCCATTTTCAAATGGAGTTAAAGATCCGCGGATTTCTTTTGGATAGTATTTGATACAATCGCCTTGCAATGCGCCATTTTCGAACATCCCTTCTTCTAATTTTTCCCCATTTTCATAAAATGAGACTGCAGGTCCATGTTGCAATCCGTTCACAAACTCGGCTTTTGATTTTACCTGGCCATTTGGATGGTATAAATAAGTATGTCCATGTAGGCCTCCGTCTTTGAAATAGGCAATGCTCTCAGGCGTGCCAGACTGATAGAAGACAACGCTCGCTCCATGCGGGACATATTCGCTGTTCCACTGCTCGACCATCTTAGAGCCGGCAGGAGCTTTTATTAGATCTGTTTCACTTCGAATAGCACCATTAGAAAAGAAATGAACTTCCTTGACAGCAACTTCATCGGGGTCTCCCGCATGTTCAAAAAATAAGATCTTTTCAGGTTGGCCATTATCATAACTGGCGAGAATTTTAGGACGCCATTGTGGCTCCCTTGCTTTTAGTCCATAAGCACTCGAAGGAACCGAAGAGACTGCAGCGTTTGAAGCTTGAGGGACAGCTAAAGTAAAACAAACTAAGGTAATGGCAAAGGGTAACCAACGCATAATAACTCTCTTTCTTAGTGGAGAAGATATTAGACCTCTTCGCAAGAGATCTTTACAACCTACGATAAGCCATCTTTCCCTTAGAAACAAGAGTGGATCTGATAACGATTGCACAACGCCCTAATAAAGAGGGCGTTGTGTAATTTAAGAAAAGAATTTACGAGAAAAAACCAACCCAGCAGAGCAAAAGACCATAAATCAACGGCACCAGTGACCATGTTGTTAGGGATTTTTCTAGTGATGCCATCATTTTTACTTTGTATTTTGGAGCAAACAATAAGACGATACCACGAATAATCATGATCCAGCCTAAGATTGTGACGAGCACTGCGAGCTGCATTGTCCACATGTTATATTCGCTTAAAATTACCAAACCAATCAGCAAGTTAGTCACACCTAAAAAGTAAATCGCTGTTGCTGATTTGCGAATCATTTCTAAAATATGCTTTGCATGATCGCCGCAAAGAAGCATCCATAAGCCCATAATAACAAAGTAAGGGCCAAAAATCATAGATAACCAAGTAGAATTTGACATAAACAACTCCTAATTATGACGAGACTCTTAATTACATCCTATGGTCACAATGTTATTATTTGTCAAACTATCTTCTTGATTTGCGATTATATCGTCCCATAAGCTCAGCTTCTGCAATTACATGTCCTTTCATTCCTATCAGAACCTCTTCTTTTGTAGCGCCTGAAGAAAGTTTAAGGTCTGCATCCAGTGCATAGAGCTTAAAGAAATAACGGTGCTCAGCATCTGGTGGACACGGCCCTTTGTACCCTAGAGATCCGCTAGTATTTACCCCTTCGACACCTTCGGGCTTCACCCCTTCTAGAATTTTGGTGAAGGAGGTTGGGATATTGAAAATGACCCAGTGGACATACATCCGGTCCTTTCGAACATATTCTGGAACATCTGGATCATCCATTATAAGAACCAAGCTTTTGGATGTATGAGGGATGCCACTAAATTCCAAAGGGGGGTTCACATTCAATTCATCACAAGTAAAACGATCAGGTATTTGTCCTTGATCTGGAAATGCTGGGCTAGAAATTTTCATACCACCTACCATTTGATCATTTATTTCTTAGGGTATTCTTCTAGCACTTTAATGAGAAGGGGCTGTCGGAGGTCTAAGAACGATTTCCTAGTCTCTTTATCTTCTCCAAAATGAAATCCTAACACACCAAGTGGCTCGATTCTTCCTGAAGAGTAAATCACCAGTTGCTTTTTAGGAGTTTTTTTTTCATTCCATGAAAATTCAACTTCATTACCTAAAACAATTTTTCTTCCTTCCATGGCTTCTAAAGCTGGCTCAAAAGCATGGAATATGCAAGTGGCCTTCTCGTCTACTTTGTCCAAATCCACTCGAATGTCAGCACCCGATGCCATGGCTACTATTTGTGCAGAGCGTAATGAAGTGAATAAAGAGGTGATCCCATGCTCAAACTCTTGTTCACGAACAAAACGCACCATTTTAAAACCCACCCAACTGGCTACAGCGCAAATAATCAAAAGACATACCATGATCTCAACTAAGGTGAATCCCCTGGTCTTACTTGGGTTTGGAGTTTTCATTCTTATCATCAGTTTCTTTGTGTCTTGCATCGTATGCATTTAGCTCGTCTGATTTAACAACAATGCTACGATTACCCTTACCGGCAGTTATTATTATTTCATCTCCCCAGCCATCAAGAAGAATTGTATCTCTCCCTTCTTTAAAAAATGAAGATTTTGACAAGATATCACCAGCTTTCTCTATAACTTTATCTCGTGTCTTCCCCTTTGCTATTTCTAGCTCGAGGACATCTTTAATTTTCTCGATCTTGGTCCTTGTTTTAAAGGCTTTGCCATCTTCAAGAGAGTCTTTCATCTTAAATCCAATCACACTGCCTATTAGGCCAATCAAAAAGATCACGACCATGATCTCGATGAGTGTTAAGGGCTTTCTTTTCTTGTTCATAATTTTCCTCAACGCTTAGGTTCCTAAAAATGACTGCACATCTGTAAGTGGCATTAATACTGCCAGAATCACCATGCCTACAACAGCTCCAAGCAAGATCAGCAGTGCAGGCTGTAGAAAAGTGGTGAACTTGATCAAATCTCTTTCGAGATTTTGCTCGGTCAATTTGGAAAAACTTTCAAACATTTTACCTAAATCTCCCGTCTCTTCCCCAATAGCGCACATTCGAGATAGTAAAGGGGGAAAGTTTAAAGAGCGCTTAAGCTGCAAACTCAGTTTTTCACCTTCTAAAATTCTCTTCTCTGCTTGTTCCATATCAAGCTGCATTGCAGGGATCTTTAAGGCTTCTTTTGATAGTCGCAAGGCATCTAAAAGGGATAGTCCGCTGTAGAGTAGCATAGAAAGACAAAAGCTAAAGCGAGTTAAAGCTGCCTGACTGATCAAATCTTTTACGAGGGGCGTCATAAGTAATAGTTCATACCATTTTTTCTTCACTGCAGGCAATCTTTTAGCCCATACAAGAATCCCCGCACCTATTAAAAAACTGATTGCTAGTGTTTGTATCCTAAGCTTTAAAAAAGCACTTAAATCAAAGACGAACCGAGTTAATGGTTGCATCTGCCTTCCTTCAAATAGTTCAGCCATCATTGGGACTGCAAATAAAAGAAGACCTAAAGTAAGCGCCAAACAAAAAATTCCGAGAAAGATGGGGTAAGCTGCAGCAGAAGTTAGAGTCTTGCGCAGCTTCTCTTTTGCTTCTAACAACGCCGTTAGACGAAAAAAAACTAACGGCAATGCGCCACTAGACTCGGCCGCCTGCACCATACTCAGGTAAACAGCATCAAAAACGAGTGGAAAACACTTAATAGCCTTAGAGAGCGATGCGCCATTTTTAAGTTGATCGCACAATTCCAAGAACACGCGGTGATCTTTGCGACCGCGGAATTTTTCTTCTATTGTTACAAGAGACTCGTATAAAGGAAGTCCTGCTTGCAACAATCGAGAGAGGTCTCTTGTAAACGCTAATAGAACTTCCGATGAGAGCTTTAAATTCTCCGTTCTCCGATGCAAAGGCTTGACGTCGATCACTGGAAGCTGCATTCCTCGAAGTCTATCTTTTGCAGCATCAAACGAGTCTGCGTCGATAATCCCGCGGATTACTTTTCCTGATTCGGAATAAGCTCGATATTGAAAAAGGGCCATGAACCCATCCCACTAATTTTTTTAGCCAATTTCTTCCGAACGACGGGTGACACGCAAAACTTCTGCACTAGAAGTGTGTCCTTGGATTACAAGCTTTGCCCCTTCGCTACGTAGCGTAGACATCCCGCATTCGATAGCGACACGTTGCAGCTCGAGTGCATCTGCGCTTTTGAGAAGCTGCCTTTTGATTGGAGATGCCATGACCATCAATTCATAAATTCCAATCCGGCCTTTATACCCTGATCCAAAACACTGCGGGCAACCTTGTGACTTGCAAAATCGAATCTCTTTATCTGTGTAAGTGATTCCCAAATCGCGTAATTCTTCTTCTTTGGGAATATACTCTGTTTTGCACACCAAGCAGTTCGTGCGTAAAAGACGTTGGGCCAAAACACCGACAACCGATGACGACAACAAATAGGGTTCAATTCCCATTTCCACAAGGCGAGTCAATGCTGAAGGGGCATCGTTAGTATGCAAAGTGCTTAAAACCAAGTGACCAGTCAATGAAGCTTGGATAGCGATCTCAGCTGTTTCTCGATCCCGGATCTCTCCAATCATGATCACGTCAGGATCTTGCCTTAGAATGTGTCTTAGACCTGTGGCAAAATCTAAAGAGATTTTCGGATTAACACCTATTTGCGCGATCTGTGACAATTTATACTCAACTGGGTCCTCAATAGTCATGATATTAGATTCTGAAGAGCTAATCTCTGATACAGCAGAATATAATGTCGTTGTCTTCCCACTTCCCGTAGGACCAGTGACCAATACAATTCCCTCATTAAGTTGGATAAGCTGGCGAAAATCGCTTAAAATTTTATCGCTCATGCCGATGCGGTCCAGGCCTAAAACGACATTTCCCTTATCGAGAATTCGGAGCACTATCCGCTCACCGTATACGACGGGAACTGTGCTCATACGGAAGTCGATCTCGCGCTTACCAACTTGTAGCTTAATACGGCCATCTTGGGGCAACCGATGCTCAGCGATATCAAGCTGCGCCATCACTTTTAGCCTAGTGATCAACTGTAAATGATATTCCTTTGGTGGGGCGTGTCTTTTTTGCAGAACGCCATCGATACGATAGCGGACCTCAAGACCTGTTTCAAAAGGTTCAAAATGTATATCAGAAGCCCCCTGCTGGATTGCTTCTAACATGACAGCATTAAGGATGCGGACGATGGGCGAGTCAGACTTCTGCTCAATGATATCTTCGCTTTCACTTTTTGTTTGAGTCTTAGAGTCTCCTTCCTTAGTAAACTCAGCGATCACATCAGATGCGGCGCCTTGTTGAGGATGATAAACTCTCTGAATCGCATCTTCGATTACCTCGCGAGGACATAGAACTTCTTGAATTTGCGCTTCTAGGAAAACTTGGAGGTCTTCAATAGTCTCGCAATCACAAGGATCAGCCATAGCAACAAGCACCTTGCCTTCATTTTCTTCTAGAGGTAGTACACAGCGTTGTTTAGCAAAAGAATAAGGAATGCGGGCTACAGCATTGATGACAAAAGGGTATCCCGTCAGTTTTTTTGCGATAGAGATCCCTATTTTAGTGGAGAGAGATTCTAGATCCGGCTGAGGTGAGATAACCATTTCTTAAGGTCCCATGATCACTTTTAGGCTGTTGACGAAAAATCTTTTTCGATCTTTCTCTCTGGACTCCGCGACCTTCTCCAAAAATTCTGGAAGATCGCCGGGGCGTATTTTTAGTTCATCAGTACGTAAACGGATGAGCTCTTCACGTGCATCCAACACAATTTTTGGGGTAATAAAAAAAATCATTTCAGTGTTACTGTCCGTGAGACGTGTTGCGCCAAAAAGTTTGCCAATACCGGGAATTTCACCCAGGAATGGAATTTTTTCTTCAGTATCATGACTGGTTTTTCTACGTAAGCCACCAAGGATAACGGTTTGCCCATCAACAACGCGGACTTCATTCTCTATATGTCGTTTGTCGACTAGCGGCCTGTCATCTAAACTCGGTTTGGTCGTATCAAATGTTATATTGGTCTGGAGAGTGACAAAGCCTTTTTCCTCGGCTTGGGCTTCTGAAGGGTCGACGACATGGATAGTCGGAGTTATCACAATCGTTATCCCATATTGAGCTCTTGAAAATGACTTCTCAAAAGCAATCTGACCAGAGCTGGTATTAATTGGCGCTGCACCGTTGTTAATCGAAATTTCCTCAACGATTGAGATTGTTGCAGGGGTTTGATTAACAGTGATAACAGAAGGGGCGGCATTGAGCTGAATGTCTTCTTGAGTCATCATGAAGCTATAAGCGATGTCAAAGGCAGGAAAATGTTTGCTTTTATGGCCACTGAAGAAAAATTGAAGAACGCCGTCAGGGAAGTGGGATTTCTCTCCTTTGAAATGATGGAACCCCAAAAGTTTTGATTCAAAGATCGCAAAATCTTCTTTAGAACCGAGTTTGAGCAAATTCAATCCGAAATTATTTTGCTCATGCAGTCTACGTTCGAAGAGCAACACTTCGATCTGCACCATCTTTTTGGGAACATCAAGACGACGTAGTAGGTCTTTTATCTTTTGAAGAGCATCTCGACGCACCACCATGAGGACTGTCCCTGTTTTTGGGTCAGGAATAAAATGATCAGAACCTTGGTTGACTTCAAGTTGGGCATTTACCTCCGGCCTTACAGTTGGTGGAGGGGGAACGACTAATGGAGGAACATTTGGTGGATAACCTTCTGGTAACTTAGATGGTGGATTTCCCTGAGCTGTAAAATTAGCATCGAACACATCTTTAACACCTTCATCGGAAGATGACAGTAGAGAAGAATAAACTTTTTCGAGGAGCGCGGAAAGATCCGTGGGATCACTATGACGGCAGGGATAGAGATAAACGGTCATTTCACTTGGATCTTGCAGCTGATCTTCAGTATCTTTGACAAGCCGCTCAGCACGATCTACAACTTCCTGTTGACCAATAAGTACAAGAGATTTTCCTTGCCCCAAAGTATGGATCGACAGCCCTTCTTGATCAGCTCGGCCAAAAGGAGGACGGCTCCGTTCTACTCCCTCTCCAAAAAACGACAAAAGGATTTTTTCCATTTCCTTCGCATTCATTTTGGTCACAGAGATAACTTTGACTACTTTGCCTTTAGGGTCCTCCCATATCGTATTATAAAGAGTGAGTAACTTTTCAACTTCATCCCTTGAGGAAACTAACGCAATTTTTCTTCCAACTTGATAGACGAACGTATGCTTAGCATCAGCAAATCGTTCAAAAAAAACTAACACTCCCCTTATACTTTCTAACGGGGGCGAAAGGATATAACAGATCCTCGTTTGAGGCGCAGCAATTGCAAGATCAGCGGGACTTGCTATAATTCTTTGTACAGATGCAGGTTCCATCTTTAGAACAAAAAGCTGGTGAGCATACGCATTGAGTTTCTTTACGCCAATTCCATTATGAGAAAGTAGAATTTCTAACATGCTCGGCCAAGATTCTCTTGGTATCGGGATGTTTGAATGCATATTCAATTTGAGCTGGCTAAGCTCTGTAGGAATCACATATAAATAGTCACTCGCTCCATATTCCATGATCAACTGAGAAAGTGTTGTCTCTTCCTGGTCCCACATGGCGTAGCCTTCTTCCTCTTTTTTTCCTTCTTGCAAAGAAAGAGCGTGCCACTTTTCTTCTACTTGAACAATTTGGGCACGGATATTATTGACTTTCTCAAGAAGGCCCCGGAATTGTTTTTCACCTGCACCTGCTTTCACAAGCGTATTTACTTCCGCATAACAAACTTCTAATTCTTGGCGCAACATAGGGAGCTGCCTGTTTACTTCACAAAGAAATTCAGCGGGATTTTGAGAGTCATTCAAGGTGAGAGAGGCCTTTTTTTCCTCAATAGTTTGAGCATTACCTGCAGCAAAAAATTCTATGAAAAGTAGAAAGGAAATCATGAAGTTCATATTTTTCCTCCCAACGTATTGAGATAGCTTGGTCTTCGTTTACGCTGTTTTACTTGAGTGCGTTGTTCATTTACGACTGTCCATTGAACTGGAGAACAAATAGAGTGTGCCTCATCAAACCAGTGACCTCTAATCATAAGCTTATTTTCGTCTTGGAAAACTTGATCAAAAATTAATAGCTCCCCATTAAGTGAGCGATTAATGATCCCATCGATTTCTGAAAGCCGCTTAATTACTCTCCATCCTTTTTGAGTTTTTAACAGCCAGTCTCCTTCACGCACCAAGATGCGCCGCTTGCCTGCCAGGCATGAGAACTGCTGGTGCGTTTTGGGACGGAACGTGGCAAAAATATTCTCTATTCTGCTGCCAGAAGGTTTTGAATACCCTTTTCCCAAGTATATTTTGCTCCAACCAAATCCAGACTCATCCCAGATCTCAATTTCAGCGCCTTCCTCATCAATAGCTTTGACACGTGCGAGAGGTTTGCCTTTGCATGCATCATCAAGCATTGTTGCTTTCCATTCGTGATTTTCCCATTTAAGGAAATCTCCTGTGCCGACAAACTGCACCGAGGACTCTCTTCCCTCCTTAAAGCGGATAACACTTTTGTTTTTTAACGAATGCAGAGCGGCTCCGCTATATTTTTCGATTAAAAGATCACGACCTAAAAATTTACCTTGAGACATAACGTGGTGGTAATCTAGGCCTGCAATTTTCTCTTTTGCCTTATTTTCAGTTAGCGTAACAATTTCTTGGTCTTGGCGCTTCATTACTAAGCTGTTTTTTGCGACAGACTCCTCAAGTGTACATTCTATTAAAGTTCGAGTCTGGTCCAAAATTAATGGGCGGATGCAGAGGGGGGTCTTTTCATTTGTAAAAATTAATCTCGAACTTCCATCACCTGAGTCCTCATGAGCTAAAAACACAATTTCCCCATTGGTTAACGTCTTATTTTGTCCAGAAAGATTAAGCGCAAGAACAATACATGGATCATTCCTTAAAAGATCAGGACGTGTAGAAACAGCTAACACGTTAAGCTCTTTAAAAATCTCTAAAGAAAAACTTGCTCGTTGCTTGCCACTGAGTGAAAACATACCAAAAGAGAGCATGTCAGAATTTTCTTTCAGCTCAAATTGAGACGAACTTAGTTTCAACGCGTTCTCTTTGCCAATAACGGAGTGATAAGAGAAAAGGCTCCATCCGTACCAACCAAGGAGCAGGCAGCAAAGTAGAATAGCAAAAGGAAATGACCGATCGAGCAGTCGGTCCCATCTCCAAAGCGAAGACGGCGTTACAATCACTTATCCACCTCTCTAAAGACTAGAAAGCATGGGGAAGAATAGATAATCCCTAAAAAAAACTCAAAGAGAATGAACTAAGACGTAAAAGTAATTTGACAGTAGGTGATACCTAGCGACTCTCCCTTAGAGAGAGTTAATCATTGGGATCGATTTTTCGGCGAAACTTCTTTTTTTCTGAGTGTCTAGATTTTTTTCTAAGGCCTTCTTCTTTTTTACTGCGAGATATGCGCGTAGGGATCCGTTTTGGCGAGCGATAATTTAGACGCTCCACTTTCTCACGCAATTTTTTTAAACAGATCATTTTGTTGAGAAATTGACTTCTCTCTTCCTGACAAGTAACGACTATTCTATAAGGCCGATAAGTCAAACGAACAGCACTATCTGTTTTATTGACATGCTGTCCACCACTTCCACTTGCCCTAAAGGTGTCTACATCACAAAGGGCAAGCAATTCTTCATCTGATTCAGGCAAAATAATTTTATCCATGGGCTTCAAATACCTACTATCAGAAAAAATCAGCACTTTTAGAACATTGCTCATCCTTGTCTGCAGCGTTGCCTATTTTGCAAATCGTCGTCTTGCAAACAAGTCGATTGAGATCCCAAAAATGCGGACTGTTTCTGATTATTCGTATTAGAGACATGTTAAAAAAATCCAACTTTTTAATCTCATTCGATTTATTTTGTTTTACCATATTGATTAAAAAATAGTGAGAAGATTAGATTGCAATTTTAGAGACTGTCTCTTACAAATAAAATTTATCGGTGAGTCATGGATGGACATAAGAAAGAAGGAGTTTCTGTGAAAGAGATCGAATCATATGCGAAAAAACACCGTTTTGAAGTTTTTTTCTGCATGCTGTTTATCTTAGCATTACTGTTCAGCTTTGTATTTTTTGGAGTTGTGTGGGCTGTATTTGCAGTGATGGTGGGTGGAATTTTAGGAGTGCTTATTTCAGAGAAAATCGAAGAAATAGCTGCGTCAATTATGGGTTTCTTCTTTCGTCAGGAAAAAACGACTCAGCTCGTACTCGCTGGCGTGTCGATGATCCTAGCGATATTTTTGCCCCCGCTCATCTTCCTCTTAGTTGGAGCACATGGCGGAATCCACATGAGACATATGGCGATGGAGCTAGCTTCTAAAGCTAAGAAATAGATTAGCCCCCCTTTATAATTTTTAAGAGTCTGTTCTAAGGGGTCGTCGAGGAAATTGTCATTTTTTGCGGGATTCGATGTAATCGAAAATTGTCACATTCCCATCCCGCAAAGATTGAGTAATCAATGCACTAGACTCAGGATTTTGATGTTTAGAAGCAAACGTAATGCTTGAAGAATGGAGAAAGTTTTCCACTTCAGCAAGAGTTTTTTTCTCTTCCTCCTTCATTCCCAATTCTCTCTCCAAAGAAGCAATGCGTAAAAGGTTCATCCCATAGAGCACAGAACCAAAGCGGACTAGCGCCCCTTGAGACTTCCAAAACGCCTCATCTTTATTTAAGTCATCTAGAAGAGTGATTGCACCTGCAAGCGCCTCACGGTACTTACCTTCAGAAATAAGCAATGCGTGTTGCGAAAACTTTCGATAATAAGATGGCGTGCTATGGGCACGGCGCAAAATATTTTGAACCCATGAATTAGGGATTTCAGATTGGGATCCTGGAAACAATAAATTTGATTGGAATAGGGGAGCAGCGTAAGTTGCTTGCAGATCGGGAATATCTTGAAGATGTTTTTTTAGCTCTTGGGTCGCTAATATTCTCCCTTCGCCACCAGGGGAGTTAAGCCATTTTTGGAAAATCTGCTCTGAAGCGTAAAAGTCTTTCGTAGAGGTTCCAGAACGATTGATCCAGTAACCTATAACAGCTACCAAGATCAATATTCCGCCCAAAAAGGGAAACAGCTGCTTTCTCTGCTCTATGGCCCATTGCACGATACTTTCTCCGTTTAGCCTCAAAGTCAAACCCCGTTTTCGGACTGCATCGATAATCTCTACGGCCTTCGTGAAGAGCATATCATCCCTCTTGTGAAAGAAGAACGGTATTCTATCAAACCCAGAAAAAAAGGCTAATGATTATTAAATAGAAAAGATTTGTTCTTTAGCAGCCCTTAAGATATCTGCTCTAGAAGCGGTGAATTGTACAGTTGTGTGCTTTTTCCATAAGGCGTGCTTGATCGCATTTTGCTGCTCGTCTGAAAGAGAACTAAATTTGTTCTTTACAAGCTTGCTGTCTTCTACGTGATGTAGGTAATCTAAAAATTCTTTGAGTTCTCTATTGCAGTTCTTAAGATAATGTTTTTCTACGCCCTTGATAACATCCGCTCGAATCTCTTTATCCTCAATTCTCTCGATCAAAGCTGCGCCAAAGTTAAATCCAGATGCTAAATCAATGCTGACATGTTCTTGTTTTTTAAGCACTCGTCTCTTATCGCATCCTAAACTCTTAAATAAGGACTTTCTTACTGATGGAGCCAATTTTTTCACTAAGGTTTTAAGATCTTCGTTGTTTTCAACCAGGGAGACCTCAAGCTTAGCAATTAATTCCTTCAATGTAATGTGAGTCTGTTTGTATTCAGCTTCTCTTTTAAAAATGCGTTTTAAAGCAACGGAATTGTTAATCAACCAAGCGACTCCAACCGTTAATGCGATCGCGATAGCTAGAGGATGGATTGGGAAAAAAGCTATAAGAGCAAGTGCGGTAACGATTGATAAGGTAGCTAGAATTGTATTGGCTATGACAATTTTCTTGTCATGGACCCCAGGCGTTGGATCTTTTAATCCCATATGAAGGCAATAAACATCAACACCTATCATCGCAAAACAGACTACTAAAAATAATATCCCTACGATTAAAGCACCTACCCCCCCGGTAAAAATAAACGAAAGGATGGTGGCAACGACACCAACGACACCTGCAACCATCAGAGCACTATTCATAGCGAAATTTTTGGCTAAAGCCCTTCGCACACTATGTAAAAGGCTCTTAGCCTCACTTATTGCGGCATCTTTAATGACCTTGTCATCTGAGATCAAGCGTTCGCCTAACTTGGAAGCAGACGCTTGGCGGATTTTTTGCGTGCATTCACCTCCGACCTGACGCAACACTTCAGCTTCTTTTGTCTTTCCTGCATTTTCTATCTTCTTTGCTAACCCGATCAATTCAAGTCCCGAAAGTTTGTCAGCAATGGCCTTTATTCCATCACTATTTATACCTATATCTTTTAAAAAATCACTTTTTGATAAAGAGATATGCTCATCTAAAAGATCAATAAGGAAGCGTATTTTTTGTTCTGTATCTTTTTCACCATCTTCAATCGAAAAAAAACCATCATTTTTATTCAAATCATTAAAAACAGCCTCGATCCATTTCGGCATCTCTTTGGCCAGCTGTATTCCTAGTTCTTTTTTGAGGGCATCAATTCCTTGGGCGCCCGATTTATCCATCAATTGCGCAAGAACTTCATCCGCTTGAACGTGGAGCCCTTTCGCTAACTGCTCTACTTGTGCCTTGAGGAAAAGGTCTTCATCTTTAAAAGTGTTTCTAACTTTTGAACAAAAGTAAAAAATCGCGTTCTTAACTGCTCCAAATCCACAACATAAAGCGAGGAATCCATAGAAAATCCCAAACATGACATTTCCTACAACACCCGTCCAGCAGGCAGCTTTTCCTAAAGGATTGGTTGCCTGAAAAGAAAATTCTATATCTTTAATTTGAGAGATAATTGCTAAGGGACGGTAAAGTGCATAACTAACCCCACCACCAGCTTGAGCAATTGCAAATCCCATGTTCAACCCCGATTCTACAGTGCCGCTAATATCCCCCTTAGCACGAGCATCGCGAAAACGCTTATATGCCTTATATGCACCAACCGCTCCTTGAATCGCATTGAAGGCGGTAGGGGTACCAGTTGCATTTAATACGGGTGAGTCCAATTTTAAATAACCGAGCTGACGCAAAGTATATGAAACATCGGAAACAACATCTGAAGCAGAAGAGGCGCCTGGAGAAACGATTGGCAAGCCTTTGAGGGGGGATGTGTTAATTATTTTTTTAGCGAGCTGACAACAAGCGTCTCTTTCTTTAAAAGAAAGATTAAGCTCTTTAAGGCTATCAACTTTAACACCCTTAAAATTATTTAATATTGCTGCGCTCATAGCCCGCCGCCAAAGAATATAAAATATAATTATTATCAACTGATAATATTATAGCACGTTTTTATAATAACATTAAATAGCCATGATTTATTTAATATAATTATAAAGCATTTACGTACTTATTAATGTTTGATAAACATCCTCCATATCATTAAGAGTTTTAGAAAATGTAAATTTTTCTTCGACAAGCGTTCTGGCATTTTTCCCGAATTTTTGTCTTAAAGAAGAATCTTGAATGAGTTTTTGAATTGCCTCTGCAACCATTTCAGGTGAAAATGGGGGAACATTAAAGCCCGTTTTTCCATCAATACAAACTTCTGGAAGCCCCCCGATTGTCGTTGTCACTAGAGGGCGACTTAAAGCAGCTGCTTGAAGGGATGCTTGAGACACTCCTTCATGTGCTGTGCTCAATAATAGAAAAATGTCCATAGCTGCAATTGCAGGGAAGGGGTTGTCTAGATGTCCTGTAAAAATGACAATATTTTCAAGCCCGAGCTGAGGCACCAGAGGACGATATTCTTCTAAATACCCTCCGCCGACAATGACCCATTTAAGATTAGGAATGTTTTTAAGGAGTTGTGCTGCACGCATAAAATCATTGATCCCTTTCCACGATCGCACGAAACAAGCTGTACCAATGAGCAAATCATCTACTCCCATTTTTAGCTCTCGGCGAAAAGCTGCAACTTCCGTTTCAGAAATGCGATCTAAGACATCGAGGTCAACGCCTGTAGGAATACTGCGGCATTGTAAAGGTGAAATATCGGCTTGCTCACAGATAATAGGGACGATTGATGATGAGGTTGTTACAACTGCATCAGCCAATGTATTGTACAATAATTTACTGTTCAATCCCGTTCGGATATTTGTGGAAAGATGACGTGTGCGTAAAATTTTGCTACCTGAAATACGTGCTGCAATTCCGCCTAGCCAAGCATCCAGGGAAGAATGAGTATTGACTAAATCAATTTGATGTCTGGAGATAATCCTAGTTAAGCTCAAAATTGCATACAAAGCGTTACTTTTACGAAAATTGATTTCATAAACGAGGAATCCACTTGCTCGAGCTTTAGCGACAAGACCTCCTCCGCGAGCAACTGCAAAAACGACTTCATGCCCACGTTTTCGCATTCCCTCAGCCTCACGTAAAATCCTGATCTCTTGTCC
Source organism: bacterium (assembly GCA_044227055.1). Taxonomy (GTDB): domain Bacteria; phylum Chlamydiota; class Chlamydiia; order Chlamydiales; family Rhabdochlamydiaceae; genus JBGAFT01. The sequence goes on from JBGAFT010000001.1 coordinate 296,804, forward strand.
CCCCCAGCCATTCGAACTTTCGGTGTGCAATATCCTCATCGGTACCCTCTATTTTGAGCGAGATACAAGTTTGGCAATTCATGCTTTTTATTCAAGGAGGAACTGTGAACCTATACCTATAAAAAGTTTCAGTCGATTTTCCGGTTCATTTGGCCGATTTTCGAATCAATTTTACTGGGCAATATACGAAAGTTGATATTATCCCTGTAATTTGAAGTCAAAAGAAGAGGGCAGTAAAGACACGTTTAAGCAAGAAAATATTTGATAATCTTTCTATGGCCCGAGGAAAAAGAAAGATTCCTCAATTGCTCCTCTTCAACCCAAGTGTATTTTGCGACCGGATGGCAAGTGGTCACCTTCCACACAGAAGGGGCTAATATGACGCGAAAACGGGTAAAACTATGTTTAACTTTTGGTAATTCATGCATCAGATCTACGTTAGTTCTCAGCATATTTTGAAGTTCGATTTTTAAGTCTATCGGGCCATCGGCAGAAAAATAAGGAAATTCCCATAAATCCTGCATTAACTTGTCCTCTATATTCTGTCTCAAGAGATAGTGCTTACCATCTGTTATAATCGCTGCAAAGCGGTGTAACTGCTCTGTTTTTGGCCTCGCCCTTTTCATCGGCAGTAGATCTTGCATATCGTTGCTGTATGCAGAGCATCCCGTTTTCAGAGGGCAAATATGGCACATGGGAGTTTTATTGCAGATTAATGCACCAAGCTCAATCAATGCCTCCGCAGATTCCCATGGCCTTTCGCAATCTAAAAATGCATCACCTAAATCAGCAAGCTCTTTCCGCACTTTAGATTGATCAATGGGTTTGTCTACGCCAAAAAAACGGGCTAATACCCTGCAGACATTAGCATCGAGCGCCAAAGTTTTTTTTCTGAAAGCAAAGGCAAGAATAGCATTGATTGTATAATCCCCTAGTCCTGGCAACTGCGCCAATTCTTCTTTTACATCTGGGACGGCCCCTTGATATCTCTCTAACATAATTTGCGCTGAGGCATGTAGATTCCGAACTCGAGAATAATATCCAAGCCCCTCCCATGCTTTTAACACTTTATCAAATGGGGCCTGCGCTAAAGATTTGATATCGGGAAATTGCTGCATCCATCTTATGAAATAAGGTATCACAACAGCAGCCTGGGTTTGCTGTAACATCACTTCAGAAATCCAAACTTGATAAGGGGTAGGAGCATTTCTCCAAGGCAGCTCCCGTTTTGATTCTTGAAACCAAGCCAAAACGGCAGAAATTTCCTTAAGTGGTAGGCAATTTTTTCCCATGTGGCAAGATTATCCCGTCTCGATAAATACTTCAAACGCCTTTCTGTTGTACTGATCATGAATCAAAAATCGGATTTTGGCCACGTGAAGGCCCATGCGATTAATCGATCGTAAGTTACCTAACATTAAAAATATGAGGTGACTTACGACCAGTCGACCCCGGGGCTTTGGCACAGCCGAAATCAGATTTTTGAATCACGTTCGGTGCAGTAATTTAATCTTTGGCACAGTTTGTGCTTATACATATATGCATGAACATGCATTGAGGTTAAAAATGGTAGACAAACAACACACTGCTTGGAATGAATCTCACGAGATATTAAAAAATTCCCTACAAAAAGAAATCCATCTGATGAGGGAAATACTTGCCAATATGCATGAAGAAGAGCTCAGCCTACTGCTAAATGACAAAGGCTCTTGGAACCAAGTCATGCAAAACCGTTTTAACCTTATAGAAAGATTAAGCGTCGTAAGACAAGACCGCATCTTAGCGACACAACAAGTGGAATCTTTGGCCAAATCCTTAACTAATACTCCAGTTCCGATGGCAATTGAAAAGATCCTTCCTATGGATGATGTAACTTCATGTGAGATATTGTCTTTGCGAGACCAATTATTTGCATTAATAGAAAGGATGAATAAACAAAATGGTCGCAATGATTATTTATTTTATCATGTTGAACATTCGTCTCAGTATCCTGGTTCTTATGGACAACTTACCCCTGTACGGGAAGAAAGGCCCAAGAGAAAAGCAGCTGTTGCCACGATCCAAATAAAAAGGTAAAAATGTTTAAATAATTGGAGATATTGTGCAGCATCGTCTTGGAGGACTTCTTTACGGCCCAGAAGAACACCATCTTGATCACTTAGCGCCGTTATGCTCTCTTCTTAACATCCCTTTAATTGTCACAGATGATGAGATTGAAGCCCTTGCTCACAAGTACTATCCTCAATTAGATATACAGCTGCGCAATTACATCGAAGTGGGTGAAAATCTTCTCCAATCTTTTGATGCGATAATCTGTAGCATTCCAAGGGATATTTTTGACGAAGCATTTTTTATTCCCCAAAAGCTTCGTGGAAAAAAAATCCATACAGTTTGGTGTCCCCATGGGAATTCCGATAAAGGTTTTAGCGCCCCGCTGATGGAAGGATTACTTAAAGAAGAAGTGGCCTTGGTATATGGGCAAAAAATGATCGACTTCTTTATTAAAAAAGGGATCTATGCGCGCTTAAAAGCTCATGTTATCACAGGTAATTATCGCTTAGAATACTTCAAAAGGCATCGTGATTTTTATAAGACTGTTACAGAAGTTGGAATCTTTCGTAAACTGAATCAAGGGCTAAAGACATTGCTTTACGCGCCGACATGGCAAGACTACGAAGGTTCTTCTTCTTTTTTTCAAGCCGCGCCGTCGCTTGCCAAAATGGTTCCGAAAAATTGGAATCTCATTATAAAGATACATCCAAATATGCTGGTACAATCTGAACGGGAGATTGCCAATTTCATCGAAAACATCTCCGATCATCCTAGAATTCAGGCTATCACTCACTTTCCACCTATTTATCCATTGCTTGAGCGGGTTGACGCTTATCTTGGAGATATGTCCTCTATAGGGTACGATTTTTTATCCTTTGACAAACCGATGTTTTTCTTAAACCCTAACGATCGAGATCAAACAAGCGACCAAGGCCTGTTTCTCTATCGATGTGGTAGAGAGATTAAAAAAAATGAAATGGAAAATATTTTTTCTATTATCACAAGTGAGAGTCAACAACAGTTATCTAAGATACGCCAAGAAGTTTACAAATACACATTTGCTCAAAATCTGTCTTGGAAAGAAGTTGAATCATCACTATCAGACGCTCTCAGTGACATCACAGAAGATGAACTGCCATTCTACTAAATAGTCCAGTGCGCTCAGCTAGGGAAAATTGAAATTCCTACGCCACTTGACGCGCAGTTAATTTGACATACACTGTATGCATATGCGAACAGACATTTACAGAGCACAAAATGATAGGATTTAAGATATAGACTAAGTTTCGAAGGAAATCAATTAGGGCAGGTGGCTTACGAATGGGAGAGATTGTAAAGCCGTTTTACAAAAAACCCTCATTTTCATGAGGGTTTGGAATTAGCAAAGACTACTCTTGAGCGTCTGCACAATCTTTGCCTTCTTCACAACCAGTTTCTGTTTGTGTCGTTGGCTCGTTCTTTGTCACATCATCATTAGCAAACAAAGACGCCGCATTCAAAGAAACTACTGCTGTTAGGAGGAAAAATGCATATTTCATAAAGAATCTCCTTGTACGTAAAAATTAATTGGACTTTGTCAAATTAAAATTTTCATTAATTTTCGTCAAAGAAAAACAACAATTGAAGCTTAAGGTACTTCATAGCCCCATTCTCGCGGGGGAAGAACAGATACTTCAGAAAGATTTTCCCAATTTTCAATCATGGCTTTGGCTTCGATCTCATAAGCACTATCCCCCTCACGCATCGGAGCGATTGCAACAACCGTTCCTACTCTAAACCCTTGAGGAAATACACCATCGATACCGGTAGTAACAAGTAAATCGCCAGATTTTAGGGGAGCTTTAGAGTACGTTGTGGCCATGTCAAGTACAGAAGGATTAAAAAATCCCACTCCTTTTAGCATATTACCTCTCTTACGCCATAAAGGTTGACTTGCACCAAAAATTTCGCCTCTAGCAACAATATTTTCGACAGATAAAGCTTGAAACCGTTTACGCAATTCTTGCAATGCAGTTAAAAATACAACGCGTGAATTAGAATCCTTAAATAAATTCTCTCTTTCTTCAATCACTGAGACAAGGCCTTCAATACTCTCAAGGGCATATCGATCTTGTTCGCCGCCTCTTAGCGCTTGTACAGATATCGCCAACCTACTTTCTGTTATCAATCTTACAGAAGAACAATGCTCACGGACGTTCTCAACAATGCCTACTAAAGCCCCCCCAACGATCACAGGACTGTGTTTGCCTACTACGATCCGATTATGCAGCCTATTGGTCTCTTCACCAACATCTACCCAAAGAACACTGTTCCATGAACTTGGTTCACGAAAAATAACTTGAGCAGGTACAGAACGAACTTCTCTTTCCAAACGTTGTGCTAACTGAGCAGTTTTGACTTTTAGAAACTGACCTATAGTATCTGTATCTTCTGGTGGAACACTATTACGTAAAATAAGCAAATATCGAAGGTGCTTCTCCAGATACCCCTCTGAAATAAGCCAGTGACGCATACTGCTTACTTGTGAACGGAGCAATACATTTTCTTCTTCGAGTTTCAAGACAACATCGTTGGGAGCGTCTTGCGCTTCCGCCCCCTCGCTTCTAGTAAGCAGCCTTCCTCGCAAGTGATGAATTAAATTCCAAGGAGTCGTTAGTGCGCTGATCGATAAAGACCGCATTCCTTGAGTGAGTTGTTGAGGCAAATTTAGAACAACAACTAAAAAAAAACAGAAAAACATGTAAGAGCGAACACGCTTTACTCTTCTTTTATACATTATACCTCTTGCGTAACTAAGAGTCTGTCTGCGAATTTTTTAGTTTGGGGGCAGATTTTTTTTCGATTATATCGATTATTTTAACTTCATTCGACTTCATAAAGTCGTGTGAGGTTACAATAATCGATATAATCGGAAAATAAACTGTCCCGCAAATTAAAAAACTCGTAGACGGGCTCTAAGGGTTAGTCGATTTCCAAGATTATTTTGGCCACTTTTCGACTCAAATTGCAGGGGTAATATACGCAGTAGATATTACCCCTGCAATTTGAAGTCGAAAATCGAAAAAACATTAGTTACGCAAGAGGTCTATTAACCCTACTTATCGCATTTGCAACGTATTCCAAATTGTCTTTGTTCATCCCGGCTAAGTTGATCCTTCCATCCCGAGTCATGTATACAGCAAACTCATCTATCACGTTATCGACCTGCTCTCCGTGAAGTCCAGTAAAGCAAAATAGCCCTTTGCGGCGAAGAAGATAACTATAATCTCGATTTTTGCATTTCTTTATTAGAGCTTCAGCAAACATAGCACGCATTGAAGCTATACGCTCACGCATTTCTGCCAATTCGCTCTCCCATAAACTTCTAAGAGCTTTATCTGTAAGGATCTCATCGACAATTTTTGCTCCATGTTGAGGTGGATTGGAATAATTTGCACGTATCAAGACACGGATTTTACTTAAGACATTTTCTTTCGCTTGCGCCGTTTTGCAAACGATGTATAAAGCTCCAATTCTTTCAGAATACAACGAAAAGTTTTTTGCATACGATGTTGCTACAACAATCTCATGACCATCCTCTATAAACAGTCTTATTGGATATACATCAGATTCAAGATCATCTGCAAATCCCTGGTATGCTGTATCAAAAAACGGGATCAGTTTTTTTTCAGAAAAAAGCAACGATAGTTCCTTCCACTGCGAATGAGAAAGATCTGCTCCAGTAGGATTATGGCAACAAGTGTGTAAAACGATAACGCTTTTTTCCGGAAGGGACGATAGATGCGCGCACATGCCTTTAAAATCAACATTCTGTTGAATCATGTCATAATAAGGATAATCTCCTACATGCATACCAGCATGAAGAAAAACTGAACGATGGTTAGGCCAAGTCGGCTTCGAAATCCATATGTTTTCACTCACTTCTTTTTTTAAGAAGTCAGCACCCACTCTCAACGCACCAGTGCCTCCTACAGTTTGAAATCCGGCAATATGGCGTGCATGTTCATTCCACAGCTTCTTACCAAACGCCAATGCACCTGCAGATGCAATGAACCCTCGGTCTCCCTCAATTGGGAGATACTGTTTGCTTTCAGCCTGCTCAGCCAATTTAAGCTCAACTTTCTGGACACTTTTCAAAACTGGTGTTTTGAGGTCCCAGTCTCGGTAATAACCAACAGTTAAGTTAATTTTGTGAGGGCGAAGATCTTTTTTAAAATCTTCCATTAAACCGAAGATCAGATCCGGTGGAGAAGGCTGGACCGATTCAAAAAACGCCATTCCATACCTTGAGTAGTTTTTTGCATTCTAGTATCCGACCTTAAAAATTATCAATGGCCTTTGATTCATAGACTGTTTCCAAAGGAGATCTTGAAGCAAAAGATAAATCTCTTTAAAATTCTTGGTTTTGCTGTTTTTTCGGGGCGTTAGCTCAGTTGGTAGAGCGCAACAATGGCATTGTTGAGGTCAGCGGTTCGATCCCGCTACGCTCCATTTCTCTTTGATGCTGTCCACAATCAAGCCTCTTTCAAACTCTAGATCTTTTGTGATCCAAGCGTCTATTCCATACATTGGTCAATCGCGGGAATCGCTGCGCGGCCAAAATAATCTCGAAAATCGACAGAATCTTAGTTACGCAAGAGGTCTAGTGAACTATCCCCCCTCCGCGAAAAATGATCGCGAGGGAGGGAGCTTGGTCAATCAGAAATGTGCGATTGAAAATTCGGGTCAAGACATCAAGCAAAGTTGCTATATCTTGTTAACTTTGAGCTTTCGTCAACACACAGGAAATTCTTTGCCTTCTCACAACTATTCCTACTCTCCTTCGAGCAAATCAAGAAATGCTTGAAGTTGTTTAGACCGGGTAGGGTGGCGCATCTTGCGAAGAGCTTTTGCCTCGATCTGACGAACCCTTTCTCGTGTGACTTTAAATCGCACGCCTACTTCTTCAAGAGTTTTGGGTTTACCATCTAGCAAACCAAATCGCTCGATAAGAACAGTTCTTTCACGCTCAGTAAGCGTTGCAAGAACTTCATTCATTTTATCCTTGAGGATTGCGTATCCAGTCGCTTCTGCGGGCGATTCCGTTGCAGTATCTTCCAAGAAGTCGCCAAATTGACTTTCGCCACCATCTCCTACTTCTGCTTGTAAGGAAATTGGATGCTGAGCGATTTTGTAGATCTCTCTAACACGCTCTGGCGTCAAACCAAGCTCGCTAGCGAGTTCTTCTGGAGTTGGCTCACGCCCTGTCTCCATCATCAATTTTTTCGCGCCACGGAGTACTTTGTTGATCGTTTCGATCATATGGACAGGAATACGGATAGTACGCGCCTGGTCAGCGATTGCACGCGTGACAGCTTGACGAATCCACCAAGTAGCATACGTAGAAAATTTATAACCGCGACGGTATTCAAATTTCTCAACAGCTTTCATCAAGCCCATATTTCCTTCTTGGATTAAATCCAGGAAAGATAGGCCACGGTTTGTATATTTTTTTGCAATCGAAATGACCAAGCGTAAATTAGATTCGACCATCTCGCGCTTCGCTTCTTGGCTCTTATCCATCCAACGCTGAAGCATACGGACGTCTTTTTTAAACTCATCCAATATACGGCCGGCAGCGAGCTCTCGTTTTTTCAATTTGCGCTTGACTGCCATGAGCTTTGCTGCGGCGAATTTGTTTTTTTCTGCGCGCGGCTGGAGTTCCTGCATTTCTTTCTCAAGAACGAGGAATCGGTCGTATGCATTAAGAATGACTTCGCCGAAGTCTTCTATAATATTGTGGCGGACATGCATCCTTCGCAGATAAGCTTGCGTGCGGATACGGCACTTTTCAATATCTTCAGAAATCTTGACCCTGTCGACTTTTTTAAGTTTCGGATTATCAAGCTCGAACAGGTAATTTTCCAAAACTTTGTCTTCTTGTTTGAGGAGCTGACAGAGCTTTGGGAGTAAATTGAAGTAAGCCTGTTTATCTGGCACTTCTTTTTCTGCGATGCACTTGTCAAAGCGTTCTTTCGCATGGATCAAGTAATTGGCGATCGACATAGCTTCGCGCGTTGAATAGCGGAAACGCATTATGATTTTTTCGATTTGGATCTGAGCTTTTTCGATCCTTTTAGAAATGTCGACTTCTTCTTCACGAGTTAAGAGGGGGACAGAGCCCATCTCTTTAAGGTACATGCGAACAGGATCGTCAGAAGTGCCCTCGGCCCGTTTCGCCAATCCTTCAAGCTCTTTAGCTTCCTTTTTCCGTTCTTTTTGACGTTCAACTTCCGCCTGGTTCAACACCTGAATGTCCATACCGCTCAAAAAGATCAGAACTTGATCTATCTGCTCTGCGGAATCAAACGACATCGGGAGAATTTCATTAATCTCCTCGTACGTGATGAACCCCTGCTCTTTTGCAATAGCAATGAGCTCTTCAATTTTTTGTTGATGCTGCTGATTAAAAAGATTACTAAAAGCTGCTTTCGCCATGGCCTCTTTTCTCTACTTTCACCCGGCTGATTGTGAGGGGGTACGCGCTAATTGTCAAGCCTATTATCATGAATCACAGAAATGATTTATAGTTTTTGATTGCTTTGAGAATTTATTTTGTTAACTTTTTATCGGGATAGGTTCCTATGCAATACCACGCTATTGAGAACAACCGTATCATTTTTGTCAAAGATGCAGAGCGGAAAAAAGATTATCAATGCCCAGAATGCTCTGGAACAGTTCGATTGAGGCAAGGGAATTTGCGCACAGCGCATTTTTATCATCCTCGTTTATCATCTTGTGGCCTTTCGAGAAAGGGTGCAGTTCATATAGCAATTCAAGAAAAATTGCATAGAGAATTGCCTGGCAGCATTATGGAACATTCCTTTCCAGCAATCAATCGCATCGCAGATGTTTACTGGCCAAAGCAACGCTTAGTTATAGAAGTCCAATACTCCCCGATTTCGATTGCTGAGGCCAGACAAAGGATCTGTGATTATGAAAAAATAGGCTTAAAAATTATTTGGATTCTCCACGTAAAAAGATTCAATAAACGATTTGTTTCTAAAGCAGAAAGACACCTTCGTTCTAGATGTTGTTACTTTACTGACATCAATGCATCAGGCCAAGGAATCATTTTTGATCAGTGGGACCAACTACGAGGCCCTTATCGAGTTAGAAAGGGCCCGCCTCTTAAAGTGCTCATATCTAGACCTTTAGAATGCAACTCAAACGAAGATCTTCCAGCAGTTTTGAAAGGGAAAATGGAGAAAGTTTCTTTGCATTTTTCCGGAGATATCATTGATCGTCAATTACAACGTGGATGGAATCAGTTTATAAGATCTCAGGCCACCCCTCTCACCTGGACAACTTTTTTCAAAAAAATCAAACGTGGATATCTAATCCTTTTTAGGACTTTGGCTGAAATCTTGGTGAGTTCCTGAACGGATTAGAAAAAAATATCCGACCAACGCCCAAGCAAGCGCAGAACGGACAACCCCATTCCAAGGCATTTTTTTACTTGCTGCGCTTACAGATGGGTTCCAAGAGCGGCACCAACCGGCAATCTTTGTAGGGCAGGGCTTTTTATGAATTATCGCCTGTGCAGAATAAGGATTGAGCTCTGGAGGACCAACCTTGCTACGGCCTTGATAGGACTTCCCTTTAACTTCATAAGTATATTCTGCGACAACAAAGAATTCCGAGCTATTGCCTTCGATTCCCCATTTATCAACGTTAAAAACGCATGGGGTGCTGAGCAAAAGGTACCGAATAGTGAGGACTCCCGTATGCACGGTAAAGCCCAAAGCTGTTGCGGCAGCAATCCCAAGTAAGACAAACTTTAAAACTCTATGAATCATAAAATGCTGTGTTTATCGAGCATCATACCATAACTCAGCAAAGCTAGAAAAGAATTCTAAGAGACGTTCATGTTAAATTTATTTTGATTCTGAATTTTACTAATTAATAGAGTTTTTTCTAAACGTTCTGGGGGTTTATGAAAATTTCAAGCGGCTTCTTCTCCTATTTCGTGTGTTTATTTTTAGTTGTCAATCTTTCCCAAGCATCAGAAAATGCATTAAAATTGAAATATGCCCATGGAAATACTTCAGATAAAACATATGATAAAAAAGAATCGAGTTTTTGTGTTTTGAACATACACGCTAAAAGCTTAAGTTATGAGGACTACATTGAAAAAATTATCTCAATTAATGCAGATGTTGTTTGTTTACCCGGAATCATTTGGGCCCCAAGAACGGCACCATCCGGAAATCTTTGTAAGGGCAAGGTTTTTTATGAATATTTGTCTGTACAGAATAAGGATTGAGCTATAGCGCAAAGCTCAATAAAAAGGGACATACTGACTCGATTCCAAAAATTAAAATTTCTCTTTATAAAATGAATTTGTTTCTAGGAGAAATTGACGAATTAACGGGAAAGCTCTATAGTAGGAGCTTTTAATTCATTATCCCTGTTCAGAAGAGGAAGTAATGGCCGATCAGAAAAAAGAAAAAGCAGCAAAGCAAAGACGCCCATCCGCTAAGAAGCGCGATATCCAAGGCGCGAAACGCAATCTTCGCAATAAATCTTTTAAATCAAAAGTAACTACTGCTCTACGCGAGTTCAAAAGCTCCGTAACTGCAGGAAGCGCGCAAGAATCTACTCAAAAACTCAATGAAGTTTACAGCCTCATGGACAAAGGCGTGAAAATTGGCGTTTACAAGATCAACAAAGCATCTCGCGTCAAATCCCGTCTCAATAAACTCGTTCCTGCAAAAGCGTAATCTTTTTGATCTGTCTCCGATTTCTCGGAGACAGATCAATGCCAGACTTACAACTTACAAAATAAGATATTAATCTAAGTTTTTGACAGTTTCTGGAATTTCTCTCGAAAAATTTGCCAATAATTGACAGATCTTTTCTTCTAATTGCTCTTTGATGTCATCTTCAGGGCCAGTAAACCCATTCACCATGATGGCAAATGCAAAGGTTTCTCCACCTTGGCTCTCCACATATCCAGCAAGTGATGTCACGCCTGTCATTGTTCCTGGCTTTGCACGGACTTTTCCTTTTAACTCATTATGTTTGCTATCGATGCCTGCAATAGGTAAAGAGGCGAGAAATTCAGGATAATATGGCTGTTTTTTAACATTGAGCAGTAGACTAACAAGCTGATGAGGGCTCGTTAAGTTATAACGCGACTGACCATCTCCATCTAAGAGAGTAATGTCCATATGGTCTATGCCTATTTGCTCAGCAAGAAACTCTCTGACTGCCTTTGATCCGTTTTTCCAACTGCCTTCTCCTTGTGCCATATGAGCACCCATTTTCTTAAACAAGCAATTAGCAATTAGATTATCCGAATTTTTCATCATCTCTCGCACAATAAGAGACAGGGGAACCGAAACATGACTTCCCATAACTACAGAGCCTTTAGGCACTTTGCCAAAACGAACGCTCTTAAAACGAATGCCAGTCCGTTGCAAAGTTTCTTCAAAGACTGTCTGGACGAAATGGGAAGGTTGTGCCACTGCAATAAACACTTCTTTGGAACTTTCCCCAATTGGCCCCTGGAGCACGATCCTTTCAAAAGGGATCGTCTCTTTACGTTTGCATTCTAACTTAGTGCATGTCGTGCGCTCTGTCCCTGATGCTAATTCTACACGCATGTAGCGTGTTTCTGGATCGATTGCCACCTGTGGAGCGGTTGCAATTTCTCTTGAAGGGGTAAGTGTGACTTTAATGCAGTTGCGGTTGAGCGTAAGTCCATCAACGCGGGCAGCCCAATACGCTGGCGGTTCGTCCCACATCCATCCTGGCCCCTGTGTCAAATCATCGAATACTGTATTGTCGAGAACGATCTCGCCTTGTACTTCTTTAATACCTTGTTTCACGAGGTTTTGTGAAAGCAGCTGAAGTTCTCTAACGGAAAAATTAGGATCTCCAGATCCTTTAAGGTAAAGATTTCCCTTAAGGATATTGCCTTCAAGGATACCATCTTGCTCAAGCAATGTTTCAAATTTGTAGTTTACGCCAAGTAGGGCAAGAGCTGCTGCGGCAGTATATAACTTCTGCACACTTGCAGGGGTAAACATATGATAGGCATTTTTGGCATAGATCTTCTGGCCATTGTCTAACGAAATGATTTCGATCCCGATATGCATTTTCTGGTCAAATTGTGCGACAAGATGGTCTAAGGAGCGGCGTAGCTGCGGAAGTTCATCTTTTGCACTTTGCGATGTTTTCACCTCAAATGGAGTGCGAAAACTCATAGCAGCGATACACAAAGATAAGAAAATACAAAAACGCAACCAACTGTTCACAATTCCTCCGGGAACAAACGCTTATTATGAGGGTATACACAAGAGTCTGTTTTTGATTCCAGACAAACGTCTACTTGAATGGAGCATGGTAGCCTGAAGTGTTTCTTTGCTTCCAGCAATTAAAAGAGACTTGCGGGCACGTGTCATTGCAGTATAAAGGACTTCCTTGCCAAAACGCTCGCTCCCAGGAGGGACAAGTAAAAGAACATGATCAAATTCGCTCCCTTGACTTTGATGTACTGATAGACAATAGGCATAGTCCCAAGAAGAAATTGCTGAAACAGGAATACGTCTTGGACGGTCTCTATCTTTATCAAACAGCATGTAATCTTGGTGCAAATTCAATTGGCCTGTCTTTTCTAAAAGTGCAGGGTTATGGACGATCAACGTTCCTATTTCTCCTTTTGACAATCCTTCTTTTTCCTGCGTTTTTGTAATTAGAACAGGGATTGCCAAAGTGGAATTATTTTTCATTTTACAGATACGTTGTACAAGCGCGGAGTTAATCGCATCAACTCCAAAGGGCCCTCTCCGCAAACAACTGAGAATCCGATAACCTTCTGTGAAATTACAGAGGGCATCGTAAAATACATCAGGAGAATTTATGGCTTCTGATAAGCCCGGGTGCCTAAAATTGTCTACCCCTATTTCGAACGAGGAAGAATTTTGCATTAACACAGCGTTGGCAAATTCTAAAAGGGTGCGATTATCACTTCTCATGCTATTTTTTAATGTGACCATAGGAAGCGGAAACCCTTCACTTAAACTTTCAGCAATATCCGTAAACAATGAACCTGTTTCCACTGGTGCAAGCTGCGCTCCATCACCGATAAGAACGATTCGTGTTTTCGCAGATATCTTGCTTAAGACTATTGCAAAGAGCTCGGCATCGATCATAGAACATTCATCGATGATCAAAAGATCAAAGAACACTGGGCCTATTTGTTGGTTCCAAGTGGATCGTCTCCCCAATCTAAATAAAGAGTGGATTGTTCCTGATTCAAATAGATACTCTCGATCTTTAGGAAGATGATAATGCAGCATTTTTTCAAGATGTGATGCCGCTTTGCCTGTGGGAGCACATATCCCGATGTATCCTTCAGGATTTATCTGTAAAAATGCAGAAACAATGTGGGCGGCGGTAAATGTTTTTCCTGTCCCGGGCCCGCCTGACAATAAACAAAACCCTCTAGATAAAGTCTGTTCAACAGCATTTTTCTGCTCAGATTTAAGTTGATAGTGAAGTACTGCTTGAGGATGGTTAATCGCTGAAAAAGACCTCTCAGAAAGGCGTAGAAGATCTTTACATATTTGAGCTTCTAGATTGTGAAAACGCTTAAAATAGAAAAAATCATTCTCAAAAACAATATATTTTTTAAGCGTTTCTACCTCTAAGGCCCCTTGCTTAGCAAGTTCCTCAAACTGTTTTTTTCTTGGTGAGTCAGGAAAAATTGTTGTAAGAAGGTCTTGATTTAGACAAAGATGCCCTTCCCTGCAGGCTAAAGAAAGGGCGCAGACAAATGCAGCTAGATGTTCGTTGTCTTTACCGGGGGAGATAATTCTTCCTGCTATGCTGAGATCGAACTCAGAAAGATCTTTTGCTTCAATGCAGGATTGAAGAAAGCTCCAAGTAGGAAAAGCGTCGTTTAAAATATCCCCCTGTGGCAGGAAACTCATTAGACCTCTTGCATATTCGTTGATCTTGGAGATTATTTTGACGCATTCTCGATTCATTGGAAAGTATCAATATTTTTTAGGGCTGATACTGATACTTTCCAATGAATCGAGAATGCGCTCAAAGAACTCAAAAATCGACAGAGTCTTAATTACGCAAGAAGTCTATTTACCGCATCTTCAAAAGATGAATTTTATAGTTTAGGGTAAAAATCACCTAATATTTTGAACACAACACCTGAAGTTGCGGCAGCAGTCATTGTCCATGATGAGTAGCTTGTGCGTAAAATCCAAGTGCTCATTCCTAACAATCCTAAAGCGAGGTAGGATACTTTCTCAAATAATTTCAAAGAGCCATAACGCACAGCATGCGCATCTTGTGTACTGTTAGGAGTCAGAACATTATAACGCGAAAGAAACTTAATCGCTTTTGCAGTTCCTATCCCACCGCCTAAAGAAGTGAAAACAGAATTTGCTTTTTCAAATGTGCCGAAAGGAAGAGATGCGATTTTGCGACTTTCTAGCAAACTTCCCACATCGCATACATTATTCCCTAAACTAGCACCAGCTTCAATTGCACCTGCAATATTTGTAACTGTTCCATTGCGGGCTGCGCCATCTAACGCCTTCATAAAAGATTTAGTAGATTCAGGAATAGCTACGCCGCTCAAAACATTTTTGCCATCCATTAATGTATCGCTGGCATTCGTTAAGCGAGCAGGCGTGAATTGTCTGAGGAAAAACTCCGGCCATTTTGTCGCGTATGCCGCCAGCTCAAGAAAAGCGCCTGCGCCTTCAGATTTTGATACATATTTCTGAAAGACATGAAAAAGGCCTTTTCGACTAGGAATAGGATTAGAATTATTTAAAGCTTGTATATCGACTTTACTAGAAGAAAGTGCTGCTGAAAAACTTAATGCTCCTGCCATACCTTGCCTCGTAATTGTTAAGGAATTTTAAAGAGTTTCCCATCTCACCAAAGAAAAAATTTATCTTCAAGTTGTTATTTTATATCTTTCTGACCTAACTAGGCAAGAAGTCTAATAAAGGAAGCGGAGAAAAATGTAGGCACTTATTCCCTCTTAAAAAAAAGTATAGGGCGCCCCCAAAAAATTCCTCGAATGGACGATTGTCAAACTGCTTTACATAACGCCTCAGAGCTTCTTCATAGAGAGAAGCTTGGAAATAATAACCATTTTTCTTCATTGCTTGGTCCAATTTCTCAGGCGAGTAACAGTCGGCACCAGGCCCGAGATCATTGGTCTTCCAATCAAGAAGATAAATTTTTTCCTGATGTCGAAAAACTAAGTCAGCTACTCCTTTTATGCAATGCTCTTTCCAAGAGAACAGAAATTCTGTTTCACAAAAGAACTCTCCCTTTTTTAGATCAGTCAAAGCAAATGAGGGCAAGATAGGTGTTTTTATTGCTTGCAAGACCATTTCTGATAAGGGTTTCTCAAAAGCAACAAAAGGTGTGTCTTTTATCTCTTTGAGGATCAAAGCCTGAATTGCTTGGGGATTAAAAGGATTGTAGAGATGGAGCTTGAAAACTTTTTCAAGTATGCCATGCACTAATTGTCCTGTTTCACTACCCACAGGTAGTAAGGAAGAAGGTTCCGTTTTTTCATAAGGCTCTTCATCTTGGATTTTGTAACTGTGGGCAAGCGAAGAAAATGAGAGTGTTTTTCGAGATTGATAGCAAGGAAAGCTAGCGCGTGCCAAAGTTAAAAGACTTTTGTCCTCTTTTATGTTTACATTGTCTTGCTCATCTCTAAATTGAAGCACTTCTGATGAGATTTTGTATCCCATGGATACTTGATCAATCCACCCAAGCACTGTCGCAAAATTCACTCGGTCAGCACCAAGAATTTTCGAAAAATATAATTCTACTGGAGATGCTTTTTCTAAAGGAATAGGCGCATTAGCACTTTGTAAAACAGCGAATAAATACACCCTTTTTTTCGCACGTGTCAATGCGACATAAAAGAGGCGTAATTTTTCAGCTTGAGTCTCCTCGGAAGACAATGCCATTTCTTCTTCTGACTCTTCTACCGTCTCTCCTTTAAATCTCACATTCCTTTGACAAAGGCCTAATGCAAAGACAACCTCAAACTCAAGCCCTTTGCTCATATGTGATGTCATCAAAGTAACTGCATCTAAATGGCCATGGACAGCATACAATCCTTTACTGTCTTCGTCCGTTGAAGTTTTAATCTCTTCAAGCACAGAGATGATCCCAGAAAAAGTTGTCAATCGGTGCACATATTGAGCGCTTAGTAGGTCTGCAATCTGACGCCATTCATGAAAAATTTCTTCTTGATCATTTTCGATAAGCATTCTGAGAATGCTTCTTCCTTGCCATCCCGATCGAAGCAATTTCTCTAAACAAACAAAAAAACCCTGTTCGAGAAAAACCTGACATAGATCTGTAAATAGTAAACGAGATTCTTGTAAGTAAATATTTTCCCATTCTCCTTGAAGATCGGCTAAACTATAGTCCCAGACTGGGCCCAAAAGAACTTGCTTCAAACGAGGGAGTGATTGGGGATCTTCCAATGCTTTAAATATATCATGAAGACTGCTCAAAGAGAGCGCTTCTTTTAATGACTTAGGACGCTTGAGGATAGATGAAATTCCCCGACTTCTCAAATAAATTTGGAGGTTATGTGCTTGATAGCGATCTTTGACAAGAACTGCGATGTTTTCACATCGAATTCCTTCATCAGAACACATTCTTAAGATCCTGTGAGCGATATTGGGAAATAATAGGGTTAGCTCGGTTTCAGATGAAGGGAATCTACCCCTTGGCGATGGAGTCTCCTCAACCAACATAAAATGCAGAGATCCAAGACCATCACGAAATAGATGCGCATCTTCTCGCTGAGAGGAAAGCACTTCTTCGTAATCTAGAAAAGTTTGAGTTTTAGGCAAATTGATCCATTGTGCTGAGGCAAACAACTTATTTAATGCCTGCATTAAAGACGGCTGTGAACGGTAATTAGTATTTAAGCACGCCCTTTGCATGTTAGGGATTTCTTGGGGCGCCTTAAGGTATGTATAGATGTCGGCATCACGAAATCCGTAGATTGACTGCTTTGGATCTCCTACTAAATAGATCACTTGTGACCCCTCACGGAATAGGAGGGAAAAGATCTCCCATTGCATAGCATCCGTATCTTGGAACTCATCAATAACCACGGCGCTATATCTGGCTTGAATCTTCTCTTTAAACGCCGGTTTCATGACCGCCGCGTGCATTGCTGTAATGAGGGCATCAAAAGAAAGTCCTGGGCTCCATTTCTTCAAGTGTTTTTTCGCAGCAATTAAAATATGCTGCGCAACAAGCTCAGGATCGCGCATTCGCGTTACAAGAGGTAGAACTTCCAGTTTAAGTAATGGAAATAGATCGGGATTGTTCAAGGCTTCCGGATGGCGCGCTTTAGCACGTAAGTATTCTGGATCCAGTAACGGATCTAAAAAGAAAGTTTTTCCTTCAATCAAGTCTTCTAGATCTTCTTTCGAGCACGTTTTTTGTGCCATAATCCGTGCTAAAGATGCAACTTGACGATCAATGAAATCTCCTTTCAATCCGTTGTAACACTTTTTCAAAACAGCAAAGTCGGCTAAAAATTGGTCTGATGAAAAAGAACCAACAACTAAGGGAATCTTTTCTAAAGCATCTTTTAGAGGAAAAACATCAAGCGTATCGCCCACAATTTCTTTTTCAAGAGCATTAGCAAGAGAATCGAGTGAAAATTTTTTGGAGAGAAATTGCCGAGTTTGGAACGCTGTGAAGGCCTTTTCAGGCATATCTGCCCTGAGAGCGTCTGCAACGCTTCTTTTGAGAATTTCTGCCCGTGGCAAAGCCAGTGAACTTTCCTTAAGAAATGCAATTTCTCCTTCAAATGCAAACTCTGAGAGCATTTTTTGACAAAACGCATGGATAGTAAAAATTTGAGCGCTATCAAAACAGACCAAGGCTTCTCTTAAATAAGCACAGGCATTAGCAACCTCTTGGGGGCCCCTTTCAATTACTTCCATTATATAGTCTTCATCGGCAGCCTCTTTCTGCAAAGAGCTGAGGGCATTTTCAATATTGAGACGAATACGGTCTTTTAATTCCCGGGTAGCTGCTCGTGTGAATGTGACAATTAATATCTGCTCGATTTTTATCGAACCTGTAAGAAGCAGCCGTGTTGCAATATGTTGAATGGAATACGTTTTACCTGTTCCAGCAGACGCTTCAAGCAAATGAGGCTTTAGAATGTCAAGCTGACGATCATGGACGTCAAACACTTTCATCAGTGTCTCCGTCTAAGAGATGTGGTATTAATTCTTTGTATACTTCACGTATTAAGCTCTGAGCTTTCATAACTTCATCTATCGATGGCAAAATCTTGCGTTGAAAGGCGAATTGATAATAAAGGTCATTACTATTTGCAGCGGTAGAAAGCTTTATTTCTATAGTTTTTCTGGCAGATAGTTCCTGCTCTTCCAACAAAAGTACCAAAATGCATTCTGGTGTTAAAAGAAATCCCTTTTCATTACAAAAAATGTGATAACGAATAAATCTTTGCATAGCATCATCACAATCGGGTACATCGATCGCTACCTTTTTTCCATTCTTCACAAAAAAAAGTGTCTGAGATTGAAAGAGACCTGAACGGACAAAATAATTTGCCAAGAGCATGTGAGGCCAATAGCGAACAAGCTCTTTATCTGCGTAACGCTCCATCAATACAATCCCTTTTTTAGAAAGGGTATCGACAGTCCCAGTGAGAAAACATCCTTTTGTTATCTCCCACTGAGGATGGTGGCATTCTTTCAAAGAATATGCAAAAATCTCGTCACATCCTTTGGCGAGGATAACGGAAAAAAAATGCTCAGGGCTCAGCGTCATATCAATGATATTTGAGGAAATCTCATCCCAATCTTTTTTTAGATCCAGATACGCAGCACGACCGAAAACGCCTCTAGGGAGCTTCTCAGATATATCATCATATTCGGGAAGTTTTGCGTCCTTAATAAATGAACCTAGTAAACGAGAGCGATTAAGCCTAGATAAGGCAAATTCTTCCTCTGCTTCTAATGCTTTGTCCTCCAGATAAATCCCGGCGGTCTTTTTAAGTACATGTTGGAGTGGATAGCGTGAAAAAGAAGCAAGCTCGTTAAAGGAAAACTCCCGATTACATGCAGAAAGCTCAGGAAGGTCCAAGATAGGACTCTTTTCATTTTTATTTTTCCGCGCACCTGCAGCATCATAGAATACTTCATCAAAAGTTGTTTGAGGCAATGCAAAAGGAGAATGAGTATGAACTTTCAAATCTAATGCATTTTCAGAAAACCTCTCCTTTAAGTAATCCATCAACTCTTGCAATGGTAAAGAAGGATTCTGGGGCTTCTGATCATTTCTAGAAAAACTGCAATAACTTGTGTAAAAGACTCTGCGAGTATTGATGATCAGCTGCAATAATGCAAATCGGTCTTTATCAGGCCCGTTAATTTTGACCTCGTTCTTTAACTCTTTTGCCAAGGTTAACAGCGAATTTCCAACATCTTTTTGAGGAAACTGTTCTTCATCTAGACCTAGCACGCATACTACTTTGTGTGGTGCAAACGGCCCCTTTCGCAAAGAATAAAACTTAACAGCATTGATCTCATTTGCGTTCCAAGCTGCAGCTTCTCTTTCTAAGGCATCAGCTATAAGTCTTTTGATGCTTTGGAATGTAAAAGTTGCTTTATCATCACCATGAAATTTCTGTGAGAACTCAGCAAGATCACGAAAAAACCTCTTATCCTCTTCTTCAACAACAAAGTATTTGTCAGCTAAAGCTTCAATGTAATAAGTCCATTGAAAAAGAGGCTTCCGTTCTTCATCGGAAAGCGACTTGAGATCTGTTTTTAAAGCTTTAAGGATTGTGACAACTGTTGCAAATAAATCGCTTTGATTGACCTCAATACTGACGCCCCCTTTATCCCCACATATCCAATTATCCAATGTGGCATTTAAAGCAGCACGCCATGTTCCTTTTTCTTTGTGATCATAATCTGGTTGATTGAGAATATGGGCTCGGTTTTCCTCATCTAATCCAACAAATACATCCATTTTTTCCAGCCAGCTGATCGCTGTACGTCTTTCTTTCTCTGAAAAGCCCCATTTTTTTTGAAAATGGGGGAAACTAAAGAGGTGGACGATGCTCGATTTGTCAAAACCACGATCCCAAATTGAAAGCAAATATTGAAATGCGTAAAGAAAAGGTTGCGTGTCAATACGCTTAAGCCCTTGCAGCGCAAAGGGAATTTGTGGTGATCTTGCTGAAAATACAGAGCGGACAAAAGGAGCATAACGATTAATGTCCGGAGCAATAATTAAAACATCAGCAGGCGCAAGAGGGATTCCTTGCTGGTAGTGTTCATTAAAGAGATTCAATAAGAAATCGTGCAATACCTCGATTTCCCTCAAAAAAGTAGGCGCAGCATGTATTTGAATGGTACCATCATGCACACAAAAAGATTCAGAAATAGATTCTCCTTCAAAAATATCTCTTTGAACTTGCCCAAGCAGACTAGCAGATTCAATTGGGACAAAACTCTCATGAGAAACTCCCCCACGCTCATCAAGCATTTTCCAGAAGCTTCGCCCAGCCTTACTGAAATTAGCCAAAAATTGATGTTGGTCATACAAATATCCCGCATATTCTTCTAAAAGGTCCAACGTTGCTCCAGATGAGCGGAGGCGTCGTTGGAAAGAGACTTGCTCCTTTGCTGTACGCAAATCACCCCAGAAAACTTGAGACGGAGACGCCAAATAAAAACGGGCGTTCAAACGACCAAATAAAGTGCAATAAAGCGGGGGCAAAAAATCAAAGCCAAAAATATAAAGGTCGATTGGAAGGGTTAATTTTTCTGGGGAAACAGCATCTATATTTTCTCTCAAAGATTGTGGAAAAATGCTTTCCCAAAGAATATACTGCCAACTTTTTTCCATATTTGGAACTACAGCTTGACTTAACCCCTCTAAAGATTCACGAAATTCAGATGCCAAGGCATCACAAATATCAATCAAACGTCTTGAGTCAGAATTAATATAATTCCAAAGAGGAGCAAAGGAATCTGGCTGCTGTGCTTGGAGGGTTCGGATCTGGGACTCTAATGCAAACGAGATCTGCAATGTTGAAGGAATTTGGAGCATTTCTTCATCGCCGAGTAAATATCCGATTTCCTGTAATGCTTCATATAATGTGACAAGTTGTACTCCAGCAAAAATCGAGGAATGTCTTTCTACTGATGCATACATTAACCAATTCCGTATACTCTCTGAAGGAGTGATAATGATTTTCCTGCGAAATAGTGCATCTTTGGGATTTTTAAGATCCTCCCTAAGAATCTGAGCTAAAACTTCGATCTGATTGCTGAAGATAGTTGATAACATATAGAATGCAAATATACCGATTGTGAATCAAAAGTCACATTTCGACTGCGCCAAAACCGATCTCTGTACAACGTCGGTATAATATCATAGGACGAATTATGTTAGACAAGCTGCGGCGGAATTTTTTTAATAAAAAGAACCTTTCAACAAAATTTATCGAAAAAATCCCAGGCTACTCTCCTCCAAGGCCGTTATCATTTATATTTCTGAACATCACCCAATTTTTAGGGGTGCTCAATGATAATATCTTCAAATTAGTGATGGTTTTTCTTTTAATAGGTATTTTAGGAGGGCAAGAAGCCAGTTCAATCCTATCTTTGGCAGGAGGGATTTACGTAATTCCTTTCCTATTATTTTCTTCCGTAGCCGGAATATTGGCAGATCGATTTAGCAAATATCGACTTATTGTCGGCATCAAAATTGCAGAAGTATTTATCATGGGAGCAGCAATCGTCGCTTTTGGCTGGAAGATTCCCATCCTGTGTTACATCTTGTTATTTCTGCTCGGCACACATAGCGCTCTGTTCGCTCCTTCAAAATATGGAATTATTCCTGAGATCGTATCGAAAGACCGCGTGTCACGTGCAAATGGGGTCATTTCTTCTTTCACTTACCTCGCAATGATTCTTGGAACATTTTTCGCCTCGTTTCTTTCCGATATTACTGAGAACAATTTTTCTCTGATCTCTTGGATTCTTTTCGGCTCTTCATTAATTGGTCTTGCTTGCTCTTTTGGAATCCAAAAAACTTCTCCAAGCGGTTCTAAAAAAAGAATTTCAGTTTTGTTTTTCAAGGAAGTGTTTATCACCTTGCGTTATTGCTACACGGAAAAACATCTGTTCACTTGCGTCCTCGCATGCTCGTTTTTTCTCTTTATCGGCGCTTTTACGCAACTCAATATCATCCCTTTGGCAATGCAAGCGCTTCATTTAAGCCCGGTTGCAGGGGGATATCTTTTTCTTTCTACAGCGATAGGGATAGCCTTAGGATCCCTTATTGCAGGTAAACTATCAAAAAAACGCATAGAGCTAGGGATCCCTTGCATCGCTTGCTTAGGAATAGCCTTGATGTTCTGGCTGCTTTCGCTCTTTGCTCATTTTTTGCCCCTGATCATTATCGCCTTAATCTTATTAGGGATTTTTGGAGGCTTGTTCATAGTCCCTTTAGAAACGTATAACCAGATTATAAGTGATCCAACTCGTAGAGGACAGGTCATTGCAACCGCTAATTTTTTAAGTTTCTCAGGCGTCTTGCTAGCCTCATTGGCTTTATATTTTTTCAATCAAAGTCTTCATTTTTCACCTGCCACCAGTTTTGCAATTATTGGAGGAATGACATTTATCATCTTTGCAATAATAAGTTTACGGCTGTCAGACTACTCGCTCCCCATGATTGCTAAAATTATCTATCGCTGGCGCTATTACATTGATCAAATAATTGATGTTCCTCTTCCAAAGGATAAAGGGAATGTTTTGATCTTACGCGATGCTACGTCTTTAAAAGCCGCTTTGCTGCTATCGACTCTTCCCCAAGCTTCAATGATTATCATCAACGAGAAAGGAGAAAGGCACCCTTTTAAAAATTTATTTTTCAACTCAGTCAAATGGCTAAACAATTCCTCTTCTCTTCTAGAAGATACTGGAAAGTTTGTGGATGGGGAACAGACCTGTGTTATTTATCTTAAGAAAACAATAGATACAAGCCAATGGAAGATCTCGAAAAGCTTTTGGAGTTTTATCAATAAAGCAGATTATGAGATCAAAGTTGTGGATGTTGAGTTGGACACAAAGAAAAAATACGCACAGATCACATATTCAAAAGAGCTCGAGCAATTATAAGTTGCCCGAGCACTTAAATTAACCATTTCCACCGGAATTTTTCTTCTTGCACTCATCGCAAGAATCATAAATTTTTTCAGCGAAATCTTTTTTCTTCTTCTTACATTTTTCGTTTACTGGAGCACCAAACACAACATTTGTTGTAACAAGAGCTGTGCACAATGCTAATGCGATATATTTCATCATAAAAGTCATCTCCTTGAGCCTAATTACAAAAAAAGCTCAGGAAAGTTCATATCATAAAGAGTTTTTTAACCCAACATTTCTTGAACATCTTTCCCATAAGTTAAATTAACAATTCCATCAGCACAGAGTGAAGAAAGAGACGCAGAGAAAAGGAAACAAAAAATTCTTCCTCTATGTTCTCCGTATCTCTGTGGTAAAATCTTTTGTATCTGCTCTATGGAACTTCTGACTTAGAGTGCAGCAGGATAAAGAATTAATCCTGCTGCACTTAAAGATTAGAACAAGTAGATGAACTCTACTTCGTATTGACGATATCTACGGAATGGACCGATGCTTGTATCTAGAGTAACTGACTGGTTCCAAGTTTGTTGGAAGTTCAAGTTATTCAAGAGCAGGTAATCTAAAGAAAGAGAAAACCCGCGGTAGTTTGTATTTCCAGCAGCAGTCTTACGGTTGGTCGCAGCTCCAGTACCATCAGATTTTGCAGTATAAAATCCAGTACGGCATGCATTGCCCACACCCACACCATTCAAGTCAAAATCAGGGATAGCTTGAGCTTGAACAACCTGGTAATTTGCTTGTAATGCCCAGTCATTGCGTTTTTTAAGTTCGCCAATGATAAAGCCAACGTAACCACCCAAATTCGCGTATTTATGATCCGACACTTCTAACTTGCGCGCAGCGTGGTTAATCGCAATCGCGCTAAACAGAGTGACACCCTTTTGCCAGAATTTTGGCACAAACTTATAGCCCAAAGTAAATTGAGAGATAATAAAGTTGAAGCGGTGCTGTTGAGCAGGGTCTTTGAAATGCTTGGTTTTCCAGTCAATAAGGGAATATTTAGAATAGAGTCCAGTATTTGCAATTTCTAACATTCCAATTTCGCCAACATAACCATACTGATTAATATTTTCATCTACGACGAACGCGCCTAAGTGCGTATAAAAATCAGCGATGGTTTCAAAAGATTGGTCATATTTGAAAAGGATACCATCAAAAAATGAATCGAATTCAATCAAAGATTCAAAGATCGTTGCTAAACGGCGACGTCCAAGCTCGATATCAATTGTCACCGTATCAGCATCAAGAGCTCTTGCAGCAAAATAAGCACGCTCGATCTTGAGCCTGTTAAATGTACCGCTAAAGACTCCAGCGTTGTTATCAAATTCAATTTTAATAGAAGCCCACGACCGGTCAGCGCGATAGTCGAGCATTAAGTTGACTTCAATGTCATATGCATTCGTCGGAATGCCGCAAGGACTTTTTGGGCCTCTCTGATTGACGCCATTTTTTCTTTCTAACGTTGTTTGGAATTCAGTGCGGACCTCGCCGCTTATGGAAAGTGCACCACCAAGTTCTTTAACAGTGACTTGTCGTCTGCTGTTGATCCATTCACGGATCGCTTGAAGATCATCATCTTCAATTTCCCCTTGACCTGAGAAAAGGGCACAAGGGAGAAAAGATATTGTGGCGCCAAAAATTAGTTTGCGTAATTTGGAATTCATGATTTTCGTAACGGCGTTTAATGTGTTTATAACAGCAAAGGTTATAAGGCGTAAGAGAATTCTGGGCAAAGGAATTCTCTATGGTAAATAACAAATGTTATCTGATTAATTTTTGATTAATGATTAAAATAAAAAAACATCAATTCACAAGCAATACCATTTCTGAAAAATCAGCGCACTTTTCAGCTGCGTGAATGCTACCGCGGCTCAGCGATCGTAAGTATCCCAATATTAGAAATATGGGAGCGACTTAAGCTCGCTGAGCCTCATGGCTTTTGCGAGCTCAAAAGTGTATTGATTTTTCAGAAATGGTATACAATCAATAATCGGCAATTTAGCCTGTCGAAAAAATGAAGATGCTGGGGAAGGCAAAATTAAGATGTATAAATAGACCAAGATTCCTTATGCGTACCATCGAGCCATTTTTTCCAACTGCTAAGAGGCCTTCCACTCAGAGCCAAATAGTCTGTAACCCAGAACTCTAAATTACGGGTGAAAGGAGAGTAGACAAATGCAAACCAGCGATTTGGCCAGTTCGTTGCTGCATGAACAAATGGGGCAGGGGGCAAAAGGTTTGATCTGCGTAGATGTTCCGCAGCTAGGGCTTCAATATTTTTTGGCAAAGAATGAGACTTCAATGCACGTGCATAGAGGATCCGGGAAATCTGAAGAAATTCTTTCGCTGTTAAAGAAAAATTACGTTCACTCCAAAATTTCAAAACATCCTCAATCTCCTTCGCTGATGCATTTTCTGTAACATGGGAAAGCTGCTGCTCTGCAACTCGAAAGGGAAGCAGTGGAATATTCTCATAGATCCAACCATCCAGAATGTCGACGTATTCTATCATTTTATGCCCTCTAGCACGGGCTTTATCGATAAGGTAGTCGCGAAAGGTAAGAATATCGATAGGATCTCGGTCCAAAGGATCAGTACTGAAAATCGAGCCGAGGGGCATTTCATCTAAGCGCGCCATCAACTCCCTTTGATCAGATCTGGATAATAATTGAGCATTCCAAAAAGCCACCGCAGGCTCAATGTAGCGATCGCGTACCCAGGTATATGTAAAACCATTGTCCTGCCAAGCATCGCAAAAAGGGGGAAATCCAGGCTTCAATAGATATGCGTGAGTAGGAGAATGCGCTAATAACGACTTTTCTTTGTCCTGCAGGAACCGATCTGCAATTTTTGGTGGCAAACTTTTTATAACATCAATTGTAAAAATGGCAAGATCGAGAACGCTTTCAGGTACTCGTTTTTCCTGTTGTGGAGGCTTTTCACTGCTGAAATATGCCGTGACCAAGGTGTCCATAGTCCCTCCAGACACGTAGGACCATGGCTTCCTTGAAGGCTCAGAACGCATCCGTTTTATCGCTGCATCGAGAAATCCTTTAGAGCGCACATGAACAATTATCGCACTTATAATCGAAGCAATTTCATTTTTACCTGTTTCCCATTCGCATGCTTCTGCAAGCTGTGGTTCGGCCGCGACGAAAAAAGCGATGATTGCATCTAGCCAATCCTCTTCGTCATATATCAGGCTCCAACTGGAAGGATCTGCTCTTCCCCATTTATAGACTAATCGAAAACCGGCAGGACTATCTTCATAGGTATCTGCTTTATCTCCAGACATGGCAGAGTCGTAAATTTCTTGGAAATAGAGGGGGAATAATTTCGAGAGCTGTTTGAATAGGAAATCGTAAAAAGTGCTCATTTTTTCTAAATCAGCTTGATTTCGCTCGTAGAGCTCTCTGCAGGCATTCAGATGGTACTTCTGGCTTTGATATTCAGCCGATAGACGGCGAGCTTCTTTTTCATCTAAATCTCTTCTTGCCAAAACCTCCACAGTACGGACTGCGTCAAAAGCGTTGGAGTACTCGGCATAAAATTTTTCGGCCAGCTTTTTTTTCTCCTCAAAAATTTCTTCAATGTAGCGAAATGCTATTTGGCCTATCCCTTCTGGTTCTCTCGGGTCGACGCCAAGTGCTCTATAAAGGTTCCAATTTGAAAATTCCATTTTAAATTCAGAAAAAGAAGCAACAGTAAACTCCCATATTTTCAAGAGCGGATGATCGCAATAACTTAAAAAATGATCCTTAGCAAACCTCACGCTTTCTAGAAAGCGGTGATATTTTGCTAAATTTGCTGCCAACGCTGAGCTGCCAGTAAATCTACCACCCTGCCGAAGAATTTCCTTTTCTTGTCTATGCATTTGCTCAATGTCTTTGTCTTTGAGCCCAAATGATGCTTTTGCGGCAAAGTCAATCCAAGTTTCAGCATCAAACGCAGCCCCTTCCAAAGATAGACTTCGTAAAAACCTCTTCCATTTCTCAGTATCTTGAAATTCTTGGGGACCTCCCAAAATTCTCATCGCTGCCATTAGGGGTGGATTTAACCACCATTCGGAATTTTGCAGATTCCCGGAAATTCTTTTTTTAATGTCTCCTGCTCCCATTGATGGAGAAATAGGGACAGAATGCTCCGTACCTCGAATCACCCTTTTTAAACTCGCGGTCGACAAAAGCTCTAAAAGATCTTTTAGAAAAAGCTCCATTCTTTCTTGGTGCACCAAAGTACAAGGAGCAGTAGCAAAACAAGACCCTACACTTTGCAACAATCTCCCAAAGCACGCAGAAAGAACGGCAACTCTTACTTCTCTGTCAGTGACTTTTGCTTCCATAGGCATCAACAGGCTATGACGGATCCAACGTTCTAACGACCTTGAAGCAAAAGGGAGAGAAAACTTTTTAAGAGATCCTACAAAACCGCCCAAACTTTCCAATGTTTCTTTTACGTGCTCAATATGAAGCCGCTCTTCCATACCATCAAATGGCGTTAAAAATGGAAGCCGTTTGATTACTCCAGCAACAAAATCAGCTCTATTTAAATCTATCGTCCCATCATCTCGAACTATAAATTCAGCAATTGATCGACTACGGTGAAGAATTTTATAACGGACAGCTTCTTGAATCCCGCTCTTTTCAAAAAGTAATGTTAAATAGCTTTCTTTTCGAATGTCTACAATCGCATCCCATTCAGAAGGAGGATATCCATCTTTTTGAAGTGCAAGAGAGTAATAGTGGTGGTAAGGGTGTGCAAAATTCATGAGGCGTAATATAATGTCTTCATCAATAGTTAAATTATACTTTAAAAACCACTATGCTCATACAAGAAGAAAAAAACAACGCTGTCGAAATTCCAGACGGAGCTACCGCTAAAGACGTCGCGGAAAAACTAAACCTTCGAGCCCCCCATGAAGCGCTAGCCGTGATTATCAATGGCGCAGCTTGCGATCTTTGCACCCCATTGAAAGAAGGGGATAATATCTCTTTCCTAAATTTCGAATCTCTAAAGGGTAAAGAAGTCTTCTGGCATTCATCTGCCCACGTCCTCGCGCAAGCGATCTTAAGACTTTGGCCCAATGCAAAACCGACGATAGGCCCAGCAATCGATCAGGGTTTTTATTACGATTTTGCTAACTTAACTATTTCAGATGAAGACTTTAATAAAATTGAAGAAGAAGTTGAGAAAATACTTCATGAGAACTACCAACCTAAACGCCATCTCTTGAAAGGCAAACAGGAAGCCTTAGAAAAATTCAAAGACAATCCTTATAAATGTGAGCTTATTGAAGGATTTCCGGAAGAACCAATTACCGGATATTCCCAAGGTGAGTTTTTTGATTTATGCCGTGGGCCTCATTTGCCAAGCTTAGGCAAGATAAAAGCATTTAAAATAACAAAGACATCTGGGGCTTATTGGAAAGGGGACCCATCTCGTGAAATGCTTACTCGTCTCTACGGCATTTCTTTCCCTGATCGAAAAATGCTCAAAGATTATCTCCACCTTCTCGAAGAAGCTAAGAAACGCGACCATAAAATCCTTGGACCTCGATTGGATTTGTTTTCGATCAAGGAAGAGGCGCCTGGAATGCCCTTTATACACCCTAAGGGTATGATCGTATGGAACAACCTCATCGAATTTTGGCGCGATGTGCATAAAAAAGCGGGGTACATTGAAATTAAGACCCCTCAATTGATGAGCCAAGAGCTTTGGGAAAGATCCGGACATTGGATGCACTATCGCGAGAATATGTACGCCTTCAGCATCGAAGATCGCCACTTTGCGATTAAGCCGATGAACTGTCCTGGCTGTATGCTCTTTTATCTGTCAACTTCGCATAGTTATCGAGACCTGCCACTAAGGATTGCAGAGATCGGGCATGTTCATCGACACGAGGCTTCAGGCGCTTTGAGTGGCTTGTTCCGTGTAAGAAGCTTCCACCAAGATGACGCACATTTATTCATGAAGCCAACTGAAATCAAAGAAGAGATCTTCCAAGTGCTCGAGCTAGTCGATCAAATTTACACAACTTTTGGCCTCCCTTATCGCCTGGAATTATCCACACGCCCAGAAAAGAGTATTGGCTCTGACGAAGATTGGGATGTGGCAACAAAGGGTCTGAAAAATGCCTTGGATGAATGGGGAGAGGCTTACCGTGTTAATGAGGGAGATGGAGCTTTTTACGGACCTAAAATCGATATTCACATTCAAGATGCTTTGGGCAGATCTTGGCAATGTGGAACAATCCAACTCGATATGGCTCTGCCAGAAAAATTCAATCTCGAATACATGGACAAAGATGGGATTCCAAAACGCCCTGTTATGGTCCATCGCGCCCTCTTCGGTTCAATCGAACGCTTCTTCGGAATCCTCATTGAACATTTTGCAGGGAAATTCCCCCTTTGGATCAGCCCTAGACAAGTGCGCGTGATACCCGTAGCTGACAGGCACTTTGACTATGCAGCTGAGGTCGTAAAAGAGATCCAGAAAAAAGGGTTTCTCTGTGATATCGATGACAGCCATGAATCTGTGAACAAAAAAATTCGGAATGCTCAATTATTGCAGATCAATTATATGTTAGTTGTGGGAGATAAAGAAGTCGAAAACCGCACCATAGCCCTCCGTACTAGAGACAATGTCGTGCATGGCGAGCTGGCTTTAAATGACTTCCTCTCCACAATTGAAAAGGAACAGAGAGAGCGTTCTCTGACTTCCTATTTTTCCAAAGAGGAATAATATGCGTGTCATCGTCGTAAGTAGCTTCAAAGGTGGAACCGCTAAAACATCGACAACCCTTCATGTTGGTTCAGCATTAGCGAAATATCATAAACAAAAAGTTCTCCTCATAGATTTCGACGCTCAAGCTAATTTAACGACAGGACTTGGATACGATCCAGATGCACAAGACAGCATGGCCCCTGTTTTACAAGGACAAAAAAACATCAAAGATGTGATCCTGCCTACCCCTGTAAAAAATCTGGACCTAGTCCCTGCAGACACTTGGCTAGAACGCGTGGAAGTAACGGGCAGTTTAGCTGCAGATCGCTACTCTCATGAAAGGCTTAAAGAAATTCTTAAGCCGCTTAAATATGATACAGTCATCATCGATACACCGCCCTCAATGTGTTGGTTGACGGAGTCAGCTTTGATAGCAAGTAGTTACTCTCTTGTGTGCGCTACCCCTGAGTTCTATAGCGTCAAAGGGCTCCAGAGATTGGCCCAGTTCCTCAATAATATGTCGGAACGCCATCCTCTTTCCGTCATAGGAGTGGCCCTATCTTTTTGGAATCCTCGAGGAAAAA
Source organism: bacterium (assembly GCA_044227055.1). GTDB lineage: Bacteria > Chlamydiota > Chlamydiia > Chlamydiales > Rhabdochlamydiaceae > JBGAFT01. The sequence continues at coordinate 327,435 of JBGAFT010000001.1, forward strand.
GCAATCAAGCATTCCTTGAAGTCATTGAACAAACTTTTCCTGGCAAAGTACTAGGCACAAAAATTCGCCGAGATATAAACGTTTCTGAAGCCTCTGTCCACGGCAAGCCGATCTTTGAAGTCTACCCTTCAAGTCGCGCTGCCGAAGACTATATCGCAATCACAAAAGAACTCCTCAAACGGATGTAAAGCTGTTTTACCCATGGCAAAAGTTAATAACCTTTTAGCAGAAAGATTCAAACAGGCGACGCAAAAACTGTCTAAAATGACCAATCTAGCACAAATGTCATCTAGCGGAAATCTTTCGAGCTTTTCCGGCATTTTTCGCGTAGCTCCTCTTTCTCAGAGTGAAGAGCACTCCCTCCAAGAATTGCTGACAACGTACGGCGATGAGTCGCAAAATATCCAACAAGATTTGCTCACCCTCATCTCCATCACCTCTGAGGTGCGGGCCATAAGCAACCAAGCCGCCATTCTTCATGGTGAAAGGATCAAGAAAGCTCAAGAAATCTTAAAAGGCTATCGCGATGGTGCATTCTCCAGTTGGCTTATTGGCACTTACGGCAATCGCCAAACTCCTTATAATTTTTTACAGTACTACGAGCTTTACATGGCATTGCCTCAGCAGATGCACTCCAAGCTCGATGAAATGCCCCGTCAAGCAGTATATGCACTTGCAAGTAGAGATGCACCTTTAGATCAAAAAAAAGAGCTCATCGAAAATTACAAAGGTGAAGCAAAAACTGAACTCCTCTCTTTGATCCGAAAAACATTCCCATTGCCACAACATGATAAGCGGCGAGAAAATTTAGCAGAAAATGCAATTGAACTTCTCACGCGATTTGAGTCACTTATGAAAACATCGCGCTTTAAAACAACTGCTGCACAAAAAGCAAAAATTCTCCGCCTTATAGAGAACATACAAGTACATCTGGGCTCATGACAGAAAATCATACCGCGTACCAAAATCCTCTATCTTCTCGCTATGCCAGCAAAGAGATGTCTCATCTATTCTCTTCGGAAGTCAGATATCTCACTTGGAGAAAAATCTGGATTGCTCTTGCAAAAGCACAAAAAAACGCTGGGGTCGCTATTAAAGACGAGCAGATCCATGCAATGGAAGCAGCGTATTCAAACCTAGACATAGAAAGAGCGCACGAGCTCGAAAAAAAAACGCACCATGATGTAATGGCTCATATCCATGCTTTTGCGGAAGTGTGTCCCTCTGCTAAAGGGATTTTACATTTAGGGGCCACATCATGTGTAGTCACCGATAATGGAGACCTTATCCTTTTCCGTGAAGCGCTGAAGATGATCGGGATGAAATTGGCAACCCTCATCACACATCTCGTTTCTTTCGCTGAAAGACATGCCTCCCTAGCAACTCTTGGATTTACCCATTTTCAACCTGCACAGCCAACAACTGTGGGAAAAAGAGCCTGTTTATGGCTCCAAGATTTTGCATCCGATCTAGAGCAGCTTCAAAATTTACAGCTAGATTTCCCGTGTCTTGGCGCTAAGGGAGCAACAGGTACTCAAGCATCTTTTCTTGAACTATTTGGTGGAAATGCTCAAATAGTTCAACTCTTCGAGCAGAGCTTTGTTCAAGAGCTCATGTTTAAGAAATCCTTTCCTATCACCGGGCAGACTTATCCTCGCAAGGTCGATGATAAAATATTAAATATACTTGCAAGCATCGCTGTCTCTGCAACTAAATGTGCAACCGATCTTCGGCTCCTTTCTAATTTAGGCGAAATTGAAGAGGCTTTTGCTGAGACGCAAGTTGGTTCCACCGCAATGCCTTATAAACGCAATCCGATTCATGCAGAGAGAATTTGCGGCCTTTCTAGATATCTGATCTCTCTTCAAAGCAATACAAGACATACAGCTGCTGGGCAATGGCTGGAGAGGACCTTAGACGACTCTTCAAACCGTCGCGTTACTATGCCTGAAGCATTTCTCGCAGCCGATGCAGTCTTGCTCCTTTTGATAGATCTAGTCCCAAGACTTGCAGTGCTTGAGAAAAAGATCGCGAGCAACTTACTCCGAGAACTCCCATTACTCATTACAGAAAATCTCTTAATGCAAGCTGTAAAGAAAGGTAAGGACAGACAAGCAGTCCACGAAAGGCTTCGTGTTTTTACAAGGCAGTATTGTGAAAAAATCTATTCCGGAGAACCTTTCGACATCTATGCCTCTATCGCTGCAGACCCAGAAATAGGATTAAACCTGTTGGAAATCGAATCATCCAAAAATCCTCGCCATTTAATCGGTCTGGCCCCTGAGCAAGTAAGCCAATATATTGAGAAAGACATAAAATCTCTTTTAGAAAAAAACATCAAAGTGCAGACTGAGATTCCCTCTTTGAAAATTTAGTTTTCATATGAGCGTCAAACAAACAACTCTCTTTCCTAAGCCACCGCCTACTTGCACTATTTTTTCGTGTTCGCCAAAAATGGTAAGCAAAATTCTCGCGCACCTAAATTACAAAGACCTGATTAGTTTTTGCTCAACTTGCAAACTCTATTCATCAGAGGGGCTTTGGCAAGAAATCATGGAAGAAAGAAAAATATTTTGGTGCAACATCCTTTCTGAAGATGTGCCCCTGCCACTCTCTATTGCAGAAAAGGCCAAAATGGTATTTAGCAAACAATTTTCTTGGGAAAAAAGCTCTGTACTTTCAGGTGAATTCATCTCGGAAACCTATTTTAAGGACGCAAGTACAATTATTAAGCTCTTTGCTCATGATTCACCAACAACTCTTTTCAAAATAGCAAAATTCAATTTTGGATTTAGAGTAGATATAGATAGTTTTGTCGACCAGAACAAATGGAAACCATTGTTTTCGTATATTACAGCAGCGCTTCAATCAGCGTCCATTGAAGAAGTTAGCTTAAGGATTCGAAAAGCTACTGACGAAAAAGATCCTAAACGCGCCAAATATACTTTAACAACAGGAGTTCACACGTTGAGCGGTGAATGTTCTTGCGACAAAAATTTAATTAGATTTTTGAATCCAGCACGTCTTGCTACTAAAACGAATGCTGCTGGCAAACTATACCTATACTCACGCCGCGCATTAATTGCAGTCATACAAAAAAAGCCCGACTGTCAAATTTCAATCAACCCATGCTTGACTGATGAAAAAAAAATCTCAGCTGTAAATTTCGTGTATCGATACGCGCGCGCCGTATCAGAAAAATCCCAATCCTGGGAGCTCAACTATGCACTCTCTACACGCGCAAAATTGTAGCATTCAACATTTCCTCAATTAGCAATTTACTTTGAGGTGTAGGCTCTATCAAAGGCAATCTTAAATGAGCCTTACACTTCCCTAAAACGCTCATTGCATATTTCACGCCGATGGGGTTTGTCTCAGTAAATACCGCTCTAGTCAGAGGGATATATTGTCTGTAAAGATCGAGTGCTTCTTCAGGCTTTCCAGCAGCATATAGATCTACAATTGACTTCCAAATCGCTGGAACTAGATTTCCCATCACGGATATCACCCCTTTCGCGCCAACTGACATACAGGGGATAATAGTAAGGTCATCGCCTGTGAGGATAGTCTTGGTCGTCCTACGGGCAAGTTCTATTGTCAAGTCAACATCTCCCGGCCCTTCTTTTACAGCAACTACCTCTGGAATTTCACAAATCTCTACCAATGTATCAGCGGATAGCCGTACCCCAGTACGTGCTGGATGGTGGTATGGTATGAGCGGCAGTCCAATCTTTGCAATTGCTTGGAAATGATCGATGCACCCTTGCGGAGTTGGCCTGCTATAATAAGGGACAATGATCAAAGCTCCATCAGCTCCAAGCTGCATCGCTTGCCTTGTAGCAGCACATGTCACACGTGTGTCGTAGCATCCTGTCCCAGCAATGACTGGAACATTTCCTTTACAAATCGCCACAGTGAGTCTTAGTAATTTTTCTTTTTCTTCATCGGAAAGAGTCGGAGCTTCTCCTGTTGTCCCAAAACAGACAATCCCATCAACACCTTCTTGCACAAGCCATTCTACATGGCGTTCATAAGCATTAAAATTAACTTCTCCATCAGTGTCCATGGGAGTCACAGTAGCTACAATCATTCCCTTAAACATGCTGACCTCTATTCCTGTGAAAAAACAACAAAAATGTGCAGCAGAAACTCATCAAAGCCCCTATAACTAGCGGCAAGGAAGGAGAGTGCGCTGCAAGCCACCCACCCGCTAATCCAGTCACAACTTCAGCAAACACCTGTGTTGATTGGAGATTTCCCATAACTTGACCATGCCGTTCATGGTCTGCTGAATTAGAAATTGTTACAGAGGAAAAAGTAATCACAATTGCTAGAACAATACCAATCGGCGGCACAGTGATCAAGGTAAACCACGGACTGTCGGGAACCAGTGAAACAAAGAACAACAACCCTAGCAAAATAGCGCATACTTGAGTAATCCTAATCGAGGAAAAATGGTGGGCCAGCGGCTTAATTAAAAAAATTAAAGCAATTGCAAAAGCGACAGAATTGTAAGCAATCACAAATGCAAGCTGGGGTGCTGTCAGATCAAAGAGCCGTTCCAGATACACTGGGAAAAATCGAAAAAATGAGAAGAACCCAAGAGCGAGAAAAAAATTAGAAAGAAATAGCATTCGAAGACGAGGATGCAAAAAAGACTTTGCAATACTAGAAAACATGTTCTCAGCTAACACTTGCGGCTTCGCACGGGTCTCTTGAGAAAACTTCGCAATCACAACGATGGCAATCAAAGTTAATACCATCCCCCCCCAAAAGGGGGTAGCAAAAGAAAACCAAGAAACTAAATTGGTATCAGCCAATTGCCCGCCGATCAATGGTCCAATTATAAAACCCGTGGTGACAAAAAGGTTGATCCAACCGAAATGCATCGCCTTGGTTTTTTTATCGTGTTCCGTTGATAAATCTGCGACTACAGATTGGGCGATTGCGATGTTGCCTTCTGAGAGGCCGCTAATAAACAATCCACTAAAAATCCCATACAATAACCCTTCAGAAACCGAAACAGCGGTGATGGCGTAGCCAAATGCTGTGCAGAATAATGAAAGGAGGATCATTTTCTTCCGACCATACGCATCAGAAAGAAATCCTAATATGGGACCACCAATCAATTGGCCAAGCGGATAACAGGCCATCGCCACACCTAAAAGGATCGTCTTGGTTTCGATGGCCATTGATCCCAATATAGAAATCTCAGGATCGAGAAACATCTCCGGCAAGATAGGAAGAGGAAGAGAAAACCCGATATACCCTAGTAAAATCACAAGGGCATAGGGAAAAAGTTGACGTTTAGTTGTATTAGACATCAGCTCATTGTATCTAATGGCTGAATAATTTCATCTATACTGAGAAGAAAAAAAGCAGAATGACCGTAGAGAAGAGGATCATTTGCTATCTTCTCTGTGCTCTCCTTAGCTCTGTGGTAAAATCTTCCTTCTTTCTCTACTATTCAATATGGATGGGGACATGGTCTTTGCGCGCAAACTCATCTAAAATTTCCCGCCATTCTTCAGCTACCTTGGCAAAATCGCGCATCGAGTAGCGAAAAGGGACGTACTTAACAGAAGACTCAATTTCCTGGATCAGATTTACGTTATGCGTTTCTTCGTCGAGCTTCAAATAAGCCCCCTGTGATTGGAATCGCAACGTTCCTGAAGAAGACCCCACACATTCTCGAACTGAATGTGGGATATACCCTTGTCCAGAATAAACTGGCATCGAAAGTTTCCATTTTTTGCTCAATGGAAGAGTCTCAACAAAAATCACACTTCCCTGTTTCACAATCCGCGCTTTATTTCTTTGCGCTAATTGGGAAAGCACTAGAAGAAAAGATTCATGACACATTTTAACAACCATTAATTACAATTTTCAGCTTCTATTATTATAACTAGCGATTGTTTATATCATATTAAGATAAAGAATATTGATTATTTTATAATATGTCGCCCCACTCTTTTTTTCGAGCAATTTTAAAAAGTTCTTTCTGACTTTTTCCGATACTTTTTTGTTGAATTCCTTCTGAAGAGCATAACGTTAGAGATATATGCCCTTTGCGGATTTGCGGTCTTCTGATAATTCTTGAAAAAGAATTTGACTCTGGCAGTTTGCTAAAAAACAGATAAAAATATTTTTCATCCTCATAGTTTAACTCTCCGCCTTTAATTTTTCGATGCATTGAAGTTCTAGGCAATCGGGCTGCAAAATGGCACCAATCTTTCGTACCCATCAGCGGACATTTTTGACCCATCGGGCAAGGCGCAAATAGAAATCCTCCTTTAGCAATTAGATGACTTCGAACTTCCATCAGGGAATGATACCCCTTAGGAGTACCAGGCTCTACAATAAGCAATGCCTTGTTGGTGGCTTCCCAAATTTTATCTATAAGAGATAGTCTATCTTTAGGCAGAATCTCACCAAGGCTATACGACAATAGAGACAAATCGCCTCTAGGAAGTTCTTTGAGCTTCAATAAGTCTTGTTGGACCCATTCAGTTTCCAACAAAGCCTTTTTAGAAGAATATCCAGCCAATCGCTTCCCAAGGCTAATAAATGTAGAGTTGCGCTCAACTGCTACTAATTTTTGTATGGCAGGAAAATATTCAGAAACGGCCCAAAGCGCGGTACCAGGACCTGATCCATAATCAACTAAGGACTCAATACTTAGACTGGACGGAATATTCGACAGACATGCTGCAATCGCAGAGTAAGTCGCTGGCATTCTCACGTTAAGGTAAACATAAAAATCTTCATTTATATAAAGGATCTTTTCTGCACCTTTTCGGTAACGGTCCGACAGATTTTTGTTGTTTTTTACAGCCTGCGCTATGTCGTTATTAACGCTTTGATTTGCAATCGCTTCTGATAATTCAAAAGGAATATTCATATTAAATCAAAAAATTTAAAAAATTAAAACAATGTCTTTCATTTAGCTAAAAACATTAGCTAGTTAAAATTACATAATTATCAAAAACCCACAAAATAACAGTAATAAAACTATGAGCCTTGCACCACTGCCTTCTTCACCTAGAGAATTTAGAACTACAACAATAAAAGCCCGCTTAGAGATTGCCGAGAAAGGAACTTCCCTCCCACACCGCAGAGAGCTTGGAACCGCACTCACTCCTTCTTTGGTACGCGCATCCGGCCACGATTGTACAACGGTTGATAAAAATCATACGATCCTAAAAGTTTCCCTGCGAGTGTATACGTTCTTTCTACGCCTTTGTGTAAGTAAGCATTTCGCATCTACGTGGCGCGGAAAAACAGAATATACAGGACATACTTCAAAATGCGGAGGATGCCATGGATGCCATGCCTCCATGACCCCTAAGCTTCATGATAACATCCTCAATGGGAAGTATATCCATGAAATTAGCAAAAAAGGGATATCTCCTCGTAAAAAACAGTACTTAATCAACGTACTGAATTTGAACGAAAAAGACTTTTCCGAGCTCGATAAACATAAAGGCGATCTTGAATGGATTAAAAACTTTTTTTCCCAAAGGGTCTCTTCTTCAGATCATTGTTGCTCCTTTAGAAAAACCTCACTGGACCTTCTTCTAAATACCACCTTTGACAGTCCAGTGGAATCAAATAATATCGACTCCCGTTTTGAAAAAGTGATGAGACCAATTGAAGACGATGTTAATAAACAATGTTTTGAAGAATTAGTCACCCCAGTCGAAGGAACTGATTTACTAATTGACGAATCTATTAAATTTTTAGAAAAGACTCAAGAACCTCTAATGCAAAGAGAATCGGATCTTAAGGAATTCTTTGAACTTAATGAGAAAATCGATTCCTTTATCAAAAGGAAAAAAGAGCTATATAAAAATTCAAAAGAAATTGAGAAAAAAGCCTGCGATCTTTCTTTAATCAGCCCTAAATCTCCTGAAATTTCTAAATTAATGAAAGAAAGCGCTGAGCTTCAAAAGCTAGAACTAGAACATACAGATGACGATTTTATTGATTTTTTAAAAAACTTAAATAGCTTTCTTGAAGTTACAAGTAAGCTTGAAAAAAAAGTTAAAAACATAAAAACTTTTCACGAAACAAAAGAAATTAGAAATGATTTTACAACGCTATTAGCGATACAAAAATCATATAATATTTCAATTATCAACAACACTGATCTATTAAAAACATTAACATTCTTTAGAAATTCTATACGGTCTTTGAATCTTTCTAATCTTTCTCGAAAAGATGAATTCCTCAACAAGTTCAAATTATTTAGAGAAGAAACTGACATCCAACTCGAGGCATTCAAAAGTTTAAAAGATAACAAAGCAACTTCAGACATAGCCGAAAGGGTCTTCGGATGGGGAACAAAACCCACCGATGAAGATATATATCTTCATTTAATCGCTATGACTGCAAGAGTAGATATAAAAAAGCCCAGAAGAACTTCTCTTTCCTCAAATCCTCAAACTCTAACGAAAGAGATAAAAAATTCAGAAGCAAAACCATCAGAATCTGTAAATCCTTCCAAAGAAGAAGTGAGCTCTCCAGAAAATGAAAAGATAACTCCACCTCCCAAACGACAGAATTTCTTTCAAGGCGGAGTTGCTAAAAAGCTCATGCTACATCCCAAATAATTGGCTTTTTCCCGTGTTGTAATAAAAAGTCATTAACTTTTGAGAAATGTCGGCAGCCAAAAAATTTAGTTGCTGAAAACGGAGAAGGGTGGGCTGAACGTAATATTAGATGCTCACCTTTTTTAGTTTTCTCGATTTGATCGAATTTTTCTTGAGCAGACCTTCCCCACAAGATGAAGACAAGAGGATCTTCCCTCAAAGCTAATCTAGAAATCACCGCATCGGTAAATCTTTCCCATCCTTTTCCATAATGGGACTTTGGTTCCCCTGAGCGTACCGTCAATGTTGCATTGAGCAATAATACCCCTTGCTCAGCCCATTGTTCTAGGAATCCGTGTTGAGGAATAGGCATTTTGATATCTTCGCGAAGTTCAAGATAAATATTGCGAAGCGATGGCGGTATAGGAACTCCCTTTGCTACACTGAAGCTTAACCCATGCGCCTGGCCTGGTCCATGATAAGGATCCTGACCTACAATGACCACTTTAACTTGGGAGAATGGGGTTTTAGAAAACGCTGAGAACACCTTTTCTTCCGGCGGAAAGATTTGGTATCCCTTTTCTTTCTCTTCAAGTAGGAATTTTTTTAAGTCATTTATGTACGGCTTTTGGAGCTCTTCTTTTAGCTGCGCGTGCCAGCTAGCTTCTAATTTCATGACCATAAAAAATCCTCTTATAAGAATTTATCTCACACAGAATTTTTCGTCTATTTTTGGGATTATTTTGGCTGATTTGTGACTTAAATTTTTTGGGGTAATATCAACATTCGTATTACCCTTCCCGTAATTTGATTCGCAAAACAGCCCAAAAAGTCCCAAAAGTCGACAGCATCTGAATCCGATAACAGTCTCTAAACTCGATTGAACCTTTTTTATGAGACAAGTTCAGAACTCAAATATTTACAGACTACCTGTTTCGTTTCCATAGCGATTCTATTGACAGAAAGGACCTCAGCACCTTACGATCTCAGCATCTTAAACTGGTGATTCGAACTTATGAAAGACCTAGCAGAAAACAACCTCATCCGCTTTAAAAACATCTCCAGAAAAAAAGAAAGTATGTATGCCAATTTTAAAGTCACAGGGATACGCGCTGGAGTCACATTTTCTGCATCAATATCCGTTGATATTGCAGCAGCTGAAGTTCATCCGGGTGATACATTAGAAAAGATCATCGAAGAGTGTTCCCGAATTGGCGTAGAAGAATTCAAAAAGGCCGAGTTCCAATTTGAAGGATTGGCAGTCATTTAATTTTCATCTGGGTGTAGCGCAGCTTGGCTAGCGCGTTTGCATGGGGTGCAAGAGGTCGTAGGTTCAAATCCTATCACCCAGATTTATTTTTCTCAGCCACTTTTATTTAATACGAAAGTTGATATCATCCCTACAATTTGAAGTCGAAATCGACAGAATCTTCCTTACGCAAGAGATCTGACTAAAGAAAGGGTGTTGAATGAGCCGTTTTTTTAAAATCTTGTGTTTTTTTTCTCAATTTACGTCGCTTGGGCTCAGAGCAGAAGACCATCTAGACCGCTTAGCCGAATATGACCAACGAGCCTGCACGGAAGTCCTTCAGAAAGCAGATCTCGCAGAATTATGGAATTACTTTTTAAAGGGACAAGCAAATCTCTATATTGAGCAGGAAGTAGAATGGCTATCTCAAAAAGATGGCTGGGCGAAGGCGCAAAATATTTTAGAACTTGGCAGCGGCAATGGGGCCTATTTATCTCAGCTTTCAGAAACGTTTAAAGATAAGGTCTTTTTAGGGGTTGAGAAACAGGCGTCATATGTGGAGCAATCTAAAGCTCAGTTTGGTCGATCAGGCTTAGCCTTCATCGAGGGGGATGCTGAATCAAACAATGAACAGTACTACAATCAATTTGATGCTGTTTTATATAGGTTAACATTACAGCATCTCAAAAATCCAAAGCTTTCTCTTGAGCTAGCTCATCAATACCTGAAAAAAGATGGCTATGTATTCATCATTGATTCCTACGATCCTGCAAAAATTAGTTCTCATGAAATTCATTCATTTGAAAAAGCATGCCGTCAACATAATGAAAGAAACCGTGCCACTCTCAAGGGAAATCGTCGCATTACAATTGAGATTTTAGAAGACTTGCAAAATAAAAACAGTATATTAAGCAACCTCTATGAAGTCGCACATACCAGCTTAGATGTACAAGGCAATCGTCTGGAAAAAGGAATTCGATTTGAAAGTGAACAAGATCGCAAGCGCTACTTCAATCATGCTCTGCTGTTCTTGAGCATCTTGAAAAAGGGATATGAAGTTCCAGTAGATATGTCAGAAGTGTATAGCGAACTGCTAGTGTTTTTAGAAGACGAAAAGTCTTGGATTTGTCCAGGGGTGCACTTGCTCATATTAAAAAAGATCTGAAATAAAATTTCCTATGAAACTTCTATAGTGAAGTTTGTTTATCTCTTCTCTTAGCAACATTGCTAATTGGCGGCGAGAAAAAAATTGCGAAAGTTAAGCGTAAGTCGCTAGACGTTAATTGATTCAGCTATTAATTATTACGCAATTTTGCAGCATAATCCAAAATCTTTCCTAAAATTTTTTTTCTTTAAGGCTACACAGTTGAGCTTTGCATAATAGGGCATCTTATAGTAAGGGTTCTGCCGATTTTCAGGCTTTTTGAGCTAAATTTCTATTCGTTATTCGGGTTCAGTAAACAAGCCCCGAACAAAGAACCGAAAATTATCCAATAATTCAAAGAAAAGCGACGAACCCTTACTTGGATGACAACCTATATGCTTGAGAAATCTCAAGACCGAGAAGTAAAAGTATTTTATTGGATTGCTTGGAGAATTTGTTCTACCTGTTTTAAGGTCTCTTTACCCTCTCGATGAGCGACTCTCTCCTTCGCTTGTAAAAGAGGAACCCATTCCCCATGAACGATCTCCTGGTCTTGAATATGAACGTGTCCTTTGACTTCCGCTATAAAGAAAAGAATGCGCTTAAGCCGTTTTTCGCCATTATTGACCCAATAGAATTCTTCGATAAGCGGCTCTTTTTGAAGGAATCGTCGAACATCAAGTCCTGTCTCTTCTTTCAATTCCCGAATAGCAGTCATTTCGGGCGTTTCGCCAGCTTCCACATGACCTTTAGGACATGTCCAATATTGCTCGTAATTGCGATGCTGAATCAAAAATACTTCCCATTCATTACCACTTTTTATGAGGGGAATAATCCCACAAGAGCCAGTCCAATTAGAGAATGTCTTATTTACTTCCTGAATAGGAAGGTTTTTTACCATTAGGTAATGCTTTACGTTTTTTTCTTCTCCACAATCCCGATAAAAAGGAGCAACAGCTGTAAAACCACCTTTTTCATAAACATGTTTGGCTCGCAAATTAGAATCTGCCGGATCTATAAAAAATGTATCGACTAATGGATCGATAGTTTCTTGCACAAATTTTGTAAAAGCTTCCAAGGTGGGGCCTCCCAGACCACAACCCAGATATTTCCGATTTCCAATCATGAAATCGATGCTCAACGTTTTCCCCGACTTTGATAGATAAGAGATCCAAACTGTCGGCAAATCAGACTGAGATGATTGAATTTCCGAAGTCATCAACAAACAATAAGGCTCATCATTCACAAGCCCTACCCAGTAATCAAATATCCCATTACAATAGGGAGATAGTTCCTTTCTTCCCTCCATGAAAATACGGATATCTTCTCGGTGAGCCAAACTGTTATCCCAAAATTCTTTGATATGAGGTTCCTCAAGCCATTCCCATATCTTCTTTTTGTACTCGACGGAAGCTTTTTTGAATTTAATTTCAAAATTTTTATCTGGCATTATAGTTCCTTTAATAAACTGCTATCTTCAACAAATTTTCTAAGTGACTGATAATGGATGCAGGATTCATCGCTTTTCTGAACATTTTCTCAAAAAGTCCCAAAAGTCGACTCAAATCTAATTTCTTTTTTCAAAGATACCTAAGACTTCGATGTGATGCGTACCGGGAAAAAATAGATATCCCTCTAAATGGCTCAACTTCCATTCTTTGCTGAGATTTTCACAATCTCTATGAAAGGACGGAAAATGGCAGCTGACGTATATGATCTGCTCTAGAGATGGGCTTTGATTGGCTTGCTGGACTAAAGCCAAAGGCAACCCCTTTCGCGGTGGATCAACAAGTAAAATTTCTGCTGTGTTCATGTCATCTAAACAAGCAAGGGCATCGCGGATTTGAAAGTCGACATTCTCAGCCCTGTTTGGATAAGAATTTTCAAAACACGAAACAGAGAGCGGATTGATCTCTCGCATTGCCACCGATTTGCATTCCTCGATCAAATTCAACCCCAATGCTCCGACACCTGCATATAATTCTAAAAGATTTTTTCCCTTCAATACTTTTTCTTGAACGGATTTAATAAGGAGATTAAATGCACCGGTATGAGCTTGTGAGAAACACGCTGGATGAAAGCACAAATTTCGACGTCCAATGTTTTCCCAAAGATAATATTCTCCAGAATAATGAGACCATTTTTCTCCAAATATTGTATTTGTTTCTCGCTCTTGAAAATTTATCCATAAAGAAAAAATAGAAGGTTCTTTGGATAGAAATTCAAGCCAAGGTCGAAGAGCATCGGGAATAGTTTTGTGGTTTAAAACAATAGAAAGCTGCACTGTATCATTCTGAACCTGAAATTGAACGTAACGTACGTCACCTTGTCCATTGGACTCATTATACGGTTTGATATTAAATGCAATCATCGAAGTGCGAAAAATGCGCAAAGCATTGTCGATCGCAGGATGGTGCATCGGACAATTGGGCATGTCGACAACTTGATGGGTGCCTGCTTGAAAAAGTCCAATCTGCGGCACTGTAGCCTTACCACGCACTGCTAGCTTTGCTCGTCTTCGCCATTTCCATAATGCATCTTGGAATATATTGGGCTGCACACCTTCTGAAAGTGCGAACTTATGTATCTCTTGCCAAGCAGATTGCGACACTGCGGATGTTTGATTTTGACATCCGGAACACCGGGGAAAAAGTAAACACTGATCTTTTATAAAGAGGGGGGTGGAAAACTCTGACATTTTAATCGATAATTTGTGTGCGTAACTTGTTTAAGGAAGTTTTCTGTAGAAAACTAACAGGTTGTCAACGGGTTATCGACAACAAATTACTCCCAGTGAGCTTGCAAGGAAAAAAAAGAGAGTTATCGACTTTTCCACAGCATCAGAAGAAGAATACCTTATTTAGATAACTATCTCAATATATAGGAATCAGCTTTTAAGATTCCTTTGCTTAAAAGTTCACAAATTTCTTGAAATATTGGACGTAAGCAGCTAAAAATCATTTTGCTAAAAGTTAGTCGAGATCTCATGAAAAACGCTCACCTCTTATCACCAGAAAATTTTTTTACCACATCAGGATCTGGCCTTGAAGAACTTTTTGCAGGCAAAAAATGGGTTTGGCAAGGATTAGAGAATTTAAATATTTTTTTAAAATCAGCTCTTAATTCCCTTCCCCCATCTCGATTGCCTCAAGGTGTCTATGTTGTGAATTCTGAACAAGTGTTCATTGGTGATGAGACTGTTGTCGAGCCGGGAGCCTACATCGAAGGACCTTGCTACATCGGCAAACGCTGTCGCATCCGGCATGGAGCATACATTCGGGGCGGAGCATGGATCGGAGATGGATGTACTATTGGGCATGACACAGAGATCAAACATTCCATTTTATTTCCTGGAGCTTCTGCTCCCCATTTCAATTACGTGGGAGATAGCATCTTGGGAAACAAGGTTAATTTAGGGGCTGGAGTGAAATGTGCTAATTTACGTTTAGACAGAAAAACAATTAAAGTGACTGTTGAAGACCAACACAGCGACACGGGCTTAATAAAACTTGGGGCCATCATTGGTGACAATGCGCAGATCGGATGCAACACAGTTACTAATCCTGGAACATTTTTAGGACGTGGCGTTGTATGCCATCCATGTCTCAGCATCAGCGGGTATGTGCCTGCTAACGCCACTATAAAATCTACAAACTCAATCCTTATCGAGGAATAATACATTCATGACAGCACAGGGAGCGGTTATCCACAATCGGAATAAACCTTCTTCGAACTTCTTTTATCTACGCGATAAAATCGAACAAGAGATCGCACGAAGCATTCTTTCATTTGGCGAAAAAAATAAGCTGAGAGATGCTTGTGAATATGCGTTGACCACTGGTGGAAAACGCCTGCGCCCTATGGTAGTTTATTTAGTTGCAGAAGCATTGGGACATGGTCTTGATGTGAGCGATTCTGCGCTTTCTGTCGAGTTCTTTCACACAGCATCTCTGATCGTTGATGATCTTCCATCCATGGACAACGATGATGAGCGGCGTAGCAAACCTTCACTACACAAAGTATTTGGCGAATCTATCGCTCTTCTATCTAGTTATGCGATGATCACTGCAGCGTTTGAACGGATCCAAAAAAACGCTCTTAAAATGCGCCAGAGTGGCATGCCACATTCTGTTTTTGCCGATCGTGCTTGCGTTCTTGGTTTAGAGTCAGCAGCACGCTGTTCGGGAATTCTAGGAGCAACAGGAGGACAATTTCTTGATCTCTATCCGCCGCAGACAAATTTAGAGACGCTTAAAAGATTGATCTATCAAAAGACAGTCACTTTGTTTGAAGTGTCATTTACTTTGGGATGGATTTTTGGCGGCGGTGAGCTCGGCAGGTTGGAAGAAGTGGCAAAAGCAGCCTATCACATGGGGATGGCTTTTCAGATTGCAGATGATATTGGTGATACACATCAAGATGAAAAAAAACCAAGCGTCGTCAACCTTGCACAATTTTTAGGACGCGACCGTACTTTGGGGCTTTTTGATGAAGAGATGAAACAATTGAGGGAGCAGCTTGAGCGTTTGCAGCTCTTAACTCCTTCATTTGAAAAGATGTGTACTGTGATATGCGAGCACGTTGCAGTTGCTC
Source organism: bacterium (assembly GCA_044227055.1). Taxonomy (GTDB): domain Bacteria; phylum Chlamydiota; class Chlamydiia; order Chlamydiales; family Rhabdochlamydiaceae; genus JBGAFT01. Next base: position 343,012 of record JBGAFT010000001.1, read on the forward strand.
AAGTCATGACGTAAGCACATCTTCGTAAATGAAAAAATTAGCTTCAGGTTTAATTAATGCATTTTTTTTTATAGGCGGCGACGTCGCCTATTCCCTTTTCCCTTTTTGCTTTTGGCCACGAAGATAATCCAATAGCGTTTTTTGGTGTGGTCATTGTTGTTTTATTATTTTTTGTTATTCATAAAATCGATTGTCTATCTTCTAAAGAATCAAAAGATAAAAAGACTACATTGAGAGAAAAAAAGTATACGAATTGGATCCTTTCAGCTGTCTTGGGAGCTAGTTTTGCTTTCTTTAGCAATGGATCTACGCTATTACGCTGGATTTTTGGCTGATAAAGCTTTTCAATGCGAAAAAATGAGGGAGCTGTTTTGCTCCCTCGAGTTAAAAAATATGCAGAGATAGATAATCAAGTAAGAGCGGCTTCGTAAGTATCTGCAGTTTCTTTAGCAAGCGCAGGAGTCTTTTCTAAGCGCTTGCTTAAGACGATTTTCTCAATCTCGTCTGCCATTTGCGGATTTTTCTTCAGTTCTTCACGAGCAGCTTCCCTTCCTTGGCCAAGACGTGTGCCATTAAAGCTGAACCAGGTTCCTTTCTTTTCGATAATGCCGTAAAGAACGCCGAGATCGAGAATGTCACCGAGACGAGATATTCCTTCGTTGAAAATGATATCGAACTCTGCATTTTGGAAAGGAGGAGCGAGCTTGTTTTTGACTACTTTGACTTTGACGCGGTTGCCGATTTCTGTATTGTCAGGCCCTTTGATCCCGTTGATCCTTCTGATATCCATACGGATGGAGGCGTAGAATTTTAAAGCTTTACCTCCAGTTGTTGTCTCAGGGTTGCCGAACATTACGCCAATTTTGTCGCGCATTTGGTTGATAAATATTGCGCAGGTATTGCTTTTTGCAAGAGACGATGTCAATTTTCTTAGTGCTTGCGACATCATGCGAGCTTGTAAGCCCATATGGGAATCGCCAATTTCTCCTTCTAATTCGCTTTTAGGAACTAAAGCAGCGACTGAGTCGATGACGATGACGTCAATTGCATTAGAACGGGTTAACATTTCCGCGATGTTGAGGGCCTCCTCACCGGAAGAAGGCTGAGAGATCATTAATTCGTCGAGGTTAACGCCGATTTTAGCAGCATAACTAGGGTCTAAAGCATGCTCTGCATCGATATATGCTGCTATTCCACCATTTTTTTGGGCATTGGCAACGATGTGTGTTGCGAGAGTTGATTTTCCTGAAGACTCAGGACCATAGATTTCAATGATCCTACCTCTTGGAACTCCACCGATTCCTAATGCAATGTCAAGAGAGAGCGAACCTGTTTTGATGATGCTCATCTCATTGGCTGCATGGTGTTTTCCTAAGCTCATGATGGAGCCTTCGCCAAATTGTTTTTCAATTTGGGAGATGGCGAGCTCTAGGGCTTTTTTCTTGGCGTTATCTGACATGTCGTACTCCTTATCTGCACTTAACACTAGATTGGCGCGAGCAGTTGCTTCTCGTCAATAGGATAAAATTATTCTGTAGGAGTAAATATTTTGTTCAGCACTTCGTCGGTGAAGTCTTTTCCTTTTAACCGACCTTGGATCAGCTTTCTTTCTTTTACGTATTGGGCAAATACAGGATCTTCCTCGCAAGAGGAATTGTAAGTACGAAATCGAGGAAGTTGCATCTCTTTGACGCTTCCACCTTCATGATTATCTTTTGCAGAAAGAGTAGAATTAAAAATGCGGTATTTATTTTGATCAAATTCATAAATGAAACGTTTTTCTTGATCGATTTCTTTTCCAAATTGAAGAGAAAAGAAGTACGCATTCTTTTCACCAAATCCATGGAGGATTCCCTGCAAAAGGTGGTTTGAAAGCACTTTTTCCCAGAAAATTGATTGTGGATCTTCAAATTCCAATGTGACCTGCAAAGGGTCAAAATCCATGTTGAGTTCACGAGAAAATAGCGCATAGTGTTTCTGCAGCGTCCATATTACTTCAGGAGCATGGATGACATGTGCGATAAAGCCATGTTCGTTAATAGGTTGTTTGGAAAATAAAAAGGATGTTGGAGGACAATTCTTCTTCCACTCGATCCATTTTTCCCAGTTTTGAGCGAGGTCATAATTTCGACAATGATCTTTGATCTTATTGATTATTTCTTTTTTTCTTGTTTCATTTTCTTTTTGAAAAAAGGGTGTTGCCGCTTCTATCCATTCCTTCTCGCATGAGGTAATGACAAAAACTCCCGACATAGGTTTTGAGCCGAATAGAGTATAAATTGCTGGGCCTTCTAAGAAAAAATCTGTGAAAAACTTCTCTAACCATTGCTTATCTTCTGCACTTACATGACGGCAAAATTGGAGGGTGTTTTGTGATTTTGGAAGATTAATTTCATTTGAAGAGCAGCTTGATAAAAAAAGTAGTAATAAAAAAAATAACTTTGATAACTTGATATGCGAAAAATTTTTTGAAACGCCCAGTGAGGAAAAAAAGTATGAACTACGCATATTTTATCAGTTTTTTTCTATTATTTTGGAGCGCATCAACAGCGCTTTTTAGCCATAATTCTCATGATGAGGCGATAGTTGAATGCGCTGAATATTTACAAATAATTCTTGCAGAAGCCCCTGAAATTATCAAGAAATACGATAGTGATAAATTTTACCTAGATGAAAGTAGAATTATTTCAAATAACGAGGAAATTTCTTTTATTAAAACGAATAAAAAAGATATTCCGTTACACCGTTCCCTTATATTTTCTGATCACAATGGAAAATATTTATCTTATTCCAAAGAGATTCTTGCAAAAAAAATGTTCAAGCATGTCTGTAACGACTGCGATTTTGAATGGGAAGGCGGTGCTTTTACATTTAGATGCCCTAACTGTAGGAGTACAGATATAAGTAACGTACCAAATTGGTAAAACTAACTTATAATAATTCTTGCTCGAAGAAGAATTCTCAATGAATTATATAAAAATCATTGAGGTGCATATATGTTACTTGCTGGAGATGTGGGAGGAACAAAGACCCATTTGGCTCTTTTTGAAAAGGGCAGCGGAAGGCAAATTGCCGTCCAAGAAGTCTATCCTAGCAAAAATTATGCGAGTTTGCAGGATTTGATCCGAGAGTTTTTGCAAAAAAATAAAGCTTCTGTCTCCTGCGGCTGTTTGGGCATCGCTGGCCCGGTGGAAAATAATCGCTGTAAAGCGACTAATTTGCCATGGGTGGTTGATGGCAAGGAGCTGGCAAATGAGTTAGGTATTTCTAAAGTTACTCTGATCAATGATCTGCAAGCCAATGCTTTTGGGTTGGAGTATTTAAACCCCGATGAGTACGAGACGCTCCATACCGGAGAGAAAAACGCTGTAGGCAATCGCGCTCTAATTTCTGCAGGCACTGGTCTCGGAGAAGGAGGAATGTATTGGGATGGGAAAAACTACCATCCATTTGCGTGCGAAGGTGGACATGTCGACTTTGGCCCACGCGATGAAAAAGAGATCCAACTGCTCCTTTTCCTTAAAAAGAAATTTCCTCATGTTTCCTATGAGCGGATCGTTTCAGGAATGGGGCTTGCCCTCCTCTATGAATTTCTGTTCGCAAACGACTACGGGACACCCACTTTTGCTGTGGCAAATGAAATGACCACAATGGACCCTGCCAAGGTGATCACGATGCATGCTCTAGATGGGTCTTGTGAGCTATGTCAACAAACGGTCCTTTGGTTTGTGTCCCTGTATGGAAGTGAAGCGGGCAATCTCGCATTAAAGATCTTTGCAACGGGTGGATTATATGTTGGCGGTGGAATTGCACCTAAAATTCTTCCGTTCCTCAAAAAAGATATTTTTCTCGAATCGTTTTTCTCTAAGGGAAGAATGCGCGCGGTATTAGAAAAAATGCCGATCAAAGTGGTATTGAACGCAAACACTGCACTCTATGGGGCCATGCTCTATGCTCGGAAAATCAGCTGAACAAACAGTTGAAGGGAAAAGGATACGGAGCGAATGTGATGCTCCAGTGCCTCCATGGAAAAAATGGGGAGCGTATGTCTCTGAGCGCGCGTGGGGGACTGTGCGCGAAGACTATAGTGCAGATGGAGATGCATGGGACTATTGTACCTATGAAAATGCAGCAGAGCACACGTTCCGCTGGGGTGAAGACGCCATTGCGGGGTGGTGTGACCGCTACCAGACTTTAATTTTTGCTCCTGTGTTTTGGAATGGCAAAGATCCATTATTGAAAGAGCGTCTCTTTGGACTATCTTCAAAAGAAGGCAACCATGGGGAAGATGTCAAAGAGTATTATTATCATCTCGATGCTACTCCGACGCATTCTTATACGAAGTATCTCTACAAATATCCTCAGAATGAATTTCCTTATGCACAACTGAGAGAAGTGAGTGCGAAGCGTTCGGCTCGTGATGGGGAATATGAACTTGTAGATACCGGAATTTTTTCTGACAATCGCTATTTCGACATTTTCATCGAGCATGCCAAAGCTTATGAAGACGACATCTGCATCAAAATAGACATCCACAACCGTTCGAGCGAAGTAGCTCCTCTGCATCTTCTTATGCAGCTGTGGTTTCGCAACATGTGGATGTGGGGAGATGTTCTTTTGCCCAAGCCGGAAATCTACTTGGATGGCGATTCTTGCTTGGTGGCTGATGATGGTGCTGCGCCTATTTTGGGCAATCTTTCTTTCGAGTATAAACTTGGGAAACGATACCTCTATGGCCCCCCAGGAGCAGAGGTTATTTTCACAGACAATCAACATATTCCCGAACACCTACTGGAGGCTCCTAAACACTTTTATACTAAAAATGCGTTCCATCGGTATTTAGTAAATGGTGAAAAAGAAGCTGTGAATCCAAAGCAGTGCGGAAGCAAAGCATGTTTGCATTACTTTTTTGATTCAATTCCCGGTCATGGTGTTAAAACCGTTTACTTTCGTCTGAGCCCTAAAGCATTGCACGATCCCTTAAAAGAAGTTCCAGAGATCATAAAAGAGAGAAAAAAAGAAGCGGATGCCTTTTATGCAGCCATCTACCCGCAAAATGCAAGTGATGAAGAAAAAAAAATCCAAAGGCAAGCGCTTGCTGGGATCCTTTGGAACAAACAAATCTATCTTTTTGATGTGGAAAGATGGTTGAAAGGAGACAACTCTTTTGCTCCCCCTCCAGACAACCGTTACCATCTTCGCAACATCCACTGGCGGCATTTAAATTCTATGCGCGTCCTGTTAATGCCTGACAAATGGGAATATCCCTACTTTTGTGCTTGGGATCAGGCCTTTCATTGTCTAACGCTCGGATTAGTCGACATTGAAGATGCAAAAGAACAATTGTGGCTTTTGCTCTTTGACCAATTTCAGCATCCTAATGGCCAGATTCCTGCTTGTGAATGGGAATTCTCTGATTTAAATCCTCCAGTTCAAGCATGGGCTGCTTTGAAATTATTTCAACTGGAGAAAGAGCGATATGGAAGAGAAGATAGAGAATTTCTAGAGCGCTGTTTCCATAAGTTGCTTATGAATTTTTCTTGGTGGGTCAATAAAGTCGACTATGAAGGGAACAATGTCTTTGAAGGAGGATTTTTAGGGTTAGATAACATTACAGTTCTCGATCGCTCAACAAAACTTCCCGGAGGAGTGAAGCTCCAGCAGTCTGACGGTACAGGCTGGATGGCGATGTTTTGCCTTAACCTGATGAGGATCGCTTTAATTCTCGCTCACAAAGATCCGGTTTATGAATCGCTTGCCACAAAGTTTTTCGAGCACTATGTCTATATCGCCCATGCAATGAAACGGCGCGGTGACCATGATTATGAATTATGGAGTGAAAAGGACGGATTTTTCTACGATGCCCTCACCTATCCTGATGGATCATTTGCGAAGTTTAGGGTCCGTTCTCTAGTGGGGATTATACCTCTGTATGCTGTGGATATATTAGAAGAAAAAGAATTGAAGAAGTTTCCTGAGTTTCATCGCGATGTGCTCTGGTTTTTGCAAAACCGCAAAGATCTTGTCGCTTCTTGTATCCTCCCAATTGATAAGGATGGAGAAACGCGCTATTTGCTCTCGATGATGCATACGCATCAATTAGAAAATGTGTTGATCCATGTCTGGAATTCAGAAGAGTTCCGTTCTTCGTTCGGCCTACGCTCCTTGTCTAAGTTCCACGAAAAGAATCCTTTTAAGTTTGGAGATAAGAGTGTCGGATACGAGCCGTCGGAGTCTTTAGAAAAATTGAAAGGGGGAAATTCCAATTGGAGGGGGCCGATTTGGGCACCGACAACTTTCTTGCTGATCGACGCACTTAAGACAATGTCATTGGTATTAGAGGATTCTTTTAAAATTTCGAATCATGGGGGAAAAGCTGTTCCTGTAGAGGAGATTGCTAACTATTTTTCTGAAGGGATGATCCGCTTGTTCCTGCCTGATGAGAATGGGAAAAGGCCTTTTTTGGGTGCAGATTTTCCTTTTGCCAAAGATCCTCATTGGAAAGATCTTCTTTTGTTCTATGAATATTTCAATCCCGAGACAGGTAAAGGGCTAGGTGCTTCTCATCAATCGGGATGGACGAGTCTCGTTGCGAATATTATCGACTCTCAAAGGCAATAAGAGCTGTATGAGCCCTGTTCAGGTAGGGGCATTAAATAGATTTTCTGAGGAAATCGCTTTGCCTAAAAAAAACACGGGTTTTTCTTGAGGATTTGCTCGCAGGTATTCGCTTTTAAACTTATCTAAAATAGATTGGAGTATTTCGATGACTTTTGCGTTTGTATTTTGTTGACAATCAAGTTCTTGAAGAAACTCATCCATCTTCCACGCTTCACAAATGAAACTTTTATTGTTTTCAAGGAGTCTTGCCTCTTCGAATAAATGAACTGATATATGGATAACAGGGAGATAATTTTGAGATGTTGCGTCTTTTATGTTTTGGATGTCTACGGTTAAAAACACATTTCCATTGTTTTTTCGAGCTTCTTCCTTTTTTGTTAGCATATTATTTGAATTTAACACAGTTCCATATTTTGCGAACGAAGAAACTAATGCTTCTTCAATAGACTTTGTATCTGCTGACGAAGATATAACATGAGGCAACACTCTGATCGTTTTGATTTCTAAAAATGGTGAAGCTGTTTCTTTTGATTTATAATTTTCGGATCTTGAGCAAGAGCTTACAGATAAGATTATGAATATACAAATATTAGATACTGTTAACAGTCCCTTAATCATAAACTCTCCTAATTGTCAAAATATGGATCTGCAGGGATTCCACAAAATCTCCACTTTTCTAATCTTTCTAAAAGGGGGGGTAACGCATGAAACCCAGATGGATCCATCTTTACAGCAATACTCTGCAGCGCTACCCAGCTCTCCAATGAACATTGCAAAAAGCCAAGCGATTCTAGGATCTTTAATGAGAGGCACTGTAAAATCTTTTAATTTTGACGTACAACCTCTGACTCTTGCTACACATTCTGAAGCGCTTATTATTTCATTTGGGTTTTGGAAATTTAAGGGTCTTTTACACTCAGGGCAACATTGATCTTGGTTGTGATAAAAAGGCTTGATTGAAGGAATCGAAGAATTGGAAAATGATCTTTTTCTTTCTCTATGCATGCTAGATCGTCAATAAATACATTTCGGAGAATTTGAAGATCTTCTTGCACTTCAACAAAATGCCCTAAACAAGCATGGCATAGTGCACGTCCCCATAGAGCTAATCCGAAATTTTCATCCTGGCTATTACAGTTGTTTGTTAGTACAAGATTGAAATCATTTAGAGCAGCTTCATAATCCTTTAATGCAAAATAATATGTGCCTCGATCAATATATAAACTTGGTAATTTTTTTTTATTAGTTAATGGAAAGTTAAATTCGGCGATTTCATCATTTAACTGTTGAATTTCTTGGTTAAGGTCACTATCTATAACGTTATCGAAATAGAGCTTTTCTGATGCTAATAGATTGAATGATGCAATTATTAAAAACATATTTGTTAATGATTGCACCTTTTTTTCGTCTAATTCTATTTAACCCCTTAAGTTCAAGTCAACTAAATTTTTGAAGCGTAATCTAAAGAAAAGCCTTTTTTGAGATTCTGTGGAATAATACCATTGCCAAAAGGAGTAGAGACATAAATTCAGCTTGGATTTTAGCTAGAAGCAGGCTTGCATAAGCTGCTTTTTTAGTGAGGCAAAAGTTGCAGGGTTAAAGACGAGATTTTTTAGGAATGTACAAAACCTTTACTCTGAATGCCATCTTCGGATGACAAAGTAAGGCTCGGCTTGAGGTGAGTCTTTGGCTTGACGTGTGGCCATGATCTGTTCTAAACGATCAACGATTTTTGCTCGAATCACCCCTTTCCCTCCAAGACTTTCGATCGTTTCTGCATCATTTAATACGATCACCAGATGCCCAGGCCATACGATCAGGTCTAATGGCATTACACGGCTTGCAATCGTTTCTTTCGAACAGCCATCTATTGAAACGGATTGACCAAAAGAGATCAGCTCGGAAGTGTTCCGTGCAGTGAACCCGTCTGTGACTTCATATAGAAGACCGGAACAGTCAACTCCTTTCATCGACCAATGAACCAAAGTCAGGGCGTCAGGCCTTGTTTTCCAAGGATAAAGAAGAGGTATTTTTTTTATTCCGTGACTCCAATTGCCTCCCCAAACATAATTCAATCCCTCGTAAGTGGGCAGTTTTTTTAGAATTGAGTTTTTAGATGGAAGAATTTTTGGCCTTTCAGGAAAATGCGTTTCGACCTGCTTAAGGAAACGTTCATCGACGTAGAGCGGAACTAGAGGATATTCCAAAGTTTTCACGCTGACAATGTGATCGTCGCAGCGCTCTATTATTTGGAACTTTGTTCCCTTCAAAGCGATAAATTCAATTGCCTTGTTAAGTTTTAACGGGCCCTCCAACGGTAAAGAAATTCCATCTTTTCCACCAAATACTGAGCGGAAATGAGGAGTGTTTAAAACAGGAGTAGACTCTAAGGCGATGGCGTAGGAAGAATTTTTCATGATCAGCCTATTTTTGCTGATTAAGAAAATTATTGCAATCCATTGAAAGTAGTCAGTATACCAGAAATAAGGAATTTTTAATTATTTTATGTCTCTAAAACAGAACCGTTTTTTATTTTTGCTTTTAATATTGGCCTTTGGAATATCTGCTTGTTCGAAGAATCACGTTAAACAGCAACGGACCACTTTGCGTTTAAATTTGACCGAAGAACCTGCTGCAATGGACCCGCGTAAAGCGCGCGATATTTCTGTCATGTCATTGATGAGGATGTTGTTTGAGGGATTAACGCGCATAGGCCTAGATGAAAAAGCCCATTTGGCAATTGCTTCAAAAGTAGATGTTTCTGAAGACATGAAGACGTATCACTTTCAATTGAGAGAAAGCTACTGGAGCAATGGAGAAGAAGTTCTTGCTGAAGATTTTCTATATTCCTGGGAAAAAGCGTTAACTTCAAATTTTCCATCCAGCCAATCATTTCTGATGTACCCGATAAAAAATGCGAAGGCATTTAAAGAAGGCAAGGTCTCTTTCGAACAAGTCGGAGTCTCTGCACCAGATTCAAAAAATCTTATCGTGGAACTAGAAAATCCAGTTCCATATTTTTTAGAACTCATCTCTAACCCCATTTTTTTCCCAGTATATCGGGGAATTGATGAAAAAGATCCTGAATGGACCCATTCTGTAGATGGATACGTGTGTAATGGACCATTCTCATTAAAGGAATGGAAGCACCATGACAGCATGGTTTTAGAAAAAAACGCTCACTACTGGGATCGCAATGCATTGCGTATTTCAGGGGTAGAACTTATTATGGTTCGCTCTGACGTCGAATACCAGATGTTTGAAAAGCAAGAACTCGATTGGTCGGGTTCCCCTTTAGGATCGCTTCCATTGGATGCTATTAAAGATCTTAAGAAAAGATCGACTTTTCATAGCAAACCGTACCTAGCGACGTATTTTATTAGGCTTAACACGACACGATCTCCTTTTAATAATGCCTCTTTTAGAAAAGCTTTTGGCCATTCAATCCAAAGAGATAAAATTGTCCAGCATATTTTAGATGGAAATCAAATTCCAGCAACTGAGCTTGTTCCTAAATTATTTTCTCTGCATGATCAAGCGCTGTTTCAAGATGGAAACATCTTTCAATCGAAAAAATATTTAGATCAGTCAGTCTTAGAAATTGAAAAGCACCAGCTTCCTTCTATTCGACTCACTTATTTTCATTCGAACAGAAACCATGTAATCGTGCAAGAGTTGCAGGAACAATGGCGTAAAACGTTGGGTGTTTCTGTTGACCTCGAGCCTTTAGAAGGAAAAGTTTTCTTCGATCGTTTGTCTCGTGGGGATTTTGATTGTATTTTAGGGTCTTGGTTCGCAGATATTATTGATCCTACAAATTTTCTCGAAGTATTTGAAAGTAAGAAAAGCGTCTCCAATCAAACTGGTTGGGAAAATTTGGAATATCAGAATTTACTTAAGGAAGCGCGTTTGAGCATTGACAATGTGAAGCGAAATAGTCTGCTAAAACGCAGTGAAGAAATTCTCATCGATGAGATGCCTATCATCCCTATTTACCATGTAAAAATGCTTTTTATGCAAAATTCTAAACTAAAAGATGTTGTTCTTTCGTCTAAAGGTGATATTGATTTCAAATGGGCGGCATTTGATGATAAAGCTGTCGCGGAGGCGAAGTGAAAATTATAATTGCTTTTTTGATGCTATGCAATTCTGCATATGCAGGTAGTTTACGTCTGATCAATGATAGTCCCTTTAAATTACGCGCTGTGATCCGAGGTGCAGATGGGACCCATTTAGGTGAAGTAATACTATACCCAAGGCATCAGCAACAATGGAATGATGCATATGGACATGTTGGTCTTTGGGGGCAGCCCAATATTCTCGACCGTCAGCCTTCATGGTCGCAGACTCCCTACACCGTTTTATGGTATTGTATGGATGGCAATGAATTTTCGATCAATCCTAATTCGGGAACTGCTGCAACAGTTACCGCACAATCGGGCGAGGGGGTTAGAGAGTGTAAACAGCCTAAAAAGAAAAAAGCCCCTTATCCTTACCAACCTCAAAGCGACCTATCAGAATATAGCTCTGATCAAAGTGGGTGTAATGAATGTGACAGCTCAGACTGATCTAAATGTTATTTCTGAAAAATTAATGCGTGTTTCAAATGCATGAAAGTTTCCGTGGGTTAATAACCATGTTATTTTTTAGAAATGGTATAAGCTATCCATTGCAACATCGTGGGGTTCAACGGGAAACGCACAATCAAGATGCTGCTCTTTGAACCCAATTCCCCATTTTTGGCCTTTAAAATTCGCAAGAAGGCGATCATAGTGTCCAAGCCCTCGACCGAGGCGCATTTTATTCTTATCGAAACCTATTCCGGGAATAAGGGCACAGTCCATTTCATGAATATCAGCTTTAAGACAGCGCAAAGGGTTAGGTTCTAAGATCCCCCATTCAGATTGCATGAGATCTTCATTGATTTCTGAGACCTGATAGACAGCTAGGTTTTTTCCTTCAATTCTTGGTAAAAATAATTTTTTTGCTTTTGCAAGTTCGAAGTTGACTTCCCACATGTCGATCTCGTCTCCAAAGCTTGCAAAGGAAAGAATTTTTTTGCACGACGAGAGGCTCTGCATTAAAGATAAAAATAAGGCTTTTTGCCGAGCATTTAGAGAATCACTGCTAATTAGCATTTTTTTAATGCCAAAGTAGTTTCTTAAGTCAATTTTGTTCATTATTGTAATCTTTGTTTGTTGTATAATCTTAGTCAATATGGAAGTATTAAATAAAGTTAATTATTCATTTGGCAGTGTCATTATAAATCCTGCGAAGCAGCTTGCATGCCGCTGTGCTAAAAAAATTACTGCTCTTTTCTGGAACAACTTCAATACACTTCAAAATAGCTCTTCCGCTCTTCCAGCAACCACATTTGGTAATTCTATCTTAATTACGGATCATGGCAGGGAGTCAATTGATTGGAAACTACATTTATTAAAAAATGCAAAAGACTCTATTGAGTTTTCGGGAAATTTTTGCGGTGGAGAAATTTTTCGCATGGCATTGGACAATATCCGTTTTGCTCTAGAGCATAGCCCTTCTCTACGAGTACGGATTTTGCTTAGCGAAGACAATTTAGAAAAGCTTGATTGCGCGCAATTAAAAGAACTAGCTCGAAACTTTCCAGATCGGTTCAATTATTTAATTACCAAGAGGATGTTTAGGTTCTTTCCGTTTTCTATTTTCGAGAATCATGTCAAAATGCTCGTCGTTGATGAAAAATATTACGTAGTTGGGGGAACGAATTTTTATACTGGGGTTAATACACGAGGCGATGGGGCAGATATTCCAACAATGAAGTCCTGGACGACTTTAGCTGGATTAGCAATGTCTTCTTATTATCGAGATTTTGACCTTGTTGGTAGGGGACATATGGCCGGCCAAAATTTGCGCAAAGAATTTTATCAACTATTCGAGAAGTGGCATAGGAACATGAGACGCAAAAATGAAAAAGTAGTGTCCTATTTCCCGATTAAGAGAGCAAACTTTGATATTAAAGAATTCGATACCAATCCTCGTTTAATTCATGATGTAGCTTTGAAGGTATTGCGTAGCGATCCAGGGAGAAAACGTAATATTATTAGTGAACAGTTAGTCAAACTCATTCATTCACTCAATCGCACCCAAAGAATATTTATTGGCAACTTTTTTTTCAATTTAAGCGATCAAATGTTCGTAGCATTGAGCAAAGCAGTTGACAGACATATTGAAGTTAAAGTCATTACAAACGGAATGTTAAAAACATCTCCAAAGAGTTCCTATGTTTTCTGCCATCCTCATAGAATGATGACCTGGGCTTTGACTAGAAACAAATTCCAAGGATACGAGTTTGCTGTTCCTGAAACGACATATCATACAAAAGCCATAGTTATAGGAGACTCTGCATTAGTTGGAAGTTATAACCTGGGATACAGAAGCGAGTTTTTTGACGATGAAATTGGTCTTTTGATTGAATCCCCTGCTTGTAGCAAAGCAATTGAAGATAGATTAATGAGAGACATTCCACTGTCAAGACTTGTTCCTGGCCCAAGTCAAGTTATTATGCCCAAGGTCCAAAAGTTTGCTGGCATGATCTACAGGAGATTTTTTTCTCAACTTTTATAAATCGACCTTTTGCGTAACTAAGATTCTGTCGATTTTCGATTTCAACTTGCAGCGATAATATACGAAAGTTGATATTATCCCTGCTATTTGAGGTTGAAAAGCGGTCAAAATAAACTCGAAAATCGACGAATACTTAGTTACTCAAGAGGTCTAATACTCCTATTCCGATATAGGATGCCCTTTTTCATAAGATACTTTTTTCAAGAAAATTCCCTGCTTGTCATACAAAGTGGCGATCCCTTTACCTCCTTCGATGCGCGAAGTTGGGTGCTTATCTCCTTTTTTGAAATAGGCTCCTTTTACAAGAATGTCATTTTCATATTCCTCAGCAAGCATTAGCTCTCCATCTTGGTACCAGGCAAGGCATACACCATGCTTTTTGTTCGAAGAGAATTCTCTTTGGCTTTCCTGGCCCCCGTTTTCGTACCACGTCTTGGTGATTCCATGAATGATGTCATCACGCCATTCGATGGCAAGCTTGGGGTGATTGGATCGTGGATAGTAGTGAGTTTCTACGCCATTTCTTTGCCCGTCTTTGACATAATATTCCGTTTCAACAAAGCCAGATCTGTCAAACGCAGTGACTTTCCCTTTAGGAACCCCTCCGTGATATTCTATCAGAGCCTCTAAGGATTTCCCATCGAACAACGCCCTAGTTCCTTCTCCATGCTCTACTTGGGCGATTTTTTCCTCTGTGGTTGTGTAGTATTCACCAGCTACTAGCAACCCTTTGTTGTATGTTTCACGATATCGGATCAGACCGGTATCCCAAAAACCTTGGGCAATCCCTTCTTTTTCCCCGTCTCTAAATGGAATAGTCTCAATGATGGTTCCATTTTCATTATAACATTCGAATTCTCCATGAATAAGATTGTGCTCGTAAGGAATGGTCTTTTCAATTGCTCCATTGGGATAATAATAGACCGACTTATCATGCAAAGCGCCTTTTGAGTAATATATCTCAGCTACACAATTGTTTTGCTCATCCCACACGGTGCTTTTACCATCAAAAACCCAACTCATTTGAGCGGCTTCAGTTACCTCGGGCGATCCCTCTATCACATGGGAGTGGATCTTAATTTGTCCATTTGGGAACCATTCTTTAAAATCTCCATTTGCTCGTCCGTCTTTAATTTCAAGCATTTGATGGATATGGCCATTCGGATGATAGGTCGTCAATACACTTCTACTTTGCGCCTTTGAACCTTTTGCAAAGACCCTGAGTACTTTTTGATAAGGTTGAGGAGCAGAGAAATCTAATTGAGAAATATTTTTAAGACGCTCTGCCGAACTGATCGTCTCAGAAAAGCCATTTCTATCGATGAGCTGGATACTATAAAGACCTGGCTCTTGCAGGTCTGTTTTTGTAGCGCAACTTGATAAAAGTAATAATAATAAAGGGATCCACATACGTATTAGACCTCTTGCGTATCTAAGAATTTGTCGATTTTTGAGATTATTTTGCCCGCTTTTTGATTCAAATTGCAGGGGTAATATACGCAGTTGATATTATCCCTGCAATTTGAAGTCGACAATCGGCGCAAAAGGGCTCGAAAAATGACAAGTTTTTAAGCAAGGGGCCAAGTCTTAAGTTGATGATTTGGAACGGCCCTGTTGAGAAAAAGTCCTTTGAATCAGCTCCATTCGGACCCGATAGACTCGATCCCGAAAAGGAAGCTCTACTTGTTCTAGCTCAAACGTTTTTACTAATAGCAGGGGGCGTTTTGCTGGGGTGCGATTTTTCCCTAAGGAAACGCCTTCTACTAAAGAGAGGATTTTTTTAAGATCATCTTCATTCATCAAAACTGGACAATCCATAGCCCATTCGATCTCATCCCCTTCATTGTAGCTACGGCGTGATTTCTCAGAAAAATGGAAGCGGGATTGATTTAAGAGGATTTCGTCGAGTTGTAAGCTTGAAGAAAGGTCGCCTTCTTTTTCTTTAATTAGTATCTCAGCTTTTTTTGCTTCGGATACGATCAATTGTTGAGCGGTAACGATAGAAGACAAGTAATGCAAATCGCTGTGTCTATATTTTATTGCATGGGCTTCAATCGTTTTTTTTTGGATTTCTTTTTTATCAGAAAGAGTTCGGAGAAGGTTTGCTCTTTGGTTAGTGAATTTCCAATTCTGGATAGAACTAAATGCAAACGATACGGAGGAGTATAAACACACAATGCTAAATGTTAATAAAGCCCAAAGCAAGTAACGCTCGTGCGCTTTGCGTTCAAAGAGTGCTAACTTGAGCTCTTTAATAAAGTCATTTATTTTCTGACGAGGAAACTGCATTTGAACTTCTCTTGGTTGCCTTCCATTTCAATTGAGGATGGATCTATAAGATCGCTCAAATTTGATAATGCTTTAATAAATTTTTTTGTCTGGGATTGCTCTTTAATAGAGAATTCCATTTCAACAGTAGCAGATTCAATCTCATCTCCATCATCAGGGATGTGAAAAAGAAAATGAGTGCATTGTATTTCTGGAAACTCTTTAGCTGTAAGAAGGCTTAAATATTGTAAGAGCTCAGTGATTCTTGGCACGTTCCAATCAGGAAAGGAAACTCCGGAATCCCCCTCGATCTTTTTTTTCCATTCTCCTAGAGCTAAATCGATTTTGTCTGCGCTCGTCAAGCTGGGAATATTTTTTTTTGCGGCAATCAGCTGATTCCGGTTGAAAACAGCGCCGCAGGTAAAGAAAAGTATTGCCGAAGCGCACAAAATAAAGGAAAAGCGGATGAGAAGTTTTTTTTCTTTTGACCTCTGAGCAGGTGTAGCAACTTGAAACTGAGGGATAGTAGATTTTGACGCAAGAGTGGCAAAAGCGAGCCCTAGAGGGAAAGAGTAATCTTCTAACGCCTCAGATAACTCTTCACGGATAGGTACTTGATGGAGTGTAGGAATGTTTAATTGAGATGTGACGAGGGAGGTAATCTCTTGGCACGCTTCCGAATCGTTGCGGATAGAACCAATGAAGAGAATTTGAGATACTTCCATAGAAGGGAATTTTTTCTTTAGGGTATTGCAGAAACGAGATACACCTTTTAAAATATCTGGCTCGCCTTGATCATATGCAGAATTCTTACCGTGCAAGGCCATTTGAGGACTTATTGAGAAACAATGAGAAAAAAGACATTGCCGCTGTTTGTCTAGTAAAAACATCTGCATAGATTTATTGTCTGCATAACAGACTAAGGAAAGAGCGTTTTGAGGCATGCATTGCGTAGCCAACCCTTCAATTGCAACTGAGAGACTTGTGATGATATCTGGATCGACGCCAACGTATGACAATGTATTTTCGAGTTTACTGATGCTCTTTTTTTGAGCGCAGTGTACTTGAATATCAAAAACGTTTTTCTCGATTTTCAAAACGGTTGGAAATATTCTCGCCTCATTGAGTTTATATGGCAAAAGTGCTTCTAAGCGAAAAGGTAAAGTTTTTAAGGCGATCTGTTTAGTATTTCCTTTTAGCTGCAAAGATCGGATCAGAATGTCGTGGAGCCCTAATGCTGATACAACAAGAACTTTTGAATGTTTGATTGCTGGGCAAAGCTTGTAAAGCCGATTTACATCTAAAATATCTTCTTGCAAAGGGACAGTTGTAAGAAGCAAAACTTCTTTTTTACTCTTTACGTTTTTGACAATAGCAAGCTTGATAGTGTTTTCTTGAAAATAAACGCTTATAGCAATCATAACCCAAGATCTTACTCGACTTTAGTATTTTTTGTGCTTTGATTTTGTTTGATATAACAGCCCAAAAAGTTTTTTTTGCTGAGCTTATGCTGTAAATCAAGGTGGATATCATGTATAATGATGCTCAGAAAATATTTGAGGAAACATGATAGCTGCGTCTATTCACGCTATTTTTTTCACCTATACGGTACTATTGTTCATTCGTTGCGTCAGTTCTTGGTTCCCGCGATTGGCAATACATCCGATGATGCGCGGTGTTTCGTGGTGTGTCGATCCTTATTTACTATTGCTTCGACGTATTGTCCCTCCTATTGGGGGCATGCTCGATTTAAGCCCAATTTTGGCTTATTTAGGCTTAAAATTATTTGAATATCTCATATTAACAATCATTAAATGAAATACTTAAGACGTTCTTTTTCTCTTGGGAGATTAGTACTACCTTCCAATATATTTTGTGCTCCTCTAGCGGGATGTTCCGACGTTCCTTTTCGGAAAATGCTAAAGCGATATCATCCTGGATTAATGTTCTGCGAAATGGTCAAGATGGATGCATTGATCCGTAAGGACATACATACCTTTAGCTATCTTGACTATGAATCAGACATGCACCCGATTGGTGCCCAGCTATGCGGCAGTAAGCCTGAGATAGCAGGGGCATGTGCAAAAATCATTGAAGATCTGGGTTTCGATGTCATCGATCTTAATTGCGGATGCCCAGTTGATAAGGTCACTAAAGATGGTAGTGGATCAGGACTTCTTAAAAATCCTCAAATTATCGGCGAAATTGTATCTAACATGGTCGCAGCCGTCAAAGTGCCAGTAACTATAAAGATACGGATCGGTTGGGAAGAAGATGAGAATATTGCTCCTGAAATTGTAAGAGTAGCTGAGCAAGCCGGGGCAAAATTGATTACGATTCACGGAAGGACTCGTATGCAATCATATCGAGGATTTGCTAACCGGGATGCTATTCGCGAAGCGAAAGCTGCAGCGAAAGAGATTCTTGTGTTTGGCAACGGTGATATTTTCGATGCTGCTAGTGCACAACATATGTTTGAGCATACAAATTGCGATGGGATTCTCGTAGCAAGGGGAACAATGGGGCATCCTTGGATAATTGAGGACATCTACAATCATTTGTCAGGACATCCGGCTGTTGAAAGGGATTTCGCTCTCCTTAAGCAAACGTTTTATGAGCATTTTGAAGAAGTACGCCGTTATCACCCTGAAAAGAAAGCGATATTGGAGATGAGGCGCATTGGATGCTGGTATTTGAAGAATGTGTATGGTGCTAAGGAATTAAGAGACAAAATGCACCGTGTTACAACATTAGATGAAATTGCTGCATTGATCCAATCTTTGCAAGAGCCTGAGGAGCGCATATACGAGAGTGCACCTCTTGAAATGAGCTGTACTGCCTGCGATTAAATTAGTTTAATCGTTCTGTGATAAATTTTTCTCCGATGGGATTCTCTCTTTTCTAATCTTCATCGTCTTTACTCATGATGTCATGGAGCTTATCTTCAAAAAGCTTGAGCAGTCTAGCGAATTGATGGGGAGCTTCTTTTATTTCGACAGGCCCCCTACTCATTGCCCTTCTTCTTTGTGTGCGATGTTTTTTTTCGAGAAAGGCCACAAATTCTTTAATCGACATCGTTGCAGCGCCAAGCTGTCGAGATCTTCCTGCTAGTTCGCGGTCTGAGGTGACAATTGTTAAATTTTTTGGGGATTGATGTGCTAAGACAAATTCAAGAATATATTCATCAGCAGTTTGGTCTGAAGATGTGTAAATGACTTCAAGGTTTTTGAAATGAGATCTTTGAAAAAACCCTTTACCTCTCTTCTCACCATCGAAAACAATGATCACATCGCCATGCATTTCTTCAGTTAATGTATTAAGCTCTTCTAAGAAGGAGCGGCGTTTTTTTTCAAAAGAAGGAGTGGCTTTGGATTTCTTGAAGAAGAGGTTATAGCCATCTATGTAGTATTGCAAGTAGACGGTCTCTAAAGAATGGTTGTCAAGGTTTCTAAATGAGCAGCCTGAAGATTTTCGAAAAGAAGTAAGAGTTTATCAAGTGCTTTGCGTCTATGGGATACAACGTTTTTGACGTCCTCGCCTAATTCTGCAAATGTTTTGCTGTACTCATGTTTTATAAAGATAGAGTCATACCCGAATCCCATGTTCCCTCTTTCTTCTGTAAGGATATTGCCTTCACAAGTTCCTTTAACAGTTTTGCAAAACCCATCAGGTGAGGCCAAAGCGATCCAACATTCAAAATACGCCTGGCGATGGGGATCTTGAAGATGGCGCATATCATGTAACAACTTGAGGCGATTTTCGCGATCCGTAGCATTTTGTCCTGCATAGCTCGCAGAGATGACGCCAGGAGCGCCTCCAAGGGCTGGTACAACTAATCCTGAATCATCCGCTAAAACCCATTTTTTTAGTGTTTCAGCAGCATGTACTGCTTTAGCTGTAACGTTTTCTTCAAAGGAAATAACGCCTTCTTGTGGAGGAATATAATGAGGGAAGTCAATTATTGAGAGAAGATCAAAAGACGCTACCCGTTTAAGAATGGCTTTATATTCACGAATCTTATGGACATTCTTGCTAGCGATGACGAGTTCCATCATTTTAAGAAATCCTTTATTAGAGCCTGTACGCAAATTAAAAACCTTCAGTATGAAAGGGATTGTTTAAATGCGTACATCCTCTTGTTCTTCGTAACAGAAGGAGGATAATATTTCTAGCTTACGAAATAATTACGGATCTTCTGAATTGTAAATTCGTCGCCCTGAAACTTAAATTTTTCTCCTACTTGCAAGCCCTTTATCTCTTGAGCCAGTTTTGACTGGAAAGAAATGATCAAGCGCTCTGTATCAGCATCCCAAGGTCCAAGAATCGTATAGAGGACTTGCTGACCTTTTTTGTTGATGCATTCAATAACTGTTCCAACATCAACGCGATCTGTTGAAACATCCGAGGGGGTTAGAACACGACATCGGTTAAGTTGTTCGGAGAGGCGTTTTAGTTCTTCTTGAAGGCGATCTCTTTTTTCCAGGGCTGATTTAAACTCAGCATTTTCTCTTAAGTCACCATGCGAACGAGCAACCTCGATCTCTTTGGCGTTTTCCACGGTTTCGACGGTGGCAATTTGTTGAATACGAGTTTGAAGCTTGAGATAGCCTTCGTGAGTCGTCCATAAAGTGTCCGACTCCGCGCCTTTATCGTGTTTTTTACGAGCTTTTACTAAACTAGGATGAGCAACTTCTGCTAGAGAATTGAAGATTTTAATGTCATGATCGCTAAGAGAATGGCACTTGGTAGCAAGAAGGATAAATTCCTTTACTTCTTCTAGCGTAGCAGTTGCCATGACTTGACGTACAATAGCATAACGCCCAGCGGAGAGAATGCCATGCATTTTCTTTACTGTGTTGCGCTCTTCAGTATTTTGCTCAAGATTACTTAAGAGAATGAGGAAAGACTCGAAGAAACGGGACAGTCCTCGCTCGTCACTTAGAGGAACGGGGCTCTTAGAGATGACTTTATTGAAATACCATAGGAATGCGTCAGAATTGCGAGCAGGAAAATCACAAAGCGTTTCGAGTTCGACTATGATTTCTTTTTCACAACCAGCGTTCATGAGTTCAGTAAAAATATAATCGCGGAGTGGGCTAGGGCCTTGAACGATCAAGAATCTTAAGAAAATCTCTTTCCATTCAGGTCGATTTTTACGTATTTCAACTAACGCGCGCTTTTTAAACGAAAGAATATCGATCTGTTTAACTATCTCATCAATCGAATCGAGTCGTTTGATTAAATCAGCAACGTGAGGGTAGTTCTCGCCTTGGCTCAGATCTTGCAGAAAAAACTGAATTTGCAACTCTTGGGAGTCGGTGATTTCACTGTAAGAAAGAGTTTCTTGGAGTTTTGCAGCTAGCTTTCCTTTGAACTCTTTGTTTTTTAAGGCTTCTGAGAAATCTTTTAGGAAAGAATACACCATTTGGATCAATGTATCGGCATCGGGTTTATTCTCAAGAGCGTGGCTTAAACGCTCTTCATGAGAAACTTGTTGATGTCGGATTGAAAAAGTGTCTTTTTGATCCTCAGGACATTCGATCATGGTGTCTTTTTTCATCTTCGTACGAGCCAACTGCCACCATCTAGACCAATCTTCAGGCTGGATGACGAGCTCACACAGTTCATCTTTAATCTCAGAGGCGGATTTTGGGCCGAGATCGCGCAGTAGCATGTGCATCACTGCAAGAGGGTCGTCTTTAGCTTTTTTTTCTAATTCATCAGGTCTTCCAAAACGCATTGCAAGAAAGTGATCGTCGGGAATAGGGATAAGAGTTTTGAACGCATTCGCAAAGGAAAGGTCTTTTTTACCAGCAACAAAATCAAATTCTAAGCTTAACTGTTCTCGAACCATAGAAACTTCTAGGATTTCGCCCACTCCCCATCCACCAGTATGAAAAACGAATTTTCCCTTGGCCATATGTGTAATTAGTTCGTAGCCGCTTAAAGCACCTTGAAAATTCTCTCTAGAACGAAGGCCAATTAAACGGATTTTGTCTGGAAAATTTTTGTCGTCAGGGTAATGATTTTTAAGATAGTCAAGAGCGTACTCAGCCAAATAAGGGGTATTAGTTGTCTGAAGATCAAAGATCAATTTAATTGCATCATGTTTAAATGGAGCATCAGGGAGATTTGCCCACAATGGGAGGATCCTTTCAACATGGCGCCCAAATGAATCGTTCATGTTGGATTCTTTGATTGCGCGGAGAATAAGGACTAGTTCTTGCGGGTCAATTTCATCGGATGAGCAATATTCTTCCCATAGCCTTAGACATGCAGGATAATCATGATTTGCAATCAGATTTTGGAAGTCTTTCAGGTAACTCATTTGGATTCCTTGAGTAGCATGGGTGTAAATATTCATAAACTTTAAGTGAGCCTTGTAAGATTATTTTTTTTGAAAATCAGAAGGATAAAAAAACTTTTCTGGCAAGGATCCGTGCGCGGTGGGAACGAAGTTGGCGTTAGTAAGATGGGCGACATTGCTGAATGTCTTTTTTTAAGTTTTCAAAAGTTTGTCTATAGTGGGAGTATAATATCAAGAGTTATTAACTTCAATAAAGGGTTTAGAGAAAGTTGGCGTCAATTTTTAATTTGATAAAGTGAGCCTAAGAGGGTGCCCTATATTAAACCTCTTGCGTTGCTAAGGTTCTGTCGAGTTTCGAGTTCTTTTGCGCCGTTTTTCGACTTCAAATTGCAGGGATGATATCAACTTTCGCATATTACCCCCCTGCAATTTGAAGTCGAAAAACGGCGCAAAAGAACTCAAAACTCGACGTAGCCTTAATTTTGAAGATACCCTTTAATCATAAGAAAACCAATCAACGATAACGGCTTTCTAAAAGAGCTATTATTCCTATAGCTGCAGAAGATACTAACGTAGTCGACATCAAAAAGGTAAGCGGGCTCACTGGCTTATCCATATCAATGTTAAACCAGTTTTTAGCCTCTCCACTAATGAACTCAACTTTGAGATATTTGCCATCTTTTGTTTGAACGTTCATTTCCTTGATGGAAGAATTGTACGTATGAACAATATGATGTAAGTTTTCTTTGAAAATCTTATCTGCATTCTCGATGGAATCATCCCGACCTATAAGTTCGAAGCTCATTTTATAGAAGTTATTTCTATAAGTAATATCAGCAGCATATTGATTTGCTGTTTCAGACCTTAGGTTCGTTATCAATGGATTAGAAAAAAATGTACTCATCCTTTTATTCCATAACACTGTTCGTTAAATTGGTAGAGCATGCTGTGTTTAGAGATTAAACTAAATAAATTTTGAACGGTTAAACGATAATTGTATATGCCAAGAATGTGTTCTAAAATCGGCCAAAATAATCATGAAAATCGATAGGAATTTTTTACTGGGATAGGTTCACAGTCTCTAGGGAATTTTTAGATAAAAAAAATGGACTAGCTTTTTCTCTTGATCAGTCACAATGAATATGAGACCCTTAAGCTCGACTTTAAGAACAGGATCTAAGATTTTCCCTAGTTGCTGCGCAATTCTTGCACTCAGAATTTATTTATTTAAGCTTCTAAAGAGGTAGAATAATGATTGAAAACTACGAAGAATTTAACGAAAATCAAGCCAAAATTCTTAAAAGATACGTCTCTAGCATATCAAGCAATGTCTTTGTTCTGCGCAATTTGCCTGAAGTGATCAAGGGAGCTCTCTTTTCTCGTTATTCTCGTTCGAGCATGGGACTGCGCTCTTTGCTTCTTAAAGAATTTATCTTAAATGAGGAAACTGCTTTTTCCGCCATCACTGGCGCCCTTGTTCCAGTAAACGATGCAGAAGATCATGAGATTGAAGATCAAATTATGGCGA
Organism: bacterium; assembly: GCA_044227055.1. Taxonomy (GTDB): domain Bacteria; phylum Chlamydiota; class Chlamydiia; order Chlamydiales; family Rhabdochlamydiaceae; genus JBGAFT01. The sequence continues at coordinate 366,342 of JBGAFT010000001.1, forward strand.
TCAAGAAAGCTCAAAATTTTTATGATCGGATCTTAGACGGATATGGGGACGACTCTATTGGCGAGCTCGGAGGAGCCCATCTCGCTATTGAAAATATTTCAATGCTTGCGGCCAAAAGCATTGAAGATTGCAGGATCGGAGGCTCTCCCTTAGAAAAATCTACACGCTATATCTATTTCGATCAGAAAGTAAATGGTGAATATTTATTTTTTCGAGAGCCGATTTTGATGACTTCAGCGTATCGCGAAGCTTATTTAGACGCCTGTAACATGTTGTTCGAGACCTATTCTAAGCTTGTACCCCCTCTCACTGAACTGATGGAAAAAAAATTCCCCAAAGAGCATGACATTTCTAAAGTAGCTTATTCCGCTGCATTAAGAGCGAAAGTGTTGGACTGCCTTCGTGGAATACTTCCTGCAAGCGCTCTGACAAATATGGGTCTTTATGGTAATGGTCGTTTTTTTGAAACCCTGATCCAAAAACTAAACTCACAAAATCTTGCTGAAATGCAAGATATTGGCAGAAAAGCATATCTAGAGCTCAGTAAGGTTATTCCTTCCTTTATTAGACGCGCGGAACCAGGACATAAATATCAAAAGACATTTACGAATTTTCTTGAGCAAACATCTGGGGAATTAAAGGCGTTGGCTCAGCGAGTGACCCCTGATGCAGATGAGATGGTAGAGCCAGGAGTGCGATTGATCAGCTACGATTCAGATAGTATTTATCGTGTTGCTTCAGCTCTATTATTCCAATACTCTGATTCGGGGCTTTTAGATATTCAGAAAACATGCAGAAAGCTCTCTGAAGAGGAACTTAATCGCATCCTAGATGCAGCTTCAACACATCGTGAAAATCGCCGTCACAAGTCTCCAAGGGCATTAGAGCATGCAGAGTTTACCTTCGAGATTCTTGCAGACTTTGGAGTGTACCGAGATCTGCACCGCCATCGAATCCTCACTCAAGAAAGACAACTTCTGACTTGCGATTTCGGTTATTTTGTCCCACAAGAAATTCGCGGAACTCCGATGGAAGAGGAGTATCATCAGGCGATGGAAGATGCAAAAAAAACATATGATATGTTGGCAAAAGAATTTCCTGAAGAATCTCAATATGCAGTCCCGATGGCTTACAATGTCCATTGGTACTTCCGCGTTAATTTGCGTTCTTTGCAATGGCTTTGCGAATTGCGCTCGGCTGCTGCCGGACATCCAACGTATCGCTTTATTGCCCAAGAAATGGCAAAACAAGTATCAAAAGCAATTCCTGCTTTTGAAAGATTTTTTAAATTTGTTGACTATGAAGGATATGAGCTTGGACGGCTTGGTCAAGAGATTCGCATAGCTGAGAAGATGCAAGCGAGGCAGGATTAATGGAAGAAATGGTGCAGAAGAAAGGGAGTATTCTAGGCGGCACTCTTTTGATTGCTGGCAGTTGCATTGGAGCAGGGATGCTTGCTCTCCCGATTCTTACAGGCTTATCGGGTTTCTTCCCTTCATTTGTAATGTTCGTGGCTGCTTGGGTCTTTATGACATTGACGGCGCTTCTTCTGATTGAAGTGAATGGATGGTTTCCAGGGCAGGTAAATATTGTTTCAATGTCTAAGCATAGTTTAGGCCGCATAGGACAGTATTTGAGCTGGGTCTTATATTTATTTTTGTTTTTTTCTCTTAATGTTGCTTACGTTTCAGCGAGCGGAAGTTTAGCGGGCACATTCTTTCGATATATGTTCAATTGGAATTTCCCAGATTGGCTCGGCAGCGCATTTTTCGTGTGTCTTTTTGGGTACGTTGTTTATCTAGGTACAAGGCCTGTGGATTTATGGAACCGTGGATTGATGGCCGGCAAAATAATCGCATATATTGCGCTTGTATTTTTTGCTATTCCCCATATCGAGCCCGGATTATGGTTGCGCACAGAGCCGGCATATGCTCTCTATTCGTTGCCTGTCCTTGTCATCTCTTTCGGATTTCACAACATGATCCCTACCCTTACTTCTTATATGGGCGGCGATTTGAAGAGGGTTAGAGCAAGTATTTTGTGCGGTAGTTTATTTGCTTTGTTGATCTATCTCATCTGGCAGCTTGTGGTGCTAGGAATTGTTCCTAGAGAAGGGCCTTCTGGCATAGTCGAGAGTTTAAAACATGACCAGGAGGCATCTCAATCACTGGCTGGAATTTTGGGGACATCCTTAGTAAGCAGCAGCGCTCAGGCATTGGCTTTTTTTGCTATTTTGACATCATTTTTAGCGCAATCGTTGAGCCTCGTGCATTTTCTTGCCGATGGATTAAAGATCCCTTCAAAGCGTAGAGAAAATAAAGCCCTTTGTACAATAGCGCTTGTCCCTCCATTACTTTTGTCTATTGCTTACCCTCAATTGTTTTTCAAAGCCTTGAATTTTGCTGGTGGTATTTGCGCTGTGATACTTTTTGGAGTCCTGCCTGTATCCATGGTCTGGATTGGGCGATATTTTAAAGGAATGACGTCAATTTATCAAATTCCAGGAGGCAAAGGGGCATTGTTAGGGATACTTGCTTTTGCTCTATTCGTCCTCTTTTTTCAAATTTCTAGCATGTTACAGTTACCTTTTATTCCTAAACCATGAAAATTCTTACTTCTCGCTTGTTTGGCGCTATTCTTCTTGTTTGCGGGACTACTGTAGGAGCGGGCATGCTTGCCCTCCCTACTGTGACGTCATTTGGAGGATTTTTCCCATCCCTTGCATTTTTTGCCATTTGCTGGGGTGTGATGTTGTCAACTGCACTTTTTTTTCTTGATGTCCATCTTGCTCAGGGAGGAACAGAGAATTTTCTTTCCCTGCTCACAAGGATTCTGGGAATAAAAGGGAGGATTCTTGGATGGGTGCTATATCTGATGCTTCTATATGCTTTAATTGCTGCGTATATTGCTGGATGTTCTCCCTTGATCGCCAATAGTTTTTGCATCCTTTTCGGATGGGAACTTCCATCTTACATTACTCCGTTTTTACTGCCCTTACTATTTGGTGGATTGTTAACAACTGGTACCAAGGGTGTGGATTACGCCAATCGGGTTCTAATGCTTGGCCTCTGTGTCTCCTATGCCCTTCTAATCATTTTTCTGCCGTCAAAGATAGAGCCACCATTACTCTTGCACTTCGATTGGTCTGCATCGATTATCGCCTTGCCTGTGATTATTACCTCGTTTGGATATCATATAGTAATCCCTAGCCTTGCAACGTATCTTGATTGCAATCGTAAAAAACTTAGATTAGCCCTCATTATTGGAAGCATTATACCCCTCTTCATATATGCGATTTGGCAAATACTTGTCCTTGGGGTGATTCCTTTGCCTGTGTTGGCTCAGGCTTTTCAAAAAGGAGATCCAGCAAGCATACCTTTGGCCGCTTTGACAAAGCTACCCATAGTCGAGCTAGGAGCCCAGTTTTTTAGTTTTTTTGCTATTGTGACATCATTCCTAGGTGTTGCTCTAGCTCTCTCTGATTTTGTGACCGATGGCTTCCATTTGAAAAAAAATCGACGGGGACGTTTGATCTCTCAAGTGCTTACTTGGGGAATTACATTTCTGCCCCCATTATTTTTTGTTCTGACATGGAGGCGAGGTTTTTATATTGCTCTGGAACATGCTGGGGCATTGGTGGCTATTTTGTTAGGGATTATCCCCTGCTGGCTTGCATGGAAGGCTCGTCCCAATTTTTTTTATAAGTCTGTTTCAGGTCGGGCTGTTCTCACAGCAGTCATCGCATTTTGTTGTTGGATCGTAGTCCTTGAAGGAGCCTTGCAACGCGGGGTCTATTCAGATCGACTAGCCGCATATATTTCCGAGGAAAAGAGAGATGGCGAAATTTCACCTTAAAACATCTTTTGATCCCAAGGGAGATCAAACGACGGCGATTCCTCGTCTTGTTGAAGGGATAGAAATTGGAAAAAAATCTCAAGTTTTACTCGGTGTTACTGGCTCCGGGAAAACATATACAATCGCGCAGGTGATCTCACGAGTTCAACGTCCTGCATTGATCCTCGCTCATAACAAGACTTTGGCTGCTCAGCTCTATCAAGAGTTCAAATCATTTTTCCCCGACAATGCCGTAGAGTACTTTGTCTCATATTATGACTATTATCAGCCCGAGGCCTACATCCCGAGGACTGATACCTACATCGAAAAAGATTTGGCTATCAATGATCAAATAGATCGCTTGCGTTTATCGGCCACACGTTCTCTTATAGAGAGAAGTGATGTGATTATCGTCGCTTCTGTTTCGTGTATCTATGGACTAGGGTTACCAGAATACTATAAACAGATGCAGCTCAGGATCACACTTGGGGAGACATTGCGGCGAGATGAAATCCTGTTGCATCTTGTCGAAATGCATTACAAGCGCAATGATATGGAGCTGTCCCGGGGTGTTTTTCGTGCGCGTGGCGATGTGTTAGAAGTGATGCCTGCATATGAAGAAAAAATAGCCTATCGCATTGAATTTTTTGGAGACGAGATTGAGCGGATCAGTGTCATCGACCCCCTGACAGGAAAAGTCCAGAAACGAGAAGATGCGATCACAATTTTCCCCGGCTCTCATCACGTCACGCCTGAAGACGTTCGATTCAAAGCAGTTGAAACTATAAAAGATGAATTGAAAGAGCGCGCTGCTTTTTACGAAAAAGAAAAGCGCTGGGTAGAAAAGCAGCGGATAGAGCAAAGGACCAGTTACGATCTTGAGATGATCCGTGAAATTGGTTTTTGTAAAGGAATTGAAAACTATTCTCGTCACTTCAGCGGACGCATGCCCGGAGACCCACCTCCTTGTCTATTAGATTATTTCCCTCAAGATTTTCTGTTCTTTATCGATGAGTCGCATCAAACACTCCCTCAACTCCATGCTATGTACAACGGTGATCGAGCGCGTAAAGAAACCCTCATTGACTACGGGTTTCGTCTTCCGTCTGCTTTTGATAATAGACCGCTTAAATTTGAAGAGGTTTATCGACGCATCCATCAAGTCGTATATGTATCAGCAACTCCGGGACGGTGGGAAGTTCAAGAAGCTGGAGGAGATGTAGTCGAACAGATCATTCGCCCAACAGGCTTGCTTGATCCTATTATCGACATACGTCCTGCCACAAACCAAGTGGATGATGTCCTAGAAGAGATTCGTCAGACAACAGAAAAAGGCGCCAAAGTGCTTGTCACAGTGCTTACAAAAAAACTTGCAGAAGATCTGACAAAATATCTCACCGATATTGGTGTCAAAGCCAAGTATTTGCATTCCGATATCGACACATTAGAACGAGTACAGATCATCAATGATTTAAGAAAAGGACTCTTTGATGTCTTGGTCGGTATAAACTTGCTCCGGGAAGGTTTGGACATTCCAGAAGTCGCCTTAGTAGCTATCCTCGATGCTGATAAAGAAGGTTTTTTACGCAGCGAAACTTCGTTGGTTCAAACATGTGGAAGAGCTGCACGCAATGTTGAAGGACGTGTCATTATGTATGCAGACAAGATGACCGATTCTATCAAAAAGACCTTGGACATTACAAAAAACCGCCGTGAACTACAAGACACCTATAACAAAGCCCACGGGATCACACCGCGCTCTGTACGTAGGGAGATCAATCAAAGCCTCATGGAGACATTTGGTGAAGTTCCGGAGCCGAAGAAAGCAAAAGAAGATCATGTCGAATATTTAACAGCGCGTGAAGTGGCTGAAAAGATTGAAGAGTGCGAAGAAGAGATGAAAAAGGCTGCGAAAGAACTTCGTTTTGAAGATGCAGCTCGGCTACGTGATGAAATGATGCGCTACCAAAAGCTGCAGCTTCTCGAAGACAATCCATAAGATTTTCTCTTTTCTATCTTAATAGAAGGTCGTCCACGACTTCCATACAGACTTCGGGGATCTTTCTGTCAGGATCCATACAATCTTTGAGTCCAGTTATCGCTTTTAGAATCTCATCAGAAAGCTCCTCAGATGGTGCATTTTCTCCAGGCCATGAAGCGTCGCGGATGGCCTTGCTGGGCCATCGCGAGTATGCCAACCATAAACCATCAGTAGTTCGATGGAGACATGATCCTAAAGCTCCTCTACGTTTGACAAAGTAAGTAGCAATTGTATTCCAATAGCGCTGATATTCCTCTTCTCTACCAAGTTTTATGTAGCTTTGATAAATGACAGCAAAAGAAGATTTGAACCTATTTTTTTGGAATCGCGAGATAATTATGAACATCAATGCGTCTTGTTTCATAATTGAATGAACGCAAAGTAGAAAGGGTATGTTCAACTCTCTTCCTAATTTCTTGAGAAGAATTGTCATAATCGTAACCGCCCATTATCTCGATGATGATATAGGGGAGATTTCTTAAAATGGTATCTCGAGCCCCTGAGAGCACGCCATCTTCGGAACCCTCTACGTCGATTTTCATTACAGAAACATTTGAAAGACGAAAACTATCAAGTGTCCTCATAATCACAGGATCTCCGCCAGAGCCGATACTTGTCGCGCCTTCGTTACCTTTAACAGGAGGATTCATCTCCACTTTCTGATTGTTCGTTTCACCAATGGCGAAGCGTAAGGGCGTTACATTATTGCATCTGTTGAGCTTAAGGTTCATCGTAAGCTCTCTAAAAAGCTTTTTTTGTGGCTCAAATGCTAATATTTTGCCATTGGGCTGGACTGATCGCGACATGATAACGGTATGCGTTCCAATGTGCGCGCCAATATCGACTGCAATCGTATTAGGCTTGACGAGTGTTTCAAGAATTCTAATGATCGGTAATTCCCAGGGAGTGGATCTGCTGAGCTGAAATTTAATGACATCTTTAACGTCATCCACATAGAAGGCACCCACTGAGCTCACAGTATAAATTTTGTATTGGTGAAATGGAAATTCGGCAATGTATTTCTGAAGGGTAATTTCCTCATCTTGTGGCATTTTCCATTCAGTTTGAGGAACTTCATTGGAGAAAATAGTGCTCGATAATGTTAGAAAAAATAAGACGTACATGTGAAAAAGCATAAAGTTTTTTCTCGCTATAGGAACCTATCTCACTAAAATTTTTCGTCGATTTTCGGGATTATTTTGGCTGATTTGCGACTCAAATGATGGGGGTAATATACGAATGTTGATATTACCCCCATCATTTGAGTCGCAAATCAGCTCAAAAGAACCCTAAAATCTACTGAAACTATTTAGTGAGATAGGTTCAGGAAGATAAAGCTTTATGCTTTTTCTGAAGATTTTAAAAAATAAAAAATTACTCTTTCTTGAAATGGGGACTTAAGAGCCCAGCCATTTTCATCATGTCAATTGGCTTATCGCTTTTAAAGACCTTTGCCAACTTCTTGTCTGGGATGATCTTCCGTTTGTTTTTCGGATCTTGCAGTTTATGCTCTTTAATATAATCCCAGATCTTTTTAACGACTTCAGTTCGAGAAAGCTTATCTGAGCCAACCACCGCGCTCAACTCTGCAGAAAGAGAGTGCTCAGGTTGTTGCCGTGCAGTCTTGGTCTTTTTTGATTTCTTGGTTGATTTTTCCCCTTTCACAACTTTTTCCCCTTTTTTTGCAGTTTCTCCTTTTTTGCGCCCAAATTTCTTTTCTTTTTTCACATAGGCAGTTTTGGGGTGGTGGGGGTATTTGTCGTGCAATTGTTCAAGTTGATTGACGATCACATCGCAATCAGGGAAAGTTGAGCACGAATAAAACGGCTTGCCAAAACGGGACCGGCGCATCACCATGCGTCCTTCGCATCCTATCGCAGGACATTGAGGCATTTCTTCAGCTGGGATCTCTCCTTTTTTAGGAATATTTACGATCCCTCGGCAATCGGGATAACGCGTGCAGCCTAAAAAAGCACCAAACTTACCAAAACGGAGCTGCATTGGAGATCCATCAATTGGGCACAATTGATCCCAATTGAAATCAGGATCGTAATCTTCTCGTTTAAAGTCTAAAGACTCTACTGGGGCAGTAAAGGAACAATCGGGATAATTGGAGCATCCAAAGAAATATTTGCGTTTTGACCAAATTTTTTGCAGTTTGTGACCGCATTGAGGACAGTCATGTTCCGTAAGAACTTTAGGGACAAAAGCATCTTTTTCGGCAGAATCGACAAGGGGGATGAAAGAGTCCCAAAAATCACGGACAAGCGCTTTCCAATTTGTTTTAGTCTCAGAGATCATTTCTAGAGCATCTTCCATTTGAGCTGTAAAACCGACGTCCATGATCATCTTAAAGTTGTTCTCCAACATTTCTGCGATCACTTTTCCAAGCTCAGTGGGTTTTAAAGCTCCTTTTTCTTTTGAGGTATAATCCCTGCTCTGGATTTTGTTCATAATCGTCGCGTATGTGGAAGGACGTCCAATTCCTGATTTTTCTAGCTCTTTAACTAATGAAGCTTCGGTAAATCGTGGAGGCGGTCTTGTAAAAGCTTGTTGAGATTTTACTTCATCAAGTTTTAGGCTCTGCCCTTCTTGGAGAACTGGAAGCATCCGGTCTTCTTCATCTTCCTTTTCTTCTTCACCGCGGTCTTTTCTTTCTTCGTAAACTGCGAGGAATCCAGGAAATTTTATCGTCGATCCTGTCGCTCTAAGGAGAAGTCCGCGGTCTGTTTCAATATCGGCAGATACGGTGTCATAAACAGCAGGAGTCATTTGGGAGGCTAGAAAACGCCTCCAAATCAAAAGGTATAGTTTAAACTGATCAGGATTTAAGTAATTTTTAATTTTTTCAGGTGAATGCAAGACGTTTGTAGGACGAATCGCTTCGTGCGCGTCCTGAGCGCTTTTTTTGGTGAAAAATTGTCTTCCTTCAGAGGGAATGTATTCTTTTCCGTAATTATTGACGATAAACTTACGTGCAGCATCAATCGCTTCAGGCGCAAGGCGGACAGAATCCGTACGCATGTAAGTAATTAAACCTTCAGCCCCTTCGTTGCCAAGGTCAACTCCTTCGTAAAGGCTTTGTGCAATATTCATAGTGCGCGATGCAGAAAAACCATAGTGTCGGCTGGCTTCTTGTTGGAGTGTAGAAGTAATGAAAGGGGGAACAGGATTGCGACGCTTTTCTTTCTTTTCTACCGATTCAACATGGTATTTTGCAGTTCGAAGAAGCTGGACAATTCTCTCTGATGACTCTTTATTTGAGATTGTTTCCACACCTTCACTTGGCGATTTCTCAATCTTTTTTCCATTTATTAAGAACAATGCAGCATAAAATGGTTTTTGTTCGGCACTTGTTTTTAATAAGGCTCCGAGATTCCAATACTCTACTGGTATAAATGCATCGATTTCTTTTTCTCGATCAACAACAAGCTTTAAAGCTACAGACTGGACTCGACCAGCAGAAAGACCTCCATCACGCGCTCCCTGGACTCGTCTAGTTAAGATTGGAGAAATTTTATAGCCTACAATTCTATCGAGGAGCCTTCGGGCCTGTTGCGCATCCACTAGAGCTTGGTCTATTTCTCTGGGATGCTCAAGCGCGTCAAGAACAGCTTCCTTTGTGATCGAGTTAAAGGTGACACGTTTAAAAGCCGTTTTAGGAGGAAGGATGGACGCGATATGCCAAGCGATGGCTTCTCCTTCACGGTCAGGGTCGGGAGAGAGATACACTATGTCTGCTTGCTTGGCAGCTTTTTTTAATCGGTCGATTACCTCTTGTTTATCTGGCAGAATCTCATATTCTGGCTCAAAGTCGTGTTCGACGTCGATTCCGAATCCCTTTTTTGGTAGGTCTCGAACATGTCCAAGTGAAGACTCGAAGGTGTACTGAGGACCTAGAAATTTTTTTAAGGTCTTTATTTTAGTCGGGGACTCGACGATGATAAGGGCTTTTTTCATTTAAGATGCCTTTTTAAAAACATTACCAGATAATTGCCTAATTCTCTTTTTTAAGACCAGGTTCATTAATGCTGACTGGACCTTTTGCATAGGCCAATCTAGTGCGCTCCTAAGTTGGTCGATGGCCATCTCTTGCACGGAGAGGAGCTTGAGCAACTGTTGCTCATCATTGTTTAAAAGCGATAAATCGAAACAGGAATTTTTTTCAAAATTTAATGTTGTCTGAGTTGGGATATTCAGATTGGATACCATTTCAAAAGCATTTTCGACAAGAAGAGCCTTGTTTTGTTTCATCAGAGAATGATTTCCCTTGAAAGAGGGGTAGTCGATCCGACCTGGAATAGTGAAACATTTTTTTCTGAACCTCTCTCCCATTTGCACAGTAATCATCGCTCCGCTCTTTTCCGGAGCTTCTATAAGTAATATTCCCCTAGATAATACTGCAACGAGGCGGTTTCTCCTAGGGAATTGCATTTTTGAAGGAGGGGTATTTAAAGGGAGCTCGGAAATGACACAGCCATTTTTTGAAATTTTATCAGCTAAAGAGCTATTTTCAGAGGGATAAATTTTATTAATCCCGGATCCAATGATGGCGATTGTATTCCCGTTGGTTAGGCCTGAGCCCGCAAGCGCACCTTGGTGGGCCGCACTATCGATCCCTCTAGCGAGTCCGCTTATTACAACAACCCCGAGTTCAACAGCTTCTTTAGCTAACAAGAACGCCATTTCTCGTCCGTATTCTGTGCAAGATCGGGTGCCGATGAAAGCAACCATAGGAGCCTGCAAGGAGGAAATGTCTCCCTTAACATACAGCGCAAAAGGAGGGTCGGCTAATTGTTTCAATTGTTCTGGATATTGATTATGTGAGCGGTCAACAATTACAATTCCGTGTTTTTCTGAGTTATCGATTTCATTGATCCAAACTTCTTTTAGAATTAGTTCCTCAAAGTATGAAAAAAATTTACTATCTTCCCCCACAGCTTTTATCCATTTTGTTTTGCCTGCTTCAATGCACGATTTTCCCGAATCAAAATGCTCATATAGCTTTCGAGCCTTTTGAGGGAATAGAGATGAGAGGTAGTTTAATGTAATGAGCGCTGCTGTTTCTTCCATTTAAATGGCAAATTCGTTAGTTTTTTTCCTAACATGATACGCAAACTTTTATTTATTCTCTGCTTATTGGTTCCTGGCTTTGTCCAATCTGATGAAAGTTCTTCTGTAAAAAAAGTAGGACTTTGCATTGTTGCCACAGGAAAATATATCCGTTTTGTTCCTCCGTTAATTGAGTCTGCAGAAAAACACTTTCTTACCGACCATCAAATTTTTTATTTCGTTTTTACAGATGGAGAAGTCCCATCATCAGATAATCTTGTTAAGGTTCCACATAAGCAGTTTGGCTGGCCATTTGATGCCTTGAAACGGTTTGATATCTATGCTGATAGCGAAGCTCTTTTCAAAGACTTAGATTATGTATATTCAATCGATGCCGATATGCTTTTCCATAACGCAGTAGGGGAAGAGGTTTTTGGAGAAAGAGTGGGGACCTTATGCCCAGGATACCTTGGGAAGCGGGGCCCGTTTGAGACAAAAAAGATTTCTAGTGCATACGTAGATAAAATAAAAAGAAGATCTTCTCCTTATTATGCTGCAGGGTTTTTTGGCGGTAGCAAGGAGGAGTTTATGCGCATCGTTCAACAGGTCAAAAACCAAATTCATGCTGATCTGGATAATAATTTTATCGCCATATGGCATGATGAGAGTCACTTGAACCGTTATTTTGTCGACCACCCTCCGACAGTAGTTTTGTCTCCGTCTTATTGCTACCCTGAAAGCCAGCAAATTCCGTTTGAAAAAAAACTAGTTGCACTTGATAAACCTGATGTAAAAACTCTTAGAAAATGAATATTAAAAGTTATCTCAGATTTATTTTGTGCATCTTGATAGTTGAAGTATTTCCTTGTTTTGGTGATGCCTTCATTCATAAAGTGCTTCAAGAAGATTTCTACAAACTTGAAGGCAAAAAAACTGAGTATTGGAAAAATTTAACAAGGGATGAAGATCTCCTTCTCTTGGAAAAAATTGCCATTTTATACAACAGCAATAAAGCTTCTCTTGAAACCACTGGTTATGAGGATAAAATCCCTCGGAAGATACACTTTATCTGGCTAGGGCCAAGCCCATTTCCTCATCTTTCCGTCGAAAATGTTAGAAATTGGATGGCTAGACATCCTGACTGGGAATTTAATTTTTGGACGGATCGCGACCGTCTAGCGCCTTGCGAAGGAATGGTCGTCAAAAGAATTGATCCAATACATTTTAGTTATTTGCGAAATGAATTTGAAACGGCAGAGACTTGGGGCGAAAAATCTGACATTCTGCGTTATGAGATCCTCTATCATGATGGGGGGATTTACGTAGACCACGATGCAGATTGCCTGCGGACATTCGAGCCTATTGTGCAAAATTATCGTCTAGTAGCCTGCTTGCAGGTCCCAAGGGAAAGCATCTTTGCAACAGGCATGCGTTCAATAACAATTGCAAATGGACTTATTGCGGTAGCTCCAAAGCATCCCAGTATATTGCGGTGTATGGAAATACTTCGTAGAAGGTGGAATGATGATTTCAATAAATTGTCTGTATTTGAGAAGACTATTGTTAGATCATATCTTCCTTTTAGTTTGGCTATGGAAGAAGAAATTGGGCAGGCATCTAAAGACACGATTATCTTCCCAGCAGCGTTTTTTTATCCACAGAGTTCACTGCAACCAGTGTTTTCAGTGCATAGCTTTGCTGCTACTTGGCTTCCTATAAAAGATGCTGCAAATAGAGATGCCTTGAAAATGCAAGCATCTTTAAGGGCATTAGAGAAAAAAATATATTTTCTGACTGGAGCGCAGATCATTCTTTGCGGAATGCTGGTTATGATTGGTGTGTTTTTCTTTCTTCGAAGTAAAAGCAATAAAGCACTGTCTGCTTTTCTTCTAATCATGAGCTTGTCTTCATCATTATATTGCTCACCGAAAGATGATTTTGAAGAGTGGATGGGTAGGTCATCAACGGAAATATGGAAGTGGGTAAAAACACCAGATGATCGCAAATGGCTAACGCAATTTAATGAATATTATTCGGCTGCCCCGCCTGCACTGGATTTAGATTACCGTAACTTTAAAGTCCCACAGACTTTGCATTTCATTTGGCTATGCTCTAATCCTCCACATGAAACTTTTATTAAAAATATCCAGAGCTGGATCGATTACCACCCGGGATGGAATGTAAAAATTTGGACAGAAGGGCAAATTTTTCCTATCGAAGGCAAGATTTCATGGGCGGATGTGCGCTTGCTTCCAAAAACATTTTCGAACATTGATACTGACGCATTGCATCCTTTAGAGTATCAAGAAATTATTCGTCTTTCCATATTGCTATACGAAGGTGGTGTTGTACTCGACCCACAACTTCAATGTCGGCATAGTTTGAAGCCTTTAAATGGCCGATATGACTTTTATACCTCTTTAGAAATTCCCAAAAAAACATTTTTAGGTTCCAGCATAGCATTCTCCTCTTACATAATTGCATCAAAGCCCCAGCATTCCTTTGTAAGGATTGCTTTAGAAGGAATGCTAATGCGATGGGATATGGTCAAAAAAAGCGATCCAGGCAATGATGTGAAAACATTAAAAAGGCTAGCTCAAAGAAGGTTAGATGATGCTTTAAAAAGAGCATTTAAACTCTGCAGTACTCAAACACGAGGAACGAGTATAGTACTTCCTGCTGGATATTTTCATAATGTAGGCTCAAAAAAAGGCTTTTTTGCTAGTCGTAAAGGTGTCAATATGGCCTGGACATCAGATGCAGATATATTAGCAGACTACGGTTCAACGGTAAAAAAATTGAAAAAAAAGACCATGTGGTTATCAGGGTTTACTATCTTCTTAGGCATTGCTGCAATGGCAACGTGTTATTTCGTCGCGGCACCATTATTTAGGAAAAACGAATGAGAAAGACCTATATTGTAGTTGCTCTTGCTATCTTAACAATTGGGCTAATTACGACGGCTTTTTTCAATAAAAAACACCCTCCTAAAGTTCTTTCATTGCTGCCAGTTTCTGATATCAACCATGCAGAAAGCACTTCCTTTGTGGTGGTTATACCTTCTTATAACAATAGTTCATGGTGTGAACGGAATCTCCGTTCAGTTTTCGAGCAAAATTACCATAACTACCGAATTATCTATATCGACGATGCTTCAACAGATGGGACTTATGAGAAAGTAAAGCAGTTTATAGAGAGTGCCGGAAAATCGAGTCGGGTGACTTTAAATAAAAACCCTTTGAATCAAGGCGCTATGCGTAATTTTTACGAAGCAATCCACACCTGTAGAGATAATGAGGTCGTAGTGGTTCTAGATGGCGATGACTGGCTTGCACATGATGGAGTTCTGAGCACATTGAACCAATATTATTCCAATTCAAATGTATGGGCGACGCATGGCAGTTACGTGCATTATCCGTCGTATACCAAGGGGGAGTGTGCTCGGAAAGTCCCTCGGAAAGTAGTTTTAGCGAACGCATTTCGCAGTTATACCAAAAAAGGATTCATCCTTTCTCACTTAAGATCATTTTATGCGGGTCTTTTTAAAATGATTCCAAGAGAGCAATTTGAAATAGAGGGTGTTTTCTATCAATCAGCAGCAGATCTCGCAATGATGTTTCCTATTGCGGAACTCGCAGGACAGCATTTTTGTTTTATTAAAGAAGTGCTTTACGTTTACAATAGAAGCTCTCCTTTAAATGACGACAAGGTACGGTTTGATCTCCAGCAACGCTGCATGAGACATATTCAAAACCAGCCTAGGCTTAATCAATTAGATGCAAAACCTTTTTAAATAATATACCCTATGAAAAAATTGTTCATTTTCGCTTCAATTACTGTTTTTTTAGCTTTAGGGATTTTTTGTTCACAAAAAATATTCCCTGTAAAAAGCAAAAAAATCCCCGACTTAACAGTAATGGGACAAGTGAGGCCTTATGATGGAATAGGTAGGTTATCAATCGAATTGATTGAAAGCTTTAAAGACTCTTTAGACATATCATTTGAACCCACACAAAAAGTTTCGAAAGATGACTATAAATTGTTAAGTTCAGATTTAAAAAAACTGATTAAGAATCCAAAAAAAAGTCGTGGGAAAGTGATTTTTTTCCAAGATGTTCTCTGGAGGCCTAATCTAGACCTTTACCTCAAGCTTGGTAAAATTAAATGTCCGAATGAAATACGCTTAGCCTATTCCATGTTCGAATCCACACTAATTCCTATTGAATGGACATTTATTCTCAATAATTACTTTGACGCAGTAGTTGTGCCTGATGAATTTTTAATTGATGTCTACAAAGCCTCAGGGGTGACAATTCCAGTATTTGTACTTCCGCTAGCTTTTGATATAGACCCACTACTCAATCGTCCCTTGAAATCCAAAAAAAATACCCCATTTATATTTGCAAATTTTAGTGTCGCGTTTGAAAGAAAAAATCACTTAACTCTAATGAGAGCTTTCGCGAAAGAATTTAAAAATGACCCCAATGTCATACTTATGATCAATTCAAAAGACAGCGGAATGGGTTACGACGAAAAATTGCGAGAAGAGATAAATAATCTAGGAACAGAAAATATCAAATTCACCAGATTATGCTTAGAGAAAGATGCTTATATTAAAGTGTTTGAAAACATCGACTGCTACGTGAGCATATCCAAAGGAGAAGGATTTTCCATTCCCCCAAGAGAAGCGATGGCGTTAGGCATCCCTGTCATTGCCACTGCAAATACAGGCCAAAAAGTCTTATGCGACAGCGGTTTGGTGAGAAGCATTGATTCATTAATTCCTGAGGAAGCTTGGTACTATTGGGGTGAATCGCACGGACATCATTTTAATTGTAATGAGGATGATGTTGCTGCAGCTTTGCGTGATGTATACGAAAACTATGATCACTATTTAGCCGCTGCACAAAAAAGTCGAGATTGGGTAACCCGATATCGATATGAATCTTTAAAGCCTTTTTTCTTTTCTCTTTTTAATCCAAAAACGATCGTGCTAGGCAATGAGAATATTATACAGAACGATTGCTTGATTACAAATTCAAGAGAATTGTTTGACAAGTATTTAAAATTAACTTCTGCTAAGGGACTAAGTGACAATGAAAAAGCGAAATAAACGAAATAGTTTATTTAATTATGCAGTGATTTTATTCATATTACTTGGGGTGGGCTCTCTGTATTACTTTAAAGTGCGAAAGCCCAAAGTGCCTTATCTTTCGGTTGTTGGATTTGTGAATATGGCAGATGGGTTAGGAAGGCAGTCAGTTGAGCTAATTGATGCACTAAAAGGTTCCATGGATGTGGGCTTTGTTTCTACCCGCAAGCTCCATGCCAAAGATTTTGAGGGAGTTCCAGAAGCAGTTGTTAAAATTATTAAAGAAACTGACATAAAAAAAGCAAAAGAGTCAAATGTTCTTGTTTTTGAAGATGCATTGTATTGGCCAAATTTCGAGCCTTATAAACATGTTGGCTCAGCTTTTTGGGATAAGCAAATTCGTATTGCATACACCATGTTCGAGTCTTCACGTATACCGCCTGAATGGACTCTGATACTAAACCTTTATTTTGATGCAGCAGTAGTTCCCGATCCATATTTAGTTGATGTTTATGTCCAGTCTGGAGTCAAGATCCCTGTTTTTGTTTTACCACTGGGGTTAGACTTGGCTTCGTTCCTTAATACCCCTTTGAAAGCAAACAACAACACTCCTTTTGTTTTTGCGAACTTTGGTTGGTGTGGTGAGAGAAAAAATCAGCTGGGAATTGTACGTGCTTTTTCACAAGCTTTTGGTAATGATCCTAATTTTAAGCTTATTTTAAATAGCCGGTCTGGAGAAGCTAGTTATACAAAACAATTGAAAAAAGAGATTTCAGCATTAGGTCTTACCAACGTCAATTTTTCAGTTATGAGCTTGCAAAGAGATGCCTACTTAGACTTATTCCAAAAAGTTGATTGTTATGTAAGTGCATCCAAAGGCGAAGGATTTTCCATTCAACCTCGAGAAGCGATGGCCCTTGGAATCCCTGCTATTGTCACTCAAAACACTTCGCAAAAAACAATTTGCGATTCACTTTTGGTGAAGAGTGTGGAATCTCCTATTGATGAATCTGCAAAATATCCTTGGGGAATTGCATATGGGAGTTGGTCCGCTTGTACCGAAGATTCTTTGGCTCAAGCCATGATTGAGGTTTATAACAATTATCAAAGTTATTTACAGAAGGCTCCACGAGCTCGTGAATGGGTTATGCAATACTGTTATGATCAAATGCGCGATCTATATGTCAATATGGTCAAGCCTAAAAAAATTGTGTTTGGAGATAGGAACGAAATCACTAAAGACTACCTAATGACAAACTCTGACGCGCTTTATCATAAATATCTTGAAATGCAGAAAAACTAACTCATCTAAATGGAGATGCTATGTTACGTGGTCTCGTGTTATTAATTGTGTGCCTGACTTCCTTGCATTCACAGATTTTTGCTGATGAAAAAGTAGAAATTTTGCCCAATAAAAAAGCGGTTATATTTGGAATTACTGGACAAGATGGGGCATATTTAACTGAATTTCTGATCGATAAAGGCTATGAAGTTCACGGTGTAATTAGAAGGACCTCATCCACAAATACATCACGCCTTGATCATTTATTAAAGATTGAAAGAAAAGGGAAGCCCGCTATCACCATGCACTTTGGGGATCTTACCGATAGCTGCAGCATTTTTAAAGTCATTCAAGAAGTGCAACCTGATGAGATATACAATCTCGCAGCTCAAAGTATGGTCAGAGACTCTTTCGACATTCCTGAGTACACAGCAGATGTCAACGCGATTGGTGTGCTACGTATACTTGAGGCGATTCGTCAACTCGGTCTAACTAAAAAGACTCGTTTTTATCAAGCCTCTACAAGTGAACTTTATGGATTGGTTCAAGAGATTCCTCAAACAGAGAAAACTCCATTTTACCCCCGCTCACCCTATGCAGTCTCCAAGCTGTTTGGATACTGGATTACCTCAAACTATAGAGAGTCTTATGGTATTTACGCTTGTAATGGAATTCTTTTCAATCACGAGTCTCCTTTAAGAGGAGATACATTTGTCACACGTAAAATCACTAAAGCTGCTGCGAAGATAAAATTAGGGTTGCAAGATTCTCTTATGTTAGGAAACCTCGATGCGAAAAGAGATTGGGGATTTGCAAAAGACTATGTGGAAGCAATGTGGCAGATCCTCCAACAAGAGAGCCCTCAGGATTTTGTCATCTCAACTGGAGAAAACCATACAGTTCGCGAATTCGCAGAGATTGCTTTCCGTCAATTAGGAATTGATATCAAATGGGAAGGGCTAGGGGTAGATGAGCGCGGTGTGGATGCCAAAACCGGAAAGATTTTAATTAAAATCGATCCAAGGTATTTTAGACCAAGTGAAGTGGACCAACTACTTGGAAATGCTGCTAAGGCAGAAAAATTTCTTAAATGGCAGCCTAAGACTTCTTTTTCTGAGCTAGTCAAACTCATGGTAAAAGCCGACCTCCAACAGGAAATGCAGAAGAAATACTTCGATGAGATTGCTCACAATGTTGAAGATTCTTTGGGGGACATTCGATAAAGAAATAGATTGCGGCCTGATCAAATTGAACCCAAGAACTTATCCCATTAAAAGGTTTCAGTCGATTTTCGGGTTTTTTTTTGAGCTAATTTTCGCTTGATTTTTGGGGATAGTATTGAAAATCGCGACACAATTCCCAAAAAAAGAAGCGAAAATCGGCCAAAATAATCACGAAATTCGACGAAAAAGTTTGCCTGGGATAGGTTCAACATTATGCAAGAGGTATAGTGTTTGCAAAATTAGTTTTTTTGTTATTTGCTCTGCTACTAAATGCAGAAATCACAAGCAGTCATATTGATCAGGATGTAAATTTAGAGGATTGTGAAGAAAAAATTTATCTTACCAAAGAAGATAAGGCGAACCTAATTTTTTATAAGTCCTTGTTTTTTCCAAAAACTGATCGTGACAAGAGCTATTCGGTCTTATCAGCTATACCCAGCAAAGCCCATTTTATTTGGCTCAATTCCGCACCTTTCTCTAATAAATTTTTAGACACTATCGAAACGTTTAAAAAACTACATCCAAATTGGGAAATCCATCTCTGGACAGATCTTGCCGAGCCTGATCCACATCTAGAAGTAATACTGCACAATCCTTGGCAGTGGGAGGAAAATCCTTTGAAAAACTGTTGCTTTTTAGCTCAAACAATAAATGAAAAAACGGAAGCATTAAAGTTTGGAATCCTTCTTTCCTTGGGCGGTTTTGCTATTAGTGATGGATCCATCTTCCTTCATCCCTTAACTTCGTATCAACAGGGATCCAATTTTTTTTGCACTCTTGCTCCTTTAGATACTTCTTTTCTAAGCTCAGTGATCAGACCTAGTACATCTATTATCGGATGCTCTCCAAGGCATCCAATCCTACAAAATGCTGTAGATAGGATAAAGTCTGCATGGGACTCATCTGCCATAGATTTTTATGGAAAGGATCCTGTGAACACGGTCTATCGGATGCAGCATGTCTTTTCTTTTTCAATGGACTATGCGTTAAAATCGGCTTCATCCGAAGAGCTAAAAAAAGTAGTTGTTATACCTGATTCTCAAGAGTTTATTACTCTTGAGAGAGAATTGCCTTTGCTCCCCGAAGAGCTTGCGGCAACAAAATTGAAAAATACAATTTTTTCTTTGCACCGGTCTCAGCGGAAAATAACTTGGGCACTCACAATCCTTTGCGGATTATCTGCGGCGCAATTCTTGCTTTTTTTAAAGAGAAAACGATGAAAATTTTCTTATATTTTTTTACTCAGAAAAAACATCGTCGATTTCTAGAATTTGTATTCCTTTTGTTTTCCCTTTGTGGGACGGCAAGATGCACAGATTTTGACATTATGATGGGAAAGAACACACCTCATTGGAAATGGCTCGATGGGGCAGAAGAGATATCATTTCTAGAGGAATGCCGAAATATATACGATCATCGCCCTCCGAAAGCTTATACTTCTAATGCGCCTTCCCGCATTCCCACAACAGTGCATTTTATATGGTTAGGACCAAAACCATTTCCAGCAGAATCAGTTAAAAATGTCCGATCTTGGATTGCAATGCACCCTAAGTGGAAGATCAAGTTTTGGACAGATCGTGATCGACCGGCGCCCTGCAGCGATATGGAAGTCTGCAAAGTGCACAATTTTGTTTTGGTCCATTTAAAAGATCGGTATGAAGAAACTTCGAATTGGGGAGAAAAATCCGATATTCTGAGATTTGAAATACTCTTTCGAGAAGGGGGAGTATACGTTGATCATGATGCAAATTGCATAAAGTCATTTGAATCTCTCCATACTGACTACGACTTCTATTGTGGTCTAGAGCCTCCCCACCAGCCTTTTGCAGGATCGCGTGTTACCTGTGGCAATGGGTTAATTGGAGCTGCGCCAAAACATCCTTTGATCCATCAAGTGATTGGATGGATCGATGCTCATTGGGACCCGCTTAAAACGCAGTTTTTTGGGAGAGATTCTGCTACACAAGAAAAGCTTGTCATGCATAGGACATATATTGCATTGACGCATGTCTTGAAAGAGCATCTTACAACAACGCCGGGCAATAACATTGTGCTTCCAGCAGGGTATTTTTTCGCAAAAGGGGGAATATCTCCTTTATATTCCCAACATTTTTTTGCTAATGCTTGGGCTGAAGGGAAAAATCTAGGGATCATCAATATAGAAAAAGCTACTCATGACGTGTTAAAAATGAGCAAACAGACAAACAGGCAGTGGATCTTAATATTTGCTTGTTTGGGGATAAACATTTTTATGGTTATAGTAGTTCTCCTGAGAAAATCTATATGAAGAAAACACTCATCCTTGTTTGCATGGTTCCTTTTCTCCTCCTGCTATTGGGCGGATATTGGCTCATTGGGACCAAAAATAAAGAGCTCCAAGCAAATCAGGTCAGCCTGACTCAAAAATCTTTCGAAGAATTAATGGGGAACAAACTCTCATCTTGGAATTTAATTCGTTCGACAGAAGATCGTGAAAATCTCGCTTTTTATAAGCAGATTTTTGAGAGCCAAGTAAAGCCCAATCTGAAGCAAAAAATACCAAAAATTGCCCATTATATTTGGATTGGCCCAAAAGAGTTCCCCCAAAGCTCTCTTCAAAATGTAGCTTCTTGGGTGAAATTGCACCCTGACTGGAAATTTTATTTTTGGACAGATCGAGACCGGCCATTGCCGCATCCTCATATGGAAGTTAAAAAAATCGATGAATTTAACTGGAATTGCTTAGAAGAGTGTTATCAGAAGTCTGACAATTATGCTGAGAAAGCCGATGTTTTAAGATATGAAATCCTCTTTGCCCAAGGTGGAGTTTACATTGATCACGACGTAAAGTGTTTACAGTCTTTTGATCATTTAATTGAGCAATATGATTTCTTTTGCGGTCTAGAACTTCCATCTGAAGGCCCGCTTCGTAGCACTGTACATGTGACAAATAACTTGATCGCAACTGTGCCTAAGCACCTTATTTTGAAGCATTGCCTGGACTGGCTTCCTGCAAATTGGGATCGTATACAAAATATGTTTCCCGGCGAGAAAAAAGAAAGCATCATTGCTCGAGTAGCAAACCGGACCTTTTTCGCATTCTCTAATGGCGTACGTCATTGCATAAATCAAGATAGTGACATGGTCTTTCCGGCGTTTTATTTTAATGCGCCCACTGATGATCAAGCCATATATGCGCGGCATTTATATGCCGGAACATGGTTTGAAAATGAAACTCCATTTGAAAAAATGGTGCGTGAAAGAATGATGATGATAAGCAAAAAAAATAATAGAATTTTATTGCTTGTCGGTGTTTTGTGTGCTCTAAATATTTTGGTCTTCGTTCTCCTGTTTCTAATGGTGATGAACTTAAAGAAGACATTTTCTCCAAGCAGAAAGTTATTAAAAGAGGAATAACCATGCGCTCCTTGAAAGCGGAACTATGTACCTGCCTAACTGTTTTAGCAATTGGATCTCTCACACCTGTATTTTCGGAACCAAGTTTTGAACAGCCTACTTCTCAACTTGCCACCGAAAGTCAATTTTATTCTCCCGACTTTGCATACTGGGCAAAACAAATTAAAGATAATGTCCGTTTTCATCGAAAGCTCTGGGAATATTGTTATGTTGCCCAGGTGCTCAGACAGCATGGTAAACTAGAACCAGGTAGAAAAGGTTTAGGTTTTGCTGTTGGTCAAGAGCCCCTTCCAGCTTTATTCGCAAAATTTGGCTGTAATATCACTGCTACTGATCAAGATTTCCATTCCGCCATGCAGCAAGGATGGGCAACTACTGATCAGCACACGAGCGAAAAAAGCAAGTTGAACCAACTGGGGATATGTCCTGAAGACCAGTTTAACGAGCTCGTTGACATGCGTGTAGTTGATATGTTGAATATTGATCCAGATTTAAGGGATTATGATTTTGTTTGGTCATGCTGTTCATTTGAACATCTTGGTTCGATCAATGCAGGACTCACATTTGTATTAGAAAGCGTTAAATGTCTCAAAAAGGGAGGAGTCGCTGTTCATACAACAGAATATAACATCTCCTCTTCAGAGAAAACAGTTTCTTCTGGGCCCACAGTCTTATTCCGCAAGAAAGATATGGTAAAATTAAAAGCAGAATTAGAAAAAATGGGATGCTTTGTTTACCCTTTTAATTTCGATGCTGGATCCGGGGAATTAGATAAGTATGTAGATTACCCTCCATATAGCTCACATAGTCATATCAAGCTTGGCTTGTCAAACTTTGTTACCACTTCAGTGGGTATTATTATTATAAAACAATAAGAGCAGTTAGATGTATATTTTTTTTAAATATTTCTTGTTTGTAGTTTGTTTGACTAACTATGTGTTTGGCAAAGTTTCAGTAAACACGGATTTTGAAATATTAGAAGGAAAAAACTCAAGCTTTTGGCGTAAACTTTCTGACACGGATCTTTACGACTTGCAATTTTACAAAGAGAACTATAACCGTCAGATCTCTTATCTAGACAACGGTGATCAATCAATAGTGCGTATTCCACCAGTTCTCCATTGGATTTGGCTTGGTCCAAAGCCATTTCCTGCAGAATCTGTTGAATTATTGCAGAGTTGGATTGCACTGCACCCAGGTTGGAGTTTTAACTTTTGGACAGATAACCAAGAAAGACCTTTGCCTGTGGAAGGCATGGTACGGAGATCAATCCACGAGCTAGTTTCTTCCCCTCTTTACACCTTCATCAACAAAACGAGCAATTACGGAGAACGATCAGACTTAGCAAGATACATCATCCTTTCATCCGAAGGGGGCATTTATGTTGACCATGATGTGCGTTGTTATTCTAGTTTTGACAAATTGGCACGTTGTTTTGATTTTTTTGTCGGCCTAGAGCCACCTCATCGCAATCCTGGCTTCACAACGCGCGTGTTTCCATGCAACGCTGTGATTGGGACAGCTCCTGGACATACCATTCTTGCTAAGGCCATGGAAGAAGTTCAAGCTCGATGGGAAACGATTGGTCGCCGATATCCTGGATTGGATCCTAAAAGTTCGTTTGCAAGAGTCCTAAATAGGACTTTTATGAGTTTTGCAGATGCTGTAAGGCAACGGTTAAATACTGGCGAGGGAAGGGATATTGTACTTCCAGCTTCTTTCTTTTTCCCCGATCGAATTTTTTCACCTCAAGAGATCACACATCTTATCTCTCAGGGTAGAGTTTTAGCATCGCATCGCTTCGCTGCTACTTGGGTCGAAGCAATGCCTGAAAAAAGCTCTGAGGATTTGTTAGTATCAAAATTAAAGACGCAAAGGCGCAAGCTCAATAAAAAAATCAATTTCCTTGAGAGACTTTTGGTTATCAATGCCTTTTTTACTACCGTTGCTTTTGTATTTTTTTTCTATAGACGGAAGAAAAATGCATGAACCGTTTCTTGCTCGTTTTTATTCTCTTAGGGGTTGCAGCAAGTTATTTTGTTTTCAAAAATCAGGCCTCATTTGATGTGTTGATGGGGAGAGATAGCCCTCATTGGTCCTTTGTAAATACCAATGAAGATAGGAGGAGGATCAAGTTATATAAAGCTCTGTATGACAAGAACTTTCCTTGCGCGCACCCGAACGATTTTTCTGAGATACATATTCCTCATGTTATTCACTTTATTTGGTTGGGACCTAAAGATTTTCCTGATACTTCAATAAAAAACTTAGAAAGTTGGAAAGCCTGGCATCCGGGCTGGAAGATCAAACTGTGGACAGATCGGCAAAGAGATCTGTCTATGCAAGGAGTAGAGCAAGCGCTGGTAGAGAAGGATAATTTTCCTTTAGTAGGAGATTTTGTAAATAAGACGTCTAATTATGGGGAAAAGTCAGACCTTCTTCGGTATGAGATCCTTTACACGCAAGGGGGGATCTATGTCGATCACGACGTATTCTGTTATCATTCCTTTCAACCTCTGCATGATAGCGTTGATTTCGTTACAGTTCTCGAAAAGCCGCATCGCGATGTAGGATTTGATTCTAGTATTGTGCCAGCTATCTGTCTGATTGGATCCAGGCAAGGGCATCCGATAATGAAGAGGGCTATTGAAAATGTTTATGAATGTTGGGACAGAGTTGAAAACGAATACGCTGACAGACCTTTTCTAAGGGTCGTGAATCGCACCTTTAGAAGTTTTGGAGAAGCGGTAATCAAACAAATTGGGCAAACTGGAATGATTGATCTTCCTTTGCCATCTTCGTTTTTATTTGCTGAGGAAATCTTTCCCCCAAATAAAATACGCGCTCTAAAAAAGAAAAATTATATTTTCGGCAGTCATTCTTGGGATATTTCATGGATGCGGGGAACCACATCCCTGCCCGATGAGACTTATCAGCAATTGCAGCAAAATTTTCGACAGCATTTCCTTTCCAAGTCACAATTGAAAAGCATAGAGAAGAAGATCTGGGCCCTTCTCCCGGTTTCATTGCTCCTTGTCGTTCTTATATGGAGAAAGCGTGGATTACTCTGAGTGGAATCAATTAGGGTTATTTCCCAGCCCTACTGAAGCTGAAGAAGAGTATTGTAAACGAGTCGAGCGCCTATTGAACCGAAAGAAGTCGCTCATACCTGGGCTGCCGCTTGATGAACAGGATTGGAAGCAATCCGAATCCATTTTGCTGCATAATTTTGATATTGCTCCTCGGTGGATCTGCGCTGTCTATTCGTGTGAAGGCCTGCCGTTCTGGATGGGAGGATGTGCCTGGATTTTTGAGGAAGGAGTATCTAAAATCCCTGCGATTCAATTGAACCCAACTTTGCGAAAAAAACGCCTCTTCTCATTGTATTCATTACAAGAGGTATTAGCTCACGAATCTATACATGCTGTTCGGTCACATTTTCCAGAATCGCGATTTGAGGAGCTCTTTGCATATAGCAGCTCTGGTTGTAAATTGAGAAGGGCCCTCGGTCCCATTTTTACATCAGAGAAAACGGCTCGCTTTTTATTGTTCTGTTGCATCTCTTCTACAATAGGATCTCTATTATGTGCTCTTGCAAATTGGAGTTATCTTGGATTCGCCCTACAAATTTTGATGTTTGGAGTGTTAATATGGCTTTTTCTCTCGAAGGTATTGGATAGGCGTATCCTGAGTCTTGCAAGCATAAATCTAACTCCTTTGTTGAGAAAAGAAGTCTGTCCTATGGCTTTTCTAATCCGTTTAGCTGACGAAGAGATCGAACTATTTGCAAAACTACCCGCGATTGAGTGCAAAGAAAAAATGGTCCAGCTTGCAGAAGGCTCTTATCGTTGGAAAATGTTGGTAAAATCTTATGTTTTTCAATGAACCTATCCCATTAAAAAGTTTCATAGATTGTTTTAACGTGCAGAAGAATAGGAACTAATATTATTCAGTATAGCGTAGGTAGAGATCTGGGAAATGCGCGTCTACGAGCTCGAGGCTGGATATTGAGCTTTTGTCTATACTTAGCAACTGTCCTCCGAGCGCAGGGGATCCCTTTCCCCTGCAACTGGGCCTTGATTTCATCATCGCTCAGCGGGTTTCTCTTATCTTCTGAAGCAATAAGTTGCAACAAAGTTGCTTGAGCAGAATTCTGCTTGGAAGGTTGGAAAAAAAACTTTAAAGGATATGTTCCTCTAGGACAACCAACCATTTTTAGATTCACAGCCCTTGAAATTGTCGAGCGGTGCAATCCAAGATTTTCTGCTGCAGTTTCAATGGATAAAAGCGCAGGGAAAGGCTCCTCTCCAGAGAGAAAAGAATATTGAGTTCTTAGTAGGAGCTCTCCAATGCGCTTTAATGTACTAACCCTACCTTCGATGGCCCTCAGGACATTTTTGGCTTGTATGCAATATTTATGATGCCATGCACGATCTTGTCCTTGAAGCTGAGATTGGTCAATTTCGTTTAAGACGACAGAGATTGTATTCCCTTTTCCTACGTCCACCGTCCAACCCTCTTCACGTTCTGTAATGACAAGATCGAAATGCAACGGAAATGCAAATTCCTGAGAAAAAGCATACCCGGGATAGGGAGTTAAAAAATGGATGTCGCGCTTTATTATGTCGAGGAGCACGTCTTTTGAAAGCGAGTAGTATTTAGACAGAAATTCCCAATCCATTCTTATAAGGGCATCATAATTCTCAATTATTAGCCGATAGGCAAAACTGTTTTTTTTACCAATGGCTTCTAATTGGATGAGGAGGGTTTCTTGAACGTTTTTAGCTCCTATTCCTACTGGATCCATATGGTGGATTGCGTTCAAAACGCTTAGTTTTTCAGCGAAAGGTAAAAATCCAGGATAGTCTTCTAAGGATGAATCGAAGAATCCGTGCTGGTCAAGAGAGCCAATGACCCAATTAGCAAAGTCGATCTGGGACTGATCGGAAAAAGTGAACAGGACTTGATCTATGAGGTGTGTATAAAGAGATTTTTTTGCAGGTATGAGATCTTCCCTTGTAAGTCTATAAGTTTCCGCTCTTTCCTCTTCTCTGGAAATCGGAGCAGTTGTACCCTCTTCTAGAGAGAGCAAAAGGGGGTTATTCTCGATTTGCTGCTGAACCCATGTCTCGAACTCTTCTTGTTGCATTGCTAGGACAGAAAGAGACTGTAACGCGTAAGGAGATAGCACCTGTGATTGGTTTATTTGAGTATTTGGTGTTATCAAATGTTTCATATTAGTCTCTTTATTTACATCTATTAACTATTTTATAATTATTTGCAAATCTTGATGGATAAAAAGTTATTACGAAATGCAGTGTTTTCATGTAAAGGGTTGGGCGATGGTTTAATATCTTTAATCCTGTCCCACAATCTTTCTCTCAACGGGAGTTCTGTAGAGACATTTCATCCATTTCTTTACGGAATGCAAAATTGGTTTCCTTGTCTTCCATTGTTACCTCTGCCAGATGAATCAAAGCTTGAAAAAGTTTTGGGTTCTTTTGATCGAATTTTTATTTTTTATGAAAAAACTCCGTTGATGCAGCAAGTATTAAAGATTTCTCAGAAAAAATTCCCAGAGAAGGCAACTATCCTCAATCCGATTGCTACTCCGAACAAAGATTATCCCTATTGGGAGCAGGGGCGATTTGATGGAAGGAAGACCTTTTGCGAAAATCTTCACTGCTTTTCTTCAAAGGTACTAAACCTCTCCTTGACGACACGTTCAAATGGGATCGTAATTCCACAACCATACCGTCATAAACGATCTCCAAATCGCGTTGTTCTTCATGCGACAAGCTCCCGTCCTGGAAAAAACTGGACTATGGAAAAATACCTAAAGTTATCAGATTGGTTATCTCAGTTGGGCTACGACCCTGTTTTTGTAATGTCAAAAGAAGAAATAATTGAATATCCAATAGTAGAAAATGTCTTCGTTTTTGATACTTTAGATGCTCTTGCTGGGTATATTGTAGAATCTGGTTGGATGATTGGCAATGATTCTGGTCTGGGACATCTTGCGTCATGTTTGGGTCTACCAACAGTGACTATTTGCCGTAGTAATATGAGCGCAGCTTTCTGGCGACCAGGTTGGTCTCCAGGAAAAGTAGTAACGCCTCCTAACTGGATTCCGAATATAAAAATGTTACGCTTAAGAGATGAGCTGTGGCAAAACTGGATCTCTGTAAAAAAAGTATTAGAGAAGTTTGTTGAATTGAATCGTTCCTTGGGGTAAATTTTTTCTTCAAAATATGTCTTTTGGAGAAAATATGATTGGATTGCCATTATTAAATTGTCTTTTTTTATTTTTACCTATTTCATCTGACATTCCTAATTTTTCTAATTCTATAACAGATTGTCCATCTTGTATTCTTTCTCAAAGAATAATGCGCGATGATAAGCGATATAAGTCTTTCCTATTAATTTTAGAGATGCTCAAACAAAGAGATGCAAAGGTCCTTGTCGAAACGGGTACGGCGCGTTTAGGGGATAGAAATTGTAAAGGAGATGGCTGTTCTACAATGATCTTTGGAGATTGGGCAAAACAAAATAACGCAGTTTTGTATTCAGTAGATATCGATCCTAAGGCGATTTCAGCAGCAATAACAGCAACAAGGGCTTTTGGCGAGCATGTTCAGCCAACATGTCAAGATTCTGTTGAATATCTAGAAAAGTTTCCTTCCCAAATCGATTTTCTTTACCTTGATAGCTATGATTTTGATTTTGCAAACCCTCTACCTTCTCAATTGCATCATAAAAGAGAAATTATTGCAGCTTATCCCCATCTCGGAGAGAATTGTATTGTTATGATCGACGATTGCGATTTGCCGCATGGCGGGAAAGGGAAATATATTATTGAATATTTGCTCAATCTCAATTGGAAGATTATTTATTCTGGATATCAGGTAATTTTAGTCCGTTCTTAGGACCCCATAGACTACTGGGTGCGTAAAAATGCACCCAGAATATAGCCTATTTTTAGGCAAGGTCTCTCTAACCTCTTTCACTTAATTGTTTTTAGATTTATTTGAAGTTAAGAAAGTGAGCGTATCAACTTAGCGTATTTCGCTACAAGTGAGCGAGTGGTGTTAGATTGAGGAAAATAGACATCATAAGTAAGTCCAAGAGAGGTCTGATACGACCTTTGTACTGTTCCAATCCCAAAATCTCTATGAAAGACTTGGTCTCCTTCATCAAAGGAAGGCTCGTCGACTTCGAATGTATCTGCTTTACTCTGCCGATGTGCTGCAACCGCGTGAAAAGGCTGTAAATATTCTTCCGGAAGCTCATCTAAGAAGCGGCTAGGACGCATGATCCGTGCAGATCCCCATAGAAAACGATAGCGTGCTGCGGTGAGATAGAGATAATCTTTGGCTCGGGTCATAGCCACATACGCGAGCCTGCGCTCTTCTTCCAAACTATCTGGAACATCTTTGCTATTGATGTGGGGAAAAAGATCTTCTTCCATTCCTGCAACAAAGACCAGCTGAAATTCTAATCCTTTGCCGTTATGGATCGTCATGAGTTTGACAGAGTCTTTTGTTTGATCGCCCTCTTCAGCATTAGACTTAAGGGTTAATTCTTCTAGGAAGGCCCATAAATGCGGCTTCTCCGCTTCATCTTCCCACTCGGCAGCTTTAGAAATCAATTCTTCCACGTTTTCTTTGCGCTCTTGATATGTCTCAGGGTCTTCTTTGAGATAATCCCAATAGCGCACTGCATCCAAAGTGTCGGAAATTAGCCTGAAGATAGGGGGATTAGAGCTTTGAGAGGCGCGCATGCTCCCTATGACCTTGAGATAGTCTCTGAGGCCTTCTTGCTGTCTCTGAGAGAGCTTGAGGTTGATTGTGCCTTCAAGAACGCGACTGCAGCATGTTAAGATATCGACTTTATTTTGCTGGGAGCATTCTCTTAGTTTTTCTAAAGTTGCATCGCCTAATCCGCGCTTGGGAATATTGACTGTACGGGCAAATGCAATGGAATCATTCGATCCAGCGATGAGGCGCAGGAAAGCTAAAGCATCCTTGATCTCTTTGCGTTGGTAGAAGGAGAGGCCGCCGATGATCCGGTAAGGGATCCGATGGCGCAATAAAGCGTCTTCTATAGAGCGGGATTGGAAATGGGTACGGTAGAAAATGACAATTTCACTTAAAGGGATCATACCATCTTCATGGTGCTTGAGCAACTTTCTTACGATAAAGTCCATTTCTTGGTGTTCGCTGTCGCCAATGAATATACCGACTTTCTCTCCTTCACCACGCTCGCTCCAGAGTACTTTTTTTAAACGTTGTGAGTTGTTTTCAATAAGGGCATTTGCAGCTTGAAGGATGATGTTGCGGCTGCGGTAATTTTGTTCTAGAGAGACAATTTTGGCCCCAGGAAAGTCGGTTGCAAATGACAAGATATTGTGGATATGGGCGCCACGCCAAGAATATATCGATTGGTCGGGGTCTCCAACGGCAAAAACGTTTTGGTGGCGTGATACGAGCAGTTTTGTGAGCGTTGATTGGGCGAGGTTTGTATCTTGATATTCATCGATGAGAAAAAAATTCCATCGTCGTTGGAAGACTTCTAAAACTTCAGGTTTTTTCTGAAACAATAAGACCGGTAGATAGAGCAGATCGTCAAAGTCGACAGCATTATTTTGTTGTAGCTTGGCTTGGTAGCTAGAAAATACCGAGGAGAAAAAAGGGTCGTCATGGAGAAAGTCCTCAGGGATTTTCATTGCATTTTTTGCTGTCGAGATTTGTCCACGCAGCGTTTTAAGCATCCCTTTTTCTTCTTTGACGTTCATTGTTTGAAGACATTCTTTTAAAAGCTTATCGCTGTCTTCTTCGTCAAAGATGACGAAATTTTTGTTATAGCCTAAAGCGTCTATTGTTTCGCGGAGGATGCGGGCGCCTAAACTATGGAATGTTGAAGTGTAGACAGAGGCGTTTCCAAGCTGTTCAATGCGATGGCGCATCTCATTAGCCGCTTTGTTTGTGAACGTGACGGCGAGGATCTCTGATGCAGGAACGCCGATGCTTAAAAGGTGGAGAATGCGGTGGGTGACAACGCGGGTCTTGCCAGATCCTGCACCCGCAAGGACGAGCATAGGCCCTTCCAGATGGAGGACTGCTTCCAATTGTTGGGAATTGAGGTGGGATAAATCGTGAGCCATAGCCATGGGGCTATTGTACTTCAGATCCGTCTTTTTTAGAATGAAGATTCACCTGAAAGTTCGGGCACGCACGTGGGCACGACGAAGAATTTTCCTTTATCCGATCGTGCCCGTTTCTTTTAGATCTCTTGCATAACCTTAGTTACGCAAGAGGTCTATTTTATAAAACGGGGTGGCGCTTTTCCCCTTCACGTACTCCTAAATTACCATAGCGGTGATAATCAATGCTCAAGGCAATTTCACGTAAGAAGTGTAGAAGCTCAAAACGGCCGTTGGCCAATACAGGCGCATAAGCTAAGTGACAAAATGCTTTTGCAGCAGCCTGTTCCAATTCTTCACTAGGGGCAGAGATAAGGCGGATGCGAGCAAATTTCCCTGAAGCTACGGATTTAAGGAAAGCGTCTTCACTCTCTTCGTGAACGTGGACGTGGTGTGAGAGATGCCTCCATTGATCAGTCAATTCAAAAGATGTTTCATCTTTTGTGTAGCTTACGTAGAGGGAGGCCTCAACAGAAATTGCAGCTGCAATCACTCTTAAGACGTCAAGCAAGCTGTC
The DNA here is from genome assembly GCA_044227055.1 of bacterium. Lineage (GTDB taxonomy): Bacteria > Chlamydiota > Chlamydiia > Chlamydiales > Rhabdochlamydiaceae > JBGAFT01. The sequence goes on from JBGAFT010000001.1 coordinate 397,981, forward strand.
TTTTTTCTGGATACGGAGAGCAATTCCATTACGTTTACGATACCGCAAAAAATTATCTTGTCCAACGACTAAACTTGGATCGTGGTCTTTTGCAAAGTGATTTGCCCAGTAAGCATAGTTGGAAATACTGCCGTACCAAGTTCCGAGCTCAGATGCATCGAGAGAAAACTTTTCAATGATATTTGTCAGCTCATTTAAGGATTGCGGAACGGGATGTTTTTCTTGAGGTAAAGAGACCTGTGTAGGTTGCGCAAATTGTGCCACATAGTCTGGTCCCCCAGCTTTAACGCCAGGTCCGTAACTGCTCGCTTTGCATCCTCCGAAAGGCTGTCGTCTGACAATCGCTCCGGTGATGGTTCGGTTGACATAGCAATTACCTGCTTCAATCTTCTCAATCCATTCTTGAACTTCACGGTCGTCAAGCGATTGGATCCCTGAAGTTAACCCATAAGGAGTGCCATTTGCAAGACGGATGGCGTGGTCGAGGTTTTTTGCTCGCATTAGTCCTAAGACAGGGCCAAAGAGCTCTGTTTGGTGCATAAAACTTCCCTCTTTGACACCGAGCTTTACTCCAGGTGTCCAGAGGTTAGGGTTATTAGGGTCCTGCTTTGGCTTTACAAGCCACTCTTCTCCTTCATCAAGTGAAGTAAGACCTCGCAATAAAGCTTGGCCTGGTTCGCGAATTAGAGGGGACATTTTTGTCGATAGGTCCCAAGATGAACCTACAGTGATGCTCTCGACGGCGTCTTTTAACTGCTGGCGGAAGTGAGGGTCATCGTAGACTTCTGCCTCAATAACCCCAAGGCTTGCTGCAGAACATTTTTGTCCACAGTGCCCAAAAGCGGAAGTAACAAGGTCTTTGATAGCAAGATCGCGATCAGCCATTGCTGTAACAATAAGCGCATTTTTTCCGCCTGTTTCTGCTGCTAAGTCAATGCCTGGGCGAAGAGTTTGGAAAAGTTTTGCAGTTGAGGTAGCCCCTGTGAGGATGACGGTGTTGACACGTGGGTCAGAGATCAATCGGCTTCCCACCGGATCATCAGCACAATTAATAAATTGCAATACCTCTTTTGGAATACCTGCTTCCCAAAGAGCGTTCACGAGCACCCAGCCTGTCAGTACAGCTTCAGGGGCTGGTTTAAAAATTACACAATTGCCTGCGACTAAAGCAGCAAGTATACCGCCAGCAGGGATAGAAACTGGGAAGTTCCAAGGTGGCGTCACTAGCACAGTTCCTTTAGGTGACCATTGAATATCTTTGCATGCATCCATTTTACGCATGCTGCGAAGATAATATTCAGCAAAATCTATTGCTTCCGAGACCTCCGGATCGCCTTCCAAAATGACTTTTCCGCCGTCAGCGATCATGACTCCAATCAGATCGCCCCGTTTTTCGCGCATGACTTTAGCCGCTTGGTGCAAGAGCTTACAGCGTTCTTCAACACTCTTTTTACCCCAATACGCTTCGTATTTTTTTGCTGTATTTAAAGCCTCATCTACTTGGCTCCAATCAAGCATCGAATAACGATAGAGTGTTTTAGACGGACTATTAGGATCGACCCCTATTCCTTCAGGAGTATTCTGGTGGATCTCTTTCCCGGCAACTACAGCAGGAATGTCTTCAAACTTTTGCTTTTTCCATTTATGGATCAATTCTTCAGCCCATTTGCGGTTCTGAGGGAGCGCAAAGTCTGTATCAGCTTCATTTTCATAAGCGGCTTCTAGAGGTAGGTGATATGGCGGAAGGTTGCGGTTCTGCTGTCTTCTAGGAGTTGCGTATACAGTGTGCATTTCTTGGCATGCTTTTTGGAACAGATGTGTCTGTTTTTCCCATTCGGGCGTATGCGGCTTTAATCCAAAAGTTGATCTTAGAAAGTTGTCTGGCCCGGTGTTTTCATCTAAACGACGAATTAAATAGGCAACAGCACTTTGAAAATCTTCTTTGGTTGCTACAGGACAATATAATAAGATGTCATGAACAAGCATTTGAACGACTCTGCGGATGTGGTCTGCCATCCCTTCTAGCATCTCAAATGAATATTCATGCTGTACGCCATGCTCTTCACGTAAGATCATTGCATAAGCTATATCGAAAAGGTTATGGCTTCCAATTCCTAAATGAACAGCATGTGCATATTCCTTTTTGCAACCGTAGGTCACCATGCGTTTGTAGTTGGCATCAACATCTGATTTTTTTGTATAAGGAGCTTGAGCCCAGCCTCGGAGGCTTGCCTCAAATTGTTCCATCGCAAGATTTGCGCCTTTTACGATACGGATTTTAATCGGGGCACCACCGCGTTTAACGCGTTGCACCGCCCATTCAGTCAATTCCTTTTGGATCTCAAAGGAGTCGGGTAGATAAGCTTGTAAAACAATCCCTGCTGAGAAATGTTCAAACTCCGGCTCATTGAGCACCTTTTTAAAAAGCTCTTTGGTTAAAACCAAGTCCTTATATTCTTCCATGTCTAAATTGACAAACTTGGGGGCTTTCGATCCGTCCGCACGGGTAAAAGTATGCGCTTTAGCCACTCGATACAGTTGTCTCAGTCTCTCTGCGAGAACTTCGAGGCTCTTTTCCCAACCGAGTAAGTGAATTTGGCTATAAATAGTGGATATTTTAATGGAGATATATTCGATGTCTTCTTGTTTAAGGTCATTAATGTATATATTCAAGCGGCGCTTTGCTTCTTCTTCACCCAAGATCGCTTCGCCTAAATGATTGAGATTTAAGCGCACCCCTTGCTTACGGCGCTTTTCCATATGTTCGGAGAGGGCTTTGGGCTCACCTGGTAGGATTACAGTGGAAGTCTCTTTCCTGAGCATCATCGTGGCAAGAGGAACAAATAAGTAAGAGAATGTTTTTCCCAACCATTTAAAGGCTAAAAGCTGGGCTCTTTTGATCCAGGAGAGATATTTAGGGACTCCAAACTCATCCAGCAAATGGACCATTTGATTAGCTACTCGAGGCGGATTGTGGCTTCGGAAACATTGATCTGTCATACAAGTCGTAAACGCCTTTCCATTAGGGTCTTGCATCATTCGAGCAAGCTGGCCTTGTAAAATCTTTTCTTGAAATGTTTGAATGGAGTTTGCTTCTTCGAGCAAAAAAGCAGCTAAATCTACAGCCTTTCGTTCTCTGTCTTCGGGAGATAAAGTCTTACCTCTAACAGAATCAAGGAGTTGGCGCGCTTGCTCTAAGTGGCCAGATTGAGGGGAATGGGACATGGAAACACCTCAGTAAAAATAAACACATCGTTAATTCAATTAATAACACAAAAATTACTTTATTTAAAGTATTTATTTTTCTAAAGGCTAATTAAGTCTTTAATTAGTAAGTGAATGAAGCTGTTTATTAATCGATTCATTTTTGATTTTAAGAAACTATCACAGTAAAATTTTACGTCGACTTTTGCGATTATTTTGGCTGAGTTTTCGTCCTAAAATAATCCAAAAACGCGACAGAAGTTTAAATTGAAGACGGTCTCTAAAGAGAAACTACTTTTAAATAGAAGTCTTAGACTATTTGTGCGAATTCTGTAATTTTTTATGTCTGATTTTATTTCAGTTGAACTACTGAGCGATAATATTTCAATAATCAATTCTCAATATTAGATATTTGTACTAACTATAGAAGACTTGTCATATTTGTCTCCTGGTAGGAGTGTGTAAGAATAAACATCTGAAATGTAAATATATATTTTATAAAAATGTAAATGTTAAACGAAAAAAAATCATGATTAGCACTTAAATCCCTTGTGTGCTAAAAATCCTATTTCCACTATTGACGAAAATAGCGAACTCTCATATGTTTTTTCTTGAAATTACTAGATGTTACACTAAGGAGTATCAACATGTCTGCTAATGATGTCCGCCCCCTTGGAAATCGCGCCCTTATAAAGCGTTCACAAGCACGCACGACAAAAGGGGGAATCCTCCTTCCTGAAACCGCTCAGGAAAAACCCAAGCAAGGCGAAGTTATAGCTGTCGGCCCTGGTAAAATCGATGATAATGGTACCTTATCACCCATGAACATCCGCGTAGGAGATCAAGTCCTTTTTTCTTCTTATGCAGGAACCGAAGTAAAGACAGATGAACAAGACACTCAGTATTTGATTCTGTCTGAAGATGATATCCTAGTTGTTCTCAATTGATCAGGAGAGAAATAAATTATGTCTAAAATGATGAAATTTAAGGAAGACGCTTTAAAGTCGATCCAAAAAGGTGTTGAAACTTTAGCAAAAGCAGTAATAGTCACATTGGGGCCTAAGGGGCGCAATGTGGTGATTACTCGCGGGTTTGGTGCACCGCTCTCCACTAAAGACGGAGTGACTGTAGCGAAAGAGATTAATCTTATAGATAAATTCGAAAACATGGGCGCACAGCTTGTTAAAGAAGCAGCTAGCAAGACAGCTGATATTGCTGGTGACGGTACTACGACGGCGATTGTGCTTGCAAAGGCAATTTTATCTGAAGGGATTAAGAATGTGATTGCTGGCGCTAATCCTATGGGCTTAAAGAAAGGGATCGAGATTGCAGTCAATGCAATGAACCAAGCTTTAGATTCGGTAGCCGTTCCAGTGAGCAAGCCGGAAGAAGTTCGGCAAATTGCGACTATATCTGCTAATAACGACCCTGAGATTGGTGGAATTATAGCTAAGGCAATGGAAAAAGTCGGAAAAGATGGTACCATCACTATTTCTGAAGCCAAGGGGCTTGAGACAGAGTTAGATGTTGTAGAAGGGATGCAATTTGATAAGGGATACAGCTCTCCTTATTTCATTACTAATGCTGAAAAAATGATTGCAGAATTAGAAAATGCATTCATTTTAATTACTGATAAAAAAATCTCAACAGTCAAAGAGATTGTCCCTCTTCTTGAAAAGTTGCTGCAGAAAGGCTCGCAGCCTTTGCTTATCATAGCTGAAGATGTGGATGGTGAAGCCTTGGCAACACTTGTCGTCAACAAACTTCAAAAAGGATTGCCAGTTTGCGCAGTAAAAGCCCCAGCTTTTGGCGATCGCCGCAAAGCAATCCTACAAGACATTGCAATTCTGACTGGCGCAACAGTGATAACAGAAGAACTTGGAATGAAGCTCGAAGATGTTGGTTTAAATAATTTAGGTAGGGCGAAAAAGATAAAAGTGTCTAAAGAAGACACGACAATTGTTGACGGAGCTGGTGCCCAAAAACAAGTAGAAGATCGCGTTGCTCAGATCCGTACAGAAATTGCAAATTCCACTTCAGACTATGACCGTGAAAAACTTGAAGAGCGTCTTGCAAAGCTCGTAGGTGGAGTTGCAGTTATCAACGTTGGTGCAGCAACAGAGACTGAATTGAAAGAAAAAAAAGCACGCGTTGAAGACGCATTGCATGCAACACGTGCTGCAGTGGCAGAAGGGATTGTTCCAGGTGGTGGCGTAGCGTTGCTCAGAGCTGTCAAATGTTTAGATAATCTCAAAGTCACAGCTGAAGAGCGCATTGGGGTAGATATCATCCGCAAAGCAGCATTTGCTCCTGCTGCAGCAATTGCGTTTAATTGCGGAGAGCAAGGCGATTTGATCGCAATGAAGATCTTTGAAGGAACTAAAGGATACAATGGCATTACCGGAGAATTTAGCGACCTTATGAAAGATGGCGTTGTTGATCCAGTCAAAGTGACAAAGAGCGCTCTAACAAATGCCGCATCGATCTCCAGCTTGCTCATTACAATCGACTGCATGATCACTGAGAAACCTAAACCTAAGTCTAAAACTCCTGTACCATCGATGGATGGAATGGGTGGCATGGGAGGCATGGGAGGAATGATGGGCGGTATGGGCGGTATGGATATGATGTAAGGATGAGTCCGTTTTCTTTGGGGAAGGTTTTTTTCTTTAAGGTTTCATTCTGATAAATGGGGTTTCTATCCTAAGAGTGATGCACAGTGTCAAAAAAGAAATTCTTTCCCCATCCATGATCTAAGAAATTTTGTCAGCCCTGATAAATAATCAAAGTTATTAGACTTACATGCTCTCAAAAAGAACTCTTATCTGTAGGAATTGTAGATTCTAAGAGTGGGGCTACAAAGTAAGGCATCGTCGATTTTTAGAGCTTTTTAGGCTAAAATTCGGTTTGTTATTCAGGGATTGTATTAACTTTCAGTGCACCACTACCAAACATAAAAATGAATTTTAGCCAAAAATCCTAGACAAAAGCGACGCACCCTTACATTTTAGACGCCCTCTAATAAATGCAAGCCCTCGTCACATGAACGAAACTCTTCTTCTCCCGGCGTCGCTGCCATTTTGCATAAGACCTCGTGCGTCCGATCGTTTGGTATACATAACCTATGCTAAAGTGTCTAAATCAGAGCCTTAGAGAGCTCAAATGTCCTAACGTCCCACATTGATTAGGAGCTAAGCCGCCTTATTAGCATGTTGCTGCTATTGTCATATTAGCAAAGTAGATTCTTAAAAATATTTTAATTACATTTTGTTCTTCTGTTAATATTTTAAATTGTAATTATAGCAAAAAAAGAATATAACATACTAAGAATTACAAGTTATAAAAATTATTATGACAAATATTGCTGCTAAAAACGATTTTAATTGTGAATATAAACTTTTGTACAGTCGTGAACTTCTAAAATCGGGAAATGAAGAAAAAGCAAGTCATGAACTTTTGACTGTATCTCAAAATGTGCGGGAAAAAATTAGTTTTTATGCGCGCAAGGTTTTAGGAGAACAAAAGGATGACACAATAGACAACCCGCCTTTTGAAAGAGCCCCTTGTCTGAAAAAAATAGTCGTAATAGATCGGTATTTGTTAAATTTCGTAAAACGAGAATTGAAAAATATTTCAATTCAGTTTGAAGATAATGAAGAAATGGCTTTTGCATCTTTTTACCGGTTGAGTTTATTTTTAAAAAAATGGGAAGTAATTATAGATTTTGATGAAGATATATATTTTCTCGTTTGGAAAATCTTAGGGAAAACGAAACTAAATACTTGTTCTCCTCGTGAGTTTGGGAAAAATGCTTTTTGGGACACAAAAAATTGCTATTATGGAATTTCATCTGTAAAAAGATCAAAATGTTTGATTCTTTATTCTCAAGGGTTGAAGCATTGTTGTTATATCGAAGACTCTAGCTTAAAATTAAACAAAACTGGGAAAGAGCTGTTTGTCAAAATTTTGCAAAGTAAAACGCATTTAGAAATTGATGGGGATAAATTATTTCGCAAAAAAATAATTTCTGATATGCATAATATTTTAACAATCGCTTCCGGGCAAAGCTTAATACAACAAGTAATCGCTATTAATATTGAAGATCAAATTAAAATTAAAATAAACAACGAAGGTGCTGAATCTATAGTTAGATTTGCAGATTTTGAAAAAACGAAAATTAGTTCATGCGTCATTGGATTGCCTGGTAAAGATCTAAATTTAGTAAAAGTGCACAAGGGGCATAATGGGGAAATCCATCCTCTCCCCTATTCTTCAACTGTGGTTTTGGCCCATGAACTTTTGCATGTGTTGTGGAAAAGCAAATTCCCACAACTCCGGACTCAATCTCCTAATGATCCTAAATTATATCCCCATGCTGAAGAGGAAGCTGTAATTACTGGAATCTTAGGAAAGCTAAATATCCAATATCCGATTAGTGAAAATGAGATTAGAAAAGAGCTGCAACTTCCCTCAAGATTGGGGCATTTGGCGTTTCCTGTGCCTGCTTCGATTTTCGATGCCTGTCAGTGCGGATTTATTTTTTATATCCAAGAGTTTTTGAGTAAGGGTGTGAGCATAAATTCAATAGACAATTCATTAGAAGATAAACAAAGCTTATTGCACATAGTGGCAGGAAGCAAATATTTTATGCTTTTTCCTGATAATTTTAAGAAGGTAGTGGATTTATTAATCTCCAGCGGAGCTGACCTTGAAGCTATTGATTCTCAAGATCAAACCCCATTGCATATAGCAGCTAAGCAAGTAAGATCGAATGAACCAAACAGTGAAGTTGCTTATAATTATTTACTAGAAAAAGGTGCAAATCCAAAAGTGGAAAACTATGTTTGTATGACGCCTGCTCAATATTACCAGATCAATTTAAAAACAAAAAATAGCCGCTTGGATTTTTTTTCGGTATAGGAACCTATCCCATTTAAAAGTTTCGGTTGATTAACTAATGATTTACTATGATGAATGATTGAATACGAAGCCTATCCATCCTGCGTCTATTTTTTTTTGATAAAGATTCCAGCCTAGGGATTTGGTCCATTCCAGGTATTCTGCTAATTGCTCGACGAGGATTCCAGAGGTGATGACGATTGGTTGTGGCTGTTTAAGCAGAGGATAGGAATCTAGCGCGACCCTCTGTTCTCCAAAAGTCATGTTCATCAAAATCACATCTACTCTTGCCGGCCAATCTTTATTTAAGTTCTTAGAAAATTCCACGATTTCGCTCAATTTATTAGCCCTACAATTTTTATTGGCGTGTTCTATGGCGTCTTCATTGATATCAATTCCGTATACTTTGCGAGCACCACCTTTAGCAGCAGCCAGTGACAGAATGCCAGAGCCACATCCAATATCCAGTACAATTTTATCTTTGATATAAGGGGCCATGAAGCGCATCATCATTTGTGTGGTTGGGTGGGATAGATCGCCAAATCCCTTGCCAGGTAACAATTCGATGATTTGATCATCAACATCGATCTGAAAAATTCCGTCTTTAAAAGTTGGAGAAAAAATTTCCCATTGAGCAGTCCAGTCTACTTCATCTGAAAGTTCTTGAGGCTCTTCCAAAGTGTTTAGTTGGGCTGGAGAAAAATCATCGGGTGCACAGCCCCCAATTAAAATATATTTTCCTTCTTCAATGGTGTAAAGATCTTGAAGCCCAAGCATTTGAAGCTCTTCGTAAGCAGCATCCGGGGTGTGAGGCTGTCTGAGCAAGAATATCCAGTGTTTCATAGATTGTTTTTCCAAAATGAGGGGGATAATAATGCTAAAGCAGCAAAAAGCTCAATCCTTCCTAATAGCATAAATACACAACAAACAGCCTTAGAAAAATGGGGAAGTACCGAACAAGTATCGATCCCTTGACAATCTATAAAGGTCAGGCCAGCGTTGTTGATCATGCTTGTGATAATCGTAAAAGAAGAAGAGAGAGAACTTCCATCGAAGACGAGTAAAAATACCCCCACAGTGCATGCAAGAAACCATGCGAGAATAGTGAGAAGGACTCGCTGAAGAGTGGAATCTGCAATTGTGCGTTCTCCTATGCTTAAAGAGCGCACTTCATGAGGTCTGTATAGAGAGCGAATAGAGTGAGATAACCCTTTAAAAGCGATCATCCAACGACTGACCTTCAATCCTCCTGCCGTCGATCCTGACATTCCACCAATGAAGGTGATAAAGATCAAAACGACTTGTACACTTGGCGGCCATTTCTGATAATTTTGGATAGAATATCCCGTCGAAGTGTGCGCAGCAATCGCTTCAAAACTTCCCATTCTAAAGGCTTCAGAAAACGTAAAAGAATGATAAGACCATAATAGCAAAACAACGAGCATCACTGAAAAAAAACATGAGCCTAGAAAATATTTTAGTTCTCTTTGGTTGAGTAGATAAAATTTTCCGCGAAGGCAGTAATAATATAATGAAAAATTGATGCTTCCAAGGAGCATAAAGACCATAACGATCCCTTGGGTCCATAGATTCTCTAAGATGTAAAGATCATTACTAAAAAAAGAAAATCCCCCTGTCGAAATAGTAGAGAAAGCCACACAAGAGGCATCAAGAATTGAGAGAGTCGGATTTGTAATATATAATAAGACAATTTGCAAACAGGTGAGCCCGAGATAAATTTGAAAAATCAGGCGAGCAGTATGTTTTATTCTTGGAGTCAAGGATTCTTTATCCGGACCTTGAACTTCGGTCTCGAACAACATTTTGCCGCTTATAGAAAGTACAGGCAAGAGATAAAGGAATAACACGACAATCCCAATTCCCCCAATCCATTGGAGGAAATTCCTCCAAAATATCAATGCCATTCCCATTTTTTCTCCCGGTCCCTCTATTAATGCTTGAGGAGATAACGCAGTTGCGCCCGTGGTAGTCAGGCCGGAAACAGCATCAAAGTAAGCGTCGGAAAAAGTGAGGTATGCTTGTGAAAAAACAAAGGGGATTGCTGCTATCAAGGGAAGGAGGACCCACATCCCCACCACGAGGAGAATGCTTTCTTTTCGATACAAGACTCCTTTGGCGCCTTTGCCTAGCTTGCGTAATAGGAAATAAATAGCACTGCCGATAAGGAAGGCTGTTAAAAAACCCACTAAAGCCTCGTGGTCTGGGGTCTTTGTTGTAGGGCAGAAAACAATTACGGAAAGAGCGAAAAGTGCAGGAATGATCAATAAGACAGTGAAATATCCGGTGAGTGTAGAGGAGAGGCGTGCGATTTCACGCAGTGAAACAGGCATCAAAGAATCTCAGTTAAGGCGTTGACATGGTCAGGGTTACTTAAAACAATCACTGTGTCTCCTGGACATAGAATATGGTTGCCTCTGGGAATCATGACATTTCCCCGATTTTCTATCATAGCGAGCAAGCAGTCTTTTGGCAGTAGGTGCCGGCAATGCGCTATGGGCACTCCAACAAGATTGGAATGGGGCGATACCCTTTTCTCCAAGATTTTAACGAGTCCATCATGTGCTGAGGAAACAGATGCGATACCGCCACCGTCAATAATCGAGCGAATCCTTTCGACGACACTGACTGTTGCAGAAGCAACAGCATGGATGCCTAAGCGCTTCAATAATGGCACAAAGCTCACATCGGACACCATCGCGATAACTAAAGTGCAGCCGGCTTGTTTTGCGACCGCCGCAGATACAATATTCTTTTCTGTCGAATCATAACATGCAATGAAAGCGTCGCATTGCTCGATATTTTCTGAAACTAGGGAAGAATAATCAGCTGGATCGCGGTTGAGAACGGTGATATGAGGAAGCTTGCGAGCTATCAGCTGGCATTGCTCGAGATTATCTTCAAATACTATTACTGCAGTTCTTATAGAAGAAAGCTGCAACGATAGAGCTTGGATAAGATTGGCATTGCCGGAAAGAAATACGGACCGTAATTTTTTTGGTGCACTACCAAATAATATAGAAGCTTCTTCAAAGGCATGTGGCTCTCCAATGACAGTGACCTTGTCTCCTGGTTTAAGGATGTCATTCCCACAAGGATAAATGATCTTTGAGAAAGCCCCCTCTTTTCTGAGAATAAGGCCTACAAGTACGTTGTGAGGTAAAGACAAGTCTTTTATCGAGATCCCAGAGCTTGGGCAGTCTTCTGTTATAAGTACTTGATGCAGTTGGACGCTGCCTTGAGCGAAGTTAACAGCAGAATCGTCTTGAGGATAAAGAATGCTCTTCATGATTTCTTGAGAGATTACTGTATCAGTGCCTATCAAATGATCGACAAAAAATAAACGCGCGACATCCAGTCGAGATTGGCAGATATGCGCATAATCTTGTACCCTGGCGATAGTTGTCTTATAGCCTAAGTTTTTAGCGATGCTACAAGAGACTAAGTTTTTTTCATTATCCCCCGTGAGCCCGAGGAAATAATCCGCCCCTCCTTCCATCAATTCGTGTAGGAGCTCAACGTCTGTAGCAGATCCTTCACGTATTGCAACGTCTGCTTCCGCAGCAATGGTCTTTAGAGCTGATGGATCGCGATCGATTACCGTCACATCATGTTCTTCCAAAGAAAGGACAGATGCCAAGCGTGCGCCTACACGTCCAGCTCCTAAAAGTACAATTTTTTTTCTATGTATGGGCATAAGAAAGAGGTCTAATATATTATTTTTGAATAAGGAAATATAACATACCGAATATACTCGTTGCACTAAAATGATAAGTTTCGTCAAAATGAGCACGCTCATGCACTGGTAGCTCAGCTGGATAGAGTACCCGGCTACGAACCGGGAGGTCAGAGGTTCGAATCCTCTCCGGTGCGCATCTTTTTTACCCCCTTGTAGTTTTATGATCCTAGAGGTCTTCCCTTCTGGGCCATTTGAGACAAATGGCATCCTTGTGGCTTGTCCCCAAACGCAGGAAGCCGCATTATTTGACGCGCCACCTGGCCTTAATCAAATAATTCCACAAGTGCTTGAGGGCAAGCATCTTAAGTTAAGGAGTATTTATTTGACTCACTCTCATTGGGACCATATTGGCTCCGTTAAGAACTTGAAAAATCAGTACAACTGTAAAGTTTTTGTTCACAAATTAGACGCTCGAAACTTAGAAAATCCTGGAGAAGATGGTCTGCCTCTCTTTTTTGCTATTGAAGGAGTTGTCCCTGATGGCTTTCTAGAAGATGGAAAATGGTACACTGTTGGAAATTTAAATTTTCAAGCTATCCATACACCCGGGCATTCACCTGGAGGAATGAGCTTTTATTTCCCAGATCAACGCGTGCTTCTCTCTGGAGATACGCTTTTTCGAGGCACCATAGGAAACATAAGCTTTCCAACAGCAGAGCCTGAGAAAATGTGGGACTCTTTGAAAAAATTATCCGCACTACCCCCAGAAACACAGGTTTTTCCAGGTCATGGAGATTCTACTACGCTTAAAGAAGAAAATTGGCTTACAAAGGCGCGTGAAATTTTTGGAGATTAAGTGTATGATCCCAGGTAGTTTAATTTTGAGGTTTCTATGACTTATCCAATGATTGGGAAATCTGCCCCATACTTCACTGCCAAAGCTGTCGTCAAAGACCGAATCATCCCTGACTTTTCTTTAAGAGACTATTTGGGGCAATACGTTATTTTTTTCTTTTATCCCTTAGATTTTACCTTTGTTTGTCCCACCGAGCTTCATGCTTTTCAAGAACAGTCAGCAAAATTTGCTGATCGCAACGCAGTGGTTGTTGCTTGTTCTATCGATAGTGAATATTCTCATCTTGCGTGGGTGAAGACTCCAAAGCGCAAGGGGGGTATTGAAGGTGTGGAGTACCCTATTGTGTCGGATATTAATAAATCGATTGCAAAAAACTACCAAGTTTTAAAAGAAGATGAAGGGATTGCATATCGCGGCCAGTTTCTTATAGATCGTCAAGGTATCATTCGCCACCAATTAATTAACGATCTTCCAATAGGACGTTCTGTTGACGAAAGTTTGCGACTGCTCGATGCCTTGATCTCATTTGAAAGAAATGGTGAAGTGTGTCCTGCAAATTGGAATCAAGGAGCTAAAACTCTTCAGCCTACGGATGAAGGCCTAGTCAAATATTTTAGTTAGTAAGAAAGTCGTAGAGGTCTTTTTCACCGATGATTAGAAGACTTCGGTAATTTTCGCAGATCGGCAATGTGGCTTCTAAGATCTCTTGGTCCCCTACTCCAGGCATGCAAATTGCACTGAGTGAGGGGATTTTGAGATGAGAGTCTTTGAGGAACTTAATCCCCCGCATGTATTCCTGATAGCTGAATCCTTCTTCGCTGATGCGAAAATATATGAGCTCGCGTTCATACATAAGAGTTTGTATAGCATAAAAGAGCCCTTGGCTCTCTTGAGGGGGATTCCCGTAGACTTGTGCAAGCTGAGGCAAGGTTTTACAAATCATAGGAGTGCAAAATTCTCCTCGTTCAGCTTCCCCAAATAAAAAAATCGTGTGTCGCATGAACCTATCCACAGCGCGATATGTTTACGCTTTAATTTTTTTTATTGTTAAAACTGCATTATTTTGCAACTTATAATTAAAATAAAATGAATGGTTTTTTTGTGTAATCAGATTTTTTAATCAAATTAGGAACAGCATGCTATTACCCGAGTTTTATCAATGGAATGCATTTTGGCTAAGGAGAATGTAACCAACCCAAGACTGGCAGTCTTGGGTTGGTTTACATGAATGTTGTATATTAGATTGTGTTAAGCTTTGTTCAAATCAAGACTTCTTAAATCAATGTCATTAACATCTTCATCTAAATTTTTACCGCTGCTGTCTTCATTAGATTGTGTTTCTAGAGGGAATTGAAAATTCATTTTTTTTGCTTCTTGATATCCTTCTATCACTTTTCCGGCTAAAGCAAAAATTGCACCACCACCACCAGCACCCGTTAGATTAACTATGAGATTTCCCGCTAAGCCATATTCGTTCTCGCTTAAGAACAACGCTGTAGTAGCAATTATATTCCCCAAGATTGCGCCTGATATCCCGCAAGCAATGCTGATTTTTTTTTGGTCGATATAAGCGAAGGCTGGTTCGAAGACTGGGGAGTATTTGTTGATGAAGCTGGTGCAAGAATTTGAAATACTCATGAATAAGGACTCCGATTTAAATTAAATTTTTAGCTTGTAGAACGAGATCATTATAAAATATAATGTCTTTATTATACATAACTTCTTAAACTTGTGAGACATTGGATTTCAAAGAAGACAAAAGATCTCGGGTTTCGTTAGATGGGCTATGGCAATAGGTAAGGGCTATAAATCTAGCTTTTCTAGCTAAATCACCTAATTGCCATTTTTTTCACAACTTGGAACGCGGTGATCTGTGCAATTTTTAAATAAATGCTAAAGAGTCTTGCAGATATAGCGAAAGAAGACGATTTTTAATCGGAGCAGATGATTTCGTTATTGATTCTTATCAAACATATTCTCTATATCTCTTAGAGAACGAGTGTCGAATTCCGAATATTTTGTAGCTTTTTTCGCTTTATCTTTTGGGTTAATAGACTAAAGTTGAATTTTATCACAAAATTTAGAGAGAAAAGTAGCAAAAAAATCAAGATTGAAGGATTCCACTTATCGAAAATAGTCTTTAACTAGCTACTGCATTTACTCACTCGAAGGACTTTGCATATGTCGCTTTTGCATATATTCGCTGCTTGTGTTCAATTACTATCTTCAAATCCTGTAACGTCAGGTGATTTGTTTGTTTCTGAGGAAAAAAAAACTGCCATTGAAGACCTTCGCACACAATGGATGCATTCTCTTTTACAGTCGATCTTAGAAAACAGGATATTGCTTCCCGTTGCTCATCGAATAGAAGAAGTCCCTCCTTTAGAAATGTGGCACCTGGAAATTACTCCTGGACTAAACGCGGGAGAAAGTTCATTTGAATTGTTGTCTAATGAAATTGAAAATTTATACTGCTATGGCGCTAGAAAAAGCGAATTTGATGCTGCCAGGATGCACTTACAAACGAAGCTCTTAGACAGACACGACGATTTAAACCCAATTTATTGGAGTCAACTTGACTCAATCTCCTTCCAGGAATTTTCTTTGTTTCTTGCAACTGAGTTAGAATTGACTGAGGAACTTGATGAGAATGAAGATATATTTATTTCTGGAAAAATGCCTCATATTGAGTTTCAACAAAAATTATCAAAGCATTCTGGTTCATTCAACAGACCTGTCATTTTGGCCCAATATGCAGACGTTGCTCCTGGGAGCTCCGAGGCAGATGCCGTGGCGTTATTTGAATCATTGCCTATCAATGATCAAGAGAGAAAAATCATTGACTATATCATCACCACGATGGCCGAAAAGAATATTTTAAAATTAGGTCTGATGCGCAAGACTATGGAGAAAAAAGGCAAAAGAATCCACCATGTCCATCCTTTTCGGTTTTTGAATTTTGTGTTTTCCTACGATCATTTGAAGCACTCGATGCATAAGATCCATAAAAGTGGGTTCAAATGGGATGGTTTCATCGATGGCTTCTCTAAAAAAATGAAAGAGGAAGCTCGCCACAACAATCTAATGAGATATGTGCCAGGGTTTGCACGCTCTCTTAACGTAAATGAAGACTCTGTGCGTCACTATATTTCCAAACAAGATTATGAAGGGCTGGTGCGCTTTTTAATGCATGCAACCTAGGGACTGTTAACGGATTTAGATTCTGTCGATTTTTTGAACTTTTTGAGCGCATTTTCTCATAAAAGCGACAAATTCTGAATGTGTCAATATTCTCAAATGTATAAATTGAGAGTTCTTAGCCGGATTGGAACCCACCCGGCTTTTTCAAAAAAATGACTTAAAGACTGTTCTCAAACCAAGACTTGGGTTGAGTACAGTCTAATGGTAGTTGAAACTCATCTGGGTCTTGCAAAACTATCCTTAATTTCGTATTAGAGACTGTTAACGGATTCAGGATTCGTCGCTTTTTTGAGAATTTTTGGCGAATTTTCTTTTGGTTTATTGGGGGTAATATACGAAAGTTGATATAACCTCCAACAAACCAAAAGAAAATTCGCTTAAAAAGTCCAAAAAATCGACAGAATCTGAGTCCGTTAACAGTCTCTTAGAATGTGTCTGCAAAATAAGTATGAAGAAAGCAAAAGAACCGTGGCTTTGTAAATAATTTATGATGTCGAAAGATATTGAATCGATTAATGGTCTCTAAGAATTGGAACTAATGAAGAATAAAGAAACTACCCCTCCTATCAATTCAGTCTTTTTTGGTCTTTTTCTCCTAGTGTTGCTAGGCATTCACTTGCTTCACGTTTCTTTAATTGCTGAACCTTCATTTAAAACTAAGGGATATTTTCTTTATCAATCATTGCTCCAAATTGTGATAGAAATTGGAGTTTTGAGCTTGTTGCTAAAATGGGTTCGCAAATCATTCCCAAACTGGGTCCAAAAGATTGCTGTCGTCATTGTCTTTTTTCTGTTTCTAGCCCAGATCATTGATTTTCCATTAGTCCGTATTATGGATATGCCAATCTGGTTTGTTTTCCATTTTATTGTCGATGAGACTTTGCAGAATTTTTTCGAGATGTTGTACGCAAGTAATGTGACCCTTATCTCATGGTTTTTGGGGATCGGACTATTTATATTATTGATGGTGTGTGCACTGTTTTTGTATTCCCGATCCGAGAAACTTTCAAGAAAATTTAGTTTGTCTCAACTTTCTGTGGCAAGCGTATGTTGTGCGTCGCTGGTCTTGTTATATGGGGGTGATTTAGCGTTCGGACGTAGAATTACATCAGACGCCTATCTTAAATTTTGTTCAGCCTTGCCATGGAAAAAAACAATTTGCCGCACGGATGTCCTTTTCGAAGAACCGATTTGCTTTCCCTTCCATCGAGTTCCAACACAAATAGCTGTAGAGAAAATGGTGGATGGATACGATGGCCATTTGGTTAAAAATCCGGATATTTTTTTATTTATTATTGAGAGCCTTAGAGAAGATTACATTAACCATCTAACAGCTCCAGCATTGACGAAATTCAAAGAAGAAAATTTATCTGCGCCTTTCTCACTTTCTAGTTCCAATGCCACTCAGTTGTCGTGGTTTTCAATTTTTCACTCAAAATGGCCATTTTTCTTTGGGAACTTTAAACCTCAGAAGTGGGCGTCTGGTAGCATTCCTCTACAAATTTTTAAAAAGATGGGTTATGGAATCCATCTCTATACCTCTGCTCGCTTGCAATATTATCAAATGGACGAGATACTGCTGGGCAAAAATCGAGTTCTTGCAAAAACATATCAAGAATTCTACGACCATGATCTTGAGCCTGCAATTAGCGATCGTCTTGCATTGGACAAACTTGTTAGCGACTTAAAAAATAGCCCGGAGCAGGGGGGGAGATTATTTATTATCTTTCTCGATTCCACGCACTTTGATTATAGCTGGCCTAAGCCTCAAATGACATTGTTTCATCCATGTGAAAAGATCAACTACATGTCTGCTATGTGGTCAGATAAAAGCGCTGAAGCAATAAAAAATAGATATAAAAATTCCTTACATTATATTGATGTGTTGATGGGAGACTTTTTCAATGATCTCAAGAAACAAGATGCTTGGGAAAAATCCCTTATTGTGATTACTGGGGACCACGGTGAAGAGTTCTATGAGCAAGGACATTTATTTCATGCTTCCAATCTTTCTTTAGAGCAGTTGCGCGTGCCGATTTATTATAAGTTTCCTCAGGGTAGTTTTTCTGTAAAAGATATACCATGTCACAATTCTTCTCACATTGATATCTTCCCCACCTTACTTCATTTTACCTCTGAAATAAAGCCTCCCAGTCATCTAATAGAGGGTGAATCGATCTTTACAAAACTTTCTGAGGAAACTTTGATTTCAGCTCGTTACAATGCTAGCCGTCCGCCGTTCGAGTTTATTTTACACAACTCTAGATACAAACTAACAGCGCGTTTTGATAATATGCGCAATATTATGTATTCGCGTAAGTTACAGCTAGTTTCCTTGAAAGATAGCGAGGACAAAGAACTTCCGTTATCTCTTGAATTGGTTGAGAGAGAATTTGGGCCGACAATGAAAAGGATGTTTCTAATAGATAATCGCTAAATTAAGCCTGGGGTGAGACAGTCTCTAAGAGATGGTCTCTAGTAATGGTCTATAATAAAATGAGAGTTATTTTAAGCATTTTACTGTTCTTAACATCTACTTGCATAATCAGTGCGGAACATGTTGTGAAAAAAGAATCAAAAGAAGCTGACTGGGTAGGGATTATGCGGGTCAAGGGGCTGCAAAGCTTGGATAAAGTTTTGGCATTGGCTTTCGATGGTCCTTCTCGCTCATTTATATTGAGAAATGATCGAGCGTCTTCTGTATTTCAAAATGAAATTGACGAATTGCAGCTCTTTGCAAGGAATTTTGGTTATTTCTCTCCTCATAATCCTCTTGTAGGAAAAGTTACTGCTGACCACGAAGATGTGCAGCTCACACAGCGTCTCTTACATTTAGCACATGACCATATTCAAGACGCCGAGCAAAAACAGATTGCTATTTCTGAAGTGATGACAAAAGTTTTAGCGTATCGAGATCTATCTTGTGAACACGAGCTGGAAATCCCGGTTTTAAATGATTCTGGAAAATCTGAACTTATCGTGTATAAGGTCGATAAAATATTTGATCTGTGGCATGGGATGCCAGCAGTTGGATTAGTCCCAAAGAAAAAGAGCGAACAGCACCCACCAATTCTCCTCTATCGAGGCACTGACTTGTCATTGAGTACTGAGAGGGGGTGGGCATCGGTGATGAGCGACCTGAACACCGGAGGTCCAGGAATTTCGGTATTCCAAAAATCACAACCAACGATTCATGATTGGCTTGTGGCAATGGCCAAAAAAGGTCCAAAAGCTCAGGTGTTAGGTTTTAGCTTAGGCGGTGTGCTCGCAATTTACACCGTGATATTTGAGCAAGATTGGATCAACCAGTCTCCACATCATATGAGCGCAGCATTCAATTCTCCTGGTGTTGCTAGGAATGTTTTAAAAATGGCTAAAGAACGCTATCCAAAAGGCAATCTCCCCATCAATATCTGGATAACTAAGGGAGATCTTGTTTCTAAGATCGGGTTTCTTATTGGCGATGTGCGCGAACTATCGACTAAAAGAATGATGAAGCCTATTTCGGCACATGTCTCTTTAGTCAGCTCTCTTTCTTTATATTACGTCAATCATGTTGACACTGATCAAGAAAACAGATCTCGCGGGCTTTAAAGACCATCTCTGGATTCAGCATCTGTCAAAATTCAGATTCTATCGAGTCGATTTTTGATTTAAAAATGGTGCAGTATTATAGTTCGTTCTCCACGCTTTGTTTCTGCACAAACCTAACCCTCAATTTTTAAGTCGAAAATCGACGAGTCCTTAGTTACGCAAGAGGTCTAATTTTAATGCGGTCCGTAAATTGCTTGGGAACCGAGCTCATGTTCAATTTCTAACAACCGATTATACTTAGCGACACGATCGGATCGTGATAGCGATCCCGTTTTGATTTGCCCCGCATTAAGGGCAACGCTCAAGTCGGAAATAGTCGTATCTTCTGTTTCTCCAGAACGATGGGAAAACACTGTGGTGAACCCGTGTTTTTTTGCCAATTGAACTGCCTCAATTGTTTCTGTAAGAGTCCCAATCTGGTTGATCTTAATCAGCACGCTATTTGCAGCCTTTAATGTGACTCCTTTTTCAATAAATTTAGAATTTGTAACGAAGAGGTCATCTCCAACAATCTGAATTTTTTTTCCTAGACGACTTGTCAGTTCGACCCATCCATTCCAATCGTTTTGATCCATACCATCTTCAATCGAATCAATGGGATATGCAGAGCAGAGTGTTTCGAGATATGCAACCTGTTCAACAGCACTACGTGAAGCGAAGGAATCTCCGGCTCGTTTTTTTTTCATTTCTATATAGCGCTTTACTGATGCGTCGTAAAATTCGGATGCAGCACAGTCGAGCGCAAGACTAATATCATGTTTTGGACGATAACCCGCTTTTTCAATGGCTTTCAAAATAAAATCTAAAGTCTGTTCATTTGAAGACATATTAGGAGCAAAGCCACCTTCATCACCTACCGAAGTGCTCATCCCTGCTTGCTTCAAAAGGGATTTCAAAGCGAAAAAGACTTCTACTCCCCAGCGTATAGCCTCATGAAAATTTGGAGCTCCGATTGGACGGATCATAAATTCTTGGAAATCCATTTGGTTATCTGCGTGAGCACCCCCATTAATGATGTTCATCATTGGGCATGGCAGAATGAATTTATTTCCGGTATGTAGATAACGATAAAGTGGTAGTTTTGCTGATTGGGCGGCAGCTTTAGCTACGGCTAAAGAGACCCCTAAAATAGCATTTGCTCCCAATTGTGCTTTGTTTGGAGTCCCATCAAGGCTGACCATTGCATGATCGATCTCCCGTTGATTTTGGACATCTTTCCCTTGTAAAAGTTTCGCTATTGGGCCACGGACGTTGGCTACAGCCTTTTGAACTCCTTTTCCAAGATAACGGTGTTTATCTTGGTCGCGGAGTTCGATAGCCTCATGTTCTCCAGTCGAGGCTCCGGAAGGAACACACGCTTTAGTGGTGACGCCGTCTTCAGTAGTAAGATAGACAGCAAGCGTTGGATTCCCTCTAGAATCGAGGATTTCGAGGGCATCTAGAGAAGAAATTTTAGTCATATGAAGTCTCTTTAAGGAGATCGCTAATTAGTGTGCAGTAGGAACTGAAACGCATGGGAGAAATCTCGCCCTTTTCTAAGGCATCCTTCACCGAACATTCAGGCTCATGCAAATGATAGCAGTCAGGGTATTTACATCCATCAGCATGTTTTTGGATATCTTGGAAATAATCTTTGACGTCTTGTTTGGTTACTTGCCAAACCTCAAAGCTTCTAATGCCGGGTGTATCAATGACAAACCCTTCATTACCCACTGAGAGTAAAGTTGTTGTGGTTGTGGTATGAGAGCCTTTTTGGGTTTTCTCAATTACGGGACCTATCGGCAGTTCCGTTCCAGCGAGTTGGTTAATAAGAGACGACTTTCCCACTCCCGATTGACCTGAAAAAACGGAGATCTTTCCGTGCATGGCCTCATTCAAAGCTTCCATGCCTTCGCCATTATCGGCGCTGACGCAAAAAACAGGGATATCTAATGAATTGTATGTGGCAATAATCTCATTCATGACGGCGCATTCTTTTTCGATCAAGTCTGCTGAGAAAAGAGCGGAGGGAAGTTTAAGAAGATCGCACTTGTTGATCACTACAACAGGTTTGAGTTGGCCGCGGATGGCAGCAATGATATAGCGATCGACAAGAGGGGGTTTAAGGGCTGGATAAACTACGGAAGTGGTAATGAGGACTTGATCCACATTTACGGCAATTAATTGTTCTGTGCGTCTTTGGAAATGTGCTGCACGGGAAAGGATGGAATGTCTTGGCAAAACATAACAGATAGTCCCCTGTTTTCCCTCTTTTTTCTCGAAGCGAACAGAGTCTCCCACAGCCACAAGGTTTTTAATTTTCAATTTCTCTTTTTTTAGAGAGCCTTTCAATGTGCATTGGAAAAATTGGTCCTCAAAAGCTACTACAATTCCTTCTGGGGTAATGGCTATGACTCTTCCAATAGATAGATCGGATTCTACTCCTGCAGCGAGATCGCGTTTCCGTCGCTGGTCTTGATTTGATTTTTTAAACTTAGAACGATCAGTCTTGGAAAGGATTTTTCTCTCTTTTTTAGCTTCTTTTCGCTCGGGGATATAATGGTCCTCATCAAATGGGTCTATTAGTTTAGCCATGGAATTCCCCTTTGATCATTTCGAACATGAGGATAGACCCTGCGATTGCGACATTGAGCGATTCCATTTTGTTAGATATGGGAACAGAAATTTTGGGATATTTTGAAAAAAAATCGGAAGGGCCATGAGATTCATTTCCTAATACCAGAGCAAATGGAGGCTTAAAGTGACATGTTAAAATATTTTTTCCTTTACTGTCAGCCACGAAGATAGCAGTACGGTGTTCGATCAATGCTTCTTTACTTCCTTGTATTATAGGGATTGCAAAAGTAGCTCCTTTCGCAGCTCGCAAACATTTCTCATTGAAAGGATCGACGCAATTAGGAGTAAGATAAACTGCATCCCAACAGAATGCTATCGCCGATCGTAGAAGTGTGCCCATATTGCCAGGGTCAGCGATAGCATCTAGGACGAGGATAGCGTTTTTCTCTTGTAAACTTCCGGGAGCAGGCATTTCTGCGATCGCTGCTAATGTCTCAGGTTGGGCAACCCCACAAATTTTCTTAAGCACCTCTTCTGTAACGACATATATGGAATCAGTTCGGAAGTTTTTGGGCAGAATTTCCCCCTGAAGAATAAAAACTGCCTTAAAGGAGATTGTCTCTGCAAGCTCTTTGAGCATTGCATCGCCGGACAGCAATAGGGATCTTTCTGAATATCGAAAAGCTTTGTCTTCACGCAATTTAACGCTACGCTTAACGAAGGGATGTTGTAAACTGGTGATCTCTTTTGGTACCATATGGTTAATCATGACATACGACAAATTGCCCAGCAAGAATTCTTCGCGTTCACCTGTTTTTCAGAAGATCCTTGGTAGCCTTGCGCTCCGTGTCTTTCTAGTATGCTTTGTCCTATTAGTAATTCCTTTATTTTTCCACTCTTTCATAATGTATAACCAAGAAAGTCAAAGGAAATACCGCGAATCATTTGTTGCGCTTGATGTATTGGCCATAGAGAAAAAACAGTTGCTAGAAGAAATTTTAAAAAATACAAAGATTCAGCTTTCTAGCTTGGCAATGTCAGGTGTTTTTGAATATGCTGCTCATGAAAATTGGACGGATTTCTTAAAAAATGTTCCATCAATAGTTCCAGGCGCTGTGTTGATTGTCGTGCGCCAACAAGGAGAGGGGTACAGGTGTGTAACAGGATCTCCCGATGGCTGTCCTCCTGTGGAGATTTGGGACCAGTCTTTAGTTCGGAAAGCTTCCGGCCGTGCACAGCCCTTGTCACTTAATTGGAATGGTAAAGAGACCGATATTATTTGCTTAGCTCAATCCATACAAAAGAAGGATTTGGATGGGAATTACTTCCTGCTGACCCTCATAAATGCTACAAAGCTCATCCATTCCATGGTTGATGCTTCCAGGTTCCCATACCCATTTGCTATTGCTCTTATAAACCAAGAGAAGGAAATATTTGCTGAAAGTGAAGCATTGCCGCCTCTTCAAGAAATTATTTCTTTGCATTCAGAAGATGTTCTAAAAGGAGATCGCGTTTTTCATTCCCTTGCACGCAACATCGAAGAAAGGAAAATATTTAAACTTTTAGAGCAACAAAGGATCGGCGTCGAGGTTTCTTTAGATGACGTGGATCTTTCAATGTTAGTGACTGTACTAGAGAAAGATGCCCTCAAAAGCGCTGATTCCCAAGTGTCCACCAGTTTGTTTACTCTCTTTCTCTTAGTCCTATTGCTCGGTGGTGGAGGAACTGTATGGTTGACAAGGCGCATGGCAAAACCATTGCAGCGCTTGAGCCAAGTGATGGAAGGCGTTGAGTCAGGAGATTTAAATGCGAGATACCGCAAAGATTGGATGGGGTTTGAGATCAATGTCCTAGGATCCCATTTTAATCGTACCATCGATGCGTTGACACGCCATATGGAAACTGCCAAAAATGAACGCGTTGCTAAAGAAAAATTGGCTCAAGAATTGAAGATAGGTCAAGAGATTCAAACGAGCATTCTGCCGAGGGTCATGCCAAGCTTTCCTGGTGTTGAAGTTGCAGCAGGATTTTTACCTGCTAAAGAAGTTGGCGGAGATTTTTACGATGTCTTTGTGAAAAAAGGAGTCGCAGAGGACGGCAAGAGCGATCAGTTAATGCTTGCGATTGCTGATGCTGCTGGAAAAGGTGTTTCCGCATGCCTTTACTCTTTATGTGTGCGTAGTATGTTGCGCAGCTATGAGGCGACAATTGAAGAGCTTCCTAAAATCATTAACGCGACAAATTCAATTTTTTGTTTAGACACCGCTGATAGTGGTGTTTTTGTGACAGCCTGGGTCGGTGCATATGATGCAACCAGTTGCAAGCTAACCTATAGTTGCTGTGGACATTACCCTGCGTTGCTTATCAAGCAAAATGGATCCTTGTCGGAATTGACGACCCGAGGAATGGCTTTAGGTGTCCAGGCTTATGAAAAAGTGGAATCTGCCACTGTCCAACTGCACAGCGGTGATTTTATTTTGCTTTATACCGATGGCGTTTTAGAAGCACATAATTCTAATGATGAGCTTTTTGGCAAACAAAGGTTAACGGAGTGTATTTTAAGCAAGAAATGGAGTTCCGCTCAAGAACTAGTGGATGCTGTTGAGCAGACAGTAGCAGCTTTTGCTGGATCCACACCTCAGCATGATGATGTGACCTTGTTAGTCCTAAGGGTGCTATGAACAAGTGGATAGTTATTTTGCTGGTCGTAGCAGTTGTTTTTATAAGCCTTTGGCAGAACTTGTTTCCTGCCAGAGGATTTACAGAGAAGAAAATATTTTCTTGCGCGCTTGCAGCGCATTACACCGAAGAAGCGCCAGAAGATTTTGTATTAACTAAAGAGCTCGATAAAATTCTTTCCCAAGAATTTCATTATATCGGTAGCGGCTCGCAGACATATGCTTTTCATAGCTCTGATGGAGCTTATGTAATAAAGTTTTTCAAAAATAAGCATTTGATACCAAAACAGTGGCTTTCTTTGTGCCGATATGTTCCTCTCTTAAAAAACATTTATGAAAGAAAGGTGCTTGCAAGAGAAGCTCGTTGTAGACAATTGACAGCATCCTGTCTTCAAGCGAGTAAATTTTTATCTCAAGAAACCGGAGTAATTGCAGCTCATGTCCGCACTTCTTCTTCACTAAACAAAAGACTCACGCTCAGTGACAGAAACGGGCACAAACATCGGCTTCTGTTAGATGACTATGTATTCGTGGTTCAAAAAAGAGCAAAGCCTCTGGAACATTACATTAGAGAATGTGTTGCAAAAGGCGCCTTGCACAAAGCGCGCATGGGCATTAAAGCCCTTGAACAGCTAATTGATCAACGATGCCGCAAAGGTTTTTATGATCGCGATCAAGGAGTCGTTACAAATTTTGGATTTATAGGTGATCAAATTGTTCAAATTGATTTTGGGCGACTAATCTATGAAAATAACACACTCGACTCTAAGTTTATAATTCAGGAAAAAATGCGCGTTATTAACAAATTGCGTGCTTGGTATGCGGACAACCAGCCTGAGTTAGGAGATGTTTTTTTTGCTGTGTCGGATAACGAAGATTCCAGACAATGTGATCAGGACAATTCCCGATAGTGTTAGCCAATTGGGGATTTGGCCCCACAATAAAAATTCAATGATTACAGAATAGGCCACAGCAGAATATCCAAAAGGGGCAATGTGTGTTGCTTTAGCTTCTTTAAGAGATAACGCAAAGAAAAACTGGCCGAGGGCTGCCAACACTCCCATAGTCACAAGTAAAAAAAGAGAAAGACCGCTCAATGGCAGCCAGTCATATAAAGCAAACGGCAAAGATAGAATACCGCCACTTAGGAATAGATAAAATAACATCGTATAGAGTGTTTCTGTCTTGTGCGATATGCGTAATGCAATCGTTGAGATGGCAGCCAAAACTCCTGCACCAAGTGCAAATAACCCTCCGATAGAAAACACCCCATACCCTGGTTGTAGTATCAATCCCACGCCGATAAATCCTAATATAATTGGGAGTAATAGATCATTTTGTATTGGCTTCTTTCTCCATACTTTAACAATGAATGGGACAAAAAGTGGTGAGGTATTAGCAAGCATTGTTGTATTCACAAGGTCTGTGTATTTTAAAGCAGTGAAGTTGAGCGCGAGGGCACTGATGCTTGATACGGAGCGTATAAAGATCAAGAGACGCTCTGAAGTTTTAAATGCATTGCGCCAATAATAGAGCATCCAAGGAAGCACACAAACCAAGCTCACGACGTTTCTAAATAGGACCATCTGTGCAACGGAGACATCTTTCGAGATGTACGTCGAAATCGTGTACATCACGGTGAATAAGAGCCATGCTAAAAGTACAGAAGCAAGAGAAATCCAGGGCATATTGCTATTTTTTCCACAGAGGGTGATGTTGGAGGATCTCCATCACACTTTCAGGGTTATTAAGTCCCTGATTGATAGAGATTCTTTCTGCTTCTTTAAGCAGTAGTCCCATATTTTTGCCAGCAGGTATTCCTGATGCTAGCAACCGGCTAGCAGATAGAACAGGTTTTTTTTGGCGTATTCTTTCGATAGCGGCTTTAAGAGAGAGCTGCCTTTCAGTATGTTCTTTGCGGAAGTCTTTTTGTTTTTCTTCAGAAAGACGAACAGAAAAAATTTCTAAGCATACTGCACAATCTAGGTGGGCATAAAAATGAGCCCACTCAACAAGCTCTAATTTTTCCAACCAATCTGAAGGCATGCTCAATAAATTGTGGGCATGGTGGTAGAAACGAACAAAGTCTTTTTCAGGGTTTGAGAGCTTTAAGTATTCACACAAAGCGAGCATCGCATCCAATGAATGGTCGAGAAATAGCTCGATTAATTCCACAATCGTGGGAACCCCCTTGGGAAATTTTTCGATAAAACGGACCCGTTTTGCAATCTCTTGGGTAGAAATGTCTTTAAGAGCGGGAAAGATTGTCTGCAGCAGAGAAATCTCATGTAAAATGACCAGACTGTGGTCGAAATGGGCAAATTGGGACATTTTTTTAAACTCTTGCCAGATCCTTTCCATTGCTACAGCAGGCAGCAGTGTTGACGCATGCTTTTTGATTGCCGCCAATGTTTTTTCTTCGATAGGAAAATTAAAGCGAGTAGAATAACGGACGGCACGCATCATTCTAAGACGGTCTTCAAGGAAGCGTTCGTCGGCATCGCCGATGGCGCGGATGATCCCCCGTTTTAAATCCTCCCGTCCTCCAACATAATCGTAGATCTCTGTAGTCGTAGGATCGTAAAACATCCCGTTGATTGTGAAATCTCTGCGAACAGCGTCTTCTTCAGGAGAGGCAGACTCAATTGAGGTGGGCCTTCTCCCATCCATGTATCCCCGCTCTTTCCGAAATGTGGCCACTTCGTAGGGAAATCCCTCTTCGACAACGATTAGAATGCCAAAAGCAATCCCGACAGGGACAGTTTTAGTAAACATCTCTTGGATAGTTTCTATAGGAGCATTTGTGGCGATATCAATATCGTCAGAAGGGTGTTTCATTAAATAATCGCGTACCCAGCCACCTGCAAAATAGGCAATATATCCAGCTTCCTGGAGGCGTTGGACGATACGTGTTGCTGCAATGAGTTTCATTACCTCATCATTTCACGGAGCGTAATTTCTAGAAAGCTTCCGTTTTGATAAGCTTTGGTGGCCCTGTATTGTTGCTCCTTATATTTTTTGCGAAGCCCAGGGACATCCGTTACAGTTGCATCAACGGAATAGCCTATGGGCAAGTGCAAAGAAAAAGTTAAGGAACACTTTTCTGGAATGATTAAATTTCCTGATTTTGCCTTTAAAGCAAGGAGTTCCTCTTCTAACGAAGAATAACCAGGTCGAGGGATAGGCTTTTTTAGAGGATTAAAAATAAAGGATTCCGAGACAGAATATTCACGTGGAAATAAAAATGTTTTTATTTCCCATTGTCTGTAGAAATAGGCAGCATTTTCTTTCCCATAACCTAAGATAATTCCAAGCAAATTGTCATGATGATTTAAGCAAATCTGCGCTAGAAAAGAAGGATCATATAGTATTGCTTCCAGTAGTTGCTCAGGAGATTGAATTTTTGAAAAGACTCTCTTAAATTCATCGAACTCTTCAATTAAAGTATTTCGTAGACGCTCTTTGTGTATGAGAAAAACTGCTGCAGAATATTCTGGAAAGAAAGATCGAGTTTTAACAAGGGCATAAGTTTTTAAGGGAAAAAGGTGTTGGTATTTCTCCCAAATCTCCATACCTCTCTTTTCAGGAGAAAAAAACATGGAGTAGCGGCTAGGTAACCTAGAACGATCAATTTTTTTCCAATCTTTGAAGAATGTAACCGAGGCTGGCTTATCTCCATAAAATACGCAATACCCATCTTCATCCGAAATCAAAGATCGAAAAAATACTTCTAGCGAAAATCGTTCCTCTTGAGGAATTTCTTTAAGCGCAAATAGGTAATTATATTGTTTTAGGAAAAAATGCATGCAAATATAAACAGCGCAGCTCAAACATAGAGCTGCGATTAAAATCGTTTGCTGTTTTTTTAAAAAAAGCGAAAAGTTAATTGACGCAATTTTCATTATTTTCGACAATTTAGGGGAGGGGATAGCCCGGTTTCTGGGCATGATTGATCACAGTTATGATATCGAGTGCAGTCGACACAACGCCATGTATTCGTTGAAGGTTGACGACTCACATACAATCCCATTTCATCAGAAAATAGAGCGCGTACACGATGCCATGTGTCATGATGGAAGACAAAAATATCCTTTTTGTCGAATTGGAGATTTTCAGGTTCGATATATATTTTCTCAGAGATTGTTGCATCTGCTTCTGACTCTATTGGATCTTCTTGTCCGCAACAAGCAAATGCTGCAGTTGTCAAAAGGATACAGACAAAAAAAGCGCTAATTGTTTTCATGATACCACCTTTATAGCTGGTAAATACACATCCAGCGCTTTGAGGTTAACAATATTGTTTCAAATTGTTAATAAATTTTTAATTATGAAGGCAAAGGCACATGGCGAAAATTTCTCTCCTTAGTGAAGAGACGATCAATCAAATAGCTGCAGGCGAAGTCATTGAAGATCCAGCTTCTGTCGTTAAGGAACTGGTTGAAAATGCAATTGATGCTGGAGCGACACACATCATCGTCGATGTAACGGGCGGTGGTCATAAATTAATCCGTGTTAGCGATAATGGTTCTGGGATGAGCGGAGAAGATGCCATTTTGTGCCTTAAACGGCATGCAACCTCTAAAATTCGTAAAGCGGATGACCTGCTCAGTTTGCTCACTATGGGTTTTCGCGGTGAGGCCCTTGCAGCTATTGCCTCTGTATCTCGGTTAGTTTTGATGACCGCGGTAGAAGAGGATGCTGGCACGCAAATTGAAGTAGAAGGAGGGTTAATTAAGCTCTGTCAACCCTGTGCCAGGCAGCGAGGGACAACGATCGAGGTAAGCGACCTTTTCTTTAACACGCCTGCACGTCAAAAATTCCAAAAAAGCAGTTCGGCAAGCAGTGCAGAAATCACCAAGATTATGACCCTTTTGAGCCTTGCGCATCCTGAAGTGAGCTTGGAACTAAACCAACAAGGGAGAGCGGCTCTGAGAACATTTTCAACACCATCGCCCTTGCCACTGGAGACATTGAAGTTGAGAGTCGAAGAAATTTTTACCCTTTCCTATTCGCATTCTTCCCGATCCATTGTCTATCAAGATGAGACGTTGACTCTCAGAGGATGGCTGCAACT
This sequence comes from bacterium, assembly GCA_044227055.1. Taxonomy (GTDB): domain Bacteria; phylum Chlamydiota; class Chlamydiia; order Chlamydiales; family Rhabdochlamydiaceae; genus JBGAFT01. Next base: position 427,740 of record JBGAFT010000001.1, read on the forward strand.
CCCTGAACAGAGCCGTCATAATCGCTCTGGACAGTATCTTTTTATTAACAATCGTCCCGTTAATTGCCCCTCTCTTTCGTATGCTATCAAAGAAGGTTATGGCACGCGCATTGGACAAGATCGTTATCCCGCATTTGTGCTCCATGTCTTCATGGATAGTAAATGGCTAGATGTCAATGTCCATCCACAAAAAAAAGAAGTGAGGATACGCGATGAGATTCACATCCGCAAGCTTGTCCGTGAGGCTGTTGACAAAGCCTTAATAGCACAAACTTCTCCAATAGAAAAATATTCTTTTTTGGAAACGTATGAAGCACCTTCAACACAGCAGTGGCAGCAGAGCATCGCTGAGCATATCCAGCCTGCTTCACGCTTTGAAGAGTGGGAACAGATCTCCATGCCTCAAAAAGAGGTCATTAGACCAATTGGACTGTTTAAAAATTTTCTGCTTATTGAACGCAATGGGATGTGCCTCATCGATCTATTTGGCCTTCAGGAGCGCATCGCATTTGATGCCTTGATTATGAAAAAAGGAGGACAAAAAAATGCGCAGAGATTACTGCTACCAGTCATTATGAATCTGCCACCCCATCATATGGCCCAATTGGAAGGGCTTCGCGCACGATTAGAAGACGTAGGGATATTGTTTACCACGGTTGGAAGAAATCAATTGAGCATTGATTCGGCCCCTGATTTTTTAAACGAAGAAAATGTGGCGCATGTTGTAGAGAACTGTTTGGGAGATCCGGAGCTTTTGATTGAAGAGATGACAGACACGAAAAAAATTGTCTTAAAGCTTATCAAGGGTATTCGCTTAAGAAAAAAACCATTTATGTTACAAGAATCTTTAGCAATGGTTGAGAAATTATGGTCTTGCCCTGAGCCTTGGGAAACTCCATTTGGGAAACCGATTGCCATTGTCTTGAGCGAAGAGCGTCTATTGAAATTGATTCAATCTGGATAAATATGCACTCTGTTTTTCTTTCGCGTATCCATCAGCTCCAGGAGAAGTGTAGGCAAGATGAGCGATCTTTTATTATTGAAGATCCTATTGACCTCTTCTACTTTACAGGGTTGGACTTGAGCAGAGGAGTGCTCATTATTTCTTCTCACGATGCTCGCCTTTTTGTGGATGGTCGTTATATTCAGGCTGCAACAGTGAAATCTCCAGTTCCAGCAGCGCTGCTTGAAGAAAAGGTCTATTCTAAAATGGCGAAAAACGTAGTGTTTGACAGTAAGAAAACCACATACGATCGTTTTCTTCACCTGCAAAGAATTTTTGGCGATGTGCACCCTCAAATAGGTTTTGTCGACGCAATACGCGCAGTCAAAGGAAAAGAAGAGCTCGTTGCAATGCGCAAGAGTGCTGCTGTGCTCAAAAGTGGATTTGCATATTTGCAGCAATCGCTCAAGACGGGAATGACGGAAAAAGACGCTGCATGGGCTTTCGAAAAGCACTGTAGGGAGCATGGAGCGAGTGGAATGGCATTTGAGCCTATCATTGCTTTTGGGACCAATAGCAGCATGCCCCATTATCGAGCTGGAGAAAAAAAGCTCGAATCAAATGACATGATGTTGATTGATATCGGTGTAGTTGTCGACCATTACCATTCTGATATGACTCGTGTCTTGTTCCGTGGCACGGGATATGATGAAATGAAAGAGTGTTATTCTTTAGTCCAAAAAGCATCTCATGCAGCAATTTCCTTATGTAGGCCTGGCGTCTCAGCATGCACGCTTGATAAGGCCGCACGCGCTGTGTTGTGCCAAGCTGGCAGAGAAGAATATTTTACTCATAGTCTTGGCCACGGAATTGGCCTTCAAACACATGAGTTTCCGCGAATCAAACAAGATGGAGAAGACAAAGACGCCATTATTTCATCTGGGATGGTCTTTACAATCGAGCCTGGGATATATTTACCTGGAAGAGGAGGAGTGCGTTTTGAGACGACGGTGATCATGCATGACGATCGCATCGAAGACCTTTATCAGGAGGTCTAATGAAATTACGCTATCGATTGTTTTTTCTAGTCGGTGGGATTTTTTTTATAGCGTTTATCCTCTCTGTTTTTTTGGAGAGCTGGTTTACAAAAAAGAAGTTGCTGGCAGCACAAAAAGATTTACAAGGGCAAATCGAAAGTACAGAAAAATTGAGAGCTAATCGGCTGCAGGATTTTATCGCATTAATTGCTTCTCAAGATGTGGCAGAAATCGATGCCACATTAAAAGTTCTTACTCCTTCCTCTCGTGGAATAGAGCAGCCTTCATTTGCCTCTTCGATATTGAAAACAAACCCCAAAATTGATTTTCTCCAAGTCACATTACCTCAAGCAGCTTATGTTCTGCTGCCTGACATCTCTCTTATAAAAGAGTATCTCCAAGCTCCTTGTTCAGAGCATTTACGGTGGTTGAAAGCTACTGATTCAAAAAATGGACAAAAATTTTTGGGGTTGCTTATTGACGATTCGAATGGTGCCCAGAAATATGTTCTGGTCGATCCAAGCGCAATCGAGCAAGCAAGAGGAACTAATCTAGATGATCTTCAACTACATCTCCCCCTATTAGCTACTTCATTAACAGAAGCATTGCAAGGTTCGTTTGCAGATCCCCCATTTCCCAATCCAGATGCTTCTATTCTCAAGACTGATCCTTGTGTGGAGAGCGACTATCCATATTTGCAGACTTTTTCTAGCATGCTCATCACGAAAAAAAAGATGGTTGGGATTTTAGACGTTTTATTCCAAGCAGGTTCACTTGTACATTCAATCCCCTTTCTGGGCATTGTCGAATTTGATAAAGAAAATGTTTCAGGATTTGGGGTCGCAACAGATGATGTTTTAATCAAGAGACAATTATTTGATTCAACAGCCTTTTTGAAAGACCATCCTCCAAATCCAGGCTGCAATGGGCTTGGCAAAGCAATAGCCTTAATCGATGGCACTCCTCAAAAGAATGTTTTTTTGGGCAATAGCCGTCTAATGGAGGATGATAAAAAATATCACCTCACTGCCGGATCTGATGTTAGCTTCTCTGTTAATGTACTTGCAATTCTATTAAGAGAAACGTGTTTGCTTTCCTACAAAGGCAATTGGATGGAAGGCTTTTCTCCATTAGGAAAAAAATTGTTGCGCAGTGATTTTTCATCTCTTCCTCTAGACGATTTGATGGCAACCTCTGCTGGTGAAGTTTCTTGGAATGGCAAAGAATATTTTTTCTTGCATTTGGTGCCATTCCATGAAATGGACCTTCATTTTTTCCTTCTCAATCCCATCGAACAAGAATTCCTTTTTTTGAAATCGTTTGAACGAAAAAGTAAAGAAGTGATCGCGCAGATCTCCATTGGAATGCGTGCAATATCTGTCCTGTCGTTGATCGCTGTCCTTATTGCGTTACATAGCGTTTCAAATAAAATCATAGACCCCATCAGCCACTTGGCTGATGCGACACAAAAAGTGCGCAAAGGGCATTTTTCAGAGATCAAACTTCCTTCAATTGCTCAAGATCGCCATGATGAAGTCTCTTCATTGTACCATTCGTTTTCAGACATGGTGAAAGGACTTATTGAAAAAGATAAAGTGCAAAGTGTGCTCAATAAAGTTGTTTCTCCAGAAGTCGCAGGTGAGATTTTGAAGGGGGATCTGCATTTGGGCGGAGAAGAAAAAGTCGTCTCAGTCTTTTTTGCTGATATTCGAAATTTCACTGGGATGTCAGAACATATGCCACCTCATGAGGTGATCGAGCTGCTCAATAATTGTATGACAAGAATTTCTAGAGTTATTGAGGAACATCATGGAGTGATTGATAAATATGTGGGAGATGAGGTCATGGCGCTGTTTGGAGCGCCTTTAAAGAGTCAACACCCTGCCAAAAATGCTGTGGATTGCGCCCTTGAGACAATCCAAGAACTAAACAGATGGAACATCGAGCGCGTTCACCAAGGAAAAGCACCCGTAAAAATGGGCGTGGGCATTGCAACAGGTCTTGTTGTTGCAGGGAACATGGGAGCTGAAGATCGGTTGAACTATACCGTGTTAGGGAGAAACGTCAATTTAGCATCAAGGTTGTGTCAGAGTGCTGAAGGGATGGAGATATTGATCTCTGAAGAAACCTGGAATGCACCCGGGGTTAAAGAGAATATTAGAGTAGAAAAGAAAGGGATGTTAACATTGAAGGGCTTTGCTGAAGCGATCCCCGTTTATAAGGTGTTAAACTCAGTATGATTTTTTCTCGCCTTCGTTTCCGCACCAAGATTTTTTTAAGCCAGCTGGTTCTTTTTTTGCTTTTCGCCTTGATGCTCTTTCCATTTGTTGAAAAAACGGTGAAGCGCATTGCCCACCATTCCCTGAACGAATTTGCTGACGACTTAATCAGTAATATTCAAGGGGCCGCGAGCCAAGAAGATCTCGTCAATATTCTACAACGTCCAGAATATTTCACATTTTTTCGCGTCAGTCTTCTCGATGATCAAGGACTCCTGATCTACGACTCTTATTTATCTAGATTGTGGGGGCAAGGGTTTACCCCTTTTTACCCAACGGAACACCCAGAGGTCAATCAAGCAATCAAAGAAGGATATGGGTATAACGAAGGCTATTCACAAATTTTTTCTCGACGCTTTATATACATTGCAAAAGCATTTGATGTAAAAGGTCAGAAGTATATTTTACGTCTTGCCTTTCCCTATTCACAGCTCGATGAACTCTCGCATAATTTTGATATAGGATTTATTGCCCTTTGCTTTGTCCTGCTCTTGTTTTTCTCTATCATGACTTTGTTGATCTTATATAGTTTAAGCAGGCCCATCAGCGAAATTATCAAAGCAATCACGCCCTACCAAAAAGGAGAGTCGGAGCAAATTCCAAAGATTTCTTTGCGCACATCGCGCAATCAAGATGATGATTTTGTCCAATTGGCACGAACGATCAATTCTCTTTCTGAGCGCATCCAAGAACAGATTCAAAGCTTAAAGGAAGAACGCGATGAAAAAGAAGCGATATTGGAGTCTTTAGGAGAAGGGGTCATTGCTGTTGACCGAGCAATGAGTGTTCGGTATGTAAACTTTACGGGATGTAAAATGTTGGGCATACCAAAAGAAAATTTACTAGATAAGCCATTTCCTACAAAGGCCCTTGGATGTGCTTCGGATGATCTTTTAAGGAAAACCAAAGATCTTTTGATTGAGTGCCAAAAACAACGCACAATTTTAACGGATTTTATCATCCTCGGAAATAGCCGTAAATTGTACCTAGACCTCGTCGCAGCCCCCAAGTCTGCTGGCAGCGGAGCAATTGTCGTCCTTCAAGACAAGTCTAGTAACTATAAAATTTTAGAGATGGGGAAAGATTTTGTCGCCAATGCATCGCATGAGCTGCGCACTCCAATAACAATTATCAAAGGGTTTGCTGAAACTCTGCAAGATCTTCCTACGATATCTCCTAAAATGCTGACAGATATCATCGAAAAGATCATCCGTAACTGTGAGCGGATGGAAAATCTTGTGAAAAAGCTTCTTTTGTTAGCCGATATTGAAAATCTCAACGAGACGCGCTTCAAGCGTTTTGATCTGATTACTCTATTGGAAAATTGTCGACATGTCACAATCTCTTTACATCCTGAAATCACCATTAGAATTGAGAAAAGTCAGGAGGAGATTAAAGTAGAAGGGGAAGCCGACTTGCTCGAACTTGCTGTGATGAATATTCTCGACAACGCCATTAAATACTCTCGGCCACCAGCTGAGATTAGGATCCGCGTAGAACTATTGCCAGAGGGTATTGAACTTACAATTTGTGATACTGGTATTGGTATTCCGGAAGCTGACATTGAGCATGTCTTTGAACGCTTTTACACAGTTGACAAAACACATTCTCGTAAACTTGGCGGAGCAGGACTTGGGCTATCTATTGTCAAGACCATTATAGAAAAGCATGGGGGTACAATCCGAGTGCGCTCAAATTACGGCGAAGGAACTTGCTTTACAATGATGCTTCCGATTGGTGGCATACGCCGTTAGCCAGGGCCTTGTTATCTAAAACAGAACATAACTCCATCAGCACAGATAGAGGGAAGAGACACAAAGAAAGATTAATTTTTATTCTTTTCCGAGCTATCTGTCTCGATCTTAGGATTGTTTATCTTTTGCTTTTGCAATCCTTTCGGCTGGATGAGCTAATTTTTTTCGACCGGGGCCCTTCGGTCTACTCTTAAAAAAAACTAACTCATTCAACATCTCTATCCTCACTCTGTGCCGATGGATTTTTTCTAATTGGCGTGCTCAATCAAAATAGAGTCGATAGCCAGGACTTTTGCATCTAGGGCAATTGTACCCAAAATAGCTTACATCCCATACATCCATGCATTTTGGGTTGGTACATTGATAGAATACTTGCTTAGCCACAGCATCTTTTTCTTGTTGTGTCGCAGAAATAAACGAGCCCTTGTCATCTGCAAAAAGAGGCGGTAAGAGAATTGACGAACGATAGTTTCGCAAATAAAATCCGTCTTTAGTGGAATAAATTCTATCCAATTTCAAGTATAACTTACCTTTGTCGTAATACTCTATGGAATCTGGTTGCTCTTGGATGATCTGAGTTATAAGGGATGGACCTGCTTTAACATTATTTAATTCCAAGTCGGTGTCGGGGTAAGCTTCCTCGTGAGCAAACAAAGCAAAGGTGATAGAAATACATAAGAGAGAAACAATTCGAATCATAATGTGCTCGAAGTTAAAGAAAAAACTTTCAAGATGCTACTCTAACTCTGAGTTTTTCGTCCTTATTTTTTTGCTTATGACTGTCTCTTAGGATTGTTCGCAAAGTTCCCTTTTTTGCGCAGTCCAACAAGTTTGTCAAACGATTCTTCAGGAACTGGGTTGCTGGTAGGGATTGTGAAGTCCATGAGGGCAAAGATTGCTTGTGCCTTCTCAGAAGGGAAATGTTCTTGGTTAAGGAGTGCTTCTAGTTCAGAGAGATTAAGGGAGATGTTTCTTTGTGCTTCTATGCTTTTTTTCTTTTCCTGCTCCATGATGATAAAGGCATTTTTCTCGCCGAACAGCTCTTCTAAGAGTTCTTTAGATGCTTTTGGAAAACAGATAGCTTTCGCTTTAGGGTCATCACTTAAATGAAAAAAATCATGAAAAGGGGCAATTCCTTTGTCAGGAAGCTTGTAGACGCTTGTACCTTTTAGCATGGTATAGAACAATTCGGATAGTTTTTCATCTTCCGGAAATAAAGCGGTGAAGTTAGCCTCATTTGTAAGATGTTTATTTTTGAACTCTTTGATCAATTTCTCGCAGATGTCAGATTTTTTTCCGTATGCAGCGAATAGGGGATCTCCATAAAGACGTATCAATACTTTGCTAAAGATCCACCTTAGAGTTTCTTGTTCTTTTGATTTATTATTTTGAAATAGCTGAACTAAATTGAGCCGTGAATGGATTTCATTTTTGTTTTGGTTTCTTACTGGCTTATAGACAAAAGTGTTTTTTGAAATGTCTGAGTTTTTTTTTGTTCTTATTCTTTTTTTTGGCAGTTCGCGATGCGCTTCTTTAGAGCGGAGGGTTCTTTCGAGGAAATGTGATGATCGCGAATATATAAACTCCTCGCTGACATGTTTTATCTCGCGCTGCAAAGCAAAGAAGAGCAACTGAAAGGCGATTAACAGTGCAAATAGAAAAGGAATGATGTTCATTGATCGATTGGTTCGTTGCGCAGGTGGGTGAAAAAGACCCATTCTAAGGGGCAGGATCTATTTTCTTTGAGGGTTATTTGGACCTTGATCATTTTAGGTGCATCTTCTAGCTCTTTTACAGTGCATTTATTCTCCCATTTCTTTGCGTTTGGGTTGAAGAATGAAAATGATAGGGCCTGTATCCCTTCGCATAAGATTTCTTCACGCTCGTCATTATATTCATTGATTATTTTCAAACACAGTCGTTCTCTACTGTCCAAATACAGAGTACTTCTTAAAATATTACAAAATGCTGGATGAGGGTCGATTCCATTATCAAAAATGCAATCTAGGCCAAGTCCTTGAGCATTTGGGAGTTTTGTTAATTTTAAGATATTGGAATTTAACTGTTTGCTATGAGGTTTCTCTGATTTAGCCAAATTGGAAAAAATATGACCAAGACGAAAATATATCCTTTGAGACAGCGCAGCTTGTTCATGGAAGGCATGCGTTTCAATTCGCTGCCTTTGGGTAAAGATATACCCTTGCACGAGAATGGTAAAAATTAGGCTGCACAAAAATGCAGCCACTATGACTTCAATTAAAGTGAAAGGTCTCTTCTTTTTCAAACGGTCTCATTACTTAATGCTTTCGCTTCGAACGAGACATTTTAATGATCATGACACCTAAAAGAAAGAAAATGATGAGTCCAATACTATTCGGTAGAATTCCAGCTTTAGATGCGGGGATTACACCAAGCACAGCCAACAAGGCAATGAATACTCCCATTAAGGCGTCGCCCGCGACAAGCCCAGAAGCTAAGATCACCCCTTTCTGTCTGTCATCAGACGAACGGGCAATTTTACTTGAGATATAAGCGACAACACCACCAACCATTGTCGAAACTGTAAGAGAAAATGGTAAATAGAGGCCAACTGCAAAAGGAAGTACAGGAATTCTGATTAATTCCATTAATAGACCTAGGATAACGCCAATCATAACAAGAGTAAATGGGATGTCATGGGTCATGACACCTTTAACGATCATCTCCATCATAGTGGCTTGAGGGGCCGGGAGAGTTGTCGTTCCAAAACCATAAGCTTTATTTAGAAGATAGATCGTGCCGCCAATGGCTAAAGCTGGTATGACCGCGCCAATTATTTCTGCTATTTGTTGATTGCGAGGAGTTGCTCCTACGATATACCCAGCTTTTAAATCTTGAGATGTTGTTGCGCCTAAGCAAATGGCTACGTTGGCAACAACACCCATGGTGAGCGCCGCAATCATATAAATTCTCTCTGTCCATCCAAGAGCTACAAAAGTCAAGCATGTGATTAATAGCGTGGTGATTGTCATCCCAGAAACTGGATTGGAAGTCGATCCGATAATCCCTACAGTAAGTGATGTAACTGCCACGAAGAAGAAACCAATCACGATCAAAATTAAGATTGTGACGAAATTTAAGTTGAGTCCCGGAAAAAACCAGAGGGTAAAAATAATTGCAATTGCCCCAATGATCAACCATTTCAAAGAAATGTCCTTATCTGTGCGCAGCACATTGATTTTTTTTGGTGCTTGGAACAACTCTGAAAAACCAATTTTTAACGTTTTGACAACGATTGGGAAAATTTTTGTCAGACTTAACAAACCTCCTACAGCAATCGCTCCAGCTCCAATATAACGGATGTAATTTGACCAGATTTCGTCAGAGGTCATTTGTTCAACAGGTACTGATCCAGGGGAAATAAAACCGCTTGAAGATCCAAAGAAATGGATCAATGGAATCAAGACCCACCAAGCGAGGACTCCACCTGAAAACAAGTAGGCAGATATCCTTGGCCCAATTATATAGCCTACTGCAAGAAGAGCTGGGGTAGCGTCGATGCTAATTTCAGCATTCTGAAATATGCGAAATCGGTAGGACATCACTTCATTCCAGAGATAAAGCCCACTACAGAGAAATTTATAAACTGCTCCAGCTAATATCCCCCATCCGGCAAGAATAGCTTGTTTTATCCCTTTTTCAGCGGAACTAAGTATCTCTGCGCATGCAGTGCCTTCAGGGAATGGGAGAATCCCATGTTCTTGGACAATAATATAACGGCGCATCGGGATCATAAAGAGAACTCCGAGGACCCCTCCTAGAAAACCGAGAACAAAAATGTGCCATATCGATAACGGAGAGCCAATCAAGAAAAGCGCTGGCACAGTGAACACGACGCCTGCTGCCAATCCTTCACCAACTGAGGCAATTGTCTGAACGAGATTATTTTCTAAGATTGATACCTTGCGGAATAGAAGGCGTAAAATACCCATGGAAAGAACAGCTGCAGGGATAGAAGCTGATACAGTAGTGCCCACTTTCAGCGCTAGGTAAGCATTTCCAACACCAAATAATAAACCGAGAATTATTCCCAGAAGAAGGGCCCGAAATGAAAATTCAGGAACTATTGTCTGAGCGTCAACAATAGGCTTAAAAGCTTTTTCTTGAGACATTGTGACCTACTCCACCAATTCTAGTAATTATTTTCACAATGCAAATAAAAGCATTTTAGATCTAGTAGTTTTAAATACTACTTGCTGTTTGCTATCTGAGATTTGTACGATCTTTTTTAAGATCACAAGTTCTATCTTGCTAATTTCTTGAAGTTACCAATCTCTAGCGTTCAAAAGAGAACAAATAACTTGCTGCAACTTTGTAAAATCTTGTCGGAAAATTCAAAAGATCAAACAGGTCGTAGTATAACAATTCGATTTGTAAAAGAGAGGAATTCCTTCTGAGCAAGAACAGGCGTGTAGATGAGTTTGATCACAACTCCTAAATAGGTTTTTCCGTCATCAGTTTTGCGAGTTTCATATGTCCAAAGGAGTATTTCTTCGTGGTAGCGAAACCCATTTTTCTCTTGAGGATCATCAGTTTTTTTTAAGATCCATGGTTGAAAATAATCTTTCTTGCTGAAGCTATAAGGGCGGCTTTTTGAGCTTTCTTCGATTTTTTTCCAAGGGATCTTCTTTTCGTAAATCAGCTGTAAAATGTCAGCAAACCTGTTTTCAGAAATTCTTTGAAACTCAAGCTTTTCTAAAAACTGGAGCTCTTTTTTAAGGTATGAAGAAGGGTTGATAAATAAAGGGAGAAAACAAATGCCGATAAGGGCAAATGCAAGCATGACCTCAAAGAGGACAAAAGGCTTGCGTAAGCGGGTAGGCTTTTTTTGCATGCGCCAATTTTCCCACATTAGGAAGGCGGTTTGCAATCACTAATATCAATATTGGACGATATGGCGTTCAGGATCTTTATCGTTTCAGTTCCAGCTTGGAATTGGTTTTTCTTTTTTCACAAAAGAAAAACCATCTTTAGACAACTCTAAAACTACCATTGGATAGTTTTTATTCTCTTCGCATTCAAAATCAAGGACAGCTGCGACATCGCAAAGAATTTTTTTCTGGGCATATTCTTCTAATGACGTGAGGATGTGTACATGAACTGTTAGTTGAGGGACATAATTCATTATAGTTGTTATGGATTAATTCTAGAAACGAGATGATGGGCTTTATCTGTAAGGTTCCATTTCCAATTTGGCGGAGTGAGTTTCCTTGTGATAAATGTAAATCCTTTATCAGACAACTTAAGTTCTATTTTAGGTAGTTTAGTAGTATCCGCATCAAAATCAATAGCACTTGCGACATCGCATGCAATATCCAGCTTAGCAAAATCTTCTAATGAGCTTAGGATATGCGTATTTACTTTGACTTGAGGAAACTTTTTGAAGAATTGTTGAAATCGCTCAGGAAATTGCTTTGAATCATCTTTTGCATAATCCCGATCGACCAAGTAAATTTCTAGATTTTCAAACCCGGACAAAATTGCTTGTGAAGTTATTTTCCATTCAGAAAGACACCCTCCAGACCCTAAAAAAAGAAAGTTAAGAGTATGGTCTTTCAAATTCTTGAACTGTCTCTCAATCAGTCTGGTAAGCTCTCCTTCAAAGCTATTTCTAATTGACTGGAGATCATCTCTGGGAAAGCGTTTAGAATAATCACAATCACATTCCCATAGATTGAGCTGTTTCATTTTCCAGAAAATCATACCTATATGTGAAGTATAGCCCATTGCATGCCCGATCTTTGAATTACCTTCATTCATCAAGCGAACAAATTCCAAGAGATTTTTTCTGTCATAGAGATCATCTGTATGAATATTAGAAATCTCTTTGGCATAACCCAAAACTTGAGTGAAGTTGTTGACTTCAGAAATAAAAAAATCAAAATAATTCAAATCTCTATCAAAGATAGTAGCGTTAAAACTATATTCAGATAGAGTCTTCGTTGGTTGCGTAGCACAGCATAGAGATGTACCTAAAAGCCGCCAGCTTTTGCTTATTCCGCATGGCTGGATGTCAAGCGCAGCTGCATTATTAGAGAAATGAGAAGGACATTCAAGGGAAAGACAATTATGATTTATCGACATAGGTGCAGCCTATTATTTGTTTAATATAGTTACTACGCATTCTGAGAAATTATATGTCGGTCTTTATCTGTATTGTTCCATTCCCAATTTGGCGAAGTCGAATTTCTTGTAACAAATGTGAATCCGTTTTCAGATAAATTAAGTTTGATTTTCGAATCTTTAGATGTATCAGCATCGAAATCTAATGCACATGCAATATCACATGAGACATCTTCTTTAGCAAACTCTTCTAGAGAAGTCAGAATATGGATGTCAATTTTGACTTGGGGAAAGTTTTGGAAAAATTGTTGAAATCTTTTAGGATATTCCAGCTGAGATTCTTTAGCATAATCTCGATCGACTACGTAAATTTCTAACTTTTCAAAACCAGCAAAAATCATTTGTGAAATTATCTTCCACTCGGAAAGGCAACCTCCAGACCCTACAAATAATATATTAAGTTTTTGGTTCATTAGTTTGGAGAGTTTCTCATTCATTACATCTAAAAATTCGTTCTCAAAAGCAATTCTAGAAGCGAAGAAATTAGGTTTGGTAAATCGTGTAGAATATCCACATGAGCATTCCCAAAGATCAATCAATGAAAGTTTAGAATATGTGCCCGATCCATGACCTCTGTATCCTAAAGCATATCCTTCCTTATCATCTCCATCTGACATTACCCGCAAGAGTTCCAAGAGATTTTTTCTGTCATATAGATCTTCCTTGCTCAGCTGAGAAATTTCTTTGGCTAAGGGAGCTATTTGACCGCTTCTTTTAAACTTAATCGGAAAAATATAATCCCAAGAAGTTAATTCTCTTTCTAAAATCTCAATTTTAAAACTATATTGAGACAAAGACTTTGTCGGTGGTGTAGCGCAGCTTAAAGATGTCCCTAAAAGCCGCCAACTCTTGCCTGATTCGGATGTTTCGATTTTAGGATCAATTGCAGTAATAGAGAAATGAGAGGGACATTCAAGAGAAAGATTATTATTATTTATCGACATAATTTCAGCCTTTTATTTTTTTAATGTATTTATTGTATTGAAGTTCGAGAAACTATATGCCGGTCTTTATCTGTATTGTTCCATTTCCAATTTGGTAGCGTTGTTTTTCTTGTTACAAATGTAAAGCCAGTGTCTGACAATTTTAGTTCGATGCTCGGATCTTGTGCAGTGTCGGCATCAAAATCCAATGCACAGGCGACATCACATGCGATGTTTTCTTTAGCAAAATCTTCTAATGAGGGCAGGATATGTACATTAATTTTAACTTGAGGGAACTTTTCAAAGAATTTTTGAACTCGTTCTGGAAATTCCTTGATGGTTTTTTTTGCGTAGTCTCGATCAACTAGGTAAATCTCCAAGCTTTTAAAGCCGGATAAGATTGCTTGGGAAATTATCTTCCACTCAGAAAGGCATCCTCCAGACCCTAAAAATAGCAAGTTGAGCTTTTGGTCTTTTAAATTAGAAAACGTTCTTTCCATTTTACAAAGAAGTTCAGTTTCAAATTTATTTCTAAGAGCTTGTTGTCCATGACTAGCGAATCTTTTTGAATAATCACAGGAGCATTCCCAAAGATTAAGTGACGTTATTATCGAATAAGTTCCCGATCCATGCTGTGTATAACCTAAAGCTTTTCCTATTTTATCATCCCCAATGCTCATTAACCGGATAAGTTCTATAAGGTTTTTTTTGTCATAGAAGTCTTCCATATCAAATTGAGAGATCTCTCTGGCTGATGGAATAGTTGAATCGGTTTTCATACAAAAATAATCGATAGCGGGATTTAAATTTCTTTCAAGGATTTCATGCTTAAAACTATATTCTTTAAGAGTTTTAGTTGATTGATTTCCAATGCTTAAGGAGTTCTCGTTAAGCTGCCAACTCTTACCATTTTGAGGCAGTGCGATTTCGGGGTCATGGGCTGTTTTAGAGAAATGTGAAGGTAGTTCTAAAGAGTGTATGTTATTATTTACTGACATTTGTCGTTCCTTGTATTATTAATATAATTTTATTATAATAGTATATTAAAATATAATATAACGCAAAGCAATAATTGTATTCTTGTAAAATAATAACTTTAAATAATGGTGCTTCCTGTTTGACGCGAAGTAGCTTAGATTGTATTCTAGTACAAAAAAACTAAGAAAAGTTTGCGTATTATTGCCTGTTCTAAAAAATCTTTTGATACTTTAACTGGTATACCCTAATGCATCTTCAAGATAGAGCTCTATATAACCTTTTGCGCTTCAATTGGCGCGAGGATCCTTCTTTGACCGTCAAAAAATGGCAGGTTGAAGACTATCGCTCTTTGCTTGCCGAGGATATTTTTAAAAGGCTAAAAGGTCTGGGAATAGTCTTAGATCAGAGCAGCTTTGTCAGTTACGCTACTTCAATGAACACGCCAGAAGAGCTTTCTGAGTGTTTGTGGCTTAAAGAGGACGATGATGAAGGGGATGGTCAAGCTTATCTATTGCTTTTTGAGCTTTGGCGCCGTTTCTGTCCAGATCGCCAAACATTGTCGATCTTTTGTGATGAGCTTGATCATCAAATTGACCTATATGATAGAGGTGCATTGGAAGATGAAGAAAAAATCCAAGCATGCCTACAGCAATTGGAAGATATTTTTGATCGACATGTAGACCTTGGGATGCCTGCAAAAGAGGTGTTTGACACGATCTCCCAATACTGCGCCCATGATTTAGAGAGATTTTTATTTGATTTCATCACGGATCAAATAGATTCTGGTAATACGATGTATGCGTCTGAGCTGGTAGATGGTTTTTATTCGTATGTCAGAATGGCTGAGTGGTTTGATTTCCTTAAAGTCCGCCTGCTTATTGATACAGCTCCTGAAGAAGCAGAACTTGTCTTTCAAGGCTTGTTAGAACAAATCGAAGAAAAGCCATCCTTTGACCTTCTCTTTGAAATGGCGACATTTCTTTCAACATGGACCAGTGAAACCTTGTTTTTCCAAGCAATGCGCATGGCCTGCAGGGCGAGCAGTGAGCAAGATGATCTCTTTGACCTACTTGAAATATTGGCAGAACATTATCGTTTGAATGACCGAGAGCTGCATTATCAATTTGTGCAAAAAGTCTTAGCAAAACGAGATAAGCCTATTTCGCTCCAAGACGATCCTGACTTCCAGAAAATTTTAGCGTGGCTTCAGCATCCTGGGCTCTTACCTTAAAAAAGCCGAAGAAGATTTTACCACAGAGGTACAGAGAGCAAGAGAGAGAAACTACAATTCTTTTCCTCTGAGTTCTCTTTCTTCGAAAATTAAATGCTTTCGATTAGTAGGAGCGGTTTGAAGTTGAGATAATCGCATGAAGTGAGTTCATAACGAACACCTCGTGCTTTCCCGAAAAGAGGTTTATCTGTTTCAATACTATGCAAGTGCCCAAAGACACAAATATCGATCTTATATTCTTCTAATATTTGTGATGCTCTGGAAGATGTTAGGTCCAGTCCAATTGGAGGATAATGGGTCATCGCGATTCTTAAATGTGCTTTTGGGGCCAGTTGATTAAGGCTTAATCGCAATCTATCAAGTTCTCGCACAAAAATCTTTTCAGATTCGCTGTTCTCCTCTCTTGTTGGCTTAGCTTCTTTTGAGGCGCGAGGATTTTCTTGGATACGGATTATCGAATCAAAGCGATATTCATTAGAGTCCCAAAGACGGCTCCCGCCAATTGCAACTCCGTTCCACTCCCATGCATTGTTCTGTATAAAATGAATAGAGGGCGGCATCACCAGTTGCATTTTCGCATTAGAAGCCCACCAGTAATCGTGGTTTCCTCGGATCATAGCCTTAGTCCCCGGAAGGTCGTCGATCCATTTTAAATCGATCAAGGCGGCATCCAGTCGCATCGCCCATGTGATGTCTCCTGCAATGAGTACAAGGTCCTCTGGTGCAACAGCATCATTCCAATGTTTTTGAATGCGATCGGTGTAGTTTTTCCACAAAGGTCCAAAAAATTCCATGCTCTTCTCGGGATTGGAAAAGGCAAGATGAAGATCAGCGATCGCCCATATTTTTGGCATGAATGTCCTCTATGAACTACTTATATCAAACTTGAGCATAAAATCCTATTTGATGACCTGCGTTGAGAACTAGTTGAGGTGGTTTGATCAAGAGAAAGTAGTTAATTTTTTATTGTTAAAAATAATTTTTTTGTTTATGAATTTCTAAAATTTTTAAACAAAGGATTTTTTTATGAGGAATCTAGGGAAATTTTTTAGATTTTTTTTGGGCTTTTCAGTTTTCATTCTTGTGTTAAGTAGTAATTATGTTTGGTCAAATATTCAAGAAGAGCCAATAGGTAGTCCTCAGGAAGAAAGGGTTTATATAAATCCGGATCAAATCGAAATAACTGATTATGGTATTTTTGCAAGGGATATAGGCAGAAAAAAAATTGTCTTAGTTGAAAGTCTTGGATTTGATAAAAAGGGGTTGTATTTCAAACCTATGATAGAGCAAAGAGGGCCTTGCGGCATTCACAGAGCATGGTGCAAAATTTGTGGTGGGTGTGGAGTGCTTCTTTGTCCAATGAATTGTACATGTTTCGATTGATGAAATGAGAAGATTTTTAAATGATTACTGGAAAAGGAATATTTTTTTTCATTTTTTCTTTTATAATTTTCGTATTTTCATCTTGTTCTCAAAATGTGCATCTTTCTTCTTTAGAAGAAATTGAACGAGAGTACCTAGAGGTTTTTTTTCGTCATCTTTTCCAAACTACAAGCGCGGGATATGTCCTTTACGGGGAAAAGCCTCTTTTCTTATGTACATTTCATCCAATCGAAAACACCATCCCAGGGACGCAAGAGCACAAAAATGCAGTAATTTTAACTCAAGGCATCAATGCATGGGAAAAGTTAAATATCGTGGGAAAAAATTATGTGCTTCTCTTCCGTCCTGATAAGGAAATGACATCTGAATCTAGTCGAGAAATCGTAATCTTAAATAAAACAGCATTCAAAAATGTTATTAAGAAAAACTTAACTCTCTTTCAGTTCAAACTTGGTCCTGGCGTAGATGAAAATGTCGTTTTGGATACTTTTCTCTCTTCCAGTTTTATTGATCTTTTTAAAGGCAATGAAGCTCTTCAAGGTATTGTTTTGGGATATGGGACAGAAAATTCTCTCACTTACGAAAGAGGCAATTCCCTACGCAAAGAAGTTTTAAATGATGCTAAAATAACCCCGCCTTTTTTTATTCATGAAGAGCCAGAAACAATGGAAGAAATAGCTCAACAAATCGAAAAATATGCAAGCATTCATGGAGGTACATGGAAAAATATTTTGGATGAACTCGCAGACTTTTCCTTCTACACTGAAAATGAGGAAGAGGTTACTCCTAAAATTCCTTTTAGTTTTCACACTGAATCTGAAGAATCAAGACAGCTTATAAAAGAATACATTGAAGCAGAAAAGAAAGTAATCTCTCTGCTACATGATGAAAAATTCCTCGATAAAGTTATCGAGAGGTTTCAAAATGATTAAAAGGCTTTTTCTTCTTAGTTTTCTTTCCATTTCATCATTGCTTTTTACAAATGAAGTTATAGAATCTTTAACGCAAGAAGAACGAGAAAATCTTCCTCAATTGATTGCCTTATCTCTTCGAGAAACATTTAAAGAACATGCTTATTTTGACTCATTCGTAGAGGGCCTTGCTGCTGCCGAACAAGATAAGCCAGATGAAAGAGAAAATAAAACTGAAGTTGCAGCATTTAATAGATACACGATGCAAATAGCAGCAGATCCCAAGATAAAAAAAAATCTAAACCAGTCTTTACAATATCTCAATCAAAAGCAGAAAGAAGAAAAATTGACTTGCGTTTTGAAAGATAGAATTTATTACAAAATAATCAAGAAAGGAATAGATGAAGGTATAAATACTGATCTTAAAAACAAATTAGAAATTAATTTTGTAATTAAAGACATAAATGACAAACAGATTGCCGGCAACTATTCCCTTGCAAGTCCAATGCAGTGCGAACTATCAGAATTAATTTCTGGCATGGCAAATGCTATGATAGGCATGAAATTGAATGAGGTAAGAGAAATCTACATCCATCCAGAGTTTACCTATGGAGTCTTTTCCAAATTTGGCGAAGGAAAGGCTATTTCCATCAAGGTGGAATTAATTAAATGTCAAGCTACAGATAAAAGATTCAAACCAATTTTAGTCCCAGTTGATCTTTCAAAATATCTTAAAAACTGTTCTCAAGAAATCGATCTTAATACACTTGAAAAAGCAAATATGTTTTTCTGTGGCAAGAAGATCTGGTCTTTTTATAAAAAGTGGTTCCCAGAGATACAACTTGAAGAAATATTGAAACATCTTGAAGATGAAAGCACTATTCTCTCTTTGAAAAGCACTAACAAAGAGACTCTCCAAAAACTGCACTGGTTAATTTATAGGTCAGAATTCAAAACCGTCGGGAAGCGAAGTTCCTGACGTCACGATGATGATTCCGTCGCGAACATAGAGTTTATCACTATCAAAGTGTGTCAGACCTTGCTTGTTGATCAATTTGACGCGATTGCCAATCGAACAATGTTCATCGATGATCGTATTTTCAATCCTGCAATCTTCACCTATGGAAAAATCCTTAGGAAGAGGGGGACTTTGATGTGCTGGTGGTAAAAAGAAATGATTGCCAATGAGGATAGAGTCTTTTATAACTGTTCCTTTTTTTACATGCGATCGGATTCCGATCACGCTATGATCGATCGTTGCCCCATCTATGACAGTGCCTTCGCTTAATAGGGAATGATTGATGACGGCGTTGGATATCATGGGACTTGGAAGTTGATGGGGATAAGTGAAAATAGGATTAATATCATCGTAGATATTCAAACAGTTGCGCTTATCTGTGAGGGCTAAATTGGCTTCAAAATATGAACGCACTGTCCCAATATCTTCCCAATAGCCATTAAATACATAAGCAGAGGCGCTTCCTTTTTTTACTTCTATAGGGATTAGGTCACGACCAAAATCATCTCCTTGCTCTTGCAGCAATGAAATAAGGGCAGAACGTTTGAAGACATAGATCCCCATGGATCCAAGATAATGACTTGCGGAACTTTTATTTGATGCGTTGGTAAACTCAAAGCGCTTTAATAGTTCAGCTGTGTTCGGTTTTTCATAAAAATCGTTGATGAAATAAGAATGGTCCATTTTTAGTAGCCCCATCCGTTTCGCTTCGTTTTCTTTTACTGGAAGGGCAGCAATGGTCAAATCACAATCTTGTTTTTTTGCAAACTCAATGAGATCGCCATAGTTCATATTATAGAGTTGATCGCCTGAAAGGATCAAAAAATAGTCTGCAGAAGTTTTGAGAATGTGTTTGAGGTTTTGCCGCACGGCGTCTGCTGTCCCTTTGAACCACACTTTTTTTTCGGGGGTTTCTTCCGGTGTCAACAGTTCGACAGTTGCGTGCCGCATAATATCGGATTGGTAAGTCGAAAGGATATGTTGATGGAGCCCGGCAGACAAATATTGGGTGATTACGAAGATCTTTGTTATATACGAATTGAGAGAATTTGAAATTGGGACATCGATCAGTCGATAGCGACCGCCAAATGAAACTGCGGGCTTACAACGGGCCATAGTCAAAGGATACAAACGAGTCCCCTGGCCCCCAGCGAGAATGATGCTCGCTACGTCATTTAATATGAGATGTTCTTTTCGTAAACTCGCTTTGCTCATGAATTCCTAATTACGCCTGTAATTAGTTTTATTAAATGAAATTAAGCGATAAGTAAAGGTATTTTTAAGAGATTGGCTCAAAGATTCCTTACACAGCTTTTTTAAATTTAACTGCCTCTTCTGACCCTCCTGTCGTGTTTCCTGGAGAATAAGAATGTGCACCGATACCAGCAAGTTTGCCGTGATCTATTATGAGATATTCATTGCGTATTGGTTTGTGTTCTAACCAACACTCTAGAATTTCGCGAACACCAGCAGCATAACGTGCTTGTGCCGAAAGGCTCGTGCCAGCGATATGGGGTGTCATGCCATGATGAGGCATTGTGCGCCAGGGATGATTTTTTTGCGGAGGCTGTGGGAACCAGACGTCTCCTGCATAGCCTGCAAGATGGCCGCTTTCCACCGCTCTGACAATGGCATCTCGATCACAGATTTTGCCTCTTGCTGTATTGATGATATAGGCTCCTTTTTTCATCATATTGATGAGCTTGTCATTGAACAGATTCTCGGTCTCAGCATGGAGTGGGCAATTGATTGTAACTACATCACAAACCCGGATTAAAGATTCGACGTTGGGATGGTATTTTAGGTTCAGTCTATTTTCGACATCTTCTGGCAAGCGGTGCCTGTCGACGTAATGCAATTTGACGTCAAAAGGCTTTAATCTTTCCAGCACGGCAAGCCCAATGTGCCCAGCGCCGACGGTTCCTACGTCCATTCCTTCAAGATCATATGATCTAGCTGCGCAATCCGCGATGTTCCACCCTTTTTTTACTACCCATTGGTAGGAAGGGATGTAATTGCGAACGAGGGCTAGTATCATCATGACGACATGCTCAGCGACCCCAATACTGTTACAAAAAGTAACTTCCGCGACGGTCAATCCTTTATCCATTGCAGCCTGCAGATCAACATGGTCGGAGCCGATCCCAGCAGTTATTGCTAGTTTTAGTTGTTTGGCTTTTGCCAGCCGTTCTTTTGTTAAATAAGCCGGCCAGAAAGGTTGTGAGATGACTATGTCGGCATCTGGGAGCTCTCTTTCAAATTCAGAATTAGGCCCATCTTTGTCTGAGGTAACAATGAAAGTGTGTCCGAGTCCCTCGAGGAAATGTTTCAATCCTAGTTCACCTGACACACTTCCCAATAGCTGTCCTGGTGTGAAGTCGATTTTCTTGGGAGTAGGAAGTGTCATCCCATCAGGATAATGTGTGAGTTTAGGAATAGAATCGCGGGCATAGGACTTAGGGTAGCCATAAATTGGGTCATCATAAAGAACAGCGAGAATCTTCATAGGGGTGCATCCTCTTTATTCCTCTATAAAGCAATCTCAATAAATTGGAACAGTGTTTATGCGGCCCAACGACGGACGAGGGATTCGATTTCTTCGCGAACTTCAGGGGGAAGGCCTCTTTCCTCTGCAATTTTCTTTAATTGCGCCCTCTCTGCCGGAGAGCTGAGGTCTGTACAGCAAAGGACGAGATAAGTTGCAAATGAAGGGTATTTTTTTTTGTCGATTTTTTGAAGGACTTCTAAAGAGGCTGAGGCAACTTCAGGATTAGAAAATCTAGCAAGTGCGATGACTGCATGCTCATTATCTTTTGTTATCGGCATAGAAAGGAGCCGCTTTAGCAGGAAGTCTTGGGCTTTTTTCCCAAAAGCACTCAAGGAATCTAAGATCATTTCATCAGTGAAGAAATCCTCGTTTCCCATCGCTTCAAACAAGGGAGCAATCGCTCGGTCATCTCCAATAAGCCCTAAGCATCGAGCAGCGGCAGCAGGGGCAAATCCATAGCCTGGGAAAAGAGGATCGTAAAAATCTTTATTGTTAAGCAGATCGATTAAAGCAGGGACGGCATCTTTGCCTTTGTTTTTAAGAGCTGCAATTTCTTGTTCGGGATTTTCATGTTCAGTGAGAATGAGATCTGCGATAAGGCATGGAACAGTGTCTAGAGAATCTTTTGCATAAGCTTCTTTTAGCAAGGCATATTTTTCTTTGGCACGTGCAACTTCTTGATGTTCTGTTTCGTCAAGATAGACCTCGGCAAGATCGGTCTTTGATGCAACTTCCATATTTGCAAGGTACTCGATTCTTTCCAGATCGAACTCGGACATGACACCTTTTCCTTCACCAGCATAATATGAGAGCATCAAAGGAAAACTGCCTGCGAAATGCACATCGCGGTGCATTATTATGTTGTGATCGAGAGCATCTTCAAGAGGAATTTCATCCATTGATCAAAACATCCTTAATGACATGAGCGTTGTAGCTAGAACGGACAAAAGGTCCGCAGTACATATATTTTACACCTAAATTTTTACCATATTCTTCAAAAGCTTTAAAGCTTTCAGGAGCGATAAAAGATTTAACTGATAACCGACGGTGGTCTGCTTGTAAATAGTGACCAATCGTAATGATATCGCAGCCTGCTGCATATAAGTCGTGGATTGTTTCTTTGACTTCTTCTTCTGTTTCACCGAGCCCTACCATGATCCCTGATTTTACAAATGCTGTCTTACCAGATTGTTTGGCGTGGCGTAAAACTCCCAAGGTACGATCATAAGTTGCCTTATGGCGGACACGGGGAGTTAAAGAACGGACTGTTTCAATGTTATGGTTAAAAATTTCTGGCGCTTCTGCTAAGACGGTGTCAAGTGATGCTGTTGACCCTGAAAAATCCGAAGTCAGTACTTCTATGGAGACGTCGGGGTTTTCTGATCTCACAGCGCGGATAATTGCTGCGATATGCGCTGCGCCAAAGTCGGGAAGATCATCTCGAGCGACCATGGTCACAACAACATGTCTTAATCCAAGTTCTTTTACAGAAAAGGCAATACGCTCTGGCTCGTCAGCTTCTGGGGCTTTAGGCGTCTTGCTAAAATCAATATCGCAAAAGCCGCATGAACGGGTGCATTGCTTTCCCAAGGCCAGGAATGTTGCTGTCTGTTTGCTGTAACACTCCATTCGATTCGGGCATTTTGCTTCCTCGCACACAGTATTGAGACGATATTTTTCGACAATAGCGCCGGTCTTGAACAAATTACCACCAGCAGGAAGGCGTCGATGTAGCCATTTAGGAAAACGTCCGATACTGACCGTATTATCAGCTTCAACAGGATCATTTTGAATTATCGGCAATTTGTTTAATTTGTTCATTTGCGTGCTACGTAGCGGTAGGTTTTTTTTTGGGAGGGAAATGAATAGGAGTGTCATTTGCAATCAAGGCAGCTTCCATCCACGCTTCTGCAATTGTCGGGTGAGCGTGGATCGTATCGAAGATGCATTCTAGAGTCAATTCATTATGAATTGCTAAGGCCATCTCTGCAATAAGGGTGGATGCTTCATGCCCTACAGCCTGCGCTCCTAATATCTGCCCTGTCTTTTTATCACAGATCACTTCTGAGAACCCTTCAGTTTCTTTAGCTGCAATTGATTTGCCCAAGGCTTGAAATGGGAATTTCCCTTTTGAGATCGTATGTCCGGCAGCAATTGCTTGTTCTTCTGTCATTCCGACGGTCGCAATTTCAGGATCGGTGAATATGACAGCGGGTACAGCTTCGTAATGCATCTTTGCTGGAACCCCCATTGCATTAGATGCAGCGACTATTCCTTGATGAGAAGCAACGTGGGCGAGCATAAACAATCCAGTCACATCTCCGATTGCGTAAATACCTGGAACATTGGTCTCCATATGCTCATTGACAAGGACAGCTCCTTTATTATTAACAACTACACCTGCATTTTCTAAGCCGATTCCTTGAGAGACGATCTTTCTTCCCACTGAGACAAGTGCCATATCGAATTCAAGAGGGGCTTTGTCTTTCAGACGGATGGAAAGGCCGCTCTCTTTTTTATCAATTCCTTCGACGAAGACGTTTGTTTGAATCTCGATTCCCTTGCGTTTGAAGATCTGAGTTAAAGCATCGGAGACAGCTTTTCCCTGAAGAGAAACAATGGAGGGTAAGGCCTCTAAGATTGTGACTTTGACACCAAGTTCATGGAACATACTTGCGAATTCGCACCCAATATACCCCCCGCCGATAACGGCGATGGTTTTTGGAAGAACAGTGAGTTCTAATGCAGAAGAGGAATTGAGAATTTTCTGATGATCACAGGGGAAAGCGGGGATGTCAAGCGGTTCAGAGCCTGTTGCGATGATCGTCTTTTCAGCATGGACTATGACATTATCATGTCCTTTGACGCGAATTTCTCTTGGAGTGACAAACTCTCCGAATCCACGGATAATGGTAATGCCGTTACTTGCGATTAATCCTTCTAGGCTTTTGCGAATAGAGGAAACTACAGAGTCTTTGCGCCCCTTCATTTTGGCATAATCGAATGAGATTGGACCGCATTGAATTCCATATTCTTCCGCCATGCGCACCTTGTGAAGTACATGGGCATTAGCTATTAATGTTTTTGTCGGAATACAACCCACGTTAAGGCAAGATCCTCCAGAAAATCCCTTCTCGATTATGCACACTTTTTTGCCACTTTGTGAAGCCTTTATTGCAGCCACATATCCACCAGGACCACATCCTAATACTGCCAGGTCAAAATTTTTTCTCTCCATCTGCAAACCCATAAGCTTTTTATTACACGCAGTGAACTAAAAAAACGGCAATTTTGCCTAGCACTGCGCAACAGAAAATTAACAGGTCAAGCGCCTGTTTTTCGTTTACTTGAACTTATTCCGATAAAATTTTTCGTCGATTTTCGACCCAATTTTGGTTGGTAATATACGTGAGTCGATATTACCAACCAAAATTGGGTCGAAAAACGACTAAAACTTTTTATCGGGATAGGTTCTTGTATACAAATTATGATTCATTGTCCTGTTGAAATCTAGTGATAATCATCTTGCTTCCAAAACTTCGCTTTGGGATAATCCGCTCGATTTAATAAGCGAATTTTTTAATGAAAATCCACTCTCAAATAAATTATTTACATTCCGAGCTCTTCCATGCGCAATTTGGTTCTCATTTGCATGTTGTGAACCAAAAACAACCGCACCAATTGACAACTTTGCAAAAAGTGACTTTGGTGGCTACTGCAGCTTTTGTCATTTTAGGTGTTGCACTTTTCTGTATTGGGAAACCTTTGGTAGGGGCCACCATTGCTATTGCAGCATTTGGTATTGGGTATTATTTCTATACTTGCCTTATTTTCATTCCAGGTCCTTTGCCCTTAACAGCCATCAAATGAGTTACGGCGCTTGTTAGAGACCATCTCTGAATTTAGGATTCTTCGGTTTTCGATTCAAATATTGTGGGTTATATCAGCTTGTGTATATAACCCTCCATTTTTGAATTGAAATCGGCTCGACAGGACCGAAAATCGACAGAATCTTAGTTGCACAAGAGGTCTAATTTGTTTTCTTGCCCCATTTTTTGCTTTGTGCGACGATAGCGACATATTTCAGAGCTATAATACAGGGTGTTGGTATGAGCACGATGGAAAGAAAAAAAATGTGTGCAGGTTGTGATGGAATGATTCCATTAGACGCAATTATTTGCCCTTATTGCAATGCGCATCAATCTTCTGCAAGTATGGACCATTCCTCTTATCAATCTTCATTATTTAAGAACCAGTCTGGGCATGACAATTCTGCGTCGTTGTATCCTCCAGCGTATTCCCCTAAAACAACAGCTCAGCCTATGGGAGCCACTCCTGTAGACGCGACGAAAAAGTTTTTAAAAAATGCTAGAGAAGAAAAAAAATCTTTTGGTGTGTCTGCACATTCAATTCCTGATACAAACGCCAACATAGAAAGTGATGAGTCTGCTAATCAGAAGACGGCATTTTGGGCAACTACTAGCCTTTGTATCGCATCAACATTGCTTACAGTTGGGCTTCTACAGCTTCTATTTTCTAATGAGGGGGTTCTCCGCATTGAAATGAAAAGTGGTTATTGGTTCCTCTATTGTTTAGCCGCGGCACCACTTTTTTATCTAGGCTTGCGTTCAGCAAAGAAGCTTAACTAACCAAAAGACTTCTTGCGTAACTAAGGCTTTGTCGATTTTCGAGATTATTTTGACCGCTTTTCGATTCAAATTGCAGGGGTAATATACGAAAGTTGATATTATTCCCTGCAATTTGAAGTCGAAAATTGACAGAATCTTAGCTACGCAAGAGGGCTAATTTCTAAAGGTCTTTCTCTGAATGGATGCATTCTGAATTTGTTGTAGTAGACGATATCCAATCGAAGAAGGCCTCATTGCCATCTTTAAACTGAATTAATGAGATTGCGGGGACCTCATAAGAACAGTGAGTTTCTATGAAGTTTTTTACTTCAAGAAATAGCTCGACACGTGTTTTCAGGATCACTTTGATCTCATGACCTTTTTCTAGTTTTCCTTTCCATATGTAAATGGACTCAATGTGAGGAAAGATGTTCGCGCATGCAACCAGCTTTTTTTCGACAAGCTTTGTTGCAATTTGGCGTGCCTCTTCTAAAGTTGCAGCAGTCCATTGGACTTGACCAATTTTATTCATTAATAATGACTCCATTGGAACGAAGAAGATCAAAAATTGCCTTTTTCTTCAGCGGTCTATGTAGAAGAACTGCTTGATATGGTCAATAGGTTCCTAATCGAGGAATGCTATCCGAGGTGACCATATGCGCATATTGTATTTCAATAATAAGCTCTCTGCTTTTTTCTGTCATGGCAACTCTAATTGGTGAAAGATGTTTGAAATTTTGTTTTAATCAGAATGTGTAAGATCATTTTTTACGACAAGCTATGAGTTGATATCGTTCCATGTCATGACATTGAGCACATAACTGCCAAAAAAACATCGGGCAAGACTGTTTAGCTAAGCTAGGATCTCAAATTCTTATAGAACTGCAGTGGCTTGTTAGTGAACTTTATCAGATTGGGCTGCGCGCGGAATATGATTGTTGTGCATAAATTAGTTTTTCTCCGTAAATGCAATAGTTCTCTACTTATTGTACACTCTAACCCGCATGAGGAACTCGGGGATCTCAGATGTTATTGAGTCTGTCTGCAAGCTTTACTAGTTGTGCATTTAAAGAAAGCGAAGGAGCGTGAACGACTCGCCCTTGATTGTTCTGCTCGCTTGACAGCAATCGATCATTTGTAAGCTCGGTTACAGTAGAGTTTACTGTGTTTCCAAATTCATTTTTAATTTCTTCGGAGCTGGTATTTGTATTTTTAAGTGTGTTGTACAATAGAGCGGCTACAAGCACATTTTCATCGCGGACCTGCCCTTCTTCCCAAAGGGACCGGGCTACGTTAAGTGAGTGGATAATGTACGGAGTAGAAGCTCTATCTTTGCAGAATTGTCCTTCGTGCTTGGTTGCAGCAAAAATGACGGCTTTTAGTAGGCGGGGTAAATCAAAAGTATTATCTGTCTCTTGATAATAACTGAACCATTCAGAAATGGATTCGTCGTACATTTTTAAAACGCGAGGGTTTGATGAAGCAAGGGGCTGTAAATTAATCCTGCATTCTCGAATTTGTATTTCGATTGATTCTTCTACAAATTGTGTCTTTTGGATCTTGTCTTGAATTGGAGAAACGCTGAACATTTGTGTCGTCAGAGCAATGCTTATTAAAGGCAATATCCATTTTTTTAACGACATGTTATTACTCCTGTATTTAATTATGAAATTATAGATGCAATTGTAGTTAAATTACAGAACTAATGCTTATAATTAAATATTTGCAAATTAAGATTTAGGTTGAGGACTGTATCTCATTAAGTTGTTGGGTTAAATGAGGAAAGATTAAATTTGAAACCTTTCCCAACAGGTCGCGGTTTTGCTCCTTCATTAGGTATTGAAAGAGTTTCTTTAGGTTTAGGGAGCATGATGGAGAATCGGAAGAGCGCATGTGCAATTTCTTCTTTAATGCGCATGCTCAAGCTGCTAAATAGGGCGAAAGCCTCATGTTTGAACTCCACAAGCGGATCTTTTTGACCGATTGAGCGCAAATGCACTTCGCTGCGCAAGTGATCGATGTGAGAGAGATGCTCTTGCCAGAGGCGGTCGATGGAGCGGATCAAAATATTGCGAATGACTTCAGAAAGGATATTGTTGATGGGCACGTCTTGAACTCCAGGGTACATAGCAACCTGTAGTTTCTCGACAGATTCCTTTTCGATGGTGATCTTTTGACGGAATGCTCCCAAGACCCTCTCGACCGAGAGATTTAAAATATTTTCTGGTTGGGCATATTCATCGTCAAATTCGCGATTCTCAAAGTTCACTGGGAAGTTAGTAATGAGCCACTCTCGGAAGGCGTCCATGCTGGAGCTGCCTTCTGTTTTATTAGAGATGAAAGAATAGCCCATATCGTGACATAAGTTTTCGAGAATATCTTCTGCAATTGCAAGGGTGTCTTCGGTATGTAAGACTTCGTTGCGGAAGGAATAGATCTCTGCGCGCTGCTTGTTCATCACGTCATCATATTCTAAAGTGTGTTTACGCATAGTGAAGTTGCGTTGTTCCACACGTTGTTGCGCTGTTTCAATAGCGGCGTTTAAAGGCTTTGCAGAGATAGGCTCGCCCTCTGGAGGACGGAAGCGTTGGAGGAAGGCTGTAATACCAGGAGATGTGAATAGACGCATCAAAGAATCTTCGAAAGAGACGAAGAACTTGGAAGATCCTGGATCCCCTTGTCTTGCACATCGGCCGCGCAGCTGTCTATCGATACGGCGTGATTGGTGGCGCGTTGTACCAATGACGTGAAGGCCGCCAATATCAGCAACTCCAGCTTCGAGCTTAATATCCGTTCCTCGTCCTGCCATGTTAGTAGCGACAGTGATCGCAGCGCGAAGGCCGGCTTGCGAGATGATCTCAGCTTCGCGGGCATGGTTCTTGGCATTGAGAACTGTATGTTCGAGGCGATTCTGCTTTAAGATGCGAGAGAGTTTTTCGGAGATTTCAACAGATTCTGTTCCGATCAAGATCGGACGTCCCTTTTGATGAACGTCAATAATTTCTTTTAGAATAGCATTGTACTTCTCTCGCTCTGTCATGTAGATCTCATCGTGAGCATCTGTACGTCGGCAAGGGCGATGTGTGGGGATAGCGAGAACTTCAAGTTTATAGATCTCTTTAAGCTCGTTCGCTTCGGTCATTGCAGTACCAGTCATGCCTGCGAGTTTTTCGTACATGCGGAAATAGTTTTGCAGAGTGATCGTCGCATAGGTCTGTGTTTCACCCTGTATAGAAACGCCTTCTTTTGCTTCGATTGCTTGGTGGAGGCCATCTGAAAAACGGCGGCCAGGTTGCGGCCGGCCGGTGTTCTCATCGATGATCACAATTTTATCGGCATCGACAATGTAATCGACGTCTTTTTCCATCAAGAGTTGTGCGCGCAAAAGCTGCCTTAGGTTGTGAGCGCGTTCTTTGCGGCTAGCATCTTGCTCGCGTAACTGTACTTTTTTCTGGAGTTTTTCCTGCTCGGAAAGATCATGGTTGTCATCAATCAAAGCATATTCATGCCCTAGGTCGAACATGACGAAGTCATCTTGTTTTGACTGACCCTTTTCTGAGGCTGTATCCCAAGCTTGTATTCCTTTATCGGTAAGTTCAAATTCATTGGAACGTTCATCGACAATGATGAAAAGGTCTGCGAGCGTCTCTGCACGCTCTTCTTTGTTGGCCTCACTATAAAAATATGTGTCTAGCTTGTCGAGTTCTGCGCGGAGATCGGGGTCTTCCTTGATTCTTTTTAAGACTTTGTTGTGTGGCATGCCTTTAGCTACGAGCCACAATTTTTTGATCGCCTCTTTTTCTTCGATTTCTTGTTCTTTTGCCAGTTTTTCTTTGGGGGCATCTGAATCAAGCCTTCTCAATTTTTCGAGAATTTTGCGGGCATCAGTTGCCAAACGGCTGCAATAGTCGCGTTGTAAACGTACGAGATTGGCAACATCATCCTTAAGGGTGTCATACATTTGACGTGAAGTGGCTGAAGGCCCGGAAATGATCAGTGGAGTGCGTGCTTCATCGATTAAGATAGAGTCTACTTCATCGACGATAGCGAAAAAGTGACCTCGTTGGCATTGGTCACTAGCACTTGTCACCATGGAATTATCGCGCAAATAATCAAATCCAAACTCTGAGGCGGTACCATAGACTATATCGGAGGCGTAGACCTGTTTGCGCTCATTAGGCGGAATGTCATGTGTCAGCGCCATTGCATTAAGCCCAAGGAAACGATAAATTGCCCCAATCCATTCACAGTCGCGCTGAGCAAGGTAGTCGTTGACGGTGACCAGATGAACAGGTTTTCCAGAAAGGGCATTAAGATATAAAGGCATCGATGCGGTGAGAGTTTTTCCTTCACCTGTTTGCATTTCTGAGATAGCGCCGTAGTGTAATGAAATTGCGCCTAATATTTGGACGTCGTAAGGGATCATGTCCCATTTTTGATTGTATCCCGAAACGTGGAATTCTGTGCCACAAAGATGTCGGCAGGCAGATTTTACTGCAGCGTAAGCTTCTGGTAGTAGTTGATCTAATGTTTCGCCATTTTTGTAACGCTCGCGGAATTCGTCTGTTTTTTTGCGGAGCTCTTCCGGGCTAAGCGTTTGGAACTTGGCATCCCAAATGTTGACCTGGGAGACTATCTTTCCATAACGTTTGAGCAGCCGTGTTTGCGCAGTTCCAAATATTTTTTTTAACATTCCAAACATGATGAACCTTTGAGCTTTGACACAACATCTGAATTAGAGATTGTATCAGAATTCCAGATCCTCGCCAACAAAGTTGCGTAATTATAAGTAAAAATCTTTGAAAATGCATCAAATCAAACTTTTACTAGGTGGTGAAGTTGCTTTGAGGCCATAGATGATAGCCCCTAAAAGAACTGCAATCCCAATCCCTTCCCATAAAGGCGGGATTCTTTGTTCCACGAGATATACAAAAAAAAGACCAAAAATTGTTTCAAAAATGGTGAGCTGACCTGCCAAAGAAACTGGCAAATTGAAACTGGCCTTGTTCCATAAAAAAGCTCCAACCCATGAGCAAATGAGGCCCAGAATTGCAGATCCTATTAAAAATTGCGCAAAGTCAGGATTTGAGAATGAGTATTTGGCAAGATCAAAACGGGCTGTGAAGACAATTCCGAAGACTAAAACCCAAAAAAGAGAAGTGAAGCCTATCAAGGTTGCCCAGTCGCTGAATGCGACTGTAGGATTGTGCTTTAAAAAGCGAGAATTGGCTACAACGTACCAAGTCCAATTAATAAGGGCTGCAAAGCTGCAAACGAGGCCGATGGCAAAACGCGAAGGGGTGGCATCGTCGAAAAAATGAGGGGCGTTAATGATGATGAGGCCTATAAAAATAAGGGTGGCAGGAATAACAAGTTTTTTATAGCTGCATTCTTTTTCTTTCCAGTTTCCATAAAATGCAATACTGATCGGGCTAATTCCTAAAATCAATGTGCATATAGCTGGTGAAGCATACCGGAGTGCATAGATAACAAAAATGTAATAACCAAAAGTGGCAGCTAATGAAAAAAAAAGCGCCCTCATCCAAATGCTTAATGGATATCGGCATTTTCCCTGAATTTTTGCATTGATGAGAATTAGGGAGGAAATTGCTCCATAGAATATATATCGTCCCATAGCAACTTCAACGGAGCTGAACCCCTGCATGTATCCGGGCACGACAAAGATCAAGCCCCAAATGCAACATGCTCCCAATGCAAAAACCACACCTTTTATCATGGGAATAGAGTATGCCTCAGATATGGCATTGTTTTAAATATTTCTATCGGAATAGGTTCAATTCTTCTTCTCCAATTTTGCGTTTTTAATTTCTTTTTTTAGTTCTTCTAGTTTTGTTATTTTTTCAGCAATTTGTTTTTCAATGCTTAAGAATTTATCATTTATAGTATTAATTTCCACTTTTACTTTCTCGAGCTTGCTCTCTTCTAGAATGAATTGACTTTTAATCTCTGCAAGTTTTTTTCTTTCTTCGGAAAGGGCGATTATTTCCTTTTGAAACATTTCAGCATTTTTTTTGATGTCATTTTCAAGAGTTAAATATTCTTTTCTTTTCAATTCTAAATTTTTATCAATTGCATTTAAATCCTGAATTTTGTTTTCCATTTCTGTAATTTGACTTTGAAGCTTTTGTGAATGAAGTTGCCAATGTTCCGCTTCGTGTTTTAATAAATCAGACTGTTTGTTCACAAATTTAACAATTTCATCGGAAGTGGATTGTATTTTTAAAATATCGGAGGCAAATTGTTTGTGATCTTCGTCAAAAGTGGCGTCGATAGAAGCAAGTTGTTGTTGCAGAGTAGAGTTGTTCGTAATGAAGTTTTGGATCCCGTTATGGAAAACATTTAATTGAGTGGCGGCATTTTCATTAAACTTAAATAACTCTTGGACTTGTGTGTGAAGCGTTTCAGTATCTTTTTTAAACGTCTCGATTTTTTTATTCAGCTCGATATTGTTCTTTTCAATTGCTTCTTTTTCATTCCTCAAGATTGAGATATCACGCACTAGGTCTTGGTTGGTCCTGTTTAGTCCATCTCGAGTTTGTGATAATTCTCCAACGGTTCTTCTCAAAGCAGAAACTTGATTTACTTGGTCTGCTGTTTGTGATTTTAGTTGTGCATTCTGCCCTTGCAGAGCATTCAATTGTATTTGTGTCTGTTCATTGGTTTTGCGTAAGTCTCTCAGATTTGCCTCTAAGTCAGCGGCATCTTTATTTTTATAAAGTTGATATAACGAATTTAATTCACTAATTGTCAAAGTTGCTAAAGTTATGCCTATAATTCCGTTACTTGAAAAAAATGCTGCGACAACCCCAATGACTGAGATGATAGTCACAGTAATATGAATTCCGGTTTGCCATTTCCACATCAAGAGATTACGAGGAGATTGATTGCTTGCCACATGTAAAATATGTCGTGAATGGATAGCTATAGGTTTTTGATCTGATAAGGACAATTGGTGCATAGACCTGGATGAAGCGTTCGATTGCGTAAATAAGACGGATGAAGTTGGATGTGTTTTCATAAAATAGCCTTTTCAATTAACTGTCTTTTAAAGCTTTTTCTATTCGCTGTGCTATTTGCTCCATTGTATTAGCATTCATTGCTATTTGATTGTTTGTTTGGGATAAGTCCTTGTTGTCTTGAAGAAGGTTTTTCTGGAGCTCATTCCATTCTTTAAAGTCTTTATTAAAAAGTTCTCTTTCTTGTGTGATTTTTTGATTTAACGAAGAAAATTCATTCTTAAGCTTCTCAAGCTCATTTTTTTGGTTTTGCACGTTTTCGACTAATTTTTTTAGTTCTTCATTTTCTGCTGATATTTTTTTTTCTACTTCTTGAAGTTCAAGGTGTTTACCTGAAAATTCTTCGAGTTGTTTTCTTCTAACCTCATATTGTTCTTGTAGTTTCAAAATTAGCGTTTTGCATAGTTCTGCAGATTTCTGAATTTCTTGACTTAGATTTTCAATGTCTTGATCAAAAAGCTCATCAAAGTGTTGAATTTTTTTGTCTAGACGATCTGTGCCAATTGCTAATTTAGTGTTTTCTTTTTCTCCAATAATCAGGTCGGTTTTAAAATTGCTGTTATTTTTACCGAACATATCTAGACTTTCTTTAAGTCCATATAGGACTTGCTGCAAATGGTCAATTTGTCCCTTTAGAGCCATGTTTGTCTTTGCAAGAGTCAAGTTAGTCGATTGCAATTCTATATGGAGATCTTGGAGTTTTTTGAAGTCATCCTGGGCCTTTTTTACACTAAATTCCAAAGCCCCTTTTTCTTCGGTGAGTTCCGCTACGATAAGTTTTTGTTCTAGTAATGCTTTTTGAAGCTCTTCCACGCTTTTCTGAACGGAAAGCGAAGCTAAATGTAGATCATCTTCTGTTTTATCAAGTTTTACGTTCTGGTCGTGGAAATTGCCAAGCGTTTCAGCCTTTCTTAATTGCCAGTAGCCAAATCCAGTCGTAGTTGCCAGGCTCAATGTACTGACACCCAGTGCATAATAGTTTTGGAAGAAATAAGAGGCAAAAAGCGCGGTTAATGAAATGCCAGAGCTTGCTAATAGTGTGCCATCTTTCCAGCTGACGGCACGGCCGCATACTGTCCAGTAACAACATTTTTTTTCAGGAAGGGTGTCTTGCATTATATGATCAACAACAACTTTTTCTAAACTGATCGAATTTGGAGTGGAAGTCTGAGCCATAGATTCCTCCTTATGGTAAGGAATGCAGGAAGGGACATGGTCAAGTTTACTCTTTAAAATAATTACTTTATAATTTTATTTTGAATGGTGTCAGTTTGGGGAAAAATTGCCTGAGAATCTGTTCTAAAAGCTCATCGAGAGACTTTAAGCTTGTCAGCCTATACACCTACTCCGATAAACAATGAGTCGAGAATCGGCTAAAATAATCCTATAAATCGACGAAAAATATTGTCGATATAGGTTCATAGTATTTTTGACATCTATTACTCTCTCTTCTATCTTCCTATGTAAGCATTAAGAAGTAGTGGAAAGAGCTGTGAAGTTTATTTTGAGCGTATTTTTGGTTTTGATGAGCATTGGCGGTGCAGCTGAGGGGATATCCCACCCAGCAGTATTACAAGATATTGGACGTGAAATGCAATCGATCGATGCTTTGATTGCACAGACTCAAAAAAATCTTTACGAACAAATGAAATTAAAAGAATTGCTGAAAGACTATTATCGTTATCGGGAAGAATTTACCCAAGGGTTGCAAACTAAGCATCAAGCTGCAGCTTTAGTTTCCATAGCAAGTGACATTCTAAAAATTTTACAATCGGAACACTTGCAACATCTCTGTACGCCGTCATTTGTGGATGAGATTACCTTTTTTTCCTCGATTGCAGGCAAAAAATCCATCACCCGTTATGAGGCAGAGCTCAAGTGAACCAAGTTAGCTACATTGACAGGATAAAAAAAACCGAAGAGATTGAGAAGATATACGGCCACATATTCATTGAACTCCTTTACGGAAATAACTTTTTTTCTCGATTTCTCTATATTACCATTCTTCCCCTATTTGCTAGAGTCCCATTTCTTTCAAAATTAAATGGTTGGTATCAGGCAAGTCGATTTAGTAGACGAAAAATTAAACCTTTCATCCATTGCTTTCATGTTGATACGCAAGAATTCCTCGAGCCGGTAAGTTCTTTTGATTCGTTCAATGATTTTTTTATACGCAAACTGAAGCCTGAATCTAGACCAATGGCTCTTGGTAATGATACTGCTGTGCTCCCTGCTGATGGCAGATATCTTGTTTTTCCTGATGTGCTTAAGGCTGATGGTTTTTTTATAAAAGGTCAGAAGTTCAATTTGGATTCGTTGATCGGCAATGACACCCTTGCACATAAATATCATCGGGGATCCATGGTGATTGCTCGTCTTTGTCCTGTGGATTATCACCGTTTTCATTTTCCATGCGATGGCGTCCCTGACCATCCCAAATTGATCAATGGGTATCTTTATTCTGTGAATCCAATAGCTCTGAAACGAAACATCGATATTCTTACAGAAAATAAACGGATACTTACGCAATTTCACACAAAAAATTTTGGGACGATTCTGTATATAGAAATTGGAGCAACATACGTAGGGAGTATTCACCAAACATTTATACCTAATCAGCCTTATTTAAAAGGGGATGAAAAAGGATACTTTGCTTTCGGTGGTTCCTGCGTGATCATATTGTTTGAGCCATTTAGGATCGAGTTTGACCGAGATTTATTAGATGCCTCTGCACGCCACATCGAAATACGAGGCCAGCTTGGACAATCTCTTGGAAAAGCTCTAAAAAATTAAGAAGCTGTTGTGTATACGAGTTTGCTCCTTATTTTGACAGGAAATGCAGGCTAGACATGATAGTTGTATGGCTTCATTCAAAATGTAGATATCCTGACTCTTTTGACCCGAAGAGGTCTTGCGCATTTTGCAATTTTTGTTGTTGAATTGGGGTTTAACAGGATCTACTCGTGCTTTTATTTCTATTTGATAGCATTTAATTTGTTGCAAATTGGACATTTCTGGGCATCGTGTCTTCGAGCGGGGCAAAACATTCTGGCGAAGAAAATTATTTGCAAATGACGCCTTATCCAAGTGTTTTTGGGGAAAAGCTTTTTTAAATCCTGTTCTGTTTGCGCAACGGTTTTGCCATGGGATAGACCCCACCGCTTCGCGCAGCGATGGATATGTGTATCTACTGGAAATGCGGGAATATGAAATGCTTGAGCCATTACAACGGAAGCTGTCTTATGACCTACTCCAGGAAGATCTTCTAAATCTTTGAAACTCTTTGGGACTTGGCTTTTCCATTTTGCAACTAGGATTACCGACAAATTCTGAAGGGCACGGGATTTAGTTTTTGCAAGCCCGCAAGGGCGAATGATCTCTTCAATTTCTTTAGGATCAAGCGCTGCCATTTTTTCTGGAGTATCGGCTAATGCAAAAAGATGGGGGGAGATTTGGTTGACCCTAAGATCAGTGCATTGAGCTGAGAGAAGCACCGCGACAAGCAATGTAAATGGATCGCGATGCTTGAGTGGGACTTCGGGGTTAGGAAAATAGTGGTCGAGAATAGAACCGATCAATGCGGCTTTTTCTTTTTTTGTATCCATTAGATCTCATCAATCTGGGGTCGTCGATTCTAAAAAATTATTTCCCAATACAAAATTTGGAGAAGATCGCATTAAGGATGTCTTCGGTGATGTCGGTTCCAATGATCAGTCCTAATGAACGCAGTGCTTGCCGCATGTCAAAGGCGATAAATTCCGCAGAGACATTGTTCTTAAGTCCATCAATTGTCTTTTTCAAATTGGCAAGGGCTGCTTCTAACGCTTGTTTATGTCGAAGACTAGTAATGATGATCTCTTCTTTCGTTTTGGGCTTAGACTTCCAGAGGACCTCTTCGATTGAGTGACGTAATTCCTTCAGTCCTGTCCCCATCTTTGCTGAAACTTTCACGCTATGTGGAAATTGTTCCAGTAGGGGTGAGGTGTCAGAGAGGTCTGTTTTGTTCCAGACCAAAATAGTCTTTTGTGGCTCTGCGCTTTCGATTAGGGCGCTCTCGTCGTCTGTGATAGGCCGGCTTGAGTCTAACACCAGTAATAGCAAGTCGGAACGCTGCATAGCATCTTTAGTTCGCTTGATTCCTTCTTTCTCGACGATCTCTTCTGTTTCACGGACTCCGGCTGTATCAATTAAATGAAAATGAAGTCCTGAGAAATGCAGGTCTTCTTCTAAAACATCGCGAGTTGTCCCAGGAATATCAGTCACGATAGCGCGTTCTTTTCCAAGAAGTGCATTCATTAAAGAAGATTTTCCAACATTAGGTGCTCCCGCTAAACACAGTGTAAAGCCTTCTTTGATCCGGTGGCCGTCATGAAAAGACATCAGCAAATTGTCAATACGTTGATATGCTTCTTCAAGGCGATCAATAATTTCTTCAAAACTAGCAAATTCTAATCCTTCTTCCGGAAAATCTACCCAGGCTTCGAGAATTGCCGCAATATCTGAAAGCTGTGATTGGAATTGTTGGATATGGCGTGAAAGGGCGCCACGGAGTTGTTGTTCAGCAGCATCAAGAGCTAGTTGGTTACGGGCCGAGATCAACTCTTGAACAGCTTCTGCTTGCGCAAGGTCGATCTTTCCACTGATAAAAGCTTTAAATGTAAACTCTCCAGGTAGGGCAGGGCGAGCGCCAGCACTTAACACGGTTTCTAAGACATTGCGGGTTATTAGGGCGCCGCCATGGCATTGGATTTCGACAGTATCTTCTCCGGTATAAGATCTAGGGGCCCGCATAACAAGGAGCAAGACTTCATCTATTGGATGACCCTGTTTGTCAACAATTTTCCCAAAATAAGCTGTTTGTGATTTTAGAGGATGGACTTTTCTAGAAAAAACTTTATCAGCAACATCGAGAGCGTCGGCGCCCGAGATACGAATGACCGCGATTCCCCCTTCACCAGGTGGAGTGGCAACAGCTGCAATCGTATCATTAGGTTGATAGGGTCGATGAATAAAGTGCATTTTAATTAATGATTAAAAATAATGATGATTTTAAAATAAAAAAGCTAATAAATCAATCACTTATAAATTGCGAAGTGCTGCAGTAATTAACTGGGCTAATGAAGGCTCTGAGCTTGAGCTTTTTAAGATCCCGCTGATTGCTTTGTGTGCATGCGCAGGGGCGTACCCAAGGTTGACCAAGGCGCTGACGGCGTCTGATGCCAACTGAGACTTTGGAGTTTCTGGAGAAGAGGCTTCAGTAGAAGGAGAGATCCCCCAATTTGAGAGCTTGTCTTTGAGCTCAACGATCAGACGTTCTGCGGTTTTTTTTCCAATTCCTGGAACATTATGCAAGGATTTTACATCACCATGTTGAATGGCAAAACAAAGTTCTGAAAAAGGAAGATGCCCAATTAAAGCAAGAGATGTTTTAGGGCCGATGCCTGATACTTCATTAAATTTTTCAAAAAGTTCCCTTTCAGCTCGGTCAAAAAATCCAAAATATCGCTGGGAATCTTCTCGAACAACAAAAGAAAGGAAGATCTGCACACTCTGCCCAACGGCCGGCAATTTTGCAAATGTGCTCAACGGGATGAGGATGGCATATCCTACGCCTTGAGTTTCAACGGTGATCTTGTTAGGGGAGGAAAAGGTGAGAATTCCTTTAAGATAATCGAGCATAAGTTTGTTTAAGTTGTATTTTTAATTTTTGATGAGCGTGACATAATGCTAAAGATAGAGCGTCAGCAGCATCTTGAGGAGTTGGTAAAATAGGTAGTTTTAGTAAGAGCTGAATCATTTTTTGCACTTGCTCTTTACTAGCATTGCCATGGCAGACGGAGAGTTTTGCTTGTTTAGGGGCGTATTCAAAGATGGGAATACGTTGACGTTCGGCTGCAAGCATCGCAACTCCACGTGCGATACCTAACTTCATTGCACTGCGGAAGTTTTTTAAAAAAAACTGGGATTCAACTGCTATAGCAGTTGGAGAATGTTTATTAATAAGACTTTCGATCCCATTAAAGATATATAAATATCTCTCAGAATCTCGCCCATCAACTGGGGGGCGTATGCACCCGAAGTCAATCACTTCATAGCCATGAGAAAGAACTCGGATAATGCCATACCCTGTGACGCGAGTTCCGGGGTCGATGCCTAAAATAATTTCTTGTTTAGCGTCTTTCATATTTAATTAAATCGTATGTGTTCCATATAAATTTCGCTATGAAAATTTTAGTGAGATAGTTTTATTAGATTTTTAAAAAGAAATTCCCAAAATTTAAGTACGCTAAGTATAGAATCTTAAATATGAGAAGGAGTGCGTTAGGAAGAAGTCTGGTGTACAAAATCCAGGCGCCTTGATATTTTATCTGCTTATGATTGAGAGAAGATAGGGAATGCAATCGCTCCAGGATTATAAACCAAAAAATATCATTGTCAGAATGCCGAATTGGATCGGCGATCTGGTGATGGCAACGCCTGTCTTGACAGATTTACGGCGAGCATACCCTGACGCTCGGATCACCGCCATGGCTCGCTCCCCATTATGCGACTTATTGCAAGATGACCCTGAAATTGACGAATTATTTTGTTTTAGTAAAGCAAGCGGATTCTCTCGTCGTAATGAAAAGCGCAACATCATAGAGAAATTGCGCAAAGGAAAATACGATCTCGGCATTCTGTTAACACATTCTTTTTCTTCTGCTTGGTGGTTTTGGCAAGGTAAAGTAGAGAATCGCCTTGGTTATGAATGCAATGGGCGTCGTCTCCTTTTGACACAATGCATTCCACTGCCTGAGAGCATCCAAAAACAGCACCTTGTTGTCACTTACAAAAACTTATTAGCGCCTCTTGGGATTTCCGTATCTAATACACCTCCTCGCTTGTTCCTTGCAGAGAAAGAAGTGGAGCAAGCTAGAGCTTTGCTTAGACAGCATGGAGTGCTCCCAGGGCAGCTTGTAGTTGGGATTAATCCTGGAGCAACATATGGCTCTGCGAAATGTTGGTTGCCTGAGAGATTTCGCGGCGTTACGCAACGACTCCTGCAAGATAAAGATGTCGTTGTTGTTTTTTTTGGCGATCAGGCTACAGCTCCAATTGTTAAAGAGATTTCACAAGGATTTTCTTCGAGGGTCATCAATCTTGCAGGCATGACGTCTCTGCGTGAGCTTGCTTCCATAATCAGTCTTTGCGATGTGCTTCTCACAAATGATAGTGGTCCCATGCATATTGCTGATGCACTTGGCACGCCGATTGTTGCTCTATTTGGCTCTACAAGTGAAGTGATCACAGGCCCCTATCGCAGCACAGGCAAAGTAATCCACAAGCATGTGGAATGCTCGCCGTGCTATAATCGTACCTGTCCGATTGATTTTCGCTGCATGAAGCGGATTGAAGCTGATGAAGTGTTTAGTGAGATCATGCATGTCTTAAAGGATAAGCGGTCCAAAATTAATCAGAGCGCTTAAATGGTGTGGAATCATTGGTTGCAAAATCCCTTAGAAAGAAGCATTAACCAAGCACGAAAAGAACAGAAAAAGCGCTTTTTGATCGCTTGGAATCGAGGCCTAGGAGATATTGCTTTAGGTCTTTTCGCTCTTGTCCATCAAATTCGTAGAGATATTCCTGACGCCCAAGTGACATTTTTAACTAGAGCAGATCTTAAAGAAGGGTTTCAATTGTTGAACAATGTGGATACCCTCATTGCTTCGGATTGGAAACGAGGTAAGCCTTATGATGTCGAGAAGACTTTAAGTGAACTTGGAGCGCTTGGACGTTTTGATTTTATATTGAAATGGCCCGATCCGACAAAGTGGTGCCGATGGCAGTTAGGATCGTTGATACCTCGCTTGTCTTGGAGCCAAGATTGGGATGTTCCATCCGAAAGAAAAGACTATGTTGCAGTACATGTGAATTCTGAAACACAATATGGTTACGAGAAAAATTGGCCTCTGACTTTTTTTTACGAACTTTTTCAGCAATTGGAAAAGGACAAAGTTCCCGTTGCTTTGTTAGGCATAAACGCACAGACGTCTTTCCCATTTTCTAACATTCTCGATCTTCGCGGTAGGCTTTCGCTATTACAATTACTTGCATTCATCAAAAATTCTTGTAGATGTGTATTGGGCCCAGATAGCGGGATCCTCTCTTTGCTTTACTATCTTGATGTCACTTTTTCTGTGCGCGTTGTTTCTCTTTGGGCAGATCCAAGACAGGGGATAATGAAGCAAGCCGTTCCATCTCCCAATCCATCTTTATTGCATATTCCCCTCATTGCACCAAATGAAGACTTGCGTCAACTGTCTGTTGAGACTGTATACAAAGCCATAGGTGCGAGATGACAAGAGATTTAATTATCCGACTGCTATCCGAGCTTGATCAGGACCATTTAATATATGGACTCGACGCTTTACCTAACACACAACAAGAGCAGTTTTACCATCAACTTATGAGATTTGGACATACTCTTCTGCTTGAGCAAAGGGAAACTTTGCGCCAAATGACAGAGCACAAATTCTCTTTTGAGAAAGTTTCCCCCCTAGAACATGTCCGAGATAATCTGACTAAAGCTTGTGTTCTTGAAGGCGAAAAAAAAATACGACAAGGAACAGTTGGATGCCTTATCCTCGCTGGAGGGCAAGGAACCCGTCTTGGGATTCCAAGTGGAAAAGGATTTGCTCCAATAACTCCGATCAAGCACAAAACGCTTTTCCAATTTGCTTTTGAAAAGGTACAACGTGCTTCCCAAGCAAATGGTTGCTCTCTTTCTGTTGCTGTAATGTCATCACCTATCAATCGAGTTCCCATAGAGAATTATTTGCAACAGAATGGACTTTTTGGGATTCCCAAGGAAGATGTCGATATACTTGAGCAACAGATGGTTCCTTTTATTGATCATGCAGGAAATTGGTCTCTACAATCTCCTGGCAGGCTTGCCACCGGCCCCAACGGGAATGGAGAAGCATTGCAGTTGTTTTATCAAAGTGGAACTTGGGAAAAATGGCGCTCAAAAGGGATAGAGGCAGTTCATGTGATCTTGATCGACAATCCTTTGGCAGATCCTTTTCATTCCCCTTTAGTAGGCTTGCATGCTCATAGCAAAGCAGAGGTCACCGTATTGGCGACGCCTCGAAGAGACCAACATGAAAATGTAGGTGTGTTAGCTAAAAATGACGGAAAAGTTACTGTGATCGAATATACCGAAGCGTCACTTCCTTTAGTGAATTACCCGTATGCGAATACTGGAATTTTCATTTTTTCAATGGATTTTATTAAAAAGATCTCAAATACATTTCTCCCCTGGCATCTCTCTTTAAAAAAAGCCGATACGTTAAATGCAGAAAAAATGATGTGGAAATCAGAGAAGTTTTTATTCGATGTTTTTCCGCTCGCTTCGCATGTCGAAGTTCTTGCAACAGCAAGAGAAGATTGTTTTGCTCCACTCAAAAATGCGGTTGGACAAGATTCATTTCAAACTGTGCAAGAAGCATTAGTGAATAGAGACAGACAGATCCTCTCTCAACTGATTGGCTCAAAGATTCATGATGAATTAAAGATCGAGCTTGATCCAGCATTTTATTATCTAACTAAAGATGTTCGTCAAAAATGGCATGATCATCCCATTCCGCCAACTGGCACTTATATCTTGCCTTAGAGGCCATCTCTGAATTAAGGCTTCGTCGATTTTCGAGATTATTTTGGCCGCTTTTCGATGCAAATTGCAGGGGCAATATACGCAAGTTGATATTATCCCTGCAATTTGCATCGAAAAGCGGCCAAAATAATCTCGAAAATCGCCAGAACCTTAATAACGCAAGATGTCTATTGCACCCATAGGGGAAAAGTGATAATTTTTGGAGTGTAGAACAAATATATCGAGAAACTATTTTACATGAAAATTGCATATTTGGGAGCAGGAACATGGGGCTTTTGCCTCGCATCGTTGCTCGCTTCGAAAGGCCACCAAGTCGTTCTGTGGACCGCCAATCCAGAATTTGCCAAGACTCTTTGTAAAAAAAGGGCGCATCCGAAGTTGCAAAATTCTCATGCTGCTGAAGGATTAGAGTTTACAAGTGATTTACGAGCTACATTAGAAGGCGCAGAAGTCCTTGTTGAATCAGTCACTTCTAAAGGTATTCGACCTGTTTTTGAACAAGTGCTCGCTTTGGGAGGAGTCGCATGTCCTGTTATCGTCACATCTAAAGGAATTGAACAGAATAGCGGGTTACTCTTACCAGAGGTCGTAGTTCAGGTCCTCGGGGAGAAAATGCGCAACAAAGTCGGGTGTATCAGTGGTCCAAGCCATGCAGAAGAAGTTACTAATAAGTTGCCAACAGCCATTGTTGGATCGGCCTATGACCAAGCGTTGATGCTTGACATTTGTGAACTTTTCACTACACCTCTTTTAAGAATATATCCAAATGCTGACATTAACGGTGTGACCTTCGGTGGGGCGATGAAAAATATCATTGCGATCGCATGTGGAATCTCTGATGGGCTAGGATTCGGCGACAATACAAAAGCTGCGCTGATGACACGTGGTTTACATGAGATTCGAAAGCTGTCAGTCACAAAAAATTGTAAAGCGGAAACTTTGAACGGTCTTGCAGGCCTTGGAGATCTTTGCGTCACCTGTCTGTCTCGCCATAGCCGTAATTACGCTTACGGAAGGCTAATTGCTGAAGGATATGATC
This sequence comes from bacterium, assembly GCA_044227055.1. Lineage (GTDB taxonomy): Bacteria > Chlamydiota > Chlamydiia > Chlamydiales > Rhabdochlamydiaceae > JBGAFT01. The sequence goes on from JBGAFT010000001.1 coordinate 471,263, forward strand.
CTCAAGCTGCCAAAGAAAAGATCGGTATGGTAGTCGAAGGGATATATACATGTGTGTCTGCATTACAACTTGGCCAGAAGGCAAATATTCCCGTCCCCATTACAGAAGCGATTTGTTCAATTGTTTACGAGGGACTCAATCCAAAGGATGCTGTCAAAGTCCTCCTGCAGCGGGCAATTAAAGAGGAGCATTTGTAAAGTGAAAGGCTGGAAAGTTGTCGATCCTTTAGAAATGGCACGGATTGAGAAAATGGCGTATGCCCAAGGTGAGTCTGCTGAAGAAGCAATGATTCAAGCTGGCCGTTGTGTTGCTAGGCATGCTCTGAAGATGATTGAACAACACCAGGCCGTTCCACAGGTTTTCTTAATGATTGGAAAAGGAAACAATGGTGGCGATGCATACGCAGCTGGATCAGAGCTTCTTGCCAAAGGCCTGCGGGTCCAAGGGGTTGCAATTTATCCCAATGGAGAGTGCTCACCATTAAATCGTCTTCAGCAAGAGCGTTTTGTGAAAGCGGGTGGCACCTTAGTATTTGCAAAAAAAGAATCAGAATGGATGCTTCCCTCACACGGGATTGTTCTAGATGGTCTTGTGGGAAGCGGTTTCCGAGGGAGAGCAGAAGATAATCTGGCCCATGCTATCACTAAAGCAAACCAGTCCTCGCTCCCTATTTTAGCGATCGACATCCCTTCGGGATTAAATGGTGCGGATGGAAATGTGGAAACGGTTGCAATTTCAGCTGACAGGACTGTGGCCTTGGAACTTCCCAAGATGGGATTTTTTTTGAGAGAGGGATGGAACCATACGGGGGAGCTATTTATAGAATCCGTTGGCCTGGCATCTCATTATATCGATCAAGCACAAGCGAGGGCTTTTCTCCCCTCAGACTTTGCATGTTCTAAGCTTCTTCCTGCTATTAAGCGCAACCGACATAAATATCAAGCGGGCTACGTTCTTGCAGTTGCTGGATCGCGCGATATGCCAGGTGCCGCATTTTTGGCAACTTCTGCAGCTTTACGCTCAGGAGCAGGTATTGTCAGATTGTTCCACTGCTATGAAATGTACGGAGAAATGAGTGGAGCGCCATTAGAACTTGTGCGCGAAAGCTGGGATCTCAAAAACTTTCATCGTCTCCACGAAGAATCTCATCGCGCTGGAAGCATTCTAGTGGGGCCAGGTCTTGGGCGAGAGAAGAGGATCCGCTCCATGTTGAAAACTTTATTTAAAGAGTTTCATTTGCCTTTTGTAATTGATGCTGATGCTCTTTATTTTCTTGCCGGCAACCCAGATTGGATAATTCCTGTACGCAGCGTTCTTACACCTCACCATGCAGAAATGCGTCGTTTGCTTGGTCATGCAAAAAGTGCATTACCTGATGAGGAAATGATAATGCAATGTCAGGAATACGTTGAAACCCACAGCATCACTTTGGTCTTGAAAGGAGCGCCGACTTTTATTTTCCATCCTGGTCAGATGCCATTAGTTATGATACACGGCAATCCGGGTATGGCAACTGCTGGCAGCGGTGATGTGTTAACAGGGATCATTGCAGCTATGCTTGCACAGAAAATGCAGCCATTAGATGCAGCGGTCCTTAGCGTATTTTTACATGGGATATCTGGCGAGCGCGCTGCTAAAGTGCGCACGTCGTATGGCGTGGTTGCATCAGAGCTGATCACGCATCTGTCTGATGCATTCCATTTCGCTATCCAGAACAAATAATCTTATCAGCATAAGATAACAGAAGATTTTTACCACAAAGACAAAGAGAGCACAGAGAGAAGAATAATTTATCATCTTTCTCTGTGCTCTCTTTGTCTTTGTGGTAAAAATTTTCTGTGTTACGGAATTTTTATTTTACAATGCAACATTGACTATACCAATCGTAGAAATGTCTCATCCCTTCTCGGAGTGAGGTTTTTGGCGTGTAGCCAAGCATTTTTTTGCTTTTAGTAATGTCAGCATAGGTAATAGGAACATCCCCAAGCTGCATCGGTAGAAATCGTTTTTGCGCTGTTTTCCCCGTCAGTTCTTCAATGATTGTGATCAGGTCCATGAGTTCTTCTGGTTGGTTATTTCCCAAATTGAAAATCTCATATTCTGCACCAAGATCAATGGAGGCTGCAACCCCGTCGATGATATCATCGATGTAGGTGAAATCACGTTTCATTTTCCCATTATTAAAGACGTTAATCGGTTTTCCATTGAGCACAGCTTCTGTGAACGAATAATAGGCCATATCAGGCCGTCCCCATGGGCCATAAACTGTAAAAAAACGTAGACCGGTCAAAGACAGTCCAAACATATTATGGTACGAATGTGCGATTAGCTCATTTGTTTTCTTTGTCGCGGCATATAGGCTGATCGGAGAGTCGGTGATGTCGGTTTCTGAGAAAGGGATCTTGGTATTTTTGCCATAGACAGACGATGAAGATGCGTAAATGATCTTAATATGAGGGTAGCGTTTGCATACTTCGAGAAGTTGCACAAAGCCATGGACATTTGCTTGCACATATACTTGAGGATGTTGGATAGAATAGCGGACGCCGGCTTGAGCTGCCAGATGTGCGATGTGGGTAATGCCATTATCTCGAATAACTTTGTCTAGTGCAGCCATGTCGCTGATATCGAAGGCTAGAACTTCAACGCCATTGTCTTTGAGAATGGCTGAACGCTGTTGCTTTAAGCTAATATCGTAGTAACTGCTAAAATTATCACAACCAATAACAAAATCGCCCCGTTTTTTTAGGTGCAGTGCTAAGTGGGAACCGATGAAACCCGCAGCTCCAGTGACAAAGATTTTTTTCATAAATATTTTTATTAAAATTATTCGCCGCTAATCATAAGATCAACTTAAGTTGAAATGCAAACACAAATTGGATACGATATCATCTCATGAAACGAAAAATATTAGTTACTGGGGGAGCGGGGTTTCTCGGGTCCCACTTATGCGACCGCCTTCTTAAAGACGGGAATGCTGTAGTATGCCTTGATCTCTTTTCTACAGGCAGCCATAGCAATATCCAACACTTACTTAAGCATCCGAATTTTGAGTTGATGCAGCAGGACGTGACCCAGCCCTTCGATGTTCCAGTTGATGCGATATGCAATTTAGCTTGTCCAGCCTCTCCTCCACATTATCAGGCTGATGCTATCCATACGACCTTGACAAGTGTTTTAGGTACACTGAATGCTTTAGAGTTAGCCAAAAAATATAATGCGACGATACTCCAAGCTTCAACAAGTGAAGTATATGGTGATCCATTAGTCCATCCCCAGCCAGAATCTTATTGGGGGAATGTAAATCCTATCGGCCCTAGATCTTGCTACGATGAAGGTAAGCGATGCGCCGAATCACTATGTTTTGATTTTCATAGACAGCATGGTGTAAAGATCAAGCTTATCCGTATTTTTAATACCTACGGCCCTCGCATGCAGCCAGATGATGGTCGAGTCGTTTCCAACTTCATCGTTCAAGCACTACAAAATAAGCCGCTGACAGTCTATGGCGATGGAAAGCAAACGCGTTCATTTTGCTATGTTGACGATCTGGTTGAAGGGATCGTTCGGTGTCTAAATTCAACTGAACAGTTTACAGGTCCTGTAAACCTCGGCAATCCGGGTGAGTTTACAGTATTAGAACTAGCTCAACATGTTCTGAGCCTCACAGATTCATCGTCAGAGATCGATTTTTGTAAATTGCCCAAAGACGATCCAAAAGTCCGCCGGCCTGATATCGCTCTCGCCAAATCCCAATTACATTGGGAGCCCTGTGTTGAATTAAAAGATGGGCTTAAAATGACGATCGAGTATTTTCAAAATAAGTTGTGTTCCCTATTGATAGCGAACGATTTGGAAAAAAAGGCATAATCTAAATGAAAATTCCCGTTTTTATCCGATCGTAGAGCTTATTAAAAGACTGTTAAAGAATCCTGAATTCTTCAACAGTCTTTTAGCAAAGTCGGAAAATAAGTGAATCACAATATAAAAAAGACAATTATAAAATTTTCAAATGTTAGCTTGCATGGGTGCATCGCTATCTTAGCCATCGCAGGGATTGTCACTTTTCTCATTCTTCATTTTTTTCTACCAAGCTACAGTAACTACCCTCTCTATGTTGTCCTTCTGATCGGAGGGGGACCGCTTGTCTTAGAACTGATGCGGCGCATGTTCCATTTGGAATTTGGTTCTGACCTGATCGCAGGCATTTCTATTGTCACTTCCGTCATTCTGGAGCAATACTTGGCCGGTTCTTTGGTAGTACTGATGCTATCAGGTGGACAAGCGCTTGAAGCTTACGCAATTAGAAGTGCTTCCAAAGTTCTTGAAGCACTTGCTAAACGCGCTCCGACAATTGCTCATCGCAAAGAAAATGGATCTATTGATGATATCTCTGTGGATCAAATTAAAATTGGAGACACTTTACAGATTTTCCCCCATGAAATTTGTCCTGTTGATGGTCAAGTTGTTGAAGGGAATGGTGTCATGGATGAAGCTTACCTAACTGGCGAGCCTTTCCTTCTGTCCAAAGCGCCTGGTTCAGCTGTGCTCTCAGGAGCGATCAATGGAAATGAATCCATAGCGATCAAAGCAACAAAATTAGCTGTTGATTCACGTTATTCCAAGATCATGCAGGTCATGCGCGAATCAGAGCAAAAGCGTCCTAAGATGCGCCGACTTGCTGATCAGCTTGGAGCTTGGTACACCCCTATTTCAGTTTTCATTGCTGCTATGGCATGGCTCTTAAGCGGCGAAGCGGTTCGTTTTTTAGCAGTCCTTGTAATCGCTACCCCATGTCCGCTTTTAATCGCCATCCCTGTCGCAATTATTGGATCTATTTCTTTGTGTGCACGCTGTGGGATCCTGATTAAAAATCCCATTGTGTTGGAACAATTAGACAAATGCAAAACAATGATCTTCGATAAGACCGGGACATTGACCTATGGAAAGCCTATTTTAACAGAACAAGTCCTCTTTCTTTCCTTAGGAGCTGAAGAGGTTTTAAAGTTAGCTGCAAGCATCGAAAGATATTCAAAGCATCCGTTAGCAAGCGCGATTCTCGAAAAGGCTGAGGAAGAAAAAATTCACTTAAGTGAAGCTAAACAGATCAGCGAACCAAAAGGGGAAGGGTTGCGAGGGATTGTGGACGAACATGAGATTGTTCTCACCAGTCGCAAAAAACTTATAAAATTTGGCTTAAAAGACAAAATAGATTTGTTGCCAAAGGGAGCCGGCTTAGAATGTGTGATACTGATCGATGGACAACTGGCAGCATATTACCGTTTTCATGATACCCCTCGAAAAGATAGTGGGACCTTCGTTCATCATTTATTCCCAAAGCATCGCATCGAAAAAATTATGATTGTCTCAGGAGATCGGGAAGAAGAAGTAAAATACATGGCAGATTATATGGGGATCACCGAAGTATTTGCCAATAAAAGCCCTGAAGAAAAAGTTGACATTGTCATAGAGGAGACGCGTAAAGCAAAAACAGCTTATCTCGGGGATGGGATTAATGATGCCCCTGCTTTAATGGTGGCTTCTGTTGGAATTGCCTTTGGTCAAAATAGCGACATCACTGCTGAAGCAGCAGGAGCCGTTGTTATGGGCAACTCATTAGAAAAAGTTGATGAATTTCTCCACATCAGTAAACGGATGCGTACCATTGGACTGCAAAGTGCGCTTGGGGGGATATCGCTCTCGCTGTTGGGGATGATAATTGCTGCCGTGGGTTATCTCCCTCCAGTCGCAGGTGCTATCACTCAGGAAATAATCGATGTGCTTGCAATTCTTAATTCTCTAAGGGCAGCCTGGCGCCCTGCCAGGTTAACGGACATGCCTTCCATCGAGAGAAAAAAAACCAAGCAAGTTTTTACTGATGTTTCTCATTGATCTCGCGCCATTTTTTCATTATCTCGGTGGCAAGAGGAGCGGCTTCTCGCCCTCCTTTTTCTGCATGGCGTAAATAAACGATGACAGCAAGCTCTGGCTCTCCAGGATCTTCTGCAGTCACTTCTTTGTCGAACAAGGCCCCAGCAAACCATACGTGGTTGTGCATCTGTGCCTTTGATGCGGCGTCCACTGTTTTCTTATATAGGATTTGAGCAGTGCCTGTTTTGCCGATCATCTGGCTTCTCAGTTCATTATAATGATGGACCCATTCAGGATTATGGATTGTAGGACGCACTGCCTGCAGTCTAGCAGTACCTCGATCGCCCATCATCACTTTGCGCATCCCCTCCATAATCATCTCGTGTATCGGGGCAGGGAAGTCAATAGTATTGCGGACTTGGACTGTTTGAGTGTTCACTTTGAAGTTCGGCTTGTTTACAACAGTTTCAGTAAAAAGAGGAAAGCTGATTCCGCAAAGGCCTAAAGCTTCTTCAAAAGGGAAGTTCCTTTTTAAGGAAAATAGATCTTCTTTAGGATTTTCTACTAAGCAAGTGTTTTGATGGAGAATTTGCGGCTTTAAGACGCGCCCACCATTGACAAACACTGAGAACATGACTGCCGTTTGCAAGGGAGTTGTAATCAAGGAGTGCTGTCCGATGGCAAGAGAATACAGTGCTGTCTTATTATGTTGGATGTCATCGGGTGTTTTCCCACCAAATTCTCCTGGCAAGTCAACACCAGCCTTAGAACCAATTCCAAATTCACGTGCTGCTAATGTCAAGGCAAGGGGATCTTGCAAATGCTCGGCAGCTAAAATCGAAAAGTAGATATTGCTCGATTGCTCCAATGCGCCTATCATATCGACCTTTCCGATATTCGAGTGGCTACTGCGGGGCATTAGACCGCCCTTATATATACGCATAATTGGTTCGCCATCGAGTGTATAGCCCAAGATCTGTTTCAAGTTTTGAGATTTGGGATCCCCTTTCAAGTCGTCGATTAGTGTAAGAGGATTGAGCTCTTCGAGGTGGCGGATGGTCCGGGCAATTTTATCAAACCGTTCTTTCAAAACCACATAGGCCACTATCAATTTAAAGACAGAGCCTTGAGGGCAGGCTTGGCGAAAAGCTTGAGACCTTCCATAACCAAATCCATGAATCGGATAAAAAGCACTGGCGAGGTGTTTTTCCAAATACGTTTTGTTCTCATGGCGCAAGAGCGGGTACTTTCCTGCCAGAGGTTGTTTAAGTTCATCAAACCCAGAAAATGAGCGGAGATATTCTAGACCCAAATCTATAGTTAGTCCTTCAATGTTTTTGCTCAGATGCCTAAAAACAGGATCTGAATCTGGTAGAACTGCACGATTTTGAATGATGCAATTTTCCAGGGGCGCTAAGTCAGAATTTGAAGAAAAACTCTGTGAATTCAACGAGAGAACAGTTTGTAAAAGAGGATGGCACGTGCGGGTCCAATACTCATCGAATTGCTTTCGTTCTTCTTCGTCTAAGTATTCCGTGTAAGGTTTTGCTGCTTTCTTTCTTTTTTTCTCGTCTTTTCTTTTTTCAGCAAGATATGTTTTAAAATTCTCTTCGCGCCATTTCTGGAATTGATTGGTATGGAATAATTCGCGCACCTCAGGAGAAAGAACGTAGAGAATGCGGCGAGCGGCCTGACACTCTTCTCGGTATTGTGAGAGAGAAATGTGGCCCATCTTTTCTAAAAGAGCATCGGAGAACTTCTCTTTAGGGGCACAGAGGTGGCAGAGGTCATACAAAAGCACTTTATCATCATTGTGTTGGATAGAGTCGACATAAGGCGCAATGGCCTTTTTCAAACTTGCTGCCTTCTCAATATGGGAGCGTAAACTTGCAAAGCAGCTGTCCATGACAGCTTTTGGTGCGTTCGCTCTGGATTTTTGGTGGTCACCAGAAGGGTAAAGAACGTCAAATGCTACTCTTAAATCTTGTTGCCCTGAAATTTCCAGTAAGGTAGCGCAATTCTTCTGGAAAGAAATTGCGGATAGCACATTGTCCATTTTCCCAATTGAAGACAGAACGGGACTATCATGAGGTAAGATAGTTTTTAGATATGTTTCCCAGTTTATTGGTAACGGTTCGTCAAAATAGGTTTCGTATTCACGAGAAAAGCGTTCTCTTTCTAAAGGGATGATCCCATCCCACATCATCCCAATATATTGTTCATTTTCCAGCCATCTTGAAATAAGGCGCTGCCTATGACGCTTAAGAGCAGGATCCCGTGTCTGCAAAAAATCTTCTGGGTCGAACCTAGGATAAGACGCCATTGCGACAACTTCCCCAGTCTTAGGGATAATAGCGACAATCGCCCCTCCGCGAATCCATGGGAAGCGCGCGAGCGCATCTTCTGTTTTCGCCCCTTCGCGGTCCTGTTCTTGCCAGGCGAGGAGTTTTTCCGCATAAGCTTGTAATTCAGTGGATAGGCTTAGGTGAAGCCTTTCCCCTGATATAGGAGATGATGATCCTGGAAGTTGTCGTAAAAAATTCCCTTTTGTGTCGATTTCATAGAAAGTCCTTCCAAATACGCCGCGTAATTGCCCATCAAACTGCGCTTCAACCCCAGCTTTTCCGACTAAGTCGTTAATAGAATACGCTTTTTCTTTTAGCCCTTTTAGTCGGTTTTTTACCTCAATAGGAGAACTAAAGCCTTTCGGTAAAATTACGATATCTCCTCGCTCGCGTGCATCCAGATATTCTTGTAAAACTTTTATTTCCTCAGCTACACGGTTGTATTCTTGTGAGCTGATAGCACCGAGATATCCTACGACATCGCAGCCAGTTTTTCCCTGAGGGTAAAAACGACGCGAACTGCGTTGGGAGACGATGCCTGGCCAATCTTTTTCCAAGATCCTCAACCGAAAATATTGCTCTTCTGAAATATCTTCTTTGATTGCAAAAGGGGTGTTTGGGAACAACGAAGCCTTGGCGTGAATTAAATCTTCAATATAAGTGGCCGATACATCCAACTCTTGCGACAAGAGTTCAGCTAACGATTTGATATACTGAGAGCGTTTAGGAACGCGTATTTTCTTCCCCGCCTCATCTTTAACCCATTCGTTAGTAGGAATTTCTCTTAATTGTGCATAACAGACGGCAGCATTGTATTGGATTTTATTGATGGCCAGCGGCATGCCGAAACGGTCGTAAATGCCGGAGCGTTCGACCCGCTCTACGACAACCCTTCGTTGAGGCTTTAAAGAACGCGCTTGATGAAAATCGTGTTGGATCACAGCTAAGTACCAGACCCTGATAAAGATCAAAATGAGACCTAAAAAAATAATATTTAGGACTCTGTTGACTTTGAAGGAGATCGATCTTTCGCTAAAGGACATAGGTCTTTGGATGTATTCTCATCTGTATTATGTCTAGGAGCCAAATTGTTTATACACAAGAAAAACTCAGAATTTGGCGTTTTGCCTGCTTTAGTGCCTTCATCATTTTGAACGTCAGAATTAGCAATATTTACTTCGGATGTTGCTAACTTCGCATGTCAGAAGCTGAAGTTCCAGAATTGGTAAAAATTGCCATTTTTTTTGAATTAACTTGTTTATGCTAGTTCTTGAAAAAAAAATTGAGATCAATCCTGTATATGCTTCTTTTTCAAAGAGTCGCTTTTCTTTAATTAATTAAACGTTAATGACTTGCAGTGCGCATTGTTTTTGTATGTCAAAACCAATTAATTTGGTAATATAACTAAAAAGGTTGGTTATATGCTAGAGAAGCTATTTGGCAATGTAGTAATAGAAAAAATCTTATTTTACTTGTTGGCCAATCAAAAAGGGTACGCGACAGAAATGAAAGAGGCTCTAGGAGTTCCTCTTTATAGTGTCCAGATCGCATTGGCCCGTCTGGAACGCGGAGGTATTCTTGCAAGGCAAGCTCAGGGTAAAACGCAAATATATCAATTTAACCCAAGATTTCCCTTTCTTGAGGAGTTGAAAGCTTTTTTAAAAAAAGCTTACGATTCAATCCCTGAAGACATGCGAAAAAAACTTTACGAATCTTCTGTTCGGAAAAGACCGCGTAGGACAGGAAAACCGCTATGATAAACTGGGGGAAAGTATCTCTTGAAGATCTAGCAGGTTTTCTTTCGGAAGAGCTGAAAAAAAGAGGGATTGAGATCATACTTGTTGGAGGTGCTTGTGTTACAATCTATTCACAAAATCGTTATCAATCTTACGATCTTGACTTTGTCGCATACGAGGATATAAAAAAAGTTAAACAAGCACTTAAAGAACTTGATTTCCATGAAAAAAATGGTTACTTCCACCACAATAGCTGTAAGTGGATTGTAGAATTTGTTTCATCTCCGGTTGCAATCGGAAGAGAAATTGTTTCAGAATTTCAAAACATTAGAGTTCCTACAGGCACTTAAGAGACTGTCCACAAACCAATCTTCTGTCGATTTTCGGGATTATTTTGGTCGATTTTCATTTTAAATCGCAGGGGTCATATGCGCAGCTAATATTACCCCTGCGATTTAAAATGAAAATCGGCTCAAAAGAACCCGAAAATCGACAGAAGATTGGTTTGTGGACAGTCTCGAAAATGCTTCGAGCTGAAGATAGCGTTAAAGATCGATTGGCAAGCTATTTTTATTGGGATGACAGGCAAGGATTAGATCAATCTATAGACATCTGTTTAGAGTGCAATATCGACATCAAAGAAGTAAAGAAATGGGCGGTAAAAGAAGGGTTTGAAGATAAATTCCAAGAGTTTCTTCAACGATTGCGGAAGGGTTGAAATTATAAATTTCAAAATAAGTATTGATTGAGGCTTTGCAATTGGTGGAAATGGTTATGGCCTTATCTCTAAATAATAATTTTTAATCTTGTCCATTATATCATAGTCAAATCCTCAGAATCTTTTTTCTTCTTGTCCCTTCAATGCGTTAATGGGACATTTTCTTTGGAAAAAAAGAAGAGATGTTGTAAAACAATATGGTTAGAAAAAATCGCACTTGCGAAAATTCTTGAGCGCCTGTAGTTCAATGGTAGAACCGTAGCCTTCCAAGCTACTTGTGTCAGTTCGATTCTGATCAGGCGCTTCACTTATAAACATTATAAACCAAGACCGAAATCCTCCAATGTATGGGGGATGCCGTCGTCAAAATAAAGGGACAAGGCTTGGCAACTACACAAGAAGAAATTCCAGTAACTATTAAGGAATTATTAGAGAGCGGTGCCCATTTTGGTCACCAAAAGCACCGTTGGAACCCGAAGATGAAACGCTATATCTTCGAGGAGCGCAATGGTATCTACATTATCGACCTCGCAAAGACGATGCAGCAAATCCGCAAAGGGGTTCAAGTTGCAAGAGAAACTGTTGCGAAACGCAAGTCTATCTTATTCGTCGGTACAAAAAAACAAGCCAAGATCGTCGTTCGTGAGTGTGCAGAACAATGTGGCGAGTTCTATGTAAGTGAGCGCTGGCTCGGTGGAACATTGACCAACCTGACAACGATCCGTCAATCTGTTAAAACTCTTGAGCGCATCGAAAAAAGAATAGCTACAGGCGGAGAAGGTTTCACAAAAAAAGAGCTCTCTCAATTAAGCAAAGAGCAAATTAAATTAGACCGCAACCTTTCTGGTATTCGCGCAATGCGCAAACCGCCAGGATTAGTCATTGTAGTTGATCCTAGCCGTGAACATATCGCCGTTGCAGAAGCCAATAAGCTTGGCATCCCTGTTATGTCACTCGTTGATACGAACTGTAATCCAGACCCGATTGACTATGTTATCGCTTGTAATGATGATGCATTAAAGAGCATTAAGCTTATTTTATCAGCAATCAGCCAAGCGATCATCGACCAGAAGAACACTATGAACTTCGGGATGACAAAAGGGGAAGAGTCTGGCGAAGAGGATTATGCAAAGATGAAAGGGGAAGAGGAAAGCGAAGAGGATAATACATGAGCGCAAAAATCACCTCTGAAATGGTAAAAGAGCTCCGTGAGCGCACAGGTGTTGGTATGGCGAAGTGCAAAGAAGCCCTTGATCAAGCTGGTGGGGACATGGAGCGCGCAATCGACATTTTGCGTAAATCGGGAATGGCTTCTGCTGTAAAAAAAGAAGGCCGTGAGACTAAAGAAGGTCTTATTGGAGCGGGAGAAAGTTCTTCTGCAATTGCACTTATCGAAGTAAATGCTGAGACTGACTTCGTGACTCAAAACGACAGGTTCAAACAGTTTCTACACGACATTTGCGCACAAGCAGCTGAGACAAAACCAGCTTCTCTCGAAGTGTTCCTTGCACAACCGTTTAAACCAGATCCATCGACCACTGTCGATCAAGCACGTTCATTGATCGTGCAAAGCTTGGGTGAGAATATTCAAATCAAGCGTCTTAAGGTCATTCCAAAAGGCAAAGACGTTTCTTTCGGAGTATACTCACACATGGGTGGTAAAATTGTCACTCTTGCTGAAATCTCTGGTGGGGCTGGACAAGAAGCTCTAGCGCGTGACATCGCTATGCACATTGCTGCAGAATCTCCTGACTACTTGAACCCTCAAGAAGTTCCAGCAGAAATTAAGGCGCGTGAAGAAGAAGTTGCACGTGGTCAAGTTGTTGGGAAACCGGCGGCGGTGATTGACAAGATCGTCGAAGGAAAAATTAAAGCTTTCTATGATCAGGTCTGTTTAATTTGTCAAAAATTTGTCAAAGACAATACGATTACAATTAAAGATCTCGTAGATCGCGAAGGTAAACGCCTCGGCAAGCCCTTGCATCTGCATAGTTTTTTAAGATGGAAAGTTGGGCAATAAATGACGAAACGATCTGCTTACAAGCGTGTGATGCTTAAAGTCTCTGGCGAAGCTTTAATGGGCTCTCAGACATTTGGTATCGAGCATGCTGCTTGTGAGCAGATTGCTCAAGCAGTCAAAGCAGTTCACGATTTAAACGTACAAGTTGCCATTGTCGTCGGTGGAGGCAACATATTTCGCGGCACACAAGCTGCCAGCTTTGGTTTTGAGCGCACTCCAGCTGATCAAATCGGAATGCTCGCAACCACGATCAATGGACTAGTTCTTCAGCAAAGCCTCACATCTCTTGGAGTTGAAGCTCGTGTGATGAGCGCAATCAATACAGATTCGATTGTCGAAAGATATTCTTGGCACAATGCAACCCGTTTACTAGATAAAGGGACAGTTGTAATTTTTGTTGGCGGAACTGGAAATCCATACTTTACTACAGACACAGCTGCAGCGTTAAGAGCTAGCGAAGTACATGGCGAGATCCTTTTTAAAGCGACAAAAGTGGATGGCATCTATACAAGTGATCCGATGAAAGATCCTCATGCTAAAAAGATAGACCGCCTCACTTTTTCTGAAGTGCTTGCTAAAAAATTAGACGTCATGGATGCAACTGCAATTGCTCTGTGCAGAGAAAACAATATACCTATTTGCGTCTTCAATCTCTTTGAGAAGGATTCTATGCTGCGCGCTGCGCGCGGAGAGTCTGTAGGGTCGCTTGTATCTGGAGATTGAATTATTAATGAATAGAGGAGTCCTGTCATGAGTTTGCCTGATGAAACAAAACAAAAAATGCAAGCTACTGTTGAGCATTTCAAGACAGAGCTTAAGAATTTGCGCAGCAACCGCGCCAATCCTGGAATACTTGATGGAGTCGTTGTAGAAGTATATGGTTCCTCTATGCGCATCAAAGAACTCGCCAATGTCACGACGCCAGAGCCAAGACTTCTTATGATTAGCCCTTTCGACCCCAAAACTTCAGCAGCAATTGGCAAGGGGATTGAAAAAGCAAACTTAAATCTTCAGCCTATTGTTGAAGGATCCGTTATCCGCATCAACATTCCTCCTATGGACGAAGCGATGCGTAAAGAGATTGCAAAACAGGCCAAGAAAAAAGCAGAAGATGCCAAAATAGTTGTCCGTGAGATCCGTCGCAAGTATAACGATACTGCACGCAAGCAAAAGGCTGATGGTGACATCACTGAAGATTTGATGAAAAAGTTTGAAAAGACTATCCAAGAGTTGACAGACCAGTTTTGCAAGATGATTGATGATATGTTGGCGGCCAAAGAAAAAGAGATCATGACAGTTTAAGTTGCACAAAATGGTGCCGCGTTGTACAATTAACGGCATCAAAAGTTATCTGGCCCCATCGTCTAGGCTGGCCTAGGACACCAGATTTTCATTCTGATAACAGGGGTTCGAATCCCCTTGGGGTCACATTTGAGACTTTAGCTCAGTCGGTAGAGCACCTCACTTTTCCGGACGGGCTATCAAGTCTCAAAATTTTTCCAAAAAATTTTAGAATTGAGCGAACCATAGTATGGTTTGCGTATGGACTCGAAGTGAAGCTCGCTTGCGAGCGAACCGGACGGGCTATCAAGTCTCAAAATTTTTCCAAAAAATTTTAGAATTGAGCGAACCATAGTATGGTTTGCGTATGGACTCGAAGTGAAGCTCGCTTGAGAGCGAACCGGGCGGGCTATCAAGTCTCAAAATTTTTCCAAAAAATTTTAGAATTGAGCGAACCATAGTATGGTTTGCGTATGGACTCGAAGTGAAGCTCGCTTGAGAGCGAACCGGAACGGGCTATCAAGTCTCAAAATTTTTCCAAAAAATTTTAGAATTGAGCAAACCATAGCATGGTTTGCGTATGGACTCGAAGTGAAGCTCGCTTGCGAGCGAACCGGACAGGTTATCAAATCTATAACTCCATTGTACTTGAGCTTTGATGTTTTAATTATATTTATAAAACATTCGTCTATATACATTAATTACTCTATTTTTCTTGTTGTATATTTACTTTCATATTATTCTGCTTTTGAATTGAAGGCGGGTTATGTCATCTATTTCTAATATTTTTAAAATTAAAAATCCCATTTCTTGTCATATTGAACAAAAAAATGATATTATAAGAGAACAGAAGCCAAAAAAACTTTTTGATGAATCTAAACGCGTTGCTTTTGTAGCTCTTCCCTTTATCAGCCTTTATAAACCGCTAGGGCGTCCGCTATATCTTGTTACAGGGGCTATAAGAGCCTACTCTTCCATTACCCAGTTACTTGATGATATCAGGCAAGGCAAGACCAAGGAAATCCCTTATCACTTAATACAGACGAGCATTGAGGTGATTGCTCTTGCTAGCTCGATATTTGCTCACCCTGTGGGTATGCTCATAACGACTGGTCACGATCTAATTATCGATCTTGCAAAGCTCGCTAGGCATTTACAAAATGGCAATCATAGGGAAGCTCTAGAATGTTGTGGAAGCATCCTCAACAATGTTCTCTATTTAGCTCTCTATACTTCAGGCGGACCTGAGCTTGTAATTGCCTCTTTTGCATTACAAATTCTTCTGGGGCTTAATCATTCACGTAATGAGTTTGCAAAGGGACAAACTTTAGAGGGGATCGGGCATTTACTGATGTCAATGATTCGGACATCGCAACTGGTAGCACAAGTCCATGTCTTAAAGGCTCGTTTAGTTGCAAATGCCAATCCGCCAAAACTGAGCGTACAACGCCCCGCTCACATCACCTGCTCAGGAAGAATGACACGACTTGACCCCGCCAAGATGGAAGATCAATCTTGGGATAAAGTCATCCAATATGCACGAAAGCACTTTCCTTTAGAAGGGCGATTAGTCACAAAATCAGATGGGTTTACTTATGTTAAAGTCGATGATGAATATATCCATACACTATTTCCGATGCTAGGTCTCGAAAAAGATGGCTTTAAAGAACCGCCTTATTTTCGTCGTCCAGAGGCGCCTGGAGCACACATTAGCGTTATAAACGTAAATGAAAATGTAGTGCCTGGTGAAATTGGAAAAATCTTTCATTTTAACTTAAAGCAAATCACTTTAGTGCAACCAACTCGAGACGCCACTTATGTTGTTTTACAAGTTGAAGCTCCTGAACTAGAAAGTCTCCGAGCGAAATATGGGCTAAGTCCAAATCTAAATGGACATGACTTCCATATTACTATTGGTAAAAAGGTGCAATCTTAAAGACCATCTCAATTAAGTTTATTTCTATTTCAGGTTCTTAAGCTCTATTTTGATTCAATAATCGGCTAAAATAATCACGAAAATCGACGAGAAATTTTACTGGGATAGATTCTTATGCCGTTACTGAAAAATATTTTTTCTTGTCCGGTGCAGCAATATCTACTAGAATTTTGTCAACGTTGCTGTATAGGATCATTTGTTTCTCTATGGTTTTTTTCTTTGTAATTTTGTCAATAATACCATTGCAATGCATAATTTTTAATGAATACCTACACGGTTTAGATATACAGCTATAATCGGCTTCATTAATCCCTTCCATTGATATTTTGATGTCAGCATTTTTATAAATATTTTCAAAAATTGCAAGGGACCTATCAAATTCTCTGTCTGAGAAGTTCTGATGGTGATCTAATCGGGCGCGAGGGTCCCATTCCGATCCGTGGAGAAAAGTATTCGTAGTTGGATCCCATGTGAAGCTTTCTGTTTTATTATTCGGAGCTCTTGAAATATACCGAATAAAATAAAGACAAGAGTTCGAATTGTTTTTAGACGAGTACTTTAAGGCAATTACTTTATTTGTTTCATTTATTTTTAAAAAAACATCAACGGTTTTTTTTATTTCAAGCTTTGATTTAACAGTTTTTTGGGATTTCAATTGTGCTAGTATGGATTTTCTATAATTTTCCTTCGGAATATGATTAAGCCCAAAGCATCTTGCGTGAGAAGTCCAAATTGAGTCTTCCTGGATAATATTGTTCCAGTTTTTACAAACGCGTCGAACACGTTCAAGATCTGTAGGAGTAAGATAGGATAGAATTTCAACGGTAATTTCATGTGGAACGGTGTCAAAATGTGTTTTTATTATTGCGGACATATTAAAAAAAAAGTTATTTTTATAGTAATTGATTTGTGTTAAAATTAATGAAAATAATTAATGATGCTGCATTTTTAATGACAATGCAAGTTAAAATTAATGCAAAAAATGATTTGTTAAGTTGATGAGTTTAGTGATGAGATTTATTGGGGATGTAACATGCATAGTTCAACATGTATTTGAATTGCTGAACCTGAAAATTCTCCGAGAGCAATTTGGGCTCTGTTATAAAGTTGAAACCCTATTGCTCTCGGTATGACAGATTATCCTTTTAAGGATTGATCAATGAAGGTGGAAAATAGACTACATTTGTTGATGGGACGGTAAATGGTCCAATTTTGATCGGTGGGGAATCAGAGCCAATGACGGTACCTGTATTGGTATTTGCGAGTCCTTGCAGGAAGTCTGCTGCTATGTAAATGTGCTCTGTTCCTATGATGTTTTGAAATACATATCCTTGGGTTGAGGTGGTGAAGGATGCGTTGCCTATCATCTTGACATAAGTTGATGTTGAGTCACCTCCATTGTTCTGAATTAGAATCCCTGCTCCACCTCCAAGAGTATTTGTATTTAGCAAAATATTTCCTTGGATGTCATATACAGCCTGTCCATTGATAAGTGTTTGAAGCGAAAAGCCATCAGAAGAAGTGGTATTAACTCGGTTGTTAGTAATTTTTATATCTGCAAAACCGACATTGTTAGTATTAGTAATTGCTGTTTGGTGATTCGTAAAGCTGTTTTGATTTGCTGTGGCGTTTATTCTCCCAGTGCTAGAAAAGCTGAGAGCGCTATCAGAATTTGAAAACGAATTCTTTTCAACAAATGCATTTACAACTGCAGATCCCGAATTTATAGTTACATCTCGATTAATGTCTTGGAAGGTGTTTTCTCTAATTATAACATCATAGTTGGTAGTGCTAGTTGTCAGGATTATTCCGTCAATTGCTTGCAAGCTATTTTGTGAGAATGTAAATAACCCAGAGCTATTGCTGATATCAACAGCAATGCCTAAAATTAAGGGTGATAGGAAATTTTGAGTGATTGTTGCATTGCTTATGGTATTTCCCAAAATTCCTGTGTTTCCGCTGTCAAATTGAAATCCTTTGATTGTATTATTATTTGCTAAGGTTACAACGGTGCTTCCTGGATTAGCGATATGGGGAGATGTCTTTGTTTGTGCAGGAATAGTTCTTACTCCAAACTTTGTCCGGACATCAAAGTTCGCTACTGAGCCGATAAAGAACTGATTGTTTTTTAACGTGATCCCACTATTCATTCCAGTTGTAGTGCCATCGCCGCTAAAAACATAAATGACTTGACCAGGACTTGAATTGGCTTGTGCTTGAGCTAATGTACGGAATGGGTTTTCAATAGATCCGTCACTTGAACCTCTGAGATTATCGACGAACACAAAGAATAAAGGATCGCCATTAGAATCTACTGCTCTCGCCTGTTTCTTATGGTTGTCTGTAACCATAATTTCAAAACGTCCGACAGGTTCTAAAAAGCGCTCAGCAAGATATAGCTTTTGTTTGTCATTTAGATAATTCTGTTTGAGCCTTTTGCGACCGCCAAATGGGATATTGATGCTAAGTTCTCCATTGCCACGGCATTTGAAAAGGCTGTCATAAGAAACATTGCCAGACATTGAGATATAGGGAGTAATATTTGCTTTGAGGTTTGCAAATCCACCACCAGCAGTTTCTCCGTACTGTCCTGAAAAATAATAGCCACCGAGCGTTCCATCAAGACTAAAATATTTGCCGCGATAAATCTTACTTCCGAATTCTAAGTCTCCACCAATAAATGGGAAGTCGTATTTCTGAACAAAGTAGGCAAAATGGTTTTCAAAATGAGAAAATTTATCTTTATAACGGTGTTTGCGGTCTCCAAAAGGGAAGTATCCATTCAAACGGAATTCCATAATAGGGCCAAGCAGCTCAAGACCAGCGCCTATCTGTTGGAAATTTGTATGGTGTGTTTGTCGATAATCATAAAAAGCATTGATCCCAAAAATATGGGTTTTCTCAGAGGGTAAAAAGCGAACTCCCATTCCGGCATTGGCCGCCCATTTTCCGTCGTTAAATACATGTCCACGTGCATCTACGAATGCTAAAAACTTATCGGAATATCCGATAAAAGGAATAAAGGTATCTAAAGAGCTATAGCCTTTATCAAATCCGACTCCTGACCCTTCCAAATGACGCATGCGTATTTGGTAAGTATGAGGAGGATATTGGACCGAAGGTAATTTAAAGCAAGACTGAGAATCAGAAGTTTGATCGCTTGAGGTTAATGATATACTATCATCTGCAGAAACAAGAGTGAGGGGGATCAAGCTAGTTAATATGGTAGAGAGAAATAGAAAGTTCTTTTTCGCCGGTTTTCGATGGATGGTTTTCATGTAGTGCCCAAATTTGAAGAGATGCAAATACCTTCTATATGCTTGAGCATGTAAAATTATGCAACAAAAGCTTTGTAGAATTTTCCAACAGATTCAATTAAAACAGAATTGTGTAGGAAATGATTACGGATGCAAAATTGGGGCTATTCCTTCCCGTCACAGCAAACCACCCGCCTCCAATGAATCCTGAGACGTCGTTAACATTATATTCGATAGCTGGAGCAATAGAAAGTTGATCGGAAGATGGCACTCCGTTGGCTGCTTGAACGCCCGGTGCAGATTCTCCTGCCCTTCCCCTAAACGTGCTCTTGTTTGAGTAAGTATAGGCGATGTCTGTGGCATACACCCACTTTTCAGTAAGGCTGACTTCTACACCTAGGTCGATGTTATAAGTGGTGCCTACCTTAACTTTTCCTTTGGTGTTATCTCCTCCACCAAATGCATTAAAGTCTCTTACTGATACGCGATGATCTGCAATATTACAATTTGAGGCTAAACGTACTGAAATTGGGTGCAGTTTGAGCCACCAAAACACTTTACTGACGTTTAATCCAACTGTAGTCTGAAACGCTCCTTCACCTGTAGCATCGAGCCCTAATTTTTTTGGATTAAGATGTTGGTATTTTCCTGTGGGGAAAAGTTCGCCTACAATGAAGCGGATCGAAGGAATATACGGTGTTTCTTTAGCGAGTTGGAAGCCGAATTGCAGAGGTAGATCAGCAAAATTTTCTGCAAAATGCTGTTTCTGCCATCTAAAGAAAGCTTGAGGGATCACAGTGACGTCTAACCAATCAGTGATGCCTGTTTCAATTAGAAGGAGAGGACTTACAATAAAAGTATTTGGGGTGCTCTTGGATCTTCTGTTCTTAGTAAACTGTGCATAGTTCGTTGTTAAATACAAATAGGGCTGAAGATTGAGATACCCTGGTGGTACGTTGTTTGCAGATCCTGTAATAAGCGGACCTGTGTACCAAGGGATAAACATTTCTTTGGCAATTTCAAAATCACGTTGCTCTTGGTTAATTTGGGCTTCAATCTCTTCAGGAGTGAGAACGGGTTCTGGATGCGCGTCAGTTGCCGCGACGTCACCATCGTCAGCGTAAAGTGTGGAAGTAAGAAGCAATAGAAATAAAACGTGTCTTTTCATCATGATGTTTTTTTTAAAAGGCCAATTGTATATGAAAAGATTTATTAGAACAAGGGTGTTTTATGAAAATCCCGGACCACACTCCTCAAGAACCTACTTATCGCTCAGACTTTTGTCAGAGCGTCGATATGTTTGAAAAAAGTTTTCAAGGAATGCAAGCCTCTACATTTGATGCGCAGCGCAGTCAATATGTCAAAGTGATGCATGAATCGCTCAAAACGATGCAAGAATCTGCGAATGCTATGTTTAATCAACATCTAATTCAACTTAAACAGACGCTTGATAAGGATTTGCAGACCTATCTTTCTGCTCCAACAGAAGAGAACAAAGAAAAGATCCAAAACGATATCAAGAAGTTAAAGCGAGCAGAATGATTGCGAAACAGGTTAGTGAATGCGTTTTTTAAAATCTCTTATTTTAGTTTTGGCGTCTTTGAGTCCCTTTTGTTCTTATGGCCAGGAAGTCCTCCATGTTGGGATGGAACTGACATATCCTCCCTTCGAAATGATCGATACACAGGGACGTCCTGCGGGGATCAGTGTCGAAATGGCGCAAGCATTAGGAGCTTTCTTAAATAAAATTGTCATTATTGAGAACATTCCGTTTGTAGGCTTGATCCCGGCCCTTAAAAGTGGGAAGATTGATGCTATCCTTTCATCAATGACCATGACTCAAGAGCGAAAAGCATCGATAGATTTTTCTGTTCCCTATCTAACTATTGGGCTAGCGTTGTTGGTCCCCAAAAACTCTAAAATTCAATCCATCAAAGATGTAGACCTAGTTGGACAGGTCGTTGTTGTAAAACAGGGAACAACGGGGCAAATTTATGCACAAAACAATCTTAAATCAGCCCAAGTGATCGTCCTGGAAACAGAAACATCGTGTGTTCTCGAAGTGGTCCAAGAAAAAGCTGATGCTTTTATTTATGATCAGCTCTCCATATATGCCAATTGGCAAAAAAACTTAGGAACTACTCAAGCATTGTTAGACCCGTTTAGGAAGGAAGATTGGGCGATCGGAATCCGCAAGGGAAACGTAGCGCTTCGTGAACAAATTAACGACTTTATTAGAGCATATCGTGCAAGCGGAGCACTTGATAAAGTAGAGGACCAATATCTAAGTAAGCAAAAGGCGGCATTTAAGCAACTAGGGATTCCCCTCTCGTTATGAAAAACTTTTTCATCACCAATCGCGTTTCTTCGAAGTGGGCAGCATTCGGTAATATCCTGATCCTTGTTTTATTATTGGCGCCGCTCTGTACATTTCTTTTTCAGATGCAAGTCTTCAACTGGCATGTGATTACAGATTATAAAGCAGCTTTTTTTCATGGATGGTTGATGACGATCGCCATCTCTGCTGTTAGCTTTGTACTCAGTAGTGCAATTGGGGTCCTTTTTGCGTTGGCAAAACGCTCGCGCATCCGTTTAGTGCGTTACATAGCGATAGGGTATGTTGAATTAATCCGCGGAACACCCCTCTTAGTTCAAATCTTATTCTTTTTTTATGTTGTGGCGAATGCAATGGGGTTGGAAAACCGTTATTGTGTGGGAGTCATTGCTTTGTCAATCTTTAGTGGAGCTTACCTCGCTGAGATTTTTCGTGCAGGGATTGAAAGTGTGAGCATCTCGCAGTTGGAGTCTGCAAAGGCCATTGGACTGACAAACGTACAAACGTACCGTTATGTCGTTTTTCCACAGGCCATGAGAGTCACGTTGCCTCCGTTGGCCGGTCAATTTGCCTCGTTGATAAAAGATTCCTCATTGCTCTCGATTATTGGGATCAATGAATTCACCTACACTGCGCTTCAAGTCAACAGTACAACATATAGCACACTTGAGAGCTTCTTGCCTTTGGGCGTCGGGTATCTTATTTTGACACTGCCAATTTCCATTTGGAGTAAATATTTAGAAAAGAAGTTTCTCTATGAGACTTGAAGTCAAAAAATTGAGCAAAACTTTTAATGGTCACGTCGGATTAAAGGATGCATCTTTTGAAATACCTGATTGCCGCACCATAGCTGTACTAGGAGCTTCAGGAAGCGGGAAGTCGACCTTGATACGTTTGCTGGCTGGGTTAGAAATTCCTGAAGAGGGTTCGATCGCAGTCGATGGGAACTTAATTGTTTTTGAGGAGTCTTTTTTGCTCCCCTATAGAAAGACGATAGGTGTTGTCTTTCAATCGTACAATCTTTTTCCTCACCTTACTTTGCTCCAAAATATCAAACTCCCTTTACAGCGTGTGCATGGGCTAACTCCTCAAGCGGCAACTGTCAAGGCGATGGAATATCTCACTCGATTTGGGTTAAATGAGCATGCTATGAAGAAACCTTATGAACTTTCGGGTGGACAGAGACAACGTGCGTCGATTGTTCGAGCGGTTGCGACCAATGTTCAAACACTATTATTTGATGAGCCGACTTCAGCTTTAGATCCGCTGATGACATCAGAGGTTCTTGATTTGATACTCGAGCTCCAGAAAGAAGGGAAAGGGATTATTCTTGTAAGTCACAACATGGGCTTTGTTAAGAAAATAGCTGATTGGGTGGTGTTTTTAGATAAAGGGACAGTACTTGAAGCTGCTCCTACGCAACAATTTTTTTCTGCACCAATGACTGAACAAGCGCAGCGTTATGTAGAAAAAGTACTTAAATATTGAAGTATAATATGTGGAATGCATTTTTAGTAGGAGCTGGAGCGATCTTGGGAGCTTGGGCAAGGTGGGGAGTTGCCAGTTGGGTTAATCCCATGGTCCCTTTTTTTCCTTTTGCCACATTGCTAGTCAATTGGTTTGGATGTTTTCTTATTGGGTGTGCTATGCCTGTTGGGCTCAATGCCCCGGTGCTATCAATGGAGCAGAGATTATTTGTAGTGACAGGATTTTTAGGTAGTTTCACGACGTTTTCTACATTTTCTTTGGAAGTCCTATATTTTTATGGCCATAGCCAACCCATCACGGCAATTTGTGCATGGTTTCTTCAAGCGATTGGATGTTTAGTGATGACGTTCCTAGGGTTTTTAGTGATGAAATTTCTTTATGCGTGAGGGATGATGGAAGGACTAGAAGTGAAGATCTTGCTCGGAGAAAAATTAAAGCACCGAGGAGAATTGGCGCACCATCATATTCTCAAATTTTGTCATGCATTAGGCATTGGTGGTGTAAGTGTTTTTCGCACAGTTGAAAGCATTGACCGCAAAGGCAAAGTTCATGAGGAGTCGTTTTTCGAATCTGCAGGGGCCCACTCTTTGATGATCATGGTGATCTGCCGGAAAGAAAAGGGGACGACTTTAATGGAGTATTTGCAAGAAGAGGAGTTGCCTTGCACAATCGCTTCATATCCTGTCAATTATCGCGAGATATCAAAAATAGATCCCGACACTTGATTTTGTTTCAGGATGTTCACAACTGATTTGGCAACTTCAGCCGGCTCTAGAAGAGTCACAGGATCTTCATTTGGAAACGCTCGTCTTCGCATAGGGGTATTTGTTCGTGTTGGAACGGCGACATTGATTTGGAGGTCAGGTCTTTCTTCAGCTAGAGCTTGTGTAAAGTTGACAACTGCTGCTTTGGCAGATGAATAAATTGCATATTGAGGTCTTCCACGAGAATAAGAAGAGGATGCCACATTGACTATGTGGCCGGTTGACCGAATAGGTGCGTGTCTGCAGCAGAAGATGACACTGGTAAGATTGGCATCAATTAATGATTGGATCTCTTTGTTAGAGAGCTGATCGACATTTCCTAAAGTGAATTGGCCAACACAATTAATAAGGCCATCAAGCGCTCCATATTTCTCGTGAATTGCAATAAATGCGGCCTGCACTTCTTCTGGACGTGACAGGTCAGCAGAAAAAGGAGTTGAAGAGCGAGAAAGTAATATCGCCTCACCGCCTTCTTGTTTAATTTCTTTTGCCAACGCAGCTCCTATGCCTCCAGTGCCTCCGGTAATAACAAATACTTTTTGTTTAATGGAATTATTAGGCGCGTCAGGCACAGAGATGTGAGCAGTACGGAGGATTTGTTCTGCAAGAAATAGGTCTAAAGAAGAAGTAATTTTCATGTTTTTCTCTTCTCCTAAGACGATGTGTACTGGAGCGCCTGTTTTTAAGATAATCTGACAATCATCCGTTGCGTCGTGGATACCATTTTGAACAGCATGTTCATGAGCTTTTAAGATCAAGGGCAGTGAGAAGCTTTGTGGTGTCTGTCCTCTTAGAAAATGTGACCGGGGGGGGATTTGTTCAATTTGGGAATGGTCTTTGGAGTAAACAAGTGTGTCTGTAGAAAAAATGCATGTATCCACTGCGCCATGTTCCTGTGCTTTCAAGACATTGTTGCGCAGAATTTCCTCGCTTACAAAAGGGCGTACAGCATCATGGATCACAACAATTTCTGTATGCGTAGCGCATGCTTGCAACCCTAAATAGGAAGACTCTTGGCGCGAAGCTCCTCCAGAAATCAGTCGAATTTTTTGACGGGGATGCAAAGTGTCGATTTCTTTTTGGACAGTACTTATCCAGGTTGGGTTACAGATGAGCAGGATTTCTTCAAAGAGACCGCTTTGGATAAATGTTTCTAAAGTGCGGATGTAAACTTTTCGGCCAGCAAGCATGTGGAACTGCTTGGGTACTTCGCTTCCAAAGCGCGTCCCTTCGCCGGACATAAGTAGTATTGCCGTCACACCATTCATATAAGGCTAATTATAGCCTTCATAGAAAAAAAACACGATGTGTTTAAGATCCTGTCTCTCAAACTAAAAAATTTCCAGACAGACTCTAAGGCATTTAAAAGAAAAATAGCAGGATTAGGTTCGCCGAACAGCGATCCCAATCCAGCATCACGTTATTGAAGTATTAAAGCGAATATAAAATATTCTTTACTTCTTCAAAGAATGTCGTTGAAATTTGAAAGCTGTAGACACACTCTGTTTTTGGGGGCGTCGATCCAAATGAGGTGCCAAAGTAGCCCGGTTGGCCGTCATTATCATGCATTAGATGAACACATTTCCCTGTGATATGAACTACATCGAGGCTATAAAGATGATCAGTTTTATGGTGTAAATTGAGCTTTGACACGGGTAAATCATCAACGCCCATATCGGCATCGTCTTTTCCTGTGATTGACAACACGCGATCAGCTTTGGAAAAGGGAAGGAGCATTCCTTTCTCATTGTATTCAGATAGAGATTGGATCATCAACGTCTCACTTGATTGAATGCTCGAAGCAAAATTGGAATGCAAATCGCTCGGGAAAGCAAATTGCCCTTTTTTTAAAATAGCAAACAGGTGAGCGTCTTTGAATTTATCCGAAGAATAATGCAAAACAAACAATTCTTTGTCTTTAGCTTCATGGAAAAAACGGATAATCTGGCTTTGAAGTTCGCGCTTATCAGAAACTGTAATTTTTGTTTTATTGTTCAATTTCTCGCAAACCTGAGCTTTAATCTTGCCTTCAATAGGCGTGATTTTCAGCGAAAGTGCTAATCCTTTCCATAGCTGATCATGGCTTGCGATTTCTTTCCACTTTTTGCAGACATGGGCTATCTTTGCAAGTTGTTCGTTAGAAAGATAACTAAAAATATATCTACTTATTTCAAGTGGAAGTATCTCAGAAAAATTTGTTGATTCTATCGTCATAACTACCTTTAATTAATATTAAAATTTTACAATAATTAATTTTATCATAATAATTAATAAAAAATGAGCTATTAAAATAATTTAATTTAATATAAGTTAGGCTAGATTGCTAAACTCATGCCTTCTAAGTGTTTATGGAGGAATTCAGCCCGCTTGAGGGGAACTTCCTCAAGGCTTACGGACTTCTGATTAAGAAAATAAGGGAGGTGTGATCTGCGGCATTGGAAGAAAGCGATATTTATTTTTTGATCCGAGACACCTCTTATCCAGCCTTCGTCGATCCCAAGCTTGATCATGCTTAAGTAATCCAACGCTTCCTTAGTCTGGAGTTGATAAGAGTGTGCAAGGAGACCATAAGCCCTGGCCACTTTATCCTTGAGCTCATCACTTGCCTTTTTATCTAAATGGGTGCGGAGTGTTTTCTCTGCTAGCACAAGCTTCATAGAAAACGTATGGACAGCTTGGAGAATAGAGTCTTCTGAGACACCTAAACTATATCTGTTGCTTAAGACAAGCAAATCACCGATCAAGTTTTCCATTCCACCGAGCAGTCCTGCGGCAAGTACATTTTCTTCTAATTGATTTTGAAGAGCATCAGATAGCTTTCCTAAATGAATGAGGGCTGGAACATGAATAAATGAGGAGACTGTTAAGCCAGTTCCAGAAGATTTAGGATCAGATGTCAAATACCCAAACCTAGGAGAGAATGCATAAGAAAAAGCATTAGTAAGAGAGCTTTCTAAAGTAGAGAGCATGTTCCAAGTTGAGTCCCATGTATCTTGTGTGTCGAGGATTTCGAGATGAAGATGATCGTCAATATTTATTGTAGCGAGAAAGCGCGCATCGTCATCGACGATAAATCCTTGCCCTGCTGCAACATTTTGAAAGCTGCCGGTGCCTAAGAAATATTCACTAATAAATTCTCTGTCGGATGGTGATAGTTTTTCTGCGGGGAGGAACACAGGATTTTTAAATATTTTTGTTTCCAATAAGACGGATTTGATCAACTCTTGCAATTGTTTCATTTGAGATTCGTTCATTTTTGGTGGAAAGACATACTGCGCAAGATTGCGTTTGAGGGTGAACGTTGTGACGGGCCATAAGGGCTTCGTGTTCCCTTCCCAAGGGATATGATTAAGCAGAGAAGATGGCAGTTCAGTTTTTTCTGTCATTAGCATTCCCCATCAATGCTTTTATTTGGTCACGAAGCCAAGCGGCTTGTTCGTAATTTTCTATTTTTAGAGCCTCGTTGAGAGCTTCGTTTAACGCCTTCAACTGATTTGAAGGAGTGATCTGAGCAGGCTGAGTTGGAGTTTTTCCTGCGTGGAGAGGCGTGTTCTTTTTTTGCTCTAGTTTTTTTTTGATCCATGGAGGTATTTGGCCTCCATTCACAAGCTCTTTTACAATAAGGTCTCCATAGACTTCATAACATTCTGCACAGCCAAGAGGATTTCCCATTATGATTGAATCAAGGGATGTGCGGCAATTGACACATGAAATGCCTGTTTCAATAGGCTTGCCTTCTGGGGAATTTGGAGCTGGGCTGCTGCCATGGAGTTTTTCATTTAAGAAAGGACATTCAGAGCACATTTCAGTCACTGTTACCGTTTCACCAATGATCTCTTTGTATGTGACGTATATAGGTTTTTTGCAATTCCCACATTCAATTGGACGTTCTGCCATAGACACCCTCTTTTAGACATCTTATGTTATTAAAGGGTCATTGATTTTCGAGATTATTTTTCCGCTTTTTGATTCAAATTGCTGGGGTGATGTACACAAGTTGATGTTATCCCAGCAATTTGAATTCGAAAATCGACAGAACCTTAATAATGAAAGATGTCTTTTATGCGGATACTATGAGATGGCACTCATATATGTCAAAGAGGGTCTGACTCTGGCGCAGGCCGTGTTTGTAATGCCAGTTCTTTGCGTGGGTCGGGAAGGAGAAAGACTAAGAACACGATGATAAACAGCAAAAATCCCATTCCGCTTAGGGTCATTAAATAGGAATTTTTTTCGTAGAGACCACATACGTATCCAGCGCAGGTGGGCCCGAAATTGGCTACACACCAAGCAAAACCCATCAGAATTGCTGAAACTGTGCTTGGACTTTGAGGAACAAGATAATTTCCCCAGGAAATGATGATGGGGTTAACAATTCCTAAAAAAGCTCCAAGAGTAGTTAGAAGAAGGACATTTCCTAATAGGCTAGTTAAAGGTTGATGAAGGAAAATATAAAGTAAAAGAGTGGCTACGCTAATCACTGTGAGCAAGATTTTCCTTTGACCATAGCGGTCACATAAAATGCCCGCTGGGACCATTGTCAAAGCAGAACCAAGGATGAAACAACAATGTCCTCCTCCCAGACACAACCACTTATGGCTCGAGCGCTCTAATAAAAGATCAGGCATTAAAAACATAAATGCGTAAATAAAGCCTTGATTGGCGACCTGAGCAAAATACAGCATAGTTAAAGAGCGCTTGCAATGCATGATGGGGTCAAAAAACTTGCGGAAATCAGTTTTTGGTCCCGATTCAGCAACGTGGGGGAAACGATGCAGTTGCATTAATAAGAGTACTGCGATCAGAGGAATGAAGAGAACTACGGCATGTCCGTGAAACCAGTCCATTAGTGAAGTGAAGACGATTTGAGAAATGCCAAGGCCGATTGCGCCTCCTGAAGCAAAGAAAAGAATTGTTTTACCTTTATGAAATTGAGACAAAGACCCAGCAAATCCTGCTGCTGCAGGATGGAAGGCGCTTGAGCCGATCATTAAAAGCAACATCAACACAAAACAACCCGAAATACTAGATGTAAAAGTGATCCATAAAATAGATGAGGCAAATACAAGCCCAAACAAGAGAATTTTTTTTCTGTGGCCTCTGTCGCAAAAATATCCAAACATCACCTGAAAGATCTCTCCACAAAATCCGCTGATGCCTGCTATCAGACCCGCTTGGACAATGTCTATCTGCGCGACCGTTTTATATATTGGCCATATTCCTGTGCAAAAATCCATGAACAAGTGAGCAAACCACAAGAGTATTAAACTTTTTTGCGTCATAGAAAGAGTCATCTAACACCTCTAGCACCCTAAATTCATGTTTAAAGGACTTTAAATATTAGGGGAAAACATTTTCTTTTATTTTCGAAATGAGTAAAACATATTCAAAAATAGAGGTCGATTCAAATGAAGTTTATGTGGATTTGGATTTGGGGATTAGTTGTTCAATGGATAGTCCCTACATTCATCAATGCCGACCAAATGAGTTCATCGGCAATGCCTCTGATTGTAGAATGTGAAGGGTTAACTCCTGAGGAGCAACAATTTGCTTCAAGTCTCAGCAATTCACTCAAAATGATGTTCTGTAAATATTTAAATGAAGATCAACGCAAAGCGGCAATGCAACTTGATAGGAATTCTTATACACCTGACGAAGCTGTTCAGGAAATTGCAAGGCAAAATAATCTTGCCCCACCACCTGCGCAGCCAAGCGAAAGAGGCTGCCCAGTTAAATAAACATTCTTTTTGATTTTTCAATTAAAGCCTATATTAAAACTAAGTTTTTATTGATGTAATCTCAAAATAAAATATTATATAAATTAAAAAATTTAAAAAACAGTCTCTTAGTTCGTTTTATGAGTAATATGGACAAAAACACGCCGAAAGTTAATAATCTTGATGTTATCAGATTATTTTCACTACATTGTTTTGTGATCAAATAAAAAGACAAATCAGATTTTGTTAGAAAAAATGGAGATCAATATGAAAAGAATTCTCGCCGCAATTTTTGCAACAAGCGCGATGGCTTTTGGTGCAGTTCAAGCTCAAGAGTGCACAAAATCAGCAACTGAAGCACACCAAGTTGCAGAATTAAATGCTGAAGAACAAGCATTTTCTTCTAAATTAGATGATAGCCACAAAGCTCTTTTCTCATGCTTCAACGCAGAACAGCGCCAAAAAGCAATGCATTCTTCTGCTCAACCAAACGATGCAGTACAAACTATCAGCAAAGAAACAATTGCTCAAAAGTAATTGCCTAAGCTAATCAAGTTTTCCTTAAAAACCGCTGTTTCAACCAGCGGTTTTTTTATTAAACTTCTTTCGAAACTCAGCAGTTATACCAATTATTGAAAATAATCTGCATTATAAAGATTTAACGCAAAGACGCGCAAGCCGCGAAGACGCAAAGATTTTTATAAATCATTTTTCTCCGCGTCATTGCGTCCTGCGGTCTTTGCGTTGATATTCATCATGACTGCCATTTATAGCATGTTTGACAGACGGCAACTCAATTTTTTTGATTCAAATGAAGCCTATCGTAAGATGGGATACGTGAAAAGGAAGAAGTGCGCGGCATTGACAGCAAAATGAGTCAAAATGCTGCTCTCAATCATTTTAGTATATTGATAGATCATTCCGTAAAATATCCCAGCGATAAAGACTAATCCCAAGAAATAGACATTCGGAATCCAAAAAACATGGACAGCAGTGAAAATGATTGCGGTAATGACGATTGTCATACACTGCGACCAAAATTTATTGCCAAGCCATTCGCCAATTTGTTTTTGGATCACTCCACGAAAAAGAGCTTCTTCCGGTATCGCAACGAAAAAGAAATTGATCAGTGTCCAGGAAAAAAACATCAAGGGAAGTTTTGGATCCCAATGTACGATGTGTAAAAATACCGACAATACTTGCAAAATAATAATAGTGATCACAGCCCAAGGGATGGTGACTACAAATAGACCTTTCCACTGCTTTTTGGATTGGATAAGTGGGAGCGTCATCGCCATTAGGATCAAGCCTGCAAAGGCTTTATCATAATTTGCCCATAAGCTATAGGGGGCAGCATCTGAAGATAGTTGTACTTGTTTGTACAAAGTGATGTTATGAAAGCCTGGGAAAAGATGCATCATGAGCGCAAAGCTAATGCAAACTGTCGTAAAAAAAAAGAACGTGCGAAGCGATCCTTTCGATCCGCTATAAACCCATGCAGAAGCGATCAACGCAAATAAGGGGATAAATGCCTCCCACTCTATTAATCCCGAACGTTTAGCAAAGATGATAGACAAGGCGCAAAATGTTCCCCAGAGGAGCGGGGCCCTGCGCACCCATAAACTTAACATGCCCATCATGAGCGCAAAGTAAGCAAAAAAAACGAAAGGCTGATGCCATTTTTCTAAAAAATTAAAGAGGGTTTGCACTGACAAATTCCTGTATTATTAATCCAGCATAGAGATTACAATCTATAATAAGATTAAAATCCATATTTCCTAAAGCTTTCATATGATGCTGATGCCATTTTTCTAAAAAATTAAAGAGGGTTTGCACTGACAAATTCCTGTATTATTAATCCAGCATAGAGATTACAATCTATAATAAGATTAAAATCCATATTTCCTAAAGCTTTCATATGATTCGTAAAGAACGAGACGACCTTCAATGGCTAGAGTTTGAGCTTTTTTCTGACAACAAAGACCTAAGTCATGGAGTGTTTTTGCGCGGAGGATGCAGTAAAGAGCAGTTTGCGAAGAAAGGATTGGAAAAAATTCGCGAACACATCGGCGTACCTCTTCTTTATAGCAACCAAGTTCATGGAACAGAATTGGTCTCTATTCCATTTCTCGAGCGAGGACAAATAGGGGATTGCGATGGACTTCTTACTACACAGCGTTTTCTTGGCCTGATGATCAAGCATGCAGACTGCCAAGCAGCAATTTTCTATGATCCTATCAAAAAAGCTGTAGCGAATGTCCATTGTGGTTGGAGAGGAAACGTACAAAATATTTACGCTAAGACTGTTTTTAGGATGCAACAGTTATACGGATCGAATCCCGCAGATATTTTAGTAGGAATTTCTCCTAGCCTTGGTCCCGATCGCTCTGAATTTATTAACTTCCGGACCGAGTTGCCGGAAGAGTTCTTAAAGTTCCAATTCAAGCCTGAATATTTTGACCTTTGGTCGATTAGCCGTTGGCAACTAGAAGAGAGCGGCATTCTTCCAGACCATATTCAAATTGCTTCGGTCTGCACTTATTCTAACCCTGAAGATTTTTTCTCCTATCGTCGCGATAAAGAGACGTTCGGTGGCAACGCGACCGTAGCTGCAATTAAATAAATGCTTAGGTAGCATGTTCTGTTAGTTTTTACGGAATTAGCTATGCTCAAGCGTTTATTTCTTTTTGCGATCCCACTTTCTTTACAAAGTTTGGGAGCTGATGAAGCTCATCTACCACAAACGACGCTCGTTCCAGGCCCTTTTATTTCCTTAGATGCCATCATTTGGAATGTGCATGAGTCAGGATTGGCAAATGTCATTAGAAATGAAGACAGCGCTTTGATATGTGACGATGGAGATGTCCTGAATCCCGATTTTCAGTGGGGTGTTGGTTTCAAGGCAGGGATTGGTTATCGGTTCCCACATAAACTTTGGGAGCTTGGGTTAGAACTTACCCGATTACATATTAAAGCTCCGACGAGAAAGAAAGCTCACGAAGGGGATGTTTTTTTTCCTACTTGGACCAATACCGCTGCTGATGGGCCGGGAAATGTACAAGAAGTCGATGGGCGTTGGAGACTGCATTTTGGAACGCTCGATCTAATGCTTGCCCGAGGATTTTATCCTGTTGATGACATTTTGATTAGACCAGCAATTGGGCTAAGAGGAGCGATTGTCAGGCAAAAGTATCAATTCCTTTACAAGGGAGGCTCTCTTTTTCCTGATAGTGAAGATTGGGTGAACATGAAGAACAAATTTATGGGCGGAGGTCCCCGCATTGCATTAGAGACTCAGTGGTATTTTGTTCGAGATTGGAGTGTGTATGCACTTGGAGGTATTTCTTTAATTTATGGAGATTTTTATGTGCATCAAACAGAAAAAGCTGAGATCGGCACACGTCAACGTTTAAAAGTCTTCGATCGCTTCCAAGATATCAGTGCTGCAACAGATTTACTGATTGGTCTAGCCTATAATGGAGTGTGGCGGAAAAATGCCTTTTGGCAGGTCCACTTTGGTTGGGAGCAACATGTCTTTTTTGATCAGAACCATCTCTTACGCTTTGTCAGTGAGCAGCAGGGAGGGTATGTTACAACTTCAGGAAACATCGCGCTTCAAGGTTTTGATGTCGGCATAAGACTAGAATTTTAAAGTCTTCTAAGCTGCCGCTGTGAGAATCAAAAGTTTGAAGCTGGAATTTTAAATAGTTTTCACGCACAAACAAAATTGATGTATATCAATGTTGAGGCGTGCACATGCGTTATATCATCCCTTTTGAAAAAATCCGTATTAAAGACGTGCCAATTGTAGGCGGTAAAAACGCTTCACTTGGTGAGATGATTGCCTCTTTGTCTGCGCAAGGGATCCGCGTTCCTGAAGGTTTTGCGACTACTGCCGACAGTTATTTCGATTTCATCAAAGAAAATGATTTGCACAAAGTCATTTCAAAAGAACTCTCTGACTTACATAAAAAAAAACGCCCTTTGGCACAAGTGGGAAAAGCAATTCGCAGTGCAATTCTGAAGGGTAAGTTTTCGCAAAAGTTCCTAGAAGAGCTCAAGGAGTCCTATATTTCCCTTAGCAAGCATTGCAAAATGAAAGCAGCCGACGTCGCAGTGCGCAGCAGTGCGACAGCTGAAGATCTTCCAGATGCAAGCTTTGCAGGACAACAAGAGACATATTTGCATGTCCAAGGAATCGATGCAGTATGTGATTGCACTCGAAAATGCTTTGCCTCTCTTT
Source organism: bacterium (assembly GCA_044227055.1). Classification (GTDB taxonomy): domain Bacteria; phylum Chlamydiota; class Chlamydiia; order Chlamydiales; family Rhabdochlamydiaceae; genus JBGAFT01. The sequence goes on from JBGAFT010000001.1 coordinate 504,974, forward strand.
TTACTGACCGAGCCATTTCTTATCGAGAAGCTAAGAAATTTGATCATCTCAAGATAGGCCTGTCTGTCGGAATTCAAAAGATGGCGCGTTCTGACAAAGGAGGCTCAGGAGTGATGTTCACATTGGATCCTGATTCGGGATTTCCTGAGGTTGTTGTCATTAACGCAGCATGGGGACTGGGAGAAAATGTTGTTCAGGGAAGTGTCAATCCAGATGAATACGTCGTGTTCAAGCCTCTTTTAGACAACAAGAATTGTGTCCCCATTCTAGAAAAAAACATTGGGGGCAAAGAAAAAAAACTGATTTATTCTAAACGAAAAAAAACTCAAAACATCAACACTACCTTAAAAGAACAGAGAGATAGTGTTTTGAGCACAGAAGAAATTTTACAATTGGCCAGATGGGGAAAAGCTATAGAAGATCACTATAAAAGACCGATGGACATCGAATGGGCCAAAGATGGAATCGATGGCAAGCTTTACATTGTCCAAGCCCGTCCTGAGACTGTGCAATCACAAAACAAACAAGCCCCCTATATCCGTTTCCATCTAGAGAAAAAAGGAAAGGTTCTTTGTGAAGGATTGTCGATAGGGGAAGCAATTGTCGCTGGAAAGGCCCAAGTTATAAGAAGTGTCAAAGAGATCAAAAAATTTAGGCCCGGATCGATCCTCATTACTACGATGACATCTCCAGACTGGGTTCCCATTATGAAGCAAGCCTCTGGGATCATTACAGATCTAGGTGGACGGACTTCGCATGCAGCGATTGTTAGCCGCGAGCTTGGCGTGCCTGCCATTGTTGGCACAGGTAATGCAACACAGAGAGTTCGCACTTTGTCAGATGTGACTCTTTGTTGTTCAGAAGGGGAAAAGGGATATGTCTTTGAAGGAAAAGTTCCATTCAAAGAAGAAACTGTCCAGTTGAATGCTTTAGGCAAAGTCCCAGTAGATATCATGCTCAATATCGGAAGTCCGGAAGGGGCTTTTCGATTTTGGCGCCTTCCCGTAAAAGGAATTGGACTAGCGCGTATGGAATTTATCATTGATAACTTTATCAAGATCCACCCCATGGCGCTTGTTCGCTATCCGAAAATTAAAGATGCCAAAGCGCGTGCACTCATTGCTAAATTGACAGTAGGATACAAGGATAAAAGAGAATATTTTATCGAACTGCTTTCACATGGGATTGGAAAAATTGCAGCGTCGCGATATCCCTTTCCGGTAATCGTACGCATGAGCGATTTTAAAACAAACGAGTATGCGAACTTGATCGGAGGCAAAGAGTTTGAGCCTAAAGAAGAAAATCCAATGCTCGGGTTTCGAGGAGCAAGCAGGTATTACAACCCGCGTTATGAAGAAGGTTTTGCTTTAGAGTGTGCCGCTATCAAACGCGTAAGAGAGCAGATGGGGCTAGACAATGTCATTGTGATGATTCCTTTTTGCAGGACACTTGAGGAAGCAGACAAGGTACTTGATGTTATGGCGCGTTATGGATTAAAGCGGCATCAAAATGGTTTAAAAGTATATGTGATGGCAGAGATCCCATCCAATTGCATCTTAGCAGGGGATTTCGCGAAGCGGTTTGATGGGTTTTCAATTGGGTCGAATGACTTAACGCAATTAGTTTTAGGAATTGATCGCGACTCTCAAGAATTGGCATCAATTTTTAACGAACGCAGCGAAGCTGTTAAGAAAATGATCACTGACCTTATCACGATTGCGCACAAACAAAAATGTAAGGTAGGGATTTGCGGACAGGCGCCTAGTGATTATCCAGAATTTGCAGAATTTTTACTTCAAAGTGGTATCGATTCTATCTCATTAAATCCAGATAGTGTCATTCCCATAATTCAAAAACTTAGTAAATTTTAAATCGAATTCCATCAGCACAGTCTTATGAGGGCAGGAATATTTTTACACAGAGAAAAAAGAGGCAATGAGATAAGAATTTTTTACGAGAGTAAAAAATTGGAAAATTTGTAGATTAAATCATTTTAGCTCTTTGAAGATGACTGTGTTTTTGCTGGATCAGAAGTGACTTTTGAAAAATCTAGAAGGCATTTAGTATTGAAGCATTGTAGTAATGGTCTGATTTTTTACTCTCGTAAAAAATTTTTATCTCATTGTCTCTGCTTTCTCTGTGTAACAATAATCTTAAATTCACAAGACTGTGCTGATGGAATTAAATATGTTTTATTCTACAAGCTTCTAGCTTTAATAGTACCAGTTAAGGGCGGCAACATAGCTTGTGAAATCGACTGCATTGCGCCCAGCAACCGTGATCCATGGACCAACGATAATGCCGAGGCTATCATTCCAATTATATTCACATGCCGGCGCAACGCTAAACAGGTCAGATGAAGGGAGACCTATAGCTGCTGGAACGCCATTTGCGATAAAGCCTTTACGTCCATGAAAAGTGTCTTTGCCAATATGTAGATATACCAAATCGATTGCTAAGACCCAGTTCAGATTGATAGTATACTCAAAACCAGCTAACACTCGGACCTGATTCCCGGGGTTGATAGTTCCTTTTGTCCCTTTTACACCGCCGTAAATATTTGCACCGCTCACATGTAGCTTTGGAGCTGTTGTAAAAGACACGTTAACACGGTTTGCGAGCCAATGAAGATGGCCAAAATACCAAGATTTTCCAAAGACAAGGCCTATCTGTGTTTGATATTGACCAACTCCGCCGATATCCGTGCCAAACTTTGTGGGGTCGAGATGTTGAAATTTACCGGTGGGGAACGTTTCCTGTATATAAAGCTTGATTCTCGGATACCATTTGTCGGGATGCCCTTTATAAAGTTGGTATGCTAGGAGCAGAGAAAAATCATTAAAAACAGTCTTCGCTTGATGTCTACTATGATTCCAAGTTGCGCTAGGCAGAATGTCAAACTCGAAGTCGGGTGCGATTCCTAGCTGAATGGAGGGTTGAAAAGTTGCAGAGACAAAAGTAGGAACTCTTTGAGACGACCATTTTTGGTTGTATTCATGGCTTGTCTTGGTGACAAAAAGATAGGGTTCTAAGTTGAAATGCCTATATGGAATGCAGTAAGGCGATGGTGTAAGCAATGGTCCTGTAAGCCATGGCCCTTCCTCCTCTTCTTCCATTATTTTTGTTTTATTAAGATGTTCTTGCGTAGAAGCAATTAAAGGGTTCTGCATAGAATTAAGAGGAAGAATGAAGTAAATGCAAGTTACAAGAAAAAAACACAACAGTCCAATTACAGGCATGAACATCCTCTTAGGGACTGTACTAACCAAGCTTAGGCTATATTGCAGTCCCAAAAGCAGACAATCTAACCGCAAAAGTTTTTTTGATCAAAAAGAATCGAGTCCCTTCAGCATTGTATCCATGCTAATGGGACGTATCAACGATTAGCTTGCGAGTTGTAATGAGGTTTGTAATATAAGCTCGAGGATAACGAAAAATACTAGGAAAACCAACATAGGCTTGCCGCCAAAAAGTAATGTGGTCTCTGGTTTGGCAAGTTTTTTATGATAGCGCCCAACCCATACCATTAAAGGAGGAAATAGACCAAACAAGATTGCACAACTATAGCCGCCAGCATAACTTAAAGCGGAAAGAAAAATTCCTGGATATGTCAATGAGATCAAAGTAGGAGGAGCAAAAATGAGCAGGCAGAGAGCTACTTTGCGTAGACCCACCTTTTTCCATTTTAAGCCGTCTGCAAGGAAGTCAAAAAATGCCAAAGATAGGCCAATGTATGAGGTTGTCAAAGTAAAGAAAGCAAAAGCTTTTCCAATTTGATAGAGAATCGGGCTACCGACAAACTGTTTTAATGGGGATACAGCATTTTGCCCTAATTTCTGAGCTTCAATCAACCCATTTGGTCCGTCGATAGGTACAATTCCCAATATAAGCCATTCCCAAAGCAAGTAGACAATAAGAGGGATAGAAGTTCCTAAAATAATTGCCAAGCGCACTTTTTTAATATTTTGGTCCATATAAGTAACAAGAGTCGGAATAATCACTTGATACGTGAAGGCGGTGAACAGTACTGGCAATGCGATCCATGCCTTAGACCAATCTTTGAACTTTAAAAGATCAGTATTGACATGGTCATAAGAGACGAAAATAAAGAGCAAATAAGTCACGGCGACTCCGACCATCAACCCTAAGTTCAACCGGTCTACGGAACGAGCGCCAAGATAAACGATGGGTGCAAAAACTAAAACATATACAATCATCGATGTCCAAGGAGGAAGTGTTCCGCCTAATATTTCGCTTAGAACCTCACCACCACCAGCCACGTGAGCAATCATGACACTGACAAACAAAAAGAGGTAGACGATCCAGCATAGCGTTTTACCTGTTTTACCCAGGAAATGACCAGCCATTGTTATTAAATTAGAATCTTTAGGAACCCATTGGCACACTTCAAGCATCAAAAGACCTGTGAATAACATAAAAAGCCAGCAAACAAGATAAATCACAATAGAAGGCCAAAATCCAGAAGGCCCTGTGGCTACAGGCAAAGCAAGCATGCCTACACCGATAGTAGTTCCGGAAATAAGTAGTGTGGCTCCTACAAGGTGGCCGAATGAGCGTGTTAGGTGCATATAATTTCCCTTAGAAACTGTCGTTTAGACAAGAAGACGAAAAAAACAACAAATATATTCCTTTTGCTTTAAATCCGCAAGAAATTATGATTTATGGTTTTCAAAGTTATTGTTATCTAACCAATGCATATTCAAGATCTTTCTTTGTCAGGATTAAAACTGTTAACTTGCGCAGTTCACCAAGATGAGCGAGGTTTTTTTAAGGAGAGCTACCGTAAATCCCAGTTCCTTTCGCTTGGGATTTCATGTGACTTTGTCCAAGACAATCAATCGTATTCCTCAAGAGGGACCCTTCGTGGCATGCATTTCCAACGCAGTCCCGGGCAGGCAAAATTAGTTTCTGTCATCAAGGGTAAGATTTTTGATGTTGTTGTAGACATTCGTCCGGAATCAGCAACTAAGGGAAAGTGGCTTGGGATTTATTTAGAGGCAGAAAAGCATCAAATGTTATTTATACCAGTGGGCTTTGCGCATGGTTTTTGTGTCTTAAGTGAAGATGCTCATTTGTTGTACAAAGTCAGCTCACCTTATGATCCTAATGAAGAAAAAGGTTTTCATTTTGACGATCCAGACATAGGAATTATTTGGCCTATAACTAAACCAATCTTATCTGAAAGAGATTTGAAAGCTCCTTCGTTTAAAGAGGTCTGTGCATGACTGTGTGCATTTTGGGGGCCAGCGGTCTTGTCGGTGGTGCATTTGCTCAATTTTTGCACAGCAAAGATCTTAAAGTATTAGCACCTGCTCATCATGAGCTCGATTTGACACGCACAGATCAAGTTAAAGATTTTATGTTTCGGTGTCAGCCCGCCTATATTATTAACTGTGTGGCTTACACAAATGTCGATGTTGCAGAAGATGATGTAGAATTAGCATACGCACTTAATGCTGTAGCGCCTAGTATTATTGCCGAATCCGCAAAACAACTTGGAGCCGCTTACCTTCATTTTTCTACAGACTATGTCTTTGATGGAGATAGTAACGTTCCCTACAAAGAAACCGATAAATGCAATCCGATCAACATCTATGGTAAAAGCAAGAGGGACGGAGAAGTTGCCGTGATGAGTGTAATGCCCGAAGCTTGCGTCGTTCGTACATCTTGGGTCTTTGGGATTAGAGGTAAAAATTTTGTTTCTTCAGTCTTTCAGCTCCTTCAGGATAAAGAAGAAATTTCAGCGGTCACGGATCAAATTGGAAAGCCTACTTATGTTGTAGATTTGGTTCAAAATGTTTGGGACATTAGAGATGCTAACGGTCTTTTCCATGTTGCGGGCGGTACAGCATTGAGCCGTTTCCAAATTGCTGAAGACATCAGGAAGCGTTTGTTAAAACATGAGTTTTCTGTTCATTGCCATAGAGTGAAGCCTGTATTAGCAAATACTTTTCCTACCCGTGCTCCTAGACCGCATTATTCTGTATTGGACACAAGAAAAGTTGAGTCGTATCTTGGACGGCGCATGCGCCCCTGGGAAGAAATCATCGAGGAGTATTTAAATGCCCAAAGATAAAATGAGAATTTTGGTAACTGGTGGCGCAGGATTTATTGGGTCCGCCTTTATACGTCTATCATTGAACCAATACAGCGACCTCTGTGAGAGAATTGTCAATTTAGATGCTCTAACATATGCAGCAAACCTTGCCAGTGTTGAGTCGGTGGAAAATGATCAGCGATATAGTTTTATCGAGGGAAATATCCTCGATGAAGAGCTTGTGACTGAAATCCTTTTGAGCGAAAAAATTACCCATGTCGTTCACTGTGCAGCTGAAAGTCATGTAGATAGGAGTATTGCCGGGCCGCGCACGTTTGCAAGAACCAATGTGATGGGAACCATAGCTATGCTAGAAGCAGTAAGGATCTGCCCAAGTATACATTTCCATCATGTATCTACAGACGAAGTCTACGGAGCTTTAGGAGAAGAGGGCCTTTTCAATGAAGACTCTCCTTATCGTCCTAATTCTCCTTATTCTGCATCAAAAGCATCTAGTGATCATTTTGTCCGCGCCTATGCAACGACGTATGGCATTAAGTCGACTATTTCGCATTGCAGCAACAATTTTGGACCATTTCAATATCCAGAAAAACTCATTCCTGTAGTCATCAAGCATGCTCTTGAAAAACAGCCAATTCCAGTTTACGGCAAAGGAATGCAAGTGCGCGATTGGATCCACGTCGACGAGCATGTCCATGCCCTTTTTGCGATTTTGGAGCGTGCGTCTTCTGGTCAAACATATACAATTGGCGGACAAGCTGAAAAAAGGAATATTGACTTGGTGCGCGCTATTCTTAGAGTGATAGCTGCTGCAGAAAACCTTCCTGTAGATGCCTTAGAACACTTAATACAATTTGTCGTTGACAGACCAGGTCACGATTACCGTTACGCAATCAGTTCAGATAAAATTGAAAAAGAACTTGGATGGAAGCGTCTCAAATCTTTCGATGCAGCATTGGAAGAAACTGTGCGATGGTATTTGTCTAACTCCCATTTTCTAAAACTGGATATGTTCAATTATGAAGATAGTTTGTGTGATTCCGGCGCGTCTTAAATCAACGCGATTTCCAAAAAAAGTCCTAGCGAGCTTAGCAGGAAAGCCCTTGCTACAGAGGGTTTGGGATTCAGCAAGATCAATTCCTTTTTTTAGCGATGTAGTGATTGCCGTCGATGCACAAGAAACTGCAGACCTAGTTGCTTCATTTGGCGGGCGGTTTGTGATGACATCGCCCGAATGCCCTTCTGGCACTGACCGGTTGGTTGAACTCAATGCTAAAGGGACTGTCAAAGGGGATATTTGGGTGAATTGGCAAGGCGACGAGCCCTTTATTTCAAAGAAAATGATCGAAGCACTTTTGCAGACCTGTGGAAAAGACAAAAGCGATGTGTGGACACTGAAAAAAAGGATCATAAATCTTCAAGAAGTTCAGTCCATACAGTTTGCCAAGGTTGTGACTGATGCTCATGGATATGCTATGTATTTTTCCCGAAGTCCAATTCCTTGTTACCGGGATTTCATTTCAGACGACCAAAAAAATTATTTTAAACATGTTGGCATTTATGCGTTTACTCAAGAGGCTCTGATCCGTATTTCCAAGTTATCCCCATGCGAAATTGAAAAAGCTGAACAGCTAGAGCAGTTGAGATTTCTTTATAACGGATTAAAAGTGCGCGTCCATGAGACTGATGAGGAAGTGACCGGTATTGACCTTCCGGAGCATCTCGCTAAGGCTGAACAGATTATCCGTGCTAAAAATCTAACTTAAAGAGAAAGCAATATCACAGGGTTATCAGGATTGAAGGTTTTTTTATCCTGACTATACCCTCATAATGGTATTTTTGCTTAACATCTCTTCATGGGTATGCATTGAGGTTATCTTGTATTTGCTATATAATCGTCCCTAAAGATCATTCTTAAATTAAAAAAATCACATGTCAACGCAGGAGCTCCTACAGGAGCGTTCCGAATACAAGTACGGCTTTAGTACATCTATCGAGACAGAGAGTTTTCCAAAGGGTCTCAATGAAGATGTAATCCGAGCGCTATCTGCGAAGAAAAACGAGCCAGCGTTCTTGCTCGAGTTCCGTTTAAAAGCATATGCGAAATGGCGTACAATGCCTGAGCCTACGTGGGCCAACGTCCGTTTTGCTCCCATAGATTATCAAAATATCACTTACTATTCTGCGCCCAAGACTAAGCAAAGCCTAGACTCTCTTAGCGAAGTCGATCCAGAATTGCTCCGTACATTTGAAAAACTGGGAATTCCTTTGGATGAGCAAAAACGATTGACCAATGTCGCTGTTGATGTCGTTTTCGATTCTGTTTCTTTGGGAACGACATTTCAAAAACAATTGCAAGAAGCGGGTGTCGTGCTGTGTTCTATTAGCGAAGCAGTCAAAAGATATCCCGAATTGGTGGAAAAATATCTTGGGACAGTAGTGCCCATCGGAGATAATTTTTTCTCTGCCTTAAATTCTGCAGTGTTTACAGATGGCTCATTTGTTTATGTTCCTAAAGGAGTAAAAAGCCCTATAGAACTCTCCACTTATTTCCGCATTAACGACCGTGAATCAGGGCAGTTCGAAAGGACGTTGATTATTGCCGAGGAAGACTCTTACGTCAGCTATTTGGAAGGTTGCACAGCTCCAGCTTATGATACCAACCAACTCCATGCTGCTGTTGTAGAGCTCATAGCATTAGACCGGGCTGAGATCAAGTACTCTACCGTTCAAAACTGGTACGCAGGCGACCCAAAGACGGGCATAGGTGGAATATTCAATTTTGTGACAAAACGCGGGCGCTGTCAGGGATACCGATCTAAAATCGCTTGGACTCAAGTAGAAGCCGGCGCTGCTATTACTTGGAAATATCCAAGCTGCATTTTGCAAGGTGATGAATCTGTTGGTGAATTTTACTCTGTCGCATTGACCAATGGTTTTATGCAGGCGGATACGGGAACTAAAATGATCCACTTAGGCAAAAATACTAGGTCTACGATCGTTTCGAAGGGAATTTCTGCGGATCAGTCGCACAATACCTATCGCGGCTTGGTGAAAGTAGCCCCTCGTGCAGAGGGAGCACGCAATTTTACTCAGTGCGACTCTATGTTAGTTGGGAACCGTTGCTCCGCCAACACGTTTCCTTACATCGAAGTTGCAAACGATACCGCGCAGATTGAACATGAGGCCTCTACTTCCAAGATGAACGAAGTGCAGCTCTTGTACTTGCGCTCTCGAGGAATTTCATTAGAGGATGCCATTAACTTGATCGTAAGCGGCTTTTGTAAAGACGTCATCAAAGAGCTTCCATTAGAGTTTGCTGTTGAGGCGCAAAAACTTTTAACTTTAAAGCTTGAGAATTCCGTAGGATAAAATGATAGAAATAATAAATCTCCATGTAAGGATCGACCAGCAGCCAATTTTGCGAGGGATTAACTTATCCCTAAAGCCCGGTGAAATCCATGCTGTCATGGGCCCTAATGGAGCGGGCAAATCTACTTTGGCCAAAGTGATCGCAGGAGATCCGTCTTATGAAGTTACTGAAGGGAAGATCCTAATTAATGGAATCAACATTCTTGATATGCCCCCTGAAGAAAGGGCTCATCTAGGTGTTTTCGTTGGGTTCCAGTATCCTGTAGAGATCCCAGGGATCAGCAATCAGCAATTTCTCCATGCAGCCCTTAATGCCAAGAGAAAATCTCAAGGACTAGAGCCGCTTTCTGAAGAAGATTTTGTCTCGCTACTCGAAAAGAAAATGGAGCTTGTCTCAATGCGCAAAGAGTTTAAAGACCGTGGGATCAACGAAGGCTTCTCAGGAGGAGAAAAAAAACGCAATGAGATTGTCCAAATGGCTGTGTTGAACCCTATTTTCGCCGTACTTGATGAGACAGATTCTGGTCTTGATATCGATGCTCTCCGCAGTGTTGCAAAAGGGGTATCTCAGGTGCTTAACCCCGAAAGTTCGCTCCTTGTTATCACCCATTACCAACGGTTGCTTGATTACCTCCTTCCCCATCATGTCCATGTTTTGATCGAAGGGAAGATCTCCTGTTCGGGGGGCCCTGAGCTTGCTCAAACTTTAGAAATGCAAGGATACGATTGGCTAAAAAACGCAGGGGCAATGAGGTAAAAAATATGTTCTCCTCGTTATTAGAGCCTTTATTCACGCAGAGTGTCGGCAACGATGTTTTTGGCCTGCGCCGTAAAGCTTGGGATAAGGCGCAACGCTTGGGCTTACCAGATACAAACGGGGAACTTTATCAATACATTCCATTACGCGCTTTTTACGGCACTACTTTTAATTCTAGCGCCATTATCGCTGACTTAAGCCAGCTGATTCAGCAAGAGATAGACCGACATCCATCACAGCATCGAATTGTCCTGATCGACGGAAAGTTCTATCCCGAATATTCTTCGGTTCCTTCAAGCGTCACCCTCTGCGATCTGAAAGAAGCAGCAATGTCCTACCGTTCTTATTTTACAAAGCGTTTGGGACTTTCTTTTGAGGAAAGTGATCCTTTTGTTTTGCTCAATCTGGCCTTGTATGACCAAGGATTTTTTCTCTATCTCCCTCCAAAGACAGTTATCGATGGCCCGGTCCTAATTTTACAGGTTCTAACAGCATCTTGTAGTTTTCCCCGTTTTCATATCCACGCGGGCACTGAAAGCGGATTCTCCTATACGTTTAAAGTGTTAACTGCGACAGAAGAGCCTTGCTTCCATAATCCTTACTTTGATTTGTCTCTCGATGAGAACGCCAAGGTGCACTGCTGCCAACTGAATAATGCAGGTCCTAACTTATGGGACTTTTCTTATCTGCGCGCGACGTTGAAGAGAGATGCTCACTTAGAAGCCTTACACTTTACCACTGGATCGAAATCTACGCGCATGGACATGAGAGTGTCCTTGCAACAAGAAGGATCTCATGCAGAGTTGAAAGGATTGTCCGTGCTTTCTAACGGAGATCAAGCCCACTCGGTTACATATGTCGAGCACTGTGCCCCTAATTGCCAGTCTCTTCAGCATTTTAAAAATGTTCTCTCCGGTCATAGTCAGTCAAGCTTTACAGGAAAGATCTTTGTCCACGCAGAGGCGCAGCAGACACAGGCCTATCAGCTCAACAACAACCTCCTTTTGGACAAAAACGCTATTGCCCAAACGAAACCTGGTCTTGAAATTTTTGCTGATGATGTCAAAGCATCCCATGGTGCAACTATTTCGCAAATAAATCATGAGGAGCTCCTATATTTACAGACTCGTGGAATAAACCCATCATCTGCTAAAAAATTGCTCATTCGAGGCTTTTGCCAAGAGCTCGCCAATCTCATCCAAGATCCCATCGCTAAAAATGAAGTGTTAGCATGGATAAAGTAAGTCTAATTGATATCCGTGCTCAATTCCCCATCTTCACCAACAACCCCAAATGTATTTATCTTGATTCTGCTGCGACAACACACAAACCGCAGACAGTCATTGACGCAATGAGCCTTTTCTATTCTCATCATTATGCAACGGTGCATAGAGCAGTCTATGACCTCTCTTTAGAAGCGACAGCTCGCTATAATGAGGTCCGATTGCAGTTACAACGTTTTCTGAATGCCAAAGACCCCGCTGAGATTATCTTTACCAGGGGAACAACTGAGGCAATTAACTTAGTTGCTCGCAGTGTTTCCAAAGTTTATTTGCATCCAGGCGATGAAGTTTTGATCTCTGCTTTGGAACATCATGCTAACATCGTTCCTTGGCAACAAGTATGCTCAGAGAGAGGCTGTTCACTTAAAGTGATTCCTGTGCTTTCAGACGGGACTTTAGATCTGACAGCATATGCTCGATTGCTGTCGCACAAGACAAAAATTGTAGCTGTTGCCCATATCGCAAATTCGATTGGAACAGTGAATCCAATTTCCGAAATGATCGATCTTGCCCATCGTTATGGGGCCCTTGTATTAATTGATGGAGCACAGAGCGCGGCACATATGCCAATCGACGTCCAAGCGCTAGACGCAGACTTTTACGCGTTTTCCGGACATAAGATCTATGGTCCCACAGGTGTGGGAGTTTTGTACGGTAAAAAACACATATTAGATGCTATGCCTCCCTTCTTTTTTGGTGGGGACATGGTAGATATAGTATCTTGGGAAGCTACAACATTTCAGCCTTCACCATTGAAATTTGAAGCAGGCACTCCGATGATCGCTGAAGTCATAGGCTTAGGTGCGGCAATACAGTTAATTGAAAGTTTTGGAAGAAAGTGGATTGCCGATTTTGAGGCCCATCTCACGCAAATTGCTTGGGACTCTCTGAAGGAGATCCCCGAAATTATGACTTTTGGGCCCGATAAAGCTAGGGGAGCGATCATAGGATTTATTGTCCCTGGAGTCCATCACCTTGACCTTGGTACGCTGCTTAATGCTCGTGGCATTGCGGTCAGGACGGGTACATTATGTGCACAGCCGGTCATGAAGCACTATGGCATCTCTGGAATGGTCCGTATATCTTTTGGCATTTACAATACTCCTGAAGATATTGTGCAGTTGATTCCTGCCTTGAAGCACGTCATTTCCATCCTAAGATAATTCCTTTTTATCTTGGGAATTACAGGTGCTCAACTTTAGGATTTTCTGTGGGAGTCTCATGAAGGCAGGCTTGTTTTTACACAGAGAAATAAGAGACGCGGAGATAAGATTTTTTTACGAGAGTGAATAATCAGAATTTTCATAGACTGAATCGTTTTATCTCTTCAAAGAAGTCTATTTTCCTGTTGTAGGAGAAGAGAATATGGAAAAAGTTAGAATTTGGTATTGAAGCACAAAGGCAATGGTTTGATTTTTTACTCTCGTACAAAATTCTTACCCCCTTGTCTCTTCTTTCTCTGTGTAAAAACAAGCCTGCCTTCATGAGACTCCCACAAAAAATCCTATAATCGAGCTATGTAAAGAACTACTAGGTCTAGGCTGATAAAATTCTCTTTTTCATTTAAACAAAAAAAAAGCCTGGGTCGTGAAACCCAGGCTAGTTATCCTGCTTTTACAAGCTAGGATTAGAAGTCTAAGCGAAAACCAAGTGTCCAACCAGATACGCCGAGGTCACCTTGGTTGGTTACATAAGAACCTGACAATTGTGTGTCAACAAACTTATTAAACTGGTTTTGTCCCCAGAAATAGTGCTGTTCCCATCCGAAATTGATTCCGAAGTGAACTGCATCATCAGCAAAGCCATGGTCCCAAGAAATACCGAGTTGGAGGTCAGCAACAGGACGGCACGCTACGAAGCTGTTATCAACTTTGTAAACGAGGGTCTCTACTCCAGTAGCTTCAACTTCATCAACTTGTTTTCCTTTCACATGGAAAGAGCCGAGGATGATGTTAATAGCCATTTCTGCATAGAAACTCCAATCACGCGCAAAATACCACTGGGTATCTAAACCTGCGCGAAGACCACCACCGCTGAAACGGTTCTTCATATTATGCTCGAACTCATGTCCAGCAGGTACAAATGGAGTAGTTACGCCAACTGGTTGGCCAGAATACTCAACATTGTATTTCTGATTGATCCACAAGCCACGACCACCAGCAAATGGTCTTAATGTGAGCCACTTGCTAACAAAGAACTCACGGCCGAGTTCTAAGTCGACGTATTGAAGGTGCATTTTCCATTTGCCACAAGCGTCAGTGACAGATGGGCAAAGGTTTGTTCCTGTGCAAGGAGCAACAAATGTTGGGAAAAAGAGCTCAGTTCCGCACTGAGAGCAGCAATCATCGCAATCGTCGTCGCAATGGCGTTGTTTACTGTTAAACCATGTATATTGAGCATATAGATCCCAACCATCATGTGGCATCGCATAGCCTAAGCCTACTTTAAAGCCCCAATCGTAACGACTTTTTGGATTGCGGATGTCTCCAACAACGTGATCGATGCTATCATCATCGCTTTCAATTGCATATCCAAGGCCTGTTTCACGAGCTTTCCAGTAAAGGACGTCAGCTGTGATGAATAGTCCTGATGCATCTCTTGTTGGAGGATTTGCAGCAGGATTGATCATTCCGTTAGCGCCTTTTTTCTGCTCAAGAGCCGTTACACGGTTCTCAAGGTTGCGCATTTGCATATCGTCAGCGCTTACCAAACTTGTAAACACTACAAGTGATGCAGCAGCTGCAGGCCACATCTTTTTAAGGTTCTTTTCCATATAGATCCCCCTGGGTTTGGATCATTTAAAAAGTAAAATGTTCACAGGCACTTGTACACAGACAAGAGCGCCGTTTAATAACCTCACTCTAATTTTTAATGAAATTTCGGGTCAACAAAAAAAACGGAAGTAAACTCTTAGAGAGCAACTTTATAGCCCTCACAGATATGTGTAGAGGCATTTTTTTTATGAAGAAATTCTAATTTTTTTTTCTTAAGCATGTGTTGAAAAAAGCAAACCTCTTAGGATTTTCGTGCAATTTCATGATTGGTGAATGTAACTTTTCGGACTCTAAGAAAAAAAAAGCCTGGGGTGTGATACCCAGGCTCGATGTTCTGATAGAATAGACTAGGGTTAGAAGTCTAACCGTACGCCAAGTGTCCAGCCGGATACACCAAGATCTCCTTGGTTAGTTACAAAAGAACCAGATAATTGAGTGTCGATAAACTTGTTGAACTGGTTTTGTCCCCAGAAGTAGTGCTGTTCCCAACCGAAATTGATTCCGAAGTGCACTGCATCGTCAGCAAAGCCATGGTCCCAAGAAATACCGAGCGCTAGGTCGGCAACAGGACGGCACGCTACGAAGCTGTTATCAGCTTTGTAAACGAGGGTCTCTACTCCAGTAGCTTCAACTTCATCAACCTGTTTTCCTTTCACGTGGAAAGAGCCGAGGATGATGTTAATAGCCATTTCTGCATAGAAACTCCAGTCACGCGCAAAATACCACTGGGTATCTAACCCTGCACGAAGACCACCACCACTAAAGCGGTTTTTCATATTATGTTCAAATTCATGGCCAACTGGTACAAACGCACTTTCTACCCCTACTGGTACGCCAGAGTACTCAACATTGTACTTTTGATTGATCCAAAGGCCACGGCCGCCAGCGAATGGTCGTAGTGTGAGCCATTTGCTGACAAAGAACTCACGTCCGAGCTCAAGGTCAACGAATTGCAAATGCATTTTCCATTTGCCACACGCATCCGTAACGGATGGGCAAAAGTTTTGGTCTGTGCAAGGTGCATAAAATGTTGGGAAGAAGACCTCCGTTCCGCACTGAGAGCAGCAATCATCACAATCATCATCGCAATGGCGTTGTTTGCTGTTAAACCAAGTATATTGTGCATACAGGTCCCAGCCGTCATGTGGCATTGCATAACCTAAGCCTACTTTAAAGCCCCAATCGTAACGAGATTTTGGATTGCGAATATCTCCGTCTACGATAAGGTTGGGATCGCCTGCTTCGCTTTCAATTGCATATCCAAGTCCTGTTTCGCGTGCTTTCCAGTATATGACATCTGCTGTGATGAACAGGCCTGTTGCATCCCTTGTTGGAGGATTGGCAGCAGGGTTGATCATTCCGTTAGCGCCTTTTTTTTGTTCTAGAGCAGTGACTCGGTTGTCCAGATTGCGCATTTGCATGTCGTCAGCATTCGCTAAGCTTGAAAATACTACAAGTGATGCAGCAGCGACAGGCCACATCTTTTTAAGGTTTAATTTCATGTTGATCGCCCTGTGTTTGGATCATTAATTAATAAAACGTCCACAGACTTTAAGAGACTGTCTACAAAGTAAGGGTTCGTCATTTTTTTAAGGGTTTTTGGCTAAATTCCGATTCTTTGTCGGGGGGAGTATGTTGAAAGTTAACACACACACCCGAACAACGAAGCGAAATTGAGCTCAAAAAACCCGACAATTTTCAGAACATTTACTTTGTAGACACCCTCTTAGCCTAGATCGCCGTTTGATAAGTACACTCTAATTTTTAAAGAAATTTGGGGGAATGGAAAAAAAATATTTTTTTTGCAATTAGTCGATTTAAGAAAGAGTTCTAGAAAATCGACAGAATCTGTATCCGTTAACAGTCTTTTAAGGATGCAGATACTTTAACAATTTTCCAATTTGTTCCAGCCAAAGTAGGGATTGTTTGCCCATTTGCTGGAGAATGACAAACCACCCAGCAGCAAGAAGTGCGATGCCGAGCAGTGATTTGATGGACATACCCAAAAATGCGATCTGTACCTGTGGGGCTAGTCTGTTTGCAATTCCTAAGAACATTTCAGCCATAAGAATAGCAACAAGCGAAGGGGCTGCGAGCTGGATCGAGACAGCTGTAAATTGAGTTAACAGATGCATCAATGAATTCCAAAAAGGATGGCTGGCGCTAAAGAACAAGGGATTGATCAATGAGTCTGCGGGAATGACTTGATACGATTCCATAACGCCATCAAGGAAATAGAAAGGACCTCCAATAGAATAGAACAAGACGATTAGCACATAGTTGTATAATAGTCCTATGGGGGAAACCTGGGTTTGCATTACCGGATCTTGGACCATCAGGGCAGAGGAACCTCTTAAAAAATCGATCAGAACACCTGCTGATTGAGCAATATAAAAGGGAATAGACGCAAAAAAGGCTAAAAGCATTCCAATAAGGAGCTCTTTGAGGACCATTGCAACAAAGTACATATTAAATGCAAGGGGGCCTTTTGCAGAAAATATGATATGCGGCAATAAGATCGTTGTCAGGGCGATTGCGATTCCCATTTTTACAGGGCCGGGTAATTTTGCTCCTAAGAATGGCGCTATGGCAACGATTGGGACCATACGCATTAGCCCCAAAAGAAAATAAGATAAAAGAGAGATTGGGTTGACCTGCGGGATGCTAGTAAATAATGACAAATAGTCTGTGGTTACCGGAGTCATTATGAGGACCACTTATAGAAATTCTGCAATATGCCGTTAGCAAACTGCAGGATTTGCGCTCCAAGCCATCCTCCCATAAAGAGCAATGTGATGATTACGGCAAAAAGCTTTACAGTGAATGAAAGGGTCTGCTCTTGGATCTGCGTTGCCGCCTGAAATATTGCGACAAAGAGGCCGAGAGCAGTACTGATCAGAATTGGGGGCCCAGAAAGGATAAGGATTAACAACAGGGCTTGATAGGTTAGTTGGTAAATTTCGGAAGAAAACATGAATTACCTGAATGTTAACACAAGGCCTTGAATAATGACTGTCCAACCGTCCACCATGACGAGAAGAAGCAGTTTAAGTGGTAGCGCTATTGTAAGCGGCGATAGCATCATCATACCCATAGCAAGCAAAATGTTTGATGTGACTAGGTCGATGACGAAAAAGGGTAGATAGATCAAGACGCCAATCTCAAAGGCGGCCTTTAGCTGTGAGGTAATAAATGCTGGGATTATAACGATAAAATCTGTGGGTTTTAGGGCTTTGCGAAATTCCTCAGGGAAAGATTTTTGGGCAAGCTGGTAAAAACTTGTGATATGCTTATTGACGCAATTTCTTTGCAGGAACTCCCGGAGCGGCTCTTTTGAATGGTCCATAACTCCAACGATAAATCCGGCAGTGGGAGCGGAAAAAAGTTCTTGGGGTGTGTTATTCCCTATATATTCCTCTGCAGATTTATACATAGCAAGTCCAGTAGGGAACATCACATAGATGGTCATTAATATTGCAATCCCATTCAAAACTTGGTTGGGAGGGGACTGTTGGACTCCAAGGGCGTTCCTTAACAGTGAGAGCACAACGACAATTTTAACATAGGATGTTAATAAAAGGATGATAAAAGGCAAAAGGGCATACGGGTAATTTGAGACATGTATGCTACTTAAGTGGACGGTTTCATGTAACGTTCAAACGCAGCTTCTAAAGCGCGCCATTGATTTTCAATACTTGCGTTAATAATGCCGCTTTCTGTCTCAATAATGCAACCACCTTGAGCAACATCGCTACGTTCTTGGATAGTCAAAGTGTCTAAGTGTTCCAAAATGTCTTTAATTCGCTGCTTGTTGTTTTCAATTATCTCTCTATCAACCTTGTTTAGGTAGATCTTTACTTTTCTACTTTGAGATACTGGGCCGATTGCTTGCATGACAATGTCAACAATCGTCTCAGGGTGTAATTCTAATTGCTTCCCAACAATCTTTTTGGCAGCTTTAAGGGCCAGAGGAAGGACGCTTTGCTGCATTTCTAAGCGCAGAGTTTTGATCTGTTTGTCAAAATTGAGTAGATGTTCGTTAAAAGAATCCATTCCTTTAGCAAATCCACGTTCTTCTGCTTCTTGTAGTTTTAAGGCGCATTCTTCATCATTTTCCCTTTTCTGCCGTTCTGCGTCTTCTTGGGCCTTTCGCAATAATTCTTCAGCAGAGAGAAGCTCGCTATATTGATCAGCGGAGATGATTTTTTGCTCTTCGGATAAGTGGATATCACCTTGATAAATTAGAGAAAAGAGCTTCATATTTCCTTCTTGGTATTTGCTTTTGTAATATCAAGTGCTTCCAATACCTGCTCGCGTAATGCGGAAACGGCGTTGGGGATGCTGAGTGGAGTGCAAAGTTGAACAAAAAGCGTTCCTTGATCTTCGTCGAGACGATGGACTATATGCCATTTAAGACTTGAATTTTCGGGATAAAAAGCTTTGGCTAAGCGGTTGATTCCCCGTTGCAAAACGATTTTTTTCAAGAATGAAGTATTCCCATCCCAAGCTTTTAATCCCAGAGGTTTAAATGATACTGGATCGCGAGAATGGATCAGCTTTTTCAGCTGGTTAACCTCTTCTTGGGTGAAACAAGCGTAGATTTTTTTAATTTGTGCGGTATCAATGATCCTTCGCAAATCAAACGCAACGTCATAAAACCCTAAATGCTCTGCAATATGGGTAAGTTCTTGGTGGTTTGCTTGAAGGAGCGCGTTCATAGGACTTGGTGGCAAACAATAAGCGGGTAAAACATCTCCGGAATCTTGAGTCAGGGACTGCAGAAGCCATTTTTGGCAAAATTCTATCCCAAGAGGTTTAACCAAGGGCACATGATTGTTGAGACGAATGATTCTGCGGATAGACTCGGCTTGATTTTCTTCAAGGGCTGCAAGAAACAAGCGGATGTCGCGCTCTGTGAGCTGGCGCAAAAGAGGAGCGATCCAAGAGGGGTGGATTGAAGCTAGCTGTTCTGCATAGTCAGGAAAAGATTCTTGGATGTCAATATTTGCGGGAATTAGTCCAGCAGCAAGTGCGCGCTCCTCAGGGGAAAGCAAAACAAGTAACGATTCCCGTTGATCATAGGGAACCCGCTCCAATAACGCAGCGCAAACAGCCCAACAGGTCATGACGCCTACGTGCTCCTGTCTTCAGGTGGAGCAACCTTATCTACTCCATTATTTTCAGAAGAGATTGGAGCGGGGTTAAGCAGTTCTTTAAGACCTTTTCGACGCAAAATAGGATAGAATTTCCATAAGATCCATCCCATGATGACAGCAAATGCAATCGTAATGAAGGTGAGCGTAAAGAATAAAAAGCGGAAGCGACTTGCCGAACTTTTGCTCATCACAATCGACCAGATGCTCACATATTCCCTTGTCTGTGGAGTCATAGATTCCGCTTTTTGACCCAGCTGTATTTCTGTAAAGCGAGATCTATCTGAGATGACGG
Source organism: bacterium (assembly GCA_044227055.1). Taxonomy (GTDB): domain Bacteria; phylum Chlamydiota; class Chlamydiia; order Chlamydiales; family Rhabdochlamydiaceae; genus JBGAFT01. Next base: position 524,687 of record JBGAFT010000001.1, read on the forward strand.
TGACATCATTGACATCTAGACCAGCAACGCTTCCAGAGACCAGACGTTTAATTTTAGTCACAAGATGGCTATTCGGATCATCTAATACGCCTTGGTGTTTAACATACACAGCAGCAGTGACTTTTTGAAGCGTAGCAGATGCACCTGGCGCTAGAGCTGCAGCTTCTGGAGGGAAAGACAGTTGAACATCAGCATCAATCACGCCATCAATTTTGCGAATTGTGTTGGCGATTTGTTGTGCAAGTCCGGCTTGGTAACGAATTGTTTCTTCTTTGTCGGTGGTCATTAGTCCTTGCTTTGCAAAGAGCTCAAGCAGATTTGTCCCCTTAATGCGCGGGAGTCCGTTCTGATTCAAAATAGCCATCGCGTCAGTTGAGCGGTTCATAGGCACAGCGATGCTAAACATCATTGTGGAGGCTTGTCCTCCTGGCGCTGAGCTGGTTGCAGGTATTTTATCTGCGGTAATCCCTCGACTAGCTAAGAATACAACGATTTCGTTTGCTTCACGTTCATCGACGTCATTGATGATAACGGAATTAGTCTCGCAACCTGAAAGAGCCAATAAGATAATTAATAGTAAAGCTCGTGGGAAAGTAATTAATTTAGATAATGAGTGAAACATGAAAAAACTCCATCGAAGATGAACATAGAACCAGCAAAAAAATATAGCTGACTCACCTTCCTATAGGATGCAGGACTTTTGAATTAGACGCAAGGAGGATGGAAATCTTTGGCGAATTATGTTTTAAGACTTTTTTTTATTGAGTCAATTTAAGCTATCGAATTACTGTCTACGAACCTATCTCAGTAAAAAGGTTCAGTCGATTTTCAAGATAATTATGTCCAGGTTGTCGCAGCTGAATTCAGTTTTGTCGGTAAAGCCATGACGGCCCATTTCCGAATCGGCGTAAAGTATAATCTCTTACTCCATGTAAAGCTGCTCGATATTTGAGGTTTCTTTCTTCTCTTCTCTTTAGATTTTCCTTAGGGCGTACTAATTTAAGGGCAAAAAGTTGTAGAGATTTTAGTAAACGCAATTTGAAAATGTGAGCAATATCAGGTATTAAAATTCTTAAATAAATAGAAAGCGTTTCTTTTGTAGAGCAATTACGCTCGATCCAGAGCAAGCGGTTGCGCCACCAAAAATATGTTGAATGAGGTTTCCCCCCTACAAATGAGGCAGAAACTTTATGCCAGACCTTGGCTTGTGGGCACGTTTGGACTTTGAACCCATTTTTGCGTGCACGAAAGCAAAAATCAGATTCTTCCCAGATAAGAAAAAACTTTTCTTCAAATTTGCCAATTTTTTTAAATACTTCGCTGCGGACAAATAAAGCGCAACCACAAACATAATCTAGATCCTTAGACTTTTCCCATTCTTTTCCGTCATCAATTTCTCTCAGTGCAACTAAGTCAAAGCAGCCTTTTTTAGAATTCCATTGCCCGCCGAGATGATCGAACTTATTTTTCTCATCATACAAGAAAATCTTAGCCCCTAGAATTCCTGTTTGTGGATTTGCGTGCATCTGTTTAATGAACGCTTGGACAATATCAGGAGAGACGATTGTGTCATTATTAAGGATAAATAGGAAATCAGTGCCTTGTGAAAGGGCATAATCAATGCCGACATTGTTTCCTTTTGCAAACCCGTAGTTGGCGTTGTTTTCTAAAACATGGACATGCGGGAATTGTTCACGGATTAATGCAACGGAGTCATCGTTAGAGCCGTTATCAACTACGATGACCTCTAGTTTTGGATAATCGATTTTAGCAACGGAACCCAAAAGCTCTAGAGTGTCTTTTTTTCCGTTCCAATTAAGGATGATGAGAGTAACAGTGTGCATATCTGCTCTCATATGCACGGCTGACTGGTTTTTGTAAAGTAATAGAGTTGAAGTGCTTTTTCAAATACTTCATTGGGACTAATCTGTAGCATACAAAAAGGCTCAAGACATTTCTTTTTTAAACAGGGAGAGCAAGTGATCTTCTTTTTTATAGTCACTGCTTGTGTAGTTAAATAAGGCCCGCATAACTTTGGGTCGGTGGCACAAAAAAGGGCAACAGTGGGAGTTTGTGAAGCAAATCCAATATGCATCGGGCCTGTATCATTAGATACCAGTAACTGCATATTTTTATAGAACTCCGCAAGTTCTTGGATCGAAAAGAGACCGGCGACAGACATTGCACCAGGGATTTGCTGTGCTAAAGATTCTGCTAAATTGCGTTCTTCGTTATTTCCTGTGATGAAAACTTGGCAGCCTAAATGACTTAAGAGCATATTGCCGATAGTTGCAAAATGTTCAAGAGGCCATCTTTTAAACAAGTCACGAGCTCCTGGGTGCAAGCAGACCAAAGGGATGTGGTTTTGACGGTATTTTTCAAGGTGCCGGGAGACTTTTTCCTTTTGTTGTTTAGAAGAATATATTTCCATCTGTGTCGATATGATATCTGCGCCAGCAGCCGAAGTTATTTTGAGCCTGCGAAGGATCTCGTGATCTTTGTCTACAGGAATGCGAACTGTCAAAAGATCGTCTAAATTTTTTTGCAACCCTTCTGATGCAATAAGCTTATCTGCGCCAAGGCAAGCGCATAAAGGGAGAACAGCGCGCTGAGAGGTATGAAAGAGCAAAATCGTTTGGAAGCTCTCCTTTTGGAGCTTAAAGTAAAGGGAGGCCCAAGCTAACAACGAACCACCTCTCCAAACATAAAGAGCGTTGATGTGAGGGTTCCCTTGCAATACTTCATAGCCCAACTGAGAGGTTAGGACGCAGATCCGACTATTTGGATAAGATTCTCTTAAATTGCGAATAGCTGGAGTGCCCCAGAGAGTATCTCCAAGTCCTGTAGTCGAAACAACAAGAAAGCTATCAGGAGTTCTAGGCGTCTTAGCACGAAGCTTTGTGCAGATTTTCCTTAAAATTGTGTTTTTCAGGTTCTTCAAAGGCATAGTTTATCAGATTTTCGGGCTTTTTCAAGCTGCTTTGAGATTCAAAATCAGCAGATAGTATCAACTTTTGGATATTCCTCCAATTTTTGAATCGAAAATAGGCCAAAATCAGTGGTATCTGTCATTTGCATAGATGATTTATTTTTTTTGACAATTTATGAGGTGAACATTAAGAGGAATTTATTAACAGATAGGAGTTTTATATGACTGGAAAGCGCATTTTAGGAATCGTGATTTTGATCGGTGCTGTCACGATGATCTATTTTTCCTATTACATCAAGACCCGTGTAAACGCAGGAAAGGGGCAAATTTCTGACGCTCAGAAAAAGGTGGATACGGCAGATTCTCTCTTCTCTTTGAGTCCTGCTACCAAAGATTTCGGCAAGGGACTCACGGGATCAGCCCAGAAAAAGATCGACGAAGGTCAAGTGCAAATAGATCAATATGAAAGACTTGCGAGCTTTCTGCAAATTGGAGGGATTGTTTTAGTTGTTGTCGGTGTGGGCGTCATCCTTGTGGGGGGAAGAAAAAGACAATAACTGCACCCTTAATCAACTCGCAAGTCATTAGTCATTAATTCCTTGTTTATGTCATTTTTTATTTAATTTAAAATAATTAATTTGATATAATTAAATTTATAAATATTGAGATGAAAATTAATATGTCATTAATTGTAAATAATTCAGAAAAATCACCAGTTATTGATGCTGATTGGGCTAGAACTCTTGGGCAAGAAGGGTTATGGATGGCTGTCGATGGAGTAGGAACTGTCAGGAATGTAAGTTCCGCTGCACAAGGGATATTGCAGGCACTTGGCACAGCATCTCTTGCTGGTAGGGCATTAGGAGGCGTTGTCCCCGTCACTCAATTACTCACTGGGCCGCTATGCGTCTTCTCTGCTTTTAAGCATACCCTTCCGGGAGCAATCGAAGAATTGAATGGGGTCGCGCCCACAGACCAAGAAGGAAAACACGTTGCCAGACTTGGTCTAGTTAATCAGGTGTTCTTTGCAAAAATGGGTGCTGCGACAACTGCGTGTGGTGTTGTTTCGATGATGAGCCCAGCTGTAGCGAATTTAATGCATTTTCACCCTATTCTAACAGGTTCTGCTGCCGTCACTGCAGGTATTGCGACAAACGTCGGACTTGGGGCGATTTATAGCATTCGCGGTGGAATCATTCTCGCCCGCGCAGGGTATAACCTTCATTATATCAACAAATTTCAGAGATCTTTTGACGAGCAAGGTCAGAGTGCAAAAGAAAAGGAACATAAACTCAACGATGCAATTACGTGGCTAAACCAGCAACGCTATGATATCGATGGCAAAGAGACAGCTACGTTTAAAAGAAGAGTAGGAGAAAAGTGTCCTCAAAATGTAACTACTGAGAGCACGACGGATGCAAAAATCGAATATTTAGCAGCTGTAGACAAGGGGATCCATACTAAAAAAATGCAGCAGATCTTGAGCATCATAATTGGTATTTCTATGGTCATTGGTGGTGGCCTATTAATAGCCTCGTGTTTTTTCTGTGCGCCGCTTACGTTAGTTGTACTAACAATCATTATGGGCGTCTTTTTCGCTACCATGGAAAGCGTCTACCTTCACTTTGACTCAAGTTTCCTTTTTGGAAAGTTGAATGATTTTCTCTATAAAGAATCTGATTGGATACAAGAACTCCGCAAGATGCAGCATCCACATATAAAAGTTGAAGAGAAAGAACAGATTAATTCTGAGCCGAAATTAAGCAGAAATCTTCAACCTGCTCGAAGAAAGATGCGCCTTTGTGAAAATCAGCCGGCTTGATTGTAGTTTTTAAGGCTTTACTCTGTGCCCAGAAATTGTGCTTAAGCCATCATAAGCAGCATATTTGTACAAATCGTGCAGCGTAGGGAAATTGAATACTTTCCCAATCAAATTATATAAGGTCATTTCTTCTTCCACGGCCGCCATTCCATAGTGAATGAGCTCAGTAGCAATATGTCCGATTACATGAACTCCGCGCACGACAAGATCATCTTTCCCAAAGATCAACTTTAACATCCCACCTTCAGCTCCCATTATTTTGCCTCTAGCCATATCTTTATAGCGCGCACGGCCGACGCAATATGACAGATTGCTTGATTTAGCTTGTTCTTCGGTGATGCCGACCATTGAAACTTCAGGCACAGTGTAAATGCCATAAGGAATCGATTTAGGGAGGTGTTTTAGATCTTCCGTATTGAACATATATGCGACAGCAACTCTTCCTTGATCCATGCTTGTGCTTGCAAGAGCAGGAAACCCAATCACATCTCCAGCAGCAAAAATATGGGGGATATTAGTCCTGTATTGATCATCTACAAGAATTGTCTCTCTTGGACCAGGTTTTAAGTTGATTTTATCCAAATTTAAAGCTTGAGTATTCCCACTTCTGCCCGCAGCGAAAAGGAACATATCAGTGTTAAGAACTTTGCCATTGTTGAGCGTTATCTTTAGTGGCTCGGAATCGCTTTTTGGAACTGTAATCGATGCCACTGAGCAATTGAATAGGATATCGATTTCTGCAGCTTCCATTTGTTTAACGAGATCATGAGCAATTTCTTGGTCGATAAAGGGAAGAATTTTTTCTTTGTCATTGATGAGATGTACTTTTGTGCCCATGGTTGCAAAAATTGTTGCATATTCGCAGCCAATAACTCCAGCACCAACGACACATAAAGAAGATGGAAATCTTGTGAGTTTGAGGATGCTGTCTGAATCCAGGACGCGCTTACCATCAAAAGGGATCGTCGGAGGGTGATAAGGGTATGAGCCAGTTGCAATAAGGATGAAGTCTCCGTAAATCAATTCTTCATGCTCTCCTTTTTTTATGCACACCGTATGGGGATCGCAAAAGCTTGCCACTCCATTAAAGATTTTCACTCCATGACGCAAAAGATTTGCTTTGATCTCTTCTTGGGCATACTCGGTAACAAAGTTCTTTCGATACATGAAGTCGTTGACAGACGCTTCATGTTTTAAGTCACGATCGATGCCGTATAGACCTTTTTCATATTTTCCAGAAAAAAATAGAGCTGTTTCTTTCAGTGTTTTAGATGGCAGTGTTCCTGTGATTGCTTCTGCTCCGCCAAAGACGTCTTCTTTTTCAATGATGGCGACTTTGTGCCCAAAATATGCCGCTTTCACTGCTGCTTTTTCACCTGCAGGACCTGTTCCAATCACAATTAATTCGAACTTTTGCATGCCGTTGCTACATTAATATTAAAAACTCCTTATAAATTAATTTTTTATCTCATAAAAGAGAAAAAAGAATGTGGGGATATATGGACGATGCGCTTCTGGAATATCAAGCAGAAAATTTGATAAGTAAGGTCAAACACTATCTGATAACCTCAATGGGCGTGACTTTAGATGAGTCAACCAACGAAGAATTCTATCGCGCCTTCTCCATGACGCTCCGTGAAGAGATTATGATCAATTGGACAGCCACGGCACACACCTATAAGCTGAAACAGGCCAAGTTAGTTTATTATCTATGCATGGAATACATGCCTGGGCGTCTGCTTGGAAATAATATTACAAATATCAATGCACAAGACCTCATAAAAATTGTCATGAAGCGGATGAACCGCAACTATGCACAAGAACTGCGCTATGAACCTGATATTGGTCTTGGCAATGGCGGACTCGGTAGATTAGCCGCTTGTCTATTGGATTCATTGGCCACGCAGCAATATCCTGCTGTAGGTTTTGGACTTCGCTATCAATATGGTATTTTTGAACAAGAAATTTGGAATGGTGTTCAGATAGAAAGACCAGACACGTGGCTCCTGCATGAAAACCCACAAGAATTCCGACGCGATACCAATGCTTTTTCAGTTTATTATGGCGGCAGGGCAACACCAGGGGCTAATAAAAAAGGGGTTGAGGTTTTCGATCTCACAGATTTCGAAGAGGTGCGTGCTTTGTCCTATGACATTCCTATCATCGGATATCGAGAAACACCGGATTTTAACGTATGCACGTTGAGAATATGGACCACTAAAGAATCGCCGCGAAACTTCCAACTGCAGCGTTACAATGCCGGCCAGCTCGATCAAGCATCCGAGAACACTTCTCTTACGGATGTGTTGTATCCCAATGATAATAATGAAACGGGCAAACGTATCCGCCTCAAGCAAGAGTTCCTCTTAGCCAGTGCTTCTGTTCAAGATATTTTTTGGCATTACCTGCAAAAGTTTCCTGATATGACATCTTTTGCTGAGAAAATACGCATCCATATCAACGATACTCACCCAGCGCTAGTGATCGCTGAATTAATGAGGATATTGCTCAAGGACCACGATTATGGCTGGGATGAAGCATGGGAAATCGTCCGCACATGTTGCAACTACACAAATCATACAGTGTTGCGTGAGTCATTAGAAGAATGGAATCAAAACCGACTTCATTTACTGTTGCCACGACAGTACCATATCATCGAAAGATTGAATCTGGATTTTTGCAATTCAGTGCGTAAGAAATTTCCAGGAGATGAAGCGCGCGTCCGTCGTATGTCTATTATCGAAGGTGGGCAAGTGCGTATGGCACATTTAGCAATAGTAGGATCCCATCGTGTAAATGGTGTTGCTGCCTTGCACACAAAAATTCTTAAAGAGTCCATTTTCAAAGACTTCTATGAGATGGACCCCGATAAATTTGTCAATGTTACTAATGGTGTTACACAGCGCAGGTGGCTTTTGCATGCTAATCCTCGTCTTGCAGAATTCCTTAACAAAAGAATCGGTCGAGGCTGGATAACTGACTTCAAACAGATCCGCCAATTAGAGAAATTTGCTGGAGATCCAGAAACTCAAAAAGAGTTCTTAAATATCAAGCGTCAAAATAAACAACAATTGATCGAGTATATTGCCCATATCAACCCCATTCGTGATTCCAAAGGCAAGATCATTGGGCATTTTGATCCTTTGGGAGAGGATGCATTGTATGATGTTCAAATTAAACGCTTCCATGAGTACAAACGCCAATTAATGAACATTTTGCATGTGCTGATGCTCTACAATGAAATAAAAACCAATCCTTCTTCGCGTGCTATCAAGAGAATGGTCCTTTTTGCTGGGAAAGCAGCTCCCGGTTATGAAATCGCAAAAAATGTCATTCAGCTCATATATGCTGTCGCGCACAAAGTCAATAATGATCCGGTTGTGAGTCAAAAATTACGCGTTGCTTTTATAGAAAATTATAATGTCTCTATTGCTGAGATCATTATTCCCGCTGCTGATCTTTCAGAACAAATTTCCACTGCCGGAATGGAAGCTTCTGGGACTGGTGTCATGAAGTTGGCGATGAACGGAGCGTTGACAATTGGAACAGAAGACGGTGCCAATATTGAAATTCATCAAGAAGTGAGCGATCAATGGTGGCCGTTTTCATTTGGGAATACTGCCGAACAGAATGCAAGGATGGTCCAAGACAGGAGTTACAATTCTTGGGATATTTACATGCACCATCCAGCTATCAATCAAGCCGTGGAAAGTTTGCATAACCATTCTCTTGCTTTATCAGAAGAAGACCATCAAGCATTCTTGAATATCTATCGATCTTTATTAGAAAAAGATTCTCAAGAAATGCCAGATCGCTATTTTGTATTAAACGATCTGCTTAGTTTTTATGAGACCCAGAAGAAAGTTGAAGCGCTATACCTAGATCAGGGAAAATGGGCAGAATACGCACTCCATAACATTGCATCGATGGGGAAATTCTCGACAGATGAAGCGATCCACAACTATGCTACGCTGATCTGGGGACTAGAAAAATGCCCGGTAGACAAGGCAGAATTAGAACGAGTGCGAGCAGAATACAGCGAGCATGATAAGTGTAGGATATTCAAATCAGCGAGTTAGAGGGTGTCTGCAAAGCAAAATTACCGTGGAATCTAAAGCCCGCTGGCAAGAGCTGGAAATCCCCATTTTTCCATCAGAGAAGAATACTTTCCATTTTTCTTTAAGACGCGCATACCGTCTTGAAAGCTTTCCATAAGAGCTTGGTTTTCTCCATGTAGAACAACAAGACGTAGCCCCTCATTGTTTAACGGATCAGAGGCTACCTTCAGCTGTCCTTGGTAAAGATCTTGGCAGTAACTGTATGCCAAGATCCCATTGATCAAGGCTGCGTCGACATTACCAATGACAAGATCGTTTAGTGCATCTGGAATTGTAGGATATTCTCGGATAATGATCTGAGGGTTTTTCTCCAAAACTAAACTACCAATTCCTCCTGAGATGACGGCTACTTCTTTTCCTGACAAGTCATCCACAGCGCTGACAGAAGAAGAAACTGGTACTACTAATACTGGCCCCGTTTTCAAAACTGGCTCTGAAAAATCATATGTTTTGGCCAAAAAACCATAAGGTTGCATTGAAGAGAGGATCCCTTGAGCTTTATTAGTCTTCAAAACAAAAAGCAAATCCTTGCCAGTGGATTCTAGGATGGCCAAATTAATGCTTTGTTCTGTAGAGATTTCTTGTATTAGGTCTGTGCACAAACCGACGAGATTTTTTTCTTTTCCAGGAAGTTCTAACCCGAACCATTGAGGGTCAAGGGCGATCGTTTGTTTATTTTGACTGCTACCTCCACAGCCGCTTAGACATAGGAGCAGGAGGATTAAAATAAACGGCTTCCTTAAAAGAATATTAGACATCTTGAAAAACTCCATAATGATATACTACTGACAGTCGAATCTCTGATTTTAGCGATTTGGCGTTTGTCCAAATGGCGATGAGGAGATCGCTGCAAATTCAACTACTTTACATGATCGACAAATGCAAAGGGGTGATAGAGATATTGATTAAAACTCAAATCTCCAACCCGCCAGAAGTATATAATTTAACTTCTTTTAGGATAGCTGTCATGGAGAAAATAAATGGATAATTTGATTTTAGCCAATTTTGGCGGCCCCCGAAGTCTTGAAGAGATTCAATCATTTTTGACCGCCCTTCTTAATGACCAAGAAGTTATTCGCAGTGGTCTTCCGCCATTTATGCACCGATGGATTTTTAATCGAGTAGCAAGGAAAAGAGCACCTCGAATTGCCCCTGATTATGCTTTGATAGGGGGGAAGTCGCCTATTTTTGGAGATACGGAGGCGATTGCAGAATATTTAAGAAATCAGTGCGACTTTAATGTGACCACCTTTCATCGCTATCTACCTACAACCCACACAGAATTTAAAGAAAAAATTACTCAATATGGCCAGAAAGAGATTCTTGTTTTTCCTCTTTTTCCTCAGTTTAGTTACGCAACTACTGGAAGTATCGCGCGCTTTTTTTTCGATCATTTAGATCCCCAAATTGTCAATCGGCTACGTTGGATAAAATCCTTTAGCTCTCATCCTCTCTATCTCAATAGTTTTCAAAATGTGATTGCAGACACATTGAAAGAAAATGGAATCAATGAAGATGAGGTAGTGATTTTATTTTCTGCGCATGGTCTGCCAAAGAAGTTTGTTTGTACCGGAGATTCATACACCTGGGAATGCCAGTCAGCATTTGAAAAGATTGCCCAAGTTTTTCCTAAGGCAGTCTCCGTATTGTCCTACCAATCCCAATTTGGCAAAGATGTATGGACCAAGCCTTACACTAAGGAGCTTTGTGCAGACGCATCCGAGTGGACTAAAGGGAGAAAGAAAGTGCTCGTGGCTCCATTGAGTTTTACCTCAGATCACGTAGAGACCCTATTTGAGATAGAACACCAGTACTTGCCTCCGCTTAAGAAACAAGGGATAGAAGCGATGAGGATCCCAGCGTTAAATTTGAGGATGGATTGGCTTGAGGCGCTTCCAAAGATAATTCGACACAGTGAATATTGCACTAACTCAATGTTGCTCCGTAAGCCCACTAAGAAATGTCAAAAGGCATGCACTGAACGTTGCCAAAACCCCGGCTGTTAGGGATGCTGAATAGACCTCTTGCCTAACTAAGGATTCGTCGATTTTCGAGTTCTTAGTTACGCATGAGGCCTAATAAAAAAATTCCATCGGCAGAATGAGGATGAAAGTATTCTTTCTTTTTTTATGAGACAAAGATGAGCTTGAGAATATAGAAGAACAAAATAGTCATTAGTGCGCTGGCAGGGATTGTAACGATCCATGAGAGGATGATCTCTCGAATCATGCTAAGATTTAAAGCTTTGATACCCCTAGCAAGCCCTACGCCCAACACAGCACCAACTAGGCAATGCGTGGTCGATATTGGAAGTCCAAGTTTAGAGGCGAGCAGGATAGTGGTCGCTGCACCAAACTCTGCACAAAATCCTCTCGTAGGAGAAAGTTCCGTGATCTTTTTACCTATAGTTTCAATCACGCGCCATCCCCAGGTAGCAAGACCGATCACTATTCCTGCACCACCAAAGGCCAGAAGCCAAGAAGGGATAGTAGCGACTTCTGAGACCATGCCATTTTTGAGGATGTTTATCACAGCTGCTACAGGGCCGATTGCGTTTGCAACGTCATTGGCACCATGGGCGAAAGCAACAAAACAAGCGCTCATGATCTGCAAATATGCAAAAAGCTTTTCAGCGTGGCTATAATCTGAAGTCCTTTCAAAAAAACTGGTCTCACTACGCATTTTTTGAGTGAGATCTTTTACTTCGCTTAGCAACTCAGAAACTCGGCTATGCGTTTCATCATAACTAGAAAGCCTCACACGTTGTAAGTGTTTCATCGCCTTTTCTAAGCTAATGACGTTCTGAGGAAGTTGATGAGAAAGGGGGAGGGGGCAAGACATCGAAGGGGGAATGCGGCGTACGAGCAAATAACCGATAAACAGACCAATGACACCAACTGCACATGCTAGGCCCAAAGCGCTTATGAAATTAAAGTTTAAATTGAGATTGTCGAGGCCATTAAAGATTAAGCTTAAAGTGAACGTCATCAACACAATTCCTACTAGCCATGGTACTAGCTTTCGCGTTGCTTCTAGGGGATTCATGGCAAAAAGGACTTTTTTCTGTAAGAACGTGAAGAAGGCATATGAAATGATCGCGCTGAGAACAGGTGATAGGATCCAACTGACCACAATAGAAGAAACTTCGCTCCATTGGACTACGTCGCCACCGCCAAAAAACACCCCAAAACCAAGAATTGCGCCTACGATTGCATGGGTGGTTGAAACAGGCCAACCAAAGAACGAAGCGATTTGCAGCCAGACGCTAGTTCCTAGAAGAGCAGCGCACATGCCAAGAATCAAGATCAGGGGCTGTGTGACAAAGAGCTGTGTGTCGATTAGCCCTTTTTGCATTGTCTCCGATACGTGAGATCCGACAAAATAAGCTCCTGCAAACTCTAATATAGCTGCTAAAATGACCGCTCGACGCAGCGTGAGAGCTCCCGAGCCGACAGAGGTTCCCATGGCGTTCGAAACATCATTGGCGCCAATGTTCCAAGCCATGTAGAAGCCGATTGCAAGGACTAAAAATGTGAGAACTGTTGTTGGATCCATCTCAATAATTATTTAAGTTCAAGAACCATGCGGATGCGGTTAGCGAGCTTTTCAGAAAGATAAGAGATTTCAGCAATCTCTTCGAAAAGCTTGAGCCAGAGGTAAAAGGAGGGGGCATTTAACTGCTCGCCCTTTACAAACAGCTGTTTGCGTAAGCTGCGGTGTAAACGATCGCATTCATGTTCTTTATAAGCAACCTGTTCCACCATGCTCTTCACTTTTTCAGCTTCAATCCCTCCAAAAGAGGACTCGAGCAGTTCTTCAATCTCTGCGATGATTTGTTTAGCGTCTAAAAAGACCTCGCTGCTTTTTTTATAGAAGATTTGCAGATCCTGAGCAAAGTCCATAATGTTCTCAAGAGGGCGTAAAGTCAACAAAAGCCCGATATCTTCGGCCTTATCGGCAATACTGTCTTGGATGGAGAGGATTTCTAAAAAGTGCCCCCGATCGATAGGGAGAAATAAACTTTTTGGCAGGTGGTTGCGGATGTCATTTTTAGTAAGGTCCGCTTCATGTTCTAAGTTACACAGCTCGGCAACTAATTTTTCAATCTCCCCCATGTCAGAATTTGGCAACCTTTCAAAGACAGTAGAGAGCTTATCCACGCAGTTGGCGACCTTCTTCATGTGCGTTTGAAGAGGGGCGAAAGGAGATTTTCCAAAGAGACGGGCGATATTCAGCATAATCAGTTTCAGTTGTTACGAAGAAAAGCTTATATAATGTTTGGCGATTGTTTGATAGGTTTCTTTGGGAGAAAGAGAGTTTTTTCATGTTCTGTCATCGGTCTATACATTCCTTCAGGAATATCGCCAAGGACCAATTCCCCGATACGAATCCGGCAAAGCTCTAAGACTGTTAATCCGGCATTTTCTGCCAGCAGGCGCACTTCCCGTTTTTTCCCTTCTTTTACAGCAATTTTAACGGTCCCTTTGCGTACTTTTGAAACTTTCACAGGGCGGATTTTAACTCCTTCGATGTAAGTTCCAGCAGAGATTGCAGCCAAATGGCTGTGCATGATCTCTTGCTGCGTTTTCAACACATATTCTTTGACGACATTAGAAGAGGGGTGAATCACCCTTTGAGCAAAGTGGCCATCATTAGTCACTATTAGTAGGCCAGTTGTATCGCGATCCAAGCGGCCAACGGTAAACAAGCGATAGGGAAGGTCTCGAAACAGGTCAACTACGAGTTTTTTAGTTCCAACGCGGAAGTTAGAGCAAATATAACCATGAGGTTTATTTAGAAGAAAATAGACTTTTTCCTCCTCTTCGACCAACATCTTTCCACTGACTGTGATCCGATCGACGCCAATTTGGACAAAAGTTTGCGGGACGCGAACAATCTCTCCATTGACTGTGACCTTACCTTCAAAGATCAATTCTTCACACGCGCGTCTTGAGGCGATACCTGCAGCAGCTAATACTTTGCTAAGTCTATTAGGTTTGTCCATAAAATCCTTCAAATGAAGGCTAGAGTATACCTATTTACCGTTTAAATGCCTACATCTGGTAAAATAATGGATCAAGGCACTCAAACGAAGTTTTTATTATGCGTTCAAAACCAAAACTTATTTTACTGCGTCATGGCGAATCTGAATGGAACCGTATGAACCGGTTTACGGGATGGGTGGATATTCCCTTGAGCCTTAAAGGAATAGAAGAAGCATTTGCCGCAGGTAAAAAAATTGCTGACATCCCCATCGATGTGATCTTTGTCTCTTCCTTGATACGCGCGCAACAATCGGCCATGATTGCCATGAGCGTCCACCAAGGAAAAAAAACTCCTTACATCCTGCACCCAAAAGGGAGCAAGCTACGTGAATGGGCTGAGATCTACGACCAAGACGTTAAACGGCATATGATCCCTGTTTATGTTGCTTGGGAAATCAACGAAAGGATGTACGGGCGTTTGCAGGGGCTGAATAAACAAGAGACAAGGGAAAAATACAGTGATGAGCAAGTTAAAATCTGGCGTCGCAGCTACGATGTAGCCCCTCCCGAAGGCGAAAGCTTGGAAATGACCGCTGCGCGCTCGATTCCTTATTTTGAAAGCACTATTGTCCCCATGCTTAAACAAGGTAAAAACGTGTTTATCTCCGCTCACGGCAATTCATTGAGATCGATTGTTATGGTCTTAGATAAACTGTCCAAAGAACAGGTCATCGAGCTTGAGATAGCTACTGGAGACCCTCTGATTTATAGCCTCGATATACAAAATGGATCGTGGAGCAAGGGTTTATAGACAATGGACGGATACTGCAACTTGAACGCCCATGAAGATCCTCCAGCATTACTTGCGCTTGAAGAAATTCTCAAAAATGCAACGGATGTCTATCCAATGGACCAGGATATGTCCAAGGATAAAGAAGACTCGTTATGGGATGAGGTCCGTTCCTTTTTTGGAGCAAACGATGATACACTCGCTTATCTTGCTTCAAGTGGTCCAGCTGCAGGCTACCACGTGTTTTTGCATACATACATGCATTATGTCAGACAATCAGGCAAAACACAGCTGATGACTATCCCTCAAGGGTGCCTTTGGACAGCAGCCGCTTTTAAGCGTCTTGAGGAAGTGGGATGTGTCGGACGTGTATTACCAGTAGATTCCAATGGGCGTTTAACCCCTGAAATTTTAGAAGAACACATCAAACCACGTAGCATGCTCTTAAGCCTTCCCTGGGCAGATGGGTTAACTGGTGTTGTTCAACCAGTAGAAGACCTAGCCCGTATTTGCCTAGAGAGAGAAGTTTTGTTTCATGTCGATGCAACTTATGTATTAGGAAAACGCGAGCTACATTTTACAAACAGTGAGATCGATTTTTTGACGTGGGATGGATTTTTATCTGGTAACCCTTTTCGAGGTGGTGGGCTCCTTGCAAAAGCACACACAGAATGTCCAAATTGTATTCCCAGCGAAGAGATGCCCCGTCAGAATTTTATCTCCATGCTGGTCACTCTAAGAAAACATTTGGCGTCGATTGATCATTATAGCTTAGAGATCACGCGCTTGCGCAACAGGGTAGAAAAGCAACTTACAGAGGTCATTCCTGAAGTTCGATTCCTGTTTCGGGATGTGGAAAGACTGCCTAATGTTTCTATTGCCGTGTTTCCGGGCGTTCATCAACAAACGCTCCTTTATCATCTCCATAAAATGGGAATATGGGCGAGCATTGGCACCAAGCAATTTCAGCCCCTTCCCGAACATTTGCAATCGTTGGGCTTTAACCCAGAACAATCCTACTGCGCACTAAGTTTTGCCCTTCCCTACCACATTTCAATTGATTACCTAGACCGCGCAGTCGAATGTATTGCAGAGGCCTATACAAAATCTAAAACCTTCACACACTCTCTAGTATGACACGCTATTCCTGGAATAATTTTAATAAAAAAATCCGTCGTTCCATCGAGCAGCCCCATTGCGCAGGCAGTTTTGGAGTGCAAGGCCCTGACAGCGGTATGCGACTTGTTGTGGGAAGGTCTGGGACGCACCAAAAGGGAGAACGTGTTCAGATAGAGCTCTTAGTCGATCTAGAAGATGGGATCATTGCCGACGCAAAATACCAGGCATTTGGCCCTCCAAGTCTCATTGCTGCATCTGAAGGAGTGTGCGCTATTGTCTTACGCAAAAACTATGATCAGGCAAAGCGCATTAAGGCCGACCTTATAGACCTTGAGTTCCGTGATAAACGACAAGAGGCTGCGTTTCCACCTTCAGCATATGTGCATTTAAATGCTGTTTTAGAAGCTCTAGAAGATGCCGCGGACAAATGCCTTGACATACCCATTGCCGATGGGTATGTAGCCCCACCAGAGCAGATGCACGAACACTCCCTAGAAAAAGGGGAGTCCCTCTACCCGGGCTGGCTGGACATGGACAAAGTGAAAAAAATAGCGATTATTGAAAGTGTGGTTGAAACAGATATCCGCCCTTACGTTGAACTTGATGCAGGCGGTGTAAAGATTGTCGATATTACCAATGAGAAGGAAATTCTGATTGCATACCAAGGCGCATGCACAACGTGCTATTCATCTACTGGATCAACCCTATCAGCGATCCAGCAGATCTTGCGTGCCAAAGTCTATGATGATATCATTGTAATTCCGCAGCTAGCTTCTTCCTAGGGAAGAATTTTTCAAAAGCAGCTTTTATAACCATCTCATTAAGATTTATTTTTGGACTTATTCGTTGTTTTAACAACTGCTGCTGTTGCATAATTACCATTCCATTGCTCATTTGGAATTGAGAATTATCCTTAGTTAGTTGTTTGTATTTTTCGAGGAATTCTTTTGCAGTAGGACGATTTTCTGGATTAGGATCAACTGCATTAAATAACAGTTCTGCTAACTTATCGTCGGTTTTTGTTATTTTATTCCAACCTGTAATACACACTATCAAAGCAAGAAACAAAAAATCATTCGTTTTTTTCTCGTTTTTAAGAATGAAGGGTCGTTTATGATCAGGTAATAGCCCTAAGATCTGTGATTTTGTGTCCGCAGATAATTTATTTTTTATTTGTGTTAACTGCTCAGAGAAATTACAATATCCCCATAAATTTAATAGATATAAGCCCATACTATAGACATCGGCTTTTAAAGATTGCATTTGAGAATTGGATAAAACTTCTGGAGCAGAGTAGATAATTGTTCCGATTTTCTTGTTCGGAGAATTTTCATTTAACTGAAACGAACGATCAAGATCGATTGCTCTAACACATAACGAAGAATTTTGGAATTTATAAACGAAGTTCTGAGATTTAAGGTCACCGTGCACAATTCCTAGCTCTTCAAATCTGGCAAGAATTTCCAGCATTTGAAGAGAGACTGAATGTTTCATCTGAAAAGACATTTGATTGTTTAATCGATCAAGAGATCCTTCATTATACCATTGCATGACTGTATAGCGCTTCAAACCAGTTGGTGACTTTACAGAGTTTTGATCAATTACACATCCTTCAACCTTGGGAACATTTGATTCTCCAAGTTTCCTCATTAATGTAATCGGATGAAGTAGTTTGTCAGGCGTCGTCTCTGGATTACGAGGTTTATGGACGCCAACTACTTGAGTAGTCCTGTCATTTAAGTTGTATGCATATTTTATAACATTGTCGCTCCCTTTACCAACAATTCTATCTTTTGCTGTTTTATGTTTTGTAAAAAGAATAATGATTTTGCCATCCGTTGTTTTCATCAAAGGACGAGCTAGTTTTTCACCTTTGTCATTGCATCTGATGATCTCTTCTTGTGAAGATTTAATTCCTTTATTTTTCTCAAATATTTCAAAAATTTCTTTAAATTCATCTTCATTAATAGAAATAGAAGAACCAGTTGAGTAATCGTCGGATATGTCTTGATCTATTGAGCTACACATTGCTGCAAAGGCGGAGGATGCGCTTTCCGCTTTAGAAGCTTGAGGCATTGAAGGAGCTTTAACATCAGAGTTTGTTGATTTTTCCGTTGGTTTTTGATATTTAACATTCCAATGGAACTGTCCACAGAAGTTCATAGGAGAACTAAAGATCTTTAAGAAAAGGTTGGTAATGAAAGAGATAAGAGAAAAAGACTTCTTCTTTTCCTTAAAACTTTCATTCCTAGTAGTTTGTGTAGCAGCGTGCGCTTCTGCATTAGAATCTATATGTAATGACATAATGTATTATTGTTTTTATTTTAATTATAACATAAAAACAATTATTTATTAACAAATAGTTTAATTTTATAATAAACTGATTTTTATGTAATTAAGTACGTAGGTAATAAGAATAGTTTTTTTTATTTAGAAGTCACAGCTTAAAAAGCTTTTTGAAAGAGGCTTTCATCTTGCGGGAATCGAATTTTTAAAGAAGGGCTGATCACATTTTCTGCCTCTCGCAAATGAGCACTTTTTAAGATTGCGTCACGCCGTTCTTCGATTTCAATAAGTAAATGTTCTGCAGACTGGCGCTTAGACGGTTCTGGATGAAGTCCTTTAATAAGTATATTTCCTAGAACATCATCTTTAACAGGGAAGAACCATCCAGGTTGTAAATAGTTCCGACCAGCAAGTTCCAGAAGGAGTTGAATGTTGTTAATATGCTGTGCATCAATAGGCACTAGCTTTTTTATTTCTGGAGTATACTGGGTCATTTCACTGTTGATAAAACAGTTAATGATGTCTAATTTGTATCCCCACAGTTTCATAATAGTGATCATTGCGCTATAGATATCTGCATGGCTTGATTGTAAAGATAGATCTCTGAATAATTCAGGGGCGGTATAGGCTAGGGTTCCAAATTCCTTTATTGGAGAGTCTTTACCCTTAATAATTGATCTTTCATTATCGATCTGCTTAACTTCGATGCCGGAATTTGTCTTTCTAAAGACAAAATTATCATTTTTAATATCCCCATGGATGATCCCTTTTTTCTCTAATCCTACTAGAATTTTGAGGATCTGCTCTATGGCATTTAGTTTGTCTATGTCTGAAGCTTTGGCCAATTTTGAGAGGGAGCCTTGGTATAAAGTGTTGATGACATAGCGTCTCAATCCTTGTTGATTGTTCTTTTCCCATTTTTCAATGGCGCATCCGTTTACTTTTGGTGCAAACTCCTCACCCACTTTTTTCATTATTTCTACTGGGCGTTCTAGTGCACTTCTATTTTCTTTAGTATCATTTAATTCGTTATCTTTTGAGATAATGAGAGCTTCCACATTATGGTTTTTTAAATTGTAAGCGAGTTTGACGGTGCTTTCAGCCCCTGAGCCTATTCTAGGATCGCTAAACCGAGTAACTTTAGTGAATAGGATGTACGGCCCGTTTGTTGTTATGAGAACGGGACGTGCTAATTTTTTCCCCTTCACAATGCGGACAATGCCATTCTGATCAGGTTTTAATTGCTTTTTGGTATGCGCGTTAAAAATTTCAGCAAATTCTACTTCAGAAAGCGAAGGCTCATTGAAATTTTTATTTTTAAAGCTTTGGCGCATAGTTATATAAGCGTTAGAAGCGTGTTCAGCAGAAGGCTTAAAACTGAAATTGCTTAAGAGTTTTTTCAAGATAGCGGCGATTCTTGCGGCAAGCCTCGTTGAAGAGTGTTTCTTAACTTCGGGTTGAGAGACTTTAGCGTTAGCTTTTGCAATAGCGTAAGCTTCAGTAATTATCATAATAATCTCATTTTATTTTAATTATAACATAAAATAGTATTATTATTAATAAATCATAAAGAAATTCTAAATTATTGGTTATAAATTGTTAAGAGCTGGGGCAGTCGGGCTTATTAAACGCCGTGGCAACTAGGGAGGTTTAAGCTGTAACTGTTTTTTCTAGATTCTGGAACGACTAGATAATAGCGTACTTGATTGCCTACAATTTCTGTATGACAGTAAGTGTTTTGTTTAAAAATTTCAGGGATACTACTAAAATTTTCGTCAACTAGTCGTTTCGTTCTCTTTGGATTGAGAGAGTGGATCGTTCCACAATGGGCCACGTACTCATCGTCTTTTTTATTATTAGTCGCAAATCTATCCCAATATGGTCCTGGAGTATCCATTGTGGCAGAAGTTATATGAATGGTGATTTCTTCCTTTAAAGGGGTAATTAACTTGAATAGGGCGTCAGAATTGTTATTAGGAAGTACCTCGTTCGTATAGGACGGAGATGGTCGGAGCTGCCCAGGAGGGCCAAAAATAAAGACAACAACTTTCAGTATCTTGTCTATAACTAGGGAAAGTATCTGAGAAAAATTGGTTGTTACCTTTTCTTGCTTAAAACCCTGTGGCGTTTCACCTGTAGGTGTGTGTCCAAAATTTTGGGTAGGGGTGCTCAAAGAAGAATTGACGGAGTCAGTGTAATTAGGTGTAATTAAAGATTCACCTATTAATTTCATTGCAGTCATCTTGTGTTTAATTATTATTTATTATATCAAAATAAGAATAAAAAAACTGTTTAAGTTTTTAATTAATTTAAGTTGCTTAAAGTGAATATATTACAGAATGAGCTCGCCAGAAGTTAATTTCAGAGGCTGTGAAATTGAATAAGTATTATTAGGATCTAGTTTAAGAAGGAGCCTTCCATTAGGGTCAATTCCAACACATATACCAATCAAAACCTTTTCTTTGTCCTTTACCTGAATTTTTTCCCCTTTACGCGCTAGGGAATCATTATAGAAAGCATAAAACGAGTGAAAGCCTGAAGTGAGAAACTTGGCAGCGTCTTGACAAAAAGCGTGGGACAAGACCAAGGCGATATCTTGGGTATTAAAGTGATGACCTTTTATGTCTAAGAGCGAGGTTGCTGGCTGGTCGATTGTAGCTAGTTGCTCAGGAGGCATATTGATGTTCACACCGATGCCGTTAATGAGGGCATAATTTTCTTTGCAATCGACAACCTCAGTTAGTATGCCTGCAATTTTCTTTCCATCAACAAGGATGTCATTTGGCCATTTGATACTTGGCGCCAACTCATATTCTCTCAATGCGCGTACGCAGGACGTAGCAAGTACTTGTCCAGCATTATGCAAATAGGGAAATCCCTTGGGAACAAAGAAAACAAACGTAGCATAGATGTTCACATCAGGGGGAGAGAACCATGTTTTGGTCCCTCTGCCTTTTCCTCCTGTCTGTTTTTGTGATATGATGCAGGTCAATGCGTTTTTTTTGAATTCACCCACATGTTGTTTAGCCCATGTATTTGTAGAGTCTGTGGTAGGCAAATGGATAAAATTAAGAGGCAAATACGACATGATCTTCCCATTAGTATTGTTTTTCAGTATAGTCAGGAATAAAAGATACAGCAATCCTTATGTGGCAACATCAATATCTCCGCTATCTCGATTTGCGCACCATTCCTATCTTGCTTGGACTTATGGTGATCAGTTTGCTTGTCATATCGGCAACAACTGGGGAAATGCAAGAGTCATTCTGGGAAACGCTTTTGACTCCAACCACCGCTACGCAACTAAAATGGTTTGCGATCGGATGGATTGTTTATTTTTTCTTTGCTGGAATAGACTACCGCAAGCTTAGGCAAATGACGTGGTTGTTATATGCGATCGCGTTGATTATGTTAGTAGGATTATTTTTTACTGCGCCTATTCAGAACGTACAGAGATGGTACCGCGTCCCATTTTTAGGTATGGCCTTGCAGCCTTCGGAATACGCCAAATTAATCATTGTGATTGCATTGAGCTGGTTCTTTGAAAAGAAAGCGCATACATTGAATTCGCCAATCACAATATTTCAAGCATGTGCGATTGTCTTTATTCCCTTTTTATTAATTTTAAAACAGCCTGATCTTGGGACTGCTTTAGTTCTTTACCCAATAGCTCTCGTAATTTTTTATTTGGGGGGAATAAATCGCCGTCTTGTGACTGCAATGGGCATGATTGGCATCGCAGGGCTCATTTTCGTCTCCATGATGTTTCTTGGGTTCATCTCTCATGAAAAATTTCGCCCTGTAGCTACAAAATTTTTGAAAGAGTACCAATACGAGCGGCTCAACCCTAACACCTACCACCAGCAAGCATCACAAACTGCTCTAGCTTTAGGGGGGCTGACAGGTAGCGGGTGGCACAAGAGCACTTTTACTGGAAGACAATGGCTCCCTGCAGCATCGACAGATTCTGTATTTGCAGCGTTTGGCGAGGAATTTGGGCTAGTAGGAATATTTTTGCTGCTGCTCTTTTTTCTTGGTTTGATTTATTTTAGTTTTCAGGTGACCGCAGTTGCTAAAGACCACTTCGGGCGGCTCCTCTCGGCTGGGATCACTGTGTATCTGGCTATGCACGTTCTGGTAAGCATGGGCATGATGTGCGGATTTTTGCCGATTACAGGAGTCCCTTTGGTCTTAGTGACTTATGGTGGGTCTTCCGTCCTCTCTACGATGATGGCCCTTGGAATTTTACAAAGTATTTATACTAGAAGGTACATGTTTTAATGTTGCCACACTCATTTATTCTACGTCCTTCAATTTGGCTTGGGGAAGGAAAGATCCGTTTAAGCTTGGTTGATGAAGAATTGAGCTTTATCACACGCTGGAACATTTCCCAAAAAGATGGTTCTGGGAAAATCGAAGGCGTCCAGGAAATACAAGTGAAAGGGTTGACGGATGTGATGTTCAACCAATTCATTTTTTCTGATGTTATAGCAAATAATTTCAACGTTGACTTAGAAAACCAAGCGTTGGGGAAAGTGACTGGTAAAGGGCTTATTTCAGAAAAACTCATCGCTTGGGAATTTCGCATCCCAGATATTGGATTTGAAGGATTTGAGTTTTACGAAAAACAGCCAGATAATACATATTTGATGCGTGCCGAATATGCGACAAACGATCAGTTCCGCACAATTATCAATGGCAAAGTTTGGCAAAAGGCTGTTACATGAAACACATTTTCTTCGCGCTCTTAATTGTTCTAGCGGCATGTTCTGCGGGCGGTGCAAATATGACGCGTGAGTCTTTCGATGATATTGGTTTGGGGACACCCATGCAAGAGGTAACGCGTAGAGTAGGAGACGCCTATTCCATAAGGTCTACTGGCCCTGACAAAGAAGAGTACGAGTATATTGAAAGAGTTGCATACGGAAATGAGTTGTTCTACGTCAATCACTACTATCTAGATGTGACAGGTGGGCTTGTTGTCGGAAAAAGGATTAAGCAAGAAAGACGTCCAGCATATGACTTACTGTTTCAAGAAGATCCTAACTATTACAGCTATCCCTAATATTTAGGAATAAACTCCATCAGCACAGAGTGAAGGGAAGACGCAGAGGTCACAGAGAAGAAAGGTAATATCATCGCCTAAGGCGATGACTAACTTTACTCTGCGCGCTCCGTGTCCCATCTTTACTCTGTGCTGATGAAATTATCCCTTTTCTCGCAATAAAGCGAGAAAAGGGTTTAGCTTCAAGCAGTCTTAGGCTTTGATCTTAATATCAACGCCAGCAGCTACAGGTAAGCTACGTAACTTATCAATTGTCTCTGGAGTTGGATCAATTATATCCAACATGCGGATATAAGTACGGATCTCAAACTGCTCACGCGATTTACGGTCGACGTGCGGAGAACGCAAGACTGTAAACCTTTCCCGTTTTGTAGGGAGAGGAATGGGGCCAGCAATGCGCGCACCGGTGCGTTTCGCTGTTTCCACGATATCCGCGGTTGAGCGATCGAGTACGCGTTGGTCGTACCCTTTAAGCCGTATGCGGATTTTTTGTTTGGTTTTCTTTGCCATAGAGATAAAATCCGTTTATTTCTTAGTAATTTCTTCTTGTAATTTTGCAGGCACGCGCTCAAAGTGACATGGCTCCATCGTATATGTAGCACGACCAGAGCTTAATGACCTGAGCTGTGTGGAGTATCCGAACATCTCGCTTAAAGGAACTTCAGCGACAATCTCGACATATCCTTTTATCGTAGTCTGGCTCATAATTTTGCCACGACGGCGGTTCAAGTCACCAATGACATCACCCATGAACTGATCAGGAGTTGTCACGACAACTTTCATGATTGGCTCGAGCAAGATCGGCTTACATTTGCGCGCTGCATCTTTCAATGCCATGGATGCGCAAATTTTAAACGCCTGTTCGCTTGAATCGACTTCATGGTAAGAACCGTAGACGATCCTAACTTTGACATCGACAAAAGGATATCCAGCTAGGACGCCTGTGCCAAATGCTTCCTCGATACCTTTAATGCAAGCAGGGATGTACTCTTTTGGAATGACACCGCCGACAATTTTGCTTTCGACTTCATTGCCTTTGCCTGTCTCATTAGGTTCGATTTCCAATTCGACGTGCGCGTACTGACCGCGGCCACCAGACTGTTTGACGTATTTTGTGACGCTTGTTCCTGGGATAGTGATTGTTTCTTTGTAGGAAACCTCCGGCTTGCCGACATTTGCCTCTACATTGAACTCGCGGAACATGCGGTCACGCAAGATCTCTAAGTGGAGCTCTCCCATTCCCGAAATGATCGTTTGTCCAGTTTCTTCGTTAGTTTGGACGCGGAAAGTGGGATCTTCCTCGGAAAGAGAGCTTAGTGCGAGGGATAGTTTCTCACGGTCTGCTTTTGACTTCGGTTCTATCGCCATCGAAATAACAGGTTCTGGGAAATCCATTTTCTCAAGCAATAGAGGATTGTCTTCCGAACACAGTGTATCACCAGTACTTGTGTACTTTAACCCGATGCAAGCAGCGATATCTCCAGTGAAGAATTCGTCGCGGTCCTTGCGTTGGTTAGCATGCATTTCAAGCAAGCGGGAAACACGTTCTTTTTTGTTTTTGGTCGTGTTGATAAGGTTGCTGCCCTTGCTCAATGTACCTGAGTACACGCGGACGAAGGTTAACCTGCCGACATAAGGATCACTCATGATTTTAAATGCCAAAGCAGCAAGCGGGGCATTATCATCAGGAGAGAGCTCCAAAGGCTCGTGTGTATCGGCATTCATTCCTTTGATGTTGCCGCGGTCTAGAGGAGAAGGCATCCAACGGACAATAGCATCCAACAGTGGTTGAATCCCTTTGTTCTTGAACGCAGTTCCGCAAACGACCGGATTGATCTTTAAGCTGATGACCCCTTTGCGGATCGCAGCGTGGATCTCATCTTCCGTAACAGCAGCAGGATTCTCTAGAACCTTCATCATGAAAGTTTCGTTGCTCTCATCGATTGTTGCCAGCTCTTCGAGCATTGTAGCGCGCATCGTTTTGCACTTTTCGAGGAGGTCATCTGGAATCTCATGAATTTCGTATTTTGCTCCGAGAGTTTCGTCGAGGAACAGGTACGCCTTCATTGTGACGAGGTCGACCATTCCTTTGAAATCTGACTCTGCGCCAATTGGGCATTGGACTGGTAGAGGATTTGCACCTAATTTCTCTCGCATCGTTTCGATGCAGTTGAAATAATCGGCGCCAACACGGTCCATTTTGTTGACGAATGCAATTCGAGGAACTCCGTAGCGATCAGCTTGGCGCCAGACAGTTTCTGATTGAGGTTGTACGCCAGCTACAGCGTCGAATACGGCTACGGCACCATCCAGAACGCGCAGCGAACGTTCTACTTCAATCGTGAAGTCAACGTGGCCAGGGGTGTCGATGATATTGATTTTGCAGTCTTTCCAATATACCGTGGTAGAAGCAGAGGTAATGGTAATGCCACGTTCCTTTTCCTGCTCCATGAAGTCCATGGTTGCAGCACCCTCGTGAACCTCACCAAGTCGGTGAAGACGTCCGGAGTAGAACAGGATCCGTTCCGTGGTAGTCGTTTTTCCAGCATCAATGTGTGCCATGATGCCTATATTACGGACATTTTTTAAGGTGTCAGTTTCAGGTCTTTTTTTTGTCATACAGTAATTGCCTTATCGACTCTTGTTACCATTTGTAATGCGCGAACGCTTTATTGGCTTCAGCCATGCGGTGCATGTCGTCTTTTTTCTTGATGGTGGTGCCTTGGTTCATGTAGCAATCCGCCAATTCAGTTGAAAGCGCATCTTCTGTGGGACGACCAACCTTTTCTCTCGAGTTGTCAATAATCCAACTCATAGCCATCGAGGTGCGGCGATCTGGGGGAATTTCTACAGGAACTTGGTACGTTGCGCCACCTATACGGCGGGATTTGACTTCAAGAGCCGGCTTTGCGTTTTCTAGCGCTTGTTCAAACGCTAACAAAGGGTCTTCTGCTTTTACGCGTTTAGCAAACTTTTCAATCGCGTTGTAAACAATGCGTACTGCGAGGGATTTTTTCCCATCGATCATCAATTTGTTGATGAATTTAGCGATTACAAGGCTTTTGTAAACGGGATCTGGTGCAATTTGCCGCTTTTCAGCGCGGTGTCTTCTTGACATAACTTATGTATCCTTCAATGTTTATAGATCCACACTTCACTTCGCTCTTATTTAAAAGAGCGGGCCCGAGATTGACGCTGCTAAATTGATCAGCAGAGAAAATCCCGAGTCAGGATAATTAACAGAACTATCCTAACATTACTTCTTTGGACGTTTAGCGCCGTATTTGGATCTGGATTTTTTACGATCTTTAACTGCTGCGCAATCAAGCGTTCCGCGAACGATGTGATAGCGTACCCCAGGCAAGTCTTTTACACGACCGCCTCGGACGAGAACGATGCTGTGTTCTTGTAGGTTGTGTCCTTCGCCACCAATATATGCGATGACTTCTTGACCATTAGAAAGACGTACCCATGCTACTTTACGTAAAGCTGAGTTCGGCTTTTTAGGCGTTTTTGTTTTTACCTGCATGCAAACACCTCGTTTTTGAGGGCACTGCTGCAGCGCTGGGGACTTGCGGCGTCGAACTTTTGGGGATCGACCTTGTCGCACGAGTTGCTGTATAGTCGGCATTGTTGCCTGTCTCCTTAAAATAAATCTCAGTAGGTTCCGAATAGAACAAAAGAACACAGGTCCATAGGGCACCCGAGTTTTTTTGGTTAGGCCAATATAACGGGAAAGGGAATATATATACAAGCAATTAGCCCGGCATAAACCCGGAGTGCGCTCATGAGAATTTAGAAAAAATGCTTAGATCTCCATGCAGGTCACAGTATAACTAGGCAAAAAAGGTAGAATCCATATCATTAAAAAAATATTTTCAATTGAGAGTTGGCTGATCAATGGGTGTTTTCAAAAGAGATGTCGCTATAAAAAACTTATTTATACTGTTCTTGGCCATCTCCTTTAAGTTGCTTGGGGATGATTTAAAGATTGCAGATATCCGCCTTACGATGAATGAAATGTTGGCATACCACGTCGAATTTAGAGAATTAAACCCTCTAGTTATTCGCCGTTCCTTCAAAGTATTTGTTGATCAGTTTGATCCGGAAAAGATCTATTTTCTCAAAAGCGAGATAACTCCTTTTCTAGAAATTGCCGATTCGGATGCAAAAAAAGTCATATCAAATTTTAATACAGATTCTTTTCCACGATATGAGCAGTTAAATCAGCTCATCGCCAACTCTATTAAGCGGGCCAGGGGATGGAGGGAGGAGTATGAACGTCAAATAATACTAAGTAATAATGATGAGGAGCTGTCTCGAGGCGAGTCCTTTTTTCAGTACACAGCCTCAGAAAGTCAACTAAAAGAGCGTATCCGACGGCAGCTTCTTCGTTTTTTAAGCATAGAAAAGCAATTAAATAATATTTCTGTTTGGACTCCAGAAAAGAAAAAACGTGTGTTTGATTTGCTAGAGCGAAGATTGCGCAGGATCGAGAACACTTATTTAGAGACAGGGGTGAAGGGAGAGCATTATCTTGCTCTTCACGTGTTAAAATCCTTGGCGAAAAGCTTAGACGCGCATTCGGCTTATTTCAGTCCAGAAGAAGCATATGAAATGCGAGCGAGTCTAGAGAAGCAGTTTGAAGGGATTGGAGTGGTCTTGCGTGAGGGAATTGAAGGAGTTGTCATAGTCGACCTAGTCAAAGGCAGTCCTGCAGAAAAGTGCGGGAAAATTGCCTCAGGAGATCTGCTAACACATGTTAATGGAAAATCTTTAGCCAATATTGCCTACGAAGACGTCCTCATTGCGATGAAGGGGGATGGTAAAAAAGAAATTGAGTTGAAAGCTCTTCGTAAAAGTGACCAAGGTGATCAAAGCTATAGTGTCCGATTGAGCCGAGAGAAAATTGTCATGCAGGACGAAAGATTGCAATTTGCCTATGAACCCTTTGCGGATGGTTGGATTGCTAAACTTTCACTTCCCTCTTTCTACGAGAGCAGCGATGAGTCTAGTTGCGAATTAGACATGCGCTCAGCAATCAAAGAGTTAAAAAAGAAAGGCAAGCTTTACGGGATGGTTTTAGACCTCAGAGAAAATTCCGGAGGATTCCTTAATCAGGCAGTCAAGGTAGCAGGATTATTTATTTCAAGTGGCGTCATTGTCATTTCTAAATACGCTAAAGGTGAAGTGCATTATTTACGAGATGTTGATGGCAGATCTTACTTCCATGGTCCCTTAATCATCCTCACTTCTAAAGGCTCTGCTTCCGCTGCAGAAATTGTCGCCCAGGCACTTCAAGACTATGGAGCAGCATTGATTGTAGGAGATGAAAGGACCTACGGTAAAGGGACAATCCAATACCAAACTGTGACAGATGACCAAGCAAAAACTTTTTTCAAAGTAACAGTCGGTAAATATTATACAGTTTCAGGAAAATCGACGCAGATAGAGGGTGTTAAGGCAGACGTAGTTGTCCCCACGCAATACGCTTACATCAACATTGGTGAGAGATTTTTGGAATATCCTCTTAAAAACGACCGCGTCCCTGCGGCCTTCGTCGATCCATTAAGCGATATGGACCCCACGCGTAAGCAATGGTTTCAAAGGAATTATTTGCCTTATCTACAGCAGAAGTTGTTTAAATGGCGCGCGATGCTACCGATTCTGAGAAAAAATAGCAAATATCGCATAGATAAAAGCCCGAACATGAAAGCCTTTGTCCAATTTCTTGAAAATCCCGAATCGATCGATGCATTTACGTTGCGTAATCCGTGGGGATCTGAAGATGTGACCTTAACGGAGTCTATCCGCGTTTTGAAAGATATGATCTATATGGATATCATTTCCTCTAAAGAACAACCTCAAGAGTCCGCACAGTAGCGCTTGACCAAAACAAAAAGATGAAGTACGCTGTTCCTTTCCTTTAATGGCCAGATAGCTCAGTCGGTAGAGCAGAGGACTGAAAATCCTTGTGTCGCTGGTTCGATTCCAGTTCTGGCCAACTTTTTTTTCTAAAAGCTTCATTGGATTTTTGCACCAAGAATGGTGTTCTTAGAAATTACAGTCCCTAAGACCTTAAGTTAGATTCTCGCAAGTAACAGTTATTTAAATTCCAAAGAATTGATCGCTTTTTCGAGCTGTTTTTGAAAAGAGGGAAGGTATTCTCGTGCGGTCTTCCAGATAATGTCGTGATCTACATCAAAATAGGCATGAATTAGTCTATTTCTCATGCCAATAAGCTCTTTCCAGGGGATATGAGAGAACTGCTTTTTTGTTTTCTCAGAGATTCTGTTAGCTGCCTCTCCGATAATTTCAAATTCTCATAAAATGGCAGAGAGAAGAAGGCGGTTTTTACCCAAAGAAGCTCCGCGTTTTCCTTCAGAAAAGGAGAGAATCGCTTCTGTTGAATCAAGCATGTGTTTGAGACGAGCGATGTCCTTATTTTCCATAGATAGTTTTTGCCTTGGTCAAAACTTCTTTCCGAAAATAAGAACTTAAATCATTGGGGGTTTTCAAATCCACCGGACGACCGATAATATCGCTTAGCTCTGATTCCATTTTCATAATGCCAAAGAGATGAGGTGTATGCTTTTTCTCAAATCTCACTAAAATGATGATTAATCTTTTCCGCTTTTCATTTTCTTTGCAAATTGAGACTTTGTCATCTTTTGTTTTTTTAGCTCTTTTTCCAACTGAAAAACTAGGACTCTTTTCACAGCCTCTGTGTTGCATTTTTCATAGATTCCATCTTCTTTGAGGAAATCATCAAAACTGGATCCTCTGTGCTTATTTGCCATAAGCTTTTCTATCTGTTGCTTCATATTTCTTTGCCCGCTTCTTTGCAATTTGAATATCTTCGGGAGGAGTCTTCCGGGTTTTCTTAATAAAATCATTAAGAAGCTTTTGAAATCGAATTGAAGCGCCATGCATGGCAGTTCTTAAATAATCTGCATTGTCATCAATTTAAAAATTATGTACTATGTTCCTCCATCTGAATAGGAGGGCGGCGTTTGAGAACAGGTTTCTTTTTGGGAATAGTTGCTCTTTTAGCCTGCATATCCAAAATAAATGCTGCAGATGCTGATGTGGTTGAAGAAAAAGAAATTAATCAACCGCTCACTCAAGTTCTCAATAGTGATAACGGACTTCCAAACGCCTCTGCTCGATTCAAGCCAGACTCCACTAGTTTAGATATTTTCGCTGATCTTCTTATTTGGTGTGCACAAGAAAGCGGTTCTGAAAACTGGGCGGAAGTGATCACCACCAGCGGTTCGAAAACGAAATCTGATATACGAGACGTCGATTTTGAATGGGACGCTGGGTTTCGAGTAGGTCTTGGTTATGGCATGAGACATGACCAATGGGATACGCAATTCTATTATACTTGGTTCCGCACGCAAGGAAATGATCATGTTTCCAGTACTCCTGGCAGTGTTTTCTCGGCATTTCTTGGGAATTTTTATGTGGACAATCCAAACGGTGCGGGAATTTCTGGTGTAGCCTATCAGAAGGCAAGCATGCGTTGGATGATCCATTTCAATATGTTTGATTGGGAATTAGGCAGGAGCTTTAGGGTCAGTAAAGCACTTTCTCTTCGACCATTCGTAGGTCTAAAGGGGGGATGGATCCATCAATCGATCCATACGAAATGGCAAAATCCAAACCGAATCGGCGCTGAATTCTTTAATACGGCAAGAGAAAACTTAAAAAACAATTTTTGGGGTATTGGTCCAAGCGGCGGCCTCAATACGAAGTGGAATTTATTTGTTCGTCAGAACCATTCGTTCAATCTTTTTGGTGATCTTTCCGGGGCCATCATGTGGGGGCATTGGACATTCAAGGATGTTTATAAAAATGACATCCATCAAAAAGTGGTTGTCAAGCTGTCTCATATCAATGGCGGAGCCACAATGCTGCGGACAATTATGGGAATTGGATGGGATGCCGATTTTAATCAAAATCGACTTCATCTGTGCACGAAATTGGGATATGAAATGCAATTTTGGCTAGACCAACTCCAATTTTACTCATTCGACACTGGCAGATTGAACAATGAATTGACATTGCAAGGTGGAACGCTCGAGGTCCGCTTTGACTTTTAACTTTACTCTCTTAACCCTCGTTGTATAGACGCATGAAAAATAAAATATTCTTCCATTTTGCTGTGCTGATGCTAGCATTTGCAATGCGTGCGGATGCATCGGGAGCAATGAATTCAGACCAGCCGAACAGAGAAGAATCACGCGGTCTACCGAACATCTCACCACGCACCACTGGAAGTTGGGACGTATTTGCTGACGCCCTTGGTTGGTATGCTTCCGAACAAGCTTCAGCAGTTTGGGCGGATATCATTAAGATAGGTAATAATACAAGTTCGTTTACTGCGCAGGATCTCGATTTTGATTGGGATTTTGGGTTCCGAGCGGGTGCTGGGCGTAATCTAGAATACGATCAATGGGATACGCAGCTCTATTGGACCTGGTTTCGGACAGACGCCCATCAAAGTATACGCTTATCCCCGGAGTTCATTTCAATTCTTGGTGGAGTGTTAGTAACTGAAGAAGTTCATCCAGAGTTTTTTGCTGCGGATCTGAGTTCAGCTTTTTCGCAAAGTGCAAGTATCCGATGGAGTTTGCTTTTCAATATGGTCGATTGGGAATTGGGTCGAAATTACTGGATAAGCAAAGGTCTATCTCTGCGCCCTTTTATTGGAATAAAGGGAGGCTGGATCCATCAATCGATTCATGTCAGATACGATAATCTTATTATCTCAAACGCTCTGACAGATCTCTCCGCCAATGAACAAGTGAAAAACAATTTCTGGGGGATAGGGCCTGTTGGCGGTGTGAACACTAAATGGAAATTGCGCAATTTTGGCACGCACTACCCAAGTTTGTTTGGAGATTTTTCCGCAGCAACTCTATGGGGAACGTGGAAGTGCAGCGATGTATACAAGCAGACAAACGGAAGTCAAATTAATGTCCACACGAGCAACTCTACGCTAGGAGCCCTCATGTTTAGGGGATTCATGGGCATTGGGTGGGATGTAGATTTTAACAAGGGCAAGTCGCATTTTGCCACGCGATTGGGTTACGAAATGCAACTTTGGGTGAATCAGCTTCGAGTTGCCACTTCTCAGTTGATTCGATTGCATGGGGACTTAACTCTCCAAGGAGTGACTTTCAATTGTCGATTCGATTTTTAACGTTGAGTGAATGCAAAATGACAAGTGTTTTACTACGAGTAGCTGTTGTCCTGATAATAGCGATATGCGAGAAACTTCATGCGTATTCCACAGATCAGCAAACTCAAAAAATAGAAAGCGGATTGCCAAATCTGTCCGATCGTCCTCAGTCACAAGATAAAAATGTCGATATTTTTGCGAACGCTCTCTATTGGTATACCAGCGAAACAATTGATTGGTCTTTCACGATAGCGCCAAGTCAGAATTTTGAAAAAACCGTTTATAAAACTATCTCCTTTGATTGGGCCCCTGGTTTTCGAGTGGGCATTGGTCACAACGTGCACCATGATCAATGGGATACTCAATTTGCTTACACTTGGTTTCAAACGCAGGCAAAGGATCATGCTGAAGGATTAGTGACATCAGCATTTTTAGCCGCGAGACTTTCTTTATTAGAGCCCTTTGAAACTGGGAAAATAAAATTCAATATTCATTACAATATGTTTGATTGGGATTTAGGGAGAAGTTTTTTAGTTAGTAAATCCTTATCGCTGCGACCTTTTATAGGTGCAAAAGGGGGATGGATCAATCAAACGATCCATACTAAATGGACAACGCCAAATTTCCTGGGACTGGGAATCTTATATTCCGCTTCCGAGAATGTGAGAAACGATTTTAGTGGAGGTGGACCTAAGGGGGGAGTGCAGGGAAAATGGATCCTTGGAAATGTGAATAGGCATGCATTCAGCTTAATCGGCAATTTCTCAGCTGCTTACATGTGGGGGCATTGGTCACTTCGAGATAAATTCAAAGACGTCTTTTTGACTGAAACCTTTATAAAGATGAAAAGTAGAAACTTTGGAGCTCTAATGCTTCAGGCATTGATGGGCTTTGGCTGGGATTTCAATTTCGATAAAGACCGCTCTCATCTTTCTTTGAAATTGGGTTATGAAATTGAAGATTGGTTTAGCCAGTTCCAAGTATTTACCAACACCTCTGGCACACAGAATACTGATTTAATCTTGCAAGGTCTCACGCTAGACCTGCGTTTAGATTTTTAAGAGCTCGTTGAAATTTAATCTGCTTAGGCTCTCTTTAGAAACTTTGATGCATTTCTGCTGCTGATCTTTTCGAGGACGTTTCGAGAAAAACGCTTTTCTAGTAGAGCAAGCAGGTCTTGATAGCAGCTGGAGTTGTCGAGTTTAGGGAAGAAAAATGGTTTGAGGTGATCAAGAGTTGATGGGAGATCTTCCTCAGGAAAAAAATCTGCTCCAAAGCAAATATGATCTTCTCCTCCAAGTTTTAGAGCATGTTCTACATGATCGATGAATGCTGAAGAGTCTTTGCCTATAAAGGGGCGGACGAAATTAACGCCAATAATTCCTCCTCGTTGAAAGATCTCTTGTGCAATGTCATCGGGTAAATTGCGTGGATTATCTTGGATAGTGCGATAATTAGAGTGGCTGGCAATTGGGGTGATAGAAAGGTTTTTCTTGTCGATATAATTGAGAATGTCTTTAGCCATAGAATCAGAGGTATGGCTGAGATCTATAGCTGTCTTTGTTTGAGCTAAAAGCTCTAGAAAAACTTTCCCATCTTCCTTGAGTCCAATTTTAGTTGCGTTGCCGCCGCCAAAGCGGTTTTCTTCATTCCAAGTCAAACTAACATAAAGAAAGGGGCCAACAGTTTTATTCCATTCAACAAAGCGCTGCAAGCCAGTTTCTAAAGGCTCATCTTCTCCTACTAATCCAGAAGCATTTTCAATTGCGGGAACGACTGTGATTGCGTTTTCTTTTCTGGAATGGAGGCTAAAAGCATTTTGCGAAAGTTGAGGAAGTTGTGTGAAAATTTGGATTTGTTTAGAAGCCTGTGAAACGGATTCTTTGCCAGTCTCAGTGAATACTGCTAAAGTTTGTAACAGGATGTTCCCTTTTTGCATTTGAGAAATTGAAGAAAGAGACCGGTCATCGAATGGTGATCGATCAGTTCCTGAAGCAAGGAACAGGAGCAAATCGCAGTGTATATCAACTATGGGTAGGTTCATATGCAAGCTAGAGTAGCATGCACGCTATTTTTTAAAAATAGCGCCTCATCCCCAGTTATTTAATTTAACGCAATATCCGTGTCGCAATGTTCATCAGCTGTGATAAAAACTTCTTCTTCCACTAATGGGGGTTGATAAGGAAAAAGAGTTCGCAGCCGTTCAATCAACGGGAGTAATCCTTCTGCGTTCAATGCGGAAATGCAAAACACATCAGAACGTGGAATCTGACATTTTTCGAGAAATTTTTCAATATTTTCAGAAGCACCTTCAATGTCAGTCTTATTAAGCGCGATCAGGCAAGGTTTAGAGAGCAGGCGCTCGTCATAAGCGCGTAATTCTTCCTGCAGA
The DNA here is from genome assembly GCA_044227055.1 of bacterium. Lineage (GTDB taxonomy): Bacteria > Chlamydiota > Chlamydiia > Chlamydiales > Rhabdochlamydiaceae > JBGAFT01. Next base: position 559,380 of record JBGAFT010000001.1, read on the forward strand.
GTGCAATAATCTTCCCATGGATCGCGTCCTTCAAATCCAGAAACATCGATGACGTAGAGGAGTGCAGTTGTGCGTTCGACGTGCTTAAGAAAGGCAAATCCAAGCCCTTTATTAAGGTGGGCGTTTTCAATAAGTCCAGGAATGTCCGCGAGGAGGATGCGTTGAAAGTTCTGGTAGTAGATATAGCTGAGGTTCGGTTGCAAAGTTGTGAAGGGGTATGCGCCAATCTTGACTTGTACTTCTGTCAGCTGGGTAAGCAAGGTGGATTTGCCTGCGTTGGGCATTCCGATCAAGCCTACATCGGCGATCAGTTTGAGTTCGAGTTGAACTTCTCTTGCTTGTCCCTCGTTGCCCTTCGTGCAAACATTGGGAGCTTGATGTGTTGGAGAGCGAAAGTGGTGGTTGCCTTTGCCGCCTTTACCACCCGCGCATAGAAGGACTTTTTGACCGTCCTGAATTAAATCAAATAAAACAGTGCCTGACCTAGCGTCCTTAACGAGCGTTCCAGGAGGGACGAGAAGGATTAGGTCTTTACCGTCTTTACCCTGTTTCAAATTGCCGCCGCCTGCTTGCCCATTGTCTGCGCGGATGATTCTTTTATTGCGATACGCTTCTAATGCCGCGATAGAGGTTGATGCTTGAACGTAAACAGAACCGCCCCTGCCTCCATTGCCTCCAGAAGGACCGCCTTTGGGAATGAATTTTTCACGGCGCCATGCGACGACGCCATTGCCGCCATTACCGGCAGAAATCGTGAGGACTACTGAATCGACAAACATGATAACCCTACTTAGAAATAAAAAACGCCCATCTGAACTCCAGCAAAGCGGGATCGGAGGGGCGTAAACTTAAGCGACAGGAAGGACGGAAATGACAGTGCGGTTGGACTTATGGTGTGAAACAACTCCATCAATGATTGAAAAGAGTGTATCATCACGTCCGACCTTCACGTTCTTGCCTGGATGCCATTTTGTGCCTCTTTGGCGCGCTAGGATGCTTCCTGCAGTGACGAGTTGGCCGCTTGTTGCTTTAATTCCGAGTCTCTGTGCGCGTGAATCGCGTCCGTTACGGGTAGATCCCTGACCTTTCTTATGTGCCATAAAACGGTGCTCCTTAGCCTAAAATATCTGTAATCTTGACTTGCGAATAATCTTGGCGGTGTCCGACCTTACGGCGGATCTGTTTGCGTCGCTTATACTTAAATGCGATGACCTTAGGACCGCGGATCTCTTGAAGGAGTTCGCCTACGACCTTACTTTTAGAAACAAAAGGTGAGCCAACTTTAGGATTGGCCCCGTCATTGATAAAGAGGACGTTTTTAAATTCAACTTTGTTGTTCGCGGCAGGAGTGAGAAGCTCTACTTCAATAACATCGCCTTTCTCTACTCTGTACTGTTTTCCGCCTGTTTCGATGATAGCGTACATGGATCCTCCGATAAAGATCGCTTTCACATGAGTTTTAGCAGGTAAGATATACGAGGAGCGATTTGCAAGTCAACCTGAAGATGCAGATTAAGCTCACAAAGAATTGCTTTTATAGTTCTTTGGTCTCTTGGAACGTGTGGCATTTTGTGTTTTTTTGCTGAATTATGGAAATTCTGCTTAGTAGAACCCTCGCCGGTATTGGTCTACCCGTGTAGTTTTTTTGTAAAATACTCAAATTGAATGTTTTAAACATATTTAATCAATGTCGATTTATTTTTTTGATTATATAAATAATTAAGTCGCGATGTTTTATGTTTTAATTGTGGATTATTTGCTGTTTTGAATCTATTTTAATAATTAGTTTTATTATATTATAAAAATTGGAATAGGGGATTCGAAGGCGAGGTTTTTAAATGAAGCCGATGAAAAAGCGAAAGTCATCTAAAGTGACTTTCAAAAATCATAGAAAGCACCGTCCGATGTCAACAAAACGGATGTTGCAGAAATAAGTCTAGGGCGAAGTTCTAACGTGCTGATAACCATTGGGGGGACCAAATGAAAAGACGCAAAAAACAAAGTGAAGTGAAGCCAAGAAAAGCTAAACGCAAGGCGCCTGCTAAGAAAAGAAGCATCTGGGAACGTTATTTTAGCATCTAATTATACTGCGCCCGGCTCAAATCTGTGAAGCATGCCAAAGGGGCTTCCTTGAATTTGCGACCAGCGATGCTGACTCTAAAGTAGCTAAACTGGATATGTTTAGCCATTCAGTCGGGTCTATGGCGATGGTGGATTCACTCTTTTGATTCGGGCGCAGAATATCTTATCCCATTTTTATACTAGAATTTGGATTTTTTTTAAGAGACATGGAGGAAATTATGAAACACAAAGCGCGAAGAAAGTTAAAGGGGCATGCTCGCAACACCCGTAAACGCGCCAAATCCGCTCATGACAAAAAATTGCACCAGTTCGGTTACTTGTTTACGCACCGATACTACGTCTCAGAGTAGTGAGGCCAAGGGAAAGTGTGTAAACGAGGGCTGCAATGAGAGCTATTGTAGCTCCGGGTGGCCAATTCAAATAGTATGAACTTGTTATTCCGCCAAGGGTACAAAGGCATCCAATCATGGAGGCTAGTACCATCATGGAAGACAGGCGATTGGTTAAATTGCCTGCCATTGCTGCAGGTAGGGTCAGCATGGCGATGACAAGGATCGCTCCCACCACTTCAATCAATAGCACCACAGATATAGCAACAAGGCATAGTAATAGGTTGTAGAGAAACTGTACGGGCAGCCCTTGCAAAAGCGCTTGCTTTTCATCAAAACAAATAGCTAAAAAACGCCGATGATATATGAGAGTGACGATAAAGATTACGATGTCTAGTCCAGCCAGCATCCACACATCTTTAGAAGATACCCACAGGATATTTCCAAAAAGAAAGTTCATAAGCTCAACGTTATATCCAGGGGTCAAGGCTATGAAAATGACCCCGATTGCCATGCCAGTTGACCATAACGCTGCGATAATGGTGTCTTCACGCTCTTTAAAGTGAGTGCGAATCCATCCAATTGCCAATGCGGATAAGATTGCTGCAACGAGAGCACCTTGCATTGGGTTGATCCATTCAAGGTTATAGGTTCTTCGCAGCCATAGAAAGAACCCCATCCCGCCAATAACTGAATGGGCAATGCTCCCGCTAATAAATACAATCCTTTTAGTCACAACATAAGAACCAATAATGCCGCTAGCAATTGAAGCGGCGAGGCCTGCAAAGAGGGCCATTAAGAGGAAGGGGTTTGTCTTAAGGGTTTCTATCATGAACTACCTGTACTTTGCCCAAAGGAACGAGGATGGTATAGGCCGAGGTTAAAGTGTTCGCAGATCTCTTTGCTTGAATATTCTTGAACATGCCTCTGGACGCAGAGGAGGCGAGTTGACTGTGCTACAATGGCCTGCAGGTCGTGGGTCACCATGATGATGGTCATATTCTTCCCTTTCAGGGTCTGCAGAAGTCCGTAGATCTCTTTCTCAGCTGAAGGGTCGACGCTTGCTGTTGGTTCATCAAGCAGGAGGATTTCAGGATTGTCTATAAGGGCTCTGGCTATCAAAGCTCTTTGTGCTTGGCCGCCGGAAAGGGTCCCAAATGATCTATCTTTGAGATCCAAGAGTCCTACTTCATCTAAAACTTCCAATGCTTTTTGTCTGACCTCGGGAGGATAACCTCCCCACCAACGCAATTGTGAAAGACATCCCATCATAACGAGTTCTAAAACGGAAATGGGAAATTGCTTGTCGTAGCGGGAAAACTGAGGCACGTATCCAATCTTAGTTCGCGAGATTTTTGGAGGCTGATTGAAAACTAGGATCTCACCTTTATTAGGCTTTAAAAAACCCATGATGAGTTTGAGCAGGGTCGTTTTGCCGCCGCCATTAGGCCCAAAGATCCCCACAAATTCACCTCTTTTTATGGAGATGTTGATCTCCTCTAAAACGGAGGTGCCATTATAGGAAAAGAAGAGATTGTTAATTTCAATAACTTGCATCATTGAATGATAGCGCTTTCAGCAATTTTTAGAGCGACATCTTTGAAATTTTCTAAATAATTTGATGAATAAGGGTCTACTTTAAAAACAGGCAACCCTAGCTTTTCAGCGATAAGAAGCGCGGGTTTAGTGTTGTATTGGGTGAGAATGAAAACGCACAGCGCCTCCTCGTCTTTCGCTTGTTGCAAAAGTTTTTCAATGTCTTGAGGCAAGGGATCTTTACCTTCGCATTCCACAGAAAGCTGGGTCAAATGGTAGTCCTTACAAAAATAGCCATATGCTGGATGTGCATCGATGATAGCGCGCCCGCTTACGGGGGCGAGCATGGAAGAGATCTCTAGGTCAGTTGTCTCGAAGGAGTTTAAGAGGTTGTCTAGACGCTCTTGGATGGCGTTGGCGTGTTCAGGAAGAAGGGTGATTAAACTATTTGCAATTTCCTTAGCTTGGATGCCTGCTAAGCGAAGGCTAAGCCAAATATGACGATCAGCACCTTCATCATGGGAAATAGAACAGTCTTGGTGGTGATGTGTGCAGGAGCATTCTCCATCTAGTAGATGGATGTTTTTTGAGAGGTCGATGTAACGGAGGTTAGGGCATGTGCGTAAAAACGTTTCTGCAAGTTTATTCTCAAATGGCTCTCCAATTCCGAACCAAACAGAAGCGTGGATGATGGTCTCCATTTTTTGAGGAGTTGGCTCGTAGACGTGGGGATTGGCTTCAGGAGGGATTAAAATGCTAATATCAACAAGATCGCTGGCGAGCTTTTCTACGAAATATGCATAGGGCGCCAGGCTGACGACAACTTGTGTCTTTCTTTCTTTTGGTAGAGAACCTTGAGAAGACTTAGAACAAGAAACAGCTAAAATCGAGAGAGAAAGTAGTGCCAGAAAAAATACGTTAAACTTTAGTTGTTGCAAGCTCTTCTTGCGTTTCGGAGGCAATAACTTCCTGGGGATTATCATCATTAAGTGGTTCTCGTTTCATAAGTTCATTAAATTGTTTACCCAAAGAGCGTACTGCGACGATCCATCCGCTAATCACGATAAAGAGGATTCCTGCGACATAAGGGATGGTCATAGAAACAGTGCCGATAGTAATGAGCATGAACTGGAAGATCACAGCGCCACCCGATTTGCCTAGTCTTGAGCCCACGCCATCGATTGCTGCTTTGCCCTTGAGTTTGGCCTCTTTGCTAAGCGGAATGAACGCGAGCTCTTTTGTTGCGTCAAACAGCGTGTATTTTGAAGCGCGAGAGATGCAATTTTGCAATGAGCCAAAGAACACCCCCATAGCTAGAGGAGTGCTGCCGAGGAAAATGGAAACGGCAGCAAGGCCAGTGTCCTTAAATAGCAAGAAGGAGAAAAATCCTACGCCAGTTAATAAGAGGGTGACAGGGGGAATCAAGGCGGTGAAGGTCCAGTTAAATCTTTGGAGTAGAACTCCGCCTAACAAGCCCATTGCTGTGCTGAGAACTCCAACGCCAATTAGTACTTTCCCCATATAGGCCTGGTAATCATTAGGATCAGGGCAGAGGCGATGGAGCTGGTCTTTCCAAATGACCTCCGTCAAATTGATCGCGATGTTATAGGTAACAACGATTATAGCGATGCACAAGAGGTAGCGGGATTTGGCAAGTAAGGCAAAGTTCTTGCGCAGACCCATTTTGAATTCAGAAGGAGTTGTCTTGTATTCAAAAGAAGAATAGCTGCTTACTCCTGGCATCCCTTTGGTCGTCATCCACCGGAAGATTGCCATGACGAGAATGCCCGTAATACAAATTAAACCTGACAATAGCATTAGAGAATTGCCCCAAGCATCTGCCCCGAGCATAGTCACGCGAGAGCCCCAGTTAGACAGACATCCTGCCATCTGTCCTGAAGCGATAGCTGATAAGTTAGCTCCTAAGGTGAGCAAGAAATAAAAACGCTTTGCTGCCTTGACATGAGTGATCTCATTGACAAATCCCCAAAATAAAACGGTCATGATGGCAGTGCTCCATAGCTCTGCCATTACATAGAACAGGGTAAATGTCCAATTGCGGAAGACAGCGATCAACCCTCGGAAGCCTGAAGGGAGGGACAATTCAAGCCTATCTGCCAATGAGTCGGGATGGAGGACGTCTTGGAGCGGGTAGAGGACCAGCGCAAAAAGGGCAAAGAACCCTAAGAAGAGGGAGATCATGATGTAGAAAACACGTTCAGTCTTATAGCGGTTGGTGAGCCGCGTAAAGAGGAATGTCATTAATATCGCAGCAGGGAGGATAGCCCAGACCTTGATGAATGGGATTGCTTCTGCCCCGGAGGATTTAGCAGTAATGACTAGCGAATCTTTGGTAGCACGTAGCAGGCTATAGTTAAAAGTAATAAGAAAATATATGAGAAAAAGTGGAAGGAATACGCGCAGCTCGCTGCGATAGACAGGCCAAAAGAACTGCCTCCAGCGACTAAAACCTGCACAGTTTTCTGAGGACATATTATCCCAAATTTAAAACGACTCCACATACAGAGGAGGCGATATCCTTGAGACTACCGAGTTTCGCTGATTGCAGCTTAAATGACAACTAGCTTTTTTTGCAAAAATATATAAAAATAATTTAATTGGTTATTTTAAGAAAAACATACCGCTAGTAGCAATTGCTGGCTACACTTGTAATAGCATAACAATAGACTTTTTTCGAAACTGGGGTAGTGAAGATGTTACGCAAAGGCGCGTACGCTGCAACAATTCAATGATTTGCAAAAATCTTTGTTTCTTAGCGACTTGTACGTCATAAATTTAATTGTTAAATATTAGACCGCTTGCGTAACTTAGGTTCGTCGATTTTCGAGATTATTTTGGCCGCTTTTCGATTCAAATTGCGGGGATAATATACGAAAGTTGATATTATTCCTGTTCTCGTTAATTTTTTTAGTTTGGGGCAGATTTCTTGTTCGTTTAGGTCGATTATTTTAACCTCATTCGACTTCATAAAGTCGTGTAAGTTTAAAATAATCGACCTAATCGGAAAAGAAACTGACCCGCAAATTAAAAAATTCAACGACAGTCTCTAATGAAGATGCTTGTATATTTCTTGAACTTAAGTTAAATTCTCTCGATCACCTTGGCTGTGCTTTGGAGGAGTGTCCGAGCGGCCGAAGGAGCACGCTTGGAAAGCGTGTAAACGTGATAAACGTTTCGTGGGTTCGAATCCCACCTCCTCCGCCAATTCACAGCCTTCTTTTATTTTGCACTTATTCCAGAAAATTTTTCGTCGATTTTCAATGCTATCCCCAAAAAAGAAGCGTAAATTGGCTCAAAAGAACCCGAAAATTGACTGTAACTTTTTACTGGTATAGGTTCGTTAGCTTCTTTTTTTCGCTACATTTTTTTTTAATTTGTTGTATACTTTAGCACCTGTTTCTTTTGAGTATTGATATTACTAACACGCAGTACGCTATTTGGTTTGTCTTTTTGAGCGCCGGTTTGGTAATTCAATCTTAAGAGGCTTTAACTATCTTTAAGATACATCAAGCAAAAGGGTGTGATATGAAATGTCCGTTTTGCCATTGCGAAGAACTCAAAGTGACCGATTCTCGAAATGCTGCTGAGACAAATTCGATACGTCGTCGCAGAGAATGCTTAAAATGTTTGAAGAGGTTCACAACTTTTGAAACAGTCGATTTGACAATCCAAGTGCATAAGCGTGATGGACATTATGAAGATTTCCAACAAGATAAGTTGATCCGCGGCCTCGACGCTGCATGCAGACATACACGCATTAGTCATGACCAAGTAAGGGCATTAGCATACAAGATTACTGCAGACCTAATGGAAAGGCAAATTCGTGAAATTAGTACCACTGAGCTTGGAGAGATCGCGATGAAACATCTGAAAGATATGGATGCTATTGCGTACATCCGGTTTGCTTGTGTATATAAACGATTAAAGAACGTGGATGACCTTTTAGAAGCAATTGAAGGTGTCGCAACTGCTAACCGTTTGTAATGTTTGTATTTTTAAAGTTGCTAGAAACTAGCTATTCCAAATAGAACAACAAATGAGAGCATGCTTTATAAATAACATGTACTATTAGATGAGGGGAAAATGCCTTTAAAGGAAAATGATATTCAGAGATTCAAAAAACGTCTTGAAAATTTGCAGAAGCAATTACTGAATTTTGTTCGTGGCGCAAGTGAAGATGTAAAGACGAATGATGAGTCAAAAGGATATTCCCAACATCAAGCTGACGAAGGAACAGATGATTTTAACCGTCTTGTCAGCCTAGAGGTTACTAGTAAAGAATTTGATATCCTCCGTCAGATCGAACGCGCTCTAGAAAAAATCGATGAGGGAACTTACGGCATCTGTGATATCACCAATGAAGAAATCCCTATTGCTCGTCTAGAGGCAATTCCTTATGCTGCTATGACAGTGAAGGCTCAAGAAAAATTTGAAAAAGGGCTCCTTTAGCAGAGTAAACTCTTCAAAATTGCTTTTAACGCGCAGCGTAGCCAGTTGATCTACGGCGTTTTCTTCCTCATTAAGAGCCTTTGGCTATTCATTTTGTCAGAAAACTTGTAGCTCATCTAGCTGCGCTGAGCATTAAAAGTAATTTTGAAAAGGTTGCCCTGCTTTTAGCAATTAAGAATTAACTTCAATTTGTGGAGTGCGGGGACTTGTCACCGCTTTTTCCTGCATCGACTTGTCGATGCTGTGCTGATGTAATTCTTCCTTTATGCTATAATTCTCATCTAAAGAAATATTTAGATGAGTTTTAGAATGCGTTGGGCCCATTTTTTTGCTGCAGCTTCAGTTCTTATTTTAGATCAGATATTAAAATTCTATATCCGTAGCAACATTCCTTATCTTGATCTTTCTGTTCCCTACCCATATGGTGGCATCGCGGTATTCCATAACTTTTTTGGAATAGACTTCTCCATTAATCACGTCACCAACCAAGGGGCCGCATGGGGGATGTTTTCTTCTTTCCCACACGCGCTTCTCGTTTTAAGGATATTTTTTGTCGCAGCATTGACTGTGTATTGTGCAATGTCAAAAAAATTAATCCCTATTCAACGCTATGCATTCTCACTGATTTGTGCCGGAGCCCTTGGCAATATTTTAGATTTTTGGACAAACGGGCGTGTCGTGGACATGTTTCTATTTAAGTTCGGTTTTTACATTTATCCGTTGTTCAACATTGCTGACGCAGCAATCTTTTGTGGTGTCGCTATGTTACTGCTGGAATCTTTCTTTTTAAAGTCTGCTCAAAAAAAAGAGAGGGTGAATGGTTAAACTAAACTCTAGCACCATGCGTGTCAGCTCGCTGCAACAAGAAGGGGAGCTTCAAGTTTCCCGCTGGCTAAAGCACCAGGTTTTGTTAGATGACGGAGAAATGGCGGACCTCTTGCTGCAACTTGGTTCTTTATCAGCTTGTATTGTAAGTGAGCCGGTATCTGCTGCTGATATGGTGATGGATGGTCAAAATTTTTTAGAAAAATACAGAGAATATAGTTCTCTATTACAAGAGGGAAAAATTCCAGATCCAAGGGCCTTTAGAAAATATTTTTCGATGATCTGGACAAAATCAACAGATGTTCTTTATGCCATGCCTGTTGCAGGTGATCGCTATCTCGTTAAAGCAATTCGTCCTGTTGTTCAATTACAAATGCATCATTTTTACTATTCACACATTGACAGAAAATACCATTCCATGGTGCTTGGACCCAATAGCATTAGTTGGGGGATCCAATTTTCTTATCCCCAACTTTATCAAGATCCACGCGATCACAGTTACGCAAAAGTTGTAGACTCAGAGATGTTCCCTAATACGGGATTGTTCCTTGCTTTAGCGAAATGGATGCGTGCACATACAGTTCCTGCATGTTTTGTTACGGATGATCAAAAGACTTTTGTGTCGATGCGTCTTGGAAAAAAATGCACCAATTGGATTCACAGACATCCTCAATTGATCGCGAATAAAATAAAAATCGATATAAAAAAAGAGAGGAGGGACAATGCGGATTGAAGTCCTCGCCATTGGCGGCGAAATTGTCAAAGGGATTGTCGTCAACTCAAATGCAGCCTTTATCAGTCGTTTTCTCACCTCAGAGGGGTGGGATGTGCATCAACATTCTGCTCTTCCTGACAACGCCAGCTTGCTAAAAGACTTTTTGGCTGAAGCTTGGAAGCGCGCTGATTGCATACTGATCACGGGTGGGCTTGGTCCTACGTGTGATGATCTGACGCGTAATGTGCTTGCTGAGTTGTTTTCCTCAAAACTCATATTTAACGAAAAAATCGCCAAAGACTTGCAACAAAGATATGGTGCAAATTTAACCTCTTTGCAAGACCAAGCAACTGTTCCTGAAAAGGCCCAAGTTTTAATAAATCCTGTTGGGACAGCATCGGGATTGCTATTTGAAGAAGGCAGCAAATGTTTAATTGCAATGCCTGGTGTGCCATCAGAAATGGGTGTCATTTTTCAACAGAGCGTGTTGCCTTATTTGCGTGCGAAATTTTCCCATGCATCTCGTAAAAAAGAACAGCAAGTCCATCTCTGTATGCTCAGTGAAAGCAACGTAGACCCTGTTCTCAATGAGATCCAAAAGAATTTTCCTAAAGTTGACATAGGTATTTACACTTCGGATGGCCTGCTTTCGGTTATATTCTCAGGGGAGAAATCATCGGACCTCAACGCAGCAGCAACAGCATTGACAAATGCATTTTCTACTCAAATCTATTCAAACACCTCTGTGCGGATCGAAGAAGAATTGCAGCGATTTTTTATATCCGAGAAATTGAAACTAGGAGTGGCTGAATCTTGTACCGGCGGAACTATTGCTTCTCGCCTGACGTCCCAACCTGGTTCTTCAGAATATTTTTTAGGGTCTATCGTAAGTTATTCGAATGCTGTGAAAAGGGATGTGTTAAAGGTCCCTGAAGAAGTATTAGAGCGCTATGGAGCTGTAAGCAAAGAAACGGCAGAGGCAATGGCCTTAGGCGTTTTTAAAATCATGGACGCCGACTGGAGCATTGCTGTGACAGGCATTGCAGGACCTTCAGGGGGCACTGAAGAAAAACCTGTAGGCACAGTGTGGATATCTCTTGCTAAACGCAACCACCCTCCTGAATCTCTGCATTTCAAATGGAGGGGAACACGTCAAAAAATTATCACCATTGTAACGAACTACGCTCTAAGCATTCTTTGGCGTCGTCTTATAAAAGGAGCCATCGGCCCATGACATATACGCTTGTCGATTCTGGAGATCAGAAGAAACTAGAAACCTTTGGCGGATATACTTTAATTCGTCCGAGTGCTCAAGCTATTTGGCAACCTACATTAAAAAAAGACACCTGGAGTAAAGCCCATGCTGAGTTCACAAGGGATGCTGGAAATCGTTGGGATATATTTAAAGAACTTCCGAAAGAATGGGAAGCTGTGATCGACGGGATCCGTTTCCGCATTGCTCCCACTGACTTTGGACACTTAGGTGTTTTCCCAGAACATAGTACATTGTGGCCTTGGCTAACTGCACGCGTTTCTGGTTTGTCTTTTCAACCTAAAGTATTGAATTTGTTTGCCTATTCTGGCGGCGCCACGATGGCGATGGCAAGAGCCGGTGCCGCCGTATGTCATGTTGATGCTTCTAAAGGAATGGTGCAATGGGCAAGGGAGAATGCGCGGCTCAATAAATTAGAGAGCGCTCCAATCCGCTGGATTGTTGATGATGTAATTAAATTTTTAGGTCGTGAGGTCCGTAGAGGATCTCTTTATGAGGGGATTATTTTAGATCCGCCTAGCTTTGGCCGGGGCGCAAACGGAGAAGTATTTATCCTTGAACGAGATCTACCAGAAATCTTGAAACTTTGCTCACAACTGTTAAGCGATCGGGCGCAATTCCTCGTCTTGACTGCGCACACGCCTGGAGTTTCACCCTTAGTTTTGAGCCAATTGATGCAGCAGATATTGAAGGGGCGTCAAGGGGACCACAGTTCTGGTGAATTAGTGATTCCTTCTAAAACAATGCCTCTCCCTTCAGGATTTTACTCGAGGTGGCAACATGGCTGAAGAACTGATCTTGACCAGCACACAAAATCCTAAGATTAAAAGAATACTTGCTCTAAGAGATAAGCGGGAACGGGATGAAAGTGGATTTTTTTTGATTGAAGGGTATCGCGAAACTAGACGTGCTGCTGATGCTGGGGCGTTAATCGAAGAGCTCTTCATTTGCCCTGATTTATTTTTAGGTGAAAATGAGCTTAAATTGATCATGGACATCAGAAAAAGCGGCGGCAAGATTGTCCATACTTCTGACAAAGTATTTCAGAAAATCTCTTATCGCGACCGTCCAGACGGCCTGCTTGCAGTTGCGCGTCAAATGAGAAGGTCTCTACATGAATTGCCAAAGACTAAAAATCCTTTTTACTGCATTGCAGAAGCAATTGAAAAACCTGGGAATTTAGGAACGATCCTCCGTAGCGCTGATGCGGTCGGTGTCGATGGTGTCATCGTGTGCGATCGTTGTACTGATGTCTATAATCCGAATGTCGTCCGTGCTAGCGTAGGAACCCTATTTACGATCCCTGTTGTGGAAGCAGGTGGTGCAGAAACATTGCTCTGGTTGCGCGAAAGGGGAGTAAAGGTCCTTGCAGCAACGCCCCATGCTAAACAAGAATATAACGATGTTGACCTCACAGGACCTATAGCAATTGTCGTTGGAGCAGAGCAAGTGGGCCTCTCTGATCCTTGGATGAGTGCAGCAGATATCCAAGTAAAAATTCCGATGTTAGGAGTTGCAGACTCTTTGAACGTTGCCATGGCAACCACGATTCTGCTTTATGAAGTTTTACGGCAAAGGAGAAGAAGTGAACATCCTCTTTTGTGATAATCATCTTCTTGTCGTTGTCAAACCAGCAGGACTCCCAACTCAAGCAGAGCCTGGAGAACCGTCGCTGCACGCGCAAGCTAAGGAATGGGTCAAACAAAAATTTAAAAAACCTGGCAATGTCTATCTAGAGCCCATTCATCGACTTGATAAGCCAGTTGAAGGAATTGTCATTTTTGCTAGAACAAGCAAAGCATTAGAGCGACTCCAAGCAGTAGTGCGTGAGAGAAAGATGCAGAAGACTTACCATGCATGGGTAGAAGGAATTCTTTTAGAAAAAGAGGGAGAATTAACCCATTACCTCATACATGGAGACCATCGCGCAGAAGTAGTTCTGAAAACACATCCCCAGGCTAAACAGGCAGTATTACGCTATCGCGTGCTTCAAGAAAAAGAGAACATAACTCTGCTTGAGATCCAGTTACTTACAGGCAGATACCATCAGATTCGTGCTCAACTGAGCGCCATCGGACATCCGATCGTGGGCGATAGAAAATATGGGTCATTTGTTGCACGTGCAAAAGATGAAATTGCTTTATGTCATACTGCAGTTGTAATAGAACATCCGGTCCAGAAGACTCTTTTACGCTGGACTACACCTTGTCCAACTTTTTCTTTTTCAAAGGGCTGAAGGCTTGATATAGTTCGATCAGTTCTCGATTTTTAAAGATCACAGAATAGCCAATAATCCCTCCAATAAATGCGACAAAACAAAGCGTGAAATTGAATGCTTGCTCCAGAAACACACGCGGGTAAATTACTGGGTTCTTCATGAGTAGAGGAAGTACGGTAGGTTTTAAAAAAGAATGTTCAACTGCAACTACGCAAGCGCCGGAAAAAACACTCGCACAAACAAGATACGCGATCTTCGACAAAGGAAAAGCAGGCTTCCATCCTTCTTTTTTTGCCTCTTTTTGTAGATAACAGAAATTGATCCAAGAACTGATGCTTGTGGCAAGTGCAGTGCTGATAGCTCCTAGCTTAAAGACAAAAATAAATAGCGCATTGAAGAAGATGTTCAATGCAATTGTGTATAGTGAGATCTTTAACGGAGTTTTAAAATCGTTGCGCGCAAAAAACAGCGCTGAATACAAGATCACCATGGTTGTTGGAAGTAGGCCAATAGTATAAGCCCATAGACATAAAGTGGTCTGTGAAACGGCAAAATCGGTAAAGCTCCCACGCCCATAAATGAGATCTATTGAATTCCCCCCCAAGGCAAAAATAGCGAAAGAGCAGGGGATCATCACTGTGAGGATCCGTTTGTAACTGAAAGTGAAAAACCCTTGCGCTCCATCAAGATCATTGTTTTTGATAGCTCTGGACAAGCGGGGCACAATAGTACTTACACAGGCTATTCCAAAGATTGCAAGTGCAAGCTGCTCAATGCGGATTGAATACCAAAGATAAATGGGCCCTCTTAAATCAGCATGACGTGCAAACATCGAATCGATCAGCGCATTTATTTGAACAGCACCTACTCCAACTGCCCCATAAGCAAAAAGTTTGGCCAATTCTTTTACTTCCTTAGGGATTTTTAAATTAAAGATTAGTTTAAGGTCCAAGGGAGCAAATTTTAATGTCCAAGGTAAAGTCAAAAGCCATTGTCCAAAAAATCCAACGACTACGAGCTTAGCCAAATTTTGCATAGCAAATGGCGCAGGTTGGGATTGAAGCAGCAAAGCACCTAAAATCCAAATAACATTGCATACAAAGGGGGCGAAGCTGGGGATAAAGAACGTATCGTGACAGTGCAAAAGCGAGATGTTTAATCCATAAAGACAAATAAATAACAATCCAGGGAGCATCCATGCGGTCAGAGTTAAAATTTCTCGATTTTCAGGCGAAAAATAAGAAGAAAAAGACCACAAACCAATTTCTCCCACACAAGTAATGAAGATAAGTAAAAATAGGACCAAAAGAGAAAGTTGTCTAAAAAAAGTGGTTGCTTTTGCGCTATCTTGTAGGCGCAATCCTTCAAAATAAGGAATGAAGGCTGATTGTAAAGGTCCCTCTCCCAAAAGGCGACGAAAGAGGTTGGAAAGACGAAAAGCTACCATAAATGCGGCAACAGAAGGATGATCTCCAAAAGCAAAAGCCATAGAGAGATCACGAGCCATGCCGCTCATTCGGCTCAGTAAGGTCCCTGAAAAAAACCTTTTTGCATGAAGTGAGAGACTAGTTTGGTCCATATAGAGTGTTTATACATCATAGCTGCAATGCAGCAAAGCAGAAGATTGGTTTTAGAACAGGTTTATCATTGTTTTTGACTGAGTTAGAAAAATTAATTTTTAAGGAAGATTTAACCACAGAAGTACAGAGAGCACAGAATAAAATATAATTCTTACTTCGTGTCCTCTGTACCTCTGTGGTTAAATCTCTTTCTTCTTCCTTTCTAGAAAAAAATGATTAATATGCGTAAAGCGAAGATCTTTATTTGCCAAAATTAATTAGTTAAAGAATAAGATTCACCACAGAGGTACGGAGAACAAAGAGAAGAATTAATTATTTTCCTTCTCTGCGACCTCTGTATACTTCTGGGGTTACATCTTTCTTTGCTTAGCGGTCTTGTTTATTTTAAATGTTCCGCAATTTGGACAGCATTCAATGCAGCTCCTTTTAACAACTGGTCGCCGACTACCCATAGGTCTAACGTATTTTCCCTCGTAACGTCACGGCGGATTCTTCCGCATAACACATCGTTTATTCCACTTGCATCGACAGGCATAGGGAACCTCTGTTGCTTGAGATCTTCAAATATTTTGATCCCCGGACTTTCCTGCAAAATCCTTTTTGCAGTTTCAGGATCTATTGGGCCCTCAAATTCCACATTGATCGCCAATGCATGTGCTCTGAGGGTTGGGACGCGGACGCATGAGGCATTGATGAGCAAATTGGGAACATCAAGAATCTTTCTACTTTCGAGGAGAATTTTGTTTTCTTCCTCATTGTATAAGTCTTCTCCTATAGGAGAATTGTGCAGGAAAAGGTTGAATGCATAAGGAAAGGGAATAATTTGTCTTTTGTAGGATTTGCCTTCTAAGACCGCCCTGGTCTCTTCTTCTAAGTCTTGCATGGCGCGCGCTCCAGCTCCACTTGCTGCTTGATAAGTCGCGAGCACGATGCGCTTTATAGGGACGTACCGATATAGCGGGGCAATGGCTAAGAGGAGCATTGTTGCAGTACAATTGGGAGATGCGATGATTCCTCGGTGACTTTTTAATTTATGAAAATTAATTTCTGGAATAATCAAAGGGACATGTTCGTCCATGCGGAACTGTGAGCTACTATCGATGACAACGGCTCCTGCTTGAACAGCGACTGGAACGAATTCTTTGGAGACTGAGCGTCCCGCAGCAAAAAAAACAAAATCTAAACCCAGTAAGGCGGAGTTAGAGATCTCTTGTGCTCTCAGAGATCTGTCGCAAAATTTTACATTTGTCCCTTTTGATTTAGCAGAAGCAAAACAGCGCAATTCAGAAATAGGAAATCCGCGGTTTTCTAATAACGCAATTATTTCTTTACCAACCACTCCTGTAGCGCCAACTACTCCAACCTTGTACATTTTGCTTCCTTCGTATTACAATAGCGCGATTTTGCACGATATTCTTGAATCCAACAACACCTTTTCATCTATTGCAGGGTGCTCATAATATGTTTAGAAAAATTGGTTTGCCTGCTTTGGCCATCTTAGGAATTCTCATGGGGATCTTCCTTGTTGGAATAGGTGCACAAAAGAAGCCCGTTCCGCGGGTCGAGTTTCCTCCGCCACACTCTCCTTACAAGCATTATGTTGCAGGCGAGGGAATGGTTGAGGCCAGTTCGGAAAATATCGATATTGGCACGGATGTTTCAGGTGTCGTGGTAGAGGTATTTGTCAAGGTAGGAGACTTTGTAAAAAAAGACGATCCCTTATTTCGGATCGATAGTAGATCTCAAGAAGCTAGGTTGGATGTAGCGATTGCTGCCCAAGAAGTTGTTCGAGAGAAATTTGTACGTCTTATTTCTCTACCTCGGCCTGAAGATGTTCCTCCTATGGAAGCAATAGTAGGGCAGGCGGAAGTGGAAATGAACGATCAAAAGACCCAGCTTTCTTTATATGAAAGTCTTTCTGACCCTACTGCTGTTAGCGTCAATGAGCTCAACCAAAGACGTTTTGCTGCTCAATCTGCTCAGTACAGACTTCTTGAAGCACAAGGGAATTTGGCCCTGTTAAAAGCTGGCGCATGGATCCGTGACCTTGAAATTACTAGTGCTGAATTAGAAAGAGCGGTTGCAGAAGTTAATCAAGCAGAAGTGGAAATTGAAAGAGCCACTGTGCGTGCTCCCTGTGACGGACAAGTTTTTCAAGTACGCGTGCGTCCAGGGCAATATATGAGCGGCGGGACTACGAGTGGCGAAAGAAGCATGTTATTTGGAAAGATCGATCCGCTCCATTTAAGGATCGATATTGACGAAGAGGATGCTTGGCGTGTCCGTCCTTGCACGCCTGCTACAGCATTTGTTCGGGGGAATGGCACGATCAAAATTCCCTTAGAATACGTACGTACCGAGCCATACATTATTCCTAAACGTTCGCTCACAGGCAGTAACATGGAAAGAGTTGACACCCGCGTTCTCCAGGTAATCTATCGATTCGACAAAGGGGAAAATCCTGTTTATCTTGGCCAACTCATGGATGTGTTTATAGAAGCCGTACCCCTGTTTCCCGATGAAAATTAACCCATATCTTTTATTCCTTCCTTTCTTTTTCGTATGCGGATGCGTCCGTACCGATAAAGCTGTTCCATCGATCGAAGCGCCTGAGGCATTCCAAGAAACTACAGCCAACGGTTCCTCTACTGTTACGGTAAATTTAAATCGTTGGTGGGAACAGTTTAATGATCCCAAGCTATCAGCATTGATCGCACAGGGCCTTGGATCCAATTATGATGTAAGGATCGCCAAAGAAAAAATCTTAGAACGCCGTGCTTATTATCGCTTGGAATGGGCAAACTTGTGGCCTGAAATCGATGCCACAGCACTGGCTGAACGGTCGCGCAGAAGTAAAAACAGTTTTGGCTCGTCCTCTTTCACGGTTGCATCCACATCCTTTGAAACGGCATCACCTGAGATCATTAGCACGAATTTTACAGGGCCCATCGTTCAAAGCTTTTATCAATTGGGCTTTGATGCCACCTGGGAACTCGATTTTTTTGGCAAACAGCGCAATATCAAAAAAGCTGCGTACCATGAAATTTCTGCTAGCATCGATGCCTTGCACGCAATCCAAGTGTCTATTTCTGCTGAGATCGCACAGGTGTATGGGGAAATACGTGCTCTTGAAGAGCGCATACAGATTGCTGAAAGATATATAAAATTCTGCGAAGAGCTCCTACGCCTCACCCAAACTCGTTTTGAATCTGGCCTTGTGAATGGCAGTGATTTGGAGGAAATGCGGATTATCCTCCACAGACAACAACAAACCCTTTTGCCTCTTCAAACAGGTTTGAAACAAGCGCGCTATGCTCTCAATGTATTGTTGGGAAAAGCACCTGAAGGCACAGAAAATCCATTATTAAGTCCTGCTCCCATACCTAATGCATCTGAGATGATTCCTGTGGGCCTCCCTTCAGAACTCTTAAGACGCCGACCCGACATCAAGCACGCCGAAGAAGAACTCTCCTCCGCTAAAGCGAGGCTTTCAGCGTCCAAAGCCGACATGTTTCCTTCTTTTTCTTTGGTTGGGTCTTATGGTGTTGAGAGCAGCACTGTGGGCCAGCTATTTAAATATGGAAGCCAAGCGTGGAGCGTGGGCCCAGTGATGTTTTGGCCATTGATCGATTTTGGCCGTATTCGTTCAAACATCCGCGCGCACAATGCGCGTCAAAATCAAGCAATGTTGCAATATGAACAAGCAGTTGTCGATGCCTTTAATGATGTTGAAGGAACGCTAGCAGCCTATTTTAAAGAACAAGAACTGTTGCGCATTCGTGGTTTAGAAATAGCATTTCATAGAAAAAAACTTGAGTTAGCGCAATCTCGCTTCCAAGGAGGCCTTTCACCTCTATCGCACGTTCTAGAAGAGGCAAGAGAACTTGCTTATTCTGAGGATGTTAGAGCACAAAGTGCCTACTCCCTATTTTTCAACTTGATCGCTGTTTACAAAGCGCTAGGGGGAGGCTGGGAATGCTCCACTTCGCCGTAAAAATGCTCATTGGGGATAAGGCAAAGTATATAGGGATTGTTCTGGGGATTATGTTTGCCTCTTTCATCATTACGCAGCAAGCAGCTATATTTATCGGTCTGATGACCCGAACCTATGGGTTCATCGCCGACACTTCACAGCCCGATATTTGGGTTATGGACCCCAAAGTGCAATTTGTCGATGATATAAAACCCTTACGCGACATGCGCCTTTACCGTGTGCGCGGCATTGAAGGGGTGCGTTGGGCCGTTCCGTTGTACAAAGGACTCATCAATGCCCGTTTATCAAATGGGATGTATCAGTCCTGCGTCCTCATTGGCATCGACGATGCTTCATTAATCGGCGGGCCCCCCGAAATGATCGAAGGGCGCTTAGTCGATCTGCGTTTGACCAACGGAATTATAATTGATGATGTGGGAGCTAAAGATAAATTGGCCGTCCATGCTGCTGATGGGAGTGTGAATACCGTCAATCTTTTTGACACCATCGAGCTCAATGACCGCAGGGCTGTTGTCGTAGGAATTAGCAAAGTAGCGCGCACTTTCCAGTCCCAGCCTGTTGTGTACACAACGTATCTGCGCGCCCTTTCGTTTGCACCGCCTGAGCGCAAGCAGCTCTCCTTTATTTTAGTCAAAGCAGAAAAAGGAATATCACCAAGCGATCTATGTCAAAGGATCCGCGATGTCACAGGGCTTGCGGCTTACACACAGCAAGAGTTCCAGAAAGTGACAGTTGATTATTTCATGAAGCGCACAGGGATCCCTATTAATTTTGGCACTGCAGTGTTTCTTGGATTGATTATCGGCTGCGCCATTGCAGGGCAGACATTTTACAATTTCACCCTTGATAACTTGCGTCATTTTGGGACATTCAAAGCCATGGGTGCTAGCAATGCCACTTTGGTAAAGATGATCTTGTTCCAAGCACTCATTGTCGGCACTATTGGTTGGGGGTTAGGAATGGGCTTGTCATCGATTTTCGGGTTTCTATGCGCAAATTCAGAGCTATCCTTCATCATTCCGTGGCAACTCTTTGTTGGAAGCGGCATCGTGATGTTGCTCATTTGTCTTTTTGCCGCATTGATCAGTGTGCGGACAGTGCTTCGTTTAGAACCCGCAATCGTGTTTAAGAGCTAACTCAGAGCTAATTCATGGACAACACCCTTTCAGTCAAGTGCACGAACATTAGAAAATCCTACGGTGTCGGAAGTGCGCGTTTCGAGGCTTTAAGAGGAATCGACCTTGAAGTCTACAAGGGTGAGCTCATGATGCTCGTCGGCCCATCAGGATCAGGCAAGACCACACTGATCTCAGTGATTGCTGGGATCCTCGATCAAGATGAAGGACAATGCATCATCGATGGGACTGATTTGACCCATATGCCATCCAAAGAAAAAACGGCATATCGTGGCAGGAACATCGGCTTTGTTTTCCAAGCATTCAATCTCATCCCAACGTTAACAGCGCAAGAAAATGTAGCCATTCCACTCATCTTAAATGGAATAGGAAGAGAGCACGCATTGCATGATGCAAAAGATTTTCTTGTGCGCCTTGGATTGAAAGACAAGATCCATTCTTTCCCAAATCAGCTTTCTGGGGGGCAACAACAACGCGTTGCTATTGCCAGAGGCTGTATTCACAATCCACGCATTATTGTCTGTGATGAGCCAACAAGCGCCCTCGATCACCACACTGGTATGAAAGTGCTCGAAGTTCTTAAAGGTCTGGCTATTGAAAAACACAGCACGTTGATCGTCGTGACCCACGATGCTCGTATTTTTGAGTACGCGGACCGGATCGCCCATGTCGATGATGGTCGCATTATCAATAACACCAAAAACCACGCTCCAAAAAATTTCATTAATTAGAGACTTGTTACGGATTTTAGGATTCGTATCTTTTGTGAGAAAAGTTGCCAAACATTCTCGTAATAGTGACGAATTCAAAAATTCGTTAACAGACTCTCGAAAGTGGCATCATCTAATTATCAATTGGCTATTATTAGTTTAATGCAAGAAGCTGACAATTAACTTGTTGTAGTTTGTTGTGTTTATAATCTTATTATATATTAGTTAATATGTTAAAATATGTTAATTAATAATAACTAAATGATAAAAATGAGTGTTGATAATAACATAAAGTCCTGCAGCTTTTTTGTAGCCCAAGCCCGAAATAAAATTAAAGATTTAGACAAAGTTATCAATGGGAAACCTAATGCCTTAGAAATAAGCGCCTTAGTTAAAAAGATTTATAGCGCGCAAAAGCTATTAGCAGAATTTAAACACAGCCGCCCTTTTGAAGCCTATCAAAATGATGAGATAGAAAAAGTTGAGCTACTACAAAAACAGGTACACAAATTACAAAAAAAAGTCCTGAAATTTTATCGTGACAACCTAGATAAAGGGGAAGCTGAAAAATTGAATCAGACAGTGAAACAAGTTTGTGAGCAATATACTAAAGCGCCAAGTTCCCCTTGGTTGCCGGGTGTTTTACCACCGATCCTATTGCCTAAAGATCCACTTGTGTTACAGGGAATGTCTCGTTTTGCAAGGCAACACTTGCTGAGGGGCTTAGTTCAAGCGATAGATAAAAAAGATGTGCAACAAGCATTAGCAATATTTAAGTCCTTGTCTTTGAAAGATAAGACTTATTTAAATAAATCATTTCAAAATCTTTCCCAGACACAAACAGATGAAGAATGGTGTGCAATTGCAAAAGATGTGTGTCAGCATTTGAATAGAATCGAGAATATTAAAACCACTCGCAATCAATCTCTTTATCCTTTCTATAACCAAACCCTATCTCAAAATGCTTATGATTTTGTTGAACTCGCTAAACATACTTTTGGTGAAGAAGCTCTTTTCAATCAAACTGGAGCTGTATTTCGAGATTTTTTTGCGACAACAAAAATATCCGATGTAAGAGAACAAGGAAGACGCCTTGTGTTGCAAGACATGACCCATCTTTCTATAGGAATGGCAATCGAACAGCTACAAAAAGGAATTAACCTTCAACAGAAAATAGTTGCAAAAGAAGAGGGGAAGGCAGCATGGAGTTTTCCTGATTTTGTGGATGATGAAATGGATGGCAGTTTCCGCGATGAAGATTTGATAACTGCAAGAGGCTACCAGGATGCAAGTACGCCGCAGAAATTTTATAGCGTAAAAACTCTTCTACCAACAAAAGCAGCCTCAACAGCATATTTAGAAAATATATCAATCGCTTCTCAAGCTCTTGGTTCTATTTTACAACAAGTGTTCCATTCTGCAAACTTTCCTCGCCGAGAAGATAATTTATTTGATCTAGATGAAGCTAAAAAAAATCACAAAATTATAGATGAACAACTAAATAAATATAGGCAACAAGTCGAATATAGTTTTATTAAGGAATGTCCAACCCTTTCAAAAATCGGTTCTTCAAATTTTCTCCAAAACTATTTCATGGCCAAGCAAACGCGAAAAACAGGATTAGGAAATTGTGGTGAGCTTTCGACTATGCTCTTTTTTTATTTATGTTCATTGCGAATTTATAATAAAAAGATTGAAGTTTTTCATTTTAAAAAAGGAACTGGAGATCACGTTTTTACTGTCATTGGAAGATTGGATCACTCAGATGAAAATGATCCTTCTACATGGGGAGCTGACGCAGTCATTGTCGACGCTTGGACGCGGCTTGTTTTCCCAGCGGTCGACGCAAGAAAATATTTAAAAAATTATCTTGGCAATTTAGATGATAATGCACAACCGTGCTTAGAATCATACGACCCCAAAAAACATGCTCTATTACTTGTTACTGCGAATTTTTATCCCCTGTCTTACTTGACGATGTATAAAATTTTGCCCGATGAGTTGCAAAAAGATTTTGTCGAAGAATATCACGACTTTTTGCAGGAGCAATCCCTTGAAAAGCGGCTGTCAAAAGCAAAAAGCTTGCTGAGACATAAATGTTTTGAAGAAAAGCATCTTAAAGATGTACCTGTGCTTAAAGAAATGTGGGGACAATTGCGATTTTTCGTAATGGGAAAAATATTGCAGAGGGTAGAAAAGATTGGAGATTTTTACGAAGTCGAAATTGATGATGAAAACTTCTAAATTTAAAAAATATCTTTAAAGACTGTATCTTACTCTTCCCAAGTGCTAGCTTCTAATTCTCTCCTTGCTTATGATGGTCGCCTTTAGAATAGAAGAGATAGATTTCCTTTATGCGAGACCAAATCCTCCAAGCAGTAGATGACGGTATGCGCGCCGTTGCTTTCTTAAAAGAATCCGAAAGCCTTCATTTCATAGAGGCTGCTTCTAAAATAATTGCTGATTGTTTTCGAAATGGGGGTAAACTCCTCATTGCGGGGAATGGGGGAAGTTTGTGCGATGCGATGCATTTCGCTGAAGAGCTTACAGGCGTTTTTCGCGCCCATCGCCGTGCCCTGCCCGCTATAGCCCTCTCTGATCCTGGACATATGAGCTGCACTGCTAATGATCTTGGCTATGAGGGAGTGTTTTCTCGTGCTGTTGAGGCTCTAGGGAAAAAAGGGGATATTTTCATTTCTCTCACAACAAGTGGTAACTCCGCCAACCTGCTCGCTGCAGTCCCTGTTGCAAAACAATTGGGCTTAAGTACCGTCACATTTTTAGGCAAACAAGGGGGAAAGTTAAAAGGGATGAGCGATCTTGAATGGGTTGTTCCCGGGTTTGCTTTCTCTGACAGGATTCAAGAGGCCCATATGATGGCCATCCACATCATCATCGAGCTCGTTGAGCGCCAATTGTTCCATGAAGCCTCATAACTTCGAAAACCACTTAGTTGAGATCATTGAAGGAAGAAGGAAAGCAGGATGGCTCCAACCTTTGCTCCGTCTTGCAAGCCTTAGTTATCGCACAGGAATTTCAATTCGCGATTTTAAAAATAAAATTATTAAACCTAATTCTGAACGCGTCGATGCCGTCGTCATCAGTGTCGGTAACATCTCAGTTGGTGGCACGGGAAAGACTCCTGTTGTTCAAGCTCTAGCTAAGCAGCTTTCGACAATTGGTCCTGTAGCAATATTGATCCGTGGTTACCGTTCCCAAATAGAAAAGCACAATTCATTTTTGCGGATCTCATGGGACAAGGGGATGCAAGCGACTGCAGCCATCGCCGGAGACGAAGCAGTACTACTTTCGCAAACGCTCCCTAATTGCGATGTGTGGATTGGAAAGGATCGCGTTGCAAATGCTCATCGCGCTGTTGCGCAAGGCGCCAAAATACTCATTCTGGATGATGGAATGCAGTATAACTGTTTGGCAAAAGACCTTGAAATTGCCGTTGTCGACAGCTCGGATCCATTAGGCAGAATGACCTATTTACCGGAAGGGCCACTGCGCGACCATCCAGAGCGTCTAAGAACAGCAAATCTCGTCATCGTGCAGCGGCTTGACAATGAAGAGCAGCTTGTTTCGGCAGAAACAAAATTAAAGCCTTACACTCAAGCACCGATTATCGGGGGGAAACTCCGAATTGAAGACAAAACTCTACATGGCAAAAAGATCGGTGCTTTTTGCGCCATTGGCAATCCAGAACGTTTCATTGACACTCTCAAGAATTTGGAGTGCAACATTGTAGATACTTGGTTATTGCGCGATCATAGTGAATTTAAAGCCCACGATCTCTTAAAATTTGCCGCACAAGCCCGTGCGCTCGGTGCAGAATGCATCGTGTGCACAGAAAAAGATATCGTGAAAATTCCATCTAAAGTAGAAATAACGATCCCGTTCCATGCATTGAAAGTACAATGGGAACCGTCGATCAGAAGAGATGCATGGGAAAATTTTATTAACAAAGTAGAGGACATTCATGAGCGACGAGTTTAAAGTCACCCTACCTAAGTTAGGCGAAAGTATAGTCAGTGCAACCGTCGTGCGCTGGTTTAAAAATCCTGGAGATCAAGTGCGGCTAGATGAGCCCTTGTTAGAAGTATCGACAGATAAAATTAACAGCGAGATCCCATCTCCAGTCGCAGGTATTGTGAGTTCACTTGTCGCCCAAGTCGACCAAGAAGTCCAAGTAGGTGAACTACTCGCCGTGATTGCAACAGCGGTCTCTAAAGCTGAGCCCTCTGCACAAGTGGCATCCATATCAAGCCCTGCTCCGTCGGCAGCACCTAGCGGAGAAAGTAATGATTTTATTTCCCCAGCTGTCCTTAGGCAAGCAAAAGAAAGCGGTGTTTCAATAGAAGAATTGACAAAGATTCCTGGAACCGGCGAAGGCGGGCGTGTGACCAAAAAAGATCTCGAAAATTACGCCGCTAAGCACACTGCACCTAAAGCCCCTTGTCCTCTTGCACAGTCTAAGACAGAAAGTACTAGTGAAGTCGAAAGATTGAAGATGAGCTCTCTGCGCAAAGCGATAGCCGACAACATGGTGCGTTCCTTTTATGAAGCGCCCCATGCGACAGTGGTCGGCGAGGTTGATGTGACAGATGTCCTTAAAGTCATTCAAAGAGAAAAAGAAAAATTCCTAGCGCAGTATGGTGTGAAGCTCACAATTACGAGCTTCGTTGCAAGAGCCATCGTCCGTGCTTTAAGCGAGTTTCCGCTTTTAAATTCATCTTTAGAAAATGACACGATCTTAGTGAAGAAATACGTGAACCTCGGTATTGCTGTCAGCGTCGACCAGGGCGTGATGGTGCCTGTGATGAAGAGTTGCCAGAAGCTCAGCTTCCCAGATTTGACCAAGGCCATTGCCGAACTTGCGCAAAAGGCTAAGAACCACACTTTAGTTCCTGCAGATGTCCAAGACGGCACAATCACTTTAACCAATTTTGGAATGGCAGGAGCGCTGATCGGAATTCCGATCATCCGCTTCCCTGAAGTTGCTATAGTCGGAGTTGGGGCAATTCATAAAAAAGTTGTTGCTTTAGAAGACGAACTATTTGGCGTCCGTTCAATGCTGCATATTTCGCTTACATTTGACCATCGCGTCCTAGACGGTATGTATGGGTGTGGCTTCCTTGCAGCATTAAAAAAGCATCTAGAGGAAGATACTTCACTTTCCTAACGGATCTATTTTAGAGTGCGGTGATAAGTCCCCGCACTCTAAATTGGTAGTCTTCAGAGATGGTTTCTTAGGATGAATATCCCAGAACTCCCTCATAGGTATAGAGATTTTCTGTTTTCACAATGTCAAAACCTGCTTGCACAAGCCCTTGTAACAATTGAATAATTTCAAGCATTGTCACAGGAATTTCCTTTGAGTGTACAAACCTACAGCGCCATTGTTCAATGATGCTTGTTTCGGGTTGGCCTTCTGGCCAGATTTGGACTCCGCGATTGCCAATCATCAAGAGTTTAAGGGAAGTAATGTTGGGGGCCCTTGTGATAATAGTCTCGAATGCTTTTTTGGTTTCATTTGAATAAATGTAGATATCAACTCCCACGAGTTCTCTTTTAATTTTACTTACTTTATCTCCATGCAAAGTTTGAATTTTTGAAGATTTGACAACTTTTTCGATTTCTAACTTTGGCAACTCGCTCCCCAAATTTTTTGCTACAGCCTGTGCAAATTCTTTGGTGCCCACTTTAATTTTGCTCTTCCCTTCAGTGAAAATATCAAACGTGTGGATCCCTTCCTCTATTGTCCTTAGCCAAGCATTATAGATCCTTCTAGAAGTTTCAAATTCACCGATGTGGTCTAACATCATGACTGAGGCTAAAATTAATCCGGAAGGGTTGGCCACATTCTGTCCAGCTATGCTTGGTGCAGAACCATGGATTGCCTCGAACATAGCACCTGTGTCGCCAATATTCGCAGTCCCGCCAATCCCAATAGATCCAGAAATCTCTGCTGCAACATCGGAAAGAATATCACCGTAGAGATTTGGCATTACGATGACATCAAATTCTTGAGGTTTATCAGCCAACCTCGCTGCTCCAATGTCCACAATCAAATGTTCATGTGCAATGTCTGCATATTCTTTTGCGATCTCATCAAATACCTTGTGAAACAGCCCGTCAGAAAACTTCATGATGTTGTCTTTAGTAAAGCAGCTCACTTTCTTACGCTTATGCAAGCGGGCATATTCAAAGGCATAACGGATGATCTTTTCTGAGCCTTCTCGAGAAATGAGCTTGATCGAATGGCAGACATTGGGGGACTGTCGATATTCAATCCCAGCGTAGAGGTCTTCTTCATTTTCTCTGATAATGACGACGTCCATACCAGGATGTTTTGTCTCAATAAAAGGGGCGTATGCAATGCAAGGGCGGATATTGGCATAGAGCCCAAAAGTAGTGCGGATGCTAACATTAATACTTTTATACCCACCACTCTGAGGAGTGGTGATCGGGCCTTTGAGAAGGATCTTTGTTTCGCGAAGCAGCTCCCAGGTAGAAGGGTCTATCCCTGTAGCAATTCCTCGATTAAAAACTTTTCCACCGATCTCTACTTCACGGATCTTCAGCGCAGCTCCTGCCTCTTTTAAGATATAAATAGCCGCATCCATAATTTCTGGACCGATGCCATCTCCCTTGGCTACAGCGATCGGCGTTTTCGACATATGGCCTCAATATAAAAACAATTCTTTACACTACGCGTACTGGATCGCTTTCAAGACTTCAAGCAAAAAGGGATATAGCGTATTCTAAGGAATATCTCTTGGAGGATACCGATGTTGAGGGACTTATTTCTTGAGCAGAAAGAAACTATCGATGCATTTTTTAATAAGGTCGATGTTGCTAAGGCGGAAGAGTTCTTCGAGCTGTGCTTGCAGTGTCGAGGATTAATTGTCCTCACAGGAGTAGGCAAGAGCGGTATCATTGCAGAAAAAATTGCCGCTACAATGACGTCAACCGGTACCAAAGCCCTTTACCTTCCGCCCACAAATTTTCTGCATGGAGATATTGGAATTTTTTCAAATGAAGATATCCTCGTGATGTTGAGCAAGAGTGGGGAATCGGAGGAATTACTGAACCTAATTCCTTTTGTGAGACGTCGCAAAGCCAAAATCTTAACAGTTGTCTCCAATCCACTCTCAAGAATGGCTCAGCTAAGTGATTTTTCCATGACACTACCAGTAGACAGAGAACTTTGTCCCTTCGATCTTGCCCCCACCACCTCTACAGAAATTCAGTTGATCTTTGGAGACATACTTGCAGTGGCACTGATGAAGGCTAAATCTTTTAGTTTAGCTGATTACGCGCACTCACATCCTCTTGGAGCGATTGGAAAGAAAATGACGCTCACTGTTCAGGATATTATGTTAAAAGACGAGCAAATTCCCCTCTGTGGTGAAAACGATCATTTAGTTGATGTGCTCGTGGAACTGTCAAACAAAAAATGTGGGTGCTTGTTTGTTGTGGATGGCAACAAAAATCTTTTAGGCATTTTCACCGACGGAGATTTACGTAGGGCCTTGCAGTCCCAAGGGTCTGCAGTTTTAGAGAAACCAGTAGGGGCAATGATGACACGCCGACCAACCACCCTTTCACTTGGGACATTAGCATGGGACGCATTGAAGATCATGCAAAGGGACCCCAAAAAATGGGTCATGGTTTGCCCAGTTCTTGATGTCGAAAAAGTTGTAGGAGTCATCCGCATGCACGACATCATTCAATCCGGTTTATCATAAAGAGTATTGTGATGTAAAATTATCGCTTTTTTAGACTTCTTTCGAGATTCGCTCTGCAAAGAAAAAAGATCGATTTTAACAAGTAGATGGAGTATCGAGAAAAGTCTATTATAACAACGGATTTTTTCTTTATGGATCTTGCGATTTTTCTCATAGTGCTTGTCTTTCTAATTGGCTACGCTGCAATCATTT
Organism: bacterium; assembly: GCA_044227055.1. Lineage (GTDB taxonomy): Bacteria > Chlamydiota > Chlamydiia > Chlamydiales > Rhabdochlamydiaceae > JBGAFT01. Next base: position 588,194 of record JBGAFT010000001.1, read on the forward strand.
TTGAATATAACGTCAAAGTCAATAAAACTGCTGTGGCTCTTTTTATAGCAGTTGCATGTTGGACAATATATTTCCTAATTGGGAAAAACGATTTACAGTCCGATTTGTCTATTCTTGGAAAGCATGTTTCCGATACCTCGCAGATTATTTTTTTCCTGCTCGGCGCGATGACTATGGTCGAGCTAATCGATTCTCATCGAGGGTTTAAATTTGTTACCGATGTCATCCGCACCACTTCCAAGAAAAAAATGCTCTGGCTTATAGCCTTTGTGACATTCTTCTTATCCTCAGTACTCGATAACCTCACTACGACAATTTTGATGATATCTTTGCTGCGCAAGCTCATACCAGATCCTAAAGATCGAATCCTCTTAGGTTGCGCAGTTGTAGTGGCAGCAAATGCAGGGGGAGCATGGACGCCGATTGGAGACGTAACCACAACAATGCTTTGGATCAACGGGCAGCTTTCTTCTTGGTCGGTCATGAAAGCCTTGTTTTTGCCCAGCTTAGTGTCCGTGCTAATTCCTCTTATTTGGTTCACAAAATGCTTAAAAGGACGCTTCCCGTTGAGAAGTGAAGAAGAGAAGAGCATTAAGACAGAGCCTGGCGCAAAGACAGTCTTCTGTCTTGGCATTGCTGGCCTTGTTTTTGTCCCCATTTTTAAAGCTTGGACTGGCCTTCCACCGTTTATGGGAGTGTTGATCGCATTGTCGATTCTGTGGCTTGCTACCGACATTTTACATCATAAACACGAGACTCGCCAACATCTGCGCATCCCACATGCCCTAACGCGAATTGACACCTCCGCTGTTCTTTTCTTTCTAGGGATCCTCCTTTGCGTCGGAGCTCTTGATACCGCAGGAATACTGGGAGATATCGCAACATGGCTTGATAATGCCGTTCATAGCCAACCCATTATTGCGACGATCATCGGCCTAATTTCAGCAATCGTCGACAACGTCCCTCTCGTCGCAGCCACCATGGGAATGTACAGCCTTCAACAATATCCTATGGACTCCTCACTCTGGCACATGATCGCTTACGCGGCTGGTACTGGAGGAAGCATCCTCATCATAGGCTCCTCATCGGGAGTAGCCTTCATGGGCATGGAAAAGATCGATTTTCTCACTTACCTCAAGAAAGCAGCCTTGCCAATTCTCGTAGGTTACTTAGCTGGAATGGCTTGCTATCTAATAGTTTAAAAGTCTGCGCATAAGTCGGACACGCACACGGGCACGGGCTCAGGCACGATCGGTAGGAGAACCTAGAAATTCCTTATTTTTCGTGCCCGAGCCCGTGCCCGTGTGCGTGTCCGATTAGTTTTTTTCCCTCGAGAAAAAACAAAAAGTGTTTTGACAGCAGAGTAGAAGTGATGTGCAAGCAAAATACGCTTGTGCGATTAACATAGATTAATCGCCTTTTTCAATTTTTTTATTTATATATCAAATATCAAAGATTTATTCTTCTTTGAGAATTTGATCTTGGTTCAGATTGAATGCTGACGGCGTGGATGAGGCATGCAAGTCGAACGAAGTTGTAGGGCAACCTGCAACTTAGTGGCGGAAGGGTTAGTAATACATGAATAACTTGCCTCTAACCTGGGGATAACGGCTGGAAACGGCCGCTAATACCGAATGAGGTGCGATGCTTAATGTATCGTTATCAAAGTGGGGGATCGGGAAACCGACCTTGCGGTTAGAGAGAGGTTCATGCGATATCAGCTAGTTGGTGTGGTAATGGCGCACCAAGGCTAAGACGTCTAGGCGGATTGAGAGATTGACCGCCAACATTGGGACTGAGATACTGCCCAGACTCCTACGGGAGGCTGCAGTCGAGGATCTTTCGCAATGGGCGCAAGCCTGACGAAGCGACGCCGTGTGAGCGATGAAGGCCTTCGGGTCGTAAAGCTCTTTCGCTTGGGAACAAGAGAGGTGTGTGAATAGCATGCCGATTTGAGGGTACCAGGTAAAGAAGCACCGGCTAACTCCGTGCCAGCAGCTGCGGTAATACGGAGGGTGCAAGCATTAATCGGAATTATTGGGCGTAAAGGGCGCGTAGGCGGACATGAAAGTCAGATGTGAAATTCCGGAGCTCAACTCCGGCACGGCATTTGAAACTCCATGTCTAGAGGACTGGCGGAGAAAACGGAATTCCACGTGTAGCGGTGAAATGCGTAGATATGTGGAAGAACACCAGTGGCGAAAGCGGTTTTCTAGCTTTTTCCTGACGCTGAGGCGCGAGAGCAAGGGGAGCAAACAGGATTAGATACCCTGGTAGTCCTTGCCGTAAACGATGTATACTTGATGTAGCCGGGCTCAACCCTGGCTGTGTCGTAGCTAACGCGATAAGTATACCGCCTGGGGAGTACGCTCGCAAGGGTGAAACTCAAAAGAATTGACGGGGGCCCGCACAAGCAGTGGAGCATGTGGTTTAATTCGATGCAACGCGAAGAACCTTACCCAGGCTCGAAATGCAATGGGCGAATACAGAAATGTATTCTTCCGTAAGGACTATTGTATAGGTGCTGCATGGCTGTCGTCAGCTCGTGCCGTGAGGTGTTGGGTTAAGTCCCGCAACGAGCGCAACCCTTATCGTTAGTTGCCAACAAGAGAGTTGGGGACTCTAACGAGACTGCCTAGGTTAACTAGGAGGAAGGTGAGGATGACGTCAAGTCCGCATGGCCTTTATGTCTGGGGCTACACACGTGCTACAATGGCCGGTACAGTAGGCAGCGAAATCGCAAGATGGAGCAAATCCCAAAAGCCGGTCTCAGTTCAGATTGTAGTCTGCAACTCGACTACATGAAGTCGGAATTGCTAGTAATGACGTGTCAGCAACAACGTCGTGAATACGTTCCCGGGCCTTGTACACACCGCCCGTCACATCATGGGAGTTGGTTTTACCCGAAGTCGCTGACTTAACCGCAAGGGGAGAGGCGCCTAAGGTATGGCTGATGACTGGGATGAAGTCGTAACAAGGTAGCCCTATCGGAAGGTGGGGCTGGATCACCTCCTTTAAGGACTAGATAGTGATTTAACCGTCACTAGATCCTAGGTTGAGACAAGCGTAGTTGCCTGTCACATCACTTCCCTTCTGCTGTCAAAAGCTTGAGAATACACTGCAAATAGATGCAAATCTTGAGCAGTGAATACTGCGATCGTTTTCATATTGAGAATTTTTCGACAAGATTTTGTGCTAGAATTGAATTTGGATATCGAAGTTAACTTCAAGAAGTTAACAAGATAGAAAATTCGATCCTTGCGCAAAAGATTACGCAAAATTACAAATAGCAAACCGTGAGCGGTATAATACTATATCGTTTTCAGCTCGGGGGTTTAGCTCAGCTGGTAGAGCATCTGATTTGCATTCAGAGGGTCAGGAGTTCGATTCTCCTAGCCTCCAAATTGCTTAAGCGGTTATAGCTCAGTTGGTTAGAGCGCGACACTGATAATGTCGAGGTCCCAAGTTCAAATCTTGGTAACCGCACCATTCTTCCTGCCTAGAGCGGGATGCTGTTATTTTGAAAGTCTGAAAGAGAGAAATTCATAAATAAGCGCAACAATTTTATAAGTATCGTAAGTAAAGAAGTAAATAAGCATCTTTAAATACGATTTCACTGATGTAAAGCTGCGCTTGAAGAATAGAACTTCACAACTAGTACGTGTTTACACGTACCAGAATATTTAATGAATTAGGTTAGTAAGTTTGTGTGTGTGCAACACACAATTGAATATGTTAGTCAAATAGCATATTCAAAAGGCACGAAGCAGCAACAAAAAAGTTTTTGTGGTCAAGCTGCTAAGGGCTGTTGGTGGATGCCTTGGCATCGATAGGCGAAGAAGGACGTGCAAACCTGCGATAAGCTCCGGGGAGCTGGAAAGAAGCGATGAACCGGAGATGTCCGAATGGGGGAACCCGGCAGAAGTAAAATTCTGTCATCTTCAGTCTGAATACATAGGACGAAGAAGCAATACCCGCCGAAGTGACACATCTCAGTAGGCGGAGGAAAAGAAATCTAGAAGAGATTCCCATAGTAGCGGCGAGCGAAGTGGGAAGAGCCCAAACCGAGGAAGTCATTCCTCGGGGTTGAAGGACCAGTCACAAAGCAAATCAAGTAGTTAGCAAAACTGTCTGGAAAGTCAGGCGACACAGGGTGATAGCCCCGTATGCGAAAACGAAAGAAATGCCGATTGGCACCTGAGTAGGGCCGGACACGTGAAACCCGGTCTGAATCTGGGGGGACCACCCTCCAAGGCTAAATACTCATCGATGACCGATAGTGAACCAGTACCGCGAGGGAAAGGCGAAAAGAACCCCTGATAGGGGAGTGAAATAGAACCTGAAACCAACAGCTTACAAACGGTCAGAGGCCTATGTCCCTTTTAGGGAAATGGCTGATGGCGTGCCTTTTGCATGATGAGCCAGCGAGTTACGTTAGATGGCAAGGTTAAGGGACGAGCGTTCCGGAGCCGAAGCGAAAGCGAGTGTGAATAGCGCGAAAAGTCATCTGGCGTAGACACGAAACCAAGTGATCTATCCATGGCCAGGATGAAGCAAGGGTAACACCTTGTGGAGGTCCGAACTAGTGTCTGTTGAAAAAGCCTTGGATGAGCTGTGGATAGGGGTGAAAGGCCAATCAAACTTGGAGATATCTTGTTCTCTCCGAAATAACTTTAGGGTTAACCTCGGCTGATACCTTTTCAGGGGTAGAGCACTGGATCCACAAGGGAGGCTACCGCCTTACCGAAGGGAACCAAACTCCGAATACTGGAAAGCAAGCCGGGAGATAGACTGTGGGGGATAAGCTTCATAGTCAAAAGGGGAACAGCCCAGATCGCCGATTAAGGCCCCAAATTCTATGCTAAGTGAGTAAGGAAGTGAAGTCTCAAAGACAGTTGGGATGTTGGCTTAGAGGCAGCCATCATTTAAAGAGTGCGTAACAGCTCACCAATCGAGAGACTTTGCGCCGATAATATACGGGACTAAAGCATAGAGCCGAAATCGCGGGTGCATATCGCAAGATATGCGCGGTAGGAGAGCGTAGTATGTGCGTCGAAGGCGTACCGTGAGGAGCGCTGGAGCGCATACTAGTGACGATGCATGGCATGAGTAAACGATAAAGGATGTGAAAATCATCCTCGCCGAAAACCTAAGGTTTCCAGGGTAAAGCTCGTCTTCCCTGGGTTAGCCGGTCCCTTAGCCAAGGCTGAAAAGCGTAGGTGATGGGAAGCAGGTTAAATATTCCTGCGCCACCTAAGACAATGGCGATGGGGTGACGAAGTACGTAGAAGCGTGCGGACGATTGGAAATGTCCGTGCCGTTATGAGGCCGGTTAATAGGGAAACCCGTTAACAAAAAGCCAGGTAGCGGCCAAGGGGAACGCAAGGGAACCGATGACGCAGCACAAGACTTCCAAGAAATAACCTCTAGTCGTCGATGGTGACCGTACCAAAACCGACACAGGTGGGTGTGAAGAATATTCTCAGGCGCGCGAGATAACTCTCGTTAAGGAACTCTGCAAATTATCCCCGTAACTTCGGGAGAAGGGGAGCCACCTAGGGTGATTGTTACACAACAAAAGCCCCGGGAGGTCGAAGAAAAATGGCCCAGGCGACTGTTTAACAAAAACACAGCACTATGCTAAGTCGTCTAAGACGATGTATATGGTGTGATGCCTGCCCAATGCCAAAAGGTCAAAAGGAGATGTCAGCCGCAAGGCAAAGCATTGAATTTAAGCCCTGGTGAATGGCGGCCGTAACTATAACGGTCCTAAGGTAGCGAAATTCCTTGTCGGGTAAGTTCCGACCTGCACGAATGGCCTAACGATCTGGGCACTGTCTCAACGGGAGACTCGGTGAAATTGTAGTAGCGGTGAAGATGCCGTTTACCCGCAACAAGACGGAAAGACCCCGTGAACCTTTACTGTACTTTGATATTGGCTTCTGACTTTTCATGTGTAGGATAGCTGGGAGACATAGAAACGGGCTCGTCAGGGCTCGTGGAGTCAACGGTGAAATACCAGTCTTGAGAAGTCGGAAATCTAACGAAAACCCGTGAATCCGGGTTTCGGACAATGTCAGACGGGCAGTTTGACTGGGGCGGTATCCTCCCAAAAAGTAACGGAGGAGTCCAAAGCTTGCCTCATCGCGGTTGGCAATCGCGAGAAGAGCGTAAAGGTATAAGGCAGGTTAACTGCGAGACCAACAAGTCGAGCAGATACGAAAGTAGGGCTTAGTGATCCGGCGGTAGAAAGTGGAATCGCCGTCGCTTAACGGATAAAAGGTACTCCGGGGATAACAGGCTTATCGCCACCAAGAGTTCATATCGACGTGGCGGTTTGGCACCTCGATGTCGACTCATCGCATCCTGGGGCTGGAGAAGGTCCCAAGGGTTTGGCTGTTCGCCAATTAAAGCGGTACGCGAGTTGGGTTCAAAACGTCGTGAGACAGTTTGGTCCCTATCTGTTGTGGGCGCAGGATACTTGAGAAGAGCTGCTTCTAGTACGAGAGGACCGAAGTGGACGAACCAATGGTGTGCCGGTTGTACTGCCAAGTGCATAGCCGGGTAGCTATGTTCGGAAAGGATAAGCGTTGAAAGCATCTAAACGCCAAGCCTCCTTCAAGATAAAGTATCCCTATGAGACCCCCGGAAGATGACCGGGTAGATAGGTTGGGTGTGTAAGCATAGCAATGTGTTGAGCTAACCAATACTAATCAGTCCATTGGCTTGATCACTTTTTTCATCATCAGCATGCTCCTATAAGTAGGGACAAGCTAATGATGCGCTGAAGTGATAACAAAAACGCGCCAGTAACCTAAGAATTTAAATTAGTGAAGTTACTGGAATTCAAGCGCCGCTTTACATTAGTGATTGAACCGCTTATGAACCTGAAGCAAAGCTTCGGATATGGTTTCTTTCTCGTCAGACTTTTCTTGGTGGCTATAGAGAGGGGGAAATACCTGATCCCATACCGAACTCAGAAGTCAAGCTCCTCATCGCCGATGGTACTGTACACAAGAGTACGGGAGAGTAGGTCGTCGCCAAGGTTTTATTTACCCAAAAATCAAAAACCCAAGGTTCATAGCCTTGGGTTTTTTTTGCTTTGGAGTGCGGTGACGAGTCACTGCTTATTTTAGCAACGCCTAGGCGATGCTTTTCGGATTTACTATGTGACTCAAGACTTTTCTTTGCTATAATATATACAGAGGTCCCAACGACTTCGATGGCATTAAAACAGTTTTTAGAAGTTCTTCCTAGCGACAACTCACTTCATATTTTATCTTATTTAAAGCTAAATGATTTAGGAAAATTGCCACAAGTGTGCAAATCTTGGAAAGAGCTAGTAAGCACCAAAAATCTTTGGGTCAATCTATATAAGTATATATATAAAGAAGACATAAATGCTGAAAATGTGAAAAACGCATTTTTGTTCAAACACGCTGAAGTGATTAATGGGACTGAAAGCGAACTTATTAGAGCCGTCACTAGTTTTGTGTGCAAGCTAATCTGGAACAAAAAATGTAGATTAGAATGTCAATTTCCCAATACATCCTATCCTCCTTTAATCATCGAACAAAGCTTTGGTCCTCTAATTGGTAGCTCTGAAGGATTCAAAGGCCCACCAGACAAAACGAAGCGTTTTAATTTTGTTGGTGATTTACCAAAACAAACTTCCAAGGAAGCAATAAAATTAACTTCCAAAATGCCATGGCCAAATGGAATTCCCATTACCATAGCAATGGAAGCTCCTTTTCACGTCAATATCCACAGTGGAGTTGCTTTCTTCGAGGCATGCATCCAGGGAGTTGATGTAGGCTATGGAAACACTTTAGGCTTTTACTCAGATATAAACGATTGGAAAGAGCCATTTAGTCTTTTTTGCATCACCAGCATGTATGAATCACTGAAGTGGTGCGGCCGGATACCTTATTCGCAATTTAAGTTTGTTAAAATTGATCCAAAAGGCAATGTGACCTGGGAAATTAGTAATAACCGAACATGGTCTCCTAGTTCATTAGGAGGCCCATATCCTTGGGATCTGTATTTGCAAATTTTTAAGATCCAATTTCCTAACTAATCTTGGGTATATTTTTGGAGTGCGGTGACTTGTTCATCGCTCTAGACCTTGGTCATTTTCAGGTTGTACATAAAAAAATTTCCTCTTATTGCGCAAAGCGCACGCACTTCAAGGGCGCTTCGCGCAAAAAAGTGAAAGTAAAATTAGGTCGTCAAATTGTCTAAAATCGAGCGCGAGGCAAGCCAGAACAATGCAAAATAAAAAAACCTAGGTCTTACAACCTAGGTTTATATTTATTTAAAATCGAGGAATTAATTTAGAACAGGTTCTGCCAGGTGTCTACAAATTGCGAAAAGATTTTTGCGTGTTTCTCATTTTTTGAGAACATACTTAAATGAATTAGAGTGATTTCAAACTTATCAACTAGATTTCTTATGTCTGGTTCCTTAGTTTCAGTTAAGTGCTGCTTTTCAACGATTTGCTTGTGTAGCAATTCTAGTTCAGCGCTTAATTTGTCTACAATTTTTTGATTTTCAATATTAGAGTCAATCTTATGCTTTAAAATAGCGGCATCTCTAAGAGATCCAAAGGCACGACTAAAGAGCATTAATATTTTTCCAAGCTTTCCTCTTGCATCAAAATAATCTTCTTTAGTCTTAATCAAATCTTGAATGGTTGTTAAGCATTCTTGTAATTCATTGCTTTCAAGTTCCTCAGATTTCTGCAATCCAGTGGACAATGTATCTATTATCTTTGTCAGTGAATGTGCACCAGATGCAATGTCTTGTGAAGATTGTGTTATATTTTTAAAAATTTTCTGAGTTTCTGTAATAGAGTTAAATTTGTGTTTTAAGGATGTAGCATCTTTAATAGATCCAAATGCACAACTAAAAATCGACTTTATTTTTCCTAGAAGGCCATTAGAAGCATAATATTCTTCTTTGGCCTCGATGAGCTTGTCTATAAACAAAGCGCAATCTTTGAGTTCATTATTCTTAAATTCGTTAAGCTTAGGCATGGTCGAACTAAAGCAACCGATGATTTTTTTAAGTGATTCACGACCATTGCGAATATTATCTAAACATGTCTGTTTTTCTTGATCAATCCCCAGTTGTTCTTCTCTAATATCATGTGCATAATCCTGAGCAGCAGCCTCTTCTATTGAAAGATATTTATACCCGCAGTCGTTAGTGTACGGAAAATGACTGTTAGTAAACGGGGGGCTTTTGGTATTAATATTAGAAGACATATATTTTTACCGTTTAAATTAAATTATGCAAAATGTACAATTTCATGTGATGAAATTATTTTATTTAATTAAACATACATTGCTTTCGTTAAGCGTTGCTTAGATTGTTTGCTGTAACGTAATTGTTGTGCTGTATTTTAATAGTCATATTATTTCTATTGTGTTTTAAAATTATAGCAACGCAACTAGTGTGTTAAGCTGTTATTTTAGCTTGTAATTGTTCATTTATCTTAATAGTAATTTCTTCTGAAGACAATCCAGCTTTTCCACCCATATCTCTGCACTCTTCAGTCATTTGCTCAATTATATTTGCCAATTTACCCTCTGTATGCGCTTTTTTTAGAGCTGATAATAAATGCTCAAAGACGACTTTGTTTTGACGTATTTCAGTAACATAACTTTCGCATGTTTTGGAAACGTTCAAGTTTTGAAGCTTTGCTTCGAGGTCTGTTTTTAAGTGTTTAGCTTTCTCAATCGATGATCCAAAAATTAAATCGTATACTCTGGAAGCTAACCAAAATAAACCAGATTTACTATTTTCGCGCGTTTCTTCCTTTTCAATTACTTTTCCTAAAAGCTGAATGCTTTCTTCAATTTTTGATGAATGCTCTAAACAATCATTTTTTAATAAAGTTATTAAGTTTTCGTTTTCGTTGTATTGCCTGTTAATTGTCGGTAATATAGTTTGTAAGTTTTTAGTCGATTTCTGAAGAATAATTTTTTGATTGAAAAACGAAATCTGTTGTTGATCAATTTTATTGATTTGTTTTAGAGTTCCATCAATATTTGAAATTGATTTTTCTATTGTTGTTTTGAATACTTCAGAGACTTTAGAAAGTGATTGTGTTTTTGTGTCTTGGCTAATGTAAGTATTTAATTGTTTGTTTAATGTGTTTATTGTTGTAAATTGTGATATTGCAGACATTGATTTTTTCCTTGTTATTACATTTCTTCTTGTCTTTATTATATCTTAATACTAATAAATAAACAATATAATTGCACTTTTGTTTTAAACATCTTGTGATTAAAGGTTTAGCTTGTTTTTAGAAGTGCAGTCTTGAATTGTAGTAAGTAATTGATTATAAAATTGTTAAAATAATGCTAAGGATGTTTTTTTAAGATGCTGTAGTCTAAAGGCTTAGATTATTTTTTTGAGAATTGCTCTTAGGCTTAGAAGGTGCATGTTCGATATATTTTGCGATCGCGTTATTTGAATTAATTACCCGTAACATTCAGGCTGTTTAGGTAAAGGAGGAATAGGACCAGCACTCATTTCGCTAGCTATGTTGGCGCATAGCTTTGTCCAAGCCTGATTTTTTGCTTCTATGCTGGCGTCTAAAGAGCTAGCAATGGTGCTTGGTATGCTTAAGAGGTTTCTGTAGATGTAGTGAATTTCTAAGGGATGAAACTGCGGGCATTTGTTTCTTATGTTGGCAATTTTAGTCATTTCCGGAGTTTCTGAGCTTTCAAGGAAAATTGCCTTTTTCAGATCTCCAAATGACTCAACCTTATAAGCATTTATCGCTTTACCGATTTCAATTTCTTGTTCTGATTGCTTTCCAAGAAGGCTTAAAATAAATAGGTAGAATTTTTTAAGTAAAGAATCTCTACCGCCCAAATTCGCATAAACGACCTCGTAGGGACTATCGGTTCTATTTGGCGTAGTGTAAAAGGATCGTACTTCCTCCAGTACCCTATTTTGATCTGAAAATATGCTGTTCATTTTACAAGTCTTTATATTCTAAAGTTTGTTCATTAACTGATGGTTCGAATTCCAATGTTGCAGGCGTTAAACCTTCTAGGCCATCAAGACCTGAAGTTGAGCTAACAAATGTGGGCATAATAGCAATGCTAGCTATGATTTTATGAGTTTCACCGATCGTTCCAAATAGACGGCTGAAAATGGACGCTATAGAGCCGAAAATAAGTCCATATCGTTCTTTGAGTCGAGAGTCTTCTTCGCGGATACATTTTTCTAATTCGGATTGCACTGCAGTTCTTTGTTGTTCACTCTCGATCTGGTCATGAATATTTGTGAATAGCCCGTCGCTAGTGTAATTGGTGCTACCGTTGCTCAATGATTCGAGTGCTTTTTTTGCGCAGTCGTTGATTTGAGATAATTTAAAAATATTTTTTTGGATGAACGCATCGAGTTCGGAAGATTGGAGGCCTTTTAGTTGATTGATGAGAGCTTCTTTAGAAAAGCTTGGTAACCCGTTTTTTTGTACTACTATTGCGCTCATAATTTAACCTTTGTTATTAGAACATACTATCTCTTATATATATCTTAACAAGATGTAAATAATGCAGCAATAGTAATGATTTGTTTTAACTAAGTAATGTAGAGTCAATTTGTTAAACTGAACGCAATCCTCCCTCTCCACCGCGATCGCGGCGAGGGCCTCCGAAAGATCTCTCACGTGGTTGCTCAGGACGGGCTTCGTTTACGATGAGGGTGCGGCCACCGATTTGCGACCCGTTCATTTCTTCTACTGCACGCTTAGCATCATCTGGATTTGCCATTTCAACGAATCCAAAGCCCTTAGAGCGTCCTGTCATTTTATCGATAACAATGCGTACGGACTCTATCGGACCATATGCTTCAAAAAGCCCTCTCAGCTCATCTTCTGTAGTGCTGTAAGGTAGGCTTCCTACGTACAATTTCTTATTAGCCTGTTGGCTCATACTTTCTCCTTAAAAATTCAATTTCACGAACGTTGACTCGACTCACCTTAGTGGCATAACACCCTGTCACGACACAATAGGAACTAGACTCAAAATCAACTAACATTGCTATGTTATCACAAAAACTTTTTCAAAGTCTACTGCTATAGTAATGTAAGTTTGAATAGAAACATTACGTTAATAAAAAAAAGACGCTAAGAGGTGAATCTTAGCGTCTTCATAAAATCTCAGTCTATATTCCTGAGAATCTGTCGTTTAGTACTCACGACGTGAGCGGAAAGGACGATCGGAAAATCCTCCCTCTCCACCGCGATCACGGCGTGGTCCGCCGAAAGATCTTTCGCGTGGTTGCTCAGGACGGGCTTCGTTTACGATGAGGGTGCGGCCATCGATTTGTGACCCGTTCATTTCTTCTACTGCACGCTTAGCATCATCTGGATTTGCCATTTCAACGAATCCAAAACCTTTAGAGCGTCCTGTCATCTTGTCGATAACAATGCGTACAGACTCTATCGGTCCATATGCTTCAAAAAGACCTCTCAGCTCGTCTTCAGTTGTGCTGTAAGGTAGGCTTCCTACGTACAATTTCTTATTGGCCTGTTGGCTCATACTTTCTCCTTAAAAGATTCAATTTCACGAACGTTGACTCGAACACGGCCACTGGCATAACACCCTGTCACGACACAATGGAAATAGACTCAAGATCAACTAACGCAACAATGGTACCACGATAACTTTTTGATTGTCCATGAGAAGTGTTGCATGGTAAGTATATAAATAATTTAAATCGGGTGGGATATGTCTTGTAAAGCGCTTTTGGCGAAATGGCTCCTTATAGGATTGTTGAGCTGGAATGTGGTTTATGCTGCTCATAATGAGCAGGATGAGGTGTGGATGGTCACACAGGAAATGATTAAGTTCGGTAAAAAAGAGGCCTATGAGAGCCTTAAGTCGTCTATGCTAGAAAAGTGGAATATTGTAAAAAAAAGAGGGGATATTGGGATGATGGTGGGGCTGGAAGAGCTTAATGAGCCTCATTATCTGTATTTAACCCCGATAAAAGACTATGCAGGGCTTGATCGTTTCATGAACTTGCACCGTCAAGTGATGAATTCCTGGACATCCGATGAAACAAAGCTGTTCACAACGGGATTTGATTCAACTCTCAATCTTAAAATCCGCACTTTAATGCGCTATCGCCATACCTGTTCCTATGTTCCGGATGAAAATTGCCATATACGCAACCTCTCATACGTACATTATGTGATCCTGACATTGGTGCCGGGAGCTAAACAGCATCTAGAAAGAAGGCTTGAGGATTTAGCTTCCAAACAAACTTCCTTAGGAACTGCTTTTTGTTGGCGTACATGGGAAATTACGTTTGGTGGAGAACTTCCCCAATTTGTCGTGGCGTTTTTCGGTGTAGATCCTGTTACTCTACATGAAAAAGTTGAGCGCTTGGGGCTGGTCAATAGCTCGATGAAAGATATTGTGCTGAGAGAGAAAAAGGGCACAGCGCGTTATCGCCCTGATCTATCAGTAATGGAGTAATGATGGACGGAGGTACTAGCTGGACGCAGATTATTTCAGTCAGTGTTGTCCCTGTCGTGATTATATCGGCGTGCGGACTATTGTGTCTGACGTTTTATAATCGCATGGCAATGGTAGTATCCAGGCTGCGCGGTATTCAGAGGGAGAGGTTGGACCTTTTTCGTGAGCTTGCGAGTATGCGGGAGAAGAAAGAGAACGAGGTCCAAATACTCGAAGGGCGCAAGACACTGCATGCACTCAGTGAACAAACGGAGATTGTTTTAAAGAGGGCAAAATTATTGCGGAGCACATTGTTGTGCTTTTTAGGAACGATCGCAGCGTTAGCGGTTACATCGCTTTTATTGGCTTTGAGCCTGTTTATTCCGTTGTTCAATGGTCTTGTAATTTTCTTTTTTGTCTTTGGGCTTTTTTTATTGCTTTACGGAGTCTATTTTGCTTTCAGAGAATTGTTACAAGCATTGACGCCAATCGAAAAGGAAAGTGTCTATGTTACTGGGCAAATAAAAGGGCATCCTTTTGCTCATAACGAGGAATTGTGAGAGGTGCCCATGATAGACTATCGGTATAGCTTTGGAATAGCTTCATCAGTTCTTTTGTGTGCGGCCCAGGGGTCCCATTTCCAATTGTGTAGCTGTCAATTTGTGTTACAGGAACAATCTCTTTATTGCTTGAGACAATAAAGGCTTCATGGAAAGCGGGAACCTCTTCATAAGGGATCGGCCGTTCAACAAAAGGATATTTTTCTTGAGCAAGCCGTATCACAACTTCCCTTGTGATGCCTTGGAGGACCTCATCAATGCACGGAGTGACAAGAGTATTCCCCATAAACGCAAAAAAATTGCTTGTAGTAGCCTCGAGGATTTCTTTGTTTGGGTTTAAATATAGTGCTTCAACAGCCCCTTGTTTTTTTGCTTCTTTAAGGGCCAAGATGGCAGGCAAGTAAACTAAGGTTTTGCTGACTGGGACTGGGCGTTGTAACGAAGTTGTAATGACGCGCACACCGCTGCTGTACCATTCGCTGGGAAAAGGTTTAAGAGGGTAGACCATAATTGCAAGGCCAGGATTGTCTTCTGGAGTGAATTGATCTGGGCTGATGCCGCCAGTCACGACGATTTTAATGCTTGATACTGGAAAATTATTGATGCGGAGCAGTTCAAAGATAGCAGCTTCGATTTTTTCTAAAGAGCATGGGAGATTGATCCCAATGCATGAGCAAGAGAACTGCAAACGGTTCAAATGTTCCCTTAGATGAAAGGGTCGGCCTTGATAGGTGCGCATATAATCAAAGACGCCATATCCCCTTACAACCGCAAGATCGAGAATTGAAATTTTTGCGTCTGATTCTTTTACGAACTCACCGTTGATATAGAAGGTTGTCTCTGCCATGAATCCCATCCGTTAATTTCTATATACCGACCTTGGGCCTATTTTGGAAATATTTTGAGAAATACTGAAATGAACGGGAAGGAGTATGCCAAAATATGGGATTAATCATAGTGAAAAAATGAGTGTGAGAATTCCCTTTAAAAAAGTCTTGAACATTTGCACAAAATTCCCTAATGATGAATTAAAGTGGAGAATGATATGGCCCTCAAAGATACTGTGACCCATATGAAATCTCTCATCGATGAGATGAACCGAGATATCGATAAAGCGATGGGTGGTAACAAAGCTGCATCGCAGCGGTGCCGCACCAATTCAATTAAGTTCGCTAAATGTGCGAAGTTGTTTAGAAAAGAATCATTGATGTCAGAAAAGAAGAGCGGCGGCAAAAAAACTGCAAAAAAATCTCCGGTCAAGAAAAAGGCAAAAAGCAAAAAACGATAGTTCATTGCGCGAAGCGCCTTTGGAGTGCTGCGCGCAAGGAAATTCAGGCTCTTTAGCTTGGAGAGTTAATCATCACTTATTTAAGTTAATAGGTAGGGCATGCTAAAATGCCTTCTATGTCTTGGAAAGAAACCTCTATAGAATTGACCATTGATAAGCTCTCAAGTGATGCCTTTGGGATGAGCTCATGGACACGCCCGGATACTGGCCATACATATACTGTCGAAGTCCTTGGCGGCATCCCTCAGGACCGCCTTCGAGTTTTGATGACCCACAAAAAACGGGGCGCCATCAGCGCTTCTATCCAAGAAATCCTTGCCCCTTCACCAATGCGCGTGACACCTCGCTGTGGACATGTGCCCGAATGTGGCGGCTGCACCTTTCAGCAAATGGACTACTCAGCACAACTAGACTGGAAGCAGAACCGCTTGCAAAAGCTATTTGCGTCACTCCATGACACTCTTATAGCGCCCATTCTTCCCTGCAAAGACCCTTACGAGTACCGCAATAAAATGGAATTCTCTTTTTCGCAAGATAGAGAGGGGACGCGCTATTTAGGCCTCATGTTAAAAGGCCGAAAAAGAAAAGTTTTTAACTTGCAAGAGTGCCACCTCACCAAAAGTTGGTTTGCCGATGTTGTGAAGGCTGTACGCCTCTGGTGGGAAGAGAGTGGCCTTGCCGCATACCATCCATTTGCAGATACCGGCTCTTTACGCACCCTGACCGTCCGCTCTGGAATGCGCACAGGAAGCAAAATGGTCATGTTGACAGTCTCTGGCAATCCTCAATTTGGCCTCAAGCGGGCCCAGCTCGATAGCTTTGTTAAGACAATAGAGACTGTCTTGCAAAATGTACCTGGGCCAACACCGAGTGTATTTCTTCAGGTTCAGCAGATTGCAAAAGGACGCCCCACCCAATTCTATGAGATGCATTTGAGCGGCCCAGCTCATTTGACAGAAGATCTAGAGATTGCCTTTGCTGGCAAAGCCCACACATTAAATTTTTTGATCAGCCCCACATCCTTTTTCCAACCAAACCCCAGCCAAGCAGAGCAGATCTATGCTCATGCAGTGCGCATGCTCGAACTTGACCCTTCTTGGGAGATCCTAGAGTTGTTTTCAGGAACTGGGACCTTAAGTTCTGTCCTCGCTTCTTCCGGAGCCAAAGTTCTAGGTGTTGAGCTCAATCCCCATGCTGTTTTTGATGCGGAAATGAACAAGGAACACAACAAGCTTGAAAATCTCTACTTCATACGAGGAGATGTCAAAGAGATCATCCCTCAAGAAGGCTGGAGGAAGCATCTGTCCAAGATCGATGCGCTTGTTGTAGATCCGCCTCGCTCAGGGATTATGCCCGAAGTGCTTGATGCAATGGCCGCTTCGACAGCTAAAAAAATATTATATATTTCGTGCAACCCTCAGACCCTAGAGCGTGACCTACTCTATTTGAAGGAAAAAGGGTGGAAATGCCCCAAAATCCAGCCCATCGACCAATTCCCACATACAGTCCACGTGGAGGCAATTGCCATCCTAGAACGTAATTTTTCTTGATTTGCCCTAGGGTATGAGGCATGCTTGTCCCGTAACTACGAAATTAATCCATGAGGATGTTAATGAAAAATTTACTTGTTAAAGGTTCTCTGACATTGCTCGCCCTTACATCGACCGTATCCGTCTTTGCTCAAGATGCAGCTCCTGCCGCAAAAGGTGGGAATTTCATGCAGACATTGATGATGATCGGTATTGCGATCGTATTCTTCTACTTCATTCTCTGGCGACCGGAACAAAAACGGCGCAAGACTATGGAAGCACAAAGAAGTGCGATGAAGAAAGGCGACCGGGTGACTGCGATGGGGATCATCGGGACGATCGTTAAAGTTCAAGACACAACTGTCATCCTCCGCATGGTCGATGGCGCAAAAATTGAAGTTTTGAAAGCTGCGATCACTGATGTTCAAGCCGGAACAGATGAAGATGCGAGCAAAGTTGAAAAACTTGAAACTTCTTCTACTGAGAAATAATGTTCATTTTTAAGCTAGCATTTCATTCTTGAAGTGCTAGCTATTTCTATACGCGAATCTTCTCACTAAAAAGTTTTAGTTGGTTCTAGGGAGATAGGTTCAATTCTTCCAAATACAATCGGATAGCATTAGCGAGATCGATAGGATCAAACATGTTTGCTTGTAGATTCGTCATTTTAGCTTGGATGGCCACTTGCATCGGATTGGGGAGAAGTCCTTTGAGCTGTGCGATAGCTTGGAAAGTTTGGATCGATGCAGCAGATTGAGAGAGGACATGCCGCATTCTCTTAAGTGCCAGAATACGCATAGCTTCGGCTCTTCGTAAATCAGGTTGATTTAAGTTATGGAATGTTTGTTGTCCAATATTAGGGTTTATCCCTTTCAAAGTGCTATAAGTCCCGATCAATTCGTCTCTATCTTGAGAAGACCATCGCCCTAATCGAGCAAGGGGATTTACTCCTCCGGCATCCATTTCATTGGCCATTGTTAAGGCACTTTGAGCAATCTCAAAAGGTGACAAAGGTGGCTGTGCAGGTATCTGCGACGCCTGTTGTGTTGATTTAAGAGGGATAGGGTTTGGTCCTGGATTAGGAGGTGCAGGAACCTGATGGCATTGATGAGCCACGCATTTATTACCGACTTTTTCTGCAGTCAAAAGTACCGGTGTCATCAAAGTATTCATCGCAATGCGGGCGGGTTGGTTCTGGGCAGGGTGTGTTGTATTGTGGATGTTTAGGCCCTGAGCATCGATTTGGAATTGGAAGCTCATGCCAGTAAGATCAGAGACATTCCATTGGCGTGCAATCTCTTGCTGCACGCCCTGGTCTGAGAGCAAACGGTTAAGCTGTTCTTTCATCTTTGAGTCATGCTTTCCGCAGGGGGCAAGAGGTGTGTTGCCTGCCCGAACTTGAAATTGGTTGATTTGGACTGCAGTCATAATTAATTACTTTCTTTTTACAACAGGGTTTACGTACGCAAAGGCAATTTTTAATATATATACAAACTTATCGACCTTCTTGATGAATTCTCGTGTGTCTGTAGTGGTGCCTGTTTCGGATTTGCTATAATCGGCTAAAGAGAGTGCAAAAGCTTCTAAAGCAAAATGAAGAAACTTTGGGTTGTCGCGTAAGCATGCGTTGATGAGGTCATTAATTATTGCAAAAGAGATCGTGTGAATTTCTCTTGAGTACTTATTAGGATCTTGTTGATATGCCTCTAAATTGTCAATTTCCTGGCGATGCGTAAATAAAAACTGATCAATAAATAGAGAAAAACGATCTATTTCGCCCTTCCATTTGTTTTTTTCAAGTTCATGGAATTTATGTGCAGTCGCGCACATAGAGTTAAGAGCTGAAAACAGAGGGCTGCTTGCATAACGGTGAATGATATTAAATTTCATTCTGATTTCTTTGCTGAATTCTTTCAAAGGGTGTTTAGCTTCAAAATCAGGTAATTTATGTGCAGACTCTCTAGCTTGTAATTCAATTATTTTGATCATTTCAGCAGTAAAATTGCTCTTAATGAAATTGTCTAATCTATCAGCATTTGTGCAGACATTCGTGATGATCTCCGGATTAAAAGAGTTTCCCAAAAAGGCATTCAAGCGATTTTGATCAGGGAATTCGATCACAGGTGTAGGAACATTCACGTTTATATTGCTTACACTAGAAGTGCTTACGCTACGAGACGTCTGTAAGATCTTCTTCTTATCTTCCTTTTTTGATGAAGGACTTTTGGAAACTGTTGGGCTCAAATTGTCCATTGCAATTTCGAAATCCGATGGTTCACTGAACTGTTCATATATGGTGTAAGGCTTTTTAGGCGGTTCAAGAGGTATTTCCTGTTCTGATTCAAAGCCACCATTGGCGTTCGGTGAAGGAGAGAAAAAAGATTCTATCATCTCTTTATTGGCAAATACAGGAGGAGAGTTAAGCATCGATTGGTTCAAGTCTTCAAAAAAAGAACTTTGTGGTTGAGATAGACTGCTTTGATTTGAACGATTAGTTCTCTCCATTTCTTTGTTTTGAGAAGAAGGCTTCGCAGAAGGAGTGACAGGCTCGCTGATCTCGTCTTCAGAAATATTGAAAAGACTGTCATTTCCTTGAGGGTTAAAGGCAAAATTTTCGTCTACTTTGTCTAGATCAAAAATTGCATCGGAATCTTGCGAAGAGTTGAGTTGTTTTTTCTCGTTAGTGGGAGAGAAAGCAATTTTTTCTGGCACTATGGGATAATTATTTTGTTCCTCATCATCAGAAAGGTTGAGCAATTGGGAGAAATTTAGTGTGTTTTGCTCAGGAAATGGATCTTGATTTAATGGAAGAGTAGTTAAGTCCGTGTCTTGAGTGGCTTCACTTTGATAATACTCTAAAGGATCAGTGTTCTTCCTTGTTAATTTTTCGTGATTCGCTTTTATTTTTTCGAATGTCTCTCTCAATTTTTTAATCTTGATTGCAAGGTCTTCTGTTCCAGATGGAGTTTGTGCAAGATTGTTATTTGTATTTAGCTTTTCTTTCTCTTTTGCATCGGTTTTTCCAATTTGATGATGCAATGAAGGATCTGTATCCTCTCTTGTTAAAGCGGCGTAATTTTGTTTAATTAAATCGAGTAGCACCCTCATTTCTTTTAGCTTGCTTTCAAGGTCTTCTGTTCCAAGTTGAGTTTGAAAAAGGTTGTTATGAGCATTTAGTTTTTCTTGCTCTTTTGTAACTTCAGATATGAGTGATTCAAGCTCGCTGTTAGTCGCTTTGATGTTTGATTGCTGTCTTTCAAAGCTATCCAAAAGCTCATCAGGACTTGCTAGTGCACCAGAGTGTTGATTAGGTATTGCTGGAATTTTAACAGTGGAACTTTCATCTTCAGAGATGTTAAATACATTTTCGTCCTCAGAGATATTTAGAGGATTATCGCCGTTCTCTAAATCAAACAGTTCGAAGGAATCTTCAGAATTGACTTTTTGTGGATTACCGCGAGGGGTTGGAAGTTGCTCAGAGAAATCTAGCTTGCGGTTAATGTTATTCTCTTTCTCTAACTGATCAAGCTGAACTTGTCCAGGCCCTTCCCAATAGTTTCCTTCAACTTTCTTGATTGGTGAAGTGTCAGGGGATCGGAGACCTGGCTGTGATTGTTTGCTCGAAATTGGAGAGGTAAATACCTTCTTAAGGGATTCTTCAGAGTTATTAATTTTCGAAAGTTCATCTGAAGGCGTAGGAGATAACTTAACAGGAGAATCAAAGCCGTTATTCGACGAAGGTAGCCCAGGAGAAAGTAGTCTCGAAGAGACAGTTGTTTCAGAATTTTTAATCGGAGAATAAAAAGTAGCAGGTTTCAATTGCTCAGTTGATGAGGTTGAAGGATTTACATTTTCTTGATTGATAAGACTCCCATTTTGATTCTTGAGATAGGAGAGATGTGGAAGGTATTTGAAAAACAATGCTTCATCAAAAAACAAGTCAGGGTCGTTGTACATGGAGATAAGTATCTCGTCATCATAACCTTCATATGGATTATGAGTTGATGAAGTAACAAACGTGTCATCGCTTGTGTTCAGTTTTCTTGGAGCGTGTCTAGTTAGAGTAATCATCTCTTCGGCTTGATTCAGACCTTTGGTGTTCTCATTTATCTCCTTCAATAGATCTTCCAAGTCACGTTCTATCTTTTCATCTTCATCGTTAAGTGAATCTTCAATTGAATTAAGTTCCTTTTGGGATTCTTTGACTTGGAAATTAATTTTTTCTTGTTCTTTTTTTACCGCTTTAATTTTTTCTTTCTGGTTTTCAACGTTTTCAAGTTCCGAACTGTCATTTAATCCCATAAATCTTTCAAGAAGATATTCATTCGCTTCCGATTGCTTTTCTGTTGAAGAATTTGTTGTATCAGGAATATTTTCTTCATCAACTTGTGAACTAAACGCGTTTTGCAACTGAGCTCTGAGTTTTTCTATGCTTGCTAAATCATCATCGAGTTCAGCAAATCTCTTTTGATCCGCAGCTTTATTTATTTCAAAATCTTTTCTAGCTTTTTCGACATCTTTTATATGCTTTTCTAGTTCTTTTTTTAGTTCTTCATTTGAGAGTTGAGCAGTATTTGCTTTTTCCTTAATACCCAATAATGTTTCCATGTCGGTATTATCTAATTCAGCGATTGGTTGAAGAATACGTTCGATCTCTTCTGCGGTAAGAGATTCGATATCCCCAAAATGGTTATTGTTTTGCGGGTTCTCTATGTATGTAGGTAGATTTTCCGATCGTGTGATAGGTGAAACATCAAGAGGGGAGATCATTGACCTTATTTTAAGAGAAGTCGGGGAATTGGGAATCTGAGAGAGGGTATGCTCAGAAGTTGTAGAATTATCCGATAGACGCAAGCCATTAACAAATTCCTCTACACCCCCAATAGAGCTAAGATTGGGTTCCTCTGAGACAGTTTTTGCAGATTCATCCGATTCCGATTGCGTTTCTATTGATTCTGAAGGGACTATTGGAGAACTTATAGCTTGAGCAGTGATTGCTTCCTCATCTTGAGTAGGATCTAATAACTGACTAAAATTCCCCTTCAATGAAAGAAGGGAAGAGTCCAAATTCTGAGAGTTTGTGTTCTGATTAGGATCAAGATCTGCATCTTGAGAAATGAGCAGTGATTGCTTTGTTTTTTCTAACTCACCTTTCAGTTGTTTTAAGCTTTCAAAATTGGAATCAATTTCATTATATATCTTTTGTTCTGCAGCCATTTTTGATTCAAACTCTTTTCTAACTTTTTTGATCTCTTGTTTCTGCTTTTCCACTTCTTCTTTTAGTTGTTCTTTTGAGAGTGAAATTGTTCTTTGTGAATTGGAGTCAAGTTCAGAGAGTTTTTTTTGTGCTGTAGCGTTATATAGTTCGTCTTTAATACCTAACAAAGATGCCATGTCAGTAATTTCGAGATCATCGAATGAGAAGCTCATTTTTTCAATCTCTTCGGGAGTAAAAGATTTGATATCTCCTAAAGAGCCATTGTTTTGTTGTTTTTCAATGCCAGTTGGTAGATTTTTAGAGTGTTCTAATGTGGGTGATGGTCCAAGGACTTCTACTTGAGCGGAATTTCTCGTCTCAAGTGGTTGTTTAATATTAAAATTATCCGGCTCGACGAGTTGATGCTTTTTCTCTCCTTGGAAAGCTGAGCTAGTATTTGAATCTTGTTTAAAAGAGATAGGGGATTTGAGCAACTCGGATGAGTTGTGCTCAGAAGCTACTGAATTATTATCTAGTTGTAAGCCATTAACAAATTCCTCTACACCCTCAATCAAGCTAAGATTGGGTTCCTCTGAGACAGTTTTTGCAGATTCATCTGATGGTGTTGGTGTTAACTTGATTGGAGACTCGAAAGTACTATTCTCGTTTTGCAATGGGAAGCCTGAAGAATACGGGTCAGAGTAATGGGATCCAGGTT
Organism: bacterium; assembly: GCA_044227055.1. Classification (GTDB taxonomy): domain Bacteria; phylum Chlamydiota; class Chlamydiia; order Chlamydiales; family Rhabdochlamydiaceae; genus JBGAFT01. The sequence goes on from JBGAFT010000001.1 coordinate 610,967, forward strand.
TCTGCTTTTGCATTGGGTGAGAAGAGATTATGATTCCTAAGCGTTCGTTGGCGTTCTGCAGCCTTGCTTTTAAATTTTGACTTTGTGATCCAGGAGAGGTTTTTGCCATTTCTAATTGAATTTTAAGGGCTGCAATCTCTTCGTCTTTTTCTTGAATTAAGGAATGGGCCTTTTCTAATGTTGATGGCAAGGTATTTATGAGTTTTATACGATCAGATACGTGTCCTACTAAGCTTTCTTTTAATTGTTTTTCGGCACCTTTAAATTCATCGAGCTGAACAGAGAACTCCAATTTTTGGAACTCTTCAAGATCTCTTTGATCAAGAGTTTTCTTCAATTCTCGATTAAGATCGTCGATCTTAAGTTTTTGTCCTTCGACTGTTTTTTGGAGGTCAAACACTTGAAGCTTAGCTTCATTTCTTGCTAGCTGAGCTATGGCAAGATCTTCTTGGAGCCCTTCTTTATCGAATTGTCCAAATAGATCTGTAGGTTCAAAGATTGGTAAATTTTTAGGGTCATTAAAGTTGATGGTATCTTCGGGAACCAACTCGGAGTGTGGTGAAGTAAACTCTGAGCTCTTATTATCTTCTTCTAATATTGCTATATCCTCTTCAAAAGTCGTAAAATCAGGTTCCTCATTTAGTAATTGCAGAGGTGTTCCACTTTCATTAACGGACTCAGATTGACGGATAACATGTTCTACTGCAACAGCAACTGGGACATCGTCTTCTTCTAAATCTTTTTGAGCGTTGTGAAGTTTTAATTGAAGCTCTTGAGTTAATTGTTCAATTTGCTTGTTGAGATTTTCTTTTTCCTTCTCTAGTTGTGGGATCTTTTCTCGAACTTGTTGAAGCTCTTCTTTGGCAGCTCTTTCTGAATTTTTAGCTTCTTCGACAGCTTTAACTTGTGTTTCTAATGTAGATTTTTCTTTGACAAACTCTTGCTGAGCTTTCTCGAGCTCTTGTGCTGCTTCTTGGAGTTTTCTATTAGACTCTTCTGCCTGAAGACGGAGTTTTTCTTTAGCTTCGTTAGCTTGAGTAAGTTGGGTTTCTAGCTCAACTTTTTTAGTGTTAAACTCTCGCTCTTTATCTTGGATTTGATTTTGAGCTTCTTCCTGGGCTTTTTTCTTTTCTTCTTCGATAGCAGCAGAAGAAGTTTTCTTGAGAAGCTCGTTGTCTTTAACAAACTTCTTAGAAGCAGTTTCAAGTTCGCTCTCAGCTTTTTTGACTAGAACACCGAGACGCTCAGACTCAGTAGTGAGAGTTTGTTCTGCAACAAGTTTAGCTTGAGTAGCGTCAAAGACATTAGTTTCTAACGTTGCGATTTTATTTTTAGCTTCTTCAGCAGCCCGCTTTAGTGCGTTAATTTGTTCTTCAAGAAGGAGCTTTTGTTTGTCAAAAGCTTCAGTTTGTTTTTGGGCCTCTTCTTTGGCTTTTTTCTTTTCTTCTTCGACAGCAGCATCAGAATTTTTCTTGAGCTCGACTTTGTCTTCCTCAAATTTCTTCGCAGCAGTTTTAAGTTCGCTCTCGGCTTTTTTGACTAAAAGATCGAGACGTTCAGACTCAGAAGTGAGAGTTTGTTCTGCAAAAAGCTTAGCTTTCTCAGCAGTATGGAGATTGCGATCGAGTTCTTCGATTTTAGTTTTAGCTTCTTCAGCAGCAAGTTTTAGTGTGTTAATTTGATTTTCAAGAAGGAGCTTTTGTTTGTCAAAAGCTTCAGTTTGTTTTTCGGCCTCTTCTTTGGCTTTTTTCTTAGCGTCTTCGACAGCAGTGACCGTAGTTTTCTTGAGATTTTCTTGTTCTACTTCAAACTTCCTTGTAGCAGTTTCAAGTTGTGTCTTGGTTTCTTCGACTTGCAGCTTGAATTTTTCGGATTCTGTTTCGAGTTTTTTTTCTGCTGTGGCTTTGGCTTGCTCAGCAGCTTGGAGGGCACGCTCAAGGTCTTCAATGCGGAGTTGTCTTTGATCCGATTCTCTTTGGAGCGATAGGTTCGATTGCTCTAACTTGAGTTTTTCTTGTGCAAATAACTCTTTTTGATCCTCTATGAATTTTTGGAATTGGGATTCTTTTGTCTGACTTTCTTCAGATTTTTTCTTTAACGCTTCTGCAAATAGCTTTTCTTTGTCTTTCAATTTTTGCTCAGAATCCAAAGCGAGCTTTTTGTTCGCCTCTGTAAGATCATTGATAGTAATTAACTGTTGAGAGATCTGTTGACCTTGAACGGAATTCGCTTTCAAAGCATCTGACAAGGCGAGTTTTTCCGACTGGAGCTGCTGTTGCAGAGATTTAATTTTGCTGTGGAATGGATCTAACTGTTTCTCCAAGAGATAACAGAGCACTGCTTGCCCGCGTTGAGAGCCTGTTGAGGATAAGTTTTCTCCGTTAAAATGGCTATTATGGAAAGCGAACTCTCCATATTTCCAGAGGTTATGTTTGTGGCTTGGAGGTTGGCACAGGTAAAGATGGTAGTAGATTCCGTTTTTGTCGCTATCAGACAGCCTATTAAACGCTGTCATAGCAATGTCATTGCGCCCTTCTAGGAAAAGGTAGGCCAATTTGAAGAGGATGACATTGGCGATGGACTGTCGCCTTTGTTCATTTGTTGTTGTGGCGGCATTAAAAGCTATTTCACCAGCTTGCCATGTTTTATTTTCACTTGCAATTGGGAGGTAATGGTGGAAATAGATAAGGTTCTTTTCTTCTGGAGATAGCGAGTTAAACGCTACGACCCATTCCGGAGATGTTGTAGTGCCGGATGGAGGGAGTTTGCTAGTTAATTCAAGGAGATTGAGGAGCGGGTTGAGGTATTCGAGTTTAGGGTCTGAGATTGCTTTAAATTGATCTGCCATTCGGGCAAATTGGTTCAGCAAGGCGACGCGTTCATCGTTGCTTACACCATTCAGCATGTTTTTTAGACGCTCGAACACTGCCTGTAGCTGGTCTGGGGTGTCAAACCCTGTGACACGTTCTGCAAACAGGAAGTTCATGACCGCTTGATAGCGGTTCTGACTGCTGGTTTCTAGCCCGCTATTTCCTAAAAATGCATTTTCGCCAAATCTTAGCTCAGTTGCTCTAGGGTGGTCTTTGTGGATTAGATAAAGGTGCTTAAAAATCCCGTTTCTAAACGTTTCAGGTAGCAAGTTGAATGCTGTGATGGCGTCGGGGTTGATTTCAGGGGTTTTTAAGTATAAAAGAGCTGTTTGTTGCAAAGCAAGGTTGCGTAAGGCGTCAGCTCTTTCTTTATTGGAAGCTGTTTGTCCATCTAATTCGTTAAAGCGTTTTTCGCCTATGTTTAATAGTTCGTCAGTATGGCCTCTAGGAGGAAGAACGCCCAATTGGAAGTAGGTGAGTTTTTTGATGTCGTTGGTTAGAGCGGTAAAGTCATGCTTTGCCTCTGCTACTGTTGCGGGATTTTCGAATTTCTTGGCTATGCTTAAAAGCTCGCCGATTTTAGCAGAGTTTAATGCCGATAGTTCTATCTTGCTGGTCAGTTGTGCTGCAGCGCTTGTTAGATTATGTGTGGTCCCTATTGGTGCCGCATTTGTGCTTGGGAGAGTAGAAAGGGTATTCTGTGCAACGGGAGCAGCGGTAGTAGGAGTGTTCGGTTGCCCTGAATTGGATACATTTGGTGGGGTATGTGTGTGTGGCGGAAGACAGCAGCTTCCATATTCACTAAATATAGCTTGCGCAGTAGAAGAAATTTTTTGTAAAAGATGTCTATTAACGTTGATTTCATTGATGTCGATTCGAGTTTTGTCGAGCCCTTTTGTAACTTCTACATGGTCTGTATGAAAAACTGTGCTGACGTCAAAGGGGAGAAAATAGCTTAGATGTAATTTGTTTCTCACGAGATCGTGAAATTCTTGTGAGCTTGTGAATTCTTGGATGTCAGGTGAGAGTTCTTCATTAATGCGGGTGCGATGGCGTTGGCATACGGATACGACATTTTCATTGTTCCGTATTTGAACATTTGTCACGGCAGATTTAATATTTGAAGTTGTCATAGCTCGGTTTTTTAAAATATTTTGTTATGTCAATAAATCGAGGAAGAAAATCGTGTTAAAATTAAATTTGTTATCAATATGGAATCTTTGTTATAAACAAGATTTTACCTCTTACCTACTATATAATTTAGTTAAGATATGATTAAAATTCAAGTTGATTGATAGAAATGTCTTTTTCTGGAGACTTTGTTTTGTGAAATGTATAATTCCAGCAGATTATTTAAAATTAATATTCTCAATTTGGTAATAAAATATTAAACATATGCTAAGAAATCTTTGCCTTATTTTGTGCACGGCCCTCAGTCAACTGTGTGGTCAATGTCGTCCTGATGCGCCCACTGCGGAACCCTTTGTTGTATGGACGGATGATCCTTGCCACTCAGCATTGATTGAATGGTTTGCTGATCCTACATGCGGCTCGCCGGTTGTTGCGATGCAACAAGAAGGAACGATGCAAGAAACCTCGCTAGAAGGAGAAAAGATCGCTTTAGGGGAATCTGGGGAGTTTTTATGCCGAGTTGAACTTAAAGGGCTCAATCCAGGAACGACATATAACATTAAAGTTGCAGGTGAACAAAAAGTCTTTTCTTTCAGCACGTTGCCGATGGAATTGCAGCAACCTTTACGTTTTGTTATTGGTGGGGATGCATTTTTATGGACAAATCTTTTCCTTGAAACGAATGAACATGTCGCTAGGTTGAAACCTGAATTTATTGTGATCGGTGGTGACATTGCTTACACGACGGGGATACGCTCTTGGTTCCATAAACCATCTGGAGAAGTGGAGCGCTGGAAGAAATTTTTCCATTATTATGCACAGGATTTTACGAACAAAGAGGGGAAGATGATTCCTCTGATGGTAGTGGTGGGCAATCACGATATTCCGACAATGAGCACTCCTGGCCATGATGCATTTGATTATTTTTTTCCTCACTTATCTGTGCAAAGTTATCAATTAGTCAAAGCAGGTGACTATTTGCGCCTTTTTATGCTCGATACGGGTCACCGTACTCCTATCGCTGGCGGTCAAACTGATTGGTTAAGAAATGCTTTGAATAGAGAAAAATCTGTGCCTTACAAATTTTCTGTCTACCACGTTGCTGCGTATCCATCGGTCTACTCCTACGATGGGAAAACGCCGCGCAGAATTAGGGAGAACTGGGTGCCTTTGTTTGAAGAGTATGGAATCCAGTGTGCCTTTGAACACCACAATCACGCTTATAAGGCCTCCCATCCCATAAAAGATGGAAAGATTGATTCCAATGGAGTGTTGTATTTTGGTGATGGTTCGTGGGGGACTCCACCGCGAAGGCCCAAACATTTAAGTGAGCGTTGGTACTTATTAGAGGCTAAAAAAACAAACTGTTTTTGGCATGTTGAGATGCAGCCACACATCTGCACATTTACAGCTTATGAGGGGGATGGGAAAGTCCTCAATCGTTTTCAGACTCTCCCAAACCCTCAATAAGGTAGTGAAATTTTACAAGGTTGCTAGTTTTTCTAGCACTTGCGCAGAACGGGTGACAAATCCGCTCATGCTGGCCGGATCGAGTTCTTTTTGCGACAAGAGTGACAGTTCGTACAAATGGCGCACGACGTCTTCTGCCAGCTGAGGATCTTTGTTTCCCACTTCCTGCAATTTTTGAATCAGTTTATTGTTCGTGTTCACAACAAAAGTGCGCTTGCCCGCTAGGTCAAACGGCATCGACTGATTTGAGAGGGCAAAATATTCTCTTAAGCGGCGCGTCTCTTCGTCAACGACAACAAAAGCGGGGATGTTGTCACTTGCTAGACTTTTCGCTTCGACAGCAACTTTATCTAAAGCAAGTTTGGAACGGATGAAATCTGCGATCTTCGCAGACTCTGAACGGCCGTCTGCATCGAGTAGATTTTTCTCTCGTGAGCTGTCCAAGATAGATGGATCAATTGCACCATCGACGCGTTGGAAACGTGCTGGGGTTAATTTGCGCTCAAGATGGGTCATCACAGTGGTGTCCATTGGACTGGATGCGATGAGGACCTCTATCTCTTTTTGCTTATATAGATCGAGGAATTGTGGGTGATGGTTCTCATCGACGGTGTAGAATATCTTATTGTTATAAGATTCTCTGCGGCGCTCGAGGTAGTTTTCGATAGTCGTCCACTCTCCTAGAAGGTTTTTCCAAATGAGGAATTCCTTTGCTCGCTCATAGAACTTCTCATCTTGTAAGATCCCTAGCTTGACGATCCACTCGACATCCGGCCACGATTCGAGGAACTTTTCACGTTCGTTAGTGTATGTGCTGCTGAGACGGTCTGCAACTTTTTTTGCAACGTGGGTAGAAAGTTGGCGGACAGTGCGGTCCATTTGCAAATAGCTTCTTGAGACGTTGAGAGGGATATCTGGGCTGTCGATCGCACCTCTAAGGACCATGAGATAGTCTGGGATCAATTCTTTACAGTTGTCTGAGACGAAGATCCTGTTGCAAAACAATTTGATGGACGACTTGTTCCAATCAAAGCCGCGTGTGACTTTAGGGAAATAGAGGATCCCTTTAAGATTGAATGGATAGTCGACGTTGAGGTGCACCCAATAGATTGGGTCCGGCTCCATGGGATAGAGCTCATGATAAAACTCGAGGTATTCTTGCTCTGTGCACTCAGATGGTGCTTTTAACCACAGCGGCTGGCGCGCATTAATATGAGAGCCATTCAAATAGATAGGATAGGGTAAATAGGCACAATACCGCATGAGGATCTCGCGGATGCGCGCTTCCTCTAAAAATTCATCGCTCTCAGTGTCGAGGTGCAAAGTGATGTCTGATCCACGTGTGGTTTTGGAGCTTGATTCTAATGCGTATTCCGTACTGCCGTCGCAGGACCAAAAACAGCTTGCAGCGTTTTCTTTATAAGAAAGGGTGTCGATGGTGACAAGTGAAGAGACCATGTAAGCAGAGTAGAACCCGAGTCCAAAGTGGCCGATGATCTGATCTTTTTCGTTGGGTGTTTGATATTGTTTCACAAAATCTTCAGCGCCTGAGAAGGCGATTTGGGCGATGTACTTTTCAACTTCTTCGCCCGTCATTCCAATCCCGGTATCGCTAAATTTGAGTGTGCGAGCTCCCTTATCAATTTGGATGTCGATCCGCAACGCACTTTCATCATAAGCGGCTTCACCGCGCTCTTTTAATGTTTTGAGTTTGTGAAGAGCGTCGCAAGCGTTGGAGACAAGCTCGCGGACAAAGATTTCCTTATCGGAGTACAACCATTTTTTGATAATGGGCAGGATATTTTCTGTATGGATTTTCAAATTTCCTTTGGCCATAGTAACCTCATAACTGTTAAATGTGCTAATGATACAATAAGAAAGACTTCAAAAAAAGGCCTATGAAAATCCTACTAGCGCAGCTTAATCCAACAATTGGCGACTTCCATGGCAATGTAAAAAAAATCTTGAATGCCTTGGAGTCTGCCCGCAAGCAAGGGGCTGATATTGTAGCCTTTTCAGAAACAGTCATCTGTGGCTACATGCCAGAAGATCTGCTACTGCATGCAGACTTCATTGAAAATATAGAAAATTCTTTACAAAAGATCATACCGGCTACCAAAGGCTTGATGGCAATAGTGGGAACAGTGCGGCGCAATCCAGGAACGCATGAGAAAAAATTGTTTAACAGTGCAGCTGTGATCGCAGATGGGAAGCTTTTAGGCTATTATGACAAGACGCTTCTTCCCACATACGATGTCTTTGACGAGCGGCGTTATTTTGAACCAGGCTCAGATTTTCCTGTATGGAATTGGAAGGGAAAAAAGATCGGCGTCTTGATTTGCGAGGACATGTGGCAACACGCCGGCCTTATTCAAGAGACCCATTATGCCTGCGATCCTGTAGAGAAAATCAAAATGCACCGTCCTGATTTGGTGATCAACCTCTCTGCATCTCCCTACCATTTTCAAAAACCAGAAACGCGCGTGATGGTCTGTCGCAAAACAGCACAAGCTGTCCATTGTCCTGTGGCGATGTGCTGCCAGGTTGGGGGCAATGACCAGCTTGTGTTTGATGGTTATAGCATGGTGACGGATGAAAATGGAGATTTGCGCTCTGTAGCGCAAGGCTTTGCTGAGGACCTCCATCTTGTTGATTTTAGTCATCTTCCTCAAAAAATTGATCTGCATTATGACGCTGAAAAGGACCTCTACTCAGCTCTTGTCTTGGGTTTGAGGGATTATTTTCATAAGCAAGGGTTTAAAAAAGGGTGCCTTGGAATCTCAGGGGGTGTTGATTCAGCATTAGTGGCGTGCATTGCAGTCGATGCATTGGGCAAAGATAATGTCTTAGGGTTGAGCATGCCTTCGCGCTATTCTTCAGAAGGAAGTAAAGTCGATGCTGTAAAGTTGGCAGAAAACTTAGGCATTGAGTTAAAGACAATCCCAATTGAGCGCGCTTTTGCGAGCTTTTTAGATGTCCTTGATCCATTTTTTGCAGATAAAAAGCTAGATGTAACTGAAGAGAACTTGCAGGCGCGGATCCGCGGCTCTTTGCTGATGGCGTTCTCAAATAAGTTTGGTTATATCGTCATGAGCACAGGAAATAAAAGCGAAATGGGAATGGGGTTCATGACCCTTTACGGCGATATGTGCGGGGGGATCGGTGTAATTTCTGACCTGACGAAGCATCATGTATACCGTTTATCCCGCTGGATAAATAGAGAAAGAGAGATCATTCCCTGGGATATTATTGATAAGGTCCCATCGGCAGAGCTTCGGCCCAATCAAAAAGACACTGATTCGCTCCCGGAATATAGCATTGTCGATGCTGTGCTGACGGGTTATGTAGAAGACTTTTTAACTCCTGAAGAAATTTCAGATAAGCACAATATCCCGCTCAATATTGTCCAAGGATTGGTCCATAAGATTCATCTGGCAGAATATAAAAGGAGGCAAGCGCCTCCTGGAATCCGCGTCACGAAGAAGTCTTTCCGTGTTGGCCGTCGTTACCCGATCGTCCAAAAGTGGCATTAATACCAATTAAAGATGTTTTTTACTTTTATCTCTTTGCGCAGCCCTGAATTTCGTCACTACTCGTCAAATACATTCACCCTTGCATATGCCTGCAGTGATCAAATACATACTGTGTGCTTTTAGAAAGTGAGAGGGAGAATGTGGCCAGAGAAACTCTATGGTCTTATCTTTGCACGGCACTTATACCCTAGATAAATGCATGGCTGCGCAAAGCGCATCACTCCAAGGGCGCTTCGCGCAAAAAAAGGAGGAAATTTTTAGTGAGGTTGGTTCATTGCTGTGCTGACGGATTATGTAGAAGCCTTTTTAACTAAGGATTGGTCCATAAGATCCATCTGGCAGAATATAAAAGGCGGCAAGCGCCACCTGGCATCCGCGTCACGAAGAAGTCTTTCCGTGTTGGCCGTCGTTATCCAATTGTCCAAAAGTGGCATTGATACAAATTATGGTATGAGTTTAACGGTAGATTTCTTTTCGATGACCAATATCTACGATTAATATTAACAAAATTTCATCTTGAATCGTGTAGACTATTCTATAATCTCCATACCTAATGCGATAAAGCTCTTGTTTTTTCGATCCCTGAAGCTTTTTACATCCGTTAGGGCGTGGATCTTCTTTTAATGATTCAATTTTTTCGATGATTTGATCGCGATTTCTCTTTGCGATTTTAGATAGAGATTTTTCTGCTGAGTAAGCAACCGCAATTTTATAAGCCACGTTACATCACTCGTTTTTTTACTTTCTCAATTGGCGTAGCTTCTTCTTCACCAGATGAAATGCGTTTCAGCGTATCTTGAGCTTTTTTTGCGAGCCATTTATCTTCGAGTTCTTCCATTTTCTCAAACGCTGCTGAGAGCATAAACTCTCGCATTGTTAACCCCAAGTTTGCACTCGCCATTTTTAAATACATATGTTGTTCTTTTGACATATCAACGGTTAGACGGGCAGAACGTTTTTGTTTCACATCTCTCATCACAATTTCTCCTTTCCTCATATTATACAGAAATATATGTTTTCTGTGTATTTGTATAAATTTATTTTAAAAGCAAGAGGAACTGTCAGGTAGCCCTTTGGCAAGGGCCTCGATAAAGTCCATATCGATGGGAAGAAGACTTTTTAACTCCCGAAAAAATTTCAGATAAGCACAACATTCCGCTCAACATTGTGCAAGGATTGGTCCATAAGATCCATCTTGCAGAATATAAAAGGCGGCAAGCGCCACCTGGCATCCGCGTCAAGAAGAAGTCTTTCCGTGTTGGCCGTCGTTATCCAATTGTCCAAAAGTGGCATTAATACCAATTAAAGATGGTTTTTGCTTTTATCTCTTTGCGCGAAGCGCCCTGGGAGTGCTGCGCTTTGCGCAGCCCTGGATTTCGTCAACACTCGTCAAATACATTAACCTTTGCATATTCCTGCAGTGACCATATACATACTCTGTGTTCTTATCTTTGCACGGCCCTTGTTTCCTAGACAAATTCAGGGCTGCGCAAAGCGCAGCACTCCAAGGGCGCTTCGCGCAAAAAAAGGAGGAAATTTTTAGTGAGGTTGGTTCATTTGGTGTAGTTTCTTCGTCTTAAACTAATTGAATGGGGCAAAGGGGAGTATGGTTTCAATAGATGTGACATTGTGTCTGAGCATCATCAACCGATCAAAACCTACTGCAACTCCACTACAGTCAGGTAACCCTTTGGAAAGGGCTGCGATAAAGTCCATATCGATGGGAAGGGGGCTTTTGCCTATGGCAGCGCGTTCGGAATTTTCAGCTTCAAGGCGTATCAGTTGCTCTTTTGCATCCGTGAGCTCATGATAGCCGTTTGCTAGCTCTACGCTGTGATAATACACTTCAAATCTTTTAGCGATTGTCTCGTCACCGCGCAGGCATGTTTGTGCCAAGGCAGCCTGAGAAGCGGGATAATCACGTAAAATGAGCAATGTCTCTTTGCCTAAATGCGGCTCAACGCAGAAGCTCATCAAGCATTGCAAAAGAGTGTCGCGGTCCCAAGAAATTGCCTCAGACGAAAGTCCAAGTCCACATTCTTTGGCCTTCAGCATTAAATCCTGAAGCGTAGAGTGGACGTAGTCCAGACCGGTATATTTCTTTAGGGCGTCTCTATAGGTGATCTCTTCTTTGGGGATGGGGCCAAGGAACAGGCGGATAAATTCTACGGTCTCTGCAATCATGTCCTCAAAGGAAAATCCAATGCGGTACCATTCGGTCATGGTGAATTCTGGAGCATGGAGTTTGCTTGATTCACCGCGTCGGAAGACATGCCCTAATTGATAAATATCACCGCACCCATCCGCCAGTAGTCGTTTCATCCCATATTCAGGAGAGGTATGTAGAAATCCCATTAGATTGTCTTGGACATCTACTTGCATCACATCAATATGCGCATCGATAGGGGCGAAGGGGCTCAAAAGAGGAGTGTCGACTTCAAGGATTCCGCGCTCTTGGAAAAAATTCCGTACATGTGCAAGCATGCGAGCGCGGTCTTGGAGCCTTGATATTTTAGACGCGGGAGACGTAATCACCGGTACGGGTATCGACTTTAATTTTTTCTCCCTGATCGATAAAAATCGGGACTTGAATTTTTGCGCCTGTTTCTGTGATCGCTGGTTTTAACACACGGCCTGAAGAGGTATCACCTCGGACACCAGGAGCTGCTTCGACGATGACCATTTCTAAGAATGTTGGAGGGTTGATATCGACTACTTCTCCTTTATAGACAACGATGTCGTAGATAGTTTCTTCTAAGAGCCATTTTTCTTTATCGCCAATGATGCTCATCGGAACAGTAAGCTGCTCAAAGCTATTGTCATCCATAAAGACAGCGCCTTCTGCTTCTTTGTAAAGCATGCGCATTTTGAGCTCGTCGACATCAGCGAGGTCGAGCTTTTCACCAGATTTAAATGTTTTCTCAACAACGCGGGCAGTAGGCTCGCCTTCGACTTCTACTTTAAATCCGCCTTTTAGCTCGTTTGTGCTGACTTGTTGTGCCATGGAGTCTCTTGTATCTTGAGAGTTAAAAAAGGCCCATTATCCTCTGGTGGCCCATATTTTTCAAACAGTTACCGTGGTAGTTGAATGGGAAGGGGGGGTATTTAAATTTTGATTTACTTGATTGCTCAGTTGATTAGTGGCCAGATGGATCGAATGGGCATCTTGCTGGAGTTGACCTCTTACTCTTTGGAGAGAATCTATTTCTATCTTTAGATCTTCTTTCACCTTATTCAGAGCAATGCGGTCTAGTTGAAGCTCTGTAGATACTTTTGTGTGTTCTAATTTGAGGACTTCAAGGTTTTTCTCGTGATCTTTGATGTGTCTTTCGTATTCATTAAGTACTTTAAGTTTGTCAGCAAGTTGAATATTTCCATCAACAAGGCCTTTTAATTTTTTCATTTCATCTTCAAAGACGCGTTTTTCTTCCGAGATTCTGCGTAAGTTGTCTTCAGCGAGCTCTTGTGACTTGTTTACGAGTTGCTGCATTGAGCTCAAACTTGAGTCAAATTGGCCATATAGATCTTGGAAACGAGTAGCATTGTTTCCTAAGCCGGTAACTTGGTCACGGAAGGCCAGGTTCTGGTTCCCGAATTCGACCAATCTTCCTCGGATGGATTCTAGGGTCGTCTCTAGCCTTTGGTTATTTTGGGTTAGACTGTTATTTGTATTCGTAAGATTTTGATTGGTACTCGTGAGGTTTTGGTTTGTTTGAGACAGATCTCGATTTGTATTATTAAGCTGCCCGTTTGTTCGTTCTAGCTCTTTTGTCATATTGGCGAGCTTTTGATTTTCTGCCTGGAGAGATTGGGTCATTCCATCAAGTTTAAGTTTTGCCTGGTTGAGGTCAAGGTTTAAGGCTGAGAGCCTCGAGACGACGTTTTCAAGATCTTTCAATGTTTGGTATTTGTGCACGTAGCGCGCAGCAAAGAGCTGGATGGCACTTAAAAATGCAAAACCCCAAGCAGCAAGAGCCATTTTGTAAAAAATTGCCAAACATACCCCTGTCACTGCTGTGGCGATGCCCACGACCATGATCATGTCGCGCCAGTTTAGATCGACCCTACCGCAAAGAGAGTATTTTTTTGAGAACATACCATGAAGAAAAACACCAACGCGCGGGACCAGTTGAAATTGAGGAGCAGAGGGGATTGAAGTCTGCGAAGGAATAGAGCTCAACATGGGGACCTCCCTTTTGTCCATCTATCATCAACGTATTAAGATTTATTTAGAAAGAAATTATTTTAGATCGACAACAGGCCGTTAATCTTCTATCTTAAGGCTGAGAACTTATTCTATAACCAAGGTTGGTTCGATTTTAAGACAGGTTCTGAGATAAGGGGAAAATCCATGACATATAAAGGGGACCAAGAGCCCATCAATCAAGAGCAATTTGCTAGAGAGACCTTAGAGCGTTACAGTGGCTCTGATATTTCCGAATTCCAGTCGAACCTCCTGCTCACCAATTTTCCTCGCTATGTCGACTATTTTTCAAATTCCCGCAAGGTGGCGATTAAGGAAGGATCCATGTTTAAGGTTGCCCATTCTGTTAAAGAAGGAGTGAGCATCTTAGATTTTAAAATCGGTTCCCCCGCAGCTGCTCTGGTTGTTGATCTCTGCTCATTTCTTCCGATCAAAGCAAGCCTCCTTCTTGGGATGTGTGGGGGATTAAGACGCCGGTATCAAGTGGGTGATTATTTTGTGCCTATTGCGAGCATCCGCGGTGAAGGAACATCCGATTTTTATTTTCCATCTGAGGTCCCTGCGCTTGCGAACTTTTTGATGCAGAAGGCCACTACCAATGTCCTAGATCAACAAAAATCTCCCTACCATATTGGGATTACATTCACCACCAACATGCGTTTTTGGGAATTCAACGAACAATTTAAAGAACGACTAAAAGCGACGAAGGCCCAAGCAATTGAAATGGAATGCGCGACGTTGTTTGCGGCAAGCTATAAACGAAAGTTTACGTTAGGGGCGTTGCTCTTAGTATCTGATTTGCCCTTGAACTCAAATGGAATGAAAACAAAAAAAAGTTCTGAGTTTGTCTTCGATACTTATATGCCTGATCACATCGAGAAAGGAATTGCTATTCTGAAGAATGCGCGCGAGATGCAGCACCACCATATCAAAGGTGCGTATCATCGCAACATCGGTATGTAGAGAAAGAATTTACCAAAGAGGTACAGAGAACACAGAGTAAATCCGTTTATAACGTTGAAGCAGTCAAAGAGGGCTTCATCGCATAGCGGCGAATACATGTTTCTTCTCGTTTACCTTCCGTATCTCTGTAGGTGGAAATTAATTCTTAATGTTTCAGATTGAAAGCTTCAGCAAGCGCAGCTTTTGTCTGCTTCTCAAACTCGTCGGGTTTCTTTGCCTTTGGCAGCGATAAGGTTTTTTTTATGGTCTCTTTTCTCGTTTCCCGCTCAGCTGTAAGTGTGAATGTATCAAACTTTATTAATGTAAAGTGGTGCAACGACGCATAAATCCTTAAACGGGTCAAATGATGCAACCACAACACAGGCATTGGAGGCGGCCCAAAACGATCTTTTATCTCGGCTAAGATTGCATCAGCTTCGGTGTCAGTTCCAGTTTCACCTAATCGATGGTAGATCTCTAAGCGGATGGAAGGCTCATTGATGTAGTCATCTGGAAGCTTAGCATCAAACCCAAACTCCATTTTTACTTCGGTGAATGTCGGTGCTACGTTACGGCGGAGAGCGTCCATGGTCCTTTTTAGGAGCTTGCAATAAAGGTGAAAGCCGACAGCTGCAATATGCCCTGATTGGCGGACGCCTACAGTTTCTCCAGCCCCGCGGATCTCTAGGTCGCGCATCGCAATTTTCATGCCGCCACCACCACCTGAGGTCTCGAGCATAGCAAACAAACGCTTTCGAGAAAGTTCAGATAGTTGTTTACGTGATGGGATCAGGAAATAGGCGTATGCAGGCAAATCTTTTCTGCCAACACGTCCGCGCAACTGATAAAGATCGCCCATGCCAAATTTATCTGCGTTGTCGATCAAAATAGTATTGGCATTTGGAATATCGATGCCGTTTTCTACGATGGTGGTTGCAACGAGGATGTCTGCTTCGCCACTTTTAAAAGCATGGAAGATGGAGTCAATCTCATCTGAGGACATTTGTCCGTGTCCTACGACAATGCGCGCTTGCGGGAGAAGTTTTTGGATCTCATCCGACACCATAAAGATTGATTCGACGCGATTGTGGATAAAGAATGCCTGTCCATCGCGGGATAGTTCGCGCAAAAGGGCGTTTTGGATCACGGAAGAGTCGCGTTCGCTGAGCACCGATTTGATTGGAAGGCGGTCTTGCGGAGGAGTGTTGATGGTAGAGATGTCGCGGGCCCCGATGAGAGAAAGATAAAGAGTCCGGGGAATTGGAGTTGCCGACAATGTCATGCAATCGACGCCGACTTTTAACGCTTTGAGATGTTCTTTTGCGCGCACGCCAAATCTCTGTTCCTCGTCGATGATAATCAAGCCGAGGTTGTTAAACTCCACGTCTTTGCTGATCAAGCGGTGAGTGCCCACGACAATGTCCACCTCTCCACTCTTAAGCTTTTTGAGTGTTTCTTTGATCTCTTTAGCAGACACAAAGCGAGAGAGTTGTGCAACGTTGATGGGGAAATTTGCCATGCGGTCGCGGAAGGTTTCAAAATGTTGCATTGCAAGAACTGTAGTGGGCACGAGGACGGCGACTTGTTTTTTGCCGTCAACAACGGCTTTGAATGCTGCGCGCATGGCAACTTCGGTCTTTCCGTAGCCGACATCACCGCAGACCAATCGATCCATTGCTTTCGGGGACATCATATCTTTTTTTATGTCAGCGATCGCTTGTAGCTGATCATCAGTTTCCACGTAGGGGAAATCACTTTCGAACATTTCCGTTTCAAGACTGTCCTCAGGAAAGACAAAGCCTCCGCGAAGCTCTCTTTCTGCTTGCATCCGGAGCAGGTCCTGTGCGTACCCTATGACTGCTTTTTCTGCAGTGAGCTTGGTTCGCTGCCATTGTTTGGTGCCTAAAGTGCTTAACGTAGGAACTTCTTCTGAGGCGCCGATATAGCGGCTGACCAAATGCGACTGTGCAACGGGGACGTAGAGCTTGCTGTTGTCGGAGTATTCGATTGAGAGGAATTCAGATGGGACCCCCAAGTGGTTGTCGCGTTTTTCAATGCCAAGGAATTTTCCGATGCCATGATTGAAATGAACAACGACGTCACTGGGATTGATCTCATGAAATTCGGATGCTGGAGTGTGGTATGTATTGCGCCATTTTTGCCGGCGTACTTTGAGTCTTCCTGTCAGTTCTGTCATTGGCAATAATGCTAAGGAAATATCAGAGACGACAAGCCCGCTAGAGAGATATCCTCGTTCGAATGCCGTTTTCTTGGGCAGTTCTATATGGTTTTTTGAAATGCGCGCTTTTAAAGAGATCTCTTCGGATTCTGTATTGCAGAGAAAATGAAGGTCGAGGCCGGAAGTTTTGAGCTTTGACACGGCTTGGAGAACTTCATCGCCTGTGGCAGCAGTGTGTGTTGTTGAGAGGGAAAAAAATTCGCCAATATCGATGAATGGGTGGGACCAGCGCTTGGTGTCAATGCTATTTCCGAACACTTCAAAGCGCAAAGGCTGGAAGGGATCTTTGCCGGTATAAAAAGCGCGTCCTTTCCTACGCGTCATTGCAACTTCCGATAATTCTTCCAAGGGTTCTTTAGCCCAATAATGACATGGGTATTTTTGTGCGCGCTGCAGGAACTCTTCAAATGGACAAAAGAATCGCGATTGGGCGCCGGGAAGACCTTTTAGAGCGGCATATTTATCTTCGAGTGCCAAGAGATCGTCAAAGATGACAAGAGTATCTTTTCCTAAGTAGTCAAAGATGAGGCTTGGATGTTTTTCTTTTTGGAGCACGTCTTTTTCAGATGACGGAAAGAGGTAGAGCTTGGTGACTTTTTCAATTGATTTTTGTCCAACGGGATCAAAGGTGCGGATCTCATCAATGATGTCATCGAAGAACTCGATACGGTAGGGGTCAAATGAAGATACGGGGAAGACGTCGATAATTCCGCCACGAACTGCAAATTCACCCTTGTCGCTGACAACTGCCGTCCGACGGTAGCCAAGCGATATCAAAAGTTGAGGGAGGTCTCTGAAAGACAGTGTCATCCCTTTTTTCCACGCGTGGCATAAAGGGCTTAAGCTTTCAGGAGAAGGAAGGCGTTGCAAGACCGCTTGTAGTGATGCGACCATCACGTCCAAAGGCTCACCAGTTGCAAGGCGGTGCAAGACCTCAAACCGTTTGCCAATGATATCTAAGCTTGGATCGATCTCTTCGCCTGGGAGCGTTTCCCAAGAAGGGAATTCGTCGATGTGGCCTAGTCCAAAATAGCTGAAATCATCGAGAAGTTTTTGTTCGCGCGCTCCTTCTGAGAGGACAAGGACTTTTTTCTTTGTTGCGCGTGCAATCAGAGAAATGAGCGCTGCCTTGGGAGCATCCCAAAGCCCTTCGACCAAAAGAGAGGGGCAATCTTTGATGTTGTCATGGAAGCCCTTTAGAGAAGGGCTTCCTAAGAGCTTGTCCACTAGGCCTCTTGCATAATTAAGGGTTCGTCTTTACCAATAACCTATCCTAATTAATTTTCTCGGTGAGCTTTCCGACAATTTTCGCTCTCAATCAAATGGCTGACTTCGGGACGAAAAGTGCGAAAAGGCCACGATTATATTTGTTAGGTTAGGTGCATAATTCCACTGAGAAAAGTGTGGGCACGGCTAAATGCTTTGTCAATGCCTGAAGGTTCTTTACCTCCAGCTTGAGCTGAGTCTGCTTTACCGCCGCCTGATCCGCCAATAAGTGGACCAATCTCTTTGATCAACTGACCAGCATGTACGCCACGTTGGACAAGATCAGAACTGACACGCACGAAGATCTGACAACGATCAGCGCTCTTTGCAGCAAGGATGATCACGGCCGATGGTGTTTTTTTGAAAAGCTCGTCGGTCAGCATCTGCATCCCTTCGGCATCTTGATCGACAATGGCAGTAAGAAGGGAGACATTACCGGCGTTTCCAAAATGTTTCATAAGATCTAGGGCCAAAGAGGCGATGGCGTGTTTCTTATAAGACTTTAATTGTTGGCCCAACTGTTTGCTTTCTTCCTGCAGGACTTGGATTTTTTCTCCAAGCTTATTTAATGGAGTTTTCAACAGGGCAGCGGCTTGGTTGGCGTAATCTTCGTTGGCGTACATGAAAGCTTCTGCATCAGCACCTACAGCAGCTTCGATGCGGCGGACGCCAGCAGCAATACTGCTTTCTTTGGTGATCCTAAACAGTCCAATGGTGCCGACATTTGTGACATGGGTTCCTCCGCAAAGCTCTTTTGAAAAGTCAATATCGACGACACGTACTCTTGCTCCGTACTTGTCTCCAAAGAACTGTTTGATATCTCCCTTTTTTTGCACTTCTTCATAAGAGGTCTCGTAAGATGCGACGGGTTGGCCTGTGCGGATTTTTTCATTCACGAGCTTTTCAACTAATCGCAGTTCTTCATTTGAAAGAGGCTTGTGGTGGTTAAAATCAAAACGGAGGTGATCATGTTCGACAAGCGAGCCCGCTTGGCGGATATGTCCGCCTAAAATTTGAGCTAGCGCCCAATGAAGCAAATGGGTTGCCGTATGGTGTTTGGCAATTTGTCCGCGGCGTTCAGCATTGACAGATGCGATAACAGGTTCGCCTAATTGTAAGACGCCATGTTCACATCTTCCCAGATGTACGATCACACCGGGATAAGGATTTAAACAATCCTGAACAGAAAATTCGGCACCTTTGTGGTACAGTTTGCCATGGTCTCCAACTTGTCCTCCTTTTTCAGCATAAAAAGGAGTGATGTTCAATATGATGACACCTTCTTCGCCTTGCTTAATGCTTGAGACGCTTTTACCATTGACGTAGAGAGCTGTAACTGTGCCTTCTGATTCAAGTGTATCATAACCGGAAAACTCGCAAGGAGGATGCGTTTCAGCATAGTGTTTATAAACAGTTTCTTCCACAGTCTGCACATGAGAAACATGGGCAGCGCGCGATTTCTCTTTCGCTTGCTCTTCAAGGATTTGGTAGGATTCCAAGTTGACAGTGAGGCCAGTATCTTTTGCAATTAGCATGATTTCTTCCAATGGAAATCCGTAGGTGTCCTTGAGCTTGAAAGATTCTTCGCCGGAGATTTCTTTCAAAGGAGAGTCTAATGCTTTTTGGATGACATCTCCTAAAATGTTGCCTCCTCTGCGTAATGTCCGCAAGAAAGCTTCTTCTTCCAAAGTGATGATCTCAGCAATCCGATGTTCTGCGGAGCGGAGTTCTGGGTAATCTTCTCCCATCATATTGACAAGGCGTGGGAGGACCTTAGCTAGGAAGGGTTCTTGTAGACCAATCCCACGTCCGTAACGCACAGCCCGACGGAGCAGTTTGCGTAGGACATATCCACGATCGACATTGCTCGGTTGCGCCCCATCAGCAATAGCAAATGAAAGAGAACGTAAATGGTCTGCGATCACATGGAATGCTGCAGCATGAGGATCTTGTAGGTGATATTTTTTACCTGAGATGTTTTCTACTTCTGCTATGAGGCTGCGCAAAATATCTGTTCCAAAGACGTTATCTACTCCCATTTTTAGAGCAACAACTCGCTCTAGGCCCGATCCCGTATCGATCGATTGCTTTGGCAGAGGTGAAAAAACTCCAGATGCATCGCGGTTGAACTGCATAAAGACAAGGTTCCAGAACTCAATATACCTTTCTCCGGTGACATCGTCTTGAGGAGAAGAGGCAGAACCATATTTAGGCCCACGATCGTAATAGAGCTCAGAGCAGGGACCACAAGGGCCTGTGTCGCCCATCGCCCAAAAATTATCTTTTTCTCCGAAGCGAACGATGCGCTCTTTCGGCATCCATTTTTGCCATAGATTAAAGGCTTCATCATCTTTTTCAAAAACAGTGATCCAGATCTTATCTTTAGGAAACTCGTAAACTTGGGTGGCAACCTCATAAGCGTATTCCATCGCCTTGTCTTTGAAATAGTCGCCAAAAGAAAAATTTCCCAACATCTCAAAGAATGTCAAATGGCGGGAAGTGTGTCCCACATTATCGAGGTCGTTATGTTTACCGCCGACACGGATGCACTTTTGCGCTGTGGCCGCTCGTTTATAATCGCGTTCGCTTTTTCCTAAGAATACATCTTTAAACTGGTTCATTCCAGCATTGATGAAAAGTAGTGTCGGGTCGTCATGGGGAACGACAGGAGAGGAGGCGATGATGGCATGATGCCGATCTTTAAAATATTTTAGGAAACTCCGGCGCAAATCTTGAGTTAGCATAACATTCCTATGATAAACTTGGAGACTGTTATTGGATTGATATTCTGTCGATTTTTTGGACTTTTTGAGCGATTTGTCTTTTGGTTTGTTGGTTATATCCACTTTCGTATATTACCCACCAACAAACCAAAAGACAAATCGCTCAAAAAGTCTCAAAAAATCGACGAATCCTGAATCTGTTAACATTCTCGTGAACAAGACTAGCAAATTTATAAGGAAAAGAAAAGAGGGAAAGGGTGTTAAGGATACTAACCCCAAACCTGGGATCTTCCTATATTTATTTGGAGGGTCCTGAGCAGTTTCTAGATTGGATTTAAAATTTTTTGTTGGGCTGTTGGAGTAATTTAAAATCTTATATAGTCGTTCGAACTTAGAGCCTGTCCCGCAAATTAAAAAATTCCACGACAGGCTCTTAATCTCAGTAAAATTTCTCATTACAACTGGCTATATAATATGACTATTGGTAACAATTTTCAGCAAATCTTTGACGACTCAGGGGTTATTAATAACTTCCTTTTAGTTGCTCAATCTTCTTCTTCTAGTTTGACCGATGCGGACACTTTAAAAGCATTGATCAAACACTTAAGTACAGAGACACTTACGAGTATATTTAAAGCTGTTTGGGAAAAGCACCAGAGTATGTTCAAGGCAAAGAACTTAGAGCATGAAAAATGTGGTGAATTTGCCTTTATTAATGAAGGCGAGTGGGGAAAAATCCTTACTGCCGATGATCGCGCCGTTATTTTAACGCAAATCAAGAGTGTTCTTGACGAAAAGATAGAAAAAACATTTACCGATGTTTTTGTACAAGCTCCAGTGACCCAAAATGGAGTAAAAAGCAATGACCAAGAAATATTGAACCAAATGCACAAACTTTTAAGCTCATTTAGTGCAGAGGAAATGGCAGAGCTATTTAGTAAACTTGCCGAGGATCTGAAGAAGCAACTAGCAGCACATTTTTATTCCGAGAACAAAAGAAAATTTCAAGATAAGAACAAAGACGTATTAAATTGTGCTTACGAAACACTTAAAGGAAATGAGTATTTTAAGGAGTTTTTAACGGCAGAAAATTTGAAACTTCCTTTAGAAATTGTGATGGCTGAGAAGCACTCTTTGGATTATGGGCCAAGTGTGCCGATGGGTGTGAATCGTTTGAACTTTGCCGTTAAGACAAATTCGATTCCTGTAAAAGTAAGCAATCCTCCTCAACTGCAGTTTGACATAAGTCCAAGTGAAGTCGCAGTAATCAGTTACCTATCAGAAATTTCTAGCCCTCAATGTCAAATTCTTTGGAATAATAACGATCCAGTTAGTTTGGATAAGCTAAGAGACTTTGGTATTAACTCGCTAAAGGACCTTGTTCTCTTAGATGTAAAATCCGATAATATTCTCCGGATAGAAGGTATCAAATTCCCAACGATCGATTGGAAATCCATTGAATCGGCAAAAAAAAGTGGCGATCGAATCCAAATGGCTAAGGCTACCGCTGGTTGGATAAGCGATTGCTTTGTAAAAACATGCGAATTAATTTGTAAAGAAGTTAAAAACACATTAGAGAGAACCGTTTCTTTTGATGTCTCTTGCGCAGCTAATGACTGTATGCAGAAAGACCTGCTAAAAGAAGTCGAAGAGTTGGTTAAAAAAACAATTGAATCCACAAACAATCCAATGAAGAATTGGCAATTTTTTGCGGATAAAAAAAATTTCGAAGAAGTTGAGAGCGTTTTTAAAAATATAATTAACAAGTTTGTTGCTCTTGAAAAACAGCGTCAAGTTGAAATCATGAGCAGTTATTTTAGCCAGAGTGAGTTGGTAGCTTTTTGGAAGAGTCCAAACAATAAAAATAAATCTTTGTCAGATCTGGCTCATCAAAATAAATGGCCTTCTGCAAAATATTTTACATTAAATTTCTAACTTCTTGTAATCGATTGGGTTAGTGATTTTTTAAGAGGCTGTTAACGGATTCAGATTCTGTCGATTTTTTGGACTTTTTGAGCGAATTTTCTTTTGGTTTGTTGGGGGTTATATCAACTTTCGTATATAACCCCCAACAAACCAAAAGAAAATTCGCCAAAAATTCTCAAAAAAGCGACGAATCCTGAATCCGTTAACAGCCTCTAAGAATTAAATCCTATGTAATTCTTTAGAATTATGTATGGCTGGATAATTGAGTTTTTTATAATTTTATTTCTAGAGTTGGTTTTTGTATGTTTTTTAAGAGGTAGTGCACATTTAATTGCTAATAAATTACTTTGTTACTATAATTAGTTCTGAGTATTTTAATATTTATTAATCATCAAAAAAAGGCGAATTATGACAAATCAAATCTCTAGTTACCGTATAGATGGGGGAACTTTAAGTTTTGGAAAGATTGGGGTGGATGAAGATGCAGCTGCTAAAGAAATTGTCAGTGTTGTGGGTGACATTTACAAAAGAATTGTGACAAGTGCAGATCTTGTAAAACAAAAAGACAACGATGCGTTACTGCAACAACTGTCAAAAAGAGTTCAACTATATTTTCACACATTTGTCCCCTCACCAACTCCATCACCTACGCCAGAACAAAAAAAATCTTTTGAATTATATGATAAGTTAGATAACTCGGTACAATCTCTAGTTGTATTGAATAATGCTAAGATTTCATTTAACAAAATATTGGCTATGGTCGGTGATGTTAAGGAAAAAATTTCTTCTGATAATAAAGTTGATGTTTCTAAGCAAATTGCTGAAATTGAAAGCAAACGCACTATTTTTAAAAAATATGCAGATGCAAGCTCAAGTCCTCAATGTAAAGATACTTTGAATTTTTGGAATAGTGAAATAGGAAATGAGCTGCAAAAAGTCAAAAATTTGCAAAATCCTAAAGCTGAAATTACTAGTCCAGTTCAGACTCATGAGTCAAACAATAATAATAATGCAATAGTTCAATCAAAGACCATCAGCGATAACAATAATAATGATGCAAAAGAAACAATTAAAGCGTGCTTTGACAAGTTAAATACTATGGTATCGACACCAAACCCAGATTGGTCTGCTTTTGCAAAAGCATTAAAGTCTGAGGGACAAAAGCTGTGGAATAAAGGTTTTTCTAATCTCGAGCATTTGTTGCATGGAATTACTTACTTCCAATGCGAAAAGAAAAAACATTCAGAATTGCATGTGGGTGGAGAAAAATTAATTTCAGAAGGAAAAATTAGCTACAAAGATGCGAGCAATTGGCTTCGTTCTGCTGCTGGAATTATTCAACTTCAGGCAATGAAAGACTTATTGGAAAAGGGTGATGATATAACTGCCCTAATCAATGAACTAAATCAAATCGACAAAAAACAATATGATATTTTAGGTGGTCACATCAAGAATGGCAAAACTCGTTTAGATGCAGTGAACGCAGCTCTTGAAGGAGCTAAGAAATTTTTCAACAATCCATTGTTCCGTCCGGAACGAGTAGTTGAGGTAGTAGTGCCAAAAAAAATCGAAGACTTTCTTGATGCATTTAACTCCTTAAATACTCTGCTTTTCCAACCTACTGTGAGTTGGAATGGATTCTCTAATGCCCTGGATATCGCAGGAGAAAAGTTGCAGAAAGAAGGATTTGGAAATATCGCCCATTGGATGCACGGTATTGTATACAGCCATTGCGATAAAGCGGCCCCACACATCCGAGCAAAATACACGGGTTGGGAAAAGCCGAATGCAGGACAAAACTTTATCCTTTCTGGCCAGCTTCCTAACACAGTCGCTTCAAATCTTTTGAGAAGTGCTGCAGGAATCATCCAGTTGCAACATATGAAGAAAATTGTTGAAAAGGGATGTTCTGAAAAAGAATTCGAGAAGATGGTCTCTAATCTGAACGCTATCGATAGAAACTTGCCTCCAATTTTAAGTAAATATGCTCAGACTAACACGCGCTTGGATGCAATTGCAGCGACAATTGTTGAAGCTAAAAAACATTTTAACCTTCCTTAATATTCGCAATTCTCTCATAACTCCGGCCTTTAAAGCCGGAGTTTTTCACCCTTAAGAAATTCTAATCTTGCCAGAATGGTTTCCTACAGGGTAAAACCTTTCCTTTGAACAGAAAGAAAAGGATACCATGGACCAAGATCTCAAAAAGCAACTATCTAAGATTGCCGCTACAATCCGTGAACTTTCGATGGAGGCGGTGCAAAAAGCCAACTCTGGCCATCCTGGGCTTCCTATGGGTTGTGCTGAATTCGGCGCTTTCCTTTATGGATGCGTGTTGAAACATAATCCTAAAAATCCAAAGTGGCTCAATAGAGACCGTTTTGTCCTTTCAGCTGGACATGGTTCAATGCTCTTGTATTCCTGTCTGCATTTGGCAGGGTTTAATTTGTCCATGGACGAGATAAAGCGCTTTCGTCAGCTCCATTCTAAAACTCCTGGGCATCCTGAATACCACATGACCGATGGTGTTGAGGCGACAACAGGTCCTTTAGGCCAAGGGGTAGGGAATGCGGTGGGCCAGGCATTAGGTTTAAAATATCTTGCTACGAAGTTCAACACACCCGAAAATCCCCTTTTCACCGGTAAGGTCTTTTGCCTAGCCGGCGATGGTTGCCTTATGGAGGGGATCTCGGCAGAGGCATCTTCGCTTGCAGGACACCTTCAGCTCGACAACCTCATTTTGATCCATGACTCTAACAAGATCACTTTAGATGGTAATCTCGCAGAATCGTGTTCGGAAGACACAAAGATGCGTTACAGGGCTTATGGTTGGGACGTGTATGACCTCGATGGATATGATTTCGACGCGATGGAGAAAATATTTGCAGAGATCCGCGCAACACAAAAAAGGCCTTGTTTCATTGAAATGCACACGATCATTGGTAAAGGCTCCCCACATAAACAGGGTACTCATAAGGCACACGGAGCGCCATTAGGAGTTGAAGAGGTTGAGCTTGTGAAAAAAGAGCTCGGTCTTCCAGAGGAGGAGTTTTATGTTCCTCAGGCGGTGTATGGCTTTTTCGAACAAAAACGCCCTAAGGAAGCTCAGCTCGAGCAAAAGTGGAAAGAGATGTTTCGCGCTTGGTCTGAGGCCCATCCTGATCTGCACAGAGATTTCATGAAGATGGTGGAAAAGCAACTTCCCGACAACCTCGAAGAGATCCTCCGTAAGGTAGAAATTAAATCACCGATTGCTGGAAGAACAGCTTCTCAAACGGTCCTCAATGCACTGGCAGATCTCCTTCCGCAACTGATCGGAGGTTCTGCTGACCTCTCTGGCTCTGATATGACGATGATCAAGAAATCTCCGCTTATTTCCCCAGGCCATTTCTCAGGAAGAAATATAAAATATGGAGTGCGGGAATTTGCAATGGCGGCAGCGGCTACTGGCCTTGCAGAAACGGATATGCTCACGCCATTTGTAGGAACATTTTTGACATTCTCTGACTACATGCGCAATGCGATCAGGCTTGCTGCTTTATCGAAGGTGCCGGTTATTTATCATTTCACTCACGATTCGATTTTCTTAGGCGAAGACGGCCCAACGCATCAACCTATCGAACAGCTCGCTGCATTGCGTGCGATCCCTAACCTTCAAGTGATCCGACCTGCAGACAGCTGGGAAGTGAAGATGGGCTGGATTGCCGCTTTGCGCTACCGTGGACCGACAGCGTTTGCCCTTTCAAGACAATCTCTTCCAGAGCTGCAAGGGACAAATGTTCCTTATGAGCAGGGAATGGGTAGAGGAGCTTATATCGTAAAAAAAGAAACAGCTAAGCCGCAGTTTACCTTGTTTGCAACCGGCTCTGAGGTTTCATTGGCAATCGATGTCGCAGCATCCCTAGAAAAATTGGGAAAAGCAGTACGCGTTGTTTCAATGCCTTGCTGGGAAATTTTTGATAATCAAAGCGATGAATACAAAAAATCGATCATCGGTGGAGATATTGGAACTCGGGTCAGCATTGAAGCTGCGACGAGCTTTGGCTGGCATAAATATATCGGTCCTGAAGGGATAACGATCAGCATCGAAACTTTTGGAGAGTCTGCACCACAGGGTGATCTTGCCAATGAATTTGGGTTTACTGTGGATTCAATTTTAGACCGTTTATTGCATTCATGAAGAAACCGTTATTGCTTGAAGCGCTTGCTTTCCGGAATGAATCGAGACCGCCCATTTGGCTTATGCGCCAAGCTGGGCGTTATATTCCCGATTATCAACGTTTAAGACAGAAGCATTCACTTTGGCAATTATTTCATGAGCCACAGTTGGCTGCTGAAGTGACATGCATGCCTCTTAAACTTCTACCTCTAGATGCTGCAATCTTATTTTCAGATATTACTTTGATTGCAGAAGTTTTCGGTTGGGATGTCCATTTTTCAGATCAAAAAGGGCCTCTGATACAAGCTTCATTGGATGAGATTATTAAGGGAAATAAATTATCACAAAAACCTGTGTACGAGACTTTGGGGTATATTTTTGAAGCGATCCGCTTAGCTAAACCCCAGCTCGACGTACCGCTCTTGGGCTTTAGTGGTGCTCCTTTCACTGTGGCAACTTATTTGCTCGATGCTGGACATAGGGGAGATCCAAAAAACACAAAAATCCTCATGGAGCAACATCCCCAAGAATTTAAACTGCTATTATCACAGATCGCATCTGTTACAGCGGAATATCTGCTGCTACAGATAAATGCTGGTGTGGATGCGGTGCAGATCTTTGATTCTTGGGCAGATGTCATGAGCGATAAAGAACGTAAAGAATTTTGCTATCCTTACTTGAAACAGATTATCGATGCTTTAGAGTCAAGCGGAATTCCAGTCATAATTTTTGCAAGGGGATCAAGTCTATTTGCTAATGATCTTGCGCAATTAGGCCCAACAGCTTTGAGTGTTGACGACGGACGATCCCTCTACGAGTTGCGGAAACGCTTCCCTCATCTTGTTCTTCAAGGGAACTTGCCACCACAATCTCTCTTATTATCCCAGGATGAACTGCAAAAAAAAACAATCAATATTCTGCAGACAATGGAAGGAGACGGTGGGTTTATTTTTAACCTAGGCCACGGCGTCTTGCCCCAAACTCCCTTTAGCAATGTTCAAATGTTAGCGGAGCTTGTCACCACTTGGCCAGCGGCGGCAAAGAGCAGAGGATAGCTTCCGGGTTGCCTCCAGAAGAAAACCCAAATTTAGTGCCGCGATCATAAATTAAGTTAAACTCCACATAATGGCCGCGCATTTCAAGCTGTTTCCCTTTCTCTTCAGCGCTATAAGGGAGGTTGATTCTACGTTCAAGGATGGGCATAATGGCATCGAGAAAAGTATTGCCAATCCCTTGCACTAACTGAAAATCTAATGCATTATTACCAGAATTGTAGTGGTCGAAGAAAATCCCTCCAACACCTCTTTCTTTATTGCGATGGGGAATAAAAAAGTATTCTTGCGCTTGAGCCGAAAACAAAGGATAAAGAGTTGGGGCAAAGTGGTCTAATGTCTCTTTTGCAACTGTATGAAAGTGATGCGCGTCTTCTTCATAGGGAAATCCCATAGGGGTGAGGTCATATCCACCGCCAAACCAAGAACTTTCTTCTGTCGCAAGAAAGCGCAGGTTCATATGCACTGTAGGGGCATGGGGATTGTGCATGTGTGTGATCAAGCTAATGCCTGTTGCAAAAAAAGCTCCGTGCCCGTCTCCCATAGGAAATTGTGGTCCTTGAATTTCAGAAAAGTTGACCGCAGCCTTTTCGAAGACGTCGCCGCGCAACACCGCCATTTCTCCTCCGCCAGAGCCTTTCGAATAGTTCCAGGGGGAGCGCGCAAAGCGCTTTACTGGTTCAAGAGATTCAAAGCGTGCGATGATTTCTTCACGGAGCTCGAGAAGAAAATTGACGATTTCTTGTTGAGTAGCCATAGTTTTTTCCTTAGTTATGCAAGAGGTCTAATGTCCACTCCGTCTAATTATGCAGGTATGCCGTGAAAATAGCAATTTTGGGTGGAGGGATCAGCGGACTAGCTTCAGCGTATTTTCTCCAAAAGCTAAAGCCAGATTCAGAAGTTGTCTTAATTGAGAAACAAGCACGAACAGGTGGTTGGGTCCATACTTGGCAGAAAGATGGATTTCTTTTCGAAGGGGGCCCACGCGCCTTATCAAGGAATAAGGCACCGCTTTGGCTAGAGATGATAAATGATCTTCAGATGCAAGAAAAGATTATTGATTCTGATCCTGGATCATCAAGACGTTTTGTTTATTGGGAAGGTGTCCTTAATCAAGTCCCTGATAGTTTTCTAAAAATTCTTTTTTCTCCTCTGACAAAGAATTCACTGTGGGCATTCTTCAAAGAATGGAGCGTAAAGCCGGAAATACAGAAAGAAGAAACCTTAAGAGAATTTTTTTCCCGTCGCATAGACGCTGAATTTGCTGATAGGCTCATCGATCCTCTTGCACGAGGGATATACGCCGGGAGCATAAATGAGCTCTCTATCGAGGCGTGTTTCCCCGTTTTAAAAAAATGGGAATTAGAGAAAGGGAGTTTGACCAGAGGTTTTTTTTCAAAGACAAAGAAAACCGGGCCGCGAGGATATTTCTCAGTAATAGAGGGATTAGGCTCGGTCTGCACAAGACTGCAACAACAGCTTCGATCTCAAGTTATGCTCGATACAGAAGTAGTGAGTTGTACAAGGGACAAAGGATGTTGGATCATCAATACTAATAAAGGAAATATCCTTGCAGATGCTGTCATTAGTGCTCTTCCAGCTTTTGTCTTATCTCGTGTGATCAAGACTGACAATCCAGCCGCAGCACTTCTCTTAAGCGAAATTCCTTACCGTTCACTGTATGTTGTCCATATTGGGTTTAATGAAAAGATAAGGTCTCCTCAAGGATTTGGCTATTTGGTGCCGAGTAAATCAAAAGAGAAAGTTTTAGGAGTTGTTTTTGATTCTAATATTTTCCCAGGGCAAGATGTCGATCAACAAACCCGTTTTACCGTGATGGTGTCCGAAGAAGTAAAGAGTCTTCAGGAGGCAGAAACAGTTGCACTAGAAGCACTCAAGCGGCATGTTCATATTTCTCAAGACCCTGTGTATTCCGCTGCATATTTTATGGAGAAGGCAATCCCGCAGTATGTCTTGGGGCATAAAAAACGGATTGCAGCCATACAGAGCTTGTTAAGTAAGGAAGAGGGATTTTTCCTTACTGGGAATTATTTGGATGGTTTGTCTTTAGAAGAACTTTTGCAGCGAGCAAGAAAAACAGCTGCGCATCCATTTTTTTAGACTTTTTGCGTAACTAAGGTTCTGTCAATTTTCTACTTCAAATTGCAGTTTTTCCCTTTCTATGGGGGGTCAGTGTACGAGAACCGGATGTGTCATATTGGGAAGGTGATCGCCAAAGACAAGGCCGTTTCGTTTTAAAACATGTGTCTGAGGGTCGAGTTTTTGGTGCACATAGAGAGTCTTTTCGTTGCCGTAGACAATGAGAAGGGCAGAAAAACCCGGTTCCATTAACCAAGCATTTAAGGGCAACTCTTTATTAGGATGCAAGACAACAACATTGCCGGGATGATGGCTTCCGCTTCCACTTATTGCTGTCATTTTGCTGAGACATACGAGAAATCCACCGATGATTGGTTGGTAGCAAAAGGCATTTTTTAGGCTGATGGCTTCGGAATAAGGCAATGGTCCATGGCCTGTGGTATGCGTTAAATATTGGTCGCAAGCAAGC
The DNA here is from genome assembly GCA_044227055.1 of bacterium. GTDB lineage: Bacteria > Chlamydiota > Chlamydiia > Chlamydiales > Rhabdochlamydiaceae > JBGAFT01. The sequence continues at coordinate 641,051 of JBGAFT010000001.1, forward strand.
TTTACGGGATTTATGTGCGCGATCTCAGAAAAATATTGGGCATACCGCTTATGGGTGCTTAATTTTTTAAAAAAATCATCGCTTGCAAAAAGGTCGCGTCCAGCCTGAAATAATGAAATAGGGGTGACCAATGAAAGTTCTGATTCACGCGTATGAAGCCTAGAGGCCATGGTCTTGCGAGCATGCTCTTTGGCTGATTCAATCTCTTTAGGTTCAATAAAACCCTCTAGTTCCAACCAATGGTGTTGTTGGAAAAAACTGATGTGGTCGGAAGCTAGCACGAAACGCATATGTTCTCGATTCTTTTAAGGGCTAAGGAAATTTTTTCTTCGGTACTGAATGCTGAAAATCGGATAAAACCTTCACCTAGTTTTCCAAATCCACTACCCGGTACACTAATAATTTGGCAGGTGTTCAGTAGATAATCGAAGAAATCCCATGATTTCATTCCATTGGGCACTGCACACCAAATGTAAGGGCTGTTCACGCCGCCAAAACAGCAAAAACCTTTTTCTTCAAGACCTTTCTTTAGGGCTTGGGCGTTGCGGAGATAAAGGGCGACTTGCTCTTCCGTCTGTTTTTTCCCTGCTTCTGAGAGTGAGGCTTCCGCCGCTCTTTGAACAGGATAGCTCACTCCGTTACTCTTAATCCCTGTCCGTTTAGCCCAAAGAGAATGGATTGAATTAGGAGCTCCAGCAACTGTCCCTTTCAGGGTTTTAGGCATGACCATGTAGCCGCAGCGAAGTCCTGTAAACCCTGCGGACTTAGAAAAACTTTTGCATTCGATGGCCACTTCATGTGCGCCGGGGATTTCATAAATGCTTTTTGGAACATTGTCTGATGTGACGAATGCTGCATAGGCATGATCGAGGATTAAAACTGCTTTATGTTCTTGTGCCCAACTGACCCAATTTGCTAGCTCATCGCGTGTAAGTGCCTCGCCTGTGGGATTGTTTGGAGAGCAAAGATAGACGATATCGCAATGTTCTGAGGGAGGAGTTGGTACAAAACGAGTTTCATTGGTGCAAGGGAGGATGCGGATGTTTTTTTCGCGACCCGCAATAATGTTAGTGTCAAGATAGACGGGATATGTCGGATCAGGGATGCCTACAAAACAATTTGAGGGGAACAGCTCTTGAACGTTGGCTACGTCACTGTTGGTGCCATCGGAAATAAATATTTCATCTTGGGAAATATTGAGGCCCTGATACGTATTTGCAGCAATAGCCGAGCGCAAAAAACTGTATCCTTCGGATGGGCCATATCCGCGCAAAGAAGAAGATTGGCCCATTTCTATAGTTGCTCTGACCATCGCTTCAACAATTGCCGGAGCCAAGGGGAGGGCGATATCGCCAATGCCAAAATTCAAGATCTGCACATCAGGATAGCGTTTTCTGCAATCTTCTAGCTTTTGCTCGATGATTGGGAAGACATAGGGACGCTTGAGGTCTGCAAAAAATGGGTTCAGGTCAGTCATTGGGGTTATATTATGAGCTGTTTTTAGGGTATTTTAGGCTATTCTGCATATTGAGCAATCAAAATTCGCAGATAGGCTCTGTGTAAGAAAATACTTTAATTTGTTGTTTTTGGCATTTTTTCCCGCTTATGAGAGGATAGAGAATACCTCAGTGGATTAAAAACATGATTGAAAAACAAGATTTGGTAGAGAAAAGAGAAGAAATCGAAGCGCTCCTAAGATATACTTTTCAAAATCCTGAGCTCCTTTTTTCTGCTTTTGTGCACCGCTCTTATTACAATGAAAATCGAGAAGCTATCACTGAACATAATGAACGACTAGAGTTTCTTGGAGATGCTGTCCTTGGCCTGATCGTCTCAGACTATCTTTTTTCCCAGTCACCTCAACTCACTGAGGGTGAGCTTTCCATTATGCGATCACATGTCGTAGAGGCAGGGGCCTGTTCCAGGAGGATCCTTAAATTAAAACTAGAAGGATATGTTCTGCTGGGTAAGGGCGAAAGGCTAAATGAAGGGCGTGGGCGCGAGACAATTCTTGCTGACTTTTTTGAGGCAATGATTGGAGCCATATACCTTGATGGAGGAATGGAAGCCGCACAAACATTTTTCTTATGTCACTTTAGAACTGAGTTGGAAATGGCCGCTCTTGAACCTTTGCGGAACTGGAAAGCTGAGCTCCAGGACTATTCTCAAAAAAAATACCATAAGCCACCTATCTATACGGTTCTCAAAGAGGAAGGTCCGGACCATGCTAAAATCTTTACAGTGTCAGTCACAATTGGGGATCAGGCATTAGCGACGGGGCTTGGAGCCTCGAAAAAGCAAGCTGAGCAGGCTGCAGCAAAAATAGCTATAGAGACATTAGATCTCTTACGAAGCTAGGAGACTGTATGTATAATCTCGAAATCGATAAACCCTTGCGCAAGAGGTCTCTTGACACATGGTAAAGCAAAAGCTCGTATGGTATTGCCAACAATGCGGCCATAAGCAGTCTAAATGGACTGGCTGTTGCACTCAATGTAAAGAGTGGAACAGCTTCACACAAGAAATTGAACTCGACACGCAAAAACAACGTTTTGCTGCCAAGGAAATCAAAACTGCCAAGGCAGTTCGCCTTAGCGAGATTGTGCGAGGTGGACTGCCTCGGATCACGACGAAAATGACAGAGTTTGACAGGTTGTTAGGTGGGGGATTGGTCCGTGGATCTTTGACATTGATCGGAGGAGATCCGGGAATTGGCAAATCAACTCTTATGCTGCAAGTCTCTGAACAGTTAGCCCAGCAAGGGTTGATCGTCCTTTATGTTTGCGGGGAAGAATCCGTGGAACAAACTTCACTGCGCGCTGAAAGACTTGGCATTCGCAGCGATTCGATTTATTTCTTATGTGAAACTGTGTTTGATCAGATCAAACATCAAATTGACCAAGTCAAGCCTGATGTCATCATTGCCGATTCTATACAGATCCTCTACAAAAGTGAATTGCCTTCCGCTCCGGGTTCTGTAGTGCAGGTCCGCGAGATCGCAACAGAATTTTTGCATATCTCAAAAGGAATGGGGATCTCAACTTTTCTCATCGGCCATGTCACCAAGTCAGGCGAGATCGCAGGTCCCAAAGTATTAGAACATTTGGTAGATACAGTTTTAGATTTTGAAGGGGACAAACAACATGGCTACCGTCTTTTACGGGCGATGAAAAACCGCTTTGGCCCTACAGATGAGATCGCTGTATTTCAGATGCAAGTTGAAGGATTGAGAGAAATTCCCAATCCGTCCTCATTGTTTTTAGAAGAGAGGCGTAAAGATCTTCCTGGTTCTGCAATCGTACCTACAGTAGAAGGGAGTCGAGCATTTCTCGTAGAAGTACAGGCATTAGTGGCTGCATCTTCATTCGCGACATCGACAAGAAAGTCTGCTGGTCTTGATCAAAATCGATTGGGGCTTCTTCTTGCAGTGTTAGAGAAAAAGATGGGTTATCAAATTTACAACTGTGATGTTTTTGTTTCCGTCGCTGGAGGAATGAAAATTTCAGAGCCGGCCATAGACCTAGGTGTTCTTCTTGCAATTTCATCATCATTCTGCAACCGTCCAATTGATCCTCAAACGCTTGTTGTTGGGGAAGTAGGATTAGGAGGGGAGCTGAGAAGCGTCCCTCGTGTCGAACAGCGGATCCGTGAAGGGGCGTTAATGGGTTTCCGCACTTGTATTTTACCGAGAAGGAACCTAAAAGGTCTCTCCAAGGATTTATTAGATAAGATGGAGATGGTGCCAATCGATATTGTCGAAGAGGCGATCAATGCTTTGGTCAATTAAGGCTTGTGCTCGTTCAAGTCCGCTATCCCGTGCTCAAGTATCCGAGGTCTTGCTGTTGCTTCAAGTCTATCACCCTCAATTGATGTTTAATGTTTCATGGGTTGTCACTCAAGGTGATAAAGATTTGACAACTTCTCTTAAAGAAATGGAAAAAACAGATTTTTTTACTCGAGAGATCGATCAACTGCTCCTAAATGGGAAATGCCGCATAGCAATCCATTCCGCTAAAGATCTTCCTGATCCGATTCCAAAAGGACTAAAAGTTATAGCGATCACTGAAGGTGTTGATGCTAGAGATTGTCTTGTTTTCAGAGAAAAGGAGAGCTTTCAGCAATTGCCCAAAGGAGCTCGTGTGGGTATTTCATCTTTAAGAAGGGAAAAAGCGATTAGAGAGCTGCGCTTTGATCTTCAATGTATTGACATAAGGGGGAATATTCAAACGAGACTGGAACTTCTAGATAATAAAACTGTCGATGCTCTTGTTATGGCTGAAGCCGCTCTTATCCGCCTAGGGTTGACTTGGCGCAACCGAATCTTTTTGCCATGGGAAACAGCGCCATTGCAAGGGAAGCTCGCCATTGTTTCCCAAGAAGATGATTTAGAAATGGAACGATTATTTGCATGCATTGACTCAAGAGAGAAAGTCTTTAGATGAGAGCGACACTCTATCTAGGATTGGATCCAAAAAACTTTAGTTCCCCCAACCGCATCGTGCACTATCCCATCATCCGTGTTCTACCTTTTCCACTTTGCAAAATGCAATTTGAACCTTTTACACATTGGATTTTTACAAGTCAGACTGCTGTTAGAATGTTGTCTTCTCATCTCAAAAAGTGTCCTCAATTGATAGCAATTGGCAAAGCGACGGCCGCTTGTTTAAAAGATTGTGGGTTCATTCCTCAGCTTGTTGCCAATCAAGAAACGCAAGAAGGAATTATAGCGTTACTAGAAAAAGAGAAGTTGCAAGACCCGCATTTCCTGTGGCCTCGTTCTAAAAAGGCGCGTCCCGTACTTGCAAGTTGGATGGCTTTGCAAAAACTAAAATTAACAGAATGGCCCATCTATGATATTGAAGTGAACCGTATAGAACCATTGCCCAATTTAGATGAATTTGAAGAAATAGTTTTTTCAAGTCCATCGATAGTAGATGCGTTTTTTGATGTTTTTGAAGATTTTCCGACGGATGTACGCTTAACGGCCATAGGCCCTGTGACACGAGAACATCTTGCATTAAAGATGCAGATCCTAAAAAATCGTTAGAGACTGTTAACGGGTTCAGATTCTGTCGATTTTTTGGACTTTTTGAGCGAATTTTCTTTTGGTTTGTTGTGGGTTATATCAACTTTCGTATATTACCCCCAACAAACCAAAAGAAAATTCGCCAAAAATTCTCAAAAAAGCGACGAATCCTGAATCCGTTAACAGTCTCTTAGATATCAACACTGGAGAGTGCCATGAATCAATCTACTGGATATAAACTTCCTGAACTCCCATACGATTTTAATGCTTTAGAGCCCGTGATCTCTGCAGAAATTATGGAGCTGCACTATAAGAAGCACCATCAAGCTTATGTCACCAACGTCAACGCCGCTTTAGAAAAATATTATGAAGCAGAATCCAAAGGGGATCTTGCTACAATGATCTCCTTACAGCAAGCGATTAAATTCAATGGCGGAGGACACATCAATCACAGCATCTTCTGGACTAACCTTGCGCCAATTGGAAAAGGTGGCGGTGAAGCTCCTAAGGGCCCTTTACTTCAAGCTTTGCAGAACAACTTCGGATCTTTGGATGCTTTTATTGAGAAATTTAGTGCACAAACAGTGGCTATTCAAGGTTCGGGATGGGGGTGGTTGGGGCTAAACAAAAGCAATGGGCATTTGGTCATTTCCACATGCGCAAATCAAGATCCCTTAAGCACTCAAGGAATTGTTCCTCTATTGGGAATTGATGTGTGGGAACATGCCTATTATTTGCAGTACAAGAACGTACGTGCAGATTACGTGAAAAATATTTGGAAAATTGTGAACTGGAAAAATGTAGAAGAGAGATTTCAGAAAGGTTAGTCAATAGCATAGGGTATGAACTCTCCATACCCTAAGAAGTTAATTTTTATGATTTTAAATATGCGATCCTTTCACTTTCTGAAGGATGTGTAAGCTTGAAGGCGCGTACATGACCATTACTGTCGTATGTCAATCGAGCGAGGAGCCTTTTTGCTAAAGTAGGACTTTTGTTACGTGCTGCCAGGCCGTGTTGTCTCATGACTTCAAAGAAATAAGCTCCTCCTTCATGCTTTTGAGTGATCCTTTTAGAAGTCATATCAGCTTCTCTTTCGTGGGCCTTTGATGTGCGGCTCATGACAATCCATGCGATCGCTGAAAGGGCGCCAGTTCCACATGCGCTCACCTTTGCTGCTGTCATTAGTGCAGCGACACTAGAGCCGAAAGGTATAAGAGCGCAGACAAGTGCAATAGAGAGAATAAATAATAGCGTCCAATACAAATGCCCATTGGTAACTTCGTGCTTGTGTAGGATATGGGCGAGCTCATGGCCAAAAATAAATTCTTTAGCGTCTTTAGATTTCGCATCATCAACTAATAGCTTTAAAAAAGTTTTAATAAGCTCTTTTTGGACAAAAGATTTATCGAAATTAGGGTTTTTTGTGTAGTTTTTAAGCCAATCTATCACTTCATCTAAGTAGGAATCATCGAATACACGTGGGTCATCATGGCTTCTTAAACGGAGATGTTCTGGTATGTCTTGTTTATCGAGCAGCATTAGTACGGGCAAGAACATGGCATTATTTATGACATGGGGTGTTTCGGTAGGATCATTAGCCATAAAAGCATTAATTGAATCAGGTAAGGGATACCCGGCTTGTCTTGCAATTTGTCTAATATAGTTTTTATAGGCTTCCAACTTTGGAGCCAGATGATACGGGCACTGGTAACAGGAGGTGCCAGAATTTATGGGAGGGGCGAGCGCTATAGCCATAATAATAAAACTCCATTCTTAATGAGAGTGAATTATAGCCGTAATTAGTTTATTGCATAAGTAATAAAAAATACTTTATCTAAATCTTTTTAAATGATTTTCGTGTGGTTACAAATGAAGTTTTTAACAAACTTAATAACAGTAGTTTCATCTCTTGCAGACATTCGTGAAGTTTGTTACCTTAGTAGGAATATTAGAAATAGGTTCATTTATGGGGCTTTTTTCACGGTCCAAGCCAAAGATCAAAATCCAGACTTCAAAAAAAGATGGATATAGTGGATGGGTGAAATGCACTCACTGCAACGATATGGTACATGCGCAAGAGCTGGCAAATAATAAGCATTGCTGTCCGAAGTGCGACTATCACTACCGTTTGACCGCTGAGCAACGGGTGCAACTTTTGACAGACGATAACTCTTTTGTCGAAATGTTCACGGATATTGCTCCGATGGATCCATTACACTTTGTTGATACAGAGCCTTATTGTGAACGTTTAGCAGAAGCTCAAGCTAAGTCAAGGCGCAATGAAGCAATCCTCACTGGGCATTGCACGCTTGATGGAAAGAAGCTTGCATTAGGTGTTTTGGACTTTAGTTTTATGGGCGGCTCTATGGGTTCAGTTGTGGGTGAAAGGCTTACTCGGCTGATCGAATATGCATGTGCTGAACGGCTTCCTCTAATCATTGTTTCCGCTTCTGGAGGAGCTAGGATGCAAGAGTCTATCTTTTCTCTCATGCAAATGGCAAAAACCTCTGCTGCTCTTGCAAAATTGCATGAACTAAAGCTTCCCTATCTTTCCGTACTCACCAATCCTACAACGGGAGGAGTCACAGCCTCATTTGCATCTCTTGGCGATATCATTGTAGCCGAGCCCGATGCTCTTATTGGTTTTGCAGGCCCTCGCGTCGTCGAACAGATCATTGGGAGAAAATTGCCCCCTAAAGCACAAAGATCGGAATTTCTTATTGAAAAAGGAATGATTGATTGCATTGTTAATCGCCATCAATTAAAAGAGAAATTGTCTTTTTTTGTTGATTTTTTAACATGTAACGATCGTTCATTTGAAGCGACTGAAAGTTTTGATACTTCAATACCATTAGGAAAATTCTCTCAAAGATTGAAAGAGTTGATGGTTCTTGCTGATGAACAGCTTACAGCAAAGTGAGAATACTATGACCCGTAGCGTTGTAATTCCCATCATCCTCGCAAGCGAGGACTTTCTACCTACTTACGCATCAATTGGAGCTGCTGGGGCAGACCTAAAAGCCCGCCTCAATGAGAATCTGGTTATAGAGCCGGGCTCTACTGCGCTGATCCCTACTGGAGTGCGTGTAGAGATCCCTGAAGGTTATGAGATCCAAGTCCGCCCGCGAAGTGGCCTTGCTTTGAAAAATCAGATCACAGTATTAAATACTCCAGGGACTATTGATTCGGATTATCGCGGCGAGATCGGAGTTATTTTAATTAATCACGGAAAAATTCCTTTTGTAGTAACGCCTGGCATGCGTATTGCTCAACTCGTATTGTCTGCTGTTGTTCAAGCAGTTTTCGAGCTTCAGGATAAACTTGCTGTATCTACAAGAGGCGAAGGTGGTTTTGGTCATACTGGTGTGCACTAGATGTTTAAAAAAGGAGAATCTTTAACGATCAGCGAATTTCTCGATGAACGAGCGATCGTTTTTTTAAAAGCTACAACGCGTGAAGAAGCGATAGATTATTTGATTGATGCTCTAGAGTCATCTGGAAAATTGAAGGACCGGCAAGCGTTCTATCAGGCAATTGCAGAGCGTGAAAAGATTGTCTCTACTGGAATTGGGCTTGGAGTCGCCATACCGCATGCTAAAATGGAAGGATATAAGAATTTCTTTCTTGCTATCGGCGTCAAGAAAAATGATGGAATTGAATGGAATTCTCTCGATGGTTCACCCATACATATAGTTTTTATGATCGGGGGGCCTGCTGAACAGCAAACAGCCTATTTAAATATCTTGTCTAAAATTACGCGTGCGATCAAGGATGAAACGAGAAGAAAAAAAATTTTAAAAGCGATTACAGCAAAAGATGTTGTTGCAGCATTTGAAGGATGCTAAGAGAGTGCCTTTAAATTAAGGCTTTAGCTGGCTTTATGACTATTTGATCGAAAGCTTGGATCAAAAGAGTCCAATTTCGACAATAGCTTAAATTGAAGACGCTCTCTAACTGTCATTTATGCTAAAATATAGCAAGCACGAATCTCTTGTTTAATTTTTGTATGGGTGACATCGAATAGAATAAATTGGAAACCGGGACAGGCTCATGGATCTGAAAATTAAAGACGTCGCAGATCTTCTAAATGTATCGGAGACGACGATCAGACGATGGCTTGCGGATGGTAAGATCCCCGCATATAGGCTTAATCATCAATACCGCTTCAGCCGCATCGAGATTGAAAATTGGGTGTTGAGCTGCAAGTTGAAACCAGGCGAAGAAGAATTTCTTGGTTTTGGCGATAATCAAAATGATATACCTATTGATATTCAAGATGAAGAAGGAAACGATTCCTCGGCCCATAAAGGTGGGATGCAGCAATTTAGCCTTTATCGTGCGATTCATCAAGGTGGCGTTCACGATGACATTCCAGGAAGCTCCAAAGAGGATTTAATCCGCTCTGTCATGCACGTCACTGCACCTAAATTAAATTTGGATGCTGACGTTCTAGCGGACCTTTTGCTAGATAGAGAAAAAATGATGCCTACCGCGCTCAATCACGGCATCGCCGTTCCTCATACGCGGGATTTCCTTCTCGAAGGTCCTTTCGATGCTATTTTCGTCGTTTTCCCTAGGACCCCGATAGAGTATGGTGCGCTAGATGGGGAACCGGTCCATACTTTATTTTTTCTTTTCTCAAGTAATGACAAGAGACATCTGCATCTTTTGGCAAAGTTAGCGCATTTATCGAGCAACAAAAGCGCTCTTGAGATGCTGAAGACTAAGCCCTCAAGAGAGAAAATGTTGGAATATATCCGAGAATGGGAATCGCGCATAAGACAATTGCAAGAAGCGAGTGTATAATTTCATTTTAAAGAGCCCAAAAACGGCTGAAATGAGATAGGTGCAGATCATCAAAAAATTATCTACATTGATTCACCCTTGTAATTAATAGAGCTCTCGATCAGTATTATATCTTTTTATTTTTCTGAGGTTTCATGAAAAAGGGATTGTTTGCAAAAAAGTCTATTAAATCTCTTCTCGATGAAGCATCCGATACTCGCCATGGTTTAAAGCGGACGCTCGGCGCCTTAAATTTAACTTCCATGGGAATTGGCGCGATCATTGGAGCAGGGATATTCGTTATCTCTGGACAAGCGGCTGCTGAATTTGCAGGCCCAGGAGTTATCCTCTCATTTCTTTTCGCTGCTGTTATATGTGTTTTTGCAGCGCTTTGCTATGCCGAGTTTGCTTCTCTTATCCCAATTGCAGGAAGTGCTTATTCTTATGCCTATGCTACAATGGGTGAGTTTGCTGCGTGGATAATTGGTTGGGGACTTACTCTCGAATATCTCTTTTCTGCATCGACTGTGGCTGTTGGATGGTCCGGCTATTTTACCAGCTTAATGAATGACGTTGGAATCACCATTCCCGCTGCATTTGCAAGCTCCCCTTTACTCTACGATGCAGTTGGTGGCTGGCAGGCGAGCGGTTCGATTATCAATTTACCAGCGATGATTATTGTTGCTGTCATTGGGATCATGATCGCTGTCGGTATTAAGACCGCTGCGATTGTCAATGACATCCTGGTATTTATTAAAATGGCAGTCATTTTACTTTTTATTGTTTGTGGTATCGCTTTCATCAACGCTGATAATTATGTCCCTTTCATTCCTGAAAATACAGGCGTTTTTGGACAATATGGATGGAGCGGTGTGTTCCGTGGTGCGGGAGTTGTCTTTTTTGCTTTTATTGGTTTTGATGCCATTTCTACTTTGGCACAAGAATCGCGTAATCCACAAAAGGACATGCCGATTGGTATGCTTGGATCTTTAGGAATTTCAACCCTTGTGTACATGGTTGTTGCTTTAGTTCTGACAGGAATTGTCAGCTACAAAATGCTCAGCGTACCTGATCCTATTGCTGTTGCTGTCAACGCATTGGGAGCTGGTTTTACCTGGTTGCGCTATGTAATCAAGATTGCAATCTTAGCAGGACTCACATCGGTGATCCTTGTAATGTTGCTTGGACAAGCAAGAATCTTTTATACAATGGCCCAAGATGGCCTATTGCCAAAATTTTTCGGTAAGATCCATCCAAGATTCCGTACCCCTTTTGGTACCACCTTGTTGATCACAGCATTCGCTGTACTCATTACAGGATTTTTCCCTGTTGTTATCTTAGGTCAGGTGACTTCTATGGGAGCGCTTCTTGCTTTTGCAATTGTGTGCTTTGGGGTCTTGGTGTTGCGTTATACACAACCTTTATTGCACAGGCCTTTTAAAACACCTTTTGTACCCTGGGTCCCTCTTGCTGGGACTATCTCTTGTTTGGCTCTGATGTCATTTTTGCAATTGATCACGTGGATCCAATTGATCATATGGATGGCAATAGGCGTTGTGGTCTACATGCAATATGGACGTAAGCACAGCAAGGTTCGCAATCGCTAGAGAACAGCAAGCTACTAGCGCAGGATACGAAGCGAAAACCCGTTCCCCTTCTCGCAAGAGCGAGAAGGGTTTTTTTTATTCTGCGCATCCATGCAATGCCCTGCTCCCTTTCAATGTATTGACATTTCGACGGCAGTTGCCGGAGCTGCAGGCTTCTGTTTGGGTTTGATGAACTTCCCTAAAATAATAAAAGGTATAAGGGCTAAGAAAACCCAAGCCATTACCCAGAAACAATCATTTAATGCCAGCATGGCTGCTTGATTGTCGACTATTTGGTTGACCATTGCCAGCTGAGACTTTCCTACAAGATGATACTGGGCCACAGAATTTGCCAAGTATTCAGCATTCGCAGAAAATGGAGTCACCGATTCTCCCAATGTAAAGTGGTGGTAAATGGTCCTGCGAATCCACATAGTTGTGAAGATCGAGGTCCCAACTCCACCGAACATTGCGCGGATAAAATGGAAGATCCCCGCTCCGCTAGGCAGTGATGCTGTGGGTAGGTCCATTGTATTGAGTACGATGAGAGGGGCAGCTAGAAGTGCAAGCCCAATTCCTAAAATGAAACGAGAGAAACTGACGTGCCAAAAATCGACATCAGTATCAAAGAATGCCGTAACAAAACAAGACAGCGAGAAGAACAGTACACATAGGGCCAATAAGGGGAGAGGCCCGTATTTTTTTGTCACACCGCCCATAAAGGGTGAAATTAAGATCGGTGCAAAGCCAATCGATGTGACCGCAACTCCAGCCCACGTGGACGTGTACCCCATATTTGTCTGCAGCCAAAGAGGGATTAAGACAACAGAACCAAAATATAGCGAGTACATGACCAAGATCAATATGATTGAAAGGAAAAAACTATAAATTTTAAAAAGCCGTAATTCCAAAAGAGGAGTGGGGTGTAGAAGCTCCCAGGCGATCAAGAAGGTAAAACATAAAAATGCGGTGGTGCCATAGATTCTGATTAATGGAGAACCCCACCAATCCCATTGTTCACCTTTGTCCAACACAATTTGCAAACAAGAGACGCCAATTGCTAGCAGGATAAATCCTACCCAATCAAAAGGACTTGCGCTTCTGACTTCCTTCCTTTTTCTCAATGGTAACCAGATCAGAAGGACCGCAAGAATTCCGATAGGAAGATTGATATAAAAAATCCATGGCCAAGAATAATCGTAGGTCAACCAGCCTCCGAGCAGTGGGCCTGCGACTGGACCTGTCAATAAAACACAGCTAAATAGGGCGATGGCGCGCTCTTTCTTTTCTTTGGGATTGATTGCGATTAAAATTGATTGAGCCAAGGGTGCCAATGGACCTGCTGCAATCCCTTGAAGAAAGCGGCTTACGATCAGCATGGGAAACGTAAACGCAGCGCCACAAAGCATAGACAATATAGTGAAAATAACTAAAGAAAGAACTAGAAGTCGTATGGGACCAATTTTGTTAGACAGCCAACCTGTCATAGGTAAAATGATAGCGCTTCCAGCAGCAAATGCTGTGATTACATAAGTTCCTTGGTCTGTGCTAACTGATAGATCTCCAGAAATGTAGGGGATGGACACGTTTGCGATAGAATAGTCCAAGACAATGAGAAAAGTTGCTAGCGCAAGACCTAGACTTGCGAGCTTAAGAGGAATTCCGCTGATCACTTGTGTATCGGCAGCGGTAGCTGTTGCCATTAGGGCGCATCCTCATTTTCATCTGTATGCTCTTCCCATAAAGACGGGTCTAAATTTTCATGGATGATTTGCTCTATCAACGCATCTGAACCATCGATCTGGGTTGCGTATACTCCTGTTTCATAGATCGGTTTTTCTTGAACAGGAGATGGGATCATTAGCCCTTCTCTTATTGTCGTGTCAACAGTTACTTCCAATGATAATCCGAGCCTTAAAGGGTGCTTGAGTACTTCTTGGGGATCAAGTTGGATACGTACGGGAAGACGTTGGACGATCTTAATCCAGTTTCCCGTTGCATTTTGCGGAGGTAAGGCAGAAAAAACGCTTCCGGTCCCCCCAGCTAGCCCCATAATTTTTCCGTTGAAAATCGTCCCGCCTCCATAAATATCAGCAGTAATTTTTACAGGTTGCCCGACCCGCATATTTTTGAGGTGGACCTCTTTAAAGTTTGCATCTACCCACATTTGGTCCAAGGGAACAATCGACATGAGCGGAAAGTTCTGGTCAATTGCAGTACCAACTTGCGCCCTCCGCATGGCGACCAATCCTCTAGCAGGAGAGACGATAGTGCACCGTTTGCGATTCACCCATGCCATCTTTAAGCGCTCTTTTGCTTGCATTAACAAAGGGTGGGTTAGAATAGTAGTGTTTTCAACTTGAGCGATAGCTGCAGCAAGCTGGTATTGGGTATAGAAATAATTGCTGAGCATTGTTTTGAGCGCAGCTTCCGCATGTTGATAATCTTCTAAAGATATACTACCGGTATCTAGGAGGGCTTTGCGGTGTTCAAAATCTTGCATTGCCCGAATTAATTCTGCCTCACGCATTTCAAGCTTGGATTCCAATTCGCGCACTTTTGCAAACAAATTGACTACCCTTCGGACCGTATTAGCAAGATGTGCTTTTGCTTTATCAAGTGCAATTTGAGTGTCAGTAGGATCCAGCTCGATCAAGATCTGATTTTGTTCGACGTAATTTGTGTCATCGGCATAGACTTTGTTAATCGTTCCTGGTATCTGAGCGGTAATGACGACCATGTTTCCATTGACGTAGGCATCGTTTGTACTTTCATGAAATCGTCCCCATAATAACCACCAAAGAAAAATGGCAATTGCCACAATAATGAAAAACAGTCCCATCCCTCCAATGATCTTAAACTTTTTCGATTGGTTTTTCTGCACAGAAGGAGCTATTTGGCCTGAAGGGTCGACTGTCATTCCTGATACCCTCCCCCTAAAGCTTTGATAAGCCTGACAGCTGCTAATTGACGCATATACTGCAGCTCTTTTAAGGTCATTTTGGTCTTTGTAAGTTCTATGCGGTCGAGCACGACTGCGAAATAATTGCTGACTCCTGTATCGAATCTATCTTGCGATAATTTTTTCTTGAGAGCGACCATTTCTTTGGCAACTTCAATAATGCTGATTTGTCGATGAATTCCATGAAATAAGGTCAGTTCGTCTGCGACTTCCTTGGCAGCTTGTACGACAGCTTGGTTGTACTCGAATATAGACTGGTCATATTGGGCCCTTGCTTCATCTACCCTTGCTTTAATTCTGCCAGCAGTGAATATGGGCAGATTCACTGCTGGAGCAAGAGAGGATAAGCCACTACGCATGGATAATAAGCTAGCTTCGGTCACTGTCTCCAATCCAATAAAGCCTGTTAGATCAACACTGGGGTAGAAATCCGCTTGTTTAGCTCCAACAGTATATGCTGCTGCCTGAGCGCGAAGGATCTGTGCACGTAAGTCAGGTCGTCTGGCAACCAGATCAAGCTCAATGGAGTTAGGGAGAGGAAATTCCTCTAGCAAGGGAGCTTGTGAGAGCACGATCCGCGGGGCATTATCAGGTCCTTTTCCCATAAGTGCAGCAAGCTGATGTTCTAACAGGACAATTTGTTGTCTCAGCTGTTCTTTTTGTGATAAGACCTCTTGCAATTCCTTGCGAGCTTCTAGAGAGTTCATCTCTGGGTTCAATCCATTTTCTAATCTCAATACGAGCAGCGCTAAGATTTCTTCTTTTTCTTGTTTCAGCTCTTCATACAACATCATTTTTACAAGGGAATTTTGGAGCTCAAAATATGCACCTGCAACGGCAGCGGTTACCGTCAAAAGAACTTGTGCATACTCTGCTTGCTCAGCAAAGGTAGCAAATTGGGCAGAGCGCCATGAATTACGGAATTTACCCCAAAAGTCGATGTTGTAGTTGAGATCAAGCTTTAAATCGAACTGATTAATTGTAGCTGGGAACATTGATCCAAATGACCGGAAAAAGGTGTTTTTACCTTGTTTTTGCCAATTGTATTCAAAATTTCCGTCTAATGTAGGAAATAGCCAGGAGCCGCGCTGTTTTTGAACTTGCTGCGCGGCGATGAGTCTTGCCTGTGCATTTGGAATGGAGGGACTATTCTCAATTGCTTGCTGTATACATAAAACGAGTTGAGGATCGCCGAACATTTCCCACCATGTGGGGCTTGGCCAATCTGCAACAAAAAAATCCTTTTCCTTGATTGCGCGCGCAACAGTGTCAGAAATCCCTGCAGGGACGATGCGTGCATCCTTTTGAGCATCCGATACGCGAATACAGCCGCAAAGACACAAAAATAAAATGCAAATAGGCAGCGTAAAACGCATATTGACTAATCATTCATTTAGTTTAATCAACTAATAATGAATTTAAGTATTAATAAAAAGATTATTTTTTAAATGAGGAAATATAAAAAATGAATGGTGATTTTAATCAATCAATATTAGAAATAGTATCAATCATTTTTCATTGCATGCATTGATAAATCCTCCTCCAAGGCATTCCTCACCTAAATAAAAGACGATGGACTGGCGAGGGGTGATGGCGCGTTGTGGCACTGTAAAGCGTACAAAGGCTCGGCCATTTTCGATCTTCTCGATAAGGCATTCTTGATCTGCCTGTCGATAGCGGATTTTTGCAGTGCATGTAAAAGGGAGTGTTGGAGGAGAAGAAATCCATTGAATTTCTGTTGCGGTCAAGGAATCTGCGTAAAGAGCGGGGTGGTCATCTCCTTGTGCAACCAAGACGACATTACGGTTGATGTCTTTGCCCACAACAAACCAAGGAAGGCCGGCCCCGCCAATTTTTAAGCCTTTGCGCTGTCCAATCGTATAAAACGCAACTCCCTCATGCTCTCCCAATATTTTTCCTTCAACAGACTCTATAAGACCTGGCTGGTATGCGATGTAGTTTTGCAAGAACTTCTTAATGTTGCGTTCTCCAATGAAACAAATTCCTGTGCTATCTTTTTTTTCTGCTGTGAGAATGTTATGTTTGCGCGCCAGATCGCGTACTTGTTGTTTAGGCAGCGCTCCGACTGGAAATAAGACTTTGTCCAAGACATTAGAGGATACTGCGTGAAGAAAATAGCTTTGGTCCTTGAATGGATCTAAGCCTTTAAGCAACTTTGTGCCATTTGGCGATGGCAAGGTACGGCAATAATGGCCAGTGGCTAGGAAATCCGCTCCTAAGGAAAGAGCTTTTTCGAAGAGAACTTTAAATTTAATTTCTCTGTTGCAGAGGATGTCTGGATTTGGCGTCAGTCCTCGTTTGAGGTCTTCTAAGAAGGCAACAAAAACATTGTCCCAATATTCTTTAGTGAAATTAACCGTATAGCAAGGGACGCCTAGCTGGCGACATACTTTAAAAGCATCTTCTTGGTCTTGCGCGGCTGAGCATGACCCATCAGGAAGGGTCTCTTCCCAATTTTTCATGAATAGGCCCACCACTTCGTGTCCTTGTTCTTTGAGGAGCAAAGCGGACACGGAGGAATCGACCCCACCGGACATAGCAACAAATATTTTTGCGCACATAGGGATTTAATTTTAATCGATTTTGATTTCCTGGAATAGTCCCAATATGCCAAATAGTAGAGGCAGTTGCAATACTCTGGTTCTGTTTGCAACTGCCTAAGCAATTAAAAGGTTTAATTACATGACTGATGTTCATATTTCCTTGGGCTCTATAACTTTAGAAGGGCAGCTCACTTTGCCGTCTGAGTCTTGTGGTATTGTTATTTTTGCCCATGGTAGCGGGAGCGGCCGCTTCAGCCCTCGCAACCAGGCTGTGGCCAAAGCTTTGAACAGAAGAGGAATTGGCACCTTACTTTGCGACCTTCTGACAAGAAAAGAGGCTATTGAAGATGAACAAACCGCAGCTCTGCGCTTCGACATCCCCTTGCTTGCAGAGAGGGTGGTGAAAGTAACCGATTGGGTGATGTCTCTTCCCGAAACAAAAAGTCTGCCTATGGGTTATTTCGGAGCGAGCACGGGAGCTGCTGCTGCCCTTATTGCTGCTGCTCAAAGAGACTTATTTATTAAAGCTGTTGTTTCTAGAGGGGGGCGTCCCGACTTGGCTGAGGAATATGTGCCTCGTGTAAAAGCGCCAACTTTACTTATAGTGGGTGGAAATGATGAGGTTGTCATCGAACTTAACAAAGTTGCTTTTTCCTTGCTAACATGCACAAAAGACATGCAAATTGTCCCAGGTGCAACACACTTGTTTGAAGAAAGCGGCGCCTTAGAAGAGGTGTCAAGGCTTGCGGGTGATTGGTTCTTGAAGTGCTTCTCTTGATTTCTTATACTCCTAAATTATGAAGCGTACTCTCTTAATTTTTCTCATTTTGTGTTCATTTTGCATCGAGGCAACAGTTCGTTTAGGTGTCGATGTCTTTTTTGAAGAAGAGCAATGGGTAGCTTATAAAGGGAAAAGTGTTGCACTTCTAACAAACCATACTGGTGTCACAAAAGATTTACATCCGACCTTAGATATGGTCCTTAAGCAAGCAGGTCATTGGGAGATTAAAGCAATATTTAGCCCGGAACATGGCCTTGATGGCAGTGAGCAAGCTGGCAAAGAAGTTTCTGATTTCCGCTTGCCCCGCTCTATCCCTGTTTATAGTTTATATGGCAAGAACCGCCGTCCCACCGATCAGATGTTAAAAGGGATCGATGTGATCTTCTGCGACATCCAAGACATTGGAAGTCGATCGTATACGTACATGTCGACGCTTTATTATGTTATGGAAGAAGCCGCACGTCGCGGAATTACCATTGTGATCTTTGATCGTCCTAATCCCATGGGGGGTAACATAGTTGATGGGCCTGTTCTCTTAGATGGATTTCGTTCCTTTGTCGGTTATGTTGATGTCCCATACTGCCATGGCATGACAATGGGGGAGTTGGCGAAGTACTTCAATACAGAAAGGCAGATTAATTGCCGCCTGAAAGTCATTCCGATGCGTGGTTGGGAAAGAAGCATGAGTTTCCGCGATACTGGTCTACAATGGGTCCCTACAAGCCCAAATATCCCTGAACAAGACACTCCATTTTTTTATGCCACAACGGGGATTTTAGGAGAGCTCAGTATTGTCAATATTGGGATTGGTTATACCCAGCCTTTTAAATTAGTCGGGGCCCCTTGGATTGATGGTAAAAAACTTGCAGCGCAACTCAATGCCCAAAAGTTTCCTGGAGTTAAGTTTTTTCCTATTGTCTATCGTCCTCTATTTGGACTTTATAAGAATGAAGAGTGTAAAGGTGTAAAAATATTTATAACTGACGAGGCGACTTTCAAACCAGTCGCTGTGCAATATATGTTAATTGGGATGCTTAAAAGTCTTTATCCTCAAGAGTTCGGTAAGAGAATTGGACAAGTGAGTACAGAGCGAAAAAATTTCTTTAATCTAATCAATGGAACTGACGAGATCTGGAACTTAATGACTTTAGAGCGATATCCCGCTTGGAAAATGGTGGAGCATGATAAAAAGGAACGTGAAAAATTTCTTTTAAAAAGAAAGTCTTATTTGCTCTATTAAGTTTGATATAAAGCATGCTATAATTATAGCATATGAGATACTTAAACTACATTTTTTCAATTATTCTTGCGTCAGGGTCTATGGCCTTTGCCGATGGTATTAGCAGTCCTGTGAAAGAACAAGTTAAAGAAGAACATCTCTATTTTCCCATTGGATCTATTTTCCCAGGTCAGACACGTTATTCTAGGTTGAACGTCGAAAAAAAATTGCGCTGGCTTGAAAAGACCAATGCCATCTGTTGGGATGCCCAAAACAAGAGCTGGAAATTGGCGTATGATGAAGGACGTAGTCCTCTTGAGCTTAAAAAAGCAGTGCCCTTAGTACGAGCTCCATTTGGATATGTGTTAATTGATGGACACCATGACACACTTTCTGCAATTGAAGTAGGAGCTACGAGCATTCCAGGAAAAGTGATTTTAGATTTAAGCAATTTAAGTGAAGAAGCATTTTGGCAAGAGATGGAAGAGAAAGGATTGGCCTTCCGTTTCACACTTTCTGGCCAGAAAATCAATCCTCCTCGCTCTTTTTCAGCGTTAGAGGATGACACTAATCGCTATTTTGCAGCATTGATTACACGTAAATACACAGATACACGTAACGCCAAAGATTCCTTTGGTTCTGAATATCCTGTATGGTTGAAAGTGGGTAGGAGCATTCCCTTCATCGAATTTTTAATCTCTGATGAGCTCCGCAAGGCAGGGATTGAGTACACGTATGATATGGGAGATAATCCGCCAGAAGAAATTGTTGAAAAAGCTCGCAAAGCTTTATCTCAAGCAGGCATACCCAACTTGCCTGTCGTCTCTGCGAAAGTCCACTATTCCGAAATCAGATTCTAAAGACGCAAGGCTTAAGAGCAATTCCCTCAGAACAGAGTAAAAAATAGCTCTGCGCTGAGGGAATTTGTTTTTCCTATCCTATCTTTGCGGGTCAGATGGCGTGTTGCTAGGCGGAGATGCAGGGCCAGCAATTGCCAGATGGTCCTTAGCATCCATAGAGACAGTTTCTTGTTCAATGAACGCAAATTTATCGCCTTCCACCGTCACAAGCCAATTACCTTGTTTATCGGGATTGAGTAACAACTTTTCTGCAAGAGGATCTTCCAGATATTTCTCGATGACGCGGCGCAACGGGCGTGCACCCATATCAGGTTCAAATCCTTTGGTAACGAGGAAATCTTTGGCTTTGTCATCCAGAACGATTGTCATTTTCTTGCGTAGGAGCCTTTCGCGCAATTTTCTGAGCTCAAGGTCGATAACTTCTTTGAGGCGGGCGCGATCAAGAGGTTTAAAGATAACGATGCCGTCAATACGGTTTCTAAATTCAGGCCGGAATTGTTTTGCGACAGCTTTGTTGATCTCTCTTTCCATCACTTCATAATCTATGATTCCTTCCTGTGCAGCGAAGCCAACCTCAGACTGACGGCGTATCATGTCGGCGCCTAAGTTAGAGGTCATAATCACAATGGTGTTACGAAAGTCGATCTTGCGACCAAATGAATCTGTGAGGCGTCCTTCTTCTAAAATTTGTAGAAGGAGATTCATCACATCGGGGTGCGCCTTTTCAACTTCATCAAAAAGGACGACACAATAAGGACGTTGGCGAACTTGCTCAGTGAGCTGTCCTCCTTCTTCATGCCCGACATATCCTGGAGGAGATCCTGTCATGCGGCTGATAGCAAATTTCTCCATGTACTCAGACATATCAACTT
Organism: bacterium; assembly: GCA_044227055.1. Classification (GTDB taxonomy): domain Bacteria; phylum Chlamydiota; class Chlamydiia; order Chlamydiales; family Rhabdochlamydiaceae; genus JBGAFT01. The sequence continues at coordinate 661,709 of JBGAFT010000001.1, forward strand.
GGATTAGGGCGTCTTCACCGCCGAACATATTGATGGCGAGTTGTTTTGCTAGCAACGTCTTACCCACACCTGTAGGACCGAGGAATAAGAAAGCTCCAATGGGTCGATTTGGGTCCTTAATATCAGCACGGCTACGGCGTATCGCCCGGCATACAGTGCTAACGGCATCATCTTGACCGACGATAGCAGTTTTAAGTGCATCTTCCATCTTCATCACTTTGGCGGTTTCACCTTCCGTTAAACGCGTAAGAGGGATACCTGTTTGCTTTGCTATAATATGCGCAACATCTTCTTCGTCGACAATAACTTGATGTTCATCTTTGTTGCTTTCCCATTCTGAGCGGATTTTTTGCAGTCTGTCGCGAAGAGTTTTTTCATTGTCACGGAGCTTTGCAGCTTTTTCATATTCTTGCTTGTTGATTGCTTCTTCTTTGGCAAGTCGCATCTCTTCGATCTCAGCTTCGTGCTTCATGATATCATCGGGCTGGTGCATCGATGCAATACGCGCTTTAGCGCCTGCTTCGTCGATAAGGTCAATAGCTTTATCTGGTAAGAAACGCCCTGCGATATAACGGTCGGATAAATAAACCGCTGATTTAAGTGCTAGGTCTGTGTAGATGACCTTATGATGTTCTTCATATTTTGGCTTAAGTCCGCTGAGGATAGAGATCGTATCTTCCAAACTTGGAGGAGAAACTAAGATTTTTTGAAAGCGACGCTCTAAGGCAGCATCTTTTTCAATATGTTTGCGGTATTCATCGATCGTAGTGGCCCCAATACACTGGATCTCTCCACGAGATAAGGCAGGTTTTAATATATTTGATGCATCGATGGCACCTTCTGCAGCGCCAGCACCCACAATAGTGTGTATCTCATCAATAAAGAGTAGGATGTTTCCATTCTTTTTGATCTCATCCATTACTGCTTTAATGCGCTCTTCAAATTGGCCACGGTATTTCGTTCCAGCGATCATTAATGTTAAATCCAAAGAGATCAGCCGTTTTTTTGCTAAATTGTCTGGAACTTCTCCCTTGACGATTGCTTGCGCAAGACCTTCAACAATTGCAGTTTTTCCTACACCCGCTTCACCGATCAACACAGGGTTGTTCTTGCGACGGCGGCAGAGAATGAGGATCAAACGTTCCACTTCTTCTTTTCGACCGATCACGGGATCTAATTTTCCCTCGCGGCAAAGTTCGGTGAGATCATGCCCGTAGGCTTTAAGAGCAGGCATTTTATCTGCTGTAGCAGCTTTATCTTGTGGCTTGCTTGAAGATGGAGCGGCGCCAGGGGACATTCCCATTGGAGGCAACTGTAAATTGAACGTCTCTAATTCTTTTAAGACCTCTTTGCGTATATCTTTTAGATTGACGCCGAGATTTTCTAAAACTTGTGCAGCCACGCCATCTGTTTGACGTAGCAGTGCGAGGAGGAGATGTTCTGTGCCGACATAGTTATGGTTGAGGCTTGCAGCCTCTTCGTTTGCAAATTCGAAGACTTTTTTCACCTTTCCAGTGAGTGCAGGATCCCCATACACTTGGATTTCTGGGCCAAAGCCTACGAGCTTTTCAACCTCAGCGCGGACGGTTTCGTAGTCCAGATTGAGATTTCTCAAGACATTGACAGCGATCCCCTGGCCGAGCTTGAGCAAGCCCAATAGGACGTGTTCAGTTCCTAAGTAATTGTGGTTCAGTCGCTGCGCCTCTTTTTTAGCGAGCTTAATGACTTGCTTGGCACGGTTAGTGAATTTATCAAACATTGTTAGCTCTTGGGTAAATAAGTCCCCATAGGAAAGGGGCTCCTCATGGCTTATTGTATGGTTGAGGTCTATTTTTGGCAATCAAAGCACTTTTTGAGTCTGTCCACAAATCGGCAGAAGCTTTGTTTTTGGACATTCTCTAGAGGTGTATTGACGCAATCTTCTCTTATAAGCATTATAAAAATAAATTGAAAAAGCAGGGTTTTATGCGCAAAAAAGGGCTTGGATTTAAAATATTACTAGGGATCATTATATGCTTGGGCGGTGGGATGCTATCTGGCCTATTAATGGGTAATTCATGGGAAAAGTGGTATATTTTTTTGGACAAACCCTCATTTTTGCCAAGAGCATATGTTTTTCCAATTGTTTGGCCGATCTTATACATAATGATGGGTATAGCACTTGGAATAGTCTGGAACACTAAAAAGCCCGAAAAGCAAACCGCTATGGGTTTGTTTTTCTTTCAGCTACTCTGTAATTTTGCCTGGAGCTTTCTTTTCTTTTTCTTGAGAAGCCCGCTTTTGGGCTTAATCGATCTTTCTTTACTATGGGTAAGTCTTATTTTAACAATTGGAGCTTTTTGGGGCCTATCCCGACTTTCAGGGATTTTGCTCATTCCCTATTTCGCTTGGGTCAGTTTTGCTTGGATCATCAACTTTGCCATTTGGAAGCTCAACTAATTTCGACATGAAGTTTTTGCCTGAATATTTTCTATAGGGTACACTCTCTGGCTTGGAGGTAACTTATGGACCAGCTCCAAGTTGGAAGCATCTACCGGCATTATAAAAATCAAAAATTATATAAGATCTTGGCTCTTGGCCGTCATTCAGAAGATCATCAGCCATATGTGGTCTATCAAGGGCTATACACATCGGAAGAATTTGGCGATTTGCCTATTTGGGTCCGTCCATTATCTCTCTTTATGGAAACAGTGGATTTTGAAGGGACAAAGATTCCTCGGTTTACTTTGCAACAGGGGATCCCATGACGTGCGACGAGCTCGACTCTGGAGTGCTGCCGGCACAAGAAATCATGGACCGCGATGCCCAATTACTTGCGGATGTTGGTAAGCGCATCCGTCCTTTGCTCCATTTCTATGAATGGCAAGCGCCCAGTGCGACTTACGGTTATTTTGTCTCTCCTTATAAATATTTAGATCAAAGTGAAGTGGACCGATTTTCCCTCTCACTTGCAAGGCGTCCAACTGGTGGAGGGATTGTTTTTCATGTTTGGGACCTGGCGTTTTCAGTCCTCATCCCTTCTTCTCATTCTGCGTTTTCAGAAAACACACTAGAAAATTACCGCACGATTAATCAAGCTGTAACAACAGCGGTCCAAGAGTTTTCTGCCGGCGCAGGGCCTCTTTCTTTGACACCTGAAGATATGCCATCTACTGTCGAAGCCTCTAGTCGTTTTTGCATGGCCCGTCCGACCAAATATGACGTTGTAGTGGGTAATAAAAAAATTGCTGGCGCTGCACAAAGGAAAACTAAGAATGGATTTCTTCATCAGGGAACGATCTCGTTGATGATGCCTCCAATGAGTTTGTTAGAAAAGCTGTTAAGACCAGCGCCCGGTGTCGCTGCTGCTATTGCTGCCCATACATTCCCTCTGTTAAAGAGTGACGCAAGCATAAGTGAGCTTAGAGAGGCTAGGATAACTTTAAGTCGTTTGTTAAAAAATCATTTAATAGATCTCTTTCGAAATTAAGGTTCTGTCGATTTTCGGGTTCTTTTGAGCCCGATTTTCGATTCAAATTGCAGGGATAATATCGACAAAAGTATATTATCCCTGCAATTTGAATCGAAAATCGGCCAAAATAATCCCGAAAATCGACGAACCCTTAGTTTTGAAAGAGGTCTAATACATAACCTGCCAGGATAATTTATATGTCGAATGCAACCAAAACAGCCATTCAACCCACCCGTGAAGAGAACTACTCCGATTGGTATCTCGAGGTCATCAAAGCTGCGGGCCTTGCGGAACACTCTCCGGTACGTGGATGTATGGTGATCAAGCCTTGGGGCTACGCGATTTGGGAGCATATGCAGCGCATCTTAGATGGGATGTTCAAAGAGACTGGGCATGAAAATGCATACTTTCCTTTATTCATTCCCTTAAGCTTTCTTGAAAAAGAAGCACAGCATGTCGAAGGTTTTGCAAAAGAATGTGCTATCGTGACTCACCACCGTTTAGAAAAAGGTCCTGATGGCAAATTAATTCCTGCTGGCCCTTTGGAAGAACCTTTGATTGTCCGCCCTACTTCTGAAACAATCATTGGCGAGATGTATTCCAAGTGGGTGCAATCCTGGCGCGATCTACCAATAAAGATCAACCAATGGGCGAACGTCGTCCGTTGGGAAATGCGCACTCGATTGTTTTTGCGCACAACAGAATTCCTTTGGCAAGAAGGGCACACTGCTCATGCCACAGAAAAAGAAGCCCTCGAAGAAACGACCCAGATGCTCAATATCTACGAAAATTTTGTGCAAAATTACCTTGGAGTTCCAGTTATTAAGGGAGAAAAGACTCCCTCTGAAAGGTTTCCCGGAGCTGTAGCGACATATACAATTGAAGCGATGATGCAAGATCGAAAGGCTCTCCAAGGAGGAACATCGCATTTCCTTGGGCAAAATTTTGCCAAAGCTTCCAAAATCCAGTTTTGCGATGAGCAGGGCTCACTAGAATATGCATGGACAACTTCTTGGGGTATCACAACACGAATGATCGGTGCTCTTGTCATGACGCATAGTGATGATGATGGCCTCATCCTACCACCTCGAGTAGCTCCGGCACAGATTGTGATCATTCCCGTTATGCATAAAGAAGAGAGCAAGGCGGCCGTCCTAAGTTATTGCAAACGCTTGGCAGAAGAGCTGCGCGCTCAAATCTATGCAGACGTTAAGGTGCGCGTGATTGTCGATGAAAGAGATATGCGCGGAGGCGATAAGTTGTGGTCGTGGATTAAAAAAGGCGTTCCACTCCGTCTTGAAATAGGCCCAAGAGATATCGAAAAAGGGACGCTCGGCTTAGCAAGGCGTGACAGGGGACACAAAGAAACTGTCATGGTCACCAAAGAAGACTTAGTTGATAAGATAGGCGAATATCTCGATGGAATTCAGAATGATCTGTACAGCAAAGCACGCCGTTTCCGCGATGAGCACATCCGCCGCATCGATACTAAAGAAGAATTTTACGCCTACTTTACTGCCCGCAATGCCGACAAACCAGAAATACATGGGGGATTTGCCCTTTGTCATTGGAGCGGCGATGAGGAAGTTGAAAAACAGGTAAAAGAGGATCTCGGCGTCACCATTCGCTGCATCCCTCTAGATGCACCAATTGAAAACGGACGCTGTGTGATCAGTGGCAAGCCGAGCAATAAACGGGTTATTTTCGCAAAATCGTATTGATTCATAAGGGAAAAACATGCTGCAATTTTTTCGCAAACACCAACGGTTTCTGTTTCTCTTCACCACGATCATGATCGTGATCTCTTTTACATTTTTTGGCACGTTCAGCGCCATGATGCAGTCAGGCGGCTCTCAAGAGAAACCCGTCATGGAGCTTGTTGATGGTCGAAAGTTGCGGCAAAGCGAACTCAATGCATTAGTGCGCATCATCGCTGGAGATATTCTTGTTCGCGGGCAGTCCAATCAAAATTCGATGCCCAACTTGCTCAATGGAGATTTTTTACAAAGAGACCTATTTGAGACCAAGATCGCGCTGATCCTAGCGGAGAAGCATTTCGATGTTTTAAGTCCTGAACTCCTAGAAGTTCAGGATAAGATCCATCGTTACCAGCCATACGTCCATCCAGAAGCACCATTTATTAGCGCAGCGCAGGTCTGGAAAAAATTTGCACCTGACATTGCTCATAAAATTGACCTTATCAAGCAAGATAAAAAGCCTTCTCCCATGACTTTGGCCCATTTGATTGATTTATACGGAGATCAGCAGAGATTATCTCCAGAGCTTGTCCGCAGGATGTTAGCCTATGAACAAGCATCTTATCCTTCTATTAAAAAAGACCCTTATCTGATGCAGGTAGATTTTAACCTCTTTGGGTTCTCTACAATGGAGCAATGGTTTGGAAAAAAATTCCTCGAAATGTTGGGATCATTTGTTTTAAACAGCGCCTCGATTGCAGAGAAAAAAGGCTACAAGGTCTCCGCAAAAGAAGCGCGAGCCGATTTGTGGAGCAATGTACATTCCGGACTAGAGCGATTCACACAAAATGCTCCAACAAATCAAGAGGTTCATGAAATCTACCAGATACAACTAAGAGCTGCTGGAGTAGATGAGACAACTGCAATTTCCATGTGGTCAAAAGTCATGGCATTCCGCAAAATGCTCCATGAGCGTGGCGAAAGCGTGTTCCTTGATCCTCTTTTTGAAAAACAATTCCGTTCATATGCACAAGAAACAGCACAGATCGAGCTCTACCGGCTCCCTGCTTCTTTGCGTTCTTTAGATTTTGCAGGGCTTCTCAAACTCCAAATATATTTGGAAGAAGTTGCCGATAAACAATTCAAAGGAAAAGCCCAAGCAATCAATCTTCCAGCAACCTTCGCCTCCGTAGAAGAAATTGAAAAACGTTGTCCTGAGCTTGTGCAAAGACAGTGTACGGTCGAAGTCAGACATGTTGCTATCGACAGTATTTACGATCGCATCTCTCTTAAACAGACATGGGATTGGCAGACTCAAGATATTAACTGGAGTCTTCTCAAAAATGAATATTCCTTTCTAGCTGAAAAAGAAGATGCCACTGTATCTGAGCGATTCGCAATCCTTGATGGTTTAAAAAAAGAAGAGCGTTGGAAAATCGATCAATTTTCGCGCGAAGCCATTGCAAAAGCACACCCAGAGTGGATAAGTGAAGCTTTATCTATGGCTACCCCAGAAATAAAAAAACTTAAGGTGCGTAGCCAAGGCCCCATTGCCTTTTTGACAGGGGTCGAAAACGGGGAAAGATTGATGCAGCTCTTCGAATCAGGACATGAAGCATTAAAATGTTACACTGAAGACCAAGTCCATTATTATTCCTTTAATGTGATAGAAAAGCCTTCTTCTAAAGAAGTTCTTCTTTTTGCAGATGCTCTCTCCGATGGCACACTTGCGCGTTTGCTTGAAAAGCGGCTCAATGAACATTATCCAGATGTACGCAAGAAAGAACCCAATGTCTATCAACATTCTAATGGATCTTGGAAACACTTAAATGAAGTGAGCGACCTAGTAGGTGAAAGGGTCTTCTTCGAACAATTGAAGGCCATAGCTGACAGCGTTCCTGGAGATAACAACAAAAAGAAAGATCGCCAATTTTACGCAAACAATCGGTTCACTGCTTATTTGACTGCCATCCGCAATGCAATCGCTCAGGGAGCCGACGAATCCAAGTGGGTTATCAATTCAGAAGCAGAAGCGCAATCAGCTCTTGCAGAACAATGGAAGTTAGAAAAGAGCTCCATGGACATTTACCGTGCGCAAGCTAAATCCTTTGGTATGGAGAGTGTCTTCTCACTTCAGCTAGGAGAGTGGTCGACAGTAGAGCATTCCCCAATGCATTCTTCCGTATTCTATAAAGTATTGGGACACGCCGTCCATGAAGAAGTCTCTCCTTCTGAAATGCTCCAAAAACAGCATGCACTTGCAGTAGATGCGCAGAGGTTTCTCGCATACGAGTTAATAACAGAGTGTGAGCGCAAGGACATCTCGTTCTTTGCCAAGGAAAACAACTTATGAGTTGGGTGGAAGAGCAGTTCCGTAGAGTTGAACCAACCTTGCCCATTGACTGCTTTAGCCTATCCCTAGAAATTCCCTATGTCAAAGAATTGCCCCGGAAAGGGTTGATTACAAAACCATACCTGCTACCAGAAATGGGAAATCTGCTTGACGAAGAAACTTTTGCTGAAGTGGGCTTTGCTTGGAATGAAGAAGCCTTATTTATAGAAGTCCTCTTCCGCAAGCCTTTTGAAGAAAGTGCGTTCCCCAATTTTGATGAAGGGGAGAGCGTTGAACTCTTCATCGATACCAGAGACTTAAAGACGGCTGGGTTTATGACCCGGTTCTGCCACCATTTTGTATTCCTGCCACACAGCGATCTTAGGAAACTTTGCTATGAGATCAGTCGTTTTCGCAGTGAAGATAGCCATCCTTTGTGCGATCCTGATGAGCTGCAAGTAAAGGCCGATTTGCGAAACAAAGAAATAAATATGCAGATTGTGATACCACAACAATGCCTGCATGGATATGATCCAAGAAATTTTCCTCGGCTAGGATTTACATACAAGATCAATCGCAAGGGAGGAGCACCACAGCATTTCGCTGTTTCTTCTGCAATGTTTGCGTTGGACCAACAACCGAGTTTATGGGCTAGTTTAAAATTAGAGAGGTAGACCATGTTATTTACTGACACACATGAATGGGTTCGTATTGAAAATGACTTAGCAGTTGTGGGCATCTCTAAACATGCACAGAAAGAACTAGGACAGATCGTCTATATTGAATTGCCTAACGTAGGCAAAACCATCAAAGCAGGCCAAGAAGTGGCAGTTCTAGAATCCACAAAAGCAGCCGCTGATATCTATTCTCCAGTCTCTGGTGAGATTGTCGAGATCAACCAAGCATTGGCCGACATCACAGAAAAAGTTAACCAATTTCCAGAGTCGGAAGGGTGGCTATTCAAGGTTAGACTTGCAGACCACAAGGAGCTTGATGCCCTTATGAATACTGACGCCTATCAAGCTATGCTAAACTAATTATCCAGAATAAAAAATCCTAATGCCTAATCTTAGTAGAGTGAAAACGAATGCTTAGCTGTTTCAAGTTTGCAGGCCCAAAACAACATATGGAATAAAAGCTGATCAAGCATTACCACCCTGGCATTCAAACCGATTGCAAATAGCTTGCTGAGGCTTTACATAGTCTATTTTGCTTTTCCTCGTTAGCTTGCTTTTGAGCTGTATAAATGCCTAGCTAGTAAGAAAGATTATTTGTCCAAAGTTCATTCGTTGTAACCTCAGCAATAATTAGGTTGAAATTCGTTAAGCACTTGCCGGGAGGTGCCGCATGGCATTCCTTTACAATCTCGTGTGAGCATAACAATAGCTAAAACATTCTCTTTCTTTGGATACTACCTTAAAAGACAGCATTTGGTGACACTTTTTTTCTATTAAGAATCGAATAAATCCATGAATATATTTTTAATTATAAGTTCTTGTTTTTTAATTAAAAAGTGTTTATTATTATTCTATTTCTATAAACGATTAATAATTAATTGTTTGCAATGCAATAAAAAAAATATTTTTGTTTTTACAAAAAAAACAGTTGAACAGGTATAATAATTTTAGTTTACAAATCAAAATGGATTTATTATGTCAATTAATAGCAATAATAACAACAATATTAGTAGCATTACTTCGATTGAAGGTTATCATAAGTTCAATCTTCTCGCTAAAAATCTAAAAGCCAATTCCCAACCCAAGACGATTCAGTCAGTACATGACGTATTGCTATTGATGGAAACTAAATCCATCGGCACTAAATTTGCGAAAGACGTCGCGCAATTAAAAACTGAATTTCTCGCATTTAAAGAAGTAATTGAGAAAGGTGATAGCACACAAAACATCACAGGAAAATTAGAAGCCTTTCAAAAAACAGTAAATGCAGTTTATAAAACAGCCGTGAGCGCCATTTCAAAAACTGTAAGCCAAGAAAATGCTGTGACTCAGCCATCTACAGTAACATCTAGTTCGAACGAAATTGATGTGTCAATTGATTCATATCTAGCTGAAGTAGATACTTGTCACAAAGAATGCATGCAAGAGCTACTTATAGCATACCCTATAACATGTTTTTCCTTATTAGATATGTTTGAAAGCATAAGAAACGGCAAATATGGTAACGAAGCTCAAACGGCGTTGCAAGACTCTTCTACTGTTTACTTCGATTTACCCTCAGTATTAAAATTGACCCTGATTCATTATTGTTATACAAATAAGGAATTTTCTGTTCCTGATATATTACCAAAAGAACAAAAAGCTAATTTTGAAAAGTTTTTTAAATTTATCATGGATTTTGAAAAGGAAAATGTTTTTAAACTAGTATCTGGAGATAGCATTACTCTTGATAAAACGCAGAATAGCAATTCAAAAGAAGAAATAACTGATGATAATAGTGTAGCATTATTAAATAATTGTGTAAGCGCTATAATGTCCTCATTAATGGTTGATTCAAATCATCAAAAGCAAAAATCTCGTGAAAAGCAAACAGCTCTTGTAAAAATGCCGTTTATTGCAAATAGAGCTTTTATGAGAAACGAGCATTCTTTGTTTGCTTTTGTTCTTATGACAATTCAAGGAAATAACGATCGAGCTAATGAGATTTTATCACATTTGCCCTCTGATATTCAGCAAAAGGCTTTGAAGCATAGAATAGATATCCTTCTTTCATTTAAAAATTACGAAAAAGTATATTCGACAATCAAAGAAATTTCAGATAGTGATTCAAGAATAATTTTGTTCGAACATGTTTTTCTAAGACTGCTTGATACTAAATCAATAAATCAATTGCCATGGGCGTTTGCATCTATAGGAATTAAATATATTCCGTTAGACTCTTGCAGCGACATAGAATATAACTGTATACTCAACTGCATGCGTAAATGTGAAGCGTATTTCAGCGATTGTTTTAAAAAAGGCGACTTCGCGCTAGGAACTACTCTATTGACGAAACTCCCAAACATGTTTGCACCGCAACAAATGCTAACAGATGCGATTAAGCGCGAAACAACGACATATTCCCATCTTAGTATTAACACGATAAATAGATTGCTTGAAATGTTGCGGACTATTGAAATGAATGTAGGAAATGCCAAAGAATTATATTCTGTCGCTGAAATTTTGGTGTCCCAAGCAATAGCAAATTCAATAGATTATTATGTGATAATACAATCTAATGAACTAAATTCATGTTTAAATATTATAAGTAAAATTCCAAGTCAAGCAATTCGTACAAATTGTTATGCTAAATTAAAACGAAGCCTTTTACGCAAGCGGGTTGAGATTAATTTATCACTTAGAGAAATAGATGAGCCTGAACATTGTAATTCAAAAATGGAAGCTACAAGCACAATTAGACCTCTTTTCAATTGCAATTCATTGGAGGAGTTACTGATAATCTCGAAATTAGTGATTCCGCTAGAAGAAAAGGTTAAGATTTTGCAGGAGTCGATTGAAAATCTTGGATCGGATATTCGTAATAAAATCTATGGAAGTGTTTATCAACAATGGTATCACTCTTTCCCTTCAAATCTCAGAATCGAATTAGACAAGGATCACAATTTTGGCTTTAATGCTTGTTATACAGTAAGCGAGCAAGCCAGTTGCTTCCCAAAGCTTATCGGAGCGATTGAGAAGCTTTTAAATAATGGATAATAAATTAGTGTAGAACAACCTGGTGCGACGCACCAGGTTGTTCTAAAAGATGGATTGTCAATTTTAATTTAAGTTTGCAAGTCCTAATGCGTGAGGCAAAAGCTGATCAAGCATTACCACCCTGGCATTCAAACCGATTGCAAATAGCTTGCTGAGGCTTTACATAGTCTATTTTGCTTTTCCTCGTTAGCTTGCTTTTGAGCTGTATAAATGCCTAGCTAGTAAGAAAGATTATTTGTCCAAAGTTCATTCGTTGTAACCTCAGCAATAATTAGGTTGAAATTCGTTAAGCACTTGCCGGGAGGTGCCGCATGGCATTCCTTTACAATCTCGTGTGAGCATAACAATAGCTAAAACATTCTCTTTCTTTGGATACTACCTTAAAAGACAGCATTTGGTGACACTTTTTTTCTATTAAGAATCGAATAAATCCATGAATATATTTTTAATTATAAGTTCTTGTTTTTTAATTAAAAAGTGTTTATTATTATTCTATTTCTATAAACGATTAATAATTAATTGTTTGCAATGCAATAAAAAAAATATTTTTGTTTTTACAAAAAAAACAGTTGAACAGGTATAATAATTTTAGTTTACAAATCAAAATGGATTTATTATGTCAATTAATAGCAATAATAACAACAATATTAGTAGCATTACTTCGATTGAAGGTTATCATAAGTTCAATCTTCTCGCTAAAAATCTAAAAGCCAATTCCCAACCCAAGACGATTCAGTCAGTACATGACGTATTGCTATTGATGGAAACTAAATCCATCGGCACTAAATTTGCGAAAGACGTCGCGCAATTAAAAACTGAATTTCTCGCATTTAAAGAAGTAATTGAGAAAGGTGATAGCACACAAAACATCACAGGAAAATTAGAAGCCTTTCAAAAAACAGTAAATGCAGTTTATAAAACAGCCGTGAGCGCCATTTCAAAAACTGTAAGCCAAGAAAATGCTGTGACTCAGCCATCTACAGTAACATCTAGTTCGAACGAAATTGATGTGTCAATTGATTCATATCTAGCTGAAGTAGATACTTGTCACAAAGAATGCATGCAAGAGCTACTTATAGCATACCCTATAACATGTTTTTCCTTATTAGATATGTTTGAAAGCATAAGAAACGGCAAATATGGTAACGAAGCTCAAACGGCGTTGCAAGACTCTTCTACTGTTTACTTCGATTTACCCTCAGTATTAAAATTGACCCTGATTCATTATTGTTATACAAATAAGGAATTTTCTGTTCCTGATATATTACCAAAAGAACAAAAAGCTAATTTTGAAAAGTTTTTTAAATTTATCATGGATTTTGAAAAGGAAAATGTTTTTAAACTAGTATCTGGAGATAGCATTACTCTTGATAAAACGCAGAATAGCAATTCAAAAGAAGAAATAACTGATGATAATAGTGTAGCATTATTAAATAATTGTGTAAGCGCTATAATGTCCTCATTAATGGTTGATTCAAATCATCAAAAGCAAAAATCTCGTGAAAAGCAAACAGCTCTTGTAAAAATGCCGTTTATTGCAAATAGAGCTTTTATGAGAAACGAGCATTCTTTGTTTGCTTTTGTTCTTATGACAATTCAAGGAAATAACGATCGAGCTAATGAGATTTTATCACATTTGCCCCCTGCTATTCAGGAGACAGCTTTGACTCATAGAATAAATATTCTTCTGTCATTAAAAAAATACCAAGAAGTGTTTATCACATTGAAAAATATTTCGGAAAATAAATTAAAAGCAAATTTACTTGATTACTTTATTAAGAGATTGTTTGATAATGAATTATTTGATCAATTGTCGTTGGCAATATCATTTATAAATCTTGAAAATTTTCCAGAAGAAGATGCAACGTTGTTAGAAAATAACTGCATCAGCAATTGTAGAAATTTTATCAGCCATTATTTTCGCATTAATCAATTTGCACTTGGAACCACTATATTGGCGAATCTACCAAACAGCTGCGAACCGATAAAATTGCTACAAAAAGAGGTTAGTAGCAAATTAAGTTTGCGTAAAGTCGATTTTATCATTGATGATATAAATGCATGGCTTGAAATGTTGCGGATTATTAAAATGAACGTAGGAAATGCCAAAGAATTATATTTTGCTGCTGAATCTTTGGTGTCTAATGCAATTGCTGATTTAATAGATGATATTAACCCAAAAACATCTTTACTTATTCTAAGTAAAATTCCAAATCAAGAAATTCGTAGAAATTCTCAAACTAAAATTAAAGAAAGCCTTTTAAGTAAGCGGCTTGAGATTGATCTAGCATGTAGAAAAATGGGAGAAGCTGTACAAGGTAAGTTAAACATGGAAGCTACAGGCGAAACCAAACCTTATCACATTTTCAAGTCATTGAAGGAGTTAATGCTAATCCCGTATATATTGATTTCACCAGGTGAAAAGGTTAAGATTTTGCAGGAGTCGATTGAAAATCTTGGACCTAATATTCGTAATCAAATCTATGGAAGTGTATATCAACAATGGTATCACTCTATTCCTTCAAATCTCAGAATCGAATTAGACAAGGATCATAATTTTGGCTTTAATGCTTGTTATACAGTAAGTGAGCAATCTTGTGGCTTCCCGAAGCTTATCAAGGCAATTGAAAAGCTTTTGAATAATGGATAACAAATAAGTGTGGAACAACCTGATGCGACGCGCCAGGTTGTTTTTAACAGAAGGATTGTCTATCTCGTTTTAAGTTTGTAGGTCCAAACGCATGAGCCAAAAGCTGGTTAGACGTTACAGTATGTGTTATATCTCCAATCTTCATTCGTTGTAACCTCAGCAATAATTAGGTTGAAATTCGTTGAGCACTTGCCGGCAAGCACCGCATGGCATTCCTTTACAATCTCGTGTGATCACAACAATAGCTTCAAATTCTTGCTCTCCTTCAGAAACCGCCTTAAAAATAGCGGTTCTTTCTGCGCAAATGGCAAGGCTATAAGAGGCATTTTCAACATTGCATCCTTTGGGATTAAGGGCGGCGCAGAGCGCACGCACTCCAGGGCGCTCTGCGCCGCCCTTAAATTAGCTTTCTGAGGATTTTAAGATGGGTGAATGCTGTTTTTTTGTAAAAGGTCAGCATATGAGATTCGCTCAATAGGCGTTTCTGCCAAGGCGTTTTGTCTCGGGCTGCTTCTCCAACATTGCGCTCGGTGACTGCATTGAAGATTTCCCAAAGGGGCTTGATGATGACGCGATAGCTAAGCTCTTCATGGATGAGCCTTCCATAGAGTTCTTCTTCGTAAGGAGGTTCATTGTGGATTTCTTTGGTCCATTTTTGGAGGGCTTCTTGCCATGAACCACAGTGAACGATTATTTTTTGTAGGCTCATGGTCAATTCTTTGAAGATGCGCGCAACATCGGCCTTCGATGTTTGGACAGGGGTTGCATTTTGTAAGAGTGTGTGGATGGTCCCTTTATTATCGATCCCTTTCTGCAAGAACTTTTGTTTCACTTCTTGAAGGGGCATATTGGGAACTCCTTCAAATCCGATCCCACCCTCTGTTGCATTGATGAATTTTTGGGAGGGGAATTCTTTTGCGATCATCCCAATTTGCATTGCGGAAAGTTTCCATTCTGATTTGGTGAAGACGGGATTTCCATTGATATCTTGAAGGGCTATACGGTCTTGCGCTTCTTCGTAGTTTTCTGCTTTGCTGACGGATTCGGCATAATATCTACCTGCAGTATAGCAGAGGTCTATTCCTACAAAAATGATAGGGTTGCATCCGAGAAGGGCTGCTACACGCGTGCAGACGTCGCTGACGGTAAGGATACTCCCAAAGGTTCTTGGATCTAGTTTTAGGCGTTCATTGGCCCAAGTCTCAAGAGGGATGCCCCCTGTGGGAGGTAGACATACTTTTGGTCCATCAAATAGGGAAATGATCTGGGAAGAAGCGCGTGATTGGAACAAGAGAGGGGCTTCAAAGGCCTTATGGGCGGCAAAGCGCTCAAAGGGAGGGTCAGGGTCAACAACAGCACAAAGATCAGGGATGATCTGGTTGTTTCCCAACATTGTGATGGCAGCACCGCCTGCAAAGAGCAAGGCGTTTTGTCCGAGGTCTTTTAGAAGGTGGATATTTTTTTGGATTGATGGGCCAGCACCCACAATAATCGCAGGGGTATCGCGGCATTTCCCATATAAGCTTTGGAAGTAGCATGCAGAAGAAATATCGAAGAGGTTTTCATAGATATTGCGGTAATTTTTATCTGCCATGAACAAATGGGCGATGACATGATAATGAGAATTTCGACGGATTTCATCGAACATGTCTTTGAACCAAAAATAAATGGGGGCGAGTGCTTTTGCATAATAGGGGAGTGCTGAAAAAGTATCTTTCAGTCCAAAAAATGCATAGCTAAGACGCACACAGAGCTCAACGGCATGATTTTCTTGTGCAGGATCGAGTTGAACATGTTCTATGCGGACTTGAGGATGGCTTAATATACGCTCTGCGTGTGGCGATTCAAGGAACTTCTTGATCACATGAAGGTCTGGTTCAAGGAAAATTAAATAGTGGTCGCGCGCATTTTTTAGCCATTCTTCTGCTTCAAAGAAAAGATACCCTAACCCAAGTCCGAACATATAAACTGTTTGAGGATTTTCTTTTAAAATCGAGTCCCATAGATTTTTTTGTTCTTCGCGAAGACCTTTTTCAGGATAGAGAAATTGAGGTGGATCGAGCCGAAGATCCTTGAGATTTTCATCTCCATCCGGAGTTTTGACAATTTCTAAGCATGAAGTATTGAGGAATTGTAACCTCTGTATTAGATGTGGGGCTTTTGCTTCATACAACCGGAGATTGTTTTGAAAATCTGAAAGAGGCATGGCGTTTTTTCTCATTCCCGAAAAATCCAGGCTTAGTTAAAAGTGTTTGAATTGTCAACCATAAGAAATAATGTCAAAAAATAACAGACACGCAAAGCCCAAGAAAAAAATACGCAAATTTCTGATGTTTGTCATTGTTGTCTGTCTTATGGGTTCATTCATTTTTCATAAAACTATATTGTCTGCTGCAATCAAGATTGCCGTGCGTTGGTCTCTTGGCTTGTCATCCCATGAGAAGATAGCAATTGCAGGTCTGGAATTTCAGGACAAGCGCTTCTTATTGAAAGAAGTTACATTGATACGTGATGATTTCACAATGCACGTAGATGAAGTTCAAGCAGGGCTTACATTTGATAGGACTCGCGCATATTTTGAGCTTAAAGCCGATCTCATCCATCCTGAAATTACTTTCAATGTGGAAAAGAAAAATACTGCACCCAAAATCTTACCCATAAATATTCCAGGGCAGCATTTTGGGTTGAAACTCGATGCTTACTATGGAGTGTTGAACAATGCATCTTCGGAATTAAATGATAGGCTTTATTTCACTTTAAAGAGCATTGATAGCCCCGATCACCTAGGGACGTTGACAATTTCTAATGAGCCTTTAGAGTCCACGCCTCCTTTTTTCCGGTTGGACTGTTGGAATGTAGGAGGAGAAATTTTCGCAGAGTTTCAATTGCATCGCTCTGATTTACTCTATTTACGCAGATTAGCACACTGCTTACTTCCTTCTATCTGGTCCAATAATCTGCTTGTTGAAGGAGAATTAGAGGGAAACGGAAAAATTGCATATTCCTTAAAAAATAACCTCCAGAACATCAATGGGCATTTCGCTGTAAAAGGATTACACTTTTCCCATGAAGAACTAGGGCTTAAAGGCCGATTAGATATTTTTGAAACAGACATTGATTATCACCCCGTTGAATCAGAACTTTCCTTGCATGAAATTCAAGGCGATTTTTTCAAAGGAATGCATATTACTGCTTCCTTAAGCGATGGGGAAATCGCAATGCGCGATTCTGAACAACCTGATGGTTGGAAGTTTGAGGCTATAGATGCTCATCTATTGATCATGCCGCGGAGCGAACCTTCTCTTACTTTGAACACTGCTTTTGTTAGAGGAGAAGAGAAACTGCCACTTCATATTCAAGGTAAGGGTGCGGTGTTGAGCGATAATAAATATTGGCTAGAGCTCGAGTGTGAAGGGTTTAAAGAAAAAGAAAGAGACTTACATGGCTTTTTATCCCTTTGTAAACCGGACCACGAGCAAATCATTGTCCAAACAGAAGTTCAGGCACTTAATAATAAGCATTGGTCGTGGATAAGAGGGATATTAGAAGATCTTTCTGGTAAGAGTATTTTAGGTTCGATGCATTCAGGTCGATTAAAAGGAGTCTGTACTTCAACATTCTATGATGGGGAGCTGAGCTCTGTTGAATGGAGGGATTGCGTTTTAAAAGATGTGCAATATTCTTTCCCAAGTGGGGAAATTGAAGTCTCCCTGGCGTCATTTACTTCTGAAGGTGAGCTGCTAAGAGACTCAAATCATCAATGGAAGCTTAAAAAATCGCTTTCCTCTTTAGAAGAAGGATCTTTCGTGGTCCAAAATGGGACATCTCCTCTAGAATTTGAGCATTTTCATGGGCAGATCAACGTCCAAGACCATCATTTAGAGCCCAGTCGTTTTGTAGGAACTGCAATGGGGTTAAATGCCGAATTGCTGCTTCAACAAATTGAGGGCGTTCCGCAATGCTCGCTGTCTTTAAAAGGGCCTTTTAATCATCTGGTTAAAGGGAGTTCATATATTTGTGACATAGAGCTTGGGACTCTATTTACTTTAAAAGATCATTTAGAATGGCAAGGGTCTCTTAGCCTTATTGGAAAGGTCTCAAGCGATGATTTTGAGTTTGGAGGGATACTTATGTATCCTTTGCAACCTCAAGGTTGGTTCCGCAGCGAAAAGATCAGTGGCGAGACTTTGACGGCATTGGCACACAGCGTCGGAATGAAAGGGGAGTTTCAAGGAGAAATCGATATTTACGGAACGCATACAAATGAAAAAATCGATTGTTCTTTGCAAACAGACCAAATGTGTTTCAAACATCCCGACTACCATGTTGTCGTTTCCGAATTGGGAAAAAAGGACCCTCAGCTAATCCATGTTGATAATCGAGCTGAGTGTGCTTTTAATTGGAAAACTCATGACCTGTATGCGACTTTACCTGTTACGGACGCCAGCATCCTTTCTCTTTCGAAAGGCCTTAAATTGGACCATATTTCTGGAAATATGATCATTGAAAAAAATGGGCTTTCTTGTGAGACATGTCATGCATCCTTAGGTGAAGCACAGTTTGTTGGTTCTCTTAACGCTAATTGGGAACAAGAAGGGAGAACGTCAATAAAATGGACAGTCCAGCGTGCTCAAGGTTCTATTTCTGAGCTTGCAGGAATTGTAGGCATAGATTCAATGGGTTGTGATGGAGAGTGGTTTGTGGGACAAGACAAGCTACACATTGAAGGGGCATTTGAGAAACAGCATTGGAATGGAATTATAAAAGGGGAAGTCCAATTAGAGCATGTGCATATGCTTGGCGATAATGGAATCCAGATCGCCGAAGGAACCGCCATTTTAGCTTTTAATTCTGATAGCCCATTTGCAGAATTTCAAGATGCTTCAGCCCAACTTTTATTTAAGGGCATCTCTATGGGCATGATAAAAATTACAAATGCTTACATTCCTCTTCTCCCGCATGAATCTGGATCTTTGACATGTACACTTCTCGAAGGATCTGAGACCTATGTTCAATCGTCTGCAATTATCACGAATAATCAAGACGGCTGGCTTGTTCAGATTGATCCTAAAAATGCCCAATTCTTAGGATGGGGATTGGAAAAATGTTCAGCTTATCTTTCAAAGCAAGGGGCTGTTCGAAATCTCGATGCAATTATAGATATCCCATTGACAAAGTGTGCATCCCGCTTGGAATATTTTGGAAGATTTGGACTTTTGCCTTCTTCAACAGTGCGCTCTGCAGATGCTCTTAAACTCTCAGGAAATCTAATTGCCAAATGTAACTATGATGAAAAGAGAAATAATCTTCGCATCCTGATCGACTCTAAAGATCTTTCTATGAAAGGCGAAAAGCCACATGTGCTTTCCTGTGCCGCAGAATGTAGCGATGGGCAATGGACGATTACCCGAGCTATATGGGACGATCTCAGGTTAACTGCACAGTTATTTATGCAGTCGGATGCAGTGCGCATCTCAACTTTTGAATGTGCTTATCACGATTGGATTGTTGCTGGAGATGGAATTTACAACTTTGTAGATAACACGAGCAGAGGAAGCTATTCCTTAAAGGTTCCTTCAATAGCTCTATCTTCCATACTGCAAGGTGCTCTGCATGCGCGAGGCACGTACATGACGCAGCCTCCTAACAGAGACAAAAATTTCAATGTTTCTTCCACTTTGAGTTTCTCTTTGTCGAGCGATTCTCATCTAGAAGGAAAAGCCAATTTATCTTGGAACTTTGGAGATCCCATAGTATTTGAGAAAGTTGAAGCAAGATTAGTCGATCTTGCCCACCATCAAGATGTATGCTATTTCAAAGCAGAACAGTGTCAATATGATTGGAATCTTAAGCAATTTACGACACAAGGCGCTCATCTTGCCCTGTATCCTTATTGTGTGAACTTTTACTCCCAAAGCAAAAAATCACCGGAATGGATCAAAGCGATAAAATTAGAACAACCTCTCAATATACGCTGTTCTGCTACATTGAGAGACAGTGCTCATATGTTTGAAGGGAAAGTTCCCGAGACACAAGCGAGTTATTTTGGGTATCCGCTTAGGCTGCGCGATATTAAAATGCGTGTATCAGGCAGCCAAATTGAGACTGTGGGAGTGTTTCTTCTTGAGCAAGAAAAGCTATTGTTCCGCGCTGTCTACAATCCTTCTGCAGAAAACGTACTCATAGCCAAGCTCTCTGATTCTCCTGATGGCGAAGGACTCCACCTCTGTTTCCAAAAATCTGGAAAGGGGGCGCTGGCTCTAGACAAGATCGAAGGACAAATTGCAGGAGCACATCTCAATTTCCAAAGTGAAAAGCTAAGGGAAGGGGGGGCGATTCTTAAAGGCGGGATCAGTGCAGATATCCGACAAATTCTTCCCTTTTTGCCTCCAGAACTAAAGAATAGAGTGATTCCCATGAAGTTAGGGGCTGGGTATTCCTTCATTGGACAAATTGCTTTCCCTGATGAGGGCAGGCCATTATCAGTATCAGGAGAGTTAAAAGGTGATAATTTCGAGATCTTAGGAAACCGCTACGATCACTTTGCAGCAAATCTTCAAGGAAATGTGAAAGAAATTTTTGTACAGGACCTTCAATGTTCTGATAGAGCACTTGAACTTGAAGTGAAGAAAATCCATTTTCTGAAAAATAAAGAAGAATGGATATGCCAGGTACCCCTCATTCAAATGAAAGATTTCAAGCCGAGCGCTATCCGATCAGTGCAGGGTAATGATAAATCAACAAAACCCTTTGCCATCACCCATTTGACTTTGAAAAATGTACTCGGTCGTGCTGGAGACCTAAACAGTTTTATTGGTGAGGGAATGCTCCGCTTCTCAAATGCGATGAAGCGAGATTTGGGAGTATTTGATCTTCCTTTAAGCATGCTTAAAGATGTGGGATTAGATCCTTCTGTCTTGAACCCTTATTCTGGCGAGGTCTCAATCATTCTTCAAAAAGGGAAACTGCATTTCACAGAACTTGCCCAATGTTTTAGTGAAGGGAGACGATCGGAATTTTATTTAGCTGAAAGTCCTTCCTTCATTACGCTTGATGGCAAAGTGAACATCAATCTACGGATCAAGCAAAACTCTGTCTTGAAGATCGTTGAGCCATTCACACTTTCTGTCACAGGTACATTAGATAAATTGCAATACTCATTGAAATGATGCTCCTGGATCTCTTTTTCCCTGCAATATGCCTCCATTGCAAGGGTCCATTATCCAAAATTGATTCACTTCTCTGCTTAGAATGTTCGCAATTGCTCGAACTGTTAAGCCCCTCAGAACACTGCTGTCGTTGCTTTCAATCTCTTCAGGAACATTCTGCATGTTCTTTTAAAGATGCGCCATTAGACCGTTTTGGGGCAGCGTTATCATATTCAGGGCCTGCAATGGATTTGATGCGTGAGATGAAATACCACAGCCGGCCGTTGCTTGCAAAGACACTTGCTTCATTTATGGTGATGCAGTTCCAGCGATTAGATTGGCCTATGCCTGATCTGATTATTCCTGTACCGCAATCCTTTGTTAGAAAATTGCTAAGAGGATATTCGACGAGTGCGATGCTCGCACACGAAGTGGCGCAAATGCTAGATGTCCCTTGCAAAGAGCTCCTTAAGCGCAGATCGGGGGATTTTCCTCAAGCACGCCTAGGAAAAGAACAGAGACGAGCTTTACAATTTGATGCTTTTAGTTGGAAGAAACGGGAAATGATCGATGGCAAGACGATCCTCTTAATCGATGATGTCGCGACAACGGGAAGCACGATTATCGCAGCAGCATCGGTCCTTGCTGAGGGCTTCCCTGGCTCTATCTATGCATTGACCTGCTGTTTATAAGGTTATATTAGACATGCTAAAAAAGGATATCAACGCAAAGTCGCCAGGACGCCAAGACGCATAGAAAATTGGAAATATATTAGCAGCAGATAATGACATTTTAATCGAAGTACAACGGACATTAATGATTTATACCATTTATCAAAAATAACGTTTAGTGTTGATAAATGGTATTATCACGATCTTTTGTGCCTTTGCGACTTGAGGTCTTTGCGTTAAATCTTTAGAAATTGTTCACAAACTCGTTTAGGAAAGAACAAAAACGCCCAATAATGTCATTTGGGGTTTTTTTGTTAAATTAAGTCGCGGGGCAAGGTTTTTTATAAAAAACTCATTATTGATCATTTATTTGAAATATTTGTCCCAAAGGACAAGAAAATCAATTTTCGAGGTTGCGCTTAGCGATTTGGATCTGACGTCGTAAGACCTCATCTGTCTCTGCTTGCTCTGCAACTTTGCGCCAAGCATGGTGCAGCGTCGAATGTGTCTTGCCGCCAAAAGATGCTGAAAGACGTGTCACAGATTCATTGATCATTTCTTTTGCCAGATACATCGCAACTTGTCGAGGAAAGGCGATATCTTTAGTACGGGAAGTTCCTTTAAGGTCACTGACGCGGACCCCGAAGAGAGCTGCAACAGTTTTTAAAATCGTTTCAACGGAGACTCTTTTTGGTGGAGCATATTGAAAGAGCTCTCCTAAGCTTTTTTCAGCAATTTCTTCTGTCACATCAGCACCGATCAATCTGCAATATGCCGAAAGACGGTTTAGAGCTCCTTCGAGCTGTCTTACATTATTATATATGTGCTCTGCAATGAAGAAAGCTACCTTGTTAGGGAGTCGGATCCCTTTTTGTTCTGCTTTATGTTGCAAAATAGCAACGCGTGTCTCTAGATCAGGGATGCTGATGTTGGCAACAAGGCCCCATTCCATTCTCGCGATCAATCTTTCAGATAGGTGGAGTTGAGATGGAGGTTTGTCGCTTGTAATAATGATCTGTTTGTTTTGTTGAATCAACGCTTCAAAAGTGTTGCAGAGTTCTTCTTCAAAATTTAAACGTGTTTGCAGAAATTGGATATCATCGACGAGAAGAACATCTAAATTGCGATAATACTTTTTCATTTTATCAACAGACTTGTTTCGTAAGTGATGTACGAGGTCGTTGATAAATTCTTCTGTAGTGATACATTGGATGCGCACTTTGCGATGATTTTCACGGATATAATGCCCGACAGCATGCAGAAGATGTGTCTTGCCTAATCCCACGCCGCCATGAATAAACAAGGGATTATAAGTTTTGCCAGGACGTGCTGCAACGCCCATTGCAGCAGATTTTACAAATTGATTTGAAGGCCCTTCAATGAAATGCTCAAAAGTGTAGAAAGGATGGAGCTTCATTTCATTTTGCTGTTCAGATGTTTCAGCAGTTGGAGCTTTGATTGCAGCACTTTGTTTTTTGTGTTCACCAATCACAAAACGGATTGCGGGGTCGCCATTAGGTTTTGTCGGGAGAAAAGCTGCGAGTTCCTTTTTATAGTTGTCGATTAGGTATTCTTGGACGAAAATGTTAGGGACTTCCAAACAGATCTCAGTTGTGGAAGAATCAGCGACTCGAATTTGTGCAAACCAATTTTCAAATTCTGTCGAAGACGTTTTCTCTTCGATGAATTCAAGAAATTGGGACCAACAATCTTGAGATTTTTCGGTGAGCATAGCCGCTTATGTGATTGTGATATTGTGACCGTCAAATTAGCACGGGAACTTTTATGACTGCAACCTTTAAAATTTTCGAGCTGATACGCAAAAAGCTTGAAAAATTTTAAAGTGAAAAATCAAAAATCGAGAGAAGAATAGTTTTAGTATAGGCTTTTAGGTGAGATTAGAGGTGTACGCTTGGATTAAAGCTTGTGCTTGCTCTGCTGTATGTTGGTCATCAGCAGTACTTAATTTGCGGGCCTGTGCTATTGCTTGATTTCGGTATCCGAGGGCGAAGAGGGCTTTGGTCCTATTTAGCAGTGTAGGGAGATGATGGGGATCAAGCTTAAGGGCTCGCTCGATATAGTTCAGCGCCATTAAATTGTTGTTCTTCTGAAGGTACAACGCTCCCAAGGTCTGGAGATCATAGGCATTTTGAGGAGAAAGAACTGCCAGCGCTTCAAAAAACGTCAAAGCGATGTCGTATTTTCCTTGCCGGATATAGGAATATCCGACAAATCGCAGGTCTTCCAGTTCTTGGTCAGACCACCCTAAGACATTGAGCCAATTAACGTCATTCATCTTTTGTCCGTAAAACCATACCGTAAAATACACTTTTACACATTTGTGCCACAAGCATTAACCCTGAGAGGGTGTCTACAAAGTAAGGTTCTGTCGATTTTCAGGGCTTTTTGAGCTAATTTTCGACTCTTTATTTGGGGTTGTATCAGCTTTAACCTAAAAAAAACCGAAAATTAGCCAAAATTCCTCTAAAAGCGACGAACCCTTACTTTGTAGACATTCTAATGAGGCTGTCAACCTTTCGAGTATTGATTTCTTCCCTTATTGATGTCAATTAAGCACTTATTTAGAAGATGTAATTGTTGCAAAAAACTTGTTAAAATTTTTTTTTCTCTTTCAATTTCATCCATTTTCAACTTAGTTTCCCATGGCTCTAATTTTTCTTCGCCAGCAGCAGAGGAAGTGCCCGCAATGATTGAAGAAATTCTTTGACCTTGCGCCTCGGCACGGTCTTCGCTTCCTAAAGAAGGTACAAGCTGAAAAGAAAACACCCGTTTGATGATGTCGGGCATTACGGCAGGGGCTAGGAATCCCGCCCAAGGCACATTGCGTTTAGCTGATTCAAGTAGAAGATCGAATTCTGAGGGAAAGTAGGCTGTTGATACTTCAACTCCAGCTTGCTCTGAGACTCCTTTGGCCTCCCTGATAAAGTTATCATCATACTTTTTGAGGTTGTCTGCGTACTGTTGTGAAACTTCAATCCCAAGATTATCGATCGTTTTTGGCGTGTTCGACATAGGCTTTACCTCCGCCTTATATATATGTGGATCTGCCATCAAACGCGCTTAATATCAATAAATTTTTTGAAAAAAGGATGGATTGAAATTCTAAAATCCCACCAATTCCCACTTTTTTATTTTTTTATGCATCAATCTAAAAACCAACGTTTTAAGAGTGTTTAATGTCTACAATTTTGAGGGTTTTTCCTGTAAATTCGTTGCCAAGTTTGGTGCATGCTGCTAAATTGTGGGAAAATGTGGGAAAACAGGCATGGGTTCATTCTTCTTTAACGGTTCACTCTCGGCGAAGCTCGATGAGAAAAACCGTTTTGTCCTGCCCCAAAGTATGCGGTACGGGCTCATAGAGAATGGTGAGTTAGAGTTTTGTTTAGGTCTGGGACTAGGTGGATGCCTTGCAATTTATCGCAAGAGCGACATGGATAAAATGATTGCAAAATTCCAGTCTAAACAACACTTGGCCAAATACCAAAAATTTTTCACTTTGTTCTTTTCTACACTGCACCAAACGACATGTGACAAAGTGGGACGCATCACAATTCCACCGCTTTTAAAAAAAGCTGCAAACATTAAGAACGAGATCGTCGTTGCTGGAGTGCTTAATAAAATTGAGCTTTGGCCGGCAGAACGTTACGAAGCAGAACTAAATGCTCTGTTCTCTGGAAAAGGAAAAGATAATGACTTGGCGGAAATTGCCGCTGAAGCTTTCGCACTCTTAGGGGAAGATGAGACCGATTCTGAGGATGAAGGTAATGAATAAGCAAGAAGCTCCGCATATCTCTGTAATGCCAGATGAGTTCCTCGAAGGGTTTGCATCCGTCAATCTTCGCACTTTTTTTGATGGGACCCTTGGTGCAGGCGGGCACGCGGAAGCATTGCTTAAAGCACATCCTGAAATAGAGATGTATATCGGTTGTGACCGTGACCAAAGCGCTATTGAAATTGCAAAAAAACGTTTAGCGTCTTGGAAAAAAAAGATTGTTTATGTTCATGGGAATTACCGGGACTTAGACAAATACTTGAAACAACAAAAAATTAAAGCTGTCGACGGTTTTTTTTTGATCTAGGAGTTTCGTCGATGCAGCTTGATTTGGATTACCGCGGGTTTAGTTTTTCCAAAGATGGTCCGCTAGACATGCGGATGGACCCGACAGAAGAATTGACGGCAGAAGTGATCGTCAATACATGGTCGGAAGAACAGTTGGCAGAAATTATTCGTGAATATGGCGAGGAGCCACGTTGGCGCAGAGCCGCAAAAGCAATAGTTGCAGCGCGAAGGAAAAAGCCGCTGAGGACAACCCAAGAGCTCTCCAATGTGATCCTTGAGGAATTAAAGTCCAAAACCCGAGGCAGGTTACACCCAGCAACGCTAGTGTTCCAAGCCTTGAGGATGTGTGTGAATAGAGAGATAGATTCTCTCTCAGAAGGATTAACGAACGCAATTAAAAGAACGAATGTCGGTGGGAGGATAGGTGTTATGAGTTTTCATCGTTTAGAAGATAGAATAGTAAAAAATATTTTTAAGGCTTATTCCATATTTCCTTCTAAGAAGCAAAAGGAAGATGCAGCTGGGTTTTTAAAAATCGTGACCAAAAAGCCATTGGTGCCATCACTTGCCGAAATCCGCCGTAATCCTCGTTCGCGCAGTGCTAAATTGCGCTTTGCAGAGAGAGCCTAGCGATTATGTTGAGTCGGGGACTACTCATTCGTATATTCTTAAGCATTGGTGGATTTGGCATGATGCTGTACATGTATTTGAATGAGCAGAATCAAGTGGTGCGATTGAGGATGAGGATCCCCGCCTTAATGGAAGAGATCCATACATTAAAAGAAAATAACGTCCGCCTTCGTTACGAGATCGATTCTTTTGAAAGCCCCACGCACTTGATCAAGCTCGCACAAAAAAGTGAGTATTCTCATCTCAAACACCCACTTGCTAAGGAAATTGTATCTTTGGTCGAAGGGAAAGATCTACAATCACCTGACAGTACTGTAAGGGCAGTTTCTAAAGACAAAGGGCCTCAAATTCTTTTAGGTGCACAAGGCTCTTTTTAATCTTGTAAATAAAGAATAAGAAATTACCAAAGAGACACTGAGAACACCGAGTAAAGAAAGAATATATTTTTTCTATCTTTTTTCACTCTTTGACCTCTGCATCTCTGGTGAAAATTAATTATAAAAGCCATAGTGCGAACGCGTCGTGAAAAAAAAGAATTTTCCTCCTCATCTAATCCACCGCAAGAACCTTTTCATCATAGCGATCTTTGTTTTCTTTCTCTTTGGTGTCTTACTCATGCAATTTTTTAAGATCCAAATTGCAGAAGGAGATAAATGGAAAAAAATTGCTACTTCCCAACATCAGTTTGTCGTGACAGAACCTGCAAAACGAGGTGCGTTTTATTCTAATACTTCAATAAAGACTGGACATCCGGAATCTGTTCAGCCTTTCGTCATTGATGTAATGCAGTTTCACTTATACGCAGATCCAGAATCGATACCCTCACAATTCAAAGAGCAGGTAGTGAGGCGACTGGCAGAATTTTTAAAATTAGATGTGGATGGAGAAGAAAAGCTTAAAAACCAAATCTACAAAAAAAGCCGCAGCAGAAAATTGTCAGCATGGCTCGATCCCTCTCTGAAAGATTCCATACTCTTATGGTGGAAAAGTTTTGCTAAGCAGCACAAAATAGCAAGAAACGCCCTTTTTTTTATCGAAGATTATAAGCGTTCATATCCTTATGGAAAGATGTTGGGACAAGTTCTCCACACAGTTCGAGAAGAAAGTGATGGAAAAAAATCCTCTTTAGTACCTACTGGAGGATTAGAGATGGTTTTCCATCCTCTGATTAGTGGAAGAAGCGGAAAAAAGCTCATGTTGCGTTCTCCAAGACATCCCATGGACACAGGAACAGTATTAGCTGAACCTGAAAGCGGTGCCGATGTCTATTTGACGATCAATCACTATCTTCAGGCAGTTTGTGAAGAGGAGATCCAAAAAGCTGTAGAAAATGCCAAGGCCAAATCGGGCTGGGCGATCATGATGGAGCCAAGAAGCGGGGAGATCCTGGCTCTTGCACAGTATCCGTTTTTTGATCCATCTCATTATGCAGATTATTTCAATGATGAGAGTCTAAAGGAAAGTACAAAGGTCAAAGCTGTCACAGATCCATTTGAGCCAGGCTCGACGATGAAGCCTTTGACGCTAGCCATTGCACTAATTGCCAACCGCGAACTGATCAAAGCTGGAAAGAAACCCATCTTCTCAACTCAAGAAAAAATTGCTGTCAGCAATGGGAAATTTCCTGGCCGCAGCAAGCCAATTAAAGATACGCGCTTACATTACTTTCTCAATATGTACCTTGGGTTGCAAAAGTCATCAAACATCTACATGGGACGCCTTGTTGAAAGGATTGTCGAAACACTAGGCCCGGAATGGTACCGCAAGTGTTTGCATGAGATCTTTGGTTTTGGAGTAAAGACAGGGATTGAACTTCCATCAGAGAGTATTGGATTATTGCCTACCCCCGGAAAGAAGCATCCCAATGGCACTTTGGAATGGTCAAAACCGACCCCGTTTTCGTTGGCTATGGGGCACAACTTGCTTGCTAATAGTTTCCAAATCCTTAGGATCTATGGCATATTGGCAAATGGTGGATATGATGTTAAACCGACTCTCATCCGCAAAATAGTTAAACGTAAAAAAGATGGCACAGAGGAGATTATCCGCGATCACACCGAACCGCAACGCATAGAGCAGTTAAGGCGTTTGATTGATGCCGATATCGTCCGAGAAGTAGTCAAAGCACTGAAATATGTCACCAAGCCTGGGGGCGGCGCGACACGTGCGGATATCTTTGGGTATTCAGAAGCAGGAAAAACGGCTACATCGGAAAAGATTGTGAACGGTACATACTCTAAAAAAGACCACATTTCTACCTTTGTAGGCTTTACTCCAGCGCACAACCCCCGCTTTGTCCTCATGGTCGTGATAGACGAGCCTGAGTATCGCGGAGCTGGAAGGAACCAGCTTGGCGGACAATGTGCTGCACCTGCCTTTCGCGAAATCGGGACTAAGGCCCTACAATATTTAGGTGTGGAACCAGATGATCCTTTCGGTTATCCTATCGGAGATCCGCGGCGAGATCCCTCTAAGGGGGATTGGCTCAAAGAGTCTGAGCAACTCCGTCAACTTTATGATGAATGGAATAGTCGAAAGCATTAGCGTTTAAGATGAAATTAAAAAAACTACTGCAGCATTTCCCGAATCTTCCTGTAAAG
Source organism: bacterium (assembly GCA_044227055.1). Classification (GTDB taxonomy): domain Bacteria; phylum Chlamydiota; class Chlamydiia; order Chlamydiales; family Rhabdochlamydiaceae; genus JBGAFT01. Next base: position 690,682 of record JBGAFT010000001.1, read on the forward strand.
GGGGCAAAAGATATCTTCCTTACAGGAGTGTGTTCCAATTCAAAGTGCGTTGTACCTGGCAATCTCTTTATCGCAAAGAAGGGGCTTACTCATAATGCAGCCAATTTTATTCCTGAAGCCATTGCAGCAGGCGCAGTCGCAATAGTCACAGATTTTTATGACCCCCTCCTCTCTGATGTAGTGCAAATTTTGCACCCCCGTCCAGCAGATATTGAATCTGAGATTGCCGCTGCATTTTATCAATGCCCTGCAAGTAAACTATTTACAGTAGGTGTAACTGGGACTAATGGGAAAACTACAACGACGTATCTCATCAAGCACCTCTTTGATTTCTTAGGGACACCTTGTGGCTTGATCGGCACTGTCGAATGGATTGTTGGGGCACAATCGTTGCCTGCAACACACACGACGCCTGACATTCTCACTAATCAAAAATTATTTCACGAGATGTGCACAAATGGAATGCGTGCTGTTGCCATGGAAGTCTCTTCCCATGCCCTGAATCAAAAACGCGTACAAGGAATCCAGTTTGATGTGGGCGTATTTTCAAATCTGACACATGACCATCTCGATTACCACAAGTCTATGGAGCAGTATGCAACTGCCAAAGCTCAACTTTTCAAACAGTCCAAAATCGCTGTAGTGAACCATGATAGCCCTTGGTATGAATGGATGCTGCAAGGCTGCAAAGCATCCATTATCACTTACGGAGTCGATCAGGCCTCTGACTTGATGGCTCATGATGTTGTCCTTTCTGAAAAAGGGATCGAATGCCTACTCACATATCGAGAGGAAAAGCACAAGCTTCAAATCAATTTGATTGGTCGTTTTAATCTATATAATTGTTTAGCAGCTATCGGCGTTGGTCTAGCCCGCGGTTTTTCTTTACCTGCGATATGTTCTGCAATGCAGGCATTTCGTGCTGTCCGCGGTCGATTAGAACGTGTAGAAAATCCATATGGTTACCAGATCTATGTTGATTATGCCCATACTGATGATGCTCTCAAAAATGTGCTCATCACATTGCGAGAAATAGTTCGAGGGAAATTGATCACAGTATTTGGATGCGGAGGAGACCGAGATCCATCAAAACGCTGTAAAATGGCAGCTGTATCAGAAAAATTTTCAGATGAGACGATCGTTACATCCGATAATCCGCGCAATGAAGACCCTGAGGCAATACTGCACGAAGTTTTAACGGGTTTTAGCGCCCATTTCCGCCCGCACATATACATCGATCGCAAAGAGGCAATTGTCAATGCATTGAACATGGCACATCCTGAAGATATTGTACTTATTGCCGGAAAAGGGCATGAGATGTATCAGATCTTTGCACATAAAACCATCGATTTCGATGACCGGAAGGTTGCGTTGGAGGCGCTCGAAAAAATGCAGCAGTATCGGGAGAAGAATACATGAGAGCATTTTTACTCTTAGTGGCCTTTGTCTGCGCTACGTTTTTAGCATTTTGTGAAAACTCTCAAATAGACTTTTCAGGACCACCATCTAACCAAAATATTGTTGAACCAACGGTCATCTTGGATGCAGGACACGGCGGTGTTGATGAAGGTGCCAAAGTGAAGACTTTTAAAGAAAAGAGGCTGTGCCTTTCGACTGTCCTTTTGGTGAAAAGATATTTAGAAGATCGCGGATATCGCGTGATTCTCACAAGATGGAAAGACAATTATGTTTCTCTTCCAAAGAGAGTCTCAATTGCCAACCGTTCTCAGGCTGCAATTTTTGTCAGCATTCATTACAACGCTTCTTCTAATTCCGAAGCAAAAGGCATTGAAATTTATTATCACGACTCGAAAGACCGTTCGCGCGCATGGGCCTCGAAGCGTTTGGCGAGCTGTATCCTTCCGACAATGATCGATAACACAGCGGCCTCCTCGCGTGGTGTCCGTAGAGGTAACTTTCATGTGATTAGGGAAACACAAATGCCTGCCGTATTGATAGAAGGCGGGTTTGTCACCAATCCCGACGAGAGAGAACTGTTAAAAGATAAAGAATATATCGATATGTTAGCGAAGGGAATTGCTGAAGGAATTGAAAAATATTTAAAATCATAAGAACCTATCTCGATAAAAATTTTCGTCGATTTTCGGGATTGTTTTGGCCGATTTTCGATCCAATTTTAGTGGGTAATATACATAAGTCGATATTACCCACTAAAATTGGATCGAGAATCGTCTGAAACTTTTTATTGAAATAGGTTCAAAATACGTCCTCGGCGCGAATTGAACGCGCGACCTGCCGCTTAGGAGGCGACCGCTCTATCCACTGAGCTACGAGGACATGAGACCTCTTTAGAAACTAAGGGTTCGTCGATTTTCGGGATTTTTTTGGCCGATTTTCGATTCAAATTGCAGAGATAATATACTTTTGTCGATATTATCCCTGCAATTTGAATCGAAAATCGGCTCAGAAGAACCCGATAATCGTCAGGACCTTAATTTCGAAAGAGGTCTATTAAACCTTAGAAATTTTAACGCGTTTATAGACTTTGCTACAAGGAGGATTCATGGGAACACAAGCAGACATAGGCCTTATTGGTCTTGCCGTAATGGGACAAAATTTAGTTTTAAATATGAACGACCATGGTTTTACCGTCGCTGTGTTCAATCGCACTGTTGCCAAAGTGGACCAATTTCTTGCAGGGCCTGCACAAAACACCAAAGTGATTGGCGCGCATTCCCTCAAAGAATTTTTTGCAGCCTTAAAACGCCCACGTAAAATCATGATGATGGTTAAAGCAGGAGAAGCTGTCGATGAGCTTATCGAAGAATGCCTACCATTCCTTGAAAAAGGGGACGTGATCATTGATGGCGGCAATAGCCACTATCCTGATAGCGAACGGCGGGTCAAGGCTCTTGCTGAAAAGGGTATCCTCTTCATTGGTGCTGGTGTATCAGGAGGGGAAGAAGGAGCTCGTCATGGGCCATCGATTATGCCGGGAGGAAATCCAGCTGCATGGCCGATCATAAAACCTATTTTTCAGGCGATTGCTGCTAAAGCAGATGATGGCCGTCCATGCTGTGATTGGGTAGGGGAAGGGGGATCAGGGCACTATGTGAAAATGGTCCATAATGGCATAGAATATGGTGACATGCAGATCATTTGTGAATCTTATCAAGTGCTCAAAGATTTGCTCCATGCATCTCCTGAAGACATGCATAGTATCTTCAAAAAATGGAACGATGGCCCACTGCATAGTTATCTTATCCAGATCACTGCAGAAATTTTTACAAAGCGTGATACCGATGGATCTCTTCTCATCGACAAAATCCTCGACGTTGCAGGACAAAAAGGGACAGGGAAGTGGACAGGGATTAGTGCACTCGACCTTGGTATTCCAGTAACGCTGATCGGCGAAGCTGTATTTGCGCGTTGTCTATCTGCTATAAAAGATGAACGGATCAAAGCATCCAAAGCTTTTCCTGAGCAGGTGCTACCTTTTAAAGGTGACCGCAACCAATTAATTTCTGATCTTCAAGATGCACTCTATGCTTCTAAGATCATCAGTTATGCGCAAGGTTTTATGTTGATGAGGGCGGCAGCAAATGAAATGCATTGGTCCCTTAATTATGGCGACATTGCGCTCATGTGGCGCGAAGGCTGTATTATCCGCAGCAGGTTCCTTAACGATATTTCGACAGCATTTGGAAAAGATCCTAAGCTAAGCAATCTATTATTCGACAATTTTTTCAAAAACGCGATCACTAAAGCTTTGCCAGGATGGAGGCGTGTGGTATCCCTTGCTCTCCAAAGCGGAATACCTGTGCCTTGCTTCAGTACAGCCTTGACATTCTTTGATGGGTTCCGTACGGAGAGATTGCCTGCAAACCTTTTGCAAGCTCAGAGAGATTATTTTGGAGCGCATACTTACGAAAGGACGGACAAACCACGCGGCCAGTTCTTTCACACAGACTGGGCTGGTACAGGCGGCAAAGCAACCTCAGGGAGCTATTCAATATAAGAGAATAAAACTTGCTCTGCTTCAGAAATGAGAGCAAGTTTTTATATCGGCATTGAACTACTTTTTCAGCTGTTGTGCGACGTTAGATATCGCTTTACTTCTTTCTGCATTTGTTGCTTTTTCTTGATTACGTCCATAAAATGCATCTTCGCCACAAGTTAAAGAAGATGGATTAAATAATTTTTTTTCATTATTCAGGATTTCATAAAGACTTCCGAATACGCAATTATGGACGGCTATAGGAAGATCTTTAAAGCGCATCATAGCTTGATTAGAATCTGAAAGGAATAATTCTGCAACTTCAAACATTGGGATTTGTTTGAATTCCTTTAAGGTAAAAGGAATCTCAATGCCAGGTTTCCCCATGTCATATAAGGTGATTGTTTCATCGTGTGTGATGAGTTTATTGAAGAGGGTCTGAATTTTGACGGAGCATGTTTTTAATTCTAAAATGTGCATGCGCTTTTTATCAGAGTTCATTGATCTAACAATAAGAGTTCCGTTCGGAAGAGAAAAAATAATCGAATTTTCCAGAATTTCAAAATCCTGGATTTGAACTCTTTTGTGATTTTGGGTTGTTGAATATTCGACTACTTTTGTTTGAGACAACACTAAAGCGTTTTCTTGTGAATTTATATGAGCTATTTGTGGTGCAAAGATATGTACTGCACCAGTTGTTCTACAAAGGAAAGCCAACCCTGATCCACATTGTTTTATTAATGTAGGTTGCACCTCAGGTCCATTAAGTGTGCAAGGACGGCACCCCTTAGATTCAAAATTGTAAATTATTAGCCCCTTTTGAAAGTCCGCAGGATCCTTAGGATATACAATCTGATTAGATCCAAAGAAAATTGGGAAGTGGGATGGGGTATTTTCTGAAGGTTTTGTAATAAGAACAGTGTCTTTCAAGGTAAGAGAATTTCCTTGAATGGAGTAAATATGCGCTGTTCCTTCAGCTGTTCCAATGACAAGATGCGAATTACTGACATCTAGATGAGAAATTGTATCCTCTAGAATAACTTGACTAGTTTGTGACCATTGGTTGGTGGTGTTTTTTTCCCAAATTTCTAAATTTTTACGACTTTGCCCCACGGCAAATATACAATTTTTATGTGTTTTGACAATACATGCTTGGGGAAGAGATTGAGCACTAAACATTTCGTTTAAATTGATAGATGGTAGAAAATTGGGATTTGTAAATAGTTCAATTGGGGTAAGCTTTAATTTAGTGATTTTTTTTATTATATCATCACTGAATGTTTTCCATTGTTTACTAACTGCTCGCGTAGTCAGCAAACATTTTTCTGAGAGAAATTTAAAGAAGATAAGATCTGCAGAGTCTTTAGCGATAATATTAAGAAAGTTATATTCTCCGTCTTTAGTGATTTTAAATGACCCTGTTTTGACAAATTCTAGCGCTTGGCTTATTTGCCAAACAGAAAATGTGCCATCAAAAATGCTATCAGGCAACAGTTGCATATCAGGACAAAAAAGATGTTGTAGTTTGGTGCATAAAAATGTGCGCAGCTCATTAGAAAATGGAATTAGGTTGAGCTCCTCAACCTTTTCACAATGAGAAATTGTGTTTTGTAATTGCTGGAGTTCTTCTGAGAGCTTTCTTTGCTCATCACGTGCATTGCCTATCGATTGTAATTCTGAGAAAAGCCTTGTTGAAATTGCATTAAAACGATCTTGGTAAGCGGGGCTCCAAAGTACACTTTTTTGGAGTGAATCGACTCGGTCCTTTAAGCTTATTATTCGACTCTCTTTATAGCCTGTATTATCTATATGAACGACTTCTTGAAGAATCTCCTCACAAGCTGTTACTTGCCAATTGATATAGGCGTTAGAAACACGAGATAATATTCCTTTTGCGATTGCCAATTCGCTTCGAGCATCTGCAATTTCTGTTATTGTTGTTTGATCTAAATCAGGTATTGATGCACGCTCGTCAATACTATTTTCAATATTTTGAAACCAATTTTTGGTGGCCTCTAAAAATATTGTTTTAGTTTTTAATTGATTAGGAGTTAAAGAAGATAGGTCGGTTTGATTTAGAACGTTTAATTCATTAAAACTAATCTGTATATTTTTTAATACTCTGAATGGGGAGTCGTTTATAGCCATTTTAATAACTTTTTGTTAGTTTGTTTTATAATAATATTATAATAAAAAATGTAATTAAATTAAAGTAGTTAATTTTGAAGTTGTATAGAAATTTTTTTTATAATGGAATGCTCTGCAAGAGCTCAAGAGAATGCCTACAAATTTAAGCCAAAAATCCTAAAGAAAAGCGACGAACCTTTACTGTGTAGATACCCTTTAAGAGCCTATCCCTAAGATTCACTAGCTTTTAGGACTTCCATGAACGCTGATTGAGGGATGTTGACTTTGCCAATTTCTTTCATTCGCTTTTTACCCTCTTTCTGCTTTTCCCAGAGCTTGCGTTTACGCGTGATATCGCCGCCATAGCACTTTGCTGTGACGTTTTTGGTGATAGCTCGGATTGTTTCTCGCGCGACTATCTTTCCCCCAATAGCAGCTTGGACAGGAACCTTAAACTGCTGCATTGGAATGACTTCTACAAGCTTTTGGCAGATTGCTCTTCCACGGCCTTCTGCTTTGGAGCGGTGGACTAGGCATGAGAAAGCATCGACAGGTTCTTCGTTGACGCGGATCTCTAATTTGACAATGTCGCTTCTTTCATAGTTATGGAACTCGTAATCGAAAGAACCATAGCCGCGAGTGGCTGATTTTAACTTGTCGTTAAAATCTGTGATGATCTCATTGAGGGGAAATCGATATGTTAATATAAGACGTTTGCTATCTAATGTTTCTGTTTTATCTAGAATGCCGCGCTTGTCCATTCCAAGGCTCATAATCACACCGAGATAATCTGAAGGGGCCATAATATGGCACTTGACCCATGGTTCTTCAATGAATTCAATTTTGGTCACGTCAGGAAAATGGGCGACGTTGTCAATGTTGATCTCTTTACCATCGGAAAGTGTAAACTTATAAATCACACTTGGAGCAGTCGTAATAATATCTAGTCCCCATTCTCTCTGAAGACGCTCAAAGACGATCTCCAAATGTAAGAGGCCTAAGAAGCCACAACGAAAACCAAATCCAAGGGCCATGCTGCTTTCTTGTTCGACATGGAGGGCAGAGTCATTGAGTTGGAGTTTTACAAGAGCATCACGGACTGTTTCAAAATCAGAAGAATCAACGGGGTAGATCCCTGCATAAACTACAGGGGAAATAAGACGAAATCCAGGAAGCGGCTCTAAAGCTGGTGCTCTGACGGTTGTAATGGTATCACCGATTTTCACATCAGAAGTTTTTTTGATGTTTGCGATCACATATCCCACTTCTCCTGGACGAAGAACTTCGACAGGCCGTTCAGTTGGACAGAAGATTCCGACTTCTAACACTTCAAATTCTTTGTCGGTAGCGAGCATTTTAATATGAGTGCGTTTCGTAATTTCCCCGCTCATGACGCGGACATAGACCATGACACCGCGATAGTTGTCATAATGGGAGTCGAATACGAGTGCGCGCAATGTATTATCTTCAGGTTCCTTGGGACATGGTACATCGATTAGAATCCTCTCCAGGATCTCTTTAATTCCAACACCAGTTTTAGCTGAGCATAGTACTGCGTTGCTTGCATCGAGGCCTATAACGTCTTCGATTTGCTGTTTTACATTGTCGACATCTGCAGAAGGGAGGTCAATTTTATTGATCACTGGAACGATTTCCAGATTGCGCTCAATAGCCAAGTGTACGTTTGCCAAGCTCTGCGCTTGGACGCCCTGGACCGCGTCGATAACGAGAAGTGCCCCCTCACAAGCAGCAAGAGATCTAGAGACTTCGTAGGTAAAGTCAACGTGACCCGGAGTATCGATAAAATTGATCTGGTAGGTGTTGCCATCCTCTGCAATGTATGTCATTGTTACGGGGTGGGCTTTGATTGTAATCCCTCTCTCCCGTTCTAAGTCCATAGCATCAAGGACCTGTTCTTGCATGTCGCGTGAAGCGATTGTGTGGGTCAGCTCAAGCAGGCGGTCAGCAATAGTCGACTTACCATGGTCAATGTGAGCGATTATGGAGAAATTGCGGATAAACCGACGGTCGTATGTAGACATTAGGCTCTCTATAGTTGATCGATCAATTTACAGAAAAATAGGAATGTCTTCAAGAACCTATGCCGTTAATTTGATTTTCATGGTTACAAACCGTTATGTAACATAAATATTTGAATGTTTGTCAATATTCTAAAAAAAGAATAATATCTTGCTATTATGGTAAAGATAAATTCAATAAACAACATTCCAAATATTTTTTCCAACATAGACTTACCTAAACCTATTGTTGATAAATTGACTGGGACAACAGAAAAAGTCCATCTGTACGTGATTGTCGGAAGAATTTTGCAAGGAGTGGGAATTGCTCTGATCGTGGGTGGAGCTGTCTTGCTAGCATTCAATGTCACTTACGCTGCAGCAGCAGTGGGAATCGCGTTGGTTTTTGCTACTATTGGAACTCTTTCTGTGGATGTCGGGGAAGAAAAGTCTGTGCCTAGACCAATACCCTCAACACAATCAGCACTGTATGTTCCAGGGCAGCCTGTGGGACTTATCAACGCAGGAAATAACTGTTGGGTTAATTCAATAATGCAATGGATGGTGCATGTTCCGAGTTTGCGCGATGCTGTCAGTAATCTCCCTCAAGAGATGCAGGGTGTTAAGGACTTCGTTCGTGATTATGGATTAGATCAATGCGCTCAGAGAAATTTAGGATCCGCCAATAGCCAGAGTGTTAGGACGCTTCTTTCTACACTTTCTAATACTCTTCGCAATGATGGATCACAGCAAGATGCATCAGAAGCATTGCATTTGATCATCAATAGAGCGCCTAGTCATATTCGTTTATTCCAAAATATGGAGACCCACCTTAATGGCAATGTCCGTCCTTTACGCCAGTGTTTGCTTCCCATTAATTTAGCGAATTGCCAAGGTAAAAATTTTTATCAGCTTCTCAACTCCCATTTTTCCAATACGACCGGAGTTGGTGAAGAGAAAACATATTTCACAAACCTTCCTAATGAGATGATCATGCAGTTTAGTCGTTTTAGTTCAAGCAATGGAGCGACGCATAAAGTCGGGGACAACTTGCCAATACCTTTAAGATTTGCGTTGCCAGCTGAATATGTTCGATCCAATCAAACTTCTGAATACTTGCTTGATGCCTTTATAGTTCACTTTGGCGCTGAATTGCATGGGGGACATTATGTTTCCTATAACAAAACACCTGATGGGCGCTGGTGGCAGTGCAACGACTCAGTTGTGCATGAGATTACAGAAGAACAGGTGCGTTTCCTTTTACCGCAAGCATATCTCTGTCATTACTTAAAGTGCTCGTAGTAAAAATCCGCTATTAGTTCTTTTGTGAGAGTCTTATGAAGGTAGTTCTGTTTTTACACAGAGAAAGATGAGACATAGAGATAAGAATTTTTTACGAGATTAAAAAATCAGACCATTGCTTTTATGCTTCAATAGTCTTCTTTTGTCACTCAGCGGTTATATAGATTTAACGCAAAGACGCGAAGACACAAAGATCTTAATAAATCATTTTTCCCCGCTTCTTTGCGTCCTGGCGTCTTTGCGTTAATATCTGTTATTGAGCTCATCATGGCTGACATTAGTCGTATGCTTGACAAACGAGCATGCTCAATTTTAGTTTCGAAAGAAGTCTAATATCGCATGTCTTAAGTTTCATTTTTTACTCTCGTAAAAAATTCTTATCTCCGTGCCCTTTCTTACTCTGTGTAAAAAAAAGCTGGATCAATCATCTATCTATTTCTAAATGAAAAGGCCTCTTTGACGTTCCCGCCAAAGAGGCCTCAAGGCTTTCAACTGCTTGCTAACAAAGTTATGTTGTCACTTGTTGCGTTGCGGCTGATTTTTGCGCTGTTTCTGCAGAAGCCGCCGCTTCTTTTGCTTGCAATTCTTTCTCGGCATTGAGACTTGTGAATTGCTTGTTCAAAGAACGTGCTGCATAAATCCATGCAAAAATGATTCCAAATAGGATCACAGCTATATAAGGCGTAATTGCAGCAAGAGATCCAAGAGCGACAATCAGACCCTGTTGGATCAAAGAACCGCCAGACTTACCGAGACGTGCTCCCACGACGTCGATAGCAGCTTTACCTTTAACTTTCGATTCTTGATCAAGCGGAATATACGCCATCTCTTTTGTTGGATCAAAGAGTGAGTATTTAGCAGACTTGCTCATGATGTTTTGAGCAGTACCAAATATGACCGCAAGTAAGAGAGGTGTTGTTCCAATCATAGCGATGAAGCTCGCAAGATAGTCGCGGAAAATGACGAAAGTGAAGAATCCTACGCCTGTAATCAATAAGACTACTGGAGTAATCAAAGCGCCTACGCCCCATCCAAAGCGGCGGATAACGTTACCACCGACAAACAACATCATGAAAATAGTTGCTGCTCCAGTAATCGTAGAGAAGTAACCCATGAAGGTGCTGTAGTCATTTGGATTAGGATATTGAAGTTTCAACTGGCTTTTCCAGGTAACTTCGACGAGGTTGATCGCGATACCATAACCGATTACGAGGATTGCCAAGCAACCGATGTATTTAGAACGCGCCAAGTACTTAAAGCTTTCTGAAAGAGACATCTTCGGCTTTTCTTTCTTAGATTTTTTAACCTCGGTCGCATCATAGAAACGAGGGTCAGTTAAAACATTTTTGTTGATCCAGTAATAGATCCCCATGATGATCACGCCAGAGAGTACGACCATGCTGAGCATGTAGTTTAAAGAGACTCCCCAAGCATCGGCGCCAGCTGGAAGCTTGCTGCGGATATCGGAGAAGTAGATGATCGCTGGCCCTGAAAAGAGCATTGCAACGTTTGCGCCGAGGCCAAACATAGCATAGAAACGTTTTGACTCGGAAACACGGGTGATATCATTTGCAAATCCCCAAAACAGCAAGGAAATAGCAACGCTGCCCCAGAGCTCAGACATAATATAGAAAAGGGCATAAGTCCAGTTTCTGAAGAGTGCAACAAGACCGCTCATCCCTTGAGGGAGGAACTGTTGAAGGCTATCAGCGGCAGCTGTTGGGTGCAAGAAGTCGCGGTTTGGGTATAGGACAAGCGCGAAAATTGCAAAGAAGGCGATAAATGCTGTAATTGTTGTATGGAACAATTTTTGCTTGCTCATGCTATTGCTGAGCTTCGCGTATATGATCATAAAAAGGACGGCAAAGGGAAGAACACCCCAGACCTTCAAGAACGGAATCGCTTCAGCTCCAGATCCTGGTGCTGTCACAATCAAAGAGTCCTTGGTATCTCTTAAGATCGTATAGTTAAAGTTGATGAAAAAGAACAAAAAGAACATCGGGAGGAGCTTTTTGAGCTCAAAGGCATGGACTGGCCAAAAGAATGACCGCCATCTGCCAAATTCAGGTTTTGCTGTAGTTTGCGACATGTTATATTTCCTCTAGACAAGAATCCAAAGTTTAAAAAAAGAAAAATTTACTAAAAGCCGTCATCAAAATAAGTGTCTTAAAATAACTTGTGCAAAAAAACTATTAAGAAAACACAATTTATTCGAAGTCACTATTTATTCCAGAACAGACCATTATAGTTGATTATAGTTAAGTATCAAGTAAAAAAGGGCCGAAATGGCCCTTTTTTAATCACTCAAGTAATAAATGCTGCTCCGATCTGATATGAAATATTTAGATATCAGATTGGATGCAGCATAGAAAAAATTACTTGATTAATGATGCATTTTCTTGCATCGCTATGCCGTTAGCGAGCGCATTGATTGATTCAACATAGCCATTCCAAAGTTCATTATCGACGCGGCCATGACGGATAGAAGCGATAAGCTCCCTTTTGCAAGTAGCAAGAGATTTTTTAGGGCTGAGGACAGAAATCATTTCTTTGTCGCCAGCAAGACGAGCAATATTTAGCATTCTTTCTAGTTGGATGCGAGAAAATGTCAGTTGGTCGCGTCTTTTTCTAGAACCGCGAGCTGCTCTTTGCTTTGGAGCAACTGTGCCAGGCTTTTCGTTATTGATGATGTATTTTTCAATTAAAACGCTAAGCTCTTGAGGTTGTTTGCTTTTCATTTTTTTCAAAGTGAAGTGGTGCATGTATCCGCCGGAGCTCATTGGAAGATAACGGCAAAGGTCGTTCTCTTTTTTTCCGCCTACTTTCCGGATAGCACGTGAAATAGTATCTTCGATCTCTTTGAAATTTTTTGTTTTGCTTTCAAGAGTTTCGTTATTGCTCATATTTTTTCCTTTGTTAAGACAATTTCTTTAAATTTACGACAATCTTTAAATTTTGACAAATAAAAACTTTATATAAGTAGTGGTTTAGAGCCTGAGTGTGAATTTTTTAATTTGCAGGCAGTTTGTTTTTCGATTAGAACGTTTATTCTAACTACACATGACTGTGTGAAGTCAAATGAGGATAAAATAATCGATCTAATCGAAAAAGATATCTGCCCCCCTCAATAAGAAAATTCACAAATAGTCTCTTTCGTTTCTAACAACCGAATAAAGAAGGTTTCAATACTTGCTTCCTTCTCGAATCGATTTAATTTCATGCAAAAGGATTGGATTTATCTAATTAGTCAATTGTTTGCAACTAGTTTTGTAAAATATTTTCTGATTAGATAGACTCTTTAACATGCTTGCTCTTCTCATAGCAATGAAGAGATTACGTAATTTGCTGATTTTATTCATCTTTGTATTTTGTGGCAACAGCTAATTGTTTTTGTAGTTTAATATTGTTAAAGAGTGCTTCTAAAAATGTCGATTTATTCGAAGTTTGAAATTTTTTTGATTATTTTTTTAGGTGTGTGTTTTTGTTAAGATTGAAAATTGGCTACAAATAATTGCTAGAAAAAATAGGTAAATGCAATGTGATCCCATCTCACTAAATTCATCATCGATTTTAGTGAGGTAGGTTTGTTCGTCAAAATTAAAAAATTCACACTCAAGCTCTTAATCAGAGTTCAATATTATTCATCTAGGTTTCATAATAGGCCTTTTAGAGACTGTTAACGGATTCAGATTCTGTCGCTTTTTTGAGAATTTTTGGCAAATTTTCTTTTGGTTTGTTGGGGGTAATATACGAAAGTTGATATAACCCCCCAACAAACCAAAAGAAAAATTGCTCAAAAAGTCCAAAAAATCGACAGAATCTGAATCCGTTAACAGTCTCTTAGCAATCTTTCTAAAAAAGTTCAGTTTTTTTTGAGGGTTATGAGAAATGGTGTGAAAAAATATATTTATGGCGTCTCACTGATAGTGCTCTTTTGCTCATTGTTATTAGGATGCTCTAAATCTCCGCGTTCCCTTCAAGTTCCATCTGCCCTACAAGATTGGATGCAAGAGAATGGAAAAATTAAAGTCCTATCCACAATTTCTATGATCGACGATATCGTAGGAAGTATAGGTGGAGAGCGGATAGATCATATTTCTTTAATTTCTGGAGAAATTGATCCTCATAGTTATGAACTAGTGAAGGGTGATGGTGAAAAATTTTCTAGGGCACAGATAGTGTTTTCAAATGGACTTGGACTAGAACACGGAGCAAGCGTGCGTTATCAACTTGAACACCACGCTTTATCTGTTGCAGTTGGAGACTATATTCTTAAACACTATCCAGAAAAGATATTGCGTGTAGACGGGCAGCTGGACCCACATATTTGGATGGACGTCTTGCTTTGGTCATTCATTATTGAGCCTATTTCAACTTCATTGATTCAAATGGACCCGGAAGGAGCTGCGATATATACTGCAAATGCAGAAAAGTTAAGACGGGATTTATTAGAGTTGGATGGAAAACTCAATGAACGGCTGCAGCAGGTCCCTGAACGTTTGCGGTATTTGGTAACAAGTCATGATGCATTTAACTATTTCACCCGTAGATATCTTGCATTACCACAAGAAATTTTGGATGATACGTGGAAAAAGAGATTTGATGCTCCTGAAGGACTTGCTCCTGAAGGACAACTCGGCGCCCATGATGTTCAGAAAATTATCAATCATCTGAAGGCATATGATATTCATGTTGTTTTTCCAGAATCAAATGTGAGCAAAGATTCTCTGAAAAAAATTGTTCATGTGTGCAAACAAAAAGGGATTGAAGTGAATATAGCTAGCGGTGTTCTCTATGGAGATGCCATGGGACTTCCAGAATCTGGCGCAGAAAGCTATGAGAAGATGTTGGTATATGATGCAGAAATGATGCGGAGAGAATGGTTAAAGTATGAATGATATTCCTGCTATAGAGATCGATCAACTCTCTGTCAATTATGACGTTCGTCCTGTCCTTTGGGATGTGCAATTGAGTATTCCCCAAGGAAAAATGGTTGGAATTATAGGCCCCAACGGGGCAGGCAAAAGTACTCTTTTAAAAGCGGCACTCGGTCTAGCAAAGCCACTGTCTGGAAAAGTGAAATTCTTTGGCAAATCGCTCAATAAATATCGCAATAAAATTGCATTTGTTCCTCAACGCTCTTCAGTTGATTGGGAATTCCCTGCCACTGTTTTTGATATTGTGCTGATGGGATGTTATGGACGGTTGGGTTGGTTTCGTCGTCCCAAAAAGCAAGATCGTGAAGCTGCAAAACTTGCTTTAGAGCAGATGGGTATGCTCGCATTTGCAGATCGACAAATAAGTCAACTGTCTGGGGGGCAACAACAACGGGTTTTTTTGGCCAGGGCGCTTGTGCAAGATGCTGATATTTTTCTAATGGATGAGCCTTTCGCAGGCGTAGATGCTGCTACGGAAAAAGCAATAATAGCACTTTTAGACCAATTAAAGTTGCAAGGTAAAACATTGCTCATTGTCCATCATGATCTCAATACCGTTGAACGGTATTTTGATTGGCTGATTATTTTAAATACCTGTTTGATCGCAGCAGGGGAAGTGACAACGACTTTTACTTTAGAAAATATCCGTCGCGCTTATGGTCAAAGCCTTGCTATTTTGGATGAAGCACTAAAATTAAAGAGCAATAAGTCTTTGGGTATTCAAAGATGACTTTCTCAATTCAAGATTTTTTCTTGGACCCGATTCTCCGTTCAGCGACTTGGGGCAGTATGCTGATGTGCTTGACAAGTGGTGTTATTGGGGTGTTGGTTTTTATACAACGGCGTTCATTGCTAGGGGAAGCTCTTTCCCATGCAGCATATCCAGGTGTAGTCTTAAGCGTAGTGATTTGTTCTTCACTCTTTCCTTTTGCTGAAGAGTGGGTGCCATGGGCTATTTTGATTGGAGCGTTTGTATTTTGCCTGCTTGGCCTATGGGCTATCCATGCCTTAGAGATTAAGTTGCGCATGCAAAGCGATACAGCTCTTTGTTTGGTACTCTCTTTGTTTTTTGGAATAGGCGTTCTTCTTGTAAGCAGAGTGCAATTCACCCATGCCATGTGGTATCGCCAAATCCAAGTTTTTCTTTTTGGGCAAGCAGCAACAATGACAGACACCCACGTATGGATCTATGCAGTATTGTTTGCAGTTTCTGTAGCAGTGGTCCTTTTGTTATATCCTGCAATCAAAGTGGTGCATTTTGATCGTAGTTTTGCTCAAAGCATAGGTGTGCCGTACAACACTGTAGATATTGCCACATTTCTGCTATTGGCCATGGCCATAGTCATTGGAATTCGAAGCGTTGGGGTCGTTCTTATGTCAGGGATGTTGATTGCTCCAGCGGTAACTGCACGACAATGCACGCATCGTTTAAGTAGGATATTTTTAATCGCCGGAGGTATTGGACTCATTTGTGGTTTTGCAGGCAATTATCTCTCAGTTATGATCCCTCAGTTGTTTTCAATAGATGGCGGCGGTGTTCGTTGGAGTTTGCCAACAGGTCCTGTGATATTATTGATTGGGACGACGCTCTGCCTATTTGCCATATTCTTTGCTCCTGAGAGAGGGATTTTCTGGCGTATGATGCGCATTGCCAAATTTCGCTTTCAGAGATTAAAAGAAAATTGTCTGAAATTTTTATGGAAGCAGGGAAAAGAAAAAATCTCTAGCTTTTCTCAGATCCAAACAGCCCTAGGGATTTCAACTTGGGCGTTGTATTGGATGCTGTTTGACATGATGATGCGTGGATGGTTGGATAAACGGACATCTGGGTATATGCTCTCTGAAGAGGGGTGGAAAGAAGCACAAAAAATTATTCGTCTGCATCGTTTATGGGAAGTGTATCTTGTTGATTATCTTGGGCAGGGCAGAGAAAAAGTTCACAGTAGTGCTGAGGAAATGGAGCATATTTTGACCCCTGATCTTGAAAAAGAACTTTCAGAACTCCTAAAAAATCCTAAACAAGATCCTCATATGCAACCCATTCCTCAGGAGGAGCCGTGATAATTGCAACGATCAATCCTTACTGGGACCAATCTTTTGGTGGATTTTGTGCGTTGTTTTTACAAAGATTCTGGCTTTTTATAACAGGAGATCTTCCTTTATCAGCGTTAGCCTCCGACGAGGTGCAATGGCTCGCGCTTGTCCTGACTTCTTTTTGTTGCGCGCTGTTAGGGACTTTTTTGATCTTAAGAAAAATGGCGATGTTAGCAAACGCCCTTTCTCACACCATTCTCCTTGGCATTGTACTCGCATTCATTTTTTTAATTCCCTTTGGAGACGCAGTTCCTATCGGAGAACAAGCTTCTATTTTGACTCTTCCTGGTTTGATGACAGCATCCTTTCTCTCAGGAATTTTAACGACATTTCTTACTTTTGTCTTTCAGAGGTGGTTTCATTTGCAAGAAGATGCAAGTATCGGTTTAGTTTTTACGACATTGTTCGCTCTTGGCATTGTCCTTATCACAGTATATACACGCAATGCCCATTTGGGAACAGAAGCTGTGATGGGGAATATTGATGCTATACATGTAGATGATTTAACACTTTTAATGTGGATCGCCTTGGGAGAGATTATAATTTTTGGTGCTCTATTCAAAGAATTTACAGCTAGTAGTTTTGATCCTGGTTTTGCAAAAACTATGGGGATCTCTAATTTTGGGACCCACATGTTGCTTATGGTGATGGTGTCAGCTGCATGTATCGGAGCATTTAGATGTACAGGAGTGTTGCTGGTATTAGCATTTTTGATTGGATTGCCGGTAACGGCTAGGCTTTGGACGCATCATTTAAAACGAATGATCGCACTTGCTGTTGGGATCGGTGTTGTCTGTGGATTTTTTGCGGTTGCTTTGGCGCGCCATTTTTTGAGTGTCCACCAAATACCACTATCGACAAGCGGACTTGTGGTTGTCTTAATTGGAATTGTTTTCATCGCTTCTCTCTTTCGTTCCCTTGTGAAAAAAAGGCTAGAAAGAGCTAAAGCGATAGGTTGCACAGCTAAGCCAAGTTAAAAATTTTACTGGGATAGGTTCTTGTACCTCCTTTTATTCTGTGCTGATGTAGTTTTGTTTCAAGCATTGTATTTAGGTCCGCCAGGATAAATCTCGACTGGATTTTTTTCTCTGGACATGCAAAAGTCTAAGAGACTGTTAATAGATTCGGGTTTCATCGTCATTTTGAGATTTTTTGCCAATTTTCTTTCCATTTGTTCTCGATAGGTACGGAGTTTATTAACAGCACTCGAATTGTGTATTTAATAGTGAGACAGGTTCATGTTTGACAATATTTTCTATATTATTCTCTCTGTCTTGGGACTTGGTTTTTTGGTCCTGATCCATGAATGGGGACATTACTTTATGGCTCGCAGGGCCGGAATGAATGTCGAAGTTTTTTCTATAGGGTTTGGCCCTGTCATTGCTTCTTGGAAACGAGACGGCGTGAAATGGCAAGTCTGTTGGCTGCCGTTTGGCGGTTATGTGCGGATTGCTGGGATGGAGAAAAAAGGGCGTCTCGAGCCACATCAGATACCAGATGGATTTTATGGTAAGAAGCCTTTGGCAAGGATAAAGGTCGCTATTATGGGGCCTTTGGTTAATATTGTTTTTGCTTTGTTCGCGTTTACCATTATTTGGACATTCGGAGGAAGAGACGAGCCGTTTGCCAAACATACTTCTATTTTAGGCTGGGTCGATCCAGGCTCTCCTTTAGCAAAAGAGGGCTTGCGAGCAGGTGATAGGATTGAAACTATGAATGGCCGTACTTTCAATGGGTTTCAAGATTTAGTTTTAAGCTCGATCATGGATGATCATCCGTTTGCTATGCAGTTCGAACAAATTAATTATTATGATCAAGCAAAGAAAAATCTTCAGTTGCAAGTTGATCCGAAACACGATTTAAAAGGGTTCGACCGTCTTTCCATGACTGTTGGCGTGCTCGCTCCAGCACAATATTTGGTTTACGATCCTAACTATAAGGGAGGCGATTTCCCTATTCGCTCTGGCGCCCCAATGGCAGAAAGCGGAATTAAAGCAGGCGATCGTATTGCATGGGTAAATGGACAATTGATCTTTTCACTTCCTCAACTCAGCTCTGTCATCAATTCTCCACAGGCCCTTCTTACTGTTCAAAGAGAGGGCCAAGTCTTTTTAACAAGCATTCCTAGACTTAAAGTGGGAGATGTCCGTTTTCAATCAAAAGAGAAAGATGAAATTGACGATTGGAGACATGCATTATCTTTAAAAAATCGCCTAAGCGATCTCTTTTATATTCCTTACAATGTCTCTAAAGACCTTGTTGTTGAAGAGAGCGTTCCTTATGTCGATGAAGTCTCAGAACCACAAAACGCCTTCAAAGCATCCACAGAAAGGTCCACCATTGAAATTCCTTTGCAAACTGGAGATAAGATTCTTGCTGTTGATGGTATATCTGTCCAAAATGGTGAAGAATTTTTAAACAATTTACAAACACCCAAAACGTTGATCATCGTCGAGCGTGGTCAGTCGTTCCAACCCATTTCTTGGAAAAATGCAGATAACGCGCTGATTGAGGATTTCAGCACTGGCTCTATTCTTTCTATGATCTCATCTATTGGAACTGAAAGGCCGATTATGCAGACCGGTCGATATGTGTTGTTAAATCCAGTAACTCCAGTGCATGTGGACCAGTTTCCTTTAACTGAAGACGAGAGAAAAGCGCGTAGCGAAGCGATGACCAAGCAGAAAGATGCTATCCTAGCGATCGAAAATCCAGAACAGAGAGAGAGTGCCTTAAGAGAGTTGCAAAAAGGGGAGAATCGGTTGCTGCTTGGAATTCGGTTACATGACCGCGAAGTGATTTACAATCCTTCTCCGTTGCAGCTCACAAAAGATGTATTCTTGCAAACATGGCAAACGTTTTCTCACCTGTTCACAGGTTCTTTAAGCCCTAAATGGATTGCTGGTCCTGTTGGGATCATGCAGATCATGCAACATGGATGGTCTGTTGGTTTTAAAGAAGCTCTATACTGGATGGGATTGATCAGCATGAACTTAGCGATCTTGAACCTTTTGCCGGTTCCAGTATTTGATGGTGGCCACATTTGTTTTTCTGCATATGAAGCATTTACAAAGAAGCGGATCAAGTCCAAAACAATGGAGAAAATGATCCTGCCTTTTATCGTTTTATTGATCATTCTTTTTATCTATCTCACATATAATGACCTCCTCCGCCTTGTTCAAGGTTTGTTCAGTTAGAGAATTACTTAGATAACGACAAAACAGCTCTTACCAGAGTTGTTTTGTCGTTTTTTTAAAAAATCATGCAAAATATTTCAATTTTTTGGTAATGTTCCGGGAATTCAAAAAATTTGAGGTGTTTTATGTCGATTCAGGCTTATTTAGCAGGGGCTAAATTCAGTTCACAAGCTGCTTCTAATCCAAGTTCGCCCGCATGCTCTATAAATTCTAAAATTC
This sequence comes from bacterium, assembly GCA_044227055.1. GTDB lineage: Bacteria > Chlamydiota > Chlamydiia > Chlamydiales > Rhabdochlamydiaceae > JBGAFT01. Next base: position 710,534 of record JBGAFT010000001.1, read on the forward strand.
CAACTTCACATAGCAAGTTTTTTCAATCCATCTCTTCAGACAGCTCCGATGGGGACTCTTGTTCAGGGACCGTATCACCAAGTTCTTCAGCAGCCTCTCCGTTGAGTTCTCCTGTCCGTTCGACCCCCCGTAAATTTTCCATTGTTCAGAGAACGCTTATTCAAATTGCATCGCCTGATGATTCTGATGCGAGTCCAAAGTCTAGAAAATGGACGACGAATAATGCATCCAAAGCTGAGAAAAAAAAATCGCTATTTTCATTAGAGGGAGATTCAGACGGGGATAGCTATGATAGTGATGAATGTGGAAGTCCAAAGCAATGCACCTCTCCGATTTCTTGCTTCAATAATTCTTTAGATGATTTATCGCTTGGTGATTCTCTATTGCCACAAGAAACAAAAGTCGTGCAAGGTGCAATTGAAAAGTTGCAATCATTAAAGGAATCTTCAACCAAAAAAGATAAAGTAAAAGGTGTGCTAAAAAGGTTTTTAAAAAAACTATCTGGCGGTGATAAAACTCCAAATATGGGGTCACCCTCAGTACAACGAAAAGTGCATACCACTCTTGTAGATTCTCCTTGGGCACCTAGACTTGTCAATGATTGCCGCGCTGAATTACGTAAAAGTTTGTCAGCTGAACGCACTCTTTCTGAAAAAAATCTATTACTTCCTGTTATTAACATGAAGCACATTGTAGACGGTGATGATAAAAATACTAAGGTAGTAGGGTGCCATTTTTGTCCTAAAGGATCCCTTTTGAGGGAGTCTTTGCGAAACGTGCTTCTCAATCCGGCAAATGGCATATTTTGCGGAGAGATTGTAAAAGAAGAGGGGAAAGAACCCAAATTCTCAACTTTTTATCCCGAATCTATTAACACGCAAAGTGAGCTGCTACACCTTATTCAAACCGCACAGGTTATGATGACTGAAAAAAATCGGTCGCTACTCCAGACAGATAAAGGTTTTATCATCGAAGTGTACTTAAAAGAAAATGGATTGGTCATCCACTCCGCCTTTCCAATCTTTTATTATGCCGACTACAAGGAAGAAGAAGTCTATACTCTCACAAAAAATATTTCTTTCAAAAGCGTTGAGATATATAAAATGGCTGAGGGCTTAATAAGATCTAAAGTCAAGACCGATAATGAGAATCCGGTCAGATATAAAAATTCCACACATTTGGTCGTTGATATTGCGCCTGCATTAGAGAAGAATACAAGGATCAAGTCTGGGGTCTTTATCAGCTTCCCATCAAGCACCTTTGATAACCTCGATTAGAACAAATTGGAGTGCAGTGACTTAGCATTGCACTTCAAATTAAGATTTTTTTATACGAAGATATAAAACAGTAGTAAAATATTAAAAAAAATTACTCTCTTTTTTTCAAACTATTTTTTAGTTATAATCAAGCGAATTGAATTATTTTAGGGATGGTTATGCAAGTTAGAGAAACTCAGTTTCATAGAAGACTTCCTCAAGCACACATGCATGCAGTTGAGGTCGGCGTCAGGAGTCGGGGTATTGCTGAAATAGGATCCTCTATTCAGTCCTCTGCTGCTGCATTTCCCAAGTCTCAAAATGTACTATTGCCGGTTCGTGCATTTTTTTATTCTGTTTATGGAACAATCGCAAGATGCATCCAAAGAAGTTTGCAGCTAGCCAGTGGAATTTTCTCTTTGTTTACGTCTAAAGGAGATCCAGACTGGCATGGTGGCAATGAGGCTGAGGGATATGCTGCACAAGATGGATATGACAAGCTTTTGGGGGATCTGAAACATTGCAATACGCTTGGAGAGTTTTCAAATCGTCTTGCTGAATCTCTAAATCTCAATGTTTTAGAGCATTTCAGCTCTGCATCGGAATTAGAAATGCAGCTGAGGCAGTCTTTTCAGCGTTTACCTCTATACGAGCAAAAAAATGTTCAGTACGAATTTTGGAATCTTTTTGGCAGAGGGGACTCCTCACTTCCTCCGAATTGGGCTGAGAATGAAATTTTAAGAAATCCCTTAGATAATCGTTTCCGGACAGCAGTTAGTAATGTATTGATGGCTAGAGGTTAGGCTTAAGAATTTCACAAGCTAATCATGCGGCAATAAAAGAAAGGGCAGCTCAGGTGAGCTGCCCTTCCCAGGGAGGATTACTTCTTTTCTTCGTCGAGGATTTCGACTTCAGCCTCTTCGATGTCAGGTTTGCTCGATCCTGCTTGAGGACCCGCTCCAGCTGCACCATGAGATGCTGCGCCTTGAGCTTGCGCTGCTTGTGCCATCACTTCACCGATCTTTTGTAGATGGGTGTTGAGGTCATCAGACGCTGCCTTGATCGCAGAGACGTCATTGCTTTCAATTGCCTTTTTCAATGTGTCAATGCGGCTTTGGATCGCATCGGCAACATCGCCAGGCATTTTATCTTTGTACTCATTGAGAGATTTCTGAGCGCGGAATGCTAGAGAATCGCCTTCATTGCGCACTTCGATCTCTTCTTTGCGCTTGCGGTCTTCATCGGCGTGGTCTTCAGCGTCTTTCAACATACGCTTGATTTCTGACTCTGTCAGACCTGATTTTGCTTCGATGCGGATCTTTTGCTGTTTGCCGGTCTGGAGGTCTTTAGCAGACACATGCAGAATTCCATCAGCATCGATGTCGAACGCAACTTCAATTTGCGGCGTTCCTCGAGGAGCAGGAGGAATGTCAGACAAGTCAAAACGGCCGATCTCTTTATTGTCTTTTGCCATTTTGCGCTCACCCTGCAGGACCACAATAGTTACTGCGGGCTGATTGTCGGCTGCAGTGGAGAACGTTTGTTTTTTCTGCGTTGGGATTGTCGTGTTGCGCTCTACGAGAGGAGTTAACACGCCGCCCAATGTTTCAATTCCAAGTGTTAATGGGATAACGTCGAGGAGCAAGACGTCTTTGACGTCTCCTGTCATGACAGCTCCCTGGATTGCTGCGCCAATTGCGACGACTTCATCCGGGTTTACCCCTTTGTGAGGCTCTCTTCCAAAGATCTCTTTCACTTTGCGCTCGACTGCTGGCATACGAGTCATTCCACCGACGAGGATCACTTCATCAATTTTATCTTTGGTAAGACCAGAATCTTTTAACGCTTTAAGGCAAGGCTCGCTCGTCCTTTCAATTAGATCGTGCACAAGAGTTTCCAGTTTGGCGCGAGTAAGTGTTAAGGCTAAGTGTTTAGGCCCGCTGACATCCATTGTGATAAACGGTTGGTTGATCTCAGTGGTCTGAACACCTGAAAGCTCGATCTTTGCTTTTTCTGCAGCATCGCGCAAACGTTGCAAAGCCATTTTATCTTTACTAAGGTCTATGCCGTTTTCTTTTTGGAACTCGTCGAGCATCCACTTTAAGATCGCATTGTCAAAATCATCTCCACCTAAGTGGGTGTCGCCATTTGTCGATAATACCTCAAAGACCCCATCGCCAATTTCCAGGATAGAGATATCGAAAGTACCGCCGCCAAGGTCAAACACTGCGATTTTTTTGTCATGTTGTTTGTCAAGACCGTAGGCTAATGCCGCAGCAGTTGGCTCGGGGATGATTCTTTTAACGTCGAGACCAGCAATACGTCCGGCATCTTTTGTCGATTGCCTTTGAGCATCGTTAAAATATGCAGGAACTGTGATCACAGCCTCAGTGATCTTCTCGCCGAGGTAGGCTTCAGCTGTCTCTTTCATTTTAATAAGGACTTGAGCTCCCACTTCTTCTGGAGTCAGCATTTTGCCGTCGATTTCGATCATGGCATCGCCGTTTTGGTTTTCCGCTACTTTGTAGGGGACCATGTTTGTTTCGTGGAGAACTTCTTTATACTTTCTTCCGATAAAGCGCTTTGCAGAAAAGATTGTCTTTTCTGGATTGGTCACAGCTTGGCGTTTTGCTGTGACGCCGACAAGGCGCTCATTGCCTTTATATGCCACGACCGAAGGAGTTGTGCGCGCTCCTTCAGCATTCGCAATCACTTTAGGTGTTCCACCTTCCATAATGGCGACGCATGAGTTAGTCGTGCCGAGGTCGATACCGATAATTTTACTTTTTTTCTGTTGAGTCATATTTATAACTCCTTAATTATTGTTATTTTGTTGATCTTTTGATGGATTCTCAGCAGGTTTTTTTGCAACCTGGACGCGAGCCGGACGAATAGTGCGATCGCCGCTTTTGTATCCGCGTACAAACTCCTTGAGAATGGTGCCCTCTGGCACAGTATCTGTTTCTTCTGTCTCTACCGCCTCATGACGGTGAGGATCAAAATGTGTCCCTTTAGAAATAAAGGAAGTGACGCCGTGGCTACTTAAGACTTCCTTGAACTGATCTAAGATCATTTGGAAGCCTCGAGCCCAATTACGGGTCTCTTCTGACATCTTATCTGTAAATGCTAGCGCATTTTCGAGGTTGTCGATCGGGGCGAGGAATTCGCCGATGACATCTTCGATGACAAAGCGCGTCGTATCTTGTTTTTCTTTCAGCATCCGCTTACGTGTGTTTTCCATTTCAGCAAGAGAGCGGACGTATTTGTCTTTCGCTTCTTTCAGCTCGTTTTCGAGCGCTAGAATTTTTTCCGCGTCAGTAATCACCGGAAGATCATTTGACGGGATCTCATCTTGTTCTTTTTTTTCTTCAGTCATCATTCCTGTGTACCCAGTTAAATCGTTTGGTCTTCAAGTAGAAGTCGGGGGCTTCTATCGAGAAATGCGGGTGCAGCGATATCATGTTCTAAAGAGAGCTGCTTTGGTTTCCGCAAGGATATCTTATATTTAAAGACGCTGCGCGTCAGACTTTCTCCGATCGCTTCGGAGGCAGTTTGTAAAATCCCAAATAATCGACGGTAAGGGATGCGATTAGGTCCAAGGATCGAGAGAGTCCCTACAACCGACTGATGGATCTTATAAGGAGTGGAGATTACAGAGCATGCTGATGCTGCAGAAGTAAATGCATACACATCATCTCCAATCCAGCATGAGAGTTTGCCATGGCGATACGATTCTTTAATGAGCGCATTGAGCGATTGGGGGTTTTCAAAAAGAGAAATTCCACTAGCAAGAGCACTCGCTTCATTAAAATCAGGATAGCTCAAGAGTTTGGAAAACCCCGTCTTATAGATCTGCTCATCTTGTATTTGAGAAGAACCTACTAAGTGTCTCAACATCACCTCATTGTAAAAACGTGAGGCAATCTGCTCTTCTTCTTCTGACAAAGTAGGTTTTTCAAGCCCTGTCATTCTCCAACGAAAATAGCCTTCGATGCGGCGCAGGGTGAAATTGCTTAATTTTTTCTCGGCATACAGAACTTCTGTATGGACTAGACCAAAGTCTGTAACGAGAACACACAAACATCTGTTTTGATCGATCGCGACCAGCTTAACGTCTAGAACGAAGTCTTGATCAAAGCGAGGGGCTGAAAGGAACGCTGCGCACCTTGTAAAATCGCTAACGCACTCCACAGCGTATTGCAAGTACGCTCCTAAGTTGGTGTTAAGATCTCGCTTTTCTTTGATGAGCTTGGCATTAATGTCATCCCGACCTTTATCGTCTAAAATAGGCTTATCGATAAAAGTCTGAGCGTAGATTTTATAGGCTAGGTGGGTGGGAATACGACCGCCGGAAGAATGTTGCTGGGAAAGATACCCGCCTTCCTCAAGTGTAGCAAAATAGTTGCGGATCGTAGCTGAACTGAGGTGTTCAAACCCGTTCTCCCTAAGAGTATTAGATCCAACTGGTTTGCCAGATTGCAAATAGAGGTCGACAAGGCCGATCAAGACCAGCTTCTCGCGTTGGTCTTTAGCGGGCTTCCTAGGTGTCATCGCTTTGAATGGTGCATTCTTCATAATCTTAGATTCTATCAAATGCAAATTTTCTTAGGCAAGAAAAATTAGCACTCTACATCAAAGATTGCTGAAAATCTTTCTTAAAGCTCACATAATCAGCTTCCTACGATTGCAGGATCTGAAGCGATTAGGGGGAGTATTTCCACAATTGTAGGTGACCAATTTAGTCCCCGGTTGTAGACAAGCCTTGAGGCGACGTGGCAGGCGATGATAGCTTTTTTATGGACATCCGGGATCTCCTCAAGCACTCGTTTCTGGTATTTGTTACGCAGAAGAGGGGGACAATAGTTCAGAAGGCATCGGATCAGAGGGTCTTGAGGGTCATTAGATAATGTGAGGGGGACAAAATGATCGAGCAGTTGATAAGTGAAAGTGTTGATCTTTTCCGAGATCCAATCGGAAATGTCAGTCAAAAATGCTCCAGTTTCGGCATAGGTTCTCAAAAGAAGTTGAGCTTCAGCACGCGCACGTGCTTCGATAATGCCCAAGATCTCTGGCATTAATATGGGTTTTTCTTTGATGAACTCTTCTTCAGAGAGTACGAGCCCGCACAAAATCTCATAAGAAGAGCAAATGACGCCGCCCTTGTTGGCTGAAGAGTCTTTAATGATAAGCACTCCGAGCTTTTCTAAGGACCGCCGTGCATGTGGAGTTAAGTAGAGATTGGCCCCTTCTACTATCGCTTTAGAAGTTGGTTTGCCTGTTTCATCGAGAAAATCTTTCCAGTTGTTATCTCCCAATGTTCGGGGGCGGCCACCGCCAGGGACAAACATATCAGCTTTAGTCTGATGGACATTGCTGCGGAAGAGGGCATTCATCTCGTTACCGCTAAGCCAATCTTCAATCAATGCACCGCCACGTTTTTTCCAGCACAGAGTTTGCTGAGCATATGCCGTTTGTTCCCTCTTGGTACGAAGATCAAGGAGAAAGCCACCGTCATTGAGTTTATGAGGGGGATAGAAACGGATCGGTTTGACATCATGGAACAGTTGTGCGACTTCTTTTAGATCGAGCCCTTCTGGATCAAAAATTGTACCTGAAACGTCTGTGATCGCAAGAAGTTTTGCTGTCTTAGGATAGAAACGGTAGAGGTTGAGCATTTCATTTCCCGCAACATCGCCATCGGGGCCACCTGACATTTTTATAGTGAAAGGATTTGTCGAGGGATCGATGCCTAAAAACTTTAACGTTTCTTCCATATAGACATTTACGCCAAGAGACGTGACACCAAATTCTTTATGGTTGATCCCAGCTCCAGGTTTGCTAGAGATAAATGAGCCGCCCGGTTTATATCCATGATGTTTACTATAATTAGAGATCCAGATGATCATCTGATTCTGCATATTCTCATCTGGTCCTAAATAAATATATTCCGGTTTTTTCCAGTAATCTACGATGTGTTTAGCGCGCAAGGTGCCGTCAGGCTCGCAGTTAATTAAACTTAGGAAATTCTCAATATAAGAACGTTGAGCTTGATATAAGAATTGTGTGCGTAAATCGCTGCGGAATGTTTGGAGCCTCTGTGCTATCTCTTGATCATTTAGACCAGCATCTTCCAGCTCTCTAAGATAGATCATTTCTTCGCCTACCATCGATTCATTCATGTCGAGAAAGATGACACCTTTTGAGCCACCTTCTGGAATATCTTTGTTTTTTTTCTGTTGGGTGTAGGCAAGGTTATAACATTCTGTAAACACATTATTGATCTCTTCTATCGCCTTTTCTTTTGTCGGGGGGATTACAGTTCTTAATCCTCCTCTAGAGAGATCTTTAAAACGGATATGAAACCCGATGTAGTTCATCCCCTTCATAAAAAAGATAGCGAAGGGAATCTCTGGAAATTTCTCTTTCCATTCGTACGGTAAGTGTTCCATGTATTCAGGATCTAAACGGAAACAGAGCCCCGTTTTAGAGTTGCGATAGAAATTGGTCTTTAATGTGTACTCAACGAAGTTCAACGCCTGGCGTAGGATGTTCTTGCGCCGTGTATCATTAGTTTCATTCCCAGTGTCTAGGGAATCGACATGTTTTTGCACTGTACGACGCAGTTCGTCGTGACGTTTTTTGTCATGTTTTTCTGGATGGAACTTAGCTTCAAATACTTCACAAATCTGGACAGTAAGCTCAGGGTGGCGCATTAATCCTTCTGCTACATTGGCGAGTGAATACATATTAGAATCAAGATGGACAAGCGCCTGATGGACGAAATAGATCATAGTCTTTATGAGATTGCCAATATTTCCCCGTACGAGATTGCTATCGACAAACTCACTTTCGATCTGTTCAAAGTCTTCAAAATATTTAAGTGTAACGAGTTCCTGGAGAAAATCGTAGATGTCCGTTTCTTCCCAAGCTGCCTTACCATGGGTGCCGTGCAATCCCAATGACATGATTAAGGTGTTTTGCAAACCATAGGGATCGATATAAGCACCGTTAGAGCGGTGCATTGTCAGATTATGGCGCGAGATCATTTTAGCAAGGCGGTATAGAAATCCATGCTTGGGAACGTCTCTCCAGGCAAAGATAATTTGTACAGATGGAGAATCTTTTTTAGTCTGCCAGTCTTCAACCATGCGGACTTCGAATTGACAAGCATCGCGGTCTTGTGCCCGGAAGAACATATCGATGGCCATGATCAAACGCTCTTTGGTCATTGCCCTGAGAAAACGGGCCGTCATCCCTTTGATTAACCGAGAAAATTCTTCTTCTTTAACATCGGGGTTACGCGCTTTTACAAGCTCGAGGATATCTTTCTGTTGTTCTGCAGATAAAGTTTCACTGGCAGGTCGTGGTTTTTCGGTGTATGAACTAAAGAAGATTGTGGCCACACGCAAAGGGAGAGTGATCCCTTGAAAAGGAGGGGGAGTTTTTGAGACAAATGATCTGTAGTGCTTGATCCCATAATTGCGAAAGTGTTTGAGGATGCGCAGTGTAGCATCTGGAGTATTGAGACAAAGGCTGATGGCACGCGTTTTCAAATGGACATGAGAGATAAAGTCATGCAAGTCCAAGCGCATTAAGCTGTGGGCGACCAGCAAAAAATCTTCATATTCGATCTCATTGAAGAAGCTAGGAGGCATATTCTCTTCTAGCCAATGAAAGCATTGCTGGAGCCTCGAGCTTTCATCTTCGATCGCGTGGTTCAGTTGCTCTTTTGAAAAGCGATTTTTCTGTGGGAGATCTGCCATATTGTCCTCACCTATAGGCCTTACTAGAAACTATTCAAAATATTTTTTCAATCAATCTGAATAATTCTTGAGCAGATAGTCGAAAATTTTTTCTGCGCTTCTAACAGGATGTCTACAAAGTAAGAGTTCGTTGCATTTATGCATGCTCTTAAGTAAGGCAATGTCCATTAACAATTAGGTCGATAGAATTTATAAAATATTAATTTATAGTGATTTCATTTTTTATTATATATATGATTGGTGGCTGTTTTATATTTAATTTATCAAAACAAAATGTCAATAATTAATTTTAATGGTTTTTATCCTTACTTGCTGGACTTGATTTTTAAAGAAGCCGTTGTTGGTGAAGGAACGTTAAAGTGCAGGATTGTGTGTAAATATTGGAAAAATCTAGTAGATGAACGTATTTTCAAAATTATTGCTAAGCAATTTCTAGAGGAAATTGAATGCATTCCTACTGTTCTCGGCCTAAAAAAAATTGTGATTCAATTCACCGACGAAGTGAACCCAGCAAACAATATGTCACTCAAATGCGATGTACAGAAGGTCCAACAATTCTGCAATGCCTTGTCAACGGCAATAGGTCCTAAAGCGAAAAAACTCATTACTTCAGCTGAAGAAATCAATAGATTAATACAAAAAGATACAAATCTCCATATCCTTTGGGAAGCAATTAAAAAAGAAATCAACGCATCTTCTCAAGAGACAATTGAAGAAATCAGCTTCTTTATGAGTGCAAACACAGATCTTCTAGATGAAATTTTGTCGCTTGACTTAAGCGGGGTGCAATTGACTTCCGTGCCAGAGGAAATTAAATATCTTACTCATTTGCAATTTCTATATCTCAATAACAATTTTATTAAATCCTTTTCTAAGGAAATTGCAACTTTTGAAGACTTGCAGAGACTTCATCTTTCTAATAATCAGCTTAAATGTATCTCTACAGAAGTTGAAAATTTTAGTAATTTGCAGTTTTTTTACCTCGATAGTAATCAGCTAGAGGCGCTTCCTGCTGAACTTGGAGAATGTCATAATTTGATCGAATTGGATCTATCAAATAATCATCTAAAAGCAGTTCCTAGGGAGCTTGGGAATTGTTTAAATTTGCAGTCTCTTAATCTTTGCGGCAATCAGCTTAAGAAAATTCCTAAGGAGTTTAAGCACCTTAATACTTTGCAGTTTATTGGTATCTGGGACAATGAAATTAAGCGGCACCTAGATGATGAAATGGCTCACGATCTCTCGACTCTCGAAGACATGTCAAAGTGCGTGTATAATTGTCTGATGGAGGATACAGAATTCCAAACATTAAAGATTGTTGAATTATTCAATCAGCTATCAGAAAATGGAAAAAATAAATTAGCTACTTGTTTTTTTCTGCATAATCAGGAAAAAATTAGTGCAGAAAATAAAAATCATACAGAATACGCTAAAGAAATTCTTTCTGGAAATCCGGACGATGCTGAGCTCTTAATTGTAGCAAATTTATGTAGGCCCATCGTAGAACTTATTGTTGAAATTGCCTCATCTAATGATGTGGAAGAGGTTATTCCGCTTAACGCAGATGAAATAGCGATAGGAGAATTTCTCTCCACTCTCACACAGCATATTACTTGGCATAACAAAGAACCGGTAAAGCTCGAGGAGTTTGCACTCTGCGGAATTAGATCTATAGCTGACTTAAAACTCTTGGTAGGTTCCCATCTTGGACCTTCAGTTGAGCTTCAGCAAATTTGCTGTCCTTCGATGAATTGGGACTTGGTAGAAGAAGCACAAAAAGTAAAGGATCTTACATCAATCCAACAAGCAGCAGGCGATGCATGTTCTCACTTTTCTGCCTCCTGCATTAAAATGATCGCTTTTGTCAATATTCTGACTGCAAAAGCTCAATCTTCAGATCTTGGACTTGCCTCTATTGACACGATGAGAGTTGTTGCAAAAGAGATTGAGCACTTAAACGGTACGTTCCAAGAGGCTACAGATACCCCTCGCAAAGTTTGGGAGTACTTTCAAGATCCAAGTCAGTGGTTAATGCTCCAAGCGCGTTTTACCGATATTTTGAATAAATTGAAGGAACTAGATCTCGATTATCAGGCGGAAATTATCAGCGCTTATTTCGACCAACACATGCTAGTGTCATTTTGGAAATTACCAGAAAATGCGAACAGGTCTTTATCCCAACTTCTGGAAGACCGTAATGGCAGCGCAGCTGAGCTCTTCAAATTGACGAGCGGGACTTAAATCACATTCTTATAATTGCTAGACCTCATGCGTAACTAATGGTCCCTTAATTTTCCAAGAAAGCAGAGGCTTTGCACTCTAAGAATGTTTTTCAAAATGTTGATTAGATAACAGAAGATTCAAAATAGCAGCGAACAACCCGCGGATCTGAATTAAATAAATAACTTGTCTTTTTAAATAAAAGTTTAATTTTTAGGAGGCTATATGTCCTATATATCTTTTAGAGCCTATCCTAGTATCTTAAGGATGCCCACTTTTGCCCAATTACATTTAAAGAGCAATAATAGTTGTAACAATCGATCTGGATTTTATTCTTAAAATTTTCTTCTTTATTTTTCTAAAATTATACAAACACAAAAATGTAATGAAGCATTAGTCAAAGAACTAAAAATTGCTCACCTTCAAACGTTTAGAGTCTCATAAGAGCTACATGTTATTGAAAGAGGAATTTGGGCCATATGTGAGCTCTAAATACATGGATAGAGATGTGAGTTGTTTGATAAAAGAGACTAAAGATCCACGATGGGTCCGATGGCACAATCCTGATACAATTATGGCTGGTCTTTTTGCCACTACGGTACTAGCGTAGGTGGATTTTTATTTCCTCTTATTCGAGGAGGGGCTGTGTGTTCAGGCCTTGCTACGTTATACTCGATCGCGCAATGATCGAGTCCTTCGCAAGAAGATAAAGATATGGAATCTTTTTTTGGCAAAAAAAATAAGACTAAGTGCAAGTAAAAATTAATTTTTTAAAGGAAGCTGCTATTTTAATTATAAAATTTAAATGAGATTACTTTTTTGGATAAATAAATTTTATTTTATTTTTAAAATATTGAATTTAAGCTTTGTTTTCTGTAAAATATATAATTATAAAAATAGTGAAAAAATGAATTTTTGAATGGGCCTGTCTAAGAGACTGCTAACGAATTAAGGATTCGTCGTTTGGAAGACACATCGGAAAAAGTGATAGCACTTGCTTTTTTCTTGATGCTCAACTGGAAATCATTTTTTTTTAAAGCCCCTGAATTTAAACAATCCATTCTAAAAAATCATGCAATCAGCGTTTTATTGTCTTACGTGGTTTTTTAGGCAGAGGATAGATAAGATATAAAAAATAAGGAGTATATATGGCAGTTTCAGTTAACAATAATAATGTTTCTGATAACAAATCTTCCCATGCAACCTTTTCTGTTGAGAGCATTAAGGAATATAATGGAAGAACTATTAAAGAATTTCAAAATTGCAAAAAAAATCCTGATTCAGATTCTTGCGATAAAACATTCCGTATTATTGCAACGGCGAAGATATACGAAAAAAATGCCTGGAAAAATATAGAAACTCTCGAACCCTTAAGTAAAGAAATTTCTACTTTCCAAACCCCTAAGGGTTTTCAAGCTTCATTGAGACGCCTTAGAGATCAGGAAGGCCATACTTCTCCGATAAGTGTTATATTAAAAAATGACCAAAAACAAGGAAAGGAAAGCGATCAACCGCGCACTTATGACGTTATTATTGATAGTTTTGATTGTTATGGATGTTTGGTTGTGAATCAATATCTACTTCACCCTAAGAAAGCTGAGATCGCCAGAATAGCAACAGTTGCATTGCTTTTTCAAGATATGTGTCCAAGAGTGTTAAACTACTCTTCTTTTTTAATAGGTAATGGCCCCGTTTCTGGAGACCATTCTGAGGCTTTGAAGAACATTAAGCTAGGCAATAAAACTTCTTCAAAAGAGAGTTCTACCAAAGAAGAAGTACGTGGTATGTATGTTGATTTTAAGTTTACGCAGACTAAAGAATTAGATAAAGGCGATGTTGTTGCCAATGGCTTAAGTGTAGAAATGACCAACTGCAAGAACATCTCAGAAGTTGAGCAAAGTCTTGGCATCGTAGGTCCTAGCAACGAATCAGTCATTCTTGTACGCTGCGATGTGGGCTTTGATGCTCAGCTCGGGATCCGTGGCCAGGGTGGAGATTTAACGTGGCACGAGAATAAAGTCCTGAAAAAAATTTCTCAAAATTTATGGGCATTTCCAACGAATATTGATTTATCGAAGGTAGAAGCTAAATTTGTCCGTATTCCCGCCCACGGAGATATCGCATGGGAAAAAATACCTAATGGCCAAAACCGCAAGTTTACATCTGCAACAATTCAAACATGTCTTCCTACAATTGATGGTTGCCACTCAATCTCTGAAGGGAAACAAGAAACAGGTCCTACAAAACAATTTATCTTTAAGTTTAACGCTAAGGACTGCGAAAATTTAGTTGTTCGAGGAGAAATTGGAAATTGGAATCAACCATTTCCTCTCAAAAACCTCGGAAATGGGATATGGTTTCTTGAGTTACCACTCTCTAATGATAAGAAGCAGATCCAAATTAAGATCTTAAATGGAGACAATTGGGAAAAAGGTGAAAACCGCGTGCTTATTCTCGATGCTCAACAAGAGATCATTCCTCTAAAAGATCCTGTGTTTTAATGCTTCACTAACTCCCCCCTATGCAGCTTGCTGCATAGGGAAGTTTAATAGCTCTTTTATTCCTCTTAAAGAGCGAAGAAAAGGAGTGATCGGTCAGCCATGTTATACCATTTCCGATATCGAGTTCTTTTGCCTGCTTGCTTCCGATTTAAATCGCAGGAGTAATATTGGCTTTCGTATACTACCCTTGCGATTTGAATCGAAAGCAAGCAGCCCAAGTAATACCATTTAGCAAAACTAAAGTTTAGTTTTGCTGCGTCTGCTTGGTCGCATATTTTGGATCTTCACTCGCGCCTTGCCAAAGGCAATGGTCGCTCGCTCCAGATGCCAAAATTTGCGCTGCTTCCTTGCAACACTAAACGTTATTTTTGATAAATGGTATAATCTCGAAAATGCAGAACCTTAGTTACACAAGAGGTTTATTGATACTGAGGTCTTTAAATTGAATAAAAGAATTTTTTAAGATTCACTTTTTAAGGAGGCGGAGACTATTGAGCCCAACCAGGACTGTTCCGCCTTCATGCAAGACTACAGCGACCCATAATGGGACGAGGCCGAGTAATGCTGGGGTCGTTGCTAGGACGATCACACACATGGCCAAGATGAGGTTTTCTCTTACTATCCGCATAGTCATATGCGATTTTCTTTTGATCCATGGCAGAAGAGTAATGTCGTCATGCAAAAAGACGATATCAGAAGCGTCAACAGCTGTTGCGCTGCCGATTTTACCAAGAGAAATACCGACACTGGCACGAGCGAGGGCCGGGGCGTCGTTGACTCCATCTCCGACCATGATCAGCCCTTCTTTTTCTGAAAGATCAGCTACTTTTTTAAGTTTGTCTTCAGGTCTTAAGTCAGCGAAAACTTCTCGAATCTCTAGTGCTTTGGCGACGCTTTCTGCGATTTCTTGGCGGTCTCCTGTGAGCATCACTGGGGTCATTCCGGTGTTGATGAGCTCTTGTATCATCTGCGTGACTCCTGGCCGGAGGAGATCAGAAAAGTAAAAGACAAATAAATCCATGCCTGCAAGTAAGTAGGTGCGTACGTGACTGTGGGATTTTTCAAATTGCTTTTCTTGTTCCCAAACTTCTTTGAGATCTTGAGGGAGTTGGCTCTCGACAAGGGATTCGTGGCCGATGTAAACATCGATTGTCTTCCCTTGGAATTTGATTGTTCCTTTTAGGCCAAGGCCTGGCAAAGAAGCAAAGGACTCTACGGGAACAAGAGGGATAGACCGTTCTTCTGCGCTCCGCGTAATTGCTTCAGCAAGTGGGTGGACTGCGTGACGCTCTAATGCGGCTGCGATCCCTAAAGCTTCTTCAGGAGATAGGCTGGGGCGTGGTTGCAAAGAGCGAACTTCTTCGCATATGAGTTTACCTGTGGTCAGAGTTCCAGTTTTATCAAATGCAACTGTTTTACAGCGCGCAAGCGCATCCAAAACAACACCCCCTTTTAGGAGAATCCCTTTGCGTGCGCAGCTGCTAATAGCGCTGAGATAAGCAGTTGGCGTCGCTATAATCAAAGCGCATGGAGAAGCAGCGATCAAGAATGTCAATGCGCGATATATTCCCCCCTCCACGCCGAGGTAAGGGATGGAAAAAATCCAAGGAAGAGTTAAAGCAAAGCAAAAGGTAAGGATGATAATGGTGGTGGCATACCATTTGCCGAACCGATCTAAAAACCGCTGGATATTAGGCTTGGCTTCTTGTGCTTGAGTGATGAGCTGGATGATGCGGGTCAGCGTAGAGTCAGCGTTGGCGCGTGTGACTTGGAGCGTTAAGCTTCCTTCTAGATTTCTGCCGCCTGCGGGAACTTCATCACCAGCTTTTTTTGGAACAGGTTGGCTCTCTCCTGTCAAATGGACCAGGTTGAGGAAGGATGCTCCTGCTAATACAAGTCCATCTAAGGGGATTACATCTCCTGCTTTGACAAGGAGCTTCATTCCTACTTCAATTTCTCGGACGCTTCTTTCAATGAGCGTTCCATCATCTTCTAAAACATTGCCCGTGCGCGGTGAGAGCTGGCGTAATCCTAGCAATGCGCTTTTAGTTTTTTTTGAGACGGCCTCTTCCATTGCAGCAGACAGCTCAAATAACACGAGCAATAGGGCTCCTTCCATGCTGCTTCCGATGAGTACTGAGAGCAGCGCAGCAAGGGTCATGAGCACGTCGATGTTGATCTCAAAGTTTCTCAAATCTTCGATGGCAGCGATGAGTGCAGGCGCGCCAGTAAAAAAATAAACTGGTACCAAGCATAAAAAAGACACGCTGGTGTTGATATAGGAGAGGGCCCAGCTGAGAGCCAGAAGAAAGGCAGAAAAAATCGCAGCTTTGAGCGGAAGATTTTTTCCCCAAGCTCGTGAAGCAGGACGCAAGAAAGGGCTGATTGCTTCATCGCGCCCGGCGGCAAAAAATTCATCAAAAAGGTAGGGGATTCTAGATGCCATCAGCTTTTCTGCATAAAGAATTGAATGGAAAAATATACAACGGCAGCGCTCATACCTGCCAACGCAAGGTTCCAGACGACATTGGGGAGGGCGCGGTTGCGTTCGAGTCTGGCAGAGGCAAAACTTGCCAAAAGGATGATGAAGAATGCTGCAACTAGGGTGCCCAAAGTGGGTAATAGTGTTTCCAAGCTGAGGCAGATTGCAGCACTCGCAAGGGCGCCGAGAGCTGCTCCTGATGCTTGTTTGAGGGGGTGTTCAAAACATTCTAGAGTTAAGTTGAGCTCTTCTTCCAACATCACGCGTAGCAAGCGGTTGTCGTCTGCCATTAGGACATCAACAACTTCTTCGAGGAGTTTGCCGTTAAACCCTTTGGCTTGGTAGAGCTCCATGAGTTCTTCGCGCTCTTGTCCGCGGTGGTGTTCGATTTCCCAACGCTCTTCTTCGATCACGCGGTGCAACCTCTCTAGACGAGACCATCCGAGCAAAGCGCTGCGGCCAGCTTTCCATATGATGACACCGAAAGCAAAGAGGGAGCTGAAAAGGAATGCGCTTTTAGCAGATAAAGAGAAGTTAAGGCACAAGATCCATAATATGATAAGAGTGATCGCCATGTCTTTTGCTGCATCCCAAGCAGCGGCAAGATGACCGGGCGTTTCGATGCCATGCACTTCAGCAGAAGCTACGGCGCCCCTCGCGCGCGCATCTTTTAAATGTTCATAGACGCTTTTACCTTCAAAGTGCTCTGTCGGAGGATGCTCTTTCATTAGACCTCTTGGGTAACTAAGGGTTCGTCGAATTTTGAGATTATTTTGGCCGCTTTTCAATTCAACTTACAGGGGTAATATACGCAGTTGATATTATCCCTGCAATTTGAAGTCGAAAATCGGCACAAAAGAACTCGAAAGTCGACAGAACCTTAGTTACGCAAGAGGTCTATTAATCCTCAAGTGTTTTGGTAAGCAATTCTGTCAAAGACAGAAAATCAGTTAAAGCAATGACTTCTCTTGCAGCATGCATGCTGAGCTGGGGGCAGCCAACATCGGCAACATTGATGCCGGCGCTATGCGCAAACACAGGACCTATCGTACTTCCTGATGGAATATCTGAACGGTTGACATAGTGTTGATGCGGGATGTTATGTTTACCGCAAATAGATATGACCTGTGCTGCCGAGCGCGCATCGGTGGCATAACGCATGTCAGCGTTGAACTTGATGGCGAGCCCTTTACCGAGCAACACTTTATGTTGTGGTTCTGTTTTTTGTTCGTAGTTTGGGTTCGTCGCATGCGCCATATCAGCAGAGACGCAAAGAGAACGCGCTTTTAGCTGCATCATTGCTTCTTCACTTAGATTGGAAGCAAGACGGAGGCGAACTAATACATCATGGAAAAATGTAGACGCTGCGCCTTCTGCAGAACGCGATCCAATTTCTTCGTGGTCCCAAAAGATCGCCATCTGGAGAGTTTCTTGGCTAGGTGTTGAAGAAGCTATCGCAGCAATACATGCATAACAGCTTGTAAGATTATCGATCCGATACGCGGCGAGCATTTCAGAGTGGGCGCCGACAAATCGCGGTTTTTCAAGGGGAATGAGAAACAGGTCGAATGACAAAATATCTTTAAAGGAAACTGAACGATGCAGCAGGCTTTCTAAAGAGAAGGAAGATGCCTCGTTACTGATGGCAACGATAGCATTAAGGTGATCTTGTTTATTCAGGATCAATCCTTTCTCATTGACTTCTCGATCGAGGTGGATGGCAAGCTGAGGGATAAAAATAGGTGCGTCGTCGAGGAAGGTCAATTTCTCTTCGATTTTTCCTTGATTGTTGGTTATAAAGATTCTGCCGGCAATTCCTAGATCGCGATTGAGCCAAGAGCTTAGTAATGGACCTCCATATACCTCAACTCCAAATAGGGCCATGTTCTCTTTTGCAAATTCTGGGTGAGGTTTGAGTTTTAGTGCAGGGCTATCGGTATGGGCTGCAGCGATCCGTAATCGAGATGGAGTTTTTTCGGGCATGCGGAAGGCGCAAAGGGAGCCTCCGCGTGTGACAAAGTAGCCTTTTCCAGGTTCAAGTTGCCATGATTCGTTTTCTGAGATTGGAGTAAAGTCTTTCAAGGCTAGACGATTGCCCATTTGCTGTACGGCATGCCAAGAAGTGGGGGAGCGTTCGATGAATTTCTTAAAGTCCTCGATCACGGCGATGTCCTTAATTTGTCGATGGTAATATTTCCTTTATACCATTCATATATTTATGCAACACCTGCGGCAACACAATACTTCCATCTTCACGCTGATTATTTTCTAGCAATGCGACCATAAGCCGGGATGTCGCGAGGCCTGATCCATTTAAAGTATGGACGAGCTCTGATCCACCATCTTTTTGACGGAACCGCG
Source organism: bacterium (assembly GCA_044227055.1). Classification (GTDB taxonomy): domain Bacteria; phylum Chlamydiota; class Chlamydiia; order Chlamydiales; family Rhabdochlamydiaceae; genus JBGAFT01. Next base: position 729,117 of record JBGAFT010000001.1, read on the forward strand.
TTTTCGATCTGCGTGATTGAAAATCTGTACAGTTAGAAACAGACGAAACTTCGTAATATCGATTTTGTCCAGGTAGCCATACTTCAATATCGACTGTCCGAGCTGCAGCAAACGACATATCGCCAGTGACAAGCAGCATGTTGCGATAGTGGAGATTGAGCCCTTGTAATATTTGCTCAGCAGATTGGAGCATGGCGTTGAAGACTTCCATACTTTGCTCAGGCGTTGTGAAAGCAAACATCTCCACTTTATTGAACTGGTGCATGCGGATCAGGCCGCGCTCTTCTTTACCAGCTGCGCCTGCTTCTCTTCGAAAACACGGGGTGTACGCACAGTATTTTAATGGAAGTGATTCTTCTTTGAGGATGTCATCGACATGCAGACCATTTAAAACGACTTCAGCTGTAGGTATTAAATAGAGCTGATAGTCTTCATCTGTCACTTTGAAGAGCTGTTTCTCAAATTTCGGTAGTTGTCCTGAACCGAACATGATCTCTGGACGCACTAAGTGGGGTGGCATGAAAAAGGTGAAGCCATTTTCAGCTTGCACATCGAGCATGTAGTTGAGCAGAGCCCATTCAAGTTTAGCGCCGAGGTTGCGATACACAACCCAATTGCTTCCAGAAACTTTAGCTCCTCCTTTGAAATCGAAGAGGTGGAGCTTTTCATTGAGCTCGACGTGATTTTTAAAAGGGAAGTCGAAATTGCGCTTCTCTCCAAATGTCTTTATACAAACATTGTCTTTAGGATCAGGAGAGATTTTAATATCGTCCATTGGAATGTTGGGGAGGACTGCCATACGATCATTGAACTCTGTTTCTGCATCCGCAAGATCTTTGTCGAGTGCAACAATTTTGTCTCCAAGCCCACCAACTTGTTGCATTAATGTGGAAGCGTCTTCGCCTTTTCGTTTTTTTTCGCCGATTTCTTTTGAGAGATGGTTGCGCGAAGCTTTGAGTTCTTCAACTTGAGTTTTGAGGTGTCTGATCTTTTCATCGAGAGCAAGGATGGGGGATAGATTGACGTCTGGATCTTTAGTTTGTAATTTTTTTTCAATGACTTCTCTATCTTTGCGTAACAATTTAATATCGAGCATGGCACTACCTCATAATGGTAAATAATATAGTGCTCTCGAGGCAAAAAGTCAAAAAAATTAGGGTGTTCAGGAATGGGGGGTTGAGCAGGAAGATGGGGATCGGGCACGCACACGGGTACGGGCTCTGGTACGAAGAAGATTGTAGAAAGATCTTTTCCCGAATCCGATCGTGCCCGTGCCCGTGTGCGTGCCCGATCCTTTTCTCTCTCTCTTCTTATCTTCTTATACCATTTATCAAAAATAACGTTTAGTTTTTCTGCGTCAGCTTGGTAGCATATTTTGGATCTTCACTCACGCCTTGCCAAAGGCAATGGTCGCTCGCTCCAGATGCCAAAATCTGCGCCGCTTCCTTGCAACACTAAACGTTATTTTTGATAAATGGTATTACTTCTTGATTCTGGATTTGAGCGCTTGAATTCTTTGATAGGATTGATCGATCCGTTCAGCAGATATTTTACCTGTGCTCACAAGCTTCAAAATTTCTTTAAATGCTTTTTCAGCGATGTCAGGATCGTACTCTTGTTGATTACCGAACAAAAGGATATCTGAGCCAGCTTCAATGGCTAGGATGATTGTTTGCTCAAAAGTATAATTTTTACTGATCGCTCCCATCTGCAAGTCATCGGTGATCACAACTCCAGTGAAGTCAAACTTTTTGCGCAAAAGACCTTCGATCACTTTTGCAGAAAGGGAAGCAGGGTAATTTGGATCCAATTTTTTGTTAAACGCATGGGACAGCATGATGCAATCGACTTTGCCGCTAGCAATTATATTTGAAAAAGGAAGGAGTTCTTTCTCAGACCAATTGTCGGTAATATCGACAAATCCTAAATGGGTGTCTTTTTTTGCGCTTCCCAGCCCTGGAAAATGTTTGAGACAGGTAATGACGTTTTGGTCTCTATGTGCATCAAGATACACCTCAGCATGATCAGAGACTTGTTTGGGATCATTTGAAAAACACCTTTGTCTGAAAGTTAGTGGGGAATCGGATTGTAGCCTTAAGTCTAAAACTGGTGCTAAATTTAAATTGATTCCATTTTCTTTCAAAGTATTGGCTATAGTTTGAGAGTTTTTTTGAGTGCTAATAAATGTAGGGTCTTCTCCACAAGTTGAAGCGCTTAGTGTTGAAGGAAATCCTAGATTTGAAGGGAGCCGGTTGACTAGCCCTCCTTCTTGGTCGATTGCGATTAAAAGAGGAATTGTATTTGCTTTTTGCAGATCACTACATAATTTTCGGACTTGATCTGGAGAGATAATGTTACGAGGTGAGTTGTCATTGAGAATATCAATGTCATACAAAATGACACCTCCGACCAACCCACTTTTCATCTGTCTGATGAGATCAGGGGCCTCATTTAGTTTACTTCCACGGAAGCCCATAATCAACATTTGTCCAATTTTTTCCTCCAAAGAGACTTTGTCTCCTGAAAGCAATTTGGTGCATAGAAATATGCTTAATAAACTGTAGATAATTTTTCTCATGGTCAGATATTGATGGAGGAAAAAAATATTTGCAAGGCTTCTTTATTTTAGTTTAAAATGATTGTGTGTTTCTGTTAAATGATAGTTGTGTGTTTTTTAAAAAAATAATTTAAGGCGTGTTGTTATGTCATTTAATATAATTAAAAGTGTGTCAATTGTTAATATGGAAATTACTTCATATCAGTATTCAAGCGATCCTTTTTGTTCTTCGAAAAAAAGTGTTTTGAATAATAGTCTTATTGAAGACAAGGAAGAATGCGCAATAAGCAAAGAATTAGTGTTTAAAGATGGAATGCCTACGGTTTGGAAAGAAGTTTCTTTTAATTGCGAACCCCGTTTCCATGTGATCCCATTATTTCCATTTAAAAATAAAAATTTAAAAATTTCCAAATCTATGCAGAAAAATGGTGAAACAGTCAAGTTGAATTTAAATAGATTTTTTAAACTAGATTTATCAGGCATGCAAAAAGAATTTCGTGCACAATTCAATAATAAAAAAATCATTCTTATTTATCAAAGCGGTGAAATTGCGCTAGATAATCAACATTCAAAAGAAGGGATTAGTTTTAGAACACCTAAGCAGTTTGATGTTGGTCAGGAATGTGTTTTGAAGATTGTTGGAGATAAATCGGATTTATATTCCACAAATGTTGAGATTGCTAACCTAAAGGTTTAACCACAAGTTTTTGTGGGAGAAATTGGAGCATAGTTTTATAATCTCTAAAATTATGCTGCGCTTGCTCCCACTTCTTCTAACTATATTTATAGATAGCCTTGGCTTTGGCCTTGTCTTCCCGCTACTTTCACCTCTTGTTATGGATCCTGAAAGAGGGATTTTATCTCAGGAAGTGACAGTTGCTGTAAGGGGGTGGATTTTTGGTCTTCTCATCACGGGTTTTTGTGTAGGTCAGTTTTTTGGCGGTCCCATATTGGGTGCTATATCTGATCGCGTAGGCAGAAAAAAAGTTTTACTATTCACTCTATGGATTGCTTGCGCGAGCTATCTATTGTCTGCATTTAGCATATGGGTTGGTTCAGCCTGGCTGTTATTGCTTTGCCGGATTTTCTCAGGGCTTGCTGCTGGCAATTTTTCCGTTGCCCAATCCATGGTAGTTGATAACAGTGAAGAGAATGACAAGAGCAAAAATTTTGGCCTTCTCGGAATGGCATGGGGAGTCGGCTTTATTTTAGGTCCCTTTATTGCAGGGAAGATCTCGCAGCCGGACCTTGCCTTTTGGGCAGGGATAACGACACCTTTCTTGTTTGCTGCGGTGCTCTGTGCTCTAAATGCCGCTATGTTGTTTTTTCTCGCACCGGACCCTTATGCTGGTCAGAGCAAACGAAAACTGAGTTTGATGACAGGATTCTTACATTTAAGACAAGCATTCACTCATCCAGAACTAAAAGGCCTATTTGCCTTAATGTTCCTCTTTAGTTTAGGCTGGGGATTTTTTACAGAGTTCTCTCCATTATTTTTAATGCGCAGATTGGGTTTTACTCCCCCCGATATAGCTAATTTTTATGCGTATGTCGGAGTGTGTATTGCACTCAGTCAAGGGCTGCTCATCCGTCCCTTGATCTCACGTTTTTCACCGCAAGTGTTACTACCAGCAGCTTTGATCAGTATGGCCTGCATCCTTCCTTTGATGTTGCTTGTAGATACTGCTTTTGGCGTGTTTCTCATACTTCCCTTTTTAGCGTATGCAGAATCTTTAATTTTCCCTTCCGCCTCAACATTAGTGTCAAAATATAGTTCTAAAGAGACTCAAGGGGAGACATTTGGTATATATAATTCTGTTCAATGGGCTGCCATTGGGTTTGCGCCGATTTTCTCTGGAAGTCTAGTTGCAGAGCATCCTCACTTGCCTGTTTCTGTTGCAGCTTGTTGCATGTTAATGGCTTTCGCTTTGGCGTGTTACATCATGACTCGTAAAAAGAATATTTCAATTGATCCGAATTAACCCGAGTGTGATTCAAAAAAAAATCGGATTTGGGCCGCCCGAGAGCACTTGCAGTTAACCGATTGTAAGTCGCCTAATATTAAAAATATGAGGCGATCTTGCGATCGCTAAGTCCCAAGGTTTTGGCGCAGTCTAAATCCAATTTTTGAGTTCACGTTCGGCATAATTCATCTTGATCCAACGCTTTTCCTATGATAAGCTTCATTATAATCATAAAAAATGGATGCGACCATGGCTAAAAATTTTCCTGTAGCCCAAAACCCACTCCTTTTGCGCTACCACCGATTGATGGATGCCTTCGCTAAGTCAGATGACGAACGCGATTTCTATCTTGATAAAGTGGAAGGATTTTTAGTATTTGCGGATCTCGACAAAGGGCAAGAAGAACTCGACGCTTTGGATCAAGAACTCTTAGAGCACCAAGACCGTTATTGCCAGATCCCTAAGATGACTTTTTATGAGACCAAAAAGTTCATGGAAGGGTTTGTCAATGAAAAAGTTTATGATATAGATACTAAAGAAAAACTTTTGGATATTATCCAATCCAAAGAAGCGCGCGAAAACTTCCTGGAATTTATCTATGACCATCTATCAGAACTAGAGAAGTGGCAGCAATATTATACAGAACGCTCTAGGATCCGGATCATTGAATGGCTCCGTTCGCAGCAGATCCAATTTGTTTTTGAAGAAGATCTTGATTTAACTAAAAATCTTGTTGAAAAGATCAAGAAACATCTTTTCGATGTCAAACCTCCAAAAGAAGTCGCGTCTGCCCGTGATGCACTTTTTGCCAAAGCAAAGACGTACTATTCTAATGAGGCTTTAAATCCGCGTCCGAAACGAGGGCGCCCACCGAAACAAGTGGCCAAAGTAGAAACAGAACCTCAACTCACTGCAGACCTATACACCACGGTTCCTTTGTCTATACGCCACTTTCTTTACATTCCTGAGATCGTTAGTGCATCTGCAGTTACTTTTTCCGCACGCTATGATACCGAAGCTCAATTGCTCGCTAACTTACGCGGAAGTTCTCGCGTCAAAGTCGATGCTAAATTGCAAGCGCTTTCCGAGCGTTTGGAATCGCTTCGCCATCTTTCTTCTCGCCTAGCCGATATAAAGGGACTAGGAGTCGGAGGAGGATTGGAGCATGAAGAAAAACTGATCAAAGCTGTCAAAGGTCAAACTGTTAAAGAAACTGCGTTAGACGCCGCTGTAGATGAAGAAGAACCAGGAAAAAAACGCAAGATTTTGGATGTTGTCAAAGGGTTTCTCCCTCGCCGCAAAGAACGTCCCACTACTCCATCTCCAGCAGAAGCTGCTCAGCCTAAACCCAAGCAACCACAAATCAAGACGGTGACCCAAATCCAATACCGTAAAACTAATAAGAAAAAATAGTCATGGCTGTAAGTAGTATATTAGTTCCTGAGACTATTTCACTTCGTGAAAAGAGTCTTAAACTTTTGGAAGCGATGCTCCTAACTCGTTTTACTGACGAGAAAATGAGCAAGCTTGTGCGCCAGAACAAAGGGGGGACTTTTCATCTCGCCTCCCTTGGTCATGAGATGATCGGTTCTGCATGTGGGCTCTATCTTGAGAAGGGAAAAGATTGGGGATTGCCATACTACCGCGATCGTGCGTTTGCAATTGGACTTGGTTGTGATCTTGCTGAATTATTTGGCGCATTTTTAGCGCGTGATGTACCTCACCATTCTGGTGGCAGGATGATGCCGGAACATTTTTCGCATAAGGGGCTCAACATCCCATGTCAATCGAGTTGCGTCGGTTCTCAGTTCCTTCAAGCAGTTGGCGTTGCCAAAGGTTTGAAGATGCGTGGAGAAAATGCAGTCACATATGTCTCAGCTGGCGATGGAGCAACTTCACAAGGTGATTTCCACGAAGCATTAAACTTTGCTTGTTTGCATAAATTAAATGTCTTATTTGTGATTCAAGATAATGGTTGGGCGATCTCTGTTCCTGTATGTGACCAAGCATCAGGAGGGATCATTGCCGACCGCGCTCGTGGTTATGACGGATTGTCAGTACATGAAATTGATGGATGCGATTTCTTGCAAGTGCACCGCGCACTTACAGCTACAATGGAAAGAGGGCGGGCAAATGAAGGGCCAACTCTTATCGTTGCCAAAGTTCCTCGTTTAGGTCCTCATAGCAGCAGCGACGATCCTGCAAAATATAAAACTGCTGCTGTGATTGAAGAAGAAAAATCTCGCGATCCGCTTCCACGCTTCGAAGGATGGTTGATCGATCAAGGATGGATCGAACCGGAAGTTATTTTAAAATTACGTGACACTCTTTTCGAACAAGTAGAAGAGGCTGCTAGAAAAGCCGATGCGATGCCATTTCCCGAGCCCGCCTCTGCTGCAGACCGTGTATTTGCTCCGATTGAAAATGTTTCTCAATGCACAAAAGAAACTGCTATTTCGAGCAGTTCTGGCGATGCTGTTGTGATGATGGATGCCTTGAACCATGCTTTAGAAGAAGAGATGCAGCTCGACTCTGGGATTGTCATTTTCGGACAAGACGTTGCGCATGGAAAAGGTGGCGTGTTTGGGATCACACGGCAGCTCACAGCAAAATTTGGCGAGGAGCGTTGTTTCAATTCTCCTCTTGCAGAATCGACGATCATAGGCGCCGCCATAGGAATGTCTCTTGTTGCACCTTATAAGCCTGTAGTGGAAATCCAGTTTGCGGATTACATGTGGACTGGGATCAATCAACTGTTCAATGAGCTCGCGAGTTTTTATTACCGATCAAATGGTGAGTGGAACTGTCCTGTCGTGATCCGCATGCCTTATGGAGGGTATATCCAAGGCGGCCCTTACCATTCTCAAAGCGTTGAAGCCTTTTTATGCCATTGCCCAGGATTAAAGGTTGTCATCCCGAGCAATGCCGCCGATGCTAAGCGCCTTTTGAAAGCAGCGATTCGCGATCCAAACCCTGTTGTGTTCTTAGAACATAAAGCACTTTATCGCCAACGCGTATTCTGCGCGCGCCCTGAGCCTGCTGCAGATGAGGTGCTTCCTTTAGGTAAAGCGCAGGTCCTCATTGAAGGGTCTGATTGTACAGTTCTATGTTATGGAATGATGGCATTTATGGCCTACGAAGCGGCCCAGCAACTCAAAGAAGAAGGGATATCAGCAGAAATCATCGATTTGAGGACACTTGCCCCATTAGATATGGACACTATTCTCACGTCGGTCCGAAAAACTGGAAAAGTCCTTATCGCCCACGAAGCAGCATTAACATGCGGCTTCGGAGCTGAACTTTCCGCTAAGATCGTCGAAAGTGCATTTAACTATCTTGATGCCCCTATCATGCGCCTAGCAGGAAAAGATTGCATGGTTCCATATTGCAAACTCTTAGAAGACAAAGTGCTTCCACAGCCTGAAGATGTTAAGAAGGCTATTCGTTCTATTTCTAGTTACTGAGTAAGTCATTGTAAAGCAATAATTTGCATTTAAAAGCCTAAAAACTTAGATGTTTTATTTCTTTAAATGCTCTTAAATAATGTCTTTGAGGAATTAAAATAAATATTTACAATAATTACTAATCATTGTAAAATATAGTTAACATCATAATATTTAAATATTATTTTATTATATTGAAAGGCGGGTTTTAAGATGGTTGTTAGTACGTGTTCGTCACTTATTTCTAATAATGCAGCATCGCAAATAATAGGTTGTTTACCTCAAAAAGATAGAAATAATCTTAAATTGGTTAATAAAGCCTGGAATCATTTAGTGCATAATTTCGAATTAAATTGCTATAAATCTTTTAAGGATAAAACTTTTAGTTTGTCTTCTGAAGAAAATAAAAATAGTGATGAACAGAGGCGGATATATTACTCTCTATTAAACATTAATGATAATTTTTTTGTTTCAAGTGGAAAAATCCTACACTGTCTTGGAATAGGAGGTTGCAAGCAAGTATTTGAAATTTCTGATTTTCAAGCATTGGTTGTCCCAAACATGACGAGTGATAATCTTGAAAACATTGCATGCAGATGGAATAGAATTGTATCCGAAGAAATTCAAATGTCCAAATTACTAGAATCTGTAGGACTTTTAACGCCTATGTTAAGATATACTAGGGTGGCATATTCTAATCCCGAAAATGGTCCTGATGTAGGCATTCCTGCTTATATTACAGATCCTTTCTCTTGTTTAAAGGAAATCGACGGCATGTTTATTGTAGATTTGAAAAATCCAGATAGTTCTACTTGGGTAAAAGGAGAAAACTTTTTATTTAATTCCACGGAAGAGCGTTTAGTAGAAAGTAACTGGGATGCTGCATTTGAGCCATTTTTGACCGATGTTTTAAAAATATGCACCTTTAATCTCCCAGTGAGTGGGGACTCAGTAAATATAGCTATAGTCAAGAAACAAAACCCAAAAAATGATTTAAAAGACGAATTTGAAATTCGATATTTTGGCTTTGACTTTACACATAAAAATCGAGAACTAAATATAGCTAAATATACAAATAATTCATCCATTCGAGCAAAGCTTGATACTGAAAAAGCTAAAACACTTATTGAAGATTTTTTAATAGACATTTTTTTACACGAATTTGTGCAGGAATATGCTAATCCGCAAATGGATAAAACTCCTATCTACAAATTGAGAGACACATTAAATAAAAAGTTTTTAAAATGTCTTAAAGATAAGATGGAAACGCCGCAATATTTTGAGATCAAATGACTGAAAATAAAGTCTGATCTCAATTAGCTTTTCTAATCTCAGCGGTTATGTCCGATGCGCGGAGCTTTTGCAACGGGCTTTTTCTTGTCAGCGCGGCTTTGCCTTTCAAAATGCCGTGACATTTTTTCCATTAGTTGAGCATTCAAACGGCCAAAGCGGGCAATTTTATTATGGATCTGTTCTCTTTTGAATGGTTCACGCTCGATCGCTTTTTTGCATTCTTTATTTTCAAGTTTTGCATCCAAGCGCATTAAATGGGCGAGCAAACTTTGTTGTGTTTTTTGTAGTGCTTGAATTTCTGCAACTTCTAATTTTTGGAATTGGGCAGATCGGGCGGCGGTTGCGTTGTGGATTAATTGGTCCAAAGTTGCATCGATATCAGCCAATAGTTTTTCACCTATCTTTTTCATTCGCACACCTCATCTTCCAAATAATATAATCATCTCAATTTGTGAAATTATTTAGTTATTCACAAACATTAGAGAATGATTTTCAACATTCTATAAAATTCTGTTTAAAAAATTCTAAATAACATGTCAAATGAAAATCTTAAAAACATAATTTTTTTTCTGATTTCTTAATTCAATTCTAGTTCTGAGAATTTGATTAAAAATTAAATGATGTGTTGCTTCCTTGCTTTTCATGTGATGAGTTGATAGATTGTGTGAACGAACATCGGAACTGAATTTTATGAATGAATTTTGTCCTCTTGCATCAGGATCTAAAGGTAACTGCATTTTGATTGGGAATGAACGTACTAAAGTGCTCGTCGATGCTGGGATCAGTGCAAAGCAGATCATGCAGCGCTTATCAGAGATCAATGTAGATATTGGACAAATCGATGCAATCCTCATCACGCATGAACACCATGATCATATACAAGGCCTAGCGACGATTGCAAACCGTTACAGTATTCCCGTTTTGGCAAATAGTGAAACAGCAAAAGCCATTTGTGAAATTACAGATGAATGGCCCAAGTTCAAAATCTTCTCGACAGGAGAACCTTTTGAGTTTGGTGGAATAGAGGTGAGGAGCTTTAACATTTCCCATGATGCAGTCAATCCTGTTGCCTTCACGTTTGATATGGGCGGACAGAAAGTAGGGGTTTGCGCTGACTTAGGAACAGTCACAACGACCGTTTTGGCTTATTTGCAAGCATGTCGTATCGTATATTTGGAAGCAAATCATGAGCCAGATATGGTGTTGAGGTCAACCCGTCCTCAAGTATATAAAACAAGGGTTTTAGGTCGGTTTGGGCATCTATCAAACCAAGAGACCGCTAGAGTTGTCAAAGAGATCGCCCATCCTGGTCTGTTGCATCTGTATCTTGCGCATCTTTCCAGTGAATGCAACACTCCTGAACTTGCACTTAAAGCTGTGACAGAAGTGAAGACAGCGTTGGAGCATTCATTTGAAATATCGATAGCATGGCAGGACACTGTTAGCCAAAAAATCCTTTTTTAGTGTAGCGCTTTTATTAAATTTCATCTGCGCTGATAGAATTTGTTCTTCTTTTTTTAAAGAGGGATCATGAGACCGTCGTACGCCATGCGCACATGGACATGCGTGTGCGTGTCCTCTAAGATGTCTTGTGTAAGTTGATATTTCTTCTGCAGATCAGTATCAGTATGGCTTGGATCATGGTGTGTGATGATCCATTCTTTACAGCAGGTCTGTTTCACAAGAAAAGCTGCATTTGTAATAGAAGAATGCCCCCAACCCACTTTATTTTGATACTCAATTGGAGTGTACTGTGCTTCGTGAATGAGGATGTCGCAATCTTTAAAGAACTTTACCATTTCCTTCATCGATTGTATGAGAGGATCATCTTTGTCTAAGTTCCAAGGGTCTCCGTGGAAGCCCATTAAAAGTTCATTGTCTGTAGCGTATCCAATTGTTTTACCGCGCATTTCAATTTTGAAACAGACTGTAGCGCCAGGATGTGAGGCGTAGTGAGTGTGCAAAGTGATCTCACCCACGTGAATAGGGATGCCCACATTAATATCTTTGAATGTCATTTTAGCTGACATGTCATCGAGCCGCACTGGAAAATACGCATATGCGAGCATATCTAAAAAGTGGTCTTTTGCGCTCTTTTCAAAGCCGATCGGCGTCCAAATGGTGAGCTTAGCTTCAGAGTTATAAGTGGGTTGGAAAAAAGGGAATCCAGCGATATGGTCCCAATGTGTATGGCCGATAAAAAGATGGACGTTCTTTCCATGAGGAATGTGCAGCTGATAGCCGAGTTCTCGAATCCCTGTCCCTGCATCGATGATCAATGCATCTTCGCCGCACCTTACTTCCAAGCACGCTGTGTTTCCTCCATAGCGTATGTACTGTACGCCAGCTACAGGGTTAGAGCCACGCGTTCCCCAGAATTTTAAATAATAATTAGGGGAGTGTAAGCGGGGTACAAAACAATGCTCTCCTTTTTCGATTTTTGATTCTTTTCCAGAGAAGGCGGCTGGAGAGAGCTTTCCGTGGAAGAATCTATCTGTCAATTGAAAGAGATAAGGAATGTCGAATGGTTTTTCAAGGTAATAATCTGCCCCTGCCTTCAACACAGCATGGTAATTTTGAATCATCACGTTAAAGGACATGATGATAAATCCCATATGGGCCAATTCGGGTATTTCTTTGACCCTGCGAATGATCTCAATGGCATGGATTTCAGGTAAAAACAAGTCGATAATGAGGAGATCAGGCTTTAATTCAGCGATTTCGTGGAGGCATTCTGTCCCTGTCTTGACGCGCTTTATAAGATACAATTTTGCACTTGGGTCATGCAGGATGGGCCGTGCCCACTCATCGTCGGGCTCAGCGAGCAGGATGGTTTTCCGAAGTGCTTTTTCACTTTTTGTCATAATCCGAATCTTATCCAATTAAACCAGAAAGGTTCAAGAAATTTAAAGTAATTTATATTACTTATTTTTAATTGGATTTGAATTTGTGATTGTGCTATAATCTGTATAATTAAAAAGAGGTTTTTATGTCGCATAATGTAAGTAATAATTCGAAAATGGAAGTTTCCTTTTTAGGTGATCTTTCTAATCCAAAAACTAATATTGATCGAGAATTGGAAGAACTTAACGCTAGCGTGATGGAAGTTGTAAAAAAATTCTTTAAAAATAGTTCTGTAGGTCAAAATGCTCACGTCCGGAACAAAATTCAAGATGGTCTAGCTTTATTTCTAAGCACAGTGCAGAATTCAGTGCCCATGACTAAATGGGACGAATCAATAATAGATTCAAGTTGGGGTATGCCAATTGCAAATTTGGTAGCTCCAGGGCTGCCACCTGCACTTTCGGGCGTCAACCATGTTTCAAGGGTGCCCCGAGTAGGATCTTATTCTGAAGAAGAGTTCAAAATGGGGGCTTCTTCCCTCACTATTAGGCTTCATTCTGGACAAATTGCCAATTTCCCTTCTGAGGTTGCCCAAGCAATCGGTGGGCAAATGGATGCTAAAGTCGATCTTTTTTTAAATATTCAAAACATTGCTTCTATTATTGATCATTTAAGAGCCAAAAAATTACCTCAACAGCTAAACTTAATTACCCATCCTTGGTCCCAACCTCACTATATGCCTCAGCAAAAAAAAGACATTACTGTAGACGTTCAAATGGGTATTTATCAACCTATGCACATCCAAGAAATTGTTTCGAAAGACGGCATTCCATTGAATATGCTTAAGAAATTGCCAGTAACCCTACATCCTGTAGCAGAATCTATTGCTACAGCATTTTCTCCAGATACAGCACATTTGAAAATCGAAAGCGATCAGCCATTTGCAAGTTTTTGGTCTGTTGTTAAAGAAGGAAAACGGACGGTTGCAACGAAACACATATTGCTTACTCATAACCAGGGCATTTCTCAATATATCCAAGATAAATTACAAGATTCACTCACCATATTGAACATGATTCAGAACTTGGAAAAAGAAAAAGCAGACAGCATAAGTATGTTGAGAGAAATATCAGAAGAATTTGCAAAAAACCCACAAGCAGGCCCTGATATCATTGACGTTCTCGAAGAGAATCAAAGAAACCTTATCTATTACGAGACCTATTTAACCAAGTGGACTGACAAGAATCAGAATCCACCACACATAGACTTTGGTAAAGTTTCTTTTGTGCGCAGCCATGAGCTAGATCCAAAATGGCACTGCAGCAATATTGAACGAGGACAGATCGTCAATAATTATGCAAAGAAGCTAGAGGCAAGTTGGGATCGTCTCATTGGTGAGATGAAAACACTCTTTGCTCCAACCCAAGAACTTCCTTTATCTAAAGAAGATGAACTGAAAATAAAAACGTTGACGCCCATTGCTGAAGCATTCGAAAATGAAAATGAAGAATTAGGATTGAAGCTGTTCAATAGTCTAGATAAAAAAACTCAAGATGGCATCTACACAGTTGTGTGGGAGTTGTTTCACTGTCCAGATTGCTGGGATTTTGGTTCTAAGTCATTTCATAGGTCTGAGCAAGTCGCAAAACACCTATGGTGTAGTAATGAAGATAAAGCAAGGGCCATTCGTTTTTTTATGTACTCTTCTAATTAATGAACGGGCTTCAATCAGTCGATAAATAGCTTTCCTTTCTGGCGTTCTTTTTACCTATTTGAAAGGCCAGATTACGACTACACGGGCAGATGTGAGAGCATCTGCCGTTTTTTTTGTTATTTGTTGGCTTTAGACCTCTTGCGACTAAGAGGTTGTCGATTTTCGAGATTATTTTGGCCGCTTTTCGGTTCACATTGCGGGGTAATACCATTTGTGAAAAATAAATGCACATTTGAGCGTGCCAAAGCCACGGGGTTTAACGATCGTAAGTCGCCCCCACATTTCTAATATCGGGAGACTTACAATCGTTAAAACCGCGGAAGCTTTCACGCAGCTGAAATATGCATTTATTTTTCACAAATGCTATAACATAAGAAAGCTGAGATTATCCCTATAAATTGAAGTCGAAAATCGACAGAACCTTAGTTATGCTAGAGGTTTATTGTTTGTGCGGAAAGAGAGAAGGAAACAAGAAATTCCAACAACTAAAAATGCTGCGGTCACAACATAAAGATTGAACGGCTTTGTGCGTGATGTCATTTGCGGCAAAGCACTGCCAGGTTCAGAAAAACCCATTGTTTCAATGCTGTCTTCTATTCCTGTTTCTGCTGGTTCTTTATAAGGGACATAAGGAGAGGCGATAATAGCATAAAAGAATGCGTACAGACCAAAAGAGATCAGTAGAAGCCCCATTCCCCGGAGTTTGAGCGCAAGCTTGCGGTGGAGTATGTCAGAAATCCATTTCTTCTTCTTTATCATGAGAATATCCTCTTCGATCAGGGGCCGAAGAGGCTCCAGGATGGAGGATTCTTCGGGGCTTGCTCCCTTCTTGTGGGCCGATGACTCCCTTGGACTCTAGTTCATCGATTAAGCTGGCTGCACGAGCATAACCGATTTTAAGCTTTCTCTGCAAAAAAGTTGTCGAGGCGTTCTTGGTATCCAGAACAATAGAGAGCGCTTGATCGTACAAGCTATCTTTGGGGGCAGACTCTTCGTCTTCGGTACCAAATTCTTCTTTGCGCATTTGATCGAATGAAGCAATCAAATAGTTAGGAGGAGCTTGGTCATTAATAAATTGGATAACGCGGTTGATCTCTTCATCGCTAATATATGCCCCTTGAGCGCGCATAAGATGGGAGCTTCCCGGAGGAAGGAAGAGCATATCGCCATTGCCCAAAAGACTTTCTGCTCCCGCTTCATCGAGGATGATCGACGAGTTGATCCTGCTGGCGACTTTAAACGCAATACGAGTGGGAAAATTGGCTTTGATTAATCCTGTGATTACTTCACGCGAAGGTCGCTGTGTTGCCAATACGAGGTGGATGCCCACGGCCCTGGCCATTTGGGCAATACGGGCAATCGGGGTCTCGAGGTCAGAACTTGAGACCATCATTAAGTCGGCAAATTCATCGATAATAGCGACGATACCATACATTTTCTCTGGTATTGGCATGCTTAGGGATGCTTCAAACTCTTTATCTGCCTTGCGAGAGTTGAAAGCTGTGATATTGCGCAAGCCGAGTTGTTTGAGAATCTCGTAACGCAGCTGCATTTCTTTGACAAGCCAACTGAGCGCGGCATAAGCACCATGTGCTTCGGTAATTACAGGAGCGATTAGGTGTGGCAAGTTTGTGTAGGGGGTGAGCTCAACTTTTTTAGGGTCGATCATGATCAATTTGATCTCGTCAGGGCTAGCAGTCATTAAGATCGACATGATCATGGTATTGATACAGACAGATTTTCCTGATCCTGTAGCTCCGGCGATGATGCAATGAGGCATGCGTGTGAGGTCATTGATCACGGTCTCGCCGTTTACCGTTTTTCCTAAGAGCACTGGGATGTGCATTTTTTTTGGGCCTTGGAGATACCCAACGAGAAGTTCTTTGAAGCTGACTTCTTGAGGTTGCGGCGATGGGATTTCCACGCCGACGACTGCTTTGCCTGGAATAGGAGCGATAATCCTTATCGACTTTGCTTGGAGGTTTAATGCGATGTCATTTTCAAGTGCTTTAATTTTCTGGACTTTAACCCCTACTGCCGGATGGACTTCAAAAGAAGTGATGGTCGGCCCACAATTGATCTCTCCCACTTTGGCCTCAATTCCAAAGCTCATTAGGGATTCTTCAAGCGTTTCTGCCATCTTGCGAAGATCTTTTTTAATCGTGGAAAGATCGACTTTCTTTGGATTGTTCAATAAAGAGGGGGGAGGAATTTGATAGGAAGAATTCTCTTTTCGAGCAATCGGCGGAGCGGATAATTTTAGAATTTTATCTGACTCAGGCGCTGTCTTGATTGTTATCTTGTCTGCTTTGGGTGTATAGAGCGGAAGGGCAATTTTTTTATTCAACGTCTCTTCAATGGATGAAAGTGACGGTTTCATTGCATCCATTTCTTCTGCTATTTTTTCTGGCCGCGATTCAGCAATTTTACTACGAACCCAAGAGGGGAGTTTAAGGGCAAGTTGGACCCCTTTTCTAATAATAGGGAATAGCTTTACTTCTGTAAGGAGCGCGAAGCTGACCAAAGTGGAAAGCGAAAAGATCACACCAATGCCAAAGTCAGAGAATAGTCTCTGCAAGCTCATCGTAGGAATGTCCGCGTACAGAAAATACAGTGGTACTCCACCAAGATTGAATCGGACAAAACGGTGTGGATAAGGTGTCATCAGGAGAATGGACTCAGAATAAATCTTATTTTCACATAAGGCGCCAAGAGAAGGAATATACTCTGCGATAAGGTTGAGCAAGATCGATAAAGAGCAGATGAATAGGGCAAAATAGATGAGCTTTATCTTCAGGTCCCCACGGAATTTTCCACAAAGCAGCGACCATCCGAGCCATCCACTAAATAGCGCAATTGCATAACTTGAAAGTCCGAATAAGTAAGTGAATCCAAGTCCTATCGCATGCCCAAACATCCCCAGCCAGTTTTTTGAGGAGTGGGATACATTGAGGCTTATCAGACATAGAATGAGGACGAGAGCTGAGGAAAGAAGTACCAAGCCTTTGGCTTCGGAATGCGTTGGTGGTTGTTTTTCGGGGTCTTTTTCTTTGGCCATAGAATCACAGCTGTTACAATAAATTGAGGTACACGGTAGCGAAAATGCCTATACCCAGACAATACCATACAAACGGTATATAATTCCCTTTGTCGAGTAATTTCAAGGCAAAATGGACAATAAAGAATCCAGAGATTGCTGCGGTAGCAAAGCCGATTGCACATGATTGTATATTTAGAGATTCTGCAATGGACTCGTGGCGCAGCAAATGTATGCTCTCGATAAGCGAGCCGCCAATGATGGTGGGGATGGACAGGAGGAAGGAAAAACGGACTGCTTTTTGCACATCCCATCCTAAAACGCGTGCGCAACTTATTGTCGCAGCACTGCGCGATACACCCGGTATTAATGCCGTCGCTTGAGAAACTCCGATCCAAACAGCGTCGAGCTTGGATTCTGTTTTATCAAAGCGCAAGCGTTGACCTAGATAGAGAATGCACCCTGTAGCTATTAGACAAAATCCCAAATATTGATCTTGGCCTAAAAAATCACGCAAAGGTCTGAGCAAGAAATAAAAAGGGACCAGTGGAACTAATGCGAGGAAAAAAAGGACAAAAGATTTCGGTGCTTCAATTAGGACCGTGAGAATTTCTTTTCGCAAAGCAATGACAAGAGCGGTCAGCGTGCCTAAATGACAAAACAGATCAAAGAGCACAGAAGAATCCTGCTCGATGCCAAGGAGATGCTTTGCAATTTTCACGTGCGCAGATGAGCTAATAGGGAAAAATTCGCAGATTCCCTGAATGACGCCGAGGATTAAAGCATGAATATCGTTCATATCTCAGGTCATAGCAAAAGATTTTTTAACGGAGAAGAGAAGAATGGGGCGATCGACGGGGCTCGAACCCGCGACATTAGGATCCACAATCCTACGCTCTAACCAACTGAGCTACGACCGCCATAAGCCCGCAAACAAGGAATTTTTTAATCCGTCGCTTTGTTGCGAATTCTTGGCACATTTTCTTTTGGTTTGTTGGGGATGATATACAAAAATTGATATAACCCCCCAACAAACCAAAAGAAAATTTGCCATAATTCGCAACAAAGTGACAGAATCTGAATCCGTTAACAGTCTCTAATAAAACATCGGACAACAGCTTTCCCTATTAGCATGGAATGAGTCTTCTTTTTAAAGTCCTTAGGTTTAATCCTAAACAAAAACTGCTAAGTATGTGAAGCACTAAGCTTTTTTTATTAAATCATCCAAACAGCAGTCCCATTTCGGTCCACGAACATAACTACCGTTGGCGATTTGCAATAGTCCATTTTCTACAGCCTTCTTCAACATGTCAGCTCCAAGCATGTACATATAAGCACCATACGCTTTGCTCTTCTCAGAGGGATGTATGTCCTTTCCATCCACTAGGTCAATGAAAAGTTGTTTTCCATATTGCTTAAAAGAGTTCTTTAGATTTTCAAGAGTCCAAGGGAATCGCTGTTTGTAAATCTTAATAAGGCTTTGGAATGTCTTCACTGTGTTTTCTGAAGGGATATTTGACGGCTGACTATTGACTACATTTGTAACAAAAGGTGCCTGGGGAATTGGATTCGGATTGGGTACATTTGCAACACAAGGTGTTTGGGGCATTAGGGCGCTATTAGCCCCTCTGAACCAGAACCCAAGGAACTTTTGACTGCTTTCAACGATGGCATCTTTCTTGTACCAAACAATTGCAGCGGTAATAAAGAGTGCTGAACTTGTTAAAATTTTTACGCGGTGTCTGCTCCAAAATGTTTCATCATTGGATGGAGCATCATCCTTGATGTTTTCAATGGGGGCAGATGCAGATAAAGGCAATGCGTTGTTGGAAGGCTGTGTTGGGACAGCAATAGTGTCTCTATTTTTAAGATATTCGATTGCGTCACGGTATGGGCGGGAATATGTCTCATAATCGCTCACCGCTTTATTGTTGTTGTTCTCATTGGGGAAAGGTTGGCTAGTGCTCTCAGAAGTTTCAAATGGAGCAGTAACAATAACTTCCTCAGGAGAGTTTTCCATTGTTTCTGTAACTAAGATTTCAGAATCTGCATCTTCATTTAAAATTGCGCTATTATTGTTGTTAGACTCAAGGATAGAAGGATTCTCAATGAATTTTGAACTAAGATTGCCTTGAGGCACAATCCCATTTTTTGCATTTGCATTGATAAGGGAATTTTTAGGAAAAGCAGGATTTTTTTGCTGTTGAATGGAAGGTATTTGAGGAATGATCGCAGCTTGTACATTGTGAATTTTTCGTTGACTTTGAGATAGAAGAGGTTTGAAAGTATTCGGGCCCTTAGTTTCAATAAATTTTATTGAGAAACCTATGCGTGGAACAGTCATAGAATACTCCAAATTTAAGAGATTGTTTCTAAAAACGCAAAAATGCTCTCATGTTTTTTTTAAAAAGTCAAAGACTGGTTCTCATTTTCAAACAGGAAAACAAGATTAAAATGGGAATCAAGACTGCTAAGGTAAAGGGGAAGTTTTCTAGATGCACATGAGGGTTTATAAGGGGGGGCGGAGCTGAGGTTAATTTGAGGAAGTAAGTTGCCAAACTGTGATTGCAAGCATGGATAGCAGTTGCGATCGGAGGGATGAAACTGAAAAAAACTCCTGAAAGTAAAAGAAAGAGGACTAACATTGCGATGACAGGAAAAAAGAGATTGTATATTAAGCTTGAAAGTGGAAAGTCAGCGACCAAGAAAAGCAAGATAGGCAAAGAACATAAATGCACGGAAATATTCAGGGCGCAAGCCTTGCGCAACCATGCTGCTATAATAGCCACATGCTGGTCTAAGAAATTTAAAGTTGCGATGTTCTTTAACGTTCTATCCGGAAGCCAAAATAAGAGCATGCGTTCAATAAGCGGGTAAGACAATAGAATTGCTGCAGTGCAGCTATAGCTTAATAAAAACGCCATCTCACCTAACGCATTTGGATTATAAGAGAATTGAATGATTAAACCGACTCCTAAGGCGTTTAATGCAGAAAATCCTAAATGGAACAATCTGCTTACAAAAAACAGCCCAATAGATACCCACGCACGCAAGACAGCGGGATTGTCCCCAATAAAGAAAAAATACACGCTGATTCCGATTAATACGCACCAGATGCTTGCTCGCGTTGGGAAAATAATTCTCAAGACACCCATAAGAAACATCGCGACAAGGCTAAATTGTGCACCGGAAACCCCCAATAAATGCTGAAGGCCGACTTTTGAAAATTGCGCGCTGATCTGGTAATCTTCTATTTCACCAGTAGCAAGAGTTGTGACCAAGCTAAAGGCTTCTGAGGAAGGATAAAATGTATGCAAGTAATTGCGCACAGCTTCTTTTGTTTTATATCTTAGCTCTGCTGGGCTCCAACTATTAGGAATTTCTTGCCAGCAATCGCTTCGTAGCTTCCAAACGCCCCCTTTATTTTTAGAAATCGTTCCTTGTACATAATAATTTGTGTTTGCTAGGGGACGGGGAGATTTTAGAGGTGAATAAACCTTAGTACGTAAATTACGGCCATTTTCACCCTCGGTTGTTGTGTACCTGCTCAATAAAACGTCCATGCTCCATAATGGCTGGAAAGGAGTCGATATTTTTCTCACAGATAGGATTTCTGCATATCCAGAGATAGTTGTTTTATTGGTTTTTGGTGGATCTGGAGAAAAAAATATGGAAGTGTACAAGAATCCAAAGATTGAGAGTAAACAAAGAGCGCAGGCCTTACTCCATTTTCTCTGTGAAAACAAATAAGAGAAAATTAGAACTAAGGGGATCCATATTGGGTGAGCCTTTATTGATTGGGCAGCCCCCAAAGCAAGCATCACCCCATAAACGAGGGCAGGATATGCGTTTGACACAAAGCTCTAGTCAGGATGGAAATAGGGGATCTTCTCATCAATTGGGCTGTAGATCAATCTCACTCCTCTTTGTCCTGTTATAAAATGGTAGATCCATTCGATCATCACACTGATTCGATTCCGAAACCCGATCAGATAGAGAACATGGATAAAGCTCCATGCTAGCCAAGCGATAAGGCCAGAAAATTGTAGCTTCCCAACGACTGCCACGGCTCGCTTTTTTCCAATTGTCGCCATGTAGCCCTTGTCAAAATATTTAAAAGGGTTCCTGTTTGGGCTATCTGCTAACAAAGTTTTTGCGACATATTTGCCTTGTTGGATAGCTGTTGGCGCAATTCCAGGGAGCGGTTTCCCATCTTTACCTTTTGCATGAGCGGCATCACCGATTACAAAAATTTCTGGATGTCCCGGGATAGTTAAATCGGGTTCTACAATGACGCGCCCTGCACGATCTAAGGGGACATTCAAAGTTTGTAACATTTTTGAGGCTTGGTTTCCTGCGGCCCAAATTACATTTGTCGATTCGATAAAGAGATCTTCAACTTGAACACCTTTGTCGTTGACCTCGGTTACTTTTTTATTAGTAATTACCGTCACACCGAGTTCTTCCAAGTCACGCTGCGCTTTTTTAGATAACTTTTGCGGATATGTCGGCAAAATATGTGGCAGTGCCTCAATTAGAAAAATTTTTGCTTCTTCCGGATTGATTCTTCTAAAGTTTTTGAAGAGGGTGGTTTTTGCAATTTCAGCGATAGCACCTGCCATTTCAACTCCGGTTGGTCCGCCGCCGATGATGACAAAATTCAAATGTTTTTCAATGTTCTCTAGGCTTTCTAAGCGTTCAGCTTTTTCAAATGAAAGAAGAATTTCTTCGCGGATGTCTAAGGCATCAGTAACAGTTTTGAGACCTGGTGCAAAAGCTTCCCATTCATCTTTCCCAAAATAAGAGTGCATCGCACCGGTGGAGATTACAATGGAGTCGTAAGCTATTTTCTCGCCGTTGCCTAAGGTCACAAAGCGATTTTCTTTATCGATTTTAATAACTTCTCCCATAATGACTGTCGTATTTTCTTGCTTACGCAAGATCTCGCGGATAGGGATTGCAATCGACCCAGGTGAAAGAGCTGCAGTCGCCACTTGGTATAGCAGGGGTTGGAAGAGGTGGTGATTTTTTTTGTCGACGAGCAGAATTTCAAAGTCAGATTTTTTAAGTGCTTTTGCGCAATTCAAGCCGCCGAAGCCGCCTCCCACAATGATCAATTTTTTTTTAGCCATTGTAACTCTCATTTTATCTTGATCATAGTAAAGCAGGAAAATTGAGACCAATTAAAAAAAATCGGGAACAGGAATAGGAGTCGGACACGCACACGGGTACGGGATCGGGCACGAAGAAGATTATGATAAAGAAAGATCTTTTTCCGAATCCGATTCGTGCCCGTACCCGTGTGCGTGCCCGTTCTTTTTCCCTGATCTTCTTTTCGAGAAATCTGACTTGGGAAAAATACTTCCTCTGAATACAATACACGTTAATTAAGGTGTTATGGTTCGCCTTTGCAGATAGGTTCATGGACGAAAGCAATTATTCAGTAAGTGAGTTTTACGAAAAATTCGGTTTGGTTTTAGGTTTTGAAACTATCGCAGGTAAAAAAGGCCTAAAACGTATTATTCGACATCCCCAGGTGCATCGTCCTGGATTAAGCCTTACTGGATATTTAAAAAATTTTGCCAGTCAACGCTTTATCGTGTTCGGCAAAGTTGAAATCGCTTATCTTAAGGATTTGGATCAAGAGACGCGCACAGAAAGATTGCGCAATATTATTACTTCCCGAACGCCAGCCGTTATAGTAGCGCGAAGGTATTTGCCGCCAAAAGAGCTGATTAGGGTATGTGAGCAAGACGATGTTCCTCTTTTCCGTTCTTCGATGACCACAATGAACCTCATCAGCAAGATGACGTTCATTCTGAATGAAGAGTTCTCGCCCATTATGACTTGCCATGGCACTCTCGTAGAGGCTTTTGGAGTTGGGGTGTTGATCCAAGGGGATTCATCCGTTGGGAAAAGTGAAGCTGCGTTAGGATTAATTGAGAGAGGACATAGACTAATCTCTGATGATATGGTACGCATTCGAGTGCGTGAAAGTTCGTATTTAGAAGGGTCTGGTCCAGAACTTACACGCCACTTAATGGAGATACGAGGAATCGGGATAATCAATGTCGCACATCTTTACGGAGCTGTTTGCGTTCGTGATGAGAAGCGAATTGACCTTGTCGTTAAGCTTGAAGAATGGGATGATCGACATTTTTATGACCGAATTGGTCTTGATGAAAAAACAATTGATCTTCTTGGAATGCCTGTACCTTATCATGTGTTGCCAGTAAAGCCTGGAAGGGACGTCGTCCTTTTAATAGAAACGATTGCTCTTAACCATCGTTTAAAAGAAATGGGCTATAATTCTGCTAAAGAATTCAACACTAAGCTATTGGATGCTATTGCCCGCAAACAGAAGCGCCCTGCAGGACGCAAATCGATGGACAAAGAAGAAAATAAAATTGCAAAAGAGAAGCTTTAAAAAAGCTCTTAAAGGAAAAATTGCTTGAAATTGACTGCACGGGTAAAGATCAAAAATGCTTTGGGATTGCATGCCCGTCCGGCCACCGCTATTGCTAAACTTCTTCAGGGTACAAAAAGCTCTGTTCTATTTACGTACCATAAAGAAACGGTCAATGCTCGCAGCATCATGAGTATTTTAATGTTAGCTGCAACAAAAAATTCTATGATCACGATCACTATAGAAGGTGAGGATGCAGAAGATACCTTACAAAAACTCATTGCGGCTTTTGAAGATTGTTTTGGCGAAACAAACCCTTAGTTACGCAAGAGGTCTATTAGCTGCGCTATAATCCCTGCAATTTAAAATGAAAGTCGATCATACTTTGTTTACAGAACTGCCTCTAAGAGACAGTCTTTGTTTCAGGGCTTTGAACAAAAGTCGAAAATTGGTAAACTACCCCGCAATCTTTTTGAACGTAATTGGCAGACAATGGAATTTTCCGATGTAGAATTTCTCCTTCAAGGCGTTCCCATTAGTGAAGGGATCGCTATCGGCAATCCATTCTTTTTAAACACTGTTGAAGATCAGATCCCTCAGTTTTCCATATCCAGTCAAGCAGTCGATAACGAAATTTCCCGCTACAAAGAAGCTCTTGACTCTAGTCGCACTGATCTTTTGAAACTGCAATCTTACCTTGCTCAAGAAGGCTCTGAAGATGTAATGCAGATCATCGATACACATATTCAGATGTTAAAAGATCCCCTTATCACTACTGCGATTGAAGAAAAAATCCGCCATCGTCAAGAAAATATCGAATCAATCTTTTATTCTGTGATCGATGAATACGAACAAAAATTTACGCAAACACAAGATCATTTTTTCAAGCAGCGACTTACAGATGTTATTGACATTTCTAAGAGGATCCTTAGCCATTTGTATAGGCAAAATTCAGCGCTGATCACAGACGCTCCAAAAAATTCTGTGGTAATGGCTAATGAACTCGTGCCATCTGACACGGCGGCTGCAGACACAACTCACGTAAAAGGTATTGTAACGCAAGAAGGCGGTTTTTATTCCCATGCAGCGTTAATAGCTCGAGCGAAAGGGATCCCCTTTGTTTCTAATATCGATCTTAGTAAAATTCATAATACTAACATACGTTCTATGATCGTCGATGGAAATCAAGGACTTGTCATTTGTAATCCTTGCGAGAACACTTTAAATAAATACATGGAATTAAAGTCTGTTTGGGAAAGGGAGAAAATTGAAAAGAGGCTTTTGGCCCATTTAAAATCAGAAACCCGAGATGGGCGGTCTATAAATATACATGCGAATGTTGGCTGCCTTGAAGATTTACAAGACGCGCTAGATTATGGAGCATCGGGCGTTGGTCTGTTGCGCACAGAATATTTATTTTTGGATTGGAAAGCCTCCTTTCCTTCGGAAGAAGATCAATATGACGCATTCTCTAGAATTATAAAGGATGCTCACGGCTTGCCTATTGTTGTTCGAGTATTTGATTTTGGGGGTGATAAAACTTTCGGCCCCTCTCGCAAAGAAGTCGATTCCATACTGTCTTCCAGAGGGATTCGATTTTTGCTTCGGCACAAAGAGCTTTTTCAAACGCACCTGCGCGCTGTGCTGAGAGCCTCAGAATTTGGCGCAGTTAGAATTTTACTTCCACTTGTGTCCGATCCTCAGGAAATCATTGCCACCAGAAAGTTATTGGTGGAAATTCAGACATCTTTAGGTGGAGATTGGGTTAATCGAAAAACTCCTCCAATTGGGTGCATGATCGAGCTTCCATCGGCAGTCATGGTGTGTGATTCGTTAGCAAGGGAAGCAGATTTTCTTTCACTTGGAACAAATGATCTTATTCAATATGCCCTTGGACTTGATAGAAACCATGCTGAAGTTAATGATCTGTATTTTCCGGTACATCCGAGTATCCTCCAGTTTCTGAAAATTGTCGTGGCTTCTTCACTAAAAACTGGAAAAAGTTTGACAATTTGCGGGGAGTTGGCATCAAATCCTGTGGTAATCCCTTTACTCATAGGGCTTGGGATAACTAATTTTTCTTGCGCGCCAAGATATATTTCTATTCTCAAGCGCGTAGTGAGAATGAGCACTTATGGACAATGCCAGGAGCTTACTGCGAATCTTTTACGCTCTGAAAGCGCACCTGAGATTTTCCAGGTCCTGCTTAAAGAGTATGATGCGCTACTTCCTTTCAGTATCTCTCGCTAGATTTTCTTTAAGATGATAGAGGGGTCTTATTTTCCAGAAACGACATTGTGCTGGGCTCCATGTTCTATTTGGAATTTTTGCAATGTCTTCCACGCTAGTGTCATCGATTCAATCCCAGCACAATATCTTGTCGAAAAATTCACAAGACCAAACTGGAAGCAGTTTGGCAAATAAATGAGATTAAAACCCGAATGGTAGGCCTGAAGGTCCACCAAGAGACTGTTGTCCTGCTTGGGCATCAAGTTTTGCATAAGCATCTTGAAATGCTGAGAGAATTAGATCTTGCAATCCGTCTATGTCATCAGCTGATACACATTCAGGATTAATTTTGATCGATTGTAATTTTTTCTCTCCGTCAATTGTGACTTTGACGAGTTCTTGACTGCTAATGCCTGTAATGAGGGTGTTTTTTAGATCTTCGCGCATCTTATCGATCTGAGACTGCATTTGACGCGCTTGCTTTTTCATTTTAGAAAAACCACTGCCCATATTTCCATCCTTTATTAATATATTGATGACAGCCTTTAAGAGACTGTTTCTTGGAGATAGTCTTAAATTAGATACTTTCTCTTAAGCTCCCTTCTAACTCAACTGCAGCAAATCGCATCAACGTTTCAAACCTTGTAGGATCAACAGGTTGGTCTTTGTCGTCGACAGGAGCTGTATCGAGCTGTTTTTTTTCCTCTGCTGGACTAGGCGTGACTTCATGCTTGATTGCAGCCGCTTCAGGTGCTAAAGGCGCTTCTTCCATTTCTTTTGGCGCCTTAGGGAGTATGACAGGTTCTTCATCATGCTTTACTATTTCCGGTGTAACAGAAGAGAAAGGCGTTGAAGTTTTTGGATAGCCATTTTCGAGTTCAATTAATCGTTGGATAATTTCAGAATAAGAAGGAGCTTTGCTGTTGCGGATCATCTGTAAGAGGAGCATTTCAAGAAAAATCTTTTTAAAAGGAGTTTTTCCCATTTGCTGCCAAAATCCCATAACGGCATCAAGTAAGTTCATACATTGCAATTCGCTCAATTGCGACGCATGCTCTCGATAACTTTTTTCATCATCTGCATTCATTGCAGGAAGAGGCCGCTTCCATTTTGCAAGGAGCAGAATCCGCAAATGTTCCATCAGCCCTTCAAGGAAATGGCTTAAATCTTTGCCAGAATGTGCAAGTTCATCGATTAGTTCGATTGCAAAAGCAGGCTTATTTTCTAAAATGGCTTTGTCCAAGCGAAAATATTGTGTGCGAGGTGTAATGCCAAAGACAGTGTGGGCTGTTTGCGAAGAGATTGGCCCATCAGATGAGCAGATCAGTTGATCAAGAAGGGATTCTGCATCTCTTAGAGATCCATCAGCAAGCTGCACAAGAAGTTGCAGTGCTTCGTCATCGATAGAAGAGCCTTGCTCGATCACAATCGAGCGTAGCTTGTGCGCCATAGCAGCGGAAGCGATGCGTTTAAGATCAAATCTTTGGCAGCGGCTAAGAATTGTGGGAAGAACCTTATGTGGCTCTGTTGTAGCAAAGAAGAATTTAACATGGGCAGGCGGCTCTTCCAATGTCTTTAGCAGAGCATTAAAAGCTTCTTTGGTCAGCATGTGTACTTCATCAATGATGTAGATCTTGTATTTTCCATGCGCAGGGGCGTAACCGACAGTTTCTGTCATTTGGCGTATGTCGTCTATTCCGCGGTTGGAGGCGCCATCAATTTCTAGCACGTCTAAGGAATTTCCTTGAAGGATCTCACGACAAGATTGGCATGAATTGCAAGGTTCTCCGTCCTCATTAGGATGTGCGCAATTCAGAGCTTTGGCGAATAGCCTAGCTAAGGTGGTTTTGCCAGTTCCGCGGGTTCCGCAAAAAAGGTAGGCATATGCGAGGCGTTTATTACGTAAAGAATTTTTTAATGTCGTAACAATGGCCTCTTGGCCGCAGACTTCAGAAAAAAGCTGTGGGCGGTATCGTCGCGCCAATATTTGGTAACGGTTGTTTGCTGCTGGCATAGATGAAAAAATAATTGAATTGAGCTGGCTTGAGCATAACTTGATGAAGCTTTAGAACACAAGAGCCTATTCTGACTTAAATTAGATGAATCCCATAAGAATTTTTAACCACTCGTTCGCTCCGCTCTCTAGAGGGCAAAGAGAACTCAGAGGAAAAGAATTGTAGTTTCTCTCTGTACCTATGTTTATAATTGAACCCGAGCGGGTGGTTAAAATAATCCTGCAAATCGACGAAACATTTTATCGGGATAGGTTCAATAAGGAAGAAATTCTTTATTTGCTTTTTTTATATAATGATAATATCTCATTGTTTTGTTTATGATTTTTAACATTATTTGTTATTTATTATTTATATTTTAATTAAATAAAATAGTGATATTTTCTGTTTTAATTGGTTTGAGAAAAATGGGATAAGGAGTATATATATTCTAAGTAATAGTAATTTGGCGAGTGAATGCCTAATCTCGGTTCTGCAAATGAGTGGCACGATTGGTTGAACAAACCTAATCTTGGCCGCCGCGCGCTTGTTGGAGGAATTTTCCTCCTTATTCTGACGTTATTCTTACATTTTCGTGAAGTTCCAATGGAAATGGTCGATCTCGGATCGAAATCTAACCGCTATGTAATTGCGCAAGTCGACCTTGACTTCCCCGATGAAGAAGCGACGAAGATGCTCAAGCAAGAATCGATCCGTGATATCAGCGCGATATACCGCATCGAGGAAAAAGAGACTGAGGTAAGAAGAGCTGAGTTTGAAACATTTTTAATCAATAATCAGGATTGGCGCCAGAGCTTAGATAAAACGACATTTGAAAAACTGTATAATGGGGCATCGGAATTGTGTGCATTAATGGTGCAGAGCAGATTCACCAATGGCCGCACAATGCAGAAAATGCGCGACTTAAACGAAGATGTCCATAAAGTCTTTGTTTTTAATCCTTCTTCTATCGAATCACCCGTAAATCTCCCTAAGGAATTCTGGAAAAGTCTCCAACACGATTTGAGCTCGCAAGACAAGTATCAGCCAGAAGCAGTGAGCTTTCTCATAAATTTTTTTAAAGGGTATTCTTGGAGCCTACAAGAAGATCTTCCTTTAGAAAGAAAATTACGTAAAGCAGTCCAAGAGAGTGTTCCTGTGCGCTTTACGCATATTGAGGCCGGAAGCCATATAATTGACCCAGGCGAAACGGTCACAGAGCGCCACATTGCGATGCTCAAAGAAATGAAAACAGCGATGGGCCAAAGCCGTTCGTTATGGACCCCCATTACTTTGTTTGGCAGTTTGTTGCTGGCAATCATCATGTTGATGCTTAGCTTGATCTATTTAAGAATCAACCATCGCGACCTATTGCACTCGCTGCAGAAACTGACTCTGATCATTACAATTGTCACTTTGACAATGATCTTGGCTAAAAGTTGTGAATATTTATTGTTCAACAAAGCAAGCCATTTAATTGATCTTGTCCGCTATCCCATTTTCGTGCCGTTTGCTAGCATTATTATCTGTGTCTTGATCGGTCCTGAGATAGCCCTTTTTACTTCTGGTTTTTTAGCAATAGTCTTGGCCCTTTCATTGGCTGTGGACCCAAGTCGCTTCTTAGTCATAAATATCATTGCATCTTTAGTGTCTATTATTGCCGCTCGCCATATCCATAAGCGCAAAGAGCTCTTTGGTGTCTGTGCGAAAGTGTGGCTCTCCTGTTTGCCTGTCATCGTTGCATTTAACCTCATTGAGAACCATTTCTGGGACCTTAATCTGATGACAGACTTGATCAGCACGTCGCTGTTTATGGCCGTCACGGCGCTTCTCGTCGTTGCATTACTTCCGATGTTAGAGTCTCTCTTCAGAGTGATGACAGATATGACATTGATGGAATACATGGACCCCAATAATGAATTGTTGCGCCGACTTAGTTTAGAAGCTCCTGGAACCTACCAGCACAGCCTTGTCGTTGGCAATTTAGCAGAGACCGCAGCACGTGCTATTGGTGGTAATGGACTTTTTTGCCGTGTTTCAACCTTATACCATGACATTGGAAAGCTCTTTAACCCCCATTACTTCACCGAGAACCAACTTGGTGGTTTTAACATCCATCAGCTCTTAACTCCCACAGAATCAGCGCAGGTGATCATCGCACACGTGACGGAAGGGGAAGCTCTTGCCCGCAAACATCGCTTGCCCCAAAGCTTTATCGACATTATTCGCCAGCACCATGGCTCAACGCTTGTTTATTACTTCTATTGCAAACAGAAAGAATTAAAATGCTCTGTTGCTGCACATCCTGATGAGAAAATGTTCCGTTACCCTGGCCCAAAACCTCGAAGCAAAGAGTCTGCAATCATTATGATAGCCGATTGCGTCGAAGCCGCTTCAAGATGTATGGAAGAGACAACGGAGCAGACTATTAAAGAGATGGTCGAGAAGCTAGTAGCTGACAAGTCAAAAGATGGTCAGTTCGACGAATGCCGTCTGACCTTTGAAGAGCTTGGGATCGTTAAAAAGACCATGATCAAGACCCTGCTCGTCGCCAGCCATCTGCGCATCAAGTATCCCACCAAACATTAGACCTCTAATTATTAATGATGAGAGCGTCTTTTGCTGCTATTTTGCGTAGAACATAAGCTCCGATTAAACAGAGCAGTATCCCAATGATAAAGACCGCTTGAGGGCCAATACTGGTCACAAGTAATCCACCAATCAATGGAAAAACCAGTCCACGAAAACCTAGCATCAAGATATTCACACTTGTATAGGGTGCAGAATTCGTTCCTTGAGAGAAGAAGGTTCCAGAAAGATTCCAAACTAAATGACTGCCTGCTTGAAAAATCCCATAGAAAAAGAAGGCGATAAAGATGAAATACAGCTGCTGCTCAGCCAATAGTAAAAATGATGGAAATATCCCAAAGCCTAATAAGATCCAAATCGTAAGATGATTAAGGTTGGAATTCAGCAATCCTCTCTTCCAAAGGAACGTCGTTCCAATGACTCCTAAAGCCATGAACACAAATCGTGCAACCGTAATTTGAGTATGGGTAAGAGCGAGTATCTTCACACAAAATAAGGATTGGGAGGGAGCTATCAACATTAACGCAGAGCCGCCTATTGTAAATGCCACTTGGAATAGCAAAAAATCTTTTCTTCCTTTCATTAATGCAAAGCTCTCTTTAAGAGCAAAACGGTGCGGAAGCTTTTGAACAACAGGACTAGTTGGTGCAGAACGCGTCGGAATCCCTTTTAAAAGCAACAGATTGGATAAACCGATTAGAGAAAACAAGCACAGTAACCATTTAAGTGAACTTTCAACTGTATCGAGCAAATACCCTAAAAAGATCCCGATGGTCCCACTTACAATAAATCCCAACATAAAAGAGATAGAAAAGACATTTTCACGTGTTTTCTTTGGAAGATTTTGTTGTAAGATCTCGATCCATCCTGGCAACCCAGCACGATAAAACAATTGATAAAATCCAGCTGAGATGATGATCAACCATACTTTGCCAAACGGTGAGAATATCACAAATGGAAGGTGCGCAAGCATGCAAGCGCCCATCACATTTTTTAAAATATGTTCTTTGTCATGTGACAGCCTGGCTCCCCAGAAGTATGAAAAGAATGACATAACAGGTCTAAGAGAAATAAATAACGAGAGTTGTAGTGAAGAAGCTCCGAAATCTTTAATTAAAATAAACGGAAGAAGACTGTACAGGGCAGTCATAGGTTCATTAAGAATATTTACCCACAAAAGTGCCTTTTGAGTTTTAAGGCATTTTTTTTCACTGAGCATTGTTTGGTTCTCTGACATATGCTTGAAGCAATCTGTTTATTTTTACTCTGACTTAGAGATTAAGCAGGATTTGAAAATTGTTTTGTTTAGAAAAATCTAAGAATTTTCTAAAAAATACACTTGTCATCCTAAACTCTAAGAAATTAATGAAAAATCGTCTGTTTTTTCTTGTTTTATCGATGTTTTGCACTTTTTTTATTAATCAATCTTTCTCGAAAGAGAAGGACTCTCAAGAAAAAGATTCTAAGACAAGCAAAGAAAGTAAAAACGACAACGATAAGAGCTGGTTTGATAGATTCTGTGATACAACTGCAGATAACGCATCTACTAATTCTGATTATGGAAAAGACATTTCCGATCGTTAAGAGACTGTTCTTAAACTATCTTCTAGGCAGTCTGTTAGTGAGTAGAGCAAGACGTCTTGTGAGCGAAAACAGCGGGGCTTCACTTCGCTGACGGATTTCTGATTTCAGTGAATGGGACTTCCTGAGCTGCCGCATGTAGGACAGCTTGAGCCTGATCGTGTGGGATCCCAAATTGCTCTGCACTCAGGGTTGTTGCATTTGTATGCGACCATCATTGCAATCGCATTTTCTTCAATCTTCTGTTCTTCATGAGCAAATTGAGGGACTGTCAATACTACGAAGGCAAGAGCAAGTAAGCGCATGATAAAAGTCCTTTTTTATCATGGGTTTAATCTAAAAAGGATTTTAAATTCTACTCTCTAGTAACTTTTCTTTTTTCTGGAAGATGCTGAATAACCACATTACGAGACAGCTCAGTCCAAAGCCAACGATGATCGGATCAATTGCAAGATCAAAATGCGCGTTGATCCAAGGCCAAGAAGCAGAGCCCAAACTTCCTGTGATAATTCCTGCCCAAGCGCTACGCCTATCAGGTTTTTTTGCATAAAGAGAGAAGATGATCAAAGGGCCAAAGGAAGCTCCAAGCCCAGACCATGCGTACAGAACAAGTGAGTAGATGCTGCTGATCCGGAAGTATGCAATGGTAAAAGCAATCATAGAAACCGCAACAATACCGAGCCTTGAGACAAGGAGAAGCCTTGCAGAAGAAGCATTGGGCTGGATGATCCTTTTGTAGATGTCTTCAGAAAACGTGCTACTAAGCACGAGCATTTGTGAGCTCATGACATTAATGCTGGCAGCAAATACAGCGCATAAGATGAGCCCAATTAAAAATGGGTGGAAGGACTGTTTGACAAGGTCTATAAAAATCATTTCTGAATTCTTTAAATTGCCATGGAAGAATGCAAGGCCTACAAGTCCAACTAAAGTTGCTGCGGCAAGTGAGATTAGCATCCAGCTCATTCCTACCATTTTTGATTTTGGGATCTCATTTGCGTTACTGATCCCCATAAATTTCGTGATGATTGTGGGTTGTCCAAAATATCCCAGGCCCCAACCTAGCATGACAAGAACTGCACTTAGCACAGTCTTTGTAGAAAAATCAGGCAATAATGAGAGCGGGATGTTTTGAGAATGCGTAGCAATTGCAATTCCTTCCCAGCCACCAATTTTATTAAATAAAAAGAATGGGACAAAAACGATCATCAGCATCAAAAAAATGCCTTGGAAAAGATCTATAGAAGCAAGGGTGCGGTATCCGCCGATCATAACATAAGGCAGAGCGACCAAAATACTGATCAAAATTGCCCAGTGGTACGGTATATTAAAGAGGCTTTCTGTCAATAGACCTAATCCTACGAGGCCAGCAGAAATGTAGATGGTGTAGAAAACAAAACAAACAAATGCAGTAAAAATCCGCAGGGTGCCGGTGCGATCATCGAATTGTTTTTCAAGAAATGAGAAGAAGGTGAGGGTGTTTGTTTTCTCAGAGAGGACCCTAATTTTTGGCGCGACAAACTGCCAATTTAAATACATAAACAGCAGTAGGCCAATGGCAATCCAGCATTTGGACAATCCAAACATAAAGATCATTGCAGGATAGGCCATAAAGAGCCAACTGCTCATATCACTGGCGTGTGCAGCAAGTGCGGTAAACCAATAATTAAGAGAGCGGTTTCCGATGATGAAATCGGCGGAGGTTTGATTGCGTGAGTAAGAAGAGATGCTGATAATTAAAATAAACGAAAAGTAAATAATTACAGCGAGTAGTTCATACATTTTAAACACCCGAGTGAATCGGGGTGTGATGGTAATTTTTTTACTAATAAAAATCAACGTTGTATTTATTATTCTTCGATAAAAAGATTTTAAGCTGTGCTATTAAGATGGCGTGGTTTTAGAGACTGTTAACGGATGAAGTCAAATGAAAGAATAGTATGTTAATGGGAATACAACGAGAGGTTAGAGGACTACAGAACAATTTATCCGAAAGGGAGCGCAAGTTTTTCCGGAGTGGGTATACGGTGTATAGGGATTTCAACGTAGCTTAAAATAGACCTCTTGCGTGACTAAGGTTCTGTCGTTTTTTGACATTATTTTGGCCCTTGGATTAGATGCCCTTCGAGTAATCCCTAGAAGCCTTCGCCTTTAGGCAAGGAATTAGTCACATCTTCATGTTTGAAATGATATGATTCACTACATAAGTAGCCAGCGCTGTTCCGGCCTCAGAAACATGTTCTTGTTTTAGCAAGGCGATCTGAGCATCTTTTAGGTTCGGAAGGTCTCTGATGATTTGGATTTCTTTTGGAATCATGTTGAAGGGGAGGACGGAGATTCCTAAACCTGCTTTTACGGCGGCAAATGTACCTGTAAGACTCGGACTTGTATAAACGATCCTCCAACGAATCCCTTCTCTATTTAAAGCATCAATTGCTCTTTGTCTGTAAACACAAGGCTGAGGGGCTAAAACGAGGGGAAGAGCCTCTTCCTTCCAGTTAAAATGTAATGAATCTTTGTTGGACACCCAGACAAGAGGCTCTTTCCAAACCTCTTCACTTCTTGGGTGTGGATTTTGGGGATCTTGTTTAACAAGAACAAGATCATAGCGCTGAGACTCAAATCCTTTAAGCAATTCCATAGTAAATTCACAATGAACATTGATCAAAATTCCAGGATATGCCTCAACAAAGTTGCCGAGAATAGTAGGCAAATACGCTGTGGCGAGATCTTCGGGGGTGCCGAAAGTTACCTCTCCTTTTATTGAGGGCCTCTGAAAATGATTCATCATCTCCTTTTCAATCTGGAGGATTTGGTGAGCGTATCCTAGAAATTGTTCACCTTCCACAGTTAATGTTACATTCCGTTTATCACGCACAAAAAGAGATTTGCCGAGAATTTTTTCCAATCTAGCAATTTGTAAACTGATTGCTGATTGTGAAAGAAAGAGATTTTGCGCAGCCTTAGTAAAATTCTTTGTTTTGGCTAAGATCAAAAAATTTTTCAATAAGATGGTGTCCATATAGAAGTATACTAATGAAAAAAACTCATAAGTTCAACAAAAATTATCAATTTTATAAATAATATTCCTGTATTGGATACTACAGAAAAGGAATTAACTGACTTATGCAAATAAATTTTTCGCTCTTAATAATTAAAAATTTGTTTAATTTTCCGCTTGTTTGTTTTTTGATGGGAATATTTTTAGCTTTAATAAGATCTGGTTTTAGACTTCCAGAGAGGTTTAATAAGTTCTTAACTATATACATTCTATTTTGTATTGGGCTTAAAGGGGGGGGGCCGTTGGCTGAACATTCTCTTTCTTCAGCTTTTCTATTTTCTATTATTTTAAGCGTTCTCATACTTTGGGGGTTGTTAAACCCTCTACTTTCATTTTATCTTCTTAAGTCCTTCACTCGAGTTGATTATATGACTGCAGCAGCTATTGCTGCGTCTTTTGGCTCGGTGAGTGTAATGACGTTTATTACCGCTGTATCATTTTTAGACCAGATTCACGTTAATTATCAGGAATTCGTAATCGCTGCGCTTGCAATTATGGAAATTCCTGCGATTATATCTGGTATTTTTATTGCCAAAAAATTTGATAAGGCTGAAACAAAAAAATCTTCAGACTTAAGAAAAATTCTCCTTGATTCACTAGTTAATAAAGCTATTTTGGCACTTGTTATAGGTCTAATAACCGGGGTTATTTTTTATAATATTAACCTAAGCATATTAAGTGATAATATTCTTGTGTCTTTTAAACCGTTATTATGTGTTTTTTTATTTGCCATGGGGCTTAATGTGGGTCTCCAACGCCATCATTTTCGCTCTTTTTCTTGGTCTCTTAATCTTTTTGGGCTTTATATGCCTTTGATTGGTGGAGGCTTTGGCTTATTTTTGGGTTATATTCTTGGCCTAGATGCTGGGACCAGCACTCTGATCTCCGTTTTGACGGCAAGCGCTTCCTATATTGCTGTGCCTGCAGCGATGAGAATTGCATTACCGCAAGCTAAAGAAGCAATTTATTTACCTCTTGCTCTAGGAATCGCTTTTCCTTTTAATCTCATCGTAGGGATCCCTCTTTATTACTATCTAGCGATCTGGCTTTTAAAATGAAAAAATCGTCTTCACTTTACGTAGGCGAGCAAATCGCTTTAGCTACTATGCATAGGAAAGAGTTATACTTAAACGCAGCATGCGAAAAAATTCTTGGTGCGTCTCTATGTACATTTGGCGAAATGCTCAACACTGATTTGTTGGGAACTTTTTCAGGGGAGATTGAACGAAAAAATAATCAGAAAGACACAGCCCTACAGAAATGTAAATTAGGATTGGATGTTTCGGGACTCGCTCTAGGAATAGCTAATGAAGGTACTTTTGGTTCTCACCCCAATATTCCGTTTATTCCCTACTCTTGTGAGACTCTGGTTTTTGTTGATAGGATTAGAAAGTTGGAAGTTTTTGAAAAAATGATATTTATGAAAACTAATTTTCGACAGACAACTTGTGATCTTTCGGATGATTTAAATGATTTTCTCAATCATTCTCTTTTTCCTTCGCATGGGCTGATCATCAGGCCAAATATTTGGGAAGATCAAACAATTTTATTTAAGGGCATTCAAGATTTTATAGAACTTAAGAAATGCATCGGTATTTGCTGTCGAAATTCCATTGATAATCTGGCGCATATTGAAACTGATATGCGTGCGCACATGAATCCCACTCGTGGATTGAATATTCGAAAATTAGGAATCCGTTTATTCCGCCGTCTAACTCGTCTTTGTCCAAACTGTCAAGCTCCGGGATGGGGCAGAACAAATATTAAAAAAGGAAAACCGTGTTCTGTTTGTAAATATCCATCAGAACTTCCAATTGGCTATGTGTGGTCCTGTTCTGCTTGTCCTCATCAAGAAGAGGAAAAATTCCCAGATGCTCTTAGCTTTTCTGACCCCCGTTTTTGCAACATGTGTAATCCTTAAAAAGGTCTCAATATTAAAGAATTCTTATTTATTTTTTTGTAGCTAGTTGTTTTCGAAGATATTTAAAATTATGATTCAAAAAATCGACAGGAACTGAATCTGTTAACAGTCTCTAAATTTAATTTTTGGATCATATTTGGAATATCAGAACAGCAGATTTTTATTACATGCAAGACAACGAAAAAAATAATGTATTGGAAGTACTTGCTTTGAGAAATAAAAGTCTCCGATTTCCTGCAGAACAGAAGAACCTATCCCACTTCATGACCTAAGCATAAGCAACGTTTACGCTTGGTATGAAATCTTAAAAATTATAGTAATTAGTTAATGGAAGATATAGTTTTTCAGGCTTAGAGTCATGGATAAAATTAACGAAAAACAAGAAATGCATTGGCATGCTTGCGCTTATGAGGCGGTTATTGAGCATTTTCAAAGTCGTAAAGAGGGACTTAATGATCAAGAAGCATCGCTCAGATTAAAAATAATTGGATCGAATAGCTTACCGTTTAAATCTAGTGACAACATCCTATGGATTGTATTTCGACAGTTAAATAATCCTTTAATATATATCCTTTTGGCTTCAACATTACTTGCGGCTTTACTAGGAAAAATAATTGACGCTGTAGTTGTTTTTAGCATAGTGATAATCAACACTTTAATAGGATTTATTCAAGAATATCGATCGAGCAGAACGATTCAAGCGCTTTTGCAAATGATTCCTCAGACAAGCAATGTGATTCGGAATGGCATTTCCTTATCTATTCCATCAGATCAAATTGTGCCTGGAGATATTTTAGTAATTCAGGCTGGTGATCGCGTATCCGCTGATATTCGATTGTTCTCAGTAAAAAATTTAGCATGTGATGAATCAGCTTTAACGGGAGAGTCTGTTCCAGTTTTAAAAAAAATCGATATTACCACTGCTGATGCTGCGATTGCCGATCGAAGATGTATGGCATACAACGGGACACTTGTGACTTCAGGAACTGGTATTGGAGTTGTTGTTGCGACAGGTGTCGGTACGGAATTTGGAAAAATTTCTAAACTTTTGGAGCAAGTTAACTCTCAAGAAACGCCTTTGATAAAAACTCTTAAGAGATTGGCTAATTTGATCACTTTTGTAGTATTTCTCATGGGCGTCGGACTTTTTTTTGTTGGATATTTTCGAGGTTATAGCATTTTAGAAGCAGGGATTGCTTGCATTTCCTTAGCGGTTGCTGCAATTCCTGAAGGATTACCTGCAACGATTACGATAGCTGCTGCTATAGGCGTACGGCGAATGGCACAGAGAAAAGCGATCATTCGCCATTTGCTTGCAGTTGAAACATTGGGAAGTACAACTGTTATTTGTACGGATAAAACAGGAACTCTGACGCAAAATGAGATGACAGTTCAAGAAATCTGGACTCCAAAAGAGGTGTTTTTTGTAACAGGTGTTGGGTATTCTTCGGAAGGTAAAGTGTTAGTGCAAAATTCTGATTTAGCAGAAGGATTAATCAGCGAGCAAGAGCTAGACACATTATTGCGAGCTGTAATGCTTTGTAATGACGCGTCGATTGAGGAAAAGGGAAATATGTGGATTCCGCATGGAGATCCAACTGAACTTGCATTGATTATTGTAGGAAGGAAAAGAGGGCTAAATGAGGCGAAATTAAGGCAGGAATGGCCAAAAATTGATGTAATCCCTTTTGATTCGGAAAAAAGAATCATGGCAACACTAAATAACACCCCGTTTAATCAAAAAACCATTTCGATTAAAGGCGCTCCAGAAATTATTCTCAGTATGTCTAAAACAGATTCTCGAGGAGAATTTCTTGATTCAAACTCTGTGAATGAGCAAGTTGAAAACATGGCCAAGCAGGGAATGCGTGTGATTGCTGTTGCTAAGAAAGATGTCAGTTCTGATTGCTCTTCAATTCAAGAGCATGAAATCAAACACGATTTTGTTTTTCTAGGATTACTGGGAATGATAGACCCTCCCAGAGAGGAAGTCGCTGAAGCAATCAAAGCATGTCAAATCGCCGGAATTACCGTTAAAATGATTACAGGAGATCATCCAATTACGGCTGGTATTATTGGCCTTGATCTTGAGCTGCGAGGTGACGGGAAAGTCATTACAGGGATAGAACTCAATCAACTCAATGTCAATGAATTGCAAGAGGTGGTTAACAAAAACAATATTTTTGCTCGCGCACTTCCTGAGCATAAACTCAGGATAGTTGAAGCTCTTCAAGCAAACGGGCATGTCGTCGCAATGACAGGAGATGGTGTAAATGATGCTCCTGCTTTAAAGCGGGCAAATATTGGCATAGCCATGGGGATTAGTGGAACAGCTGTAGCAAAAGAAGCTTCTGATATGGTTTTGGCAGATGATAACTTTACAAGTATCAAGGCGGCTGTTGAGGAAGGAAGGAGAGTATATGATAATTTGATCAAATCTATAGCTTTCATATTTCCTACTAGTCTTGCACAAGCCTTGGTCATTTTAGTAGCTATTCTTTTTTTCCCCATTCATCAAAATGCATTAATTTTACCTATACTTCCTATTCAAATTCTCTGGATCAATCTTGTTGTAGCTGTTGCTCTTGCTCTTGCTTTGTCTTTCGAGGCGATGGAACCTGATATCATGCAACGACCTCCACGCAATCCAAATGCTCCTATTTTAAATAAATTCATAATCAACAGGACGCTGATGGTAGGAGCAATTATGGCTGCCGGAACGATCGGATTGTTTTATTGGGAATACTTTACTGAACTTGGCAGAGGAATAGCAGAAAATACAGTTCTTGCAGAAGCCCAGACTATGTCTGTGACATCCCTGATGTTTTTCCAGGTTTTTTACTTATTAAATTGTCGCTCTTTCCGATTTTCCGTGTTTAGAATGGGTTTTTTCTCCAATCCTTATATTCTTCTCGGAATTGGGTTTGTAGTATTGGCTCAAATTGGGTTTGTCTATATCCCATTCATGAATACGTTATTCAGCTCATCTCCATTAAATTTAGAAGCATGGCTTGTTGCAGTTTCAGTAGCTTTTGTAATTTTGCCAATTGTTGCATTTGAAAAATGGTATGTAAAACAACGTTCTAATACCATTTGTGAAAAATAAATGCACATTGCAGCTGGGAAAACTCCCGCGCCACCAAAATCAGATTTTTGAGTCACGTTCGGTATAGGTTTGTGTGGCTAATTCGCTTTTGAATCGAACGGCGGAGGAGGTTCTCTAACCATCTTCTCGGTATTAAGGCTTTTGCAAGGTGGACTCCAAGCCTATATTTCCAATCAATTATCCTGATTGGGCTCTCGTCTTTGATTTGATTGAGTATCTCTTCTACAACGAGATCGACTTCCATTCCTTCATAGTCCTTGCCTAGGTCATGCCCTTTGGATGCTCGAGCACGGAATGCTGTGCGGAATTGTCCAGGACAAGTTGTCAACACACGAATGCCCTTGCTAGAGAGTTCTCTATCGAGCGCCAGAGAGAATTGATTGACGAATGCTTTAGAAGCGCTGTAGACAGCAAATTCTGGGAATGAAAAAAATGCTGCCGCTGAAGAAATGTTGACAATTGTTCCTTTAAGGTTATTTGTTTTAAGCATTTTTGCAGTCTCTAAAGTCAACTGCAAGGGAGCTAGCGCATTGACTTCAGCAATATCCAATTGTTCGGAAATAGCATGTTGAAGAGCCGGACCGTAGAGACCAAAGCCAGCATTGTTGATCACTAAGTCTGGTTTTAAACGATGGATTTCTTCAATCAGATGTGATCTTTCTACTGAATTAGAAAGATCACAAACTATGATCTCGACAGGGAGTTTTGGGTCGATCTCTGCTCTTAATTGTTCAAGTTTTATTTGTGAGCGGGATGAAAGGACCAATGGAACATGTTGTTTAGCAAAAGAGAGGCTAAGAGCTCTACCAAGCCCGCTTGTCGCACCAGAGATGAGGACTTTACTTGCCAAGGATGTCTTTTTCCGCTTCGTTTAAAATGAAGATAAGTTCTGCTTCGCAGTCTGCTATCCCTTTTTCAGGGGAGGCGAAAGTGTGCAGCACAACCCCTGCATAGATTTTAATCTTCGGCTCCGTCCCTGAAGGACGGACAACAATTTTACTTCCATCTTCCATACGGAACAGGAGCACATCAGCTTTGGGCAGTTGCAGCTTAAATTCTTTACGTTCTGAGAAGGAATACCCAACTGCAAGAGAATAGTCTTCTAAGATGACGACTTTTTTGCCAGCAAATGTTTTAGGAGGATGGGCGCGTAAGTTATCCATGATCACCTGCATGCTTTCCATTCCTTCTTTTCCTTCAAATCCAATGGAATGTTGTTTTTCTCGATAGATTCCGTGTTCGTGGTATAGAGAATGCAGCTGGTCAACTAGTGTCCGGCCATGTAATTTTGCATCGAGAGCGATTTCAGCAAGAAGGCAAGATGCAATGATTGCATCTTTGTCTCGAACAATAGTACCTAGAAGGAACCCATAAGATTCTTCAGCTCCAAAAAGATAATGAAACCCTTCGCTTGTTTGTTCCCATTGATGGATTTTTTCAGCAATATACTTGAATCCGGTCAGCACCTCAAAACAATGGAGGTGATAGCTTTTAGCAATTTTTTGGATAAGGTCACTGGACACGATTGTCGTGATAAAGGCGTCTTTTTTTGTCAGAGATTCTTTTGCTTTACGCGTCCTGCAAATGTAGTCCACACAGAGTGAGGCAATCTCATTGCCAGTGAGTATCACAGGATGTCCCTCATGTTGGACGACAACACCCAAGCGGTCAGCATCAGGGTCGTTGGCCAGAAGAATGTCAGCGCCGGTCTTGCGCATATGATCAATACCTAGCTTTAGGGCTTCTGGATATTCTGGATTAGGAAATTTTACTGTGGGGAAATCTCCGTTGGGAACGATCTGCTCTTCTACAAAATGCAAATTTTTAAAACCCCAGTCGCACAGTGCTTTTGGCGCTAATGTTACCCCCGTGCCGTGCAGGCTTGTGTAGGAAATTTTGAGTTTCTGCCCGCTTTCGCGATTGTGCTTAGGATGTAGCTGTAGATTGTGTATCTCCTTGATGTATTGTTGATCGAGCTCTTCGCCAACTCTCTCAATAAGATCTGTTTCAAATGGTCCAGATTTAATTTGTTCGAGTGAACTTATCTGGTGTACTTCACGCATTATTCCGGTATCATGCGGAGGGACAACTTGGCCGCCATCGCTCCAATAGACTTTATAGCCATTGTACAATGCAGGATTGTGAGATGCTGTGATCATGATCGCTGCAATGCATTTCATTGTACGGCAGCCAAAAGAGACAAAAGGAGTTGGCCTGATCTCTTTGGTGAGGAAGACATGGATCCCATTTGCAGCTAATACTTGAGCAGCTTCTTTTGCATATTCTAATGAATTGTGACGAGAATCATAACTGATGAACACGCGGTGGCCGCCTTTAAATGCCGGCTGTTTTACAATGTAATTGGCTAGGCCCTGAGTTGCTTTTCTGATTGTGTAGATATTCATTCGGTTGGTTCCTGGTCCCATCAGGCCGCGTAGACCAGCAGTTCCAAACACCAGGTCTGTGTAGAAAGCATCTTCAATCTCTTCTGGATTGCTTTTCATGAGGGCGCGGATTTCTTGCTTGGATTCTTCATCATAGGGGCCATCAAGCCAAGAAGAGATGCGATTTTGCAGCTCAGGTTCGAATCGTTCTGCCATTGCCATGAACCTTCCTTAGAACTAGATTAATATTATACCATTTATCAAAACTAAATTTTAGTTTTACTGCGTCAGCTTGGTCGCATATTTTGGATCTTCACTCGCGCCTTGCCAAAGGCAATGGTCGCTCGCTCCA
This sequence comes from bacterium, assembly GCA_044227055.1. Lineage (GTDB taxonomy): Bacteria > Chlamydiota > Chlamydiia > Chlamydiales > Rhabdochlamydiaceae > JBGAFT01. The sequence goes on from JBGAFT010000001.1 coordinate 771,589, forward strand.
GATGCCAAAATTTGCGCTGCTTCCTTGCAACACTAAACGTTATTTTTGATAAATGGTATTAGACCTCTTGCGTTGTTAAGGTTCTATCGACTTTCAAGGTCTTTTACCCAGTTTTATCAGTTATTGAGAGCATTGGCTAGAAATTTCTTCAAAAGGGATGGTAGGAGCATCAGGGTGATTGATCCCTTCACAATAGGAGGCAGCCTCTTTCCAGCTTTCTTCTGATTGGATATTTTCTATCCACCAAGGAAAAGTGCGGCATTGTTTTGGTCGGTATTGATAGATCGAACACCGCTTGCCATCTAAGAATACGCAATCGAAAGACTTGGGCCTCTCTTTTAAAGAAAGCTTGCCGCGGAACATTCTGCAATGGCGTTGAACAAATTCTTCTGGAGTGATTTTGAGAAGTTCTGCAATAGCAAGGACCTCTTCGTCAGAGACCCATACATACCCTGGGCTTCCAGTGCAGCATCCGCCACATCCAGTGCATTTGAAGCGCAGTCCATCGCGATACCAAGGAAGAGGTTTTGCTTCATTTTTAGGCATAAGTGGATTTATTGCACTCCAATTAAAACGTGAATTGATGATGTTCTGCTTGCCGCCAATCTTTATCTTTTTCATCCCACGCAAACACAGCAAGCTTGCAGGTGTCATTATCTAGCTCTAGTAAGTTCCAAGACCCTTTTTTGCTTTGAGCAGTACTGCCGCTATCAATTACAATCGGAAGTCCACTAGAGCGTAGGTCAGCTACACATCTGCGATGTGTGTGGCCATGCAAATACATTTTTACTTTTGGAAACTCTTGAAGTAGATCGCGTAAAGCTTGTGAATGAATCAACGTCTTTCGAGGGATATCGTTGTCAAAAAGAGGAAAATGATTGCAGAGGATGACTTTGTCTTTATTTGGGATTTTTTCGAGGATAGTGCGCAAATTGCGCTCGCATTCAGGGGAGAATACTCCTTGGGCAGAAATGAGAGATGTTGAACATGCAGTATCTATAGCAACAACCCACCAGCCGGTACCTAAAAAGCGCGAAGAAACTTTATGGGTGCTTAAATTAAAATGAAGGTCAAGGGGATCTTTTGGGCTTAGATCACTTGGAAAAAACCGATAAAACAGCTGTTTATTATATGCATGTCTTGTGTAGTGGTCGTGGTTCCCAGGCAGGGCAATAACAGAAGATCCAGCTTTTTCTAAGTTCTGTGTCCAATTGGATGCGCGATGGAATTCTTTAGGCAGCGAGGTTGAGGATAAGTCGCCAGAGATAAGGACATTAGCTATGTTTTGGTCTCGCAGGATTGGAAGCAAAGCATCAAGCTGGCTGTGGTCGAAAGCCCTTTTCCTTAGGGTGAACAAATTGAAATTCCCAATCCATCGTTTCGATAGAAACTGTAAGGGGTTCCACGTTAAAAAAGAGAAATGCAAGTCGGATATATGGGCAATTTTGATAGCCACAGTGTGTACTCATTTTATGTGTCTTTCCATTTTATAGAGGGCAATTATTATCCTCTAAGGAAAAAGGTGTTTAAGTGAGAAATCTCTTAAACTTTATCTTTTCTTTTTGGAAAGTTTCTTAGTTAAGCGCTTGCCTGATAGAAGTGTTTGTTTTTCAGTAGTTTGTATCCAACGTTTCCCTTCAACCAGGGTGTGCTTTGGTGCAGATGTTCGAGGCATGTGTTCGTCAGGAGTTGTTCTTTTTGAAGGAATTTTTTTGCGTTTTTTGTATAGTTCAGCTGTTGCTTTCTTTTCTAAGGCCTTTACTTCAACTGAAGGAATAGCATACTTGCTCGATTGTGCAAGACGTACTTCCTTTTCTACTTTTTTTAAAACATTTCGGCTTAGAGGTTTCTTTGAACGGTTCATATTATCAACTCCATGATGTGTCTATTATCAATTAATAATTTTAATTATTAATCACAAGTTAATTAATTAGAGCCTAGCAAAGTAAACATTGTGAGAGTATGCTGAAAAATAGGAATGAGGGACTATGTTTAGTCAGTATATCCCTAAATTTTTTGTTTGCCTTCAGGAGGGCTATTCCTGGCTGAAGATCAGAAAGGACCTCCTTGCGGGCTTGACTGTGGGCATTGTGTCGATACCACTGGCTATGGCTTTTGCAATAGCATCGGGAGTGTCTCCTGAAAGAGGTCTTTACACTGCTATTGTGGCAGGGTTTTTAATTTCTTTTTTAGGTGGCAGCCGCGTACAAATTGGGGGGCCGACGAGCGCCTTTATTGTCATCGTCTGGAACGCAGTGCAACGGCATGGATACGAAGGAATGGTTTACGCGACCCTTCTCGCAGGAGTCCTTCTATTAGCTGCTGGCATATTCCGTTTAGGCACGTTGATCAAGTACATTCCTTATCCTTTGACAATTGGTTTCACAACTGGGATTGCCTTCCTTCTCTTTTCTTCTCAGATCAAGGATTTTTTCGGGCTTCGAATCGTGCAGCTTCCAGGAGACTTTGTTGGGAAATGGAAAGTGATCTTCCATGCTTTGCCTACGTTTGACGTTCTGACCTGCGTTTTTGCATTGGGCGTTCTTTTCACCATGATTGTCATACGGAAATGGCTCCCACGGATTCCTTGGGGAATTAGTGCCATAGCCGTAGCTACAATTGTGTGTGTTGTTTTACAGCTGCCTGTTGAGACGATCCAAAGTCGATTTGGGGAAATACCCCATTCATTGCCGCTTCCATCACTTCCTCAGTTCACTTTAAGTGTCAGCGCGGTCTCTGCATTGCTCCCCGATGCGCTTGCAATTGCTTTTTTAGCGGGTGTAGAGTCTCTGCTCTCAGCTGTGATTGCAGATGGGATGACAGGTAGAAGACATAAATCGAATGTGGAGCTATGTGGCCAAGGACTTGCCAATATTGCTTCGATGTTTTTTGGCGGTATCCCAGCTACAGGGGCTATTGCTCGGACAGCAATCAATGTCAAAACTGGGGCGCAAACACCTCTTGCCGGTATGGTCCATGCTCTGACAATCCTTTTAGTGATAACTTTTTTCTCTTCTCTAGTGAGCTTAATCCCAATTCCCGCACTTTCTGCAATGCTCATGATCGTCGCTTGGAACATGAGCGAACTGCACCACTTTCGCAGGCTTTTTAAAGCTCCTATAGGTGATGTCTTTATATTACTGACGGCGTTTTTCTTAACCGTGTTGATCGATTTAACAGTTGCTGTTGAAGTGGGTATGGTCCTTGCAGCTTTTTTGTTCCTAAAGAGAATGTCAACGATGTCGAAAGTTGCATTGGTAGAGATGACTAAGGAAGAGGAACTCCCGGAAAAGCAGGATATCGATGCAATTTTCCGTAAGGACGTCCCTGCTCAAGTAGAAGTTTATGAGGTCGATGGCCCGCTCTTTTTCGGGATTGCTGATAGTTTTAAGAATATTTTGCAAGATATTGAGAGCCCACCTTCAGTATGCATTTTACGGATGCGCAAAGTGCCGGTCATCGATGCAAGTGGAATGCATGCACTTAAAGATTTCCATCATAAATGTGCGAAGCAAGGGACAACACTTGTATTGTCTGGGGTCAAAGGACAGCCTTATCAAAGCCTAAATAGATACGGGTTGTCAAAAGAGATCGGCCATGAAAACATCCAGCCTCACATAGATGCAGCCCTGTTAAGGGCCCGTCAAATCCTTAGTGCTTGCGTCCGACCAACACTTGAAACCGTTGAAGAACAGCTTCCACAGAAATAAATTTCTGCCAGTGGTTCTCTTTGATGCGCAACCCTTTCCAGTTGGGCAACCATTGTGGAGGAGTAATGACTTCTCCTTTTTTCCAGCCTGGTCTCCAAAGCTTCATCCGTTCGGAACAATCGGCGATAATGAGGGTGGGCAGTCCTAAATTGGATGCCAAATGTCCTAAAAGGGAATCATTGCCTATCATGTATCCAGATTCACCTACAACTTTGGCTAAAGACGCAAGCTCGGAAAATGCTTGATGGTAGTGATCACTGAATTGCCCTTTGTTCAGCTCTTGCTTGCTCATGACAAAAAGCGGTTCAAATCCTTGTTGTTGGAGCGCTTCTGCAAGCTTAAAATATCGCGTTAGATACCAATTTTTTTTCGGCTGGCTGCTAAAGGGATGGATGATGACCCTTCTAGGAAATAGCAGAGGCTGAGCGTGGACGTTCAAGCCATTATTTTTAGAAATGTGAGGCAGTGTTAAGAGAGTTGCTGTTCCTGCAGCAATATTATCTGCCATAGGTAAAGTGGGATCAAATTTGCGATCTAAGTGATCTAAATTCCCGTGCTTTGCGGCTTGGTAAGTTGGATAGAAGACAGAGAGTTTAATCTTAGGCCGCAGGGCAGTCAATCTTTTGACAATGCTACCATTATCATTTTCCACGATGATCAGGTCATAACTGGGAAGGGCTTCCCAAGGGACTTCTCCCAGAAAATCGTGTTCAGGAAACCATTTTGAGAGCTGTTGGAATGCGGGGTGGAATGTCTCAACTTCATAGCCGCAAGAGCGGAGGTGATGGCTTGAGATCATCATAAGGAGCGCATCGCCAATGCCTTTGGCAGGAATGACGAGCGCCCTTAAATTTCGATGTTTTGTGTTCAATTAGCGTTTTTCTTCGGTTTCTTCTGGTGCGTTGCCAATTAAGACTTCGGACAGCAACACAATACCTGCTGTCGCTACAGCAAGCTTAAGTGCGTTTTTCACTACTTTTGCAGGATCAATGACACCTGATTGTAACAAGTCTTCAATTTTTCCTGTCATTGCATTGAAACCAATAGATGCGGCAGCAGCATATACATCATTAAGTACAGTAGAGCTGTCCTGTCCAGAATTGTCTACAATTTGACGGAATGGAGCCTCGCACGCTTTCAAAACGATCTGTGCACCGACATTTTCATCGTGTGGAAGCTTAAGTTTTTCAACAGCCTTACCTGCGCGCAAGAGTGCCACACCACCGCCTGCAACAATCCCTTCTTCAATGGCGGCACGAGTTGAATTGAGGCTGTCCTGGTACATTTGTTTTTTTTGTTTGAGCTCAGGTTCAGAGTGTGCGCCAACGCGGATTACGCAAACTCCGCCGCCTAATTTCGCTTTGCGTTCTTCGAGCTTTTCTTTGTCGTAAGAATTTTCTGCTATCACAATCTCAGCTTCGATCTGTTTGATGCGAGCAGCGATTGCATCATGGGTACCCCTTCCTCCCACGATTGTGGTTTTGTCTTTCGTTACTTCGAGTTTCTCTGCACTACCAAGCATTTCAACTGTGGCGTCTTTCAGATAGATTCCTGTCTCTTCAGATATGAGCGTACTGCCTGTCAATACAGCAAGGTCTTGCAGTAAAGCTTTTCTGCGGTCGCCAAACCCTGGAGCTTTCACAGCGCAAACTCGGAGAGTTCCTCGTAACTTGTTCACAACGAGGGTAGAAAGCGCATCACCTTCGATGTCGTCTGCGATAATTAAGAGCTCTTCGCCGGTTGAGAAAATAGCATTGAGAAGTGGGAGGATTTCTTGTACAGAAGTGATCTTTTTGTCTGTGATCAAGATCTTAAGGTTGTTCATTTCGACTTTCATTGTCTCTGCATTTGTGCAGAAGTAAGGACTTGCATATCCTTTGTCAAATTGCATCCCTTCGACCATTTCCTTAGTTGTCTCAGTGGTCTTGCCTTCTTCGATAGTGATGACTCCTTGTTTCCCTACTTTTTTGATCGCATCAGCAATGTTCTCACCGATGTCTTTATGTCCTGAAGCGGAAGCAATGGCGATGTTAAGGACCTCTTTTTCATTCTTAATTGGGATAGCAAAACCATCAATTTCTTTAAGGATCGCCTCTAATGCTTTTTCCATTCCTCGCTTGAGTAATATAGGGCTTGTTCCCGAAGCGATGTTTTTCACGCCCCCCTTGACAAGAGCAGATAATAGGATAATGGTCGACGTCGTCCCATCACCGCAGACTTCTTTCATTTTGTTTGCAGCTTCTTTCCCCATGTTGACGCCCATATTGGCGTACTGGTCTTTTAGTTCGATATCTTTGACGATTGTATTTCCATCATTAGTGATTGTGGGTGCACCCCAGTTTGCTTGCAAGCCAACATTACGCCCTTTTGGCCCTAAAGTAACGCCGACGACATCTGCGAGTTTGTCTATCCCTTCACGCAGTTTGTTGCGTGCGCTTTCTTCAAAAATGAGCTCTCGTGGTGTGGAAGACATAAGTAACTCCTAATTTATTAATTCTTTGAGGATTTCATTGAGACCGATCAAGGTGAGCTGAGGTTCAAAATGATCGACTAGGTCAGGAATATCGCTTACGATCCCATCTTGGTTCAGGGGATGTTGGGGATCGACGTAGCCTCCTGTAGCTATAATTTTTACTGAGCCTGGAGAAGGGGATGCATGAACGCATTCTGCTGCCATCCGTTCTACTGCTCCTAATATACCGTAATAAATGCCACTTTGGATCTGCGTTGTTGTCGTTTTAGCTATGGCCTCTTCAGGTCGGACAACTTCTATTTCGTTCAAAAGATCTGTTGTTTGGCTTAACGCTTTGGAGCATGCATGGAAGCCTGGGAAAATTGAGCCTCCCAAATATTTCCCATCAGCAGTCACATAATCGACGGTAATTGCTGTTCCAATGTCTATTATGACGCAATCATTGGAAGGATAAAGATGCAGGGCTCCATAGAAGTTTGCTATCCGATCAGCGCCGACAGCCTGCGGTTCATCAACATCTAGACGGACCTTGCTCTTGTCAGGGGTCAGCACAAATACCCTCAATTGCTTATCTTCTAATGCCTTTTGTGCCCTTGCTCCTGCTGCTCGGTGTACAGATGCAATCAGTGCAGAACTAAGCGTATGTTTTTCTAAAAAATGTTGGAAAGCAGGGCTGGGAAAAACTTCGGTTGCCTCAGCAAAAAATTCTAAGATAGAATTGTTATTAAATACCGCTGCCGAAGAACGCGAGTTCCCAATGTCGATGACAAGCCGGTGCATCACTTCCTCTATCATATTTTTTAAAAACTATAGAGGCTTTGGCGATATTTCGCAACGTTTAGCAGTTTTTTGATTCAATTGCTAATTTTTTAGGCAGGGGAAAAAATGTTATATTCTTAAATCCACTTCCGCAGGCGGCCATTTCCTGCGGCATTTTTGTCGTCCAGAGCCTTTGGCTATGGACCTCCCTAAATATCTTGGAAATGGCTCACCTACGATTGTGATTTAAGAATAAAACATCTTTTCCCCTGCCTCATGGGAGCTGCATCTTATCCCAAAAAAGATTCAAGGATCTCTGGAGTTTTCAATAATTTTATATACAGTGCGGCGGTCCGTGTCGAGGATGTCCCTCGTGTAGCGCATCGCATCTTTTTTTGAGAGACCGATCTTTGTTTGTAAAAATTCCATGCAGGCCAATGCGCGTTCTTCGGAGAAAACAGTTTTCGAAGAGCGTTCTTTGAAGAGCAAGACCATTTCTCCTTTAGGAGGTTTTTCGTTGAAGATCGCAAGGAGGGAGGGGGCAGTGCCAAAATGGAATTCTTCATGAGCTTTCGTCATTTCGCGTGCTACGCACAGTTCCCAATTTTGGTCTATTGCTGCAATCGCTTCTAAGGTTTCGCTTAAGCGATGGGGTGTTTCATAGGCAATCGTCGTCCCTGGATACTCGGCATAATCCTTGAGAGCATCATTAAGAGCATTCGTTGCTTTTGGCAAAAATCCTATAGATTGGAACCTTTCGGCATTGAACCCCGAGGCGATGAGTGCTGTAATAGCCGCATTGGCGCCCGGAATAACTGTTAGAGCGATTCCAGATGTTCGGCAAGCTGCAATGAGATGGTGTCCGGGGTCGTAAAGACCAGGAGTTCCGGCATCGCTGATGAGAGCAATGTCATTTCCTTGTTCAAGATCTCTAAGAATCCCATATTCAGCCTTATTTTCATTGAAGCGATGGAAGCTGCGTGTAGGAGTGAAAATCTGATAGTGATTGAGGAGGATCGAACTATGGCGGGTATCTTCACAAAGGATGTAACGGACTTGCTTTAATATTTCTAAAGCACGGAGGGAGATGTCACTGAGGTTGCCAATCGGGGTACAAACTATATAAAACATGGATTGTGAGATAGGTTCGGGTAGAGTAAGGAAGGTGGCACCCAGATTCGAACTGGGGAATGGAAGCTTTGCAGGCTTCTGCCTTACCACTTGGCGATGCCACCGCATTGGTAAAGGAATAACAAGATAGAGAGATTATGATTATTTACGATAATGAAGTCAATCTGGAACCCATCCAGACCTTATTACAAGGCCTGGATTATAAGATTTGGAAAAGAATTATTTTAGGTTTGGTTCGGAGGCTGGGGCGCTCGTCTAATCTTGTCTCTTATCTTACCGAACACGTCTTTAACTTTTCTCCAAGCATTGCCAAGAGCGCCTTGAACCCCTGTTGGAGCTGGGGCGTTTGGATCAGGGTTTGCTGGTTGAGGAGCTGAAGGTGTGTCTATCGCATTAGCCATTGTTTCTCGGATAGCGGTCCAAGAATCATTAGCATTTAGAATATGTGCTGGTTGGAACGCTAATCCTTGTAATGACTCTTCAATGTAATGCAAGTTGCAGACAGCGTCATGGTTTACCTGCTCTGGGGTTCTTTGTGGAACTTCTTGTTTCATCACGGCCCAAGGTTGGTTGGCGTTATTAACTTGGTATGCAAAGTCTCTATCCAGTGCAGTTTTTAAAGCTTCCAGCTTAGCGCTGTAATTTGTATCGAAACGGGTTTTCCCAGGTGAATTGTCAGCACATCCTGTAGAATCAAAGAACACGATTTTCTTATTGCCGAAGTCAACGCCGATTGTAATGAGAGGTTCGCCTTCGATCACAGCAGCAAAATAGAGCTCTTTTTTAAGAGCATCGGTGTTAATAGTTGGGTTCCTATCGAAATAAGGCTTGATCCAGCCGTCATATAATGTGGGTGCAGGTGCAGGTTGATTGTTGACTGCTGTAGGTGCTGCTTCGAGGTCTTTCAACGCTTTTATGATTTTGAGGTCTGCTGCTTTGCGTCCAGGTTGTTGCTGAGCAGGTGAGGCTGCATATTTAACTCGGAGATGTACCAAATAATGTTCGACGTCAGACTTCTCGAGCTTTATGCCACTGCGCAAGCGTTCAACTGTGTCTGCTTTTGTAGTTCCACCTTCATTGGTAATTTCGACAATGCGGGCGTTTACTATGGCTTCTGGAAGAGCTGTTTTTAATTCTTCAAACCCAACATTTAAATATTGTGTTAGTTGAGGATTGGTCTGATCGATTTGTGTTGGATCAATAGTTTTATTTGTTGATTTTCCTTCATGGTCAGTGAAGTTACAAGCGCCGGTTTGTAAGGAAAGATTCGCTGATTTGATCCCTTCTCGCCCGCCAAGTCCAACAATAATCTTTAAGGCACATTCTTGGACCCTTTTCCAGTCGCCTTCTTTAAGAGCTTGGTACGCTCCTTCATGACGCACTTTAATGCGATAGGTTTTGCCATTTTGGTGCTTAAACTCCCAAGATGATTTATAACCTTCGTCTCCTTCTTTGTAAGGAGGATTATTTCTTACAATCGATAGGGCAACGTCATTCACATTATTATTGACAGGACGTTGAGGTGCGTTTGAGGCAAGCGGAACGCTCGGAAGAAACTGCCCAGTGCCATTAACATTTGGAGGAATTTGAATATTCGCGCTGACGTTAACTGGATGAGTTGGCAGGTTAGCCATAATTAACCTTTATTAATTTAATGTTTTATAATTTACTTTATTATAACTAAATATTAAGGAAATGTCAATATTATTAAAAATATATTTTAATAATTAAAATTAATAATTTCATTGTAATTAATGCCTTACTGAATTTATTATTCTTAATCTTGCTTTTACAAGATTCAGATTATCAGCATGTTATGACTAACTCTCAAATTGAAAATTTGGAGTTTGTAGGAATTTTGCGCTCTAAAGTAAATTTTAGCTAACAAGAGATAAAGGGTAAATGTGACGTTATGCGGGGTGTTGCTCTAACAGAAATCGCGAGAAAACTAGGAGGCGCTGTCGACGCCCTAGGGAATGCTGAAGGGTTTGCCATCGATAGCCGCAACGTTAAAAGAGGAGATGTATTCTTTGCCCTTAAGGGAGCAAAGAAGGACGCTCATGATTTTCTCGAAGAGGTGGCATCCAAAGGCGCAGTCATGGCAGTTGTGTCGCAAGACTATCAGGGACAAGGCTTTGGGATGGCACTTGTTCCAGTGCCCGATGTGGTAGTTGCTTTGCAGAAATTGGCAAAAGAAGAGTTCGAAAATCGCGATAAAATCGGGGTGGTCGGCGTTACTGGATCTATGGGAAAAACGACGACGAAAGAGTTTATCTCCACTATTCTAGAAGGAGGATTTCCTGTTGTAAAAACTCCTGGAAATGCTAATTCTCAGGTAGGTGTCCCTCTCAGCATTCTCAATTCATCACGTGAAAAAGCCCTCTATGTATTCGAGATGAGCATGAGCGGCCCAGGGCACATTGGAAAGCTTGTTCAAATTGCACCGCCAGATATTGCAGTTGTCACACGGATAGGCCTTGCTCATGTGGAGCATTTTAATACGGGCATTGAAGGGATCGCTGCTGCAAAAGCAGAAATTCTCTCTCATCCCCAAACGCGCTTGGCAATACTGGGCGCGCAAACACAGCAGTTCTCTTTGTTTAAGGAATCATGCCCGTTCCCTAAGTTGATTTATGGAATGGGGGAGGAAGCTGCAGCATGGGGAGCTACTGTTACTTGGTGCAAAGAAGAAGGAGCTTGGACAGTAAAAGAAGCTGGGGGCTTTAGCCCTCCGTTATATCTCCCTTTTGTGGAATCGCATTTAGTAGAAAATGCCCTTGCAGCAGTCTGTGTGGCCAGAGCTTTTAACATGTCTTGGGAGCTCATTGCCGAACGTCTCATGCTGCTCAAGGCGTATAAGCGAAGATTTGAAAAGATTGAAAGACAAGGGATCTTGTTTATCAATGACACTTATAATGCGAACCTCGATTCCATGAAAGCAGCCCTGAATAATTTACCCCTGCCTCGCTTTGGAGGAAAAAAGATCGCTGTCCTTGGAAGTATGAGGGAGCTGGGCGTCCACTCAGAATATTGTCATCGTGAACTTGCTGAATATGCTTTGTCCAGGGTTGATTGTTTATTGTGTCACGGGATAGAGACAACTGGGATGGTTGAGTTTTTTCATGCGCGAGGTGGCCAAGCGGAATTTTACGCCGATTTCGATGCGCTCAAGCTGAAAGTCCACGCCCTAGCTCAACCAGGTGATGTAGTCCTTGTCAAAGGATCAAATTCTCTCCAACTATGGAGGATTGCAGAAGACGCATGATCTATCTATTGCTCCAGAGCTTAAATCAAATAGGGTACAGGATACCGGCAGCGTTTTTCTTCGTATCGACACGTATGGTCCTTGCTGCGGTCACAAGCCTTCTCATTGTGATCCTTTTAGGTCCTCGATGCATTAAAAAGCTGTACGAATTAAAGACAGGGCAGACGATCCGTGTCGAAGATTGCCCCATGCTCCTAGAGTTGCATCAAAAAAAGAAAGACACGCCTTCGATGGGAGGAATTCTTATCATTGGAGCAATTGTTATCGCTTCCTTTTTGTGGATGGATTGGACATATAGTTTCACGTGGATCTTAATTCTAACTCTGATTTGGATGGGCTGGATTGGATTTCGCGATGATTATTTGAAAATGCGTTTAAAAAATTCTAAAGGCCTTTCTCCGCGAAAGAAAATGTTGGCGCAGATCACTCTTGCAGGAGTCCTTTGTCTTTACTTTATGGTCCCGCAAGTATCTGAGACTCTTTCCAAATGTGGACTTCGTGCCCCAACAGCCAAAGTGTTCACAACTTCAAATGCTGACAAAGGGGAGTCTTTGACGACTCAAGAGTATATTGGCAGATATTATGTTCCCTTTGTCAAAGATCCTGTAGTTGTTGCCACTGGGATAGGGTTGCTCGGCGCTGCTATCTTTGTCATGCTTGTTTTGACCGCTTCTTCAAACGCTGTGAACTTAACCGATGGGCTTGATGGTCTTGCGGCTGGATGTTCTATTTTAGTGGCTATGGTCCTTGCTGTGTTCGCATTTGTTTCAAACCATGTTGATCTCTCTCATTATTTGAATATCCTCTACATCGAGGGGAGTGGGGAAGTTGCTATTTTTTTGTGCGGCGTGGCTGGTGCTTGCCTAGGATTTCTTTGGTACAATGGCTATCCTGCGCAAGTGTTTATGGGAGATACTGGTTCTCTTGCCCTTGGCGGTGTTCTTGGTGTCAGCGCTATTCTTTTAAGAAGGGAGCTCCTCTTTGCATTAGTGGGGGCTGTATTTGTTGCGGAAGCATTTTCTGTAATTTTGCAAGTCGTTAGTTTTCGATACCGTAATAAAAAACGGATCTTTCTCTGTACCCCACTCCATCACCATTTTGAATACAAAGGATGGCATGAGACAAAGATCGTCCTCCGCTTTTGGATTGTGGGACTGCTTTTCGCTTTGATCGCCGTTTCATCGTTAAAATTGCAATGAGGCATAAAGTGAAACAAGCGCTGATCATTGGCTTAGGGGTGAGCGGTTGTTCAGCGGCTGAGTTTTTATTGCACCATGGATGGCGTGTCTTTGCAGTGGAGAAAAACCCAAAGATCTGTAAACAGGATGTTGCTATTATTGGTCCTGAAGATATCCATTTTGTCTCTCAATGCCAGCTCGTCGTCATTTCTCCTGGCATTCCTAGGAGCAATCCTTTTTACAAAGCTGCAGTAACCCTAGGCGTGGAAGTCGTAGACGAAGCAGAAATGGCAATGCGTCATTTGAAAGTTCCTATCCTAGGAATCACTGGTACAAATGGAAAAACAACAGTTACTTATCTTGTTGAACATACATTAAATAATTCTGGAATAAAGGCAAAAGCCTTAGGAAACATTGGCGAACCTCTTGCAGCTTATTCTATTGCACCAGATGATAATACGGTCGTTGTCGCTGAGCTAAGCTCGTACCAGTTAGAGTGCATGACCACTCCGAGCTTAGATGCAGCTGTGGTACTGAACATTACTCCTGACCATCTTGACCGTTACGATTCTTTTGAACATTATGCACAAGCCAAGGTCTCCATAGCGCGCAACCTAAAACCTGGTGGAGAGCTATTTCTCCATGATAGTATTCCGTTGCAGTTTCCGCAGTTTGTTAAGGAGCTTTCATTTAAGACATTTGGGCATTCTCAAGATGCTAATTTGTGGACGGACAAAGAAAAGGTTGTTTATGAAGGGAAGATTGCATACTTTTTTCCGTTGCATTATAGACAGTTGGGGATGCACGATTGTGAGAACGCGTTAGCAGCTTGGGCCCTTGTCAAAAGATTGGGTGTCACACCTGAACAGTTCTGCGCTTCCCTTGAGACATTCCGAAAGCCCCCGCATCGAATAGAATTTGTTGGGGAAGTCGATGGAGTAAGGTTCTACGACGATAGCAAAGGGACAAACATCGATGCCACGATCCACGCCGTAAAAGCTGTATCTGGGCCAGTTGTCTTGATTGCAGGAGGCGTCGATAAAGGAGCATCGTATCTTCCATGGGCTGCTGAATGCAGGGAAAAAATTGTCCATATCGTGGCTATAGGGCAGGCTGCGGAAAAGATCAAAAGTGAGCTAAAAGAGTATTTTTCATTGGAGCTCGCTGCCGATTTTCAATCTGCTGTTACTGCGGCTACTGCAAAAGCTTGTCCTGGACACGTGGTATTGCTTTCACCAGGATGTTCAAGCTTTGATATGTTCCGCGATTACGTGCACAGAGGGGAGGTCTTCCAAGACCTCGTTAAAAAGTTAATTACTAGGAGATCATCATGAACCGCCGAGATATTATTATCGTCGCTGCATTGATCAATGCTGGCTTATTGATTGTGTTATTTGTTACAGGACTTAAATCGGATGACACTGCCTCAGAAATGGCATCTAATCTGCCGGTTGCAGAAGCAGTCTTTCCTGTCGAAATGGCTAGCCAACCATTTTATTCTAATAGTGCTGTCGACACTCCCGTGCAAACGTCGCAACAAATTGTCCAGCCTATAGATCCAATGGCATCTACTGCTCCAATCGAAATGCATTCTTTTGCATCGGTCCCTTCTACTTCATTAGGTACAGAAGCTGTGAGCATGAATTTTGCAGATGACCTCAAAGTGTTTTCTACATCTCCGGATTCTGCGCTAACAAATGAAAATTCTACTCTTTCTGTGAATCAAAGCGCTCCTGAACAAAAACAAACACAGAATGTGGAAGTTACCGTGAAAAAGGGGGATGTCCTCGAAAAGATTGCCCGTCAACATAAAACAACAGTCGATGCGATCCTCAAGGCCAACAATTTATCATCTGTGAAATTAAAGATTGGCCAAGTGCTCAAAGTTCCATCAGGACAGAAATCGTCTGCTACTGTGACTGCAAAGGCTTCTACACCTTCTGCTAGTAATGATGCAAAATATTACACAGTGAAAAATGGAGACAACCCATGGACGATTGCTGTGAAGAATAGAATGAAAGTTGAAGACCTTTTGAAGTTGAACAACCTCAACGAAGAAAAGGCGCGCAAACTAAAACCAGGTGATAAACTACGTATCCAATGAGACGCACTGAGGCATTAGTCCTAAGCTTGGTTGCAATTGTCGCACTTTTGTTTGCGATCGGGCTCATTATGGTTTTTGATACAACGGCTGCTGAGGTCTTAGATCGCTCTTTAAAGCGCAGCACTCACCATGCTGTTGTCAAACAGATCTTGTATGCAGTCTTAGGGACCGCTGTTGCTATAGGTATCTGGTTTCTCGGCTACCGGAATATCTTGCGCTTCAGCACATTCTTCTTAGGCTGCATCACCGTCTTACTCATACTTGTCTTTGTTCCAGGCATTGGCCCTCAAATCAATGGCGCCCATCGTTGGCTTATGATAGGAGGTTGGTCATTACAACCCTCTGAATTTGCTAAAATTTTTATTCCTGCTTTTTTTATCTATCATTTAAAAGGTGACGGCGCGGATTTAGATTTTAAGAGCTTTTTAAAACTTCTTGCTTATTTGATCTTGCCTTTGGGCTTGATCCTAGTCGAACCGGACAATGGAACTTTTGCCATCATCATGGTGACAATGATTGTTGTCCTCTTTCTGACGCGGATCAAGCGAAAATATTGGATGGTACCACTTGCTGCCATAGCAGGGCTTGCAATCATCGCAGCAACGCAGACCCCTTATTTTTCTGATCGGATCCGTGTTTACTTACATCCAGAAACAGACCTTAAAGGCAAAGGGCACCAACCTCATCAAGCCAAAGTTGCGGCAGGATCTGGAGGGGTATGGGGCAAGGGACTGGGACAAAGTCTACAAAAGCTCGATTATCTCCCCGAAGCCCCTAGCGATTATATAGCGGCCATCTATGCAGAGGAGTTTGGTTTTGTGGGCATGGCAGTTCTTATTTTGCTCTACATGTTGCTTGGCTTTTGTGGATTTTCGATTGCCTTTTCCTGCCGTGACTTGCAAGGGTTTTATATTGTCTCGGCCTTAACTTTTCTCATATGCATCCAGGCGTTTCTCAACTTAGGGGTTGTATCGAGCCTTCTTCCTAGTAAAGGGACTAATCTTCCGTTTATCAGCCAGGGGGGGTCTTCCCTTTTGTCCAATTTGCTCGCGATCTGTATTATCCTAAACGTGGCCCAAACTTCTAAAGCTCACAATATATCTTATGATGTTCGTTAAATCACAAAAACCAAAGAAGATCCTGATCGCTGCCGGCGGTACGGGTGGCCATTTATTTCCCGCGCAGGCACTCGCAGATAAAATGCAGGAAAATTACCCTGATGCCGAAATTTTATTTGCTGGCGAAGGTCTGAATTCGAACAAGTATTTCCTAAAGGAACGCTTTTTGTTCCAACAAATAGCGAGCGCTACCCCGATGCGCTCGAATCCATTAAAAGCATTTGGTTCGATCGCCAAAGGATGCATCCAAAGCTTTAAACTGCTCTTCCAGTTTAAGCCTAGTATTGTCATCGGATTTGGCAGCTTCCATACTTTTCCGCTTCTCGTTGCTGCTACATTGATGCGTATTCCCTTTGTCCTATATGAGTCCAATTGTTTGCCAGGGCGCGTCAATCGCCTTTTTTCTCGTTTTGCTGTGATTAGTACAGTGCAGTTTTCTGAAGCATCAAATGCCTTGCATGGTAGGGTCGTCGAAGTGACGATGCCGCTTTGGGAAAGTTCTCGTCAAAAAATTGTATCCGTTGGTGAGGCGCGGGCATATTTTGGCCTGCACAGCGAAGTGACGACTATTCTTGTTTTCGGAGGATCGCAAGGCTCCAATGCGATCAATGCTATCGTTGTCGAGGCCTTAAAAGCATTGGCTGCTAAGGGAAAAAAATTCCAAGTTATTCATCTCGCAGGAAAAGCGGAAAAAGCAGATGACATCCGTTGTGAATATCTTTTACATGGAGTCACTTGTTGCGTCAAAGGTTTTGAAGATCGGATGACGATCGCGTGGAGGGCCGCTGATCTTGTCATTTGTAGAGCAGGTGCTGCGAGCCTTGCTGAACAAATCGCCTTTGAAGTTCCAGGAATCCTCGTCCCTTACCCTTATGCTTCAGAACAGCACCAAACGAAGAACGCTCTATTCATGCAAGAACAAGTGCAGGGAGGGAGATGCATCTTAGAAGAGCATTTCGAGCCTGTCACTCTCTCATTCGAAATTGCCAAGTTCCTCGATGCAGGTTATGTTAACAAGATGAAAGAGAACATCCGCAATTTCAAGAACCGGCAAGTGAGGAGCGATCTATTTTCCGTCATTAATAACCTGCTCCATAAAAATTTAGAGTTCCATTTGATCGGGATCGGAGGAATTGGGATGAGCGCTGTGGCCCGTCTGCTTTTATCCCAAGGTTACCGCGTTACTGGAAGCGATGCCCGCTCTTCAGTATTGACTGATGCATTAAAAGAGGAAGGCGCTGAAATTTTCATCGGTCAAAAAAAGGAGAACATCCCTCTTGCTGCTCGAGTGGTCTATAGCACCGACATCAAAGAAGACAATCCCGAGTTTGAGGGGGCTAGAGCCTTAGAGCTCCCCCTCTTGCACCGTTCTCAAGTACTCCATGAACAGATGCAAAAAAAACGGGCACTCTGTGTTTCAGGGACACATGGCAAGACGACAACGTCGTCATTGCTCGCCCATACACTTTTATCTGCTGGGAAAGATCCATCATTTGCTGTTGGAGGTATTGTCCAAGGTATTAATAAAAACGCATATTGGGGAAAGGGAGAGGACTTCGTTGCAGAGGCCGATGAAAGCGACGGTTCATTTTTAGTCTACCGTCCCTTTGGAGCAATCTTGACCAATATCGATAATGATCATATGAATCACTGGCATTCTTTTGATCAATTGGTTGCTGGATTTGCAGAATTTGCGTGCAACGTCCAATCATCTAAACATTTGATATGGTGCAGTGATGATCCGGTGTTATGTTCCCTTAATCTTCCCGGTATCTCGTATGGTTTTTCAAAAATTGCTCAAGCTGTTTTGAGTAATTATCGCTCAAACAATTGGACATCTCAGTTCGATCTTAATTGGGCAGGAACTACTTATTCAGATATCACTATTCCTCTAATTGGCAAACATAACGCCCTAAATGCTGCAGCAGTATTCATTATGGGGATCCTTCTAGGAAATGATGAGAAAAGCATCCGGCATGGCATAGAGACTTTTTCCGGAGTAAAACGGAGATCAGAACTTAAAGGAGAATGGCAGGGGATCAGCGTCTATGACGACTATGCACACCATCCTACAGAAGTCACAGCGACGTTGAATGCTTTTAAAAACGCCATAGACCACCGCCGTCTTATTGTTGTCTTTCAACCCCATCGATTTACCCGTCTTAGCGAGTGTTTCAAGGATTTTGCAACTTCTTTTTCTGCAGCTGATGAGATTATTTTGACTGATGTCTATTCAGCAGGTGAAACTCCTATAGAAGGAATCAATGCTCAGGCCCTCTTGGAAGAAGTGCGCCATAACAGCAAGAAAGAGGCTCATTTTGCTGCAAGAGAATCATTGGTTGATTTCTTAAGCAATTTTACGCGGACTGGAGACGTCGTTGTTACTATGGGAGCGGGCGATGTTACAAAAGTTGGTCAAGAACTGATTGAGAAATGGCGTGGTCATGGCATCACCTAATAAAAAAGTGCCTTTGACTACTGCTCTTTTCATTATTGTCTTGTCTATGTTCATGACTGTGGGGATAGCTAAACATGGGGTCCGTTATAGAGAAAAGAGAAAAACGGCCAAGGGGTCAGACCCTCAATATTGGGTAAATACAATCATCCAAACAGGCCCTGAAAAAGAAGCATTAAAGACCGCTTACCTCGCAGAAATTCTAGGTCTGTCGGTAGATCAACCGATAAGTGTGTATCAATTCAATCCTAAAATTGCACAAAAACGGATGTTAATGTCTCCTGTCATTCGATCTGCCGTGGTCAATATTCTCAAGCCCAATACAGTATTTGTCGATTACACTGTCAGGAAACCTCTAGCGTGGCTTTATGACTATGAAAACGTTGCAATCGATGAGGAAGGCTATCTGTTCCCAGTTTTTCCATTTTTTACGCCAAAAAATCTCCCTGAAATTTATGTAGCTCTTAATCCTTTTGGACTTGCAGCTGAAGATCCCGAGAAGGGGATTGCAATGTGGGGGAAGCCCCTCCAGACCAAATATATCGCCCTTGCGTTTGATCTGCTCAATATTTTCAATTCTCCAGCTTGCAAAGGAATTTTGCGGGTAAAGAGGATCGATGTCTCTGAGGCATATGCAGATAGTTATGGCAAGCGCAGTATCGTTGTCATCCTTCAGGACGAGATTAATGAAAATGGGAGGGCTGTAGTTGTTGATAGGATTTTGCGCTTGAGTGAAAAAAACTATCTCCATCAGATGGGGAACTATTTGCAACTTCGAAATAAACTTGTAGATAGAGACAAGCAGCGATTAGCTGTGCATGAGGGACCATTACCTGCTACAGTAATCGATCTGCGTTTAACAGACTTGGCCTATATTGGCGAAGGTAGTTAGAGGAGTGAGCGGGAAGTGGGAGGAATAAGAAAATTCTTTCCTCTGCACTGATGTAATTTATTAGGCCTTACTTAAGTAGAAGGAGGCGCAGCTTGACTAATACCTCATTTGCTTGAGGAAGAGGACTGCTCTCTATGTCATTAAGAACTGCTTCTAGTTTTTCAGAAATGCACTGCGCATTGTAATGAGACCAATTCACCGAAACAGATAAAATGCAATGTTCCAGAATCCTCAGCGTTTCAATTGCTGTTCTGTGTAACTTTTCTTTACATTTGTTCTGTAAAAGCAAGTCGATCCTCATCGCATATACAATGACTGCAGCTTTAGGGTTTTTTGTTGCCAAAGAGTGAATTAGTGACGAGACTTCTTGGACTATCGCTTCAGGCTTTAACTTTTGAAGCGATATCTTTTGCCCGATATCAAACAATGTACAGAATATGAGGTTCTTTTCTGGCAAGGTTAGAATGGCTCCTCTTGCCAGCTGCTCATGTGTAATTCTGATCATTACCAGAAGATCGTTTTCTAGCTGTGAGGATGGCTCTTTTGCTCCCCATTGCTGAAGCGCGAGTGCTTGAGAAAAAGTTCTCGATGCGAGTGCATCGACATCCGCAATCGGACAAGACAGCTGTTTAGCAAGGGGGAGTTTCAACCAACGTGGTGTAAGCCGTAGTTCTTCAAAAGCTCCTCGTTTCGTGTCGTGAAAGTCAGCATCAGAAAGTAATTGGATCAATCCAACTTCTTTAAGGAAACGTAAAAACATACTAACTGCCGAGAATGTAATTATTGTATATATTTGTGGATAATTTATTTAATATTTATTGTTCAACTGTTTTTGTTTAATTATGAAAATTTTATGTTATTTAAACGTTTTTTGAGAGGGTGTCTACAAAGTAAGGGTTCGTCGCTTTTCTGAGGATTTTTGGCTAAATTTCGGTTCGTTGTTCGGGGGTAGTATACTGAAAGTTAATACAACCCCCGAACAACGAACCGAAATTTAGCTCAAAAAGCCCTGAAAATCGACAGAACCTTACTTTGTAGACACCCTCTGAGGTGGACAGAGTTAAGAAACTGTTGACGGATTCAGGATTCGTCTTTTTTCGCGAAAACATGCTCAAAAAGTCCAAAAATTCGACAGGATCTGAATCCGTTAATAGTCCCTTGGACTGGAGTTCAGAGTGCGTTGACAAAATTGCCTATACCCATTAGTCTCTTCGACTTGCAACTTACTAATAAAAGGAAATTGACATGTCCTCACATACTAATAATATTGCCAACAAGTCTCTCAATTCTAAATATCCTGATGCTTCGTCTGGAAAGTCGCAAGTCCAACAAAAATATGTCTCAAAATTAAAAGTGCTTGATCCAAACTCAAAAGAGAGCGTGATAGAGTTTATAAAAATGGACGTTCAAAATTATCTTCATGCTTCAAAAAAATTAAAAAAAGATGAGGAGATTATCCATTTAGTTTGCGAGTTAGATCCCACTATGTATGGAATAATGACAGATAAAGCCAAAAAAATTGCCGAGAAATATCTTAGTGAAAATCCCAAGCTTAAAGAATGGGGATTGATCTAGTCTTGATGAAGATTAATGGTTGTATAAGAATGCAACTCAGTTGGCGTTTGTTGACTAAAAACGCTTCATTATATTAACTTTTTTCCCTTGCTTCTTAATTTTAAAAAATAGGTAAATGACTATGTCAATGATGTCTACAGCCGCTGCTAATGCTACAGATTCAACGTTTAGTGCGGGATCATCAATTAAATTATCAGCTAAAAAATTCGTTTCGAAACTCGATTTTTTAGATCCAAATTCTAAAGAAAGCGTTTTAAAATTTATACAAATAGATTCCAATAACTATTTCAGTGCTTCAAAAAAATTACAGACGAATAAAGAGGTTCTCCGTTTGGTTTGTGAGATTGATTCTCACATAGTAGATCAGCTAGAAGGGAAAGCTAAGAAGATTGCAAAAAAAATTCTACAAGAGGATAGCATGTCTTATGTTCCTTCCTGGTCTTGCCTCGGATATGTGAATATTGTTGTGCAAGATTAAGAATTGAAAGGTGAGCTTTTGTGCTATCAAAAGCTCATCAGTCGTAGTCTTCATAGTTGAAGGCTTAAATAAGAATTTCGAGGGTGTCTACAAAGTAAGAGTTCGTCGCTTTTCGGAGGACTTTTGCTAAATTACGGTTCTTTATTCAGGGGTAGTATATTTAAAGTTAATGCATCTCTGAACAACGGTCGAAAATTAGCTCAAAAAGCCTTTAAAATCGACGAAACCTTACTTTGTAGACACCCTCTCAGATATTTGTTTTATATCACTCCATTCTCGCCCTCTTTAGAGCCTCAGTGTTCTTTTTGGGATTCCGTTCAAATTGAACTCAGAAATTCAAGTTTGAAGATTATTTTTAATGACGATATTCTGTAAAAATAAAGATGTTATTGCTCGCAGAGTAATTTCTGAATTGCAACGGAAATGATCCGCGCGTTTTAGTCGATTTAGATGTTTGATAATGACAGCAAATCGGTTGCTTCAAATTCTCATCAATGTTAAATTTTTACTCCGTCTATTAAAAATGGATGTATACAATCCCATGAAAGAATTTATAGCCTATCTCATTAAGAACCTCGTGGATCAGCCCGATGCCGTAGACGTCCAGATCATCGATGGACGAACAATTGCGATGACAGTTGGTGCCCGTTTTGGTCGCCGTGTCCGCCTTGAGCTTGTGAATTGATCAATTTTTAATATGCGTTGAGATCAGCGGGTTGAGTGCTGATCTCTTTCTTTTTTTATTTCCAAAAATAATGTTCTATTTTAGTTTGAAAGGGTGTCAACAAGAGTCGAGTTAATCTCGACTTTGTACAGTTTTATAGCGGCTTCTCCCAGAGAAGCAACGGCAAATTTGTTGTTTCTTCGCTCATTAATAGCGTCTTTGACTATGAATTTTGCGAAAAAACAATAAAATTGCAGAGCGCTTCCTCTGGATTTGCTCGCTAAAAATTGTACAAAGTCGAGATGATCGCTTTTCTGAGGCTTTTTATTTTTATTGTGATTAAGGTGTTCCATGGTATTTGGGCTACGTGTGCATGTCGAGCATGAGGATCAAGTTCCTGTAATGGCAGTAGAGGGTAGGGTCGATGCATCTTCCGCACCCATTTTAGAAAGGAAAATTTTGGAAGTTTTCGAGGAGCAACCAGATATTCTGATTGTCGATTTGGAAAATGTCACATATTTAAGCAGCGGTGGCATGCGTATTTTTCTTTCCATGACAAAGAAGATGAAAGCTAGTGGAGGACATCTCTATTTTTGCAATGCTAAAGACGAAGTGATGGAGATTATCAAGATGGGAGGATTTGAAAGAATTTTATCTTTTTTCCCCTCAAAGCACCTTGCAAAAGAAGAGATTGAAAAGGAAAAAAAACGACG
Source organism: bacterium (assembly GCA_044227055.1). Classification (GTDB taxonomy): domain Bacteria; phylum Chlamydiota; class Chlamydiia; order Chlamydiales; family Rhabdochlamydiaceae; genus JBGAFT01. Next base: position 794,104 of record JBGAFT010000001.1, read on the forward strand.
TGCGTCGTGAAGGTTAAAAGTGCCTAGTCTGATATTTGATGAAAAGTGCCTGCAGGGAATTTTCTGTGCTATTCCAGTTCCTCAACAAAAAAAGATTCCCACCAAGCAAAAAAAGAAGAAAGTGATTGTTCTGTCGGGGCCAACGGCCGTTGGGAAAACACAGATCTCGCTGAAGATCGCCATGATCTTAAATGGAGAAATCGTCTCTGCAGACTCCATGCAAGTCTACCGCGGTATGGATATTGGGACGGCTAAAGTCTCCAAAAGCGAAAGGGAGAAAATTCCCCATCATTTGATTGATATCTGCGACTTGAAAGACAACTTTAACGTCGTCGAGTTTTACGAAGCAGCTATGGAAGCCATTGATGGGATCCTAGCTCGGGGCAAAATTCCGATTGTTGTAGGAGGTACGGGATTTTATATTAATGCTTTATTGTATGGGCCTCCGGCTGGTCCCCCATCCGTCGCTACCACGCGCCTACAGCTGGAGCAAGAGATGCTGCAGATGGGCGCTGGGGCCATGTATGATAAATTGAAAACTCTAGATCCCCATTATGCAGCTACCATTACACAGCACGATCGTCAAAAAATTATTCGCGCTCTTGAGATCATTGCGTTAACCAACCAAAAGGTCACCCATTTTTCTCGGACCTCTGTCCCCATGCACCATGAAGAGTTCGATTTTCGCTGCTGGTTTCTTTATTATCCTAAAGAAATTCTCTACCCGCGCATTGAAGAGCGTTGCGATGCAATGCTTAAAGAGGGGCTTATCGACGAGGTGCAGAAGTTAAAAGAGAAGGGGCTTTTAGAGAATCGCTCAGCGTCACAAGCAATTGGTTATCGTCAGACGCTTGATTTTCTTGCTAGCATCCAAGAAGGAGATGCATATGAGAATTTCCTCCGAGCATTTAAGCAAGCCTCAAGAAGATATGCGAAACGGCAATTCACTTGGTTCCGCAAGGAGCCCATGTTCCGTTGGCTTGATTTGCAAAACATGTCTACTGATGACGTAGTTGACGTCATCATCCAAGATTACGAGCTCAGTTTTTGATGATAAAATAATTTAATATTCCGATGTCATCTACGTTGAAAATAAATCTATGATAATTACGCCTCTAAGCTCTTAGAATGTCAAGAGACCTTGGCCATATCCCATGTGCCTATGTTCGGCTTCAAATTGCAGGGGCTATATCAACTTTCGTAGATTACCCCTGCGATTTGAATCGAAAAGTGGCCATAATAAACGCAAAAATTGATGACTGCTAATTACTAAGATGATCTTTAAGCTACTGCTTCAATAAAATTGCTTTCCCTAAAAGCCAAATTGCCCTAGTATTTCTATGTTAAATGTCTAGGAACTTTCCTCTTCAAAATATAAATTAAGTCGTAAAAATGGATACGGAGCACAACTTTTCTCAAGGTGATATGGATTTATTCGATAATGCTTCTCAAGATGATGTGTCTGAAGGACCAGCTCGAAGATAGAAGATCGAACAAACCCCCGCGAGAGCCTTCCCCTGCTTTTAAAAACTTCTTTAAACAGTGGGAAAGCATCAGCGGAGTCGAAGAAAAAGTCCGCGTAGTGCTCGATTTTATGCGCGCTGCTTTAGGGCAAGCTCCAACTCCACGGATGAGAGACTATTGGGAAGCAAGAAGACTGTGCCTTCCATTGTTCAAAGAGGCTATGTCTGCTGCTAAGCGTGCCGAGCTTTGGGGGGAGTATATTGAACTTTCTTCAGAGGCTCGCCGTTTAAAAGAAATCGCAAGTGAGCAAGCAAGTTTTGCATCAGAACAAATCGATCTGGCGATTTCTGCTTTAGAAAAAGACCTCGAAAATTATTCCGCTCTTTTGCAAACAATACCAATACTTGAGTTTCCTGAAAATCTTGAAGCGATAGCAAAAAACAAAGAGAATTATAACTCTCTTCAACAAGAACTACACCTGCTTAATACGTTTGCCTCGCGTATCAATTCCCTGCGTAAGGAGATCATTAAAACAGAGATGCGCGCACGACAGAAGAGTAAATTTTTTGAGAGGCTTTCCGCAAGCGGAGATAAGGTTTTTCCACGCCGCAAAGAATTAATTAAAACCATCTCGCAACATTTCACCGAAGATGTCTCTAATTTTTATCGTGAAAATTTTGAAGAAGATGGGAAGCATACGCCTCCTTTATTTATACTGCGCGAAGAGATCAAAGCTATGCAATCTCTTGCAAAAGCATTGACCCTTAACACGCATTGTTTTACTGAAACTCGCCTTTTACTTAGCCAATGCTGGGACAAAGTCAAATTGATGGACCGTGATCGCAAAAAAGAGATTCTTCAAAAGAAGCAAGCATTTAAGCAAAACGTCGAGCAAGTCCAGCAAAAAATTCAAGCTTTGTCAGATTTTCTTAAGTCTGAAGAGTTCTCGGAGCCAAAATTCCATCAAATGTCTGATGAAATTCTCGGGTTTATGAGAACTGTCGAACTTGGTCGCGAAGAGGTTCGGGAATTGAAAGACCAACTGCAAGAAGTTAAGAAGCCTGTAATTGACAAAATCCGAGAGCGCGAGCTAGAGCATGAACAGAAAGGTAAAGAGCAGGAAAGAGCCCGCAAAGGGAGAATTTCTGCCCTAAAAGAACAGCTAAGCCAAATGGTTGAGAAGCCTGAAGGCTTTAGTATGGAAGAGGCTACCCAGTTAAAAGATCAAATTCAAAGCGAGATCGAAGGCTTGCAACTCTCGAAAGTTGAGAAAACTCTTTTTGAAAGGCTACTTAAACGACTACGCGATGTTCTTCATGAGAAGAAAGAACAAGTTTTAATGAATCTTTCTGCAGATGATCGAGAAGCTTTCGATCAGTTAAAAAACTTGCTGCTCCAGAGGAAAGAACACCGTCAAGAAATCAAGCAACAACTTGAAGAGTACCGTAAAGCGCTTGGAGGATCGGGCTTTGATTTTGAAAAAGCTATGGCTTACAGAGAAATGATAGAAGAAGAAAAAGTCCGCCTTGAAAAGGCAAATGAAGCAATTGAAGAGATTGAAATGAAGATTGCTGAATTCGAAGAGAGACACGAAGAGTGATCGCAAAGGGTCTTCGAGATATGAGCAGATTGGAATCGAAGTCTTTGACTTCGAGCTTTGAGTCGGGTGCTCTAACGGGCTCTGTGGGATTTTTTGGAGGTACATTTGATCCCATTCATAACGGCCACATACATCTCGCACTCTCTTTGCTTGAAACACACAAACTTAACTATATAATTTTTTGTCCAGCTGCAGTATCGCCGTTCAAAAGTGTGGCCCCACCTACCTGTAGTTCCTATCACAGAATCGAAATGGTGCGCAGGGCAATTGAGCCCATCCCACAATTTCAGCTATGGGACTGGCAAGGTAATCAACCAGGTCCGTCTTTCACTATCGATGCGGTTAGAGCATTTCTTCAGCAATACGCAGTTAAACTACACCTCATTTTAGGTCAAGATTCTCTCGATGGTTTTTCAGAATGGAAAGAAGTTGAAGAGCTAATTAAAATTGCTCCTCCCCTAATTGGAACAAGGGCAGGCGAGATCCCTTCGCTTAACCCTTTCTCTCAATCGTCTCGCTCCATTATTCAAAAAGGCTTTACCGAAATCCCTCGGATGGATATTTCAAGCACGCACTTACGTAGAAGGCTGCAAGATAAGCTTTTTTGTGGCCATTTGATTCCTGAAAAGACATTGAAATATGTCCTTGAGCACTCACTTTATTAATAGACCTCTTGTGTAACTAAGGGGTCGTCGATTTTCGAGATTATTTTGGCCGCTTTTCGATTCAAATTGCAGGGGGAATACATGTAAGTTGATATTATCCCTGCAATTTGAAGTCGAAAATCGACAGAACCTTAGTTACGCAAGAGGTCTATTGTTATGAATGAATTAAATCTCATCGCTCAAGCAATTTTTGATAAAAAGGGGATCAACATCCTCGTATTGGATGTGCGTAAAATCTCTACTCTGACTGACTTTGTAGTGATAGCAGAAGGAAATGTCGACAAGCATGTCAAAGCAATTTCTCAATCAGTTCAAGACGCCATGAAGGCTAAAGGGGTAAAGCCGCTATATGTCGAAGGGGCAAATGCTGGGGATTGGATAGTTATAGACTATATGAACATCATGGTCCACCTCTTCACTCCAGGTCTAAGAGATCTCTATCAGTTAGAGAAATTGTGGCAGCAAGCAGAGATCGTTGATGTTAAGATCGACACATCATTCACACCCTCAGCTACTTAGAACCACTTTTTTCACCTTGATTTTTGCCTTAAGATCATTTACAATTTCATCAGATTATTTTACGTGATAAAATTACTTTAATTATGAAGAAAAAACGTATAGTTGTTACTGGATTGGGTGTTGTTTCTTGCTTCGGAATGGACGTAGATAAGTTTTACGAACAACTGATTGCCGGCGCCAGCGGAATTGTACCAATCCAAGAATTTCCCTGCCAAGATTATCCTACCCGGTTTGCAGGCTCTGTATGTGGATTCGATACCGAAAATTATCTCGATAAAAAACAAGCTAGACGTGTTGACCCTTTCATTCGTTATACCGTTGTTGCAGGAAAGAAGGCCCTTGAGTATGGCAACATCGACCAAGAGGCTCTTTCCAAGCTTGATAAAGCGCGTTGTGGCGTTGTGATCGGTTCAGGGATGGGGGGAATGTCAGTTTTCTATGATGGAGTTGATACCATCCTTCATAAGGGTTTTAAGCGCCTCACTCCGTTTTTTGTTCCTCACATTATCACTAACATGGGCGGAGCACTTCTTGCAATTGACCTCGGGTTCATGGGGCCAAATTATTCTATTTCTACCGCTTGCGCAACTTCTAATTATTGTATCTACGCAGCGGCAAAGCACATTCAAAACGGGGAAGCTGACCTCATGCTCTGCGGTGGTGCGGAAGCGCCTATTGCTCCTCCAGGCCTTGCAGGGTTTGTTGCTATTAAAGCTCTTTCTGAAAGGAACGAAGAACCTACAAAGGCTTCTCGTCCTTGGGATAAGCAGCGCGATGGCTTTGTCATGGGTGAAGGTGCTGGAGTGCTCGTCCTTGAAAGCCTTGAGCATGCATTGGCGCGGAATGCGACTATCTATGCTGAATACTTAGGAGGAGCTGTATCCTGTGATGCTTATCACATGACAGATCCTAGGTCAGATGGATCTGGTGTTGCACTCTGTATCGAGAATGCAATTAAAGATGCTGGCATAGAACGCGAACGTGTGAATTATATCAACGCCCATGCGACATCAACACTTGTTGGTGATATATGTGAAATCCGTGGTATCAAGTCTGTGTTTGGCCCTCGTTCTGCAAAAATTAAGGTCAATGCGACCAAATCTATGACAGGTCATTGCCTTGGTGCAGCTGGCGGTATTGAAGCCGTCGCAACTGTAAAAGCAATCCAAACAGGAATTTTACATCCGACGATCAATTTTGAAGATCCAGAAGATGAAATGAATGATGTCGACGTGGTCGGGGCTGCTCCGCAACAACATAAGATTGATGTTGCATTGTCCAACTCATTTGGGTTTGGCGGTCACAATTCTTGTCTACTTTTTGCCCCCTACATTCCCGATTAGAACATAGGAAGATTTTACCACAGAGGTGCGGAGAGCACAGAGAAAAAGAAATTATTAATTTTCTTCTCGGTGCGCGCCTCTGTGCACTGCTTTCTGAGTAATACCATTTATCAAAAATAACGTTTAGTGTTGCAAGGAAGCAGCGCAAATTTTGGCATCTGGAGCGAGCGACCATTGCCTTTGGCAAGGCGCGGGTGAAGATCCAAAATATGCGACCAAGCTGACGCAGCAAAACTAAACGTTATTTTTGATAAATGGTATAAGTAGGTCAGGCTTAAAGACTGTTCTCAATCCAAGCTTCTGTCGATTGCTGGTTGAGAACAATCTCTTAGATCAAGCCGACTAAACGAATAGGGCATTCTGTTGCATGAACTGCTTTAAGTGGGAATGCAATGGCATAAGCTCCCTTAGGCGGCATTTTCTTTAAATCAGCCACATTTTCAATAATGTATTTACCAGATCCTAAAAGGATCTTATGGACAGGATATGTTTGGTCTAGACAATCTGGAGACAAGGTGTCGATTGCAATACCAACGACATCACGTTCCAAGAGCAGTTCCGCTGCTTCTTTAGAAAATCCTGGAAAATGCATCTGCCCTTTAGAATCTAAATTGCGATACGCTGAGGGATCTATCCAGAATCGGCTCCATCCTGTGTATCCAAACACGAGGCTCTTAGGTTGGATTTTTCCATAATTTTTTTCAAATGCGTGTACGTCTTTAACAGTAATTCTATAATCGCCATGAGCTTTGGCGACGACATCGATGACATAAGCTGGAACAAACATATTTTCTAAAGCAAGATCTGCGATTGATGCAGCTCCTTCAAAGCGATGCGACGGCGCATCCATATGGGTGCCAATGCCAGCGTGCATTTTGATCTGCTGCACGCGGAACATTTTGTCATAATCTTTTTTTATATCGAGACAAAAGCCGCAAGACCCATTCCAAGTAGGGGATTCTGGACAAATGGGCTGTGTAAGATCGAGCAATTCAGGTGTGTTTTTCATAAGTAATCTAAGAGAGTATTAACGGATTCAGATTCTGTCGATTTTTTGGGCTTTTTGGCAATTTATCTTTTGGTTGTTGGGGAGAATATAAACTTTTGTCTATTCCCCCCAACAACCAAAAGAAAAATTGCCAAAAATCGACTGAAATTTTTTACTGGGATAGGTTCATAGTCCATAAGTTGAATAGAATAAAAAATGTATGCTTACTATTTTTTATCCTTCAAAAATGCTTTCAAATGCTCAAGAGCTTGATTTCCTTGCTCATATCAGAGATAATAAGAACTTCATTAAATGTAAAATAATTCTAACATGAAAGTGATTCATGACCAGTCTTTTGGGATCATTCCTCTGCGCAAAAAATGTGCAGAATGGGAGGTTCTCGTAATCTTGCATCGTGGTGGCAATCACTGGGGGTTTCCTAAGGGACATGCTAATCCCGAGGAAACTTCTGCGGAAGCTGCGTCACGCGAATTAAAAGAAGAGACAGGTTTGACAGTTGTCGAGTTTTTATCAGAGCAACCAAAAGTTGAAACATATTTGTTTAGAAGAAAGCGGATCCTCGTATCAAAAAAAGCACATTATTTCCCAGCGATAGTAACTGGAGAGCTTCTTTTGCAAGAAGAAGAGATTGTAGATGCTCGTTGGCTTTCCTTTGAAAAAGCTTTGACGACGTTGTCTTTTGAAGAGGCGCGCAATATATTGCGGGAAACGATGAAATCCTTGAAACAGTCAAAATGAATATTTTAAAGAGAATGTTTCGTCCTCAAAAACCCATCGAAGTTTTTGTGCGGCATTGCCACTATTCTGCTATTAGTCAACACAAAGTCCGCTTCCCCGATTTTTCTAAAGAGAAAGCGTTTCGTAATTTGCTTCAGACTATTCGTGGGGAAAATGTGAGGTTGACAATTCTACTTGATATCTTCCATCCGATGGATAAGGTTCATTTTGTCAAACTTCAGTCTGAATATCCAGTTGTAGAAATTTCTGAAGGAACGGAAGCAGGGGCTTTTCTCCGCCTCCTAGATCTAGCTTTAGAGCGTGTACAAGATCCAGAAGCTATCATTTATTTTCTCGAAGATGACTACCTGCATGTGCCGGGATGGGTCAATGTCTTGCGTGAAGGGATCGCCTTGCCAGACGTAGATTATGTAACATTATATGACCATCGCGATAAGTACATGGAATCCTATCATGAACTTCGTTCACGGATATATTGCAGTCAGTCGACCCATTGGAGGTCGACTCCTTCGACCACAAATACATTTGCAATGCAATTAAAAACATTGAAGCGAGATATCGCTATCCATCGCTCATTTTCCACAGGTGTTAAGATCTCATTGGACCATCAGAAATTTTGCGAGCTCGCAGCAAAAGGAGCTACTCTGATCTCCTCTATCCCAGGTTGGTCTACCCACGCAGAAGCTGAATTTGCCTCTCCTTGTATTGGCTGGGACACAATATTAAATCCACAATTAGGTACTGTTTTATGACACATAGAACTATCGCTTTAGAAAAGACAAATAAAGAAACTTTATTTAAAGACCTCTCTATAGCTCTCATGGGTAGCATTGTCATGGGCTTGCTTTCTCCTTTAGCAATCCCATTACCCTTTACTCCTGTTCCTTTAGTAGTTGGAACAACACTTCCTCTGCTTTTCGGAGCCCTTTTGGGTGCGCGTAGAGGTCTCCTAACTGTAGTGTTATTTCTTGTTCAAGGAGTGCTTGGACTTCCAGTATTTGCTGGTGCCAATTGTGGGTTGCTAAGACTCATTGGTCCCACAGGAGGGTATTTGATTGGTTATGCGCTGGCAGCATATATTGTTGGTTGGATGGTAGAAAGAGCACAGCTTTCATCAGGGAAAAGGCTTTTCATGAGCTTGACCGTAGGTATGCTGACGATTTATACCTGTGGCGCTGCGATGCTTTTTCAATCTTTAGGGTTTGCGAACAGCCTTCTATTGGGTGTCGTCCCATTTCTTTTAGGTGATTGCGTCAAGCTCTTACTCACTTACAAAGCTGTCTCTCTCTATAAGAAATGGAAAAATTCACTTCCTTTTGCGTGAGTGGGAGTTTTTCCAACAAGCCTGGACGGCTGTCACATCAACACTTTTAGGTGCTGCAGTTGTCCATTTGTGCCTGCCGATTTTTGTATGTTGGACGTTGTTAAAAAGTGGGTCAACAGTTTTTTTGACAATGCTGACATCTTTACGTAAGGGCTTTGACGGTTCTTTACCAGAAGGAAAGTCGCTGGGTCTATGGGTAGATGATGGAATTCTAGGCATGAGGTTTCTCCTTGTTATGTCCCTTACTAAAGAAGCTTGGATTGTGGACAGTCTCTAAAAGATATGCTTTAACAAGTCGGGCTGTTATTTAACATAAGTTTTTTATTTTTTTTTCTTTTTATGAGAGGCCGTACGGATCAATTTTGCGATCTGTTCGATGGTATTTGACAGGGCCAGATGAGGGGACTCTTCTGAAGGCAAGCGATATTCTTTTTTGAGCGCAGGCTTTATGTCGTGCACTTCTTTACGCAAAAACTTTGCAACGCTCTCTACTTTTGAAGAAAGAGATATTTTACCCTTTTTTGCTGGCTCAGTTTTCTTTTTATTCATACAAAAAGAGACCTCTTCATGGGTTAGCTCACATGGGACAAACGGAGTTTTGAAATTCTTCTAACATCAATTCAGAGGTCTCTTTTGAAAATGGTTATTTTGAGCGCCAACGTTTTTGGATCGCTTTCCATTGAAAAATTTGGTATAAAGCTGCTAAGCCTACGATGATATATACAAGTCTGGTTAACATGGCCATGTTTCCAAAGATCGCATCGACGAGGTTGAAGTTTGCAACTCCAACTAATCCCCAATTTAATCCGCCAATAACGAGTAAAATTGCTGCAATGACGTCAAGAGTTTTCATAATTTCTCCATAGTAAATGGTAAATGAGAAAAATAATCTAATACCTTCTCAAACTTTCTGATATATGTTTTTGTGTTTTTTAGTCTAAATAATAATTAATCGGATAAGAAAATGAATATATTTAAAATGACCTTACAACTAGCTGCATACTCTGTGACAAAAGCTATACTTTCTCTTCGATATAGGGTAACTGTAAGAGGAATGGATAAGATCGCTTCTCTTGTTAAGAGTGATCAAGGTATTCTTTTTCTTCCCAACCACACTGCAGAGATCGACCCCGTCATCGTGATGAGCATCCTCGGCCCTCACTTCCATCCGCGCCCTTTGGTTATTGAGCACTTTTATTATTCTCCAGGTCTGAAATGGATTATGAATTTAGTAGGGGCAACTCCTGTCCCTAACGACATTGCCTCAGGAAACAAATGGAAACTCAAGCAAGTGGAAAAACTCTTTCATCGAGTCGAAAATCTTTTGGCCGATGGTGAGAATTTTCTGATTTATCCTTCTGGAAGATTAAAAGTGACAGGCAAAGAGGAAATAGGCGGAGGGACGCTGATCCATCATTTATTGCAACATTGTCCCAATGCAAAAGTCGTATTAGTCCGTACAACTGGGCTTTGGGGAAGTCGATTTTCTCGGGCGTTGACAGGTAATGTTCCTAGCTTTGGCAAAAAAATGTCTGAAGCATTTAAAACTTTGCTCAAAAATGGGATTTTTTTTACCCCTCGTAGAGAAGTACTTGTGGAGATTGAAATTGTCCCTTTAAATTTTCCATTAAAAGGTGCTAGGCTCGAGATCGTAAAGTTTTTAGAAGATTGGTACAACCGTTATCCCAACCCTGGCCCTGAGCCTTTAAAACTTGTCTCTGAGCTGTTTTGGAGAGAGCATTTCCCTAAAGTAAGCGTTGCGTCTAGGCAAACCACATCTGAATTCAATGCTGCACCCATCAACATTCCTCTAGAAATAGAAAATAAAGTCTACGCAGAGCTCTCTAAACTTGCTGGCCGACCTGCTGAAGAAATCACATCTACAATGCATCTATCCTATGATCTAGGGCTAGATTCCCTAGATATTGCCGAGCTTTACGTTTTCCTAGATGAGTATTTTGATGTTTCTAGCGTGCCTCATGGAGCAATCCAAACCGTAGGAGACCTGCTAAGAGCATCAGCAGGGCAGTTGGAGAGTTTCCCAAAGACCGAGGACAATCCAGAAGGGCTGCCCGGACTTCCTGAAGAGGTAAGGCGCCCTAATCCCTTGCCACCATTGGGACAAACTATCCCTGAGTCTTTCTTTCTTGCATGTGAACGTATGGGTAGCAGTATTGCATGTGTCGATGCGCTTACAGGTCCACTGAATTACCATCAACTAAAAAGCAGAGTTCTTATTCTCGCAGATATAATTAAAGAGCTTTCTGGTGAGAGGATTGGAGTTTTATTGCCCGCATCAATTATGGCTCAAATTGTTGCACTTGCGATCATGGTTGCGGGCAAAACTCCTGTCATGTTGAACTGGACAATTGGAGTGAGGGCACTTGATCATGGTGTGGATCTTTTACAGCTCCAGCACACCTTGAGCTCCTATCGCTTTTTAAGTCGTTTGGAAAATGGGGAGTTTGGGAAGCTTGAAGAACATTTGATCTTGCTCGAGGAGTTTAGAGAAAAGATTTCCTTGTTTGGTAAGTTAAAAGGGTTGGTATTGAGTTTTTTTAGTGCAAAATGGTTGCTCAAACATTTTATTCCACATCCACTACCTTCCAGCGAACCTGCAGTTATCCTTTTTACGAGCGGAACAGAGTCATTGCCAAAGGCTGTCCCTTTAACACACCAAAATATCTTAAGCAATCAACGCGGAGCATTGCAAAGTATCCACTTTAGTGCCTCAGATTCCTTGATGGGAGTTTTACCTCCTTTCCATTCGTTTGGTTTTTCAGTTACCGGACTCCTTCCAATTTTGGCAGGACTTAAGATCTGCTATAGCCCTGATCCAACTGACAGCCAAACGATAGCGCGCTGCATAGAACGCTGGCAGCCAACCATTTTTTGTTCCGCGCCTAGCTTCATACGCGCGTTGTTCAAAATTGCATCCCCTTCACAGCTTGAATCGCTCCGTTTAACAGTTGCTGGTGCAGAAAAAACTCCTGAAGAACTCTTTACAAAGTTTGCTAGTTTTGGCGAAGGGAAGCAGTTGATCGAAGGGTATGGGATCACAGAGTGTGGTCCTATCGTCACATTTCAAAGACCAGACCAACCTCGCAAGGGAGTGGGGCAGCCGATTGTCAACGTTCTCGTGAACATTATCGACCTTACAAACGAGTCGTTGCTCCCAAACGGGAGTGAAGGAGAAATATGCATCTCCGGGCCCGGGGTATTTCCTGGATATATTGGAATCAAGCGCGATCCTTTTATTACGATAGACGGCCAAAGATGGTATCGATCTGGAGACCGCGGCTTTCTTGATGCCGATGGGAACCTCATATTGACAGGAAGGTTGAAACGATTTGTTAAGGTCGGAGGAGAAATGGTGAGTCTTGGAGGATTAGAGGAAGAGATCGATCAGATTGCCAAGGAGCAAAACTGGCCAGGATATTCTCTAGAAGCTCCTAGCATCGCAGTGACAGTTGTAGAAAAAGACAGCGAAAAGCCTTCAATTATTCTCTTTACAACTTGTGTCGTGTCCAAGGAAGAAGTTAATGCATCTTTAAGAGATGAAGGGTGGGGAAAAATAGCTAAAATTTCCGAGGTGCGCATGATTGAGCAAATACCCTTGACGGGGACAGGAAAGACCCATTATCGTTTACTGGATGAACTACTGGGCTAACTTCTTGTGGATATAAAAAAAAACTTACACTTATACAATACCGAAACGCGCCGAATGGAGGAGATCCATCCCCAAGATGGACGGAAAGTCCGCATGTATACATGCGGTCCTACCGTTTATAACTTTGCCCATATCGGCAACTTCCGCACGTATGTGTTTGAAGACTTGCTCCGAAGGGCTATCAAATATTTTGGGATGCAGATCGAACAAGTCATGAACTTGACCGATGTCGATGATAAAACGATTAAAGGAGCGATTGCAAACGACACAACTTTAAAAGAATTTTGCGCCCCCTTTGTTAAGGCTTTTTTCGAAGACCTCACGACTCTTAACATCGAACGTGCCGAACATTATCCTGCAGCCACCGACTACATTCCAGAAATGGTAGAGATCATCCAAGGATTGCTTGATAAAGAGGTAGCATATCGTGCGCAAGATGGGTGCATCTATTACTCGATCCGCCGTTTCCCAAAATATGGACGGCTTTCCCATCTCCACCTTGATGAGCTGATGGCCGGAGCCTCTGAAAGATGCATGCATGATGAATATACAAAAGATAGCGTGAGCGACTTTGTATTGTGGAAGAGCTACGACCCTGAGCGCGATGGTAAAGTGGTATGGGACTCTCCTTTAGGCAAAGGACGTCCGGGTTGGCACATCGAGTGTTCTGCGATGGCGATGAAATTGCTCGGCCCCTCCATCGACATCCATGTCGGCGGTGTGGATAATATGTTTCCCCATCATGAAAATGAGATCGCCCAGTCTGAGGCATATTCTGGAAAACGCTTTGTCCGCCATTGGCTACATTCTGAGCACCTCCTTGTCGATCATCGCAAAATGTCAAAAAGCTTAGGGAATTTCTATACCTTGCGCGATCTTTTAGATAAGGGATATACAGGAAAAGAAATCCGTTACCTTCTCCTCCAAACTCATTACCGCACCCAGCTTAACTTCACCCTTCAGGGGCTTGATGCTAGCCGTGCGACACTTGCCCGTGTTGAAGAGTTTGTTAAACGATTGAAGCTCTGCTCCGGGGAAGGCGATAATGCAAAGATCCGCAACGCCATTGCTAAAGCTGAAGACCGATTTGCTGAATCCCTCTCAGAAGATCTCAATATTTCCGCAGCACTTGCAGCACTATTTGACTTTGTACGCGAGGTCAACGCTCTCATCGATCAAGAAGCCATTGGCTCAATCCAAGCAGAGATCGTCTTGTTATTCCTAAAGAAAATAGACACAGTATTGGGAGTGCTTCCACTGGAAGTTGAAGACATTTCCGTTCCTCAAGAACTCCAAGATTTTTTAAAACAAAGAGAACTGGCCCGTACAGAAAAACGTTGGAAAGATGCTGATTCTTATCGCGACAAGATCCTATCCAGCGGATACATCATTGAAGACACCCCACACGGTGCAAGGTTAAAGAAAAAACATGAGTGATAAAGCCACAACTAAAGATGAGCTGCTCATCTTAAAACTCTACGAGCTAGCGATGAAGACTGGGGATCCCTACCACCCCATAGATCGTTACGTGCTTGGCCAAGCCATTGGACAGAACGACAAAGGCGTTGATACAATTATAAGGCATCTTGCCCAAGCAAATTTCGTGATGAAAGGGGAGGGGAAAGAAGTTTACCTCACTCCACACGGCTGTAGCCTTGTCGAAGAGCTAAAGCGTGGTAAACGCCGTTAAGCGAACTTGCGCGAAGCGCAAAGAAAATAACGACAGTCTAGACCTACTCTTCAGGGCGCATGATCGGGAAGTAGAGCACATCTCTAATTGACTGCACTCCAGTGAACAACATCAGAGTAATACCATTTATCAAAACTAAACTTTAGTTTTGATAAATGGTATAAATTCCATCCCATGAGCAGAGACGTTCATGGGATATCTTGCCGCCTATCGAAAATTACCAAGCCTTGCTTGGAGAATGATCTCTAAGGATTGACAAGATAAAAAACGGGTTTTTCTGAATTGGCAGAAGAATAGTTCCCAATAAAAATCTTAAGGAGTCTTTCAAGAGTTTTAGAAATCAATTTTTCTAAATTTTTATCTGCATTTCCAGATAGAAAACAACTTCTAGACCAAATATATCCTGAGTAATGCGTCTGAGTTTTGTCGATAGTTAAAGAGCTGCGTAAATTTAATGAGGCCCTGATGAAGGGTAAAACAGCACCATCTAAAGATGTCACATTTTGTATTTCATACGTCAAAAGAGGTCCTTTGTTGAATACGCTAAGATCAATCGTATTACCATGTTCAGTTTTTATGGCAATCTCGCTTTTTTTCACTATGCCGAACAGTTGCAATTCTTTTTCTATCGCTCTTTGTATTGCAAGATCTTGTGTTTTAGTAACTCCTGGGTAAGCTGGCATAAAAGTGTAAACATGAAACCCTTTAAGAGGGTTTTCTACGCTTATCGATGGCATATCTTGATTATTATCCATCAGCTCAATGTAATTTTCAGGAAGATTTGTTTTCTTTTCAGCAGCTCTTAGGTGTTTCATCCGAACATGACAGCGCGGAAACCCAGTTCTTTAGGACTGGGAGGAAGCGCTGCTCCTATTTTAAAAGAGGCATTTCTTAGCGTGTGCAATCAGATTGTTCCATTTGCTATGGATAACCGCTTTTGGAATCGCGTTGCATGGACAAAAGTAAAAATTTATTCATAAAAAAAAGCGTAAGGATATCAGGAATTTCAGACCAGTAATTTTTTTGATTTAGCTGAGAGAAAGTCTTTGACCGAAGGGGAGTTTACCGCATACTGTAATCGCGCTTGACCCTAAGGACGCTCAGACGAGAAGAAAAAGGGGGCGATACGATTGTAAGGCATCGCTAACCCAAAAAAATGGAAGATTTGAGAAAAAATCTCTGAATTTTCTTTGCGCGAAGCGCCATTGGAGTGCTGCGCTCTGCGCAGCCCTGGCTTCCCTAAGAGACTGTTAACGGCTTGTTTCTGGGGCAAGAAGTTTTCTAGATAGATTTAAAAAATTAGGGCTGCGCAAAGCGCAGCACTCCAATGGCGCTTCGCGCAAAGAAAATAACGACGGTCTAGACCTACTCTTCAGGGCGCATGATCGGGAAGTAGAGCACATCTCTAATTGACTGCACTCCAGTGAACAACATCACCATGCGGTCAATCCCAATCCCAAGACCTCCCGTAGGAGGCATCCCTTGACAGATCGCTTCGATAAACTCTTCATCAAGCGGATGCGCTTCTTCATCACCAGCTTCTTTCATCTTGCCTTGCTCTTCGAGCAAATGCCTTTGGAGCTCGGGGTCGTTGAGCTCTGTGTAAGAGTTACAGAACTCTCCACCCAAAATAAACGATTCAAAACGCTCGACAATTCTTTGTTTTTTAAGCTCAGGATCACGGTGGAGTTTGCAAAGAGGGGTGGTCTCAATTGGGTGGTCTATAATGTGATGCGGTTGGATGAGGTGTTCTTCTGCAAACTCTTCGAAGAACAGTGCAGTGAGTGCACCGCGGTTTGCTTTTTGTAGCTCTTTTGCATCGAGGCCGACCTTTTCTTTTAAAATTGAGCGCATTTGCTCATCAGAGAGGGCGTCAATGTCATAACCACCATAAACCTTAATGCTATCTTTCATGCTGATCCGTTTCCAAGGAGCCTTGATATCGATGACAACATCTTTATCTTCTATCTTGAATGAGAGCTGAGTGGTCCCGAACAATTCTTTTGCAATCTCTTCAAAGAGGTTCTCTGTGAGCACCATCATGTCGTTGTAGTCAGCATAGGCCATGTAGGCCTCTAGTTCTGTAAACTCCGGATTGTGCGTCCTATCGATCCCCTCATTGCGGAAAACCTTGCCCATTTCAAACACGCGGGGAATTCCGCCCACGATGAGTTTTTTTAAAGGGATCTCTAGTGAAATGCGCAAATACATCTCTTGCTCAAGGGCATTTAACTTTGTGGTAAAAGGACGTGCTGCCGCGCCGCCATAAACGTTTTGCAAAACAGGCGTTTCCACTTCTAAAAATTTATGCTTCTCAAAGTAGCGTCTCACTAAATAGAGGATTCGCGTGCGTAATTTAAAGACTTCTACCACTTCAGGATGTGTGATTAAGTCAAGCCAACGTTTGCGATACCGGACACCTTTGTCCGTCAGGCCACTATGCTTGTCAGGGAGAGGGAGGAGAGTTTTACAGAGCAGTGTGAATTCTTTGACCAAAATTGTGAGTTCACCTGTATGTGTGCGGAACACGTTGCCGCGCACACCGACGATGTCGCCTAGGTCTATCTTCTTTTCGATGAACTTCATGGGACTTAGTTCTATTGCATTCTCATCGCTGTAACCAGTGACCTTTGTCAGCTCTCGGTTGCACATGATCTGCATTCTTCCCGTAGAGTCTTGGATATGGGCAAACGCATTTTTCCCCATGCCGCGGAAGAGGACAAGGCGGCCGGCTATTGAAACTTCTGGGGTTACTCCTGCAGAGGCATCTTCGCTATGGCCTACCGGGGCTTTGTCATATTTTTGGGTCAGCTCAGCAATCGTAAACTCGGGGTTATAGATGGGGGGAAAAGGGTCCATTCCTAGATTGCGGATCTCTGCTAGTTTAGCAGTGCGGTTACGGAATTCTTCGTGTTGATGGTAAGCAGGGGTAGTCATAATTTCTAAACCTCAAAAAGGGACTATTCTAGTGCAATGTCTTCCAAAAGGCAATCAAGATGGAATCGAGAGGGAAAAATTCCCTCACGATAGTTTGAATAAACTGAATTAAAAATGTCTAAAAATTTTTTCTCTTTAGAAATTCAAACGATTCTGTTGAAAGCAATGCTTCAGATAATGAGCTATATTTCTCTTCCAAATGGCGATAAATATTCGCTAAACGCCCTATGGGGATTGTATTTTCATTAACATGAAGTGATTTCCCATAATCAATTTCAGAATCAAGACCTTTTTCGTAGATCTTTTTAAAAATTTCATCTGATAAAATAATCGTTTTTAACGTCGGGAGAATTTCTCCTCCTTTTAGGCTATAAAATATCCTTGAGGCTAGTGAAGGAGTTTCCTCCACATGTTGAAATTCATGGTATGCAGTAAGATAAACGGGGAGGTAGTTACCTTCGAGCTCGAAAGAGTAATTGTTTTTCTTTCGGGCTGTAGCATAAACATGCCATCCTAAGTAATTGCGATAATTTTCCTCCTTGATCACTACTTCTCCTTTTGGGCCACAATCGTTCCACCAAAGAGCGTTAAGTTCATTGATGCCTTCTTTTTCATATTTTTTGATATAATTCACAAAAATAGCATGAGCATATTCCTCAGATTTTTGTTTTTCCTTAGCTGGAATGAGATGGATAAAGGAAGGAGATACATCTTCATAGTAAAGAGCTTTTTCAAACTGACTTAAGAACGGGTCTCGCGATATATTCTCATGGATTTTTTTTAAGTCTTCAGCTCTGCTTCCTACAACTGCACTTTTTGCGTCATAGTGTCCTGGATAAAGATTAATATTAATTCTGTTTTTTTCATAAAATGTTGTCATAATATAATTTCCTCTTTTTTTTGATTAATTTTTAAAAATAAAAAAAATCTGCGAAAAGAGGCCTCAACACATCTTGAATAAAAATCTAAGAGGCTAGGCCATTTCTAAGGCGCCTAGCAAAGTGCAGATTCAATGACTTTTTGCTAGGCGCTTGCGCATAGCCATAGCCATTGATTTCTGAGAAATAGAGAAAAGAATAGAAAAACAAGGGCACGCCGCTCCGCAGTTAAGGGAACTTCTAGAATTTCTAGAACTGGTGTTTTTGTTTTTCATAATAGTTTCATTGTTGATGGTTTTAATTATAAGTATAATTTATTATTTTAACAAGGATAATTTTTTATTTATATTGAATTTCAAGCGCAAGAAACTTTGTTTAATAAATTAAATAATGTGATAAAATTGATAAAACATAACAAATAAATAATGAAAATTAGGGTTGATGATGTCTATTAAACCTGTAGAACAAATTAGTTCGAATTGTTTGCAAGCTTCTGAAAATGAATATAATACGATTGTAATTAAGAAATTAAAAAAAATAGTGTCATCTGATGAAAAACTGGCCCTGTTTATTGGTCGGAAATCTACGGAAGACTTACCTAAGGAAACAGGATTTAAATGGGTATCGCTGGATATTGTCGAGGAAAACTTAAGTGAAATTTCTTCTGATAGGCTCCATTTAATAGCAGATTGCAATGAAGAAGCTCATATTGCAAAAATTCAGCATCTATTTTCTAAGGTAGTCGTTGACCAGTCTACTTGGAAGTTATTTAACCCAGGAATTATAGAACGCCTGACTTCACTTTTACTTAAAAATACAGAGAGCACTTTAATTTTCGAAAGTGATTTCACAGTTATATTACCTCAAAAAGAAGCTATTGAATGGTCCTACGATTATGTTAAACTTATTGTGCCTCAAAGTTATTTTGAACAATACGACCAAGAGGTGAAAAATTGCTTTGAAGATTTTCTTTCGAATATTGGGGGGATTGAGAACCTAAAGGATGACTTAGCTTATAAACAGTTCATTAAAGAGATGGATCCCGAATTAGTCAAGGAGTTTTCAGATAAAGAATTAGTAGAAGATTTTGCACAACATTTTGCTAAAAACATTCCTGATCCCACTCAAAAGTGTATTCCATTAGCGCGTCAAAAGACTAAAGAGCATCTTGAAACTCTATTTGAAAAAGTCGAGCTTAAGTTGAATGCCCCTTATCCTTACACAACAAGATACAGTGTTGGTAAAGACGATTTCTTTATTGCTACCGGACCGAAGAAAGTTTAAAGATCTGTAATATTAGAAAAACGTGGATAAGGGATCGTTTCTGCAGATTATGAAGCCTTGCTCGCTTATGGGGGATTTCCAGAACCCTATCTTAAGCGAAATAAAGCCTTTTACAACCATTGGAAAAGACTACGCATTGAACAACTCTTTCGCGAGGATTTACGGGACTTGAGTCATGTTCAAGAGATTGGTCAAATGCAACTGTTAGCAGATATTTTATTGGAAGAGGCTTCTCATTCTCTCAATCATTCGATGTTAGCAGCAAAAATCAAAGTTTCTCTGCCTACACTTCTGCGTTGGACAGAGCTTCTTAAAAACCTCTACTTTTGCTTCACCATTCAACCTTGGTCAAAAAACCTAAGTCGGTCATTGATTAAAGAACCTAAAATCTATCTCTGGAATTGGGCACTGATCGATGATCCAGGTGCGCGTTTGGAAAATTTCGTTGCCTCTCATCTTTATAAAGCTGTTCAATTTTGGACAGATAGGGGATTGGGAGAATATGGACTTTATTATTTACGGGACAAAGACAAGCGAGAAGTAGATTTCCTTGTGACAAAAGATAAAAAGCCTTGGTTTCTGGTGGAAGCAAAGTCATCAGGTAATGAGGGGATATCCCGTTGGTTATATTACTATCAAGAGAAACTCAAAGTTCCCCATGCTTTTCAAATAGCCTTTGATCAACCTTACGTGGATCGAGACTGTTTTGAATTCGAAGGACCCGTGATTGTTCCTGCCAAAACATTTCTCTCCCAATTGGTTTAGAAAAGAGTCGAGAAGGAAAAATTCCCTCTCGACAAAGTTAACGCTAAAGTTGTTTTATTAATGATCCACCAAGTACCCCCACTAAAAGACAACCTGCGGCAACGTAGAATACTGCAGCTGTTCCGCATGTTAAAACTGTTAATGTGATAGCAGAAGCAGCGAATAGAACGAAAACTGCAACTAAAGCGATCTTTAGCAATAATTTTCTACGATTAGCACTTGTATTTTGATTAGCTAATAGTTGGGTTTTTTCATTGGCTTCAGTAAGAACTTTTTGTGTTTGTAACTGGTGTTGTAGTTTTTCTTTCACAGTTTCTCCTTTGAAAAACTTTAAGAAAAGCTTATCACCATAGTTTCCTAGTGTGGCTCTCCATTTTTTACACACTTGAGAGCATGAAGCTAATGCTTGTAAAGAGAGATTTTCAAACACTTTCAATAGCAGTTCTGTAGGAAGGTCATCAAACGTGTATGCTTTGGGTTGATGAAAATTGAAAACTTCCTCTTTTTCTTTATTTTTAACTAAAACAGCAGACATAAATATCCTTTTATTAAATTTTATTTAATTTATTTATTTGAAAAAAAATTTAAGAAAACAAATGATTAATTTCGCCTTGAGAGGCGAATAATCATCTGGCTGTGGAAAACTGAGAAAAGAGTAGAAAAACAAGGGAACGCCGCTCCGCAGTTAAGGGAGCTTCTAGAATTTCTAGAACTGGTGTTTTTGTTTTTCATAAAAGTTAATTTGTTGTATTGAATGATTTTAACTAAACATTTATTAACTAGTCAATACTTTTATTAAGTAAGTCATAGTCAATGTGTTAGTTAAAAGAAGGTCGAAAGGGGGTCGACATCCACAAACAGGTCTACCTCTGGTTTTTTTGGGAGGCTGTTACGCATGGCCGCAACGGTATCGCCTAAAGGCAACCACTTATCGGCCCTCAATAGAAATTGAAAGCGGAAAAGGTCTTTGACTTTGGCATGGCCGCATGGCACTACAGGGTGTAGGGCGCAATGCGTGGGGAGATGGGCAATCAGATTATGCCGCCCGGCTTCTGCTGCTTTTTGCGTCGCTGTTTGATCTTTCCCAGTGAAGACAAATTTAACTAAATGCGCATACGGTGGAAACTCAAAGAGCGTACGCGATTCAGCTTCTTGTCTAAAAAATTCAGGATAATTTTGGGTTGAGGCGAGCTGAATGATCGGATGTTCGATCTTATGGGTCTGCATGATGACTTCTCCAGCAAGCGCACCACGCCCAGAGCGCCCTGAAACTTGGGTCAGGAGCTGGAAGGCATTCTCGCTTGCTCGAAAATCAGGTATCGAAAGCTGTGTGTCGGCATATAACACACCTACTAATGTCACAGCAGGGAAATGCAGCCCTTTTGCGATCATCTGTGTCCCTATTAAGACATCGGCTTTGCCCGCTTTGAATTGGTTGATGAGCTTCTCATGGCTCCCTTTGATCTTCGTAGTGTCCGCATCCACGCGCAGTGTGCGTACTTCTGGCAAAATAGCGTGCAGCGTCCTTTCAATATGTTCTGTTCCATATCCTTTAAATTTCATTGTTTCTGAAGACTTGCATCCGCTGCAAATACGCGGAGGCGGGCTGAGGCGATAATCGCACAAATGGCAAGCCAGAAGGTTGTCTCCGAGATGGTATGTCATGGCTAAATCGCAATGAGGGCATTTGGTGATATGGCCGCATTGTTGGCACAGCTGGGAGGAGTAGTATCCTCTGCGGTTAAGGAACAAAATGGTTTGCTCGCCAAGTGCGAGACGTTTTTTTATCCCTTCAAGCAAGCGATCAGAAAATATCGAGGCCCCTTTGGTCTTTTCTTGGACCATATCGATCAGAGTGATGGTAGGCATATTTACCGAATCAGGGCGTGTGGTCAAGACGCTTAAGATATATTTTCCTGCAAGAGCGTTAGCGTAACTTTCCAAGCTGGGTGTTGCGCTTCCAAGCACGACTGTGGCTTGCGTGAGCTTCCCGCGCATCACAGCGACGTCGCGGGCATGGTAGCATGGGGTGTCTTCCGATTGTTTGTAGGAAGGCTCATGTTCTTCGTCAACGATGATCAGGCCGAGATTGACGACGGGGCTAAAGATCGCGGAGCGTGCTCCAATGACGAGCTGGCATTTGCCTTGGCGGATATGCTTCCAGGCATCGCGGCGTTCTCCATCGCTGAGACGGTGGTGCAAGATCACGATCTTTTCTGCAAACCTGCTCTTAAGGCGCTCAAAGGTCTGGTTTGTTAGCGCGATCTCAGGGACTAAGTAGATCACTCCTTTTCCTAAGCTAAGAGCATGGTCAATGGCTTGAAGGAAGACCTCAGTCTTTCCACTTCCTGTCACCCCATAGAGAAGATGGGTGGCGAATTTTCCAGAAGACAGGGTGTTAGAAATTTTGACAAGGGCAGCATTCTGCTCTTCTGAAAGAGTTTTGTGCTTTGTTTGGAAAAACTCTTGATCGAAGATATACGTCCGATCTTTTTGAGCTTCCGCCATAGAGAGGACATTTTTTTTGGCGAGGGTGTCGACAGGGCTGCGCGATCCACCTGTTTTCTTGAGCAGATCGCTCAAGGGGATCGCATTGGGCGATGCGAGCAGGACATCGAGGACTTTTGCTTGGGCAGGCGATTTCTGTCTGAGCTCAGCGCACATCTCTGCTAAGGCATTTTTAGAGAGGAGTGCTTTTACGACAAGCTGCAGAACCTCTTTTCCCCCTTCTCTCACAAAAGAAGGGATCATCGCGCGGAGCACTTTCCATAGCGGAGCGCAATAGTAACGTGCGAGAAATTGTGCGAGTTCGATGAGGTCGGAGTTGAGAAGCGGTTCATCAACCACGATGCTGTCGATTTCGACAAGAGGACGTGTGGGGACCTCATGTTTAATTTCCCAGACAATGCCAAAGCGCAATTGTTTGCGGACAGGGACTTTGACAGCCATAGACCGCTGCACGCTTTTTTCTAGATGTGCAGGGATCCGGTAATCAAGAGGGCGGTCTAAAGCGCTGTCGACGATGACGCTGGCGATCCAGACGGGTTCATGACCTGACATAGGCGGTTCCACAGCTCACGTTTTTTGGCAGGGTTGGTGGCAAATGTTTGGACTGATGGCAAGAGCAAAAGGGGGATGTGCCCAATGAACCGCTGTTTAGAGTCGGCATCTTCTCGGTAAAGGCCATGGAGTGTCGGTAGTTCAAGCAGAGCGGCATGGCAACATAATATCCAGCGGACTTGTCGTGCCCCTAGGAGTTGGTCCCAGAGCTTTTGTCCTTCCAGGGCTTCTCCGTCGACAATTTCAGCAGGCTTTAAGCGTTCGTCAATTGCTTTCCATAGGTTATCGAGGAAGGCGTTGTCTTGAGGATCTTTTCCGTAGCGGATCACGATCACTTCTTTAGAAAAATCGCCATGCATCCAGAGCCTTGCCCTTCGTTTGGCAACGGCATCACTAGGGATTTTTTCCACAATTGTTAAATTGGAATGCTTTTCCACAATCTCTTTGAACTGCAAGGAAATTGTTGGAGCAGGTATGGGAGGCTGTTTTTTTTGAGGAGCTTCAGGGCGAAGAACATTCGAGGTGATAGGTTCAGCTTTTTTAAGTGGGGTTGTGAGTGCTTGCTTAGGCTTGGGCGCAGCGGTATATGCAGGCGCAGGGGCTGCGGGCTCTTTTGTATGAAGAAATAGAGCGCGCTTTGAAAACGCAGCTTTTTCCAGAACGTGCCGTTTTAGATCTTTCACAAGCTCATGCATCATCATTACCAAACAGTGAATTTACATACTGCTCTTTATCAAAAGGGAGCAGGTCTTGGGCTTTTTCCCCCGATCCGATCCATAGTACAGGGATTTTGAGCTCTCTATAGATTGCAAGCACAATGCCTCCTTTGGCTGTGCCGTCTACCTTGGTCAAGATAATCCCTTTTAGCGGTGTGATGCTGTTAAAGGCCCGAGCTTGGTCGACAGCATTTTGTCCGCACGTTGCATCCAAGACTAATAAAGTTTGGTGCGGTGCTTCGGGATAAACTTTTTGGCACACACGCCGCATCTTATCTAACTGTTGCATCAGATCGGTTTTATTTTGCAACCTTCCAGCCGTATCGATGATCACGATATCGATGCCGCGAGCTTTGGCTGCGCTCAACGCATCAAAAGCAACAGAGGAGGGGTCGCTATTGGGATGCCCTTTAACAATCTCGACGCCGATCCGTTCAGCCCAGATCTCCAATTGATCGATTGCTGCAGCGCGGAAAGTATCAGCTGCGCCAAGCAAGATCTTTTTTCCCTCTTCTTTCCATAATCGCGCAAGCTTGGCAATTGATGTCGTTTTACCGCTGCCATTGACGCCGACAATCAATACAACAAAAGGTTCCCCAGGCTTTAATTTAGGAGCAGAGGATTGAGGCGATGAAGAGAGCAGCGCTAAGGCTTTGGTGCGCATCATCTCGAGCACTTCATCAGGAGTCACTGCGGGGTTTTTTCTCATCATTGTGCGTGCGTCGTCGACAAATTCTGCTGCGCATGCTGATCCGAGGTCTGCCTCATAAAGGAGCTGTTCTAATTTTTCTAGAGAGGAAGCGTCCACGCCAGAGCTAAACAGCATCCGCATCTGCGAACTTAAAAATGATCGCGTTTTTGCGAAAGCTTGGGCAAATTTCTGGACTTGAGATTTTAAGAATTGGAACATACGTAACCTTTTTGGGTTAGTTTACCTTTACGTAACCTTTTTGGGTTAGTTTACCTTAATGTGCTTTTTCTACCCATGTAGATTCATAAGATCGGGCATGAAGATATCATTGAATTCTTGAATCGTAAAATATTTTTTGAGACATAAAAGATATATGGTCCTAAAAAAGATCGCGCTTAAATTCATCGTCCTTCTCGGCATTGTCAGTTTGTTTGCTGACGTGACTTATGAGGGAGCTCGCAGCATTGTCGGACCGTTCTTTTCCACACTCGGTGCTAGCGGAGCAATCGTTGGCTCCATTGTTGCGCTAAGTGAATTGGCGGGCTATGGCGTGCGCGGCATTTCTGGCTATGTGAGTGATCAGACAGGGCGCTATTGGATGATCACGTTTATTGGCTATGGGCTCAACTTAGTGACCGTCCCCCTCCTTGCACTCGCAGGAAATTGGCAAATCGCTGCCCTTCTCGTCATTCTTGAAAGGATAGGTAAGGCAATTCGCGTACCAGCGCGGGATGCCATGCTTTCTTATGCAGGTAAACACACGGGTAGAGGTTGGGGATTCGGTATCCACGAAGCGCTCGATCGCGTTGGAGCATTTTGCGGTCCGTTCGTAATCACCTTTTTTAACGATTCCAGCGTTTTTAGCTCTCATTGCTCTTTTGCGCGCGTACCGTTTTTTTCCTTCCCCTCGAGATTTAGAACTTCAGAAGACATCCATCGAAACGAAGAAATTTAGTCGCAAGTTTTGGATCTACATCTGGGCAGTATGTTTGTTAGCAGCAGGGTTCACAGATTTTATCTTAATCGCATTTCATTTCCAAAAAGGAATGGTTGTCCAAGCAGCCTGGATCCCGCTTTTTTACGCCGTAGCCATGGCGCTTGCTGGAATCGCTACTTTAGCGATGGGGCGTCTTTTTGATAAGGTAGGAATAGTTCTTCTAGCATGGACAGCAGGAATTGGGAGCGTTTTCGCTCCTTTAGTATTTCTCGGCGGGTTTTATTGGGCGTTGATTGGGATGATCTTATGGGGGCTCAGCTTAGGCGCTCAAAATTCGGTGATGAGGGCGATGGTGGCGACATTAGTGCCGCCAGAGAAAAGGGGCTCAGCTTACGGAATGTTCAATATGATGTATGGAATTGCTAGGGCGGGAGGGAGCGCGCTCATGGGACTGTTCTACGATTATTCAATCACGTACATTGTGATCTTTTCAATTCTCGCACAGCTCACATCCATCCCTTTTTTTGCGATTCTTCGAAGAAAAAATACTTAGGATCTTTGTCTAAATCAATGGAGAACATACCTTGCTCAGCTACCCAAGGAGCAACAGATGTGTCTTTTTCGACTTTGATCTTTGTTGGCTTAAGGTTTTTTACTAGAGATAAGAGATCGCTATGCATTTGAGATGCGATATCAATTGATGAACTAAAGCCAAAAAATGAACGAATGAAATCTATGATTTTAAAAATTGTAGGACGCTTGCTGTCAAATGTCTTTTTCCCAGCAATTGCTTTTTCCAATCCGGTTGCCAATGCTTCTAGAAATTGGGGCATGTTTCTTTCAAGTTTAGCTTTTTCTAAAATGTAATGACCAGACGTTGATTTACACTTATTTTTCACATGTGATAGTTCAGAATTTAAAAAATTGGAAGAATATGGCGTTAGACCCGGAGCTTTTATCAATTTTTCACAATCTGCGCTTTTGTCCTTTAACCTGGTTGCTTCATCTGCAGTTTTTTCGACTTCATCAAATTTTGATTGGTAATTTTGCAGGGCTTTAAAAGCCACTGCCGCGATGACGTCAAGTGAGCCGCCTTTTGAG
Organism: bacterium; assembly: GCA_044227055.1. GTDB lineage: Bacteria > Chlamydiota > Chlamydiia > Chlamydiales > Rhabdochlamydiaceae > JBGAFT01. Next base: position 820,495 of record JBGAFT010000001.1, read on the forward strand.
GTGAAACCAAATGCTAAATCTGTACCTGGTTTTAGATAGTGAATCATATTAAGATCATCATCAGAAATCTTGACACTCTCATAATGTTCTTTTAACCATGAATTATTGCTAATTGATTTAATATTCATTTTACACCTTTTTTTATAATTATATTATACTATAAAAACATTAAATTATCTATATCTTGATAGGTTTTTATTATAAAAGTGTTGTTTTGTAAATAGCTAATAATTAATGGCGTGCGATTTTTAGAGTTCGTTCTAAAGAGCATAAGTGGTACTTTTAAGTTGAAGGAAATCCTTTACTCCTCGATAAACAGGAAAGAAAAAGAGGCAGTTGCAAAACTCAGGTTCTGTCGATTTGCAGGTTCTTTTGAACCGATTTTGCATTCTTCTTTTGGGGGTAATATCTATGCGTATATTACCCCCAAAAGAAGAATGCAAAATCGGACAAAATAATCCTGAAAATCGACGAACCCTGAGTTTGGAACTGCCTCCAAAGAAATGATGTATATAATCTATGGATATCCACGAGTACCAAGCTAAACACATCCTCGCCAGATATGGGGTCCCGATCCCTGAGTTCGCCGTTGCATCCAGCGTCAAAGAAGTCGAAGAGATCCTAAAGTCCAAGCATTGGAAACAAGCAGTTGTAAAGATCCAAGTGCATGCTGGAGGAAGGGGGAAAGGGGGAGGAGTGAAATTCGGAAAAACTCCTGAAGAGATTTTGGATTACGCTAAAAAGCTCATTGGGATGAAGTTGGTCAATAACCAGACAGGTCCCAAAGGGGTCATTGCGCATCAAGTCCTACTCTCCGTTCCTTTGGATATCAAAAAAGAGTATTATCTCGGTGCAGTCATCGATCGCAACCGTGCCCAAGCAATTCTTATCGCCTCTCCAGAAGGAGGGATGGAAATAGAAGAAATTGCTGCGCACACGCCTGAAAAAATCCTGACACTTCCTATCCCAATCGACGGCAAGCTCAAAACATTTGAGCTTTGGCGCCTTGTCAATTTCATGGGTTGGGATGGAGAACGAGCAAAAGAAGGGATGCGTCTTGCATCCGCTGTCGCTAAAGCATTTATCGAAACAGATGCGTCGCTTTTAGAGATCAACCCACTTGTAGAAACTCATGATGGTAAGATTGTCGCTTTGGACGCTAAGTTGAGCGTAGACGACAATGCCTTGTTCCGTCAGCCTGAGATTGCTGCCATGTACGACCCGACCCAGCAATCTGCCAATGAGGTCCTTGCTAAGCAGTTTGATCTGGCCTACATCGCTTTAGAAGGAAACATCGGCTGTATGGTCAACGGAGCTGGTCTTGCCATGGCAACTATGGACATCATCCAGCATTATGGTGGTAAGCCAGCAAATTTTCTCGACGTCGGCGGTGGAGCTTCTAAAGAAAAAGTCGCAGAGGGCTTTAAGATTATTTTAGGTGATCCCAATGTCCAAGTGATCCTCGTCAATATTTTTGGCGGAATTATGGACTGTGGTACTCTTGCTGAAGGAATTATCCATGCAATCCGCGAACTGCAGCTCAAAGTGCCCCTTGTGGTCCGTTTAGAAGGCACAAATGTGGAAAATGGAAAGAAGCTCTTAAAAGAATCCAAACTACCAATTTTGACGGCTGACAGTTTGGCCGATGCTGCGCAAAAAGCAGTTGCTGCCTTAAAACATAAATAATCGAGAAATTGCCATGGCTATCTTACTCACCAAAAAATCTCGGATCATCACTCAAGGGATCTCGGGCAAAGCGGGGAAGTTCCATACTGAGCAAGGGATCCTCTACGGTTCTCAGTTTGTTGGCGGTGTCACTCCTGGCAAAGGAGGACAGCATATCCTCGATCTTCCCATATTCGACACTGTGTACGAGGCGAAGAAGAAAACGCATTGCGATGCCTCGATGATTTTCGTTCCAGCTCCCTTTGCTGCTGAGGCAATCTTGGAAGCAGAAGATGCGGGCATTCCGCTAATTGTGTGCATCACAGAAGGGATCCCTGTTAGAGATATGCTTGAAGTTAGCCATGTGATGCGCAATAGCAAGCGCAGCCGTTTGATTGGTCCAAACTGTCCAGGTGTGATCACTCCTGGCGAGAGCAAGATGGGGATCATGCCAGGGTATATCCACAAGAAAGGCTCAGTTGGCATTGTGTCGCGCTCAGGTACTCTCACATATGAAGCAGTTTGGCAGACGACACAGCTGGGTTTAGGGCAATCGACGTGCGTGGGGATTGGGGGAGATCCTCTCAATGGCACAAACTTCATTGACGTCTTGATGCTGTTTGAAAAAGACCCTGAGACCAAAGCGATCTTGATGATTGGGGAAATTGGCGGCAATGCAGAGGAAGAAGCTGCAGAATGGATAGCCAAGAACTGTACAAAACCCGTCGCTGGATTTATTGCTGGTGTCACAGCACCTGCTGGACGGCGCATGGGGCATGCAGGAGCGATCATTTCTGGAGGGCAGGGGACGGCGCAAGGAAAGATCGAAGCTTTAAAAAAAGCCAAAGTCACCGTGGCACCAACTCCAACTGAGATGGGACATGCGATGGCCCAGGCGATCGAGAAATTTAAAAGGTAACACGCGTGATCCACATTCCAGGCCGCATACCCATTACGATCCATCCCTTATTTTGGGTGACAGCTGGGCTCATTGGGTTTTTCAACAGCATGAGCTTGATTGGAACTCTTGTTTGGATTGTCATTATTCTTGTTTCCGTCCTCGTCCATGAATATGGCCATGCATTGACATCTTTACTTTTCAGACAATCACCGCGTATCGAACTTGTGGCTTTAGGAGGACTTACTTATCACGGCGGAGAGAAATTGCCGAAGTGGAAACAGTTCTTCATCGTGTTTAATGGACCTTTGTTTGGCTTTTTTCTGTTTCTTATAGCCACTGCTGTATTGTTGCATCCAGCCATGCAACAGGGGGTTATCGGAGCAGTGCTCATGACATTTCAAGCCGTCAATCTCTACTGGACGATATTAAACCTTATTCCTGTAATGCCTCTTGATGGCGGGCATTTACTGAGAGTTGTGTTAGAAGGTTTTTTTGGCGCGCGTGGCAACAAATACGCGCTTTTTATCAGCATGATTGTCGCTGCATTGATGAGTCTTGTGTTTTTCGCCCTTCAAGCATTTCTCGTAGGAGCTCTCCTCTTTTTATTCGCCTTTCAAAGCTACGACTCCTGGCGCCGGATGCGCATTTATTCTGAGAAAGACCAAAGCGACTCTTTAAAAGAAGCTCTTGAAAAGGCAGAGATAGCCGTTCAAGCAGGCCGCAAAGAAGAAGCCCTACAAATTTTCGAGCAAATACGCTCAGACGCAAAAGAGGGAATGATCTACACAACAGCGACACAATATCTAGCTTATCTAAAATACGAGATGGGTAAGCCTCAAGAATCTTACGACCTACTCCGATCTATCCGTTCGGAACTTTCTCCGGATGCCCTTGTATTGCTACACCGTGCTGCTTTTGATCAAAAAGACTATCCGCTTGTTGTCGAGCTCTCAGGCCAGTGTTTTCAAGCATGGCCTTCTGCCGATTTGGCATTGCGCAATGCGTACGCATGCGCATCCCTTGCACAAGCAGAGCCTGCAATTGGTTGGCTAGAGACAGCACAAAGAGAAGGGGTGCAGAATTTAGATGAGGTCCTGACAGAAAAGTGCTTTGATATCATAAGACAAGATCCCTCGTTCCGCAATTTTCTAGAATCCCTAAAAAAGCACGAATAAAGTTAAATGAAAATATGCCATTAGATTCACAGAATAAACAACTGCTTGAGAAGCTACTTTCCTTAAGAGGAGAACCTCTCCACGAGCGGAGCATCCCTGAGATCCGTGAGCTTGTTGACACTCTTGCTCCACCGCAGAAACCTGATGGCGCTGTCCATGAAGAAAAAGTCAAAATACCTTGTCCTGAAGAAGAGATCGAGGCCATCCTCTATCGCGCCAAGGTTGATAAGCCCCTTCCCGTTATCGTGTATTTTTCTGGAGGGGGATGGATCGCACGCACACAAAAGCAATGCGCCCATTTTTGCCGTGCCCTTGCACATGCTTTCCCTTGTGCTGTGCTCTCAGTGTCATATCGCCTTGCCCCAGAGCATCCCTTTCCCGCAGCCTTTGATGACTGCCTGCAGTCTGTACAGTGGATTGCAAAGCATGCCAAGCGGTTGCAACTCGATCCAAGATCGATCATCGTTGCAGGAGATAGCGCTGGCGGCAACCTCGCTGCAGCAGTCGCACTTGCATCTCGTGATCATAAATTAACTCCTATCCAATGCCAGATCTTGATCTATCCGATACTGGATGCTGATTTTAACTCAGCAACTTATCGGGAATATTCCCAAGGGTACTTCTTTGAGAAAAAGGACCTGGAAATGTCTTGGGACTGTTATGCGCCAGATCCGCAGACGCGTTTGACGCCATATGCTTGTCCATTAAAAGCAGCTTCGTTCGCAGGTCTTCCTCCCACTATCTTGCTATCCGCGGACTGTGATGTGCTCCGCGATGAGAATGAGCGATTCGCCCACAGGCTCTTGGAAGACCATGTTCCTCTCATTTATAGAAAATACCCTGGAACGATCCATGGATTCCTTTTGTGGAGCGAGCAACTACAAAGCGGGGAAAGAGCTTTCCGCGACATCATTGACGCCCTCAAGTTCTTTCTCTATCTAGAAGTTTGATACCAAACCGTTGTGTATGGTTTTTTGAAGAAATTCAAAATATGTTTCGTGGGTTTATTTTAATAAAATTATAAATCTCTTAGTGTGGTATAATAATATAAAAAAATTTATATTATTGTATGTTGAAAATAGAAAGTCAAAATTTCAAATCTAGTTATGTGGTCGATTTTGTGCCTGAGAAACGAGGGTTGGTCCAGAGGCATGTAGAGTGGCTAAAACAAGATTGTTCCAAAGCTAAAAGAGCGTTTAAAATTTCGTTGATCGCTTTAGAAGTCCTCCTTCTTTCATCGACTATTATTGGACTTAAGATTGTTGCTGACGCTTTTGAACTTTCTAAACGCTTAACGTCAGAGAATAGATTCCAAGCGCAGGTGCCACTTAAAAAACGGCCTGCCGAAACCGAAGAAATTTCATTAAAGTCTCATAAGAGGACTTTTAACCATATCAATGAATTTGCAATTGAAGATAACACCATCTGGTTTCGCCATAAGGGACATAGAGCATGGCAGCCGTTGTACTTTGATGGTTTTGCAAATGGCCGGACTCCTCAAGCTATAGATTGTGATGGCGCAAACCTAGTTGTTCTCGATAATGAGAATGTCTTGCACTATAAAAAAATCTTCAAGGAATATCGGGCTGAAGAATTAAACTTACAATCCAACCGACATTTTCAAGGACTTAGTAATTTCAAAGTCCAGCCTGGCGATAGTTTTTCGGTAGATAAGAGCTCGAAAAACAATTGGAAAAAGGAGTGGTTTGTTTTACCAGTGGTTCATTATCTTGTGAACATCTTTAGCGGGAAACAATTAAAGCTCCCACCTTTCATCAGGTCTTTTGCGATCTCTCACCGCGGTCGCTACAACAATTATACTGAAGATGGCGCAGGACAGCGCCACCACGTTAGTGTCGGCGTCACTACTCTGTATGTTTTAAGTCAAAATGGTCGGGACATCTATAAATACGATCCATGGTCGCCAAAATGCGCAAAAGTCAGCATTCCTCTTCCAGAAACTCCAAATACAACTTTTGAAGCAAAAAAAATTGCAGCTAGCGGATCGATGGTCATGGCTGTGGGATATGAATCCCAAAGAACGACATCGGAAAAAAAACTCAAAATTCTCACTAAACTTTCAGACATCGATACGGAAGGGGGGAATCCTTTGCTAAAGTATGATTTCTCTAAGCATGAAAATGACCCTGATGTCCGCGTACTTCCAGTAGAACCTAGTTGGAAAGAACATCCCTTGAACCTTCGCGGTGCAGCAGCAGTGACTGATGCAATCACCGTTCTTCAAACTGGCGAAGGCAACCAAGCACGCGAGCTGCGTATAATAGGGAAAAATGAACAAGGCCATGTTGGCTATTATCGCAAGCAGGTCATGAGTGCGCAATGGGAATTCATTAGGACAAATGAATCAATAAGCAGTGCAGCGTCACATCTCCCTTTTAAAAGCGATCTCGCGTCTTCTGAAAAGTTTGAGACAACTGTACACGACTATCAAGGGGAACTAGTTGCTAAAGTAGAAAAGGTGTCTAGAGCAACACTTAAGAATTTTGGAGACCGTTCTTCCCTTGCACATCTTGAACTGCAGATAGAAGGGATGACGTATTCATTGCCTATTTACAAGCGGATCACACTCAGGAACTATTTAGGGTTCAAAGGATCTCGTTATGATCTCGTCATTCCAGATATGTTTGCCAAAATCCCTCAACTTAAAGGCATCTTCGGCGACAAAAAAGTCCATCCACTTAATGTTAAGGTGAAAGGCAATATGGTTACCTTAGGTTCTTCGAAATGGCACTTCTATACAGAAGTCGTCTCTGCATACTGAAAGATCGCAGAAACGAGAAGATGGTCCGATACAGATGAAGTGGGTGTCTTTTCAGGGATTATGTGACGTATCTCAGCTTTCCCAGTTGTTTTTTGTGCTCTCGCAGGATCTCTAAAATCTTCGGGGCAGTTTAATCTAAGGATGTAGTCATAGCGACAGTTTGCAACTGTAGGGTGATTTCCTTTATAGAAGTTTTTTGTGCCATATCCATTCACTCCACGATCTTTTTGGTCTGGCCCCAAGTAAAAACTCCCTTGAGGTTCTTCAATGCGCTTCCATGCTTTTTTCCCTCGTTCATGATTGGACACATCGTTTTCAAGGAATAAAGGAGCGTGCGCAATTCTTTTCCCTTCAGGGGTGTGTTCTACCAAATAAGGATCAAAAAAAGAAGTATTGCTCAAGACCTGGCCTTCTTGTCTCAAAGCGTTGTACTCACCAATAAAACCATAGTGTTTATCCGCTTCATGGATGTGCTCATCATCCACATTGCTTACATTAAGATCTCCCATGAGATAGTATTGGCCATTGCGGTCGTTGCCTTTCAATCCATCAATGTACCGATCGTAGCGCATTTGTTGTCTAATGAGCTCAAGTTCATTTCTTCGAATTGTTTGATGCTTGGGAAGGGCATGCGCTTGCAAATGCGTCACATAAATAAGGGCACTTTTCCCTTTTCCTAGATCCACTTCAACACGTAGAAATCCTCTTGCGGAACATTTGACGCCAAAACCATCAAGATCATCAAATGGATAAAAAGCAGCGCTTTTGATCGGCACGCGGCTGTGAAACTGTAGGCCGCTATTTCCTCCGACTAATGGAGTTTTTGCCCATCCGGCGCTTGTGATTGAATACGGATAAAGCTCTTTGATCTCATTGCACAATACTTCAGAACCCTTTGGATCAAAGGCTTCTTGAAGTCCTAACACAAGAGGAAGGTTTTCTTGTTTTTGTTTTTTGATCCAATGGGCAAATTCGAACATTCTAGCTTGTGCGGGCAGAACATCTTTGATCGCATCGATAGGAGAGGGCAGGCTAGCTACGTTGAAAGTTGCGAGATGGATGGTCCCTTTTTCATCGATCTCAGGAGGACGATAGTTTTTTATGCTCCCTTTAGTGGCGTCCATAAAGCGGACAATATCTCTCCCTTTGCCTGGATGAAGAGCAAATTTAGAGACAATACCCAGCAAGATCAGTGGGAGAGTGCATAGACCAAAACTAAACCATGCTGCTGCCTTGATCTTAGCAAAGCGCTTAGGCACACCACCCGCACCGCGTGAAGCCCCTTTGCCATGTCCATCTCTTGATCCCACTACCCACCAATAAACACCTTTTGTGACAGGGGTAATTAAAATTTCAGCTGCTTTGTATACTTTGGCAGATAAGACACTCTTATGCGTAAGATATGAGCCTGAAGCGCACTTTAGAATATCAGCGGAATCATACTTGACGAGTTGACATTCCGACTTAGGTTGCTGGATAGGGTTTATGAGCATGTTCATAGAGTCTTATCTTTATTAATTGTATTAGTGTAATTATACTGAAAAACATAAATTAATTGTTGCGATAATATTAAATTAAATATTTTACATATATTGCGTATTAAAAAAATTATAATAATTTTAATGTCGCTAAATTAAAACTTCGTCGATGCCATGAATTTTTTTTAAAGATTTGAGTTTGCTAGTTTGATCAGTTCAAGAGTTTTTTCTAGGAAGTCCGCCCCTTGATAAGTTTGAGCTAATATTTTGCGATAATCCTGATATTTCTTTTTTAGCATGACAGTTTCAGGATCAGTCTTGTCAGCACGAAAGCCTACTCCCGAATTGAAGGTAAAATTATGAGATACATAGATTTTTTTCCCAACGCCTCCCGAAGCGTTCTTAATGTTATCCCACTCTTTTTCTAATTGAGCTCGATGTTCAGAAGATGGAACATACAAGGTAAAGTCAAGCCACCCCATGGCAGTATGGACCTTGACCATTCTGTCGAATAAATCAGCGTTTTTTTCTCCAAATCCTAAACAAATTCCCAGTAGATCATTTCGGGAATAAAACTGATTTTTAAGTTTTTCATTGGTCAAAAAGTTTGTGAAAAAAGTTTCTTCATTTTGGATTGTAGGATCTACTGATAGAAATCTACTGAAATGTTGATGGATCAAAGGGAGAACTAATTTTTTGTTAATTACTAAAAGATTTACGTAGTGAAATTCTTGATTCTCCTCAAGAAGGTTGAAAAAAATATTTTTTCCGCAAAAGCGATTTTCATATTTTTTCCAAAGATTTAGTCCTTTATCAAAGAGCGACTCTGAAGGATGTAATCCGTATAAAAATAGCTCAAATTCAAAAAAAGGATCAGATCGTATTAGTTGAATTTCTGTCTTTGGTTTTCGATAAGAATAATACGTCATGGGCTTGCTGCCCAGTAAGACATAGCCAAGAGTGTCGTCTTGAATCAATCGGCGAAAAAAATAATCTAAAAGATGCCGTTCTTTTAAAGGAATGGAAGAAAGAAACTTCCGAACATCTTTCCGGATTTTTTGCTGAGGGGATTGTGAGCATCCAAGGAGAGTGCAGAGGAATAGTGTACAGAAGATCGATTTCATTTTTTACGCAGTTGTAACTCAAGCTTAATCTTGCGCGAAGCGCTTTCGACTTCGGAGACTTGTCTCCGCTTTTACCGGCGTCGACTTGTCGATGCCTCTTGATGATGAGAGCATTGACAAGTACTCTCACACCCAAGGCGCTTCGCACAAAGACAATATAATACTTGAATTTAAAATTTCGTATTTAGAAAACGTTCTCTTTGCGGAAGGAGTTTAAGGTGAAGGGACTATTTTCGCTCGTGATATTTTTTATTGCTAGTGCTTACTTGAACCCTATTTCAGCAGATGAAGTTGAGAATGATTACAACCCTAAGAACTATCTCTACGATGAAGAAGGCAATTGCTCATTCGTTAAAGTTTATATCGATAAGATAGATTCTAGGCATGGTTTTGACTGCTTGGCGCAAAGAGATAGTCGAGGTAGTTTTTTGGCGATTCCAATACAAAGATACCTAAGTAAAGAAAAACCAAAGGGATGGGACTGTCCTTATTGTGGAAGGCGAAATCCGGCTGAACGCAACACATGTTCTAATCCTGATTGTATTCTTTATCGAAAACCACCTCGAGATTGGTAACGTCAACGATCTTTGCGCTTTATATATTTACCATCCGCTGCTTTATACACGTTGGCAGATAAGACACTCTTATGCGTGCGATATGAGCCATAAGTGTGGTTTGGAATGTCAGCAGAATCGTACTTGAAGCGATGTTATTCTGACGTAGATGATTGGTTAGGATTAATGAGTATTCACTTTTTTTCAGTTTCGTGAGTTGATATAAACATGTTTAAAAAATATAGCAATATTTTCTAACAACTTTTACTAAAAAGCATTGTTGTATTAAATTTTTTTAAATAATTGTTTTTATTGTATTGCTGTATGTTGGATGCTTATTGCAAAGCAATGTTTTATATTATATAATATATAATATATGAAATAAATTTACAAAACTTTGCAATAAAAGGAATAATATGTCGGTAGCATCGGTATCTCATGATGGAGTAATAGATCTCACTACATTATTGAGCGCTTCCACGGATCTGCATAAATCTGTTCAAACTTCTTCGGGAACCTTAGTTTATCGACTTGCTTATACTAATCATTTAGGCCAGACGTGTGGCAATGAAGAATACAATAAAAAACTGCATAGATTGGTATTAAGAGTTAGTCAATGCATAGAGAAAATGAAATTTCCCCAATTTGATACTATAGATATAGATGTTGACCTTTCGGGTAAGAATCCCAAAGCCGGTACGACTTATTTTTCAGTACATCCTATGTATCTTCTTGAAGCGGAAGACTTCCCTAAGGAATTAATCCTAAAGCATGACGATCCCATCATACTCAACAAGGAAAAAAGGCAAAAATGGGTCAAAAAATGCACGGATTTTGTACAGTCTCATTTGGGTATTTATAAAATCTGCGAGGAAAATTTAATCAATTCCTATTGGATGCTTCAATACGTTAACCCTGATTTAGAAAGGAAGGCTAAGGATTTCATCATTTGCCATGAGCTTGGGCATATTCAACAGCACATGGAGAAAGTGAATCTGAAAATGTCTGAATCTGAAAAAGAACTAGATGCTGATAAAAGAGCAGCAAAAGGGTTAGGCGATATTTCAGGGGGTGTGTATTCCTTTTCAGTGTTTTCCCATAGTATTTTTAATGATTTATTTCCCGTTGATGCTAGTGATGAAGATCATCCTCATCCAAAAACACGTATTTCAGTTCTTGAAAATTTGCAAAAGTCACCCTAACTCAACATTGAACCTACCTATATTGTTGTAAAGACAGGTTCAACTGACGAATCCTTATACCATTTGTGAAAAATAAATGCACATTTCAGCTGCGTGAAAGCTTCCGCGGTTTAACGATCATATGTCTTCTATGGGAGCGGCTTACGATCGTTGAGCGCCTTGGCTTTGACGCGCTCAAATGTGCTTTTATTTTTCACAAATGGTATTAGTCTGTCGCCAAAATGAAAAATTCTACAGCGTGCTTTTATGCTGGGATTGCAACAACTCTTTTATGTTCTAGAATTTTCATCAATAACTTCTGATTTAGAAGTTTAAGCAATTTAGGCGCATTCGTTGCTTTACCTTTACTTGCTAAGTTTTCTTTGATTAATTGATCAATAAGTTCTTTCTCATACGGAGCACTGTGAAGAAAAAAAGTTTGTGTTCTATGGTTTTGTTGCAAAATGTATTCGTCGATCCTTTTAACTCGTTTCTTTAAAGGTAAACTTAAATAATCCTCTTTGAACACTTCGTGTAAAACATTCTTAGGTAAATTATTCAGATGTTTAAATAGAATGGGATAAATATTTCGCACAACAGGGATATAATCAAATTCAGAGTAGGTTTTTTTTGTTTTTGAAAAACCTGTTAATAAACTATTTTTCAATCCATATGTTTCTATTATTTGTTGGAGTTTTCCCTTTGTAAAATAGTGAATTATTTCCAGTTTTTTTGGAGAATTTGCATCATAAAAATTGACACTAAATTCTGTATGAGAAATTGGCTCTTTCTCATATTCATACGCTAGTATATTTTGCTCGATCTCATTCCTTATTTTTTTTGAGGTTAATGATTTAATTGCCTTTAAGAGCATTTGAATTTCTTTATATTGCTGATTAACCAAATTGAGTATGTCAAAATGTGTTAATGGTACAAGCGTCCAGATTGCTTTTCTTGACAAAACTTGGAGTTTGTTAGGAGTTTCAAAGCGCGCTGTTATCCAATCACAGCAGGATGTATTTAATGAGGCGATATCGATTTTTGAAGGAGGAAGGTGAGGAACATTTTTCTTATAGATAGCAAAGGAATCTTGTTCAAGATCCATTTGGACAGAACCTAACGAAAGATGAAAAACAGGTTCCCTATTTTCTTTAAGTTTTTCGCAGTCAATGGTTTCTAACGAACTAAATGTGCGATTTTTGATATCGAACTTCTTGAATGTTTTTTTTGAGAATACCTCAACGCAAATTATAATTTCCTCTCCGCTCAGTTCTTTGCAAAAACTGACCATTGCTTCACTCTCTTCAGTTTTTAATTCCGTTGCCTTTTTTGATTGAGAATCGAAAAGCACTATTTTAGGGAATAGTGTATTGGGCATTTTAGATTCTCCAATCGCTATACCTCCCTTCGTCATATGAACCCATTCGAAAACGCATTTCATTTGTGGAAGTCGTGTAGCGTGAATCGCAAATGATCCTTTTTCAAGGGATTGAGTAAAATGGAAGGCGTCAAAAAAGAACTGCTTTGGATTTTTTTCATGTAGGCTTTGTGGGATTGTATCGAAATAGATGCGAATCAACTTTTGATAGAACTGAGGGTGATTGGTAATGGTGTAGAGGCGTTTGCACGTTAATGCAAGATTATTAAGATTTTTAAGAGGAATTTTTGCGGCTATTTCAGTGATTATTTCATCAGGTAGAGATAAAAATGAAGAACTTTGGTATTGACTGTGGCAATAATTAATTATCGATTTGTTTGATATATTCTGTGTTTTTAAAGACATATTAAAATAATTTGATTTTTGTTTATAAAATATAAATTTTTGAATCTGCAGCAAAGATGTCGACAATCTAAGGTTTTGTCGATTTCTTGGTTCTTTTGAATCGAAAGTCGATCAAAAATAATCCTGACAATTGACGAAGCCTTACTGCGGTGGACAGTCTCTTATGGAGCGAAAGATATAGTGCGAACGCAACTACATTGACGCTCCAAGCAGTGGGTTTTGCCAATTAGAAATCTAATTTTTTATGTATCTCTCAGCTTTATAAGCTTTGTAATACCTGGAATTGATTTTGCTTTTGTAAATCCACAGTCTGTTTCTTTTCTTTCTGCTGATATTTATATGAAGTAGACCACTGTTTTAGGGTGTCTTGGAGCCCCTTTTCAATGGCATGCATATCGAATAATCCTTTTGCCGGATCGTAGTGCTTTTTTTGGGATAATAACTCTTGGATTGTTTCAGAGAGTCCTGAGACGAGAGTTTTTTGTTTAGGATTTGATTGATCCTCTAAACCTAGATGAAGAGGGCAGCCAAAAGCCACTTCTTTAGAACACGAGAGCAAGGATTTCATAGCGTTGTTTAGCTTTTTCTTTTTTTGGGCAAAAATGACTTTATCTAAAGTTTCTTTGTCTAACGCCTTCATGACTTTATCGCATAGATTAGTGATATCTTGCTGCAATTCTGGTTGGAGTTCGAGCACCATGTTCATCAATGATTCCTGAATGCATTCAGGAATGAATTTGTACATCACTTTAGGAATCTTCTGGAATTGAGCACCAGCATTCAATAAAGCCATGACGAGCTCTGGAGAACCTATCTGAATAGCGAGATATAAAGGTGTTTTCTCAATGCTTACATTAGGATTTGGATTTGCTCTTCCTTTCTCTATTAGAACTTTAGCAATAGATATCTTATCAGTTTGTTCCCATGGAAAGCTTGTGAGTTTGTCAAACCAGTTAGGATCAACCAAAGGTTTAGCCCCTTTTTCTAATAACAACGAGATGAGTTCGACGTCTCTAGTTTCAAAGCCTAGATCTAACGTCTCAAGGACATTAGCTCCTCGATTGATCACTTCTTTTGCGCGTCTCAGATTTACATCGCAGATTGCCCCCTTGCATAATTGCAAGATCTTCTTTAAGGGAACTAGATGAATATTAATTTTTTTAAGGATCGTTCCATTTAATTGAGAATAATAAAGGTATCGTGGGACATCAGAGTTGTTTTTTTCTGATGTCTCATCATTGGTTGCACGGGCTTCATTTTCTAAGGATTGCTCAATCTGCTCTTGAGAGGGGTTTATTCCATACTCGATGCATGCCGCGACCACATCAAATTCAGTGATCATCATGGCATGCTTCATAGTGTCTAGGGTAGGAAGAAAGGGTTTTTTCGCTTTGGATAGTATATGCTCCATCTTTAATTTGACCGCCACACACCATGTTGTTTCGTTGATTTCTGCTCCATTTTCTATTAAGAACTTAATAATGTTAGTACGCTCATTAGTGTGTGTTATTAAAGCGACGTACAATAGAGAAGCATTGTTGGATGAATAGGGGATATTGTAATTCCAGGTGCCCAAAGGAAGAAACTCACACGTTTCTACAGCATTGATATCTGCACCTTTTTTCATTAGGGCTTCAACAGATTTGAGATTGCCGCTTTTCACCGCTTGGAATAGCTGTTTTGCTAATGAAGATGGGTATGTATACTGTGGTGCATTTTTTGTTTTATTATTGAAGATGTTTGAGAATATTGAATGTATTGATTGTGTTGATGTTTTTCTTAATTTAATAATATTATTAAAATTTAAGTTATTTAACTGATAATTAGATAAAGAAGACCTTGCAACATCGTTTTCTTTATTTTGAGGGAAAAACTTCTGGTTCGATTTTACTTGTGAACCACTTGTATGATTTCGAACGTCAGACGTGCTGGATTTCGGTTGCAATGATGCGCTGTTTCGGTTAGCGATTGCTGACATATGCTTTCTCCAATATGTTGTCTATATATTTTTTAATTCTGTATTTAGAATAAAAATTACGTATAATAAAAATGTTTTTAATATAAAAACTACATTAATTGCATTTTGAAAAAGAATATGCCTTTTTGCGACCTAAAATCAATACGATTAAGCAGTTACTCCATTTTAATGAAGTTTTTCTATTAAAGATTTGAGTCTGCTAGTTTGATCAGCTCAAGAGTTTTCTCAAGGAAATCAACCCCTTGATAAGTTTGAGCTAATTTCTTCTGACAATCTTGATATTTTTTCTTCAGCACTGCAGTTTCTGGATCAGAATTGTCAGCGCGAAAGCCAACCTTGGAAGTGAACCTAAATTTGTGAGATACTATTACCCTTTTCCCTATAACACCAAAAGAGGTTTCAATATCGTTCAATTCTTTTTTTAATTCTGCTCGGCGTTCGGGCGATGGCTTATACAAGGTAAATCCATGGCCTCCAATGGAAGCATAGATTTTATCCATTCTGTCGAAGAGATCAGCATTTCTTTCTCCAAATCCTAAACAAATTCCCAGTAGGTCATTTCGGGAAAAAAATTGTTTTTTAAAACTTGTATCGATCAGAAAAAATTCGAAAAAAGCATGTTCATCTTGGATTGAAGAATCGATAGAATGAAATCTTTGAAAATGTTGATGGATCAGTGGGAGAATTAACTTTTTATTAATTATTAAAAGATTTACAAAGTGAAATTCTTCGTCCTCTTCAAAAGAGTTGAAGAATAGGTTGTTTCCGCAAAAGTGTTTTTCATATTTTTTCCAAACTTTTAGCCCAGCGTCGAAGAGCGCTTCTGAAGGCTGTAACCCATACAGAAATAGTTCAAATTCGAAAATTGGATCAGACTCGATTGCTTGTATTGTTGTTTTGGGCTTCCGGTAAGAAGAGTATGCCATTGGCTTGCTTCCTAACAAGACATAGCCAAGAGTATCATCTTGAATCAATCGGCGAAAAAAATAATCTAAAAGATGCCGTTCTTTTAAAGGAATGGAAGAAAGAAACTTCCGAATATCTTTCTGGATCTTTTTCTGAGGGGATTGTGAGCATCCAAGGAGAATGCAGAAGAATAGTGTGCAGAAGATTAGTTTCATTCTTTACGCAGTTGTAACTCAAACTTAATCTTTGCGCGAAGCGCCCTTGGAGTGCGCGTGCTTTGCACCGTCCTTATTTATTCTAAACTTAGACTCAGATTTCCTTGGAATGCATGAAACACAAAATTAATTCAGGGCGGTGCAGGGCACACGCGCTCCAAGGGCGCTTCGCGCAAAGAGACAATATAATACTTGAGTTTAAAATTTTATATTTAGAAAATATTGGTTTTTTAGAGGAGTCTACGATGAAAAGACTATTTTCTATCACGATGTTTTTAATCGCTTGTATTTGCTTGAGCTGCGTTTCAGCTGATGAACATGAAGATGACTACAATCCGCAGAACTATCTCTATGATGAAGAAGGCGAATATTCATTCATAAAAGTTTATATCGATAAACTAGACTCCAAGCATATTTTTCATCGCTTGGCGCAAACAGACAAAAGAGGAAGCTTTTTAGCAATTCCATTACAAAAAATCCACAGTAAAGAGAAACCAGATGAATGGAGATGCCCTTATTGTGGTTTGGATAATCCTGCTTCCACCAATACTTGTTTAAATAAGAAATGCACTCTATATCGGACTAAACCTAGAGATTGGTAACTTCAACGCTCTTTGCACTCCATCTATTGAGCATCTGCAGCGTCTTTGAGAAGGGAATCGACGAGGTTCTTGAACTCACTACGGAAGTCCTTTCTCTCAAAGCGCATCTTGGCAGTTTCATTTTGACGGCGCTTCATCGCTTCTTTCAAGAGTGGCAATAATCGGATCTTGTTTTTTGTGATCTCTCCGCCTGTAAGAAGGCCGAGTGGAGAATGGAGCTTGAACCGGGCGCCAAAATTCCGTTGGATGCAAAAACGCATATTAAAGACTTCCCAGTCCATTAATGCAAAAGGGGCATGGAAAATCATCGGGAGCTTTTTTGAGATCGCCTCATTCACAGTGCAGCCGCCTGGTTTCGTGATCAAAACTTCTGCAATTGTCATCAGGAAAGGGATCTCAGAAGTAGCTGGTATTGCTTGGATTTTAACGCGTGGACTTTTGGTCTTCATCGCATTGATCGCTTCAAACATTTGCTGATCTTCGTAGACGCTTAGTTTGCCGCAGATGCAGAGGACATGCAAGCGATCTTCTTCGTTTTCAAAAAACTCGCTGTCTTGGATATCGGCAAGGATGCGGGCGTAATTTTCTATGGCAAGACCAGCGTTTCCTCCCATCATGACTAGTACCACTTTTGCTTTAGGGTCGATCCCATAACGAGCGCGGTTCTCTTTGATTTCTTCTGGAGTGAATACTTGATTGAAAGAAGGGCGTACTGGAAATCCACTGACGACGATCCGCTCTTTAGGAATTACGCGGTTTACAATTTGATGGATATCAGGGGAGTCATACGCAATTGCAAAGCGATAGTGGGGATAATTGAGATCACAGGTCTTTGGCGTCATGCCGCTGATAAAGATCGTGCTATCGAGGTCCGTTGTGACAATGAGCAGTGGGAGTTGGAACTCTTTAGCGACATTTAAGAACATCGGATTGAGGTAGGGGATGCATGAGATCAGCATGTCAGGGCTATTGCGGAGCACTTCCAAGCGGATTAACTCTTCGATCTTTCTTTGCTGCAGACGAAAATACATAGGTCCGCCGCTTGTGATCAGCTTAAGGATTTTGAACTTTTCATTCTTGAGCAGGTAGTTGTAGAGCTTCTCTTGCGACAAGTTCAGTGTCCTTAAGACATCGCTGGGCGCCAAGGTTTCTTCTAAGGTGTTGGCAACGAGGACGTGATAATGTCCATGTGCATTTTGTCCCATCGCTTTGGTAGCGCTTAAATGGCCGTGACCTCCTCCGCAAGTAAAAATGAGCAGGGAAGGTTTGTTTGCACGTATGGATTGGGGCGAAGGGCCTTGTAATTCTTGCTCGGATAGGAGAGGAGAAGATACGGGCCAATTGTTTTTACTCTTTGCTGAGAGATGGCAGAGGCAAAAGATATGTTCATCTGCGGGTTCTCCAGTGATCTTGCTCTTCAGCTGGAAATAGATGTCGTTGATCTCTTGAAAATCTCTACGGAAAACACCAATAATCGCAGAAGATTCAAAGACAGTAGATTCTTCGCTAAGATCGGTAAGCCATTTTCCTAAATCGCTGTGCGTCGTGCGGATTTGCTTTTCAAGGTGTTGTAATTGCTCGATTGCTAGATCATTTTTCCCGAGTTCTGAGTGGAGTTGCAGAAGGTTTGTAAGCCCGCTCTTGATTTCTTGGAGGGCTTGATACCAAGAAGCAGAGGCTTGAGGATCTGCCGGTTGATCTGAGTTTTTTAAATCTAGAGTCATGAGCACTTCGATTTTTGACGGTACATTAGCGAACTATCTAATAAATGATGGAGTTTTGGCAACCTTTTTTTCTTCATCGAATAAAAAGTTACAGGAAAGACCAAACATTCTATAATCGCACCTCAATAAAAGATAACTTTTTCTAAGAGATAGACTATGTCGCTACAAGCATTGGGCAAAGATCTTCACATTGTTCTATTTAATTTGTCCATAGACTGTGATAAAGATTATAAAGCCGTTCGTCTGGTTTCAAAAGAGTGGAAAGAAATATTTGATCGTTCTCTTGCAGAAATCTTAAAGGGATTTATTAAGCCTTCAGATTGCAAAAGGGGGGATCCAGAATATTTTTATAAGCTCTTTCACTGCATTTTTAAGGATGGAATGTACTTCGGCCGCCGGGGAGTCTACAATGTCTTATTTTACAAGGACCTTTTCCGATTTGGTAAAGAATTAGAAAGAGGGGAAGGCCATACACCAAAAACGGGCTATTTCTTGTACACCCACAGCTGTCAAGGGTATGGAGAAGAAATGGATGGAGAAAACCCAATATTTGATTCCGAAGACTCTACCGTTGCCATCTCTCCGCTCAATTATTTTAGACAAATGGAAAACTTGCCTGGAGCGGGTGGTGTGCCAGGCCCAAAAGCTGAATATCAAAGGATCTATTACGCAATGTTTGATAATCGCCAAAAAGCTAACCCGAATGACGAGCAATTGGAAAATCCCTGTTTTGGTGAGCTCTCTTTTTATGATTGCGAAGGATGTACTTCCACCTCTGCAGAGAAAGCTGCTGTGATCTTTAATCTCATTCAGAATAAGTTTCACGAACTCCTTTTTAGACCTCTTACGTAACGAAGAGGTCTATTCTAATTCTATACAGCGATGGAGTGTCTGTCAGTGAATTTTTAAGGAAATTTCAGACAGACTCTAAGGATTTCATCCCAGCGGGTGTTGAACTGCTGGGAGCAATGTCCTCGTTGCATTTTCCACGACTGCTCTATCCCTTCTGCTGCAAATACTAGGCTCTTGCGTCCGTAAGCGTTATTGATCGCGTCCATAGCGGCCATTGCATTTTTGCGCGTTTTTTGTGGCGGGCGTTCTTTGTGGAAGAGATCGGGCTGATGCTCTTTGTTGGAAGTGATACCGGCCAGCATGACACCGACTTTTTTGTAAACATACCCTGGGCGGTATAGTTGTTCGATGATCCGTTTTGCGCTGGTGATCAAAGTTGGGGTGTAATCGGTTGCTTCAGCGAGGGTGATGCTGGCGCCGTTGGAGTAAGGGTTGTCAATGAATGGCGATGTAGTCACAAAGACGTAGACCAGTTCTGCACAAGACCCTTGGGCCCGGAGCTTGCCTGCGGCAGTTGTCATATAGGTAGAGATTGCTTCCATTAGTTCTTCTTTTTCAGTCACCGGTTTACCAAACGAGCGTGAGCTCAAGATCGATTTGCGTGGAGGCGCGCATTCTTCTAAAGACAAACATGGAGTCCCGCGCAGCTCTAACGCTGTGCGCAAAAGGGTTACAGAGAAATGGGAGCGGATCCAAGCATCGTCGCGCTCTATGAACTGAAGGGCTGAGATCACTCCTTCTGCGTTGAGCCTTCCTTTAAGTTTCGAGCCAATACCCCAGATTTCTTCGATGGGCAGCGAGCTCAAGCGAGCGTGGATCTCTTTAGGGCAGCTGAGCTCGTAAACTCCTGACCCGATGTCCTTAGCAAGATCTCCAGCGACTTTTGCAAGGGTCTTAGTGGGGCCGATGCCGATCGAGACGGGGATTCCTGTCCATTGGAGGACTTTGGCGCGGATGATGCTTGCCAGAAATTGAGGTTCACCAGAGGAGATGAGTAAAAAGGCTTCATCGATCGAATATTCTTCCATTTCTGGACTAAATTGCCGGAGAACCGCCATCACTCTTTCTGACATATCCCCATAAAGCGTGTAGTTGGATGAGAGAACGGCGACGTTGTATCTTTTGAAAAAGTCTTGGCATTGGAAAGCAGGCGCGCCCATAGGAATGCCGAGCGTCTTGGCCTCCTTAGACCTCGCGACAACGCAGCCGTCATTGTTAGAGAGGACAACAACAGGTTTATACCGCAAATGAGGTTGAAAGACCCGCTCGCATGAGACATAGAACTGGTTGCAATCGATCAAGAAATAATGATTCTTCATTTTTTTACGCTGTGGATGACAAACGTGACGATACCCCAGACACAGAAGTCACAGCTCTCTGGAACTTCGATTGGACGGTACTTAGGATTTTCTGGATAGAGGAGGATCCGCCCATCTTCTTTGCGCAGCCGTTTCACAGTAAATTCTCCATTGAGGATTGCGAGAATGATCTGCCCTGAGCGCGCTTCAAGAGCGCGGTCTACAATTAAAATGTCGCCGGTATGGATCCCAGCTCCGATCATAGAGTCCCCATCGACTTTAACGAAAAAAGTGGCAGCGGGATGTGCGATCAACAGCTCATTGAGATCGAGCTTTTGATCGAGATAGTCATCAGCAGGAGAAGCAAACCCTGCCGGAACGCGTCCTGTAAATAGAGGAAGAGGGACGCTTTTGATGTTTTTTAGAGAAATAGGGTGCATGATCTTCTGCTTGTGCATGTATGGTTAAATTGTATGTATAGCAAAACCAGAGATAATGCAAAGAGAGAAGGTCGGAGGTCGGTGCGAGCGGGTGTTTTATATTCACCCGCTCGATGAGTTGTGAGTTATTCGATCTTAATTGAGTAATAGCGCGTCATATTGCCTTGGCGCGCAAGCATCAGGAGTCGTTTTTTGGCCCCAAGTTGGTTAATTGCATCGTTAAAGTCATTGACGTTGGCGATGGGCTTGTGGTCGATGGCTGTGATCAAAAATCCAGGACGTAATCCTGCCATCGCAGCTGGCGATCCAGGCTTGATGCGGGTGATTACAACGCCTGTGTCCATCGAACCGTAGCCAAGTTGCTTCGATAATTCTGGAGTAAGGTTATCTACTTCGATCCCTAACTTCGACACGATACCACCGCTGGCAAGCATCGCATCCGATGCGGTGCCCAGGGTTACATATACAGTTTCTGTTTTGCCTTGGCGGTTGACGAGCAGCTTCACTTTAGTTCCAGGTTTTTTCAACGATATCTCATTGCGGAATCCTCCGAGGGACTTGATCGATGTATCGTTAAACTCAAGGATAATATCTCCTTGTTTGAGACCGGCTTGTTCTGCAGGCGAGCCTTTGACCACTTCCGAGATGAGCACTCCTTCTTGTTTCGCAAGACCAAAAGCATCAGCGATGTCCTTGTCTACAGCTTGTAAAGATACGCCGAGGAAACCACGCGTTACAGTGCCATTATTGATGATTTGATCTGTGATGTTCTTAGCCATATTGCTGGGGATCGCAAAACCGATTCCCATGTAGCCTCCAGTCCTCGAGACTATAGCCGTATTGATACCGATGACATCTCCATCGACGTTGAGAAGAGGCCCCCCCGAGTTTCCAGGGTTGATCGCCGCATCGGTCTGAATAAAGTCTTCAAGTTCTGTGATCCGTAAGTTTTGTCGTC
This sequence comes from bacterium, assembly GCA_044227055.1. Lineage (GTDB taxonomy): Bacteria > Chlamydiota > Chlamydiia > Chlamydiales > Rhabdochlamydiaceae > JBGAFT01. The sequence goes on from JBGAFT010000001.1 coordinate 842,111, forward strand.
CTTTAGCACTAACGACGCCGACTGTGACAGAAGCTTCGAGTTGAAAAGGGCTGCCGATAGCGATGACCCACTCGCCCGTTTCGATCTCATCGGAATCACCCATTTTAAGGAAGGGGAATCCTTTGCCTTCGATTTTGACAACAGCAAGGTCAGTATGAGGATCGGTACCGACGACTGTTGCGTCCATTTCTTTTCCGTCATTCATGACGACTGTGATCTTGTCGGCTCCTTTAACGACGTGGGCATTGGTCATGACATACCCATCAGCGCTAAAAATAAAGCCTGAGCCCTGGCTTAGTTGGGGAGGGCGTTCTGGCTGTTGCTGTCTATAATTGGGAGGATAACCGAAAAAACGGCGGAAAAAATCATCACCATAGGAGTCAAAAGGATTGGGTTGATTGTCTATTCCCATGTCATCTTGATCGCTGCCCGATTGGACTTTGATAAAGACGACTGCAGGCGTGGCCTTTTTGGCGACGTTTGTGAACGCCTTCGAAATTTGTTTTGGGGAACAAGCACAAGGCTCTTCTGTTGTGGAATTGACTTGCTTTGCTGGTAAAGATTTGCTGCCGCTGAAGACGGGTGTTGTCAAGGCAGTCAGGCTTACAGCAAGCACAAAGTGTCTTGGGTGCAAAAACATAAGCAACACTCCCTTCAATAAGTTTATTGAGTACCGTTATGTTATATCTTAAACCTTAGATAATGCCAATAGGCTGAAAAAATTGGGAAGAGAAAGGGAGAGCAGAGAAAAGGCTCAGGGCACGGGCGCGCATCTTATTGCTTGCAACGTTCTGTTTTTTGATGGATGTGCAAGATAAATGCGCGGCAGGATAGGTTCATGGGGTATCGCTGCGCTTTGTCAATTTAATATTTTAGTTTAGAAAAACTAAAGTTTTAATATAGCATTTCGCGTCTATGCGAAGATCTATATTAATATATTTAATATTAATCGCTCATGTTTACGCTTTTGCAAGGTCGTCGATTGCGACCACAGAAGGTGAACCTTCCTCGATTGTCGGTGGCTGTCTCAATGCAATTACTGGAGAAGCCATTTTCCAGGAAAACGACATCGTCATAGCAGGTGTCGAGCCCATTTACCTCCCTCGTATTTATCTTAGTGGAGCCCGTGAAGGAGAAGGTAAAGGGTGGTTTTACACCTCCGATCTGTTTGCTGTATTTTCTGAAAAAGACGATAGACTCTCAATCCCGGAGAGAAATGGAACCATTTTAAAATATACAAGGGAGCGTGGGTCTAAAGGGCGCTGCCGTGACTTCGAGAGAAAAAAGGGCTATCGCTTCGTTCCAGAAATTACCGAGAACGGCGAAAGGCTGGACCAACAGCGCTAGAGGATCTCAAGCGGCCGCAACAACCAAAAAACTACAACGTCTTTTTAGATCACGACAAAAAAAGTTACATTTCTATCGCGCTGATGGATCTTCCCGAGTCTATAAAAAAGTCAAAGGATCCTACGAGCTATTCTCCTTACAAAGTGAAAAGCTCCCTAATGGCAACAATGTCATCTATGGATACGATGAATATGGACGGCTCAATTCTATCGAGACCAAAAACCCTGCTGGCACCGTCCGATATGCATTTGCCCATTTTCACTTTTTTTTTTTTTGGAGCAAACCATCTGAGTCCCAAAATGTCGACATCGAGACTAGCGATGGAAGGTATTTAAGCTATCGCTATCGCAGAGAAGGTCCTAAAGACAGTCCGAGTTACTACCTCATGGAAGTCTCGGCACCTGGCATCCAAAGCGAGCACATTGAATATCTTCCGCAAGTGACAAATCCCCCTCCTCTTGTCAACAAGCGGATGTTTCCCAATGGAAGAGTCCTCGCCACTGACTTCTATCATAAAGGATTGAACATCGTCGGCGATGCTTGGGTTGATATCCCAACAGAGGCTGACCTGCGCTACGAACGGGTCAAAGCCATCATGGCACCCGTCGGCAAAGATGGGGCCTTACATCTAGCAATGCGGATGTTCTACTATCCAGAGTCGTTTTTTTCACAGGTCTTCGATCTTTACGGCAATCTCACTGTCTATCATTACACCCCACAGCAACGCCTCAGCAGAATAGAGCGGTTCGACAACCACAGCGGCAATAGAACTCTTACCACACAGAAACTCTTGCCTGGGGACCACAAGGAAGCCCCTGCGAAGGGGTTTCTTTTCTGGAAATCGCTCCTCAATCCCCAAAGATTAGGGATACGCTCTTACCGTTATGCCTACGACGCTTGGGAATGTGATCGAAGAAGATCTCTATGGCAATTTGAGCGGACAATGCACACAGCCTTGATCATCGATGGCAACCACCACCCCTGAAAACGGCATCGAAAAAATATGTTGTGATTAGATCTTACACGCAAGATGACCGGCATCTATTGCTCTCAGAGCACTACCCCAATGGCCTTAGCAAGCTTTTTCAATACATTCCGACACAGATCTTCTGCGTGCAGAGTTTCATTGTGAGAATGGAAGGATTGTTCAACGCCATTTCTATTACTACAACAAAGACCTCATCTTAAATGCCGAAGTGCTTGACGATGTCATCAACAAACGATACAGATCTCACAAGTGTCACGCAAAGGACCAAACGGGTCTTAAAGCTGCGCGGCGTTGAACCTTTCTACGGCATGCCTGAAGTGATCGAAGAGAGTTACATAGATCTTGCCACCGGCAAAGAGAAGCTTCTTTCTAAACAGCCATTGCCTACACGACCGGTGGCAAAATATCCCGCAAGGACATCTACGATGCCCTAGGGGAATTCCGTTACAGCCTAGACTACGATAGTAGTGGGAACCTCATCCGTGAGACCAATCCCATCGGCCAAGTTTCCACGTATGAGTATGACGCAAATTTCAACCGTGTCCGCCACACCGAGCCAGACAACCGCTGCTCCCACTTCTACACCTACGACTTCGTCAATCGATTAATTGAAGGAAAATCCAGACACAAGACGGCGGAGAACATACCGTCCGCTTCGAATATGATCTGACCGACAATAAGATTGCCGAGCACGATACCTTCGGCAACACAACACGCCACCTATAACGGCTTTGGAAGTCCCCTCACCACAACACTATCAGAAGTTCAAGACGAAGATGGGACCTTGTATCACCCTTCCATAATACGGGAAGTAGATTGCGAAGGGCATGTCATCAAAGAAACTGGCCCAAAAGGGACCACAAAAGAGATCACTTACAACGCTAGAGGGAAGCCCATCGCAGTCCGGCATCCCGACGGCACCTTCGAAACATTCACCTATAGCTCTAGACGGACAGCTTCGCTCTTCGACAAACACTGACGGAACCACCACATCAATTACATATGATGTCTTTGGCAGAGAAACATCCGTCACCATCCTCAGCTTCCCAAGAGGTCCTGCAAAAGAGCCGCAAAGAATACACCACGTTCCACCTCGCTCGCGACATCGATCCCAATGGCAACATTACCGAATACTTCTACGACGGCGCAGGCCGTCTAGAGGCCGAAGAATTCCATCACGGGGACAAACAGAACGCACCGAATACGCCTACGACACATTAGGGAGGCTTTTCTCCACGCGCAAGGGCGATGAAGTGCAGGTTGTTGATAGAGATCTCCTCGGACGGACCATCGAAGAAAGAGTAGAGAACAGCGCAGGAGATGTGCTTCGCAAGACGTGCACAAGCTACAACGCAGCTGGGGACGTTGAGCGCGTATGCCTGTGGATCGATGACAAAGAATCACAAGAGTATTTCTTTTACGATGGGTTCCATCGCCTCATCCAACATCTCGATCCTCTTGGGAACAAGACACAATACTCCTACGACGAAAATGCCCTGGACGATTCCGGAAGACGCGTCCTGCAAAAAACAACGATCGATCCCGTCGGCGTGCAGACCATCGAAACCTTCGATGTTCTCGGCAGATTAACCCACATCCTCAAACGCGCCCCTTCGAGACGACACTTGCCGAAGAAATCTTGCTCTACGATCGCGGCGGTAACCTCGCGCGTCATATACACTCCGTGATTGCCAGTGGAACTACCTTAAGACAAAGGGCCATCCATCTCTATTACGACAATATGGAGCGCCTGGTCCATTCCATCGATGGATATGGTTCCACATCACCGCGAAGCACAGAACACTCCTACACATCCACAGGCCAACTCGAGACCACCACAAAACCTGATGGGATCGTCATCACACGCTCGTACGATCTTAGGCCGTCTCACTGAAATCCAAACCTCCGACGGCAGCCGCCGTTACGCCTATGCATATGACAACACGGGCACGTTGTTGCAGGCAACAGATGTCAATACCCAGCAAACATTTACCCGCACGGTCGACGGCAGAGGACGCCTGCAGGAAGAGGTCCTCTCCTCAGGACTCGTCATCAACCGTGAATACGACGAGCAAGGCAACCGCAAAACACTCACACTGCCCGACAACTCCTTCGTGAGCTACAGCTTTGATGGGTGCAACATTGTTTCCATCCAAAGGCACGACCCCTCCGGCGCTTTAGCCTATGCGCATCACTTCAGACACTACGACCTCTCAGGCAACCTCCTTGCAGAAGAGCCCATCGACAACCACACGTCGATCACCTACCACTACGATCCCCTTGGTAGAAGATCTTCCGTGCAATCCAACTGGCACAAGCAGACCATCACTGACTACGATCCTAGGGGGCTTGTCAAGTCCGTCGATTGGCAAAATCCCTTGGGTGCTTACACAGAATCCTTCGATTACGACGAGCTCCATCAGCTCACCGCAGAAAATAGCCTCATCTCCCATCACTATCGCTATGACTCCCAAGGCAATCGCCTTGTCAAAGACCACGCTGCCATGCGCATCGATGACAACAACCAACTCCTCTTCGATGCCGAGACACATTACAGCTACGACCCCAACGGCAACATCGAGAGCGCCGAGACTAGCGGCAGCAAAATACACTACACTTACGATGCATTCGATCGCCTCATCACCATCTCTTCCTCAGATCAGACTATCCGCTTTACCTATGATGGGATCCATAGGCGGATTAGCAAAACCGTTGAGTCCGCCAGCTGGGCTAGCCCCAAGCAGAGACCACCTTATACCTTTTTTTTTTACGACAACTATTTCGAGATCGGATCTGTCAACGCATCTGGGGTCACCAAAAATTTAAGGATCCTAGGGCGTACCCCAAAAGCTGAGACCGGGGCTGCCATAGCTCTTGAGATCCATGGCAAAGCTGGTATTCCCCTGCACGATATCCGCGGCAGCGTGATCGCCCTTGCCAATCCAACAAATGGAACCATCGAAGAGAGCTATCGCTACACATCCTTTGGCGAAGAAGAAGTCTACGATGCCTCGAATGCAAGGCTTAAGACTTCGCGCATAGGAAATCCGTGGAGGTTTGCATCCAAACGCATTGATGAAGAGACGAAGTTTATCTGTTTTGGCAGACGTTATTACATCCCCAAGCTTGGCCGTTGGATGACGCCGGACCCCGAAGGGTACACAGACGGGCCTAATTTGTATTCCTTTCTGATGAACAATCCTCTTGCTTGCTTCGATCTGTATGGGTTGACAGCTCTTGCTGATAAGAATGATCCCAATCTCATCGAACATGCAGCAAGAGGAATTAGGAGTGGCTTCGATGCAGTTTGCTCCGCTGCCGGGCAAATCGGATCTGCTGTTGTTTCTTTTGCAGAGCAAGCTGGGAAAGAAATTGCACACTACGCAAAAGAAGTGGGACACTACGCTGGAGAGACAGTTTATCAAGCTAGCCATCATCTTTTGCCTATCCCTTTCTTACAAAGATGCGGTGAATATTTAGGAAAACTCTTTTCAAAAAAAGAACACACAGACAATCCTTCTCAGCATCAGACAATTGGCGATAAGCCAATCAAAGAATTTGTGGCGATTCTGATTGCCAATGGAATGATGAATAGTTTGGAGGATTTTTTGGCCTTTATGTTTATGGTTTCACGGAAATACGATGGTGCCCAAGTGCATGGCGTTTATAGTAAAAGTTATGGATTTCTTGCAGATTTATTTTTATGTGGGTAAGGATTGGTAGGCGCTGATTGGGGTGATGGTGAGCTCTTAGCTAAAAAAATCAGGGATTTGTTAGCTCAAGGAATCACAGACATTATCTTGTACACTCATAGCAGAATTAATATCGTTGCAGATAACTGTTTTTCTAAAATATTGACTGCAGAAGAGTTGTCACATATTCACTTAGTGACATTGACCCGGTAGCAAGACTTTCTCCGAGCTTTTATAAAGGAAAATACACCTACATGGAATCTGAAAAGCTCATTGAACATTCCGTTAATTCTTATGAAACAGCCATAGGAGATAGTGCAAAATTTTACAAACGAATGTTTAAAGTGAATCAATGAAACACATATTTAGACTTTTACTAACATTATTTTTAATTACTCCGATATTTGGATTTTCTATGAACAGGTCAAAAATTGGAGATAAAATTATTAAAGAATTTTCCAGAGAAATAGAGAAAAATAAAAAATGGAAGCTATATGTTTCGGGTGGATCTTTTTATAATCCAAAAAAATTACTCTTATTATTGGATTTATAATTCATGAAAGTAAAAACAAGTTAGAGATTAGAAATGTTATAATTGAAACTACTGAGTGTCTATTGGATTTTATAAAATCGGAAAACAAATTTAAAAAAATATTCTCCGAATCTGAATTAAATTATAAGAACATAAGTCTAACTTTATCATTTGACAGCAAAAACACAGCGTCAAGTGTCAAAGAAATTGCACATATAATTTCAAGCGACAGTACCATTACATATTATTATAGAGACAGTAATACTAATGAATTAATTGCGCTAGAAGATGGGTTTGAAACCTACGAACAAGCACGTGCAATCATAATGCAAGAAAAATCAAATGCTCAAGAAATTCACAATTGAAAAGAAAAAAACGCAATGGCGATTCTCTTTTTCGTGCCCGATTTTCCCTCTCCCTGTATCCCTTATCTCATATGGAGAGGATGGGCACCTCGCTCCCTCTGATCTGCTCAAGGGCAGACTTTTCTTTTTCAAGCAGTTCTTTGCCAGCAAAAGTGACAAAGACGCTTTCTTTCTTATGGTTAACAAGTCCTTTGTCGACAGCGTGCTGGATGTCATGGGCGGTCAAAGCAAGCAAACGGTCGCGGAAATGTTGCCGGATCTCTAATGTTTTGCCAGAACGCCACCAACCATATGCTGTCATAGCACGGCTAGAAGGGGGAACAGGCATCTCAAGCCCTTGGATAATTCCTAATTTAGCTTCCTCGAGATCTTTATGATCAAATTTTCCCTGAGAGATATACTCAATGGCATAGTTAAAGTTTTCCAGAGAGCGTGCAATGTGAGGATCGCGGTAAGAATGAAAATAGAAATGACCAGTGTTTAAGTTATATGTTGCACCAGAACCATATGCCCCACCTTGCTCGCGGATTTTTTCATGCAGCACTTTGTTCTCCATCAATTGAGAAGCAGTGCTCAATGCAGCAGAATAAGGGTGTAAATATCCTAAAGTAGGTAAGGCTTCTGCATTAAACGCAACTGGTGAAGCGATAACGCGTGCTTGCGAGAAAACAGGGCTTGGGCGAGGAGCTGTTTTCCATAGGGGCGTGGCGCGAGATGGCAAGTGCGACAAGGAGTAAAAATTCTGATTTTTCATCGTTTGATAGGCTTTCTCGTCACAGCTGAGGACAAGATGTGCAGGTTTAGAGCATAGCAAGATGTCTTTTAAGACAAGCAACCTATCAACAAGCATAGGAATTTGGCCTGGGAGATCTTGAGATATGCGCTGGATGGTTTTGTAAAAGGGAAGACCATGCCAGAGATTGTTGATATGCGACGGAGCAGACATTCCGCTTAAGGATAACTGAACAGCATACTTCAAAGCGTTGCGGTTCAAATTACTATGCAAGGAGCTTCCCAATTGCTTGATCAATTCTTCAATCCGTTTGGAATCATTGAAATGAGGCGAAGAGGCAATATCTCCCATGATTTCCATTAGCTGAGGCACCTTTCGCACAAGGGCTTTGCCGCGTATTGTCAACGAAGGTCTACATGAAGAATGGTCATCGACCCTAATATTTAAGCCAAGAGAAGAACTGATCCCTCCAGTGGAAGCTTGGATGTAGTCGAGCTGCTGTGTGTAGTTGCGTGGGCCAGCGCCGAGTTCTGCAAGCAATATGGCAAAAATCTGTGCATAAGTCAGATCTTCTTCAGAGAGCTGAGGGAGATCAAAAACGAGGTCAGCATATACGATGTGATTTGTGAAGCAGTCGTGATGGAAGATCTCTAAATTTCCTCCTTGTTCATGGACAAGGGAGAAGTTTCTCGCTTTCGTCGGAAGGTCTTCAAAAGCAATCTTGGGCAGACAGCTTAAATCTTGTCGGGCAGTTTCATTTTGATAGACAGCGAGTTTTTTACTGTCTTCAATGATCGTCTGGATATCTATTTCCGAAAGGCGTTTGCGCACAGCATCGAGATACTGCTTCTCTTGCATTGCTTCTTTGTCTTGCAGTTCTGGGTCGGGGATCATGACAAGGCGGACGCAATGAGGGTTTGCAATGAGATATTTGCGTAACAGAGAAGGTAGATAAAGAGGATCTTTCACTTTTTTGAGCAGGTCCTCAAAAAGAGCATGCATGATCAATGCGTTTTCTGGAGGACAATCGTGTTGCTTAGCAAGCGCAGAACGCATAAACAGCGTCAACCCAAATGGAGCATGGTCGCCTGTAATTTCAGTGCGAGAAAATTCAAGTTGATGGATGGCGCTCTCGATAAAGTGAGGAGGGATGGGCTTCGATGCGATCTCTTTGAGAGCCTCTCGCAGCGCTTTTTCTAAGGAGTCGACATTGTCTTTTTCACATCCCTTGCAGATGATGACGTAAGGGACCTCGCTCATCTCGGTGTCCATGAATGCGTCTGCTTGGGCGCATAGTCCTGTCTGCAGAAGTTTATATTTCAGTGGGGAGGCGTCGGTGTCCATAAGGACAGAATCTAAAACGCTCAACGCGAGCACCACTTCTTGGTCTTGTAGCGGAGCAGTGAGCCATCCAAAAGAAACAATCACCTTATTTTCCAATTCCTCTTTGTCTTGTGCGGGGTAGGCGACTTCTTTGGTGACCGGTGCGCTGAACCTTGGCTGATGGGGAATGGGCAGTTGCGGGGGGAGAGATTGGACGTTCTTTAATGTCTTTTCGAGAATGAAATCAAGGTGTTTTTTTAATGGGAAGTTGCCATAAAAAAAGAACAAGCAGCGGGAAGGATCGTAAAACTCGTCGTGGAAATCGATTAGCTGTTCATAGGTTAGATCTGGGATATGCTTTGGTTCCCCACCTGAATTAAATGCATAGGGGAGATCAGGGCATAGCGCTTTACACATTTCGTGCCAAAGGCGAGAATCGGCAGAGGCCATGCTCCCTTTCATCTCATTATATACAATCCCTTTTATCTCTAAAGGAGACTTAGGATTATCTGGCTGCGCGAACTCTAAACGATGTCCCTCCTGTAAAAAACTCTCTTTTTTTAAGAGGGGATGAAAGACGGCATCGAGATAGACTTCAAGAAGGTTATAAAAATCTTTCTCCACCATGGAAGCAGCTGGATAGCAGGTGAAGTCAGAGCCCGTCAGCGCATTCATGAAGGTATTCAAACTGCGCCGGTTCATAGAGAAAAAAGGATCTTTGACAGGAAAACGCTTGGATCCGCAAAGCACTGTGTGCTCTAAGATGTGGGCTACGCCATTTGAAGAGTAGGGTAAAGTGCGGAAAGAGAGACAGAAGAGGTTTTCAGGATCATCACACTCAATATGCATAATGTGGGCGCCAGAAGGCTCATGCACGATTTCTCGCAACACGGCGTTGAGCTCTCGGATTGGGGTGATCTTGATAAGTGTAAAAGGGCCGTAGCGGTCATGGACAGAATTGAGAATGGAATGTGTCGTCATGATCCTATCCTTAAAAAAGGACTAAAAATAACCGATAAGAAGGTTTTTGCCAACCTTTTGGACAGTTACTTAGGGACCTCAAAGATCGTTTCAGTGGTTTTTGGAGGGTAGACAGCTCTCTCAAATCCATTTTTGGCTAAATATTTCTCAATTGCTTGTGCGCGTTCTGTATCTGTAGCTAATTTTTGATTATGAAAATGCTCTTGAGGCAATTCTTTATAAATCGCTTCGAGGGTGTCTTTAGGCAGAAGTACAAAACGCTGCAAAAGATCCAAATTAATTTCTTCAAACTGCCCAATTTGTGTAATTTGATCAACTAAGTTGGGAAATTCTTGGGTATTGAAATAGACTGTAAATGAACAAAATACAGAGAGAGTATCGTTTTTTTGTTGGATCGTTTGTATGCTCAATCCAAGAGATCTGTCACGATTTTCACTCATTCCAAGTTCTTTTAAGAGTTCTATTTCGATGAATACAATTTTTTTCTCGTCACAATTAAAGTCTACGTAAGAATGGCTTGTTAAGGCTGTAGTTAGCTCGGCGATTGTTCTAATATCGCTTTTCTCGAGATCTAGGGAGTCATTAGGAAATAAATCTAAAATTTCCCGAATTTTTGCAATTTTGGAGAATTCTTTTGCCATCTGATCAAGGAGAAGATTGTCTTGCTTACGGAAGTCTAAGCGATAGATCATGCTGTTTCCCAAAAGAGTTATTCCATTGGGAAAAGGAAATGCTACATCGTGAAATTTTTCATACTTAGGAAAGAAAGTGGTGATGCTTGCATTTTTAAGGTTCCACCCAAGAAAAGCCCTAGTCTTTATTTTTTTTATGCGGAGACACCCGGAGTGGTCTCTCCATTCTTTGCTGGTAGGATCATCATTTGATTGTGCGCTTTTTTCATAAATTTCTAAGTTAGGAACTATTTCTGTAGTGTTTGTGTTGGGGTCATAGACATACGCAGGATACATAAAATTATAATTCAAGGCAAAGTATGCTCTTACATGTTGAGCTTTGGAATAGAAAAGCAATTTGTTCGCTACGCTCTTAAAGCAAAGACTTTGATCCATTTGCACAGCCTGTCCAATAGAAGTGCCTGTCTTTTTGTCCCATAAGACTATTTCATTGTCAATTGATAGGGTGACAATTTTTTCATCAAGATATTCAGAAACAAATTTAATTCTTTTCGCTGTATTGAGAATGAAAGTTTTTTCTAAGGTTTTGTGCAAGATTTCTAGGCTATACTCATTTTGATGTTGGGTGCTGATGATAAATGTCTTATTTTTTTGAAAACATACAGTATTACAGTCTTGAGAAAAAATAATTTTTTTCTTTTTAACGTCTATAATTTTTAGTTTATATTTATGCAAAATCTCTTTGTTTATTTCGTTCTCACTTTCAAAATTAGAAAGAATAACTGCTAAAACTCCTTCGTCCATCTCATGGATTTGATCTACTGAATAGGGTTCTTTCTCAAGTGCAAAGATGAGCTCTTTGTTATTCTGCAGATCATAGACAATGACTTTTCCATCTCTTAGAGAGCTAGTTCCCAAGGCCATATGGCCATCCATTGAAAGTTGAGACATGTTGACTGTTGGCCTTATGAAACGCCTCGTCGTATATAAGCCCTTCATTGCATGACTATGGAAATCTACAATCTCACGGAGAGTACTTTTAGGATGTTGACTCAAGTGAAGGCGTCCACTTGGAAATTGGGTAAGGAACATTTGTTTCCAAAGGGATTCGGTGTTGGATAGCTGGTAGAGGTGTTTGCACACCTTTGAACATGAGATCAATTCCTTAAGATTAAGATTTTTCAATATGAGGAGAATAACTTCATTTGGAATCGGGCTAAATGCCCTGTTTTCCTGTATGTGATAGAGATTTCTAGATACTTCTGGAACTGTCATAATTTTTTTTGTAAGTAGCAACGATATATGATGATTAAGATAGTTGGAAGGACAAAGAATACAAAATTTAGATTCGTATAGCGCTCTTAAAGGTCTGAGGATTTTTGGCTAATTTTGGTTCTTTGTCCGGGGAGAGTATACTGATAGTTTATACAATCATCGAACGGAGAATCATAATTTATACCATTTGTGAAAAACAAATGCACCTTGCAGTAAAAAAGCCTCAGAAAATCGACAGAATCTTACTTTGTAGACACCCTCTAAGGTCCACAATGTGGTTCGGAATATAAATGGGATAAATATTCAATCTCCCAAGGAATGGACTTGAGGATATTCGGAGTAGGGAAACAACATTGATCAAGAGATGTAACTTTTTTAAGAGCCTCTTCATTTCTGCTCATCCAGAAACTGATTTGCTCACAGGTTTTATGCTCTTGAGGAGCATTTGTTACTTTGGTCTTTATATAATTCCATAAGATATGAAGATTGGTGTCTTTTTGTGTTAACTGGGCGATTTGATCAGCTGATGCGATAACTCTAGGTTTGTATCCTCCAATTGTAATTGCCATGTTAGTGCCAAATTCTTTTGCTTTATCTAGGTCGGAGCTAATAGCTGTATTAATCGTTGGACTCATGGAATCGGTAAACGTAGTGACGATACTTTTTAACCCGAGAGTTTCAGGAATTTGTGCCAATTCGCTACGCAACTTAAGTGCAATGAGTTTAAAAACTTTCTCATCTGTTATCTGTTTCCATTCTTTGCATACGAGTCTACATTGTAATGAACCTGTTTTGGTAATGACTTCTTGTAGAATAACTGCTTTTATCTCTAATGGGACGAGGGTGATGTTTGAACTATTTATGGACATGTTTTATTTCTGTTTTTAATAAAAAAGTTGTTGACGGTATTTTTATTGTCAATCAATGAGTAATTGATTTCTAGTGTTGTAATTTACCGAACGTGACTCAAAAATCGGATTTGGGCCTTGGCACACCTGAAATTCGATTTTTGAGTCACGTTCGGCATTAAATTAAATGTGTTTTTAAGCTAATGAGGAGCGCCCAAGTCGGCGCTCCTATATTGAGATCAATTCCAGGTGAGATTAGCAGAAGATTGGTATTCGGTGACGCGTGTTTCAAAAAAGTTCTTTTCCTTACCGAGGTCAATGGTCTCGCTCATCCAAGGGAAAGGGTTTTTAGAACGGTATTGAGCCTTGAGGCCAATGCGCTCTAGTCTTCTGTCTGCGATGTACTGGACGTACTCGCGGAACATCGGCGCTGTGAGACCGAGGATACCGCGCGGCAGGCAGTCTTGGGCATATCGGACTTCAAGTTCAACTGCTTCGCGGATCAAGTTGACCATCTCGTCTTGGAACTCTACAGTCCATAGCTCTGGATTTTCTTCTTTGATACTGTTGATGAGGTCGATGCCGAAATTAAGGTGGATCGTCTCATCGCGCAAGATGTATTGGAACTGTTCGCCAATGCCGGTCATCTTGTTTTGACGATGGAAAGAGAGGATCATTGCAAATCCACTGTAGAAGAAGATCCCTTCCATGATGATATAGAAGCCGATCAAGTTCTTCAGGAATTTTTGCGCGCCCTCAAATGTCTGTGTGCTAAATCCATCGCGCAAGATGTCCTCTGTTAGCTTCATCTCAAAGACGTCTTTATTGTTGATCGAGTTCACCTCGTTGTACATGTTGAACACTTCGCTTTGGTCTAAAGCAAGTGATTCTACAATGTAGTGGAAAGCGTGTGTATGGATCGCTTCTTCAAAGCCCTGGCGTAGTAAGTACTGACGCGCTTCTGGATTGGTCACATGCTTGAAGATGGCTAACGTGATGTTATTGCCAACAAGACTCTCAGCAGTGCTGAAAAAGCCGAGATTGCGCATGATGACACGACGCTCATCTTCTGTCAGGGAATTCGATTTCCAAAGCTCGATGTCTTTGCCCATCGGGACTTCGGTAGGCATCCAGTGGTTTGCGCAACCATTGAGGTAATGTTCCCAAGCCCACTTGTATTTCAAGGGCATGAGTTGGTTGACGTCGACTGTCCCACAGTTGATCAAACGTTTTTGGTGCGCCTTGAAGCGCTTATCTTTTCCCATGCCGCTCGCATTTGCTGAGGGCTGGGCTATTGTTTCTTCTTCGAATTGGATCATAAATTACCCTCGATATTTATTATTGTTTATTGACAGCTCTCACATCCCTCTTCCAGGCTGCAGCTAGGCGCCTTAAGAGCTTGACGATCTAATGGCCGTTCTTTTGCAGTTGCTGGTTTACCGGCCTCAACTTTTTCTGAAGCTTTTTCTGGCTCCCTATCAACGACGATGTTGCTCGATGCTGATTTGTTTTTCATCCAACGTGGTTGAAGGCCTCGTTTGTTGACGTCCATAGTGGACTTCTCAACTTGTGTCGCTCCCAAAGACCGTAAATAGTAGGTGGTCTTGAGTCCTTTTGCCCAAGCAAAGAGGTACATCTGATGGAGTTTCTTGCCGCTTGCCTCAGCTAAATAGAGGTTGAGAGACTCACCCATATCGATCCACTTTTGTCTGCGGCTTGCACATTCGATGAGCCATTCTGGTTCGATTTCAAAAGATGTTAAGAAAACCCTCTTGATATCTGCTGGGATGCGTTCGATCTCAGCAATCGACCCATCGAAGTATTTGAGATCATCGATCATCTCGCTGTCCCACAGGCCGAGCTTCTTGAGGCTTTCGACGAGATAGGAGTTGGGGATTGTGAATTCTCCAGAGAGGTTTGACTTAACGTAGAGGTGTTTGTATGTCGGTTCGATCGACTGTGTGACACCTGTGATGTTCGAGATAGTAGCTGTTGGAGCGATGGCGAGGGTGTTGCTGTTGCGCATGCCGTATTTTTTCACAGATGCTCTGACAACATCCCAGTCCATTGTTGATGTGCGGTCCATTTCGACAAATCCACCGCGCTCTTTTTCGAGCAGCTCGATCGTGTCGATCGGCAACATGCCGCGATCCCACTTAGATCCACGGTAGGTCGCATAGGTGCCGCGCTCTTTTGCTAGTTCGCTGGAAGCGAGGATGGCGTAATAAGAGATCATTTCCATGCTGCGATCGGAAAATTCGACAGCCTCATGGCTAGCGTAGCTGAGGTTCAACATATACAGCGCATCTTGGAAGCCCATGAGACCAAGACCGATCGGGCGGTGGCGCATGTTAGAGTTCTTAGCTTCTTGGATTGGGTAGTAGTTGATGTCGATTACGTTATCAAGCATGCGGACGGCTGTAAGGATTGTCGCTGCAAGTTTTTTTTCATCGAGACCTTTGTCTGTCATGTGTTCGGCTAGGTTGATCGATCCGAGATTGCAAACAGCTGTTTCTTGCGCAGAGGTATTAAGGAGGATCTCCGTGCAAAGGTTGGAGCTGTGCACAACGCCGACGTGGTCCTGTGGGGAGCGGATGTTGGATGGATCTTTGAAAGTGATCCATGGATGGCCTGTTTCAAACAACATGCTGAGCATTTTACGCCAGAGGTGGACAGCTTCCATGCGTTTGAAGAGCTTGATTGTGCCATCGTCGACCATCTTTTCGTACTCTTGATAACGTTTTTCAAACGCAGCACCGTGTAGATCGTGGAGGTCAGGAACATCGCTTGGGCTGAAGAGCGTCCACGTGCCATTGGCGTGGACGCGTTTCATGAACAGGTCTGGGATCCAGTTCGCTGTGTTCATATCATGTGTGCGGCGGCGGTCGTCACCTGTATTTTTACGGAGCTCGAGGAAATCCTCGACATCCAGATGCCATGTTTCGAGATAGGCACACATTGCTCCCTTGCGTTTTCCCCCTTGGTTGACAGCGACAGCAGTGTCGTTGGCCACCTTAAGGAATGGAATCACCCCTTGGCTACGGCCGTTTGTCCCTTTAATTGTTGCACCTGTCGCACGCACGTTAGTCCAGTCATTTCCTAGTCCTCCAGCCCACTTAGAGAGCATTGCATCATCCGAGACTACTTTGAAAATATGAGCCAAATCATCCATCACTGTGGAGAGGTAGCATGAACTGAGCTGTGCGGTTGCAGTTCCAGAGTTGAAGAGTGTCGGTGTTCCTGAAACAAAAAGGAATTTTGAAAGCACATCATAGAACTCAATTGCACGCTGGTTCTTCTGGGCGCCTTCGTTTAGAGCAAGACCCATAGCAACACGCATCCAGAATATCTGCGGGGTTTCTACTCTGCGGTTTTCCTGGTGGATGAAATAGCGATCGTAGAGAGTTTGCAACCCAAGATAAGAGAATTTGTCATCTCGCTGCAGCTGCATTGCTTGAGCGATCATGTCTAGGTCAAAATCGAGCAGAGTAGCATCGACTCGTTTATGCTCTACAGCTGTTTTCAGCATGCTCTTGAAGTATTTGCGATGCGCTGACTCTAAGGAAGGGTCTGCTGCGCTCACATTCATTGTTTCTCTATAGACGTTGTCGAGCAACAAACGAGAGGCTACTTTCGAATAAGCAGGCTCAATTTCAATGTGTGCGCGTGCTGCCATGATGAGCGCTTGGTCGAGCTCACTCTCTTTCATCCCTTCATAGAAGTTGACGATCGCGCCTTCGAATAATACTTCTGCTGATACGAGGTCTTCTAAGCCTCTGCAAGCAAATTTAAAGCGTTGCAAAAGCTGTGTTTCAGTGATGACTTTAGAAGTTTTGTCATTTCCTATAATGGTATATTGGCGCTGAGACTTTTCATCGGACATGTCGCGATAATGGTCTGCTGGTAACGACTGTTCTCCCATTGCAGCGCGGTGTAAAATGAAGTCTTTGGCGATGGCGAAAAATCCTTCGCGCATCAGTTGGTGTTCAATTTCGTCTTCAAGCATTGCAGCGTGAAGCTCGGTTCCAGCTTTAGCAACAGAGACAGCGCGAGCAACAACTTTTTGAGTGATGAGGTTGATCGCCTCTACTGTTGCATCAGAAGAAGGGCCTTCAGTATGGCGAGTGCGTCGGAAGGACTCTTCGATTGAGGAGGCGATCTTCATTGGATTGAATCTTGCATAGCTCCCATCCTTACGACGCACTTTTAAGTTGCGTGGAGAATCTTCGCGTAGAGCTTTATGTTGGTCTCGATAGATAATGTAGTCTCTTGCGACATCATGGTACCCTTCTTGCATAAGGATAATTTCTACGACGTCTTGAAGTCCCTCTACTGTTAAGGAGGCGCCTTTTGCAGTAGGAGTGATTGCAGCCGCCACAACAAGGCTAGTCAGTTTTTCGATGATCAGATTCAATTCGCTTGGAAGAGCCGTTTCTTTAGAGATTTTTTTTGTGTCGCGGAAAGCTGCTTCTAGAGCTCGGAAGATCCGTTCGCGGCGGAAAGGGACAATTGCTCCGTTCCGTTTGACAACGGTAAATTGGCTCTCTAAGGTAGAATCCTTACCTTGTGCATTCTTGATAGTCGAGGCGATGTCAGATGTTGAGGGAGATGCGCTTTTCGTTCCACGGTCTTTATCCATTATATTAGTCATAGTGCGTGCTCCTAGAGGTTATTATTCGTTGCAAATTGGGCGCTAGCTGGGAAATCTCTCCCTACTACATTTGGTAGCGCATCGATTCTTATAACACTAAATATAGTAGCTTGCTGCTTTTCGTCCACAAAAAATCTTTTCTTTTTTTTTAAATTATTTTTCTCATATATAACTTTCACGTAATCAGCATTTTCTGACAAAGGTCTGGAATGAAGAATGCAGCTTAAATTGCAGTTTTTTGATATGTTGGGATGCATACCGATCATGGCTCAAAAGTTGAATTTGGGCCGCGCGAAAGCTTCCGCGGTTGACCGATCGTAAGTCCCCTAATATTTAAAATATGAGGTAGCTTACGATCGGGTAACCTCGTAGCTTTGGCGCAGCCGAAATCCGATTTTTGAGCCACGATCGGTTTACAAAAAAAACAGTTTTGGAAGCCTTATGCGACGAGTCTACATTATCCCTAACATAATCACCGCTTTTGCACTTGCTTGCGGATTATTCGTGATCTTCAAAGTGAACATGCTCGAGCCTGGATCGGGAAACTACCAGGTGCTCCACACTTCGATTTTGCTTTTATTGTTGGCCGCTTTTGCAGACGTGATGGATGGCGCGCTTGCACGCGCGATGCATGCTGAGAGTGAATTTGGAGTTATTTTTGATTCTCTGGCCGATGCTGTCTCTTTTGGTGTCGCGCCATCCGTCTTAATGCTCAAAAGCCTATCTTTAGAGCAAGGTACAGGCCTTTCATTTTTTGCGGTCATTGGGGCAATGCTCTATTCACTTTGTGGAGTACTAAGGTTGGTTCGCTTCAATGTGAAAGCTAATGAGGCTAAAGGAAATAAAGATGCAATGGCCGAACATAAGAAACATTTTACCGGGTTGCCGATCCCAGCCGGTGCTTTAGCAGCTGTGTCCGCCAACTACTTTTTAGCATCGCCTTTGGGTGAGACATTACTTCCGATGAGTAATGAGACAAAAGCTGTTGTGTTGACGTGCATTATGGTTATTTTAGGTTACTTTATGGTAAGCCGCTGGAAATTTCCTAGCATCAAAGCGCTCCATTTCCGCGTCCCTTCTTTCCAGTTGATCTTTCTTACCGTGATTTTGGCCATTTTCATGCTCTACGGGATCCTCTACTTCCTCGCGATCACGTTGGCTACTGTTGTTTGGGGATACATTATATTAGGATGGGTACTTTCAATTATCCGCCTCATCGCAGGTAAAAAGTCGAAGACCCTGGAAGATTTCGAACCAGAGCAAGAAGACTAATATGACATGGATTGTAGCAATTGTTTCTGGCGTTGCTGGGGTTGTCATCTATAAGCTTTTGAGGACGCTTAGGACAAAAGAACAAACAGTCTTAGAGTTAAGCGTTGCTCTTGCCCGTGCAGAAGAGGCCCTCAAAGCACAGACCTTGGCTCCCGATGCTGCCGCAGCTCTGTTTTTAGAAAAAGCTCAAGGCGTTTTAGATCAAAAAGAGCAATCGATTTCCCATATTATAGCACCATTGAAAGAGTACCTCGGGAAATTTGATGAGAGCTTACGCCGCGTGGAATCTCAGCGCAGCGGGGACAGAGAATCTTTACGCAAACAAATCGAGTCTCTTGCTGATAGTGAGAGGCTACTCCGCCAAGAGACTGCGAATTTAGCGAAAGCGCTTAAAGCACCAAATGTCCGTGGTAAATGGGGCGAGGTCCATTTGCGCCGCCTTGTCGAACTTGCAGGCATGGTGCGCCACTGTGATTTTTCCATCCAAGAGCACTCCCAAACCCAAGATGGTGCAATCCGTCCTGACATGGTCGTCTACCTTCCAGGCGGCAGGCACATCATCATCGATGCTAAAGTTCCTTTAGAAGCATACCTGGCAGCCAGCCAAGCTAAAGACGAAGCAGAAATAGAACAGCTTTTAAAAGATCATGTGCGCCACTTGCGCGGCCACATATCTGCTTTAGGTAAAAAGGGATATTGGAAGCACGTCCAGCCTTCCCCAGAATTTGCCGTCCTGTTCCTTCCCACAGAAGTCGTTCTGCATGCGGCGCTCGACATCGATCCCTTGCTCATCGAATGGTCGATGGAACAAGGTGTTGTGCTTGCGACCCCAGCGACGTTGATCGGTCTATTAAAAGCCATCGCCTATGGCTGGAAGCAAGAGAGCCTTTCCGCCCATGCGGAGAAGATCAGCGAGCTAGGGCATGAACTTTATAAACGGATTGTCGACATGGCGTCACATTTCACTAAAGTTGGCAGAAGTTTGCAGACCGCCGTCAAATCCTATAATGAGACGATCGGGACTTTAGAGACCCGCGTGCTTGTTAGCGCGCGTAAATTTAAAGACCTTGGCGTCGCGTCCTCTTCTTTAGAACTTGAGCCTGCCCAACCCATCGAGCTTCAAGCACGCGAGCTCACGGCAATTGAAGAAAAGTAAAAAATGTTTATAGAAGTGAGTGATGCTACTAGAGTTCTTTTGAGATTGCTCCAGTAGCAGTATTTGAGGGTTATCAGGCTGTGGAATCCTTCAAAGAGGCAGCAATATAATGCTGGGGTAGAATGCGAAAAGAGAGGTGCTCAGGGTGGTTGAAACAATAGTCGTCCTTTTTGGTTGTTGCTGGTTATTATATAAATCATATCAAACAAAAGATTCGCGTCGTTTGTTTTCAGCGACATTGTTATTGTCATATTTGTTTTCTAGATGGCCTTTTTATCTGCCACTGCAATTATCCTTTGCGCTGATGGCATTTTGTGCCACAGCGTTTCTTTTGTAAGAGCGTTTTCACAAAAAAACAGAAAAAATTATTATCTTTTTGTGTTTTTATACATAATATTTGGGGTGTTTTTTTAGTTGAAGTTTTTTTTCCTCCTAGTTGCTGACTATAAATGACGCAAGAAGATATGTTCATGACAACGCATACATTTCCTAAAGCAAGACGAACAAGTTTTTGAATAAGGAAGAAGATACTTCTCCAAGACCCTAAGAGCGTTATAGTCAAGTTTGCAATGGCTTGCCTAAGTTAAAAAAGAACAACTTGAGAAAAATCAGCGCGCTGCATAAGATCCGGCTAAACACCGGATTTTTTATGCGCGTCGTGGACGATTTTTTCAAGCTGTTCTCAAATTCTATTCGTTATTTCTTAATTGCTGCGAGCTTTGCTTGCACTGCTTTAGGCCATAGCGAAGAGGAAATTGCTTTTCAGACGGAACCCTTTCGCCCACAGATTGTCGATGATGAAATTCTTGAAAAAATCGATGGGGTGTTGATCCTCATTAATCAGTTCTTTGAAGTTTCTCACGAAGTGGCAAAGTGGAAATGGAACCATGATATGCCCATTGAAGACAAGCAAAGAGAAGAGTCCACTTTGCAGAAATTGAAAGAACGTGCCCTCATGATGGGATTGCCACCTCACTTAGTTTCAGAAGTTGTTAAAGCGCAAATGCAAGCTTCTAAATTGTTACAAGAAGATGACTTCAATCGGTGGACTGAAGAAGGTGTCGACCTCTTTGCAGACGTCAGGGACCTGAAAAAGGAATTGCGTCCACAGATCGACGCGATCCGAGAAAAATTCCTTATCCAATTTAAAGAGCTCTTGAGCTTGCTCAAAAAGAAGAACCTCACCGAGGTGATCCATTGGCGTGCAGGGTTGTTATTAGGAGCTGAAGGGGTCAATGACTTCATCCGCGACTGCGCTCTGCAGCCATTGATCATGCTTTCTGCTGAAGTTTCTATGCGTTAAATTGAAGACGCATTCCCAGAAAGAAAAGTTTAACGCTCTCGCGATAAAAGATTTTTTTATTCTTCCTCTGTGTCCTCCCTACCTCTGTGGTAAAATTCTTCTGTATCCTCAATTCTTCTTGTTAGCTTGTTGCGCATGAGACTAGTCCCCGCACTCCAAATCTAGTTTCTAAAAGCGATTGCCTCTAATAAATGCTCTTCGACGACATTTTCACTGTCAGCGAGATCGGCGATTGTCCGAGCACATTTCAGTAGTCGATGGTATCCTCTCGGAGACAAGCCAAATGTCTCAACGGCTTGCTTCAGCAAAGCATTGGAAGCGTTATTTAGGGCGCAGAATTTTGTCACCTCATTGCTAGTGAGATGGCTATTGCTCTTTCCTTGCATGTTCCGTTTTCTTTGACGGCTACGAGCTTCTTCTACTTTTTCTCGCACAATAGATGATGTTTCAGGTGTAGGCTCTTCACGCAATTTTTCGTAAGATAAGACAGATACTTCGATGTGCATGTCGATGCGATCGAGCAATGGGCCAGAAATTTTGCTTTTATAGCGATGGATCTGTTGCGGCGTGTCGCGGCAAGGTTTTTGAGGATGGCCAAGCATCCCGCAAGGACATGGGTTCATTGCAGCAATACAGAGGAAATCAGTGGGGAAAGTGCTGAACCCTTTAGCCCGGGCAATTGTTACGCGTCTGTCTTCCAAAGGGAGGCGTAAGCTTTCTAAGCTAGCGCGGGAAAACTCCGGGAGCTCGTCAAGGAAAAGCACTCCATGGTTTGCAAGCGTTGCTTCCCCTGGCCGAGGTGAGCTTCCACCACCAATAAGCCCGTACATGCTAACGCTATGGTGAGGCGATCGAAAAGGACGCTGAGAGATCAAGGAGACATCTTTTGGAAGAAGACCGGCGAGAGAATAAATTTTCGTCACAGTCAACGCTTCTTCAAGAGACATCGCCGGCAAAATTCCACTGAGAGCCCGCGCGAGCATTGTTTTTCCTGAACCAGGAGGGCCGTACATCAATAGATTGTGTCCACCTGCAGCAGCGATGGTCAATGCTCTTTTTGCATGGGCATGTCCGCGAATATCGGCGAAATCCACCTCTGGGCGCGATGTTGTTAACGCTATTCCATTAAGTGTTTGATGAGGGGTAGGGGAGTTATCATGAAAGACACTCCATGCTTGTTTTAGAGTGTGTACACCGTAAACAGAAATACCCTCGACAAGAGCAGCTTCGGCAGCATTTTCTGCTGGGAGGATAATCCCACGTTTGCCCAATTGTTTAGCGAGAAGCGCCATACAGAGTGCCCCGCGCATCGGCCTTAATGTCCCGTCGAGGCTAAGCTCTCCAGCGCAGAGAAAATCTTCAGGTGGGAGGGAAGTTTGTTTTTTTTGTGCTGACAGCAATGCTAATGCAATTGGGAGATCGTAGATCGGGCCTTCTTTTTTGACATCTCCGGGAGCGAGGTTGATTGTGGAATGCAATCCTTCAAAAGAAAACCCGCTGTTCTTTAGTGCGGTCAAAACTCTGTCTTTTGATTCACGCACAGCGGTGTCAGGCAATCCCACTAGCAATAAAGAGGAATTTTCTGCTGGTTTGACATCGGTCTCAACATCAACAAGCGTTGCATCCAATCCGATTAAAGCTATGGAGTGCAAGCGTGTGAACGGCATATTGTTAGCAATCCAACATTTTATTGTTTTTAAGATCGGGCACGGTCACGGACACGGGTAAGGGCACGAAAGAACTTCTTTGAGCTAGTTTTGTTAACATTCCCACTATCCGTACTAGAAGTTCTCTCCCTTTTATATGATGTGTCTCATCAATAAGATGCAGACGTCGACAAATATCGAAAATTGCGGCACATTCTGTCGCCGAACGTTTTCCTATTCGGTAAAATCTACATTTTTCTGCGGTTGAAAATTCTCCTGCGCTTTCAGCTACATTTAGAGAAATCGATGTTCCCGCTCGTTGAAGCTGATCGGCAAGATAAGCTCTGCCAGGAGGTAACTTACTAACAACAAACTCTATCGAAGCTTGATATACCTCCAATTTTTTATGGTCAAAATAATGAGACATAAGATGATTGTTTTTTTACTAGCCTGTCAGGCTATCAAAAATATTTCAAAAAGGGGAGTAGTTTTTTCATTTTTGTGAAATCGACGATCGCAATCTTTCCCAATTCTTTCGTGCCCGTACCCGTGTCCGTGAGCGTGCCCGATCCCTATGCATTCTTAATTTTGAGGATCCAGTCTTCAGGAATACCCGCTTGTCTACGGAATTCCTCTTCGACAGTAAATCCTCGAGCGCGCTTAGGGGTCATGAGGGGAGGTAAGCTTTCCACCCAAATATCCCATTCGGTTTTCCCTACTTCTTTCCATTTGCGCAGCCAATTCCAACCGAATGCGACGTGTTTGATCTCATCTTCAAGGATCTGAGCCATTAATTGAGCGGATTCATGATCGCCAACCCTTGCAAACGATTTTCCATAGAGGGGTGCGAAGTCAAGATTGGCCTGTTCAAATGTCAGGCTCATCACGCTAATATAGCGCGTGGGCGATATGAGGTGGGGGACATGGGCCCAAAAGTGTTTATATAGAGGTAGGTCGCCAAACTTTAATCCGAGCTGTTCCATTCGAGCGATGTAGAGTTTGACGTGCTCTTGTTCTTCTTTCAAGGTATTGGCAACTCCTTTGCGGAAATGTTTCGGAGTTTCAGGAAAGGCAAGGAGTGCATAGGCCATGATTTCGACGGCTAGGAGCTCATGGCCGGCGAAGCGGTGTAGGCAAACAGCCCGTTTGTCGGAATCGTTGTGTTCATGAAAGCCGGGGAGTTTTTCTCGGCTGGTGTGCCGTTTGAACTCCATGCCTTTAGGGCGGCAAGGGGTATCCCAATGCATGGGAGGGCCTGGATCGTGGTCGGTGAGTTCGGGAGGGGTGAGGAGTTTTTCTTCTATGGTGTCCGCGCTAAGGATACGGATGGCCCATTCTCTAAGTTCCATAAATAATAGACCTCTTGCGTAACTAGGGTTCTGTCGATTTTCGAGTTCTTTTGTGCCGATTTTCGGCTTCAAATTGCAGGGATAATATCAACTGCGTATATTACCCCTGCAAGTTGAATTGAAAAGCGGTAAAAATAATCTCAAAAATCGACGAACCCTTAGTTACGTAAGAGGTCTAATAAAGGCAGCCATGTTTTATATGGCTGCCTAATATATACGAAATTGAGTTTATTCTACAGAGAGGACAAAATATGCTGGGAATGCAAAGTGATTATTTGGGCGAGGAGAGCAAAGAACTGTCACTTTTTTTCCAATTAAATCTTGTAAATTGACCTGAGTGCTGTAGATATACGCTACAGGAAGTTCTTTATCGCGGAGGATAAAGTCGCCTGGTTTATTTTTTACAGGTGTGCCGTATTGCTCTACAATCCCACTGATCGCAACTGCAGAGATTTTCTGGTCATCATAGTAATCTTGAAGATTGCGGTCCTCATTCATACGAGCCCAGGTTAAATAGAGAGACTCTTCAATAGGCTCCCACAATTTCATTTTGTCAGTTGCATCTTCAGCTTTTGCTGCAGGCTGTGTTGCAACTTCTGTGGCATCATTTGTTGCATCATCATTGAATGAAGAGCTCTTAGTCTCTAAATAAGCGATCTTCTTTTGAACGTATTGCTCTTGCAAAGTAGCAAGCGCTTCTTTGGCTTGGTCAACGACGTTAGTGAAATCGCTATATTCTTCGATCAATGTCTGGTAGTTGTTGCTTAGACGATCGAGATCGATTTCCGTAAATGGTTTGCGGAATTCCGCTTTTACATTGAGAGCAGCCGATTCCAAAAGTGTTAGAGCCTTTGTTTTGCGGTGGTCGTATTGTTTTTTTACATCCAGTCCACCAATGTTATCAATGTACTCTTTTGCAACGTAAAAACGAGTTTGAGCAGGAGGTGCAATTTCTAACCATTTGTTGTTGGAAGGGCAGATTGTACCTTGGATCTTGTCCCCAGAGTTTAAGTGAGAAATGACGGGTGCTTCTAGGTCTGGTTCCAAGCGGACATTGACTCTGTTTGCTTCGATTACATTATCGAGGACGAAACTTCTAAATACGTAGGCTTTAACATTCTCAGGAGCTTCAACGGCATAGAAATCGCCCTTTTCCCCAACGATTGAAATCATTTCGCCGCGCTCAAGCTCTTTCACAACACGGCTGTCGAGGTCAGCATTTGCTCGAAGGCGTACTTTTTTCCCTTTTACCTTACCAGTGAAAGCAGTAAATGGTTTCTCTGCAGCGTACATTTCTTTTTTTGCTGGCATGGAATCTAGTTTGGATAGAGAGGAACGTTTATCATCCATCTCAGAACCCGTAAATGAAACGGGAATTGTGGACTTGATCGTCTGTTCATGGACCGGTGTGAGGTCAATAGGGATTAATTCTGATGGGGAAATTCCTTCGTCAGCATGCGCGCCGCACATTAAAGGAAATGCGCTAAGAGATGCGCAGAAATAGGATAGAAATTTAGACATGTGATGGATCCTCCTGGATACAGTAGTAAATGCCATTCTATGCGCTTACGATTTTTTTCGTCTAGGAGGATATTTTTTCAAACTAACTATTTAAGACAGCGCGGATATGTTCGCAGTTTTTCTCGCCACAAGTACAGCCAATGGGCTCGCCGAGATAAACATGATAGCTTTCTTTGAGATCGGGATCTTTGACTGAATATAGTTTTTCGCCCATCTGTTGCACATCCCACATGCGGAATTTTAATTCTTCATCAGAGACAACTTCTTCTGGAATGACATCTACTTCTGGGTTAGAGGACGCGTCAAGTGCATGATGGATTGCGCGAGCGATTTGACAATGCATGCAATTGCAGTGTGGCTCTGGTTGAGGTAGAGTCTGAGGGTCTTTTACTCCTAACATTTTTGAGACAGATGCGATTTTATTAAGTATTTCTTCAGGGAGGTCTTCTGCATCAGACTGTTCCGGATTATGCTGTAAAAGTCCGGGAAAGTTGTCGATCTGAGATGCGTTGATAGGAATAGGAAAAGCAAAGCTATTGCTCCCTTCGCCAAATAATGAAGGTGTTTGATTTGTGCCTGATGGAGCTATTGTTTGAGGGCTCTCCAAATGTTTTTCGTAAGCTGCGAAAATGAGTTCCATGATAGGACCGTCAAGATGGGGAATTTCGATGCTATGACCTTGTTGGAGTTGTATAACTAAAACAGGGCCTTCAGCACGTGTGTCCAGGCTTATAGCGGCGACGTTTTTCCAAGAGGTGGAAATGTACGGAGGTATGCTTAAAATTTGATGGTTTATTTTCATGCTACACCTATTCTATCATTATTATAATTATAATTGAAGGGGTTGCGCAAAGTCAATAGATTTAGCAAAACAGGAGCTTGTTTGCTAATTGTCTTATGTATAGTGCTCGATATTAGTAATTTAAAAAAATTTAAAGAAAAAGATTGTCGTAGAGAGCTAATGCCAGTATTTTCATATTTTGGCGTAAGTGGAAATGAGACACTAGGTTGGGGCATAAGAAATACAGGATGGTCCGATGAAATCTCATTTTTGCCTCCAAATACAATTGTCATAACCGCAAGCAGGAGAAAAGTGTGACCAGAAAAACCTTCGTGATCGACACCAATGTGCTGCTCCACGATCCGGACGCGATAGAACAGTTTCATAATAACGATGTTGTGATCCCTCTTTCTGTCTTAGAAGAGTTAGACAATATGAAGCGCCTCTCTGATGAGCTCGGCAAGAATTCTCGCCACGTGATCCGGTATATTGATAGTCTTAAGCAATTGAAAGCTGGAGATCTGCATAGTGGGGTCAAAATTGAAAATGGAATCACGGTGAGGATTTTTGTCGAGTTAAAGCAAGGTGAGAAGAAGACATTTCCTTTATCCCTCGATCGCTCAAATAACCGAATTTTGCTTGCTGCGCATCAAATCCGCGAGATGAATGAAAATGTGGTATTAGTTTCTAAAGATTTTGTCTTAAGGGTAAAAGCAGAGGCAATAGGCCTCCAAGCTGAAGATTATGAGAACCTCAAATATTCTTATGACAAGTTATACCCAGGTTATAGAGAAATCACTGTTCCAAAGCATGATATTGATGTTTTTTTTAAGGATGGTTCGCTTGCAATTGAGCTCAAAGATCTTTATCCAAACGAATATTGTCTTTTGACTTCTCCGGAACAATCTTCTGCAGTTGCCAAATACAATCCCGTAACTAAGCGTTTAGAGCCCCTATTAAAAGTAGCGCGCGATATATGGGGTATTTATCCTTTGAATGTCGAACAAAAATGCGCACTTGATCTTTTGCTGCGAGATGATGTGAAGCTGATTACTTTGATCGGACAAGCAGGTACTGGGAAGACCCTTCTTGCATTAGCAGCAGGTATGAAGAAAGTATTTGATGATAATGTCTATAGCAAGATCCTTGTAAGCAGGCCCATAATTCCTTTGGGAAAAGATATCGGATATCTTCCTGGTACAAAAGAAGAAAAGCTCTACCACTGGATGCAGCCGATCTATGACAACTTAGAGTTTCTTTGCCAATCAACAAGCGGTGAAGGGACGGGATCCGAAACACAAAAATGGATCATGGATAGTAAAAAAATTGAAATGGAAGCAGTGACGTATATTCGAGGAAGGACGTTGCCCAAAATTTTTATGATCATTGATGAAGCGCAGAACCTAACACCTCACGAAGTGAAAACGATCATTTCTAGGGCAGGACAAGGGACGAAAGTAATTTTAACTGGAGACCCAACACAAATTGATAATCCTTATTTAGATAAAGATTCTAATGCCCTAACGTACACGGTTGACAGATTCAAGAAATTTCCGCTTTTTGGAAACATATTCTTGAAACGTACAGAACGTTCTGAGCTTGCCGCAATAGCGGCAGAGGTCATGTGATCGGATGACAGACAATAAGGGATTATCCCAAAGTCAAGCTGCGGAAAGGCTTCATCGAGATGGGTTGAACCTCTTAGAGGTTGTTCAAAGACAATCCTTTTTAAAACTATACGTTAAGCAGTTCGATAATCCTATTGTCTATTTTCTCTTTGTAGCAGCTTTTGCAGCTATTTTTGTCGGACGCTCAACCGATTGGATGGTGATCATCGCTGCAGCGCTAGTCAATTCTCTGATGGGAGCTATACAAGAGGGGAGGGCTGAGAAGTCTTTGCGATCTTTGAAAGAGCTGATCAATCCTATGGCCACTGTCATTAGAGATGGCATTGAGCAAATAATCCCATCTAAAAATTTAGTCAAAGAAGATCTTGTAATATTGATCGCAGGTGACATCATTCCTGCTGATATTCAGATCATACAAGAGCAACGTTGCTCAGTTAATGAAGCGATCATGACGGGTGAATCCCATGTTGTTGCAAAAACTGTTGGGGATGTGTTGCTATCTGGAACACATTTGACATCGGGAAAGGTGCGTGGGACTATCATTGCAACTGGTTGGGACACTGAGCTTGGAAAGATTGCAAAACTAGCAGTTTCCTCTAAAGCCCCCAAAACTCCTGTGGAAAAAAGGATCCAGACCCTATGCAATCAACTCGGCATTGCCGCTATTGCGATGTTCTTGTTGCTCTTTACGCTCGGCATTATCCAAGGATTGCCTTGGAGTGAAATGTTAATGGCGGGGATCAGCGTTGTGGTATCTATGATCCCAGAAGGATTACCGATTGCTGTGACAATTGCTCTTGCCGTGGGAATCCACAAGATGGCACAAGAGAAGGCTATTGTAAGGCGTTTGATCGCTGTTGAGACATTGGGTTCTACGACAGTCATTTGTTCAGACAAGACCGGGACTTTGACCAAAAACGCCTTAACTGTGGTAAAAGTGCATCTCCCAAAGGGAAAAATGGTCGATCTCCCGTTTGGTACTATC
Source organism: bacterium (assembly GCA_044227055.1). Lineage (GTDB taxonomy): Bacteria > Chlamydiota > Chlamydiia > Chlamydiales > Rhabdochlamydiaceae > JBGAFT01. The sequence continues at coordinate 871,119 of JBGAFT010000001.1, forward strand.
CACCAAGATCCTGATTTTAAAAAGCTTATCCGAGCGTCAATCTTGTGCAACGATGCGTTTTGGGAAGAAGAAGAGATAACAAAATGCAAATTTAAAGGAGATCCTACAGAGATCGCGTTGATCCAGTTGGGTCATGAAGCGCAGATTGATGAGTTAGAATTAAGGAGGCAATATCCTCGTAGTGAAGAAATTCCCTTTGATTTTAAAGATAAAGCAATGGCGACTGCACATCGTTCTGAACATGAAAATGTGATCGCATTAAAAGGGGCGATCGAAGTAATCCTTTCATTGTGCAGTGATGTGAACAAAGAAACAAAAAAAATCATATTAAGTAATGCTGAAGAGCAAGCAAATAATGGCTTAAGGGTATTGGCATTAGCTGAAATTGTTGATGGTAATCTAGATCCAGGTCTTGGGATAGGTCAGTTTGCTGGCAAAGCACATTTTCTTGGATTTGTATCTATGCAAGATCTTCCTCGGGAAGAAGCTTTTGCAGCAGTGAAAGCGTGTCGAGAAGCAGGTGTTAGGCCCGTGATGATCACCGGTGATCATATGTTGACAGCTAAGAGCATTGGATCTGATCTCGGTATTTATCAAGAGGGAGATGCCATTATGGATGGCGCCACATTTGATATGCTGTCCCACGAAGAACTGTTAAAGCAGATTGGCAAGATTTCTGTGTTTGCCCGCATGCATCCTGTGCAGAAGGTTAAAATTGTTGAGATCTTACAGGAAATGGGAGAAGTAGTCGCGATGACGGGCGATGGAGTAAACGATTCTCCCGCGCTTTCAAAAGCTGACGTCGGTGTTGCCATGGGCAGTGGAACTGAAATAGCCAAAGATATGGCGAAGATAACCATTCTCGATGATAATTTTGCCACCATCGTAAAAGCAGTTGAGCGCGGGAGGATCGTTTACAAGAACATTAAGCTCGTTGTTTATTACCTCCTTTCAACATCTATCGCTGGAGTGTTGTTAATGGTAGTTGCTGTTGCCTTAGGTTACCCATTACCGCTCACAGCTGTTCAAATTCTTTGGATCAATATCATCACAGAAGGGACTGTTACCATAAACCTGATCATGGAAGAAGGAGAAGGCGATGAGATGCACCAGCCACCGCCTTCGGTAAAGGACGCAATTTTGTCTCCTTCCATCCTCAAAAAAATGGCTGTTGTTACCCCTGCACTTGCAGCAATTCTTTTAGGATATTTTATATGGCGGTATTATCAACACACTCCTCTACCACTGGTCCAAACAGAAGTCTTCACTCTGTTTGCTTTTTGCGCTTGGTTTAAAGTGTTAAGCTGTCGTTCAGAGAAAAAATCAGCATTTAAGAAGAGTTTGCTATCGAACAAGTATTTAATATGGGGATTGTTCTCGAGTGTTATTTTACAGCTGCTAGTGCTTTACCTGCCGGTCTTTAATGAACTGTTCCATACCGTTCCTTTACCAGGTCTAACAATGGCAAAACTGCTGGGCATCGCAAGCATAATTTTATGGATCGATGAGCTGTTAAAAATGGCTACATCTAAAGCAGGTTCTCCCTTATAATCCTCAGCACCTGATATCAATCCAAGCCGTATTTGGGTTAGGAGCAGTCTAAAATAGACGGTCGTAAACTAGTGTTTTTCCCAAACTTCTTTTGCTTTTTTTAGCACATATTCGTGTAATTTTAGGTCACCCTTGGGCAGGCCATAACAGCTAAATAAAAAACACCTAATAACAAGGTCATCGTTAGAAAGATGCTCCTTAGAGTAAGTTGTTATGCTTTCAACAAATGAGCGAAAAAAAACGCCGTCATGAGAAAGGTGTTCTTTAAAAGTGGATACTATGAATTCTTGATGCTCATCGTAACGAAACGGCGTTGTGGTTGACATTCTTGAAAAATAATGCAAATAAAACTCTATCGTAGCCCTATAAAAAATATCCTTATAATATCCAGAAGGTAGCATATTATCTAATACAGACACTTTTCCAAAGTCACTATGCCCTTGTGTGTCGATCTCAGCATTTTGTAAAGTTACCCAGTAAGCATGCTTGTATACTAGATTACAAAATAGTGACTCACTAGGAAAATGTGTTAGGATTTTAGAGGAAAAATCAAGTATTTTTAAAAAATGACTGTGGTTCAATGGCTCTGTCAACAAAGTAGCATTTGTCTTTAATTTTTGGATTTCGTTGCCAAGAGCTTTTAATACTTGGGCAGGGTTGTTTTTATCGATTGATGATAGATTTGGTAAGGGATCAGTGAGTCTTGGGCTTTGAACTTCGAGGCTATCGTAAAATGATTTTGATATTTTAGATTGGGAATGCATAGGCCCGGTAAACTCCATTGACTGCACTCCTTGTTCTTTAGTGATTGTAGTTTCAAGTTTTGACGATTCTGATAGTTCGTTGTTGAGGGCTTGGATCGATGCTGCTAATTTAAGGGTTTGTTCAACAAGATGGCGGTAGTCTTTATCCTCAACAAAATGTGTGATTTTTTTTCTGTCAAGTGGACAGAGAATCGGGTTTTGTTTCTCCAATAATGCCTTTCCTGCTTGGCTCACTTTATGATTACAAGGCAGCATTGAATAGGCAGTTAACATAGGTTCTAAAGTAATAGGGCAGTTAATGCCTTGTATAATCGAATTTAGACTAGAGTTTACTTTTTGTAGTGTGCTCATTTAGTTCTTTTAGTTCTTTGATTTAATAAAGTTTTCTTTGAGACAGCATTGTCAGAAAAAATGACAACGTTGTATAAATTAATGAGTCGGGTATTTGATTAATTCCTTGAATCTATCTCATAAAAAAATTCAGTAGGTCTTCGTTTTTTTTGATCTGCTTTGTGACTCAAATTATATTGGTAATCTCGACATTCGTATATAGTCCTGATAATTTGAGTAGCCAATCAGCTAAAACAATCTCGCAAATCGACGAACCCTTTGTTGCGCAAGAGGTCTAGTAATTGACCTTACTGCTTTTTCTCCCAATTTTTCAGACACTCTGTTTTTAGCTTGCCCAATATGCTAAGTTTTGCGCTGCATTGAAGATCAGGGTTATTAAGAAATGAACAAAAATTTTCTGAGGCTGTTAAGGATTGGTTCAAGTACATCGGAGAAAGGGCATTTTTTATTGCGTCGTGAAATGGTTTAATTTCAGGATTAGTTGTTTGATGAGCGTCAAATACAGCCAATGTTGATTTAATACGATCGAGGCAAGTCTTGTCCACTTTATTGTTTGTTGAAAGATCAACGATTTCTTGTAGTGTCCATTCACAGAAGGCGCGAAATAGGATTGGAGAATAATAATCAGGGAAAACAGCATTAGACAAAGTTACGTTTTTGCCAAAATCGGCATCTTCGACAATTTGTAGTTGTTTTTTTTGCACACAAACGAAGTAAGCATGTTTGTAAACGTATGTGGAGAAGTAGCAGGCGTTTTTATAAATAGGAATGCTTTCTGTCCATGTTAAAATTTTTTTAAATATGCCGTGATTGTGAAATATTAAATCTGCATTCTGGTAAAGGTTTCGGAGGACGGGAATTACTTTCGAGAAAAGCTCATTTGGACTTTTCAATTTATCTATTTGAGCAGGATCCCAACTAGGAACCATTAAGGGGGTTGGGCTGGTCAAGGTTGGAACATTAATTGTTACAACAGGTTGTTCATCTTTAGGGCTGGTACTTGAAGGGAGGTTAGTACTTGGATCACACAATCCCAATATTTTCTGCATAGTTAGAAGTTCTTCAACTGTTTGGTTAACTGCCTGATTATTTTTGAGCGCACTAACAGTAAATGGCATGCGACATTGAGGACATTCTTTTTTTTGTAGCATTAGTGCAGAAGTTTTAGAAATGATATGAACACAAGGCAGACTAACCATATCTGTTTTTAGCTCCAAGAGTACTGGGTCTTGTAAGATGGCCACGATTTTGCCGTGCGAGGCGATTAATTCTTTATAGACGTCTGTTGTTCCAACAGTAGCTTTTGGGGTTGTTGTGAGAGCCATAATCATCCTGATAAAGTAAAAGGAAATTAAAGATTGTATTAAGAGTTAAGGATTTTGTCTACTAAATTAAATATCTAATTTGAAACAGAATTGTTAAAACATTTATTTTGAAAATAGGTGGCTTGATCTCTGGCAGATCTTTTGGAATTCAGTCTCGAGTTCTTGAGGAGTTGCATCGAGCTTTAACACATAGCCCACAGGATCAATACAATGTTGATTGCAGTGCATGAAATATCCATCAAGTGGTTTTTGAGAGTATTCTGTGGCGTGAATTGCGGCAATTTTGGTATGTGCATGGAACATCTCGCCATCGACAAGCAGCTGAATGAATGGATGCAGAGGTCCCACGCGAAATAGTTCCTTTAACTCTAATGGAGTCACCCTTAAAGCTAGAAAACTATAATCCCCAGAATCGAGAGTACTAGCATATGTCAAAGCGGTAGATCCGAGAGAATAAAAGGTTCCTCCGAGTAATGTGGATCCAAAAGAAAGGGCATGGCTACTGTCTTTTTTGTTTTGCAAAGTTGACGGGTATCCAATTCCAGGGTATCCGCGATAGAGTACCCATTCTCCATTTTCATGCGCGGTTTGCTCGACATGCAAGAGTTTTTCCATCAGCTCTTGATCTTGCAAAGCCATAAAGAACAGCTCAGCTGAATTAGTGTCTGAGACCCAGGGCGTTTTCCAAAAAGGAAATGATGTACCAGGCCATGTTTCAAATGGTGGAAGCTCTGCGATCGCTATTTGCATCATCTTCCGATAAGATCCTTCAGAGCGCTGAAAAAGTGAAACTGTTGCTTGATTAATATGGAAGAAAAGCTCACAGAGTCCGGGTATCAATAGAGATTCATCATCGAAGCATTGTACGATTTCCTGCATGCTGTAAGCAGAGGCTAAGCGTTGATGAAGCGATGCTTCGTAGTTTAGAGCGCCCCACCAAGGATCTGAACAATCCAATATTGCATCGCGAATCGTTTGGTCATGAAAAAAGGCGTGTAATGCTATTAGCTGCCAGGCCATAGGTGGCACCCATTTTACATGGATGTTGGGTGCAATTTTCGAAATTTCCTCTTTCACATCAACTTCAGCTAGCTCGTAGAATACTCTAGGCGGTTCATATCTTAGGATAACATTGAACACTGCCTCTTTTTGTGTTTTCTCAAGCTTATCTACATCAAATATAATGTATGTGGCTGAAAGAGGAGAGGTGAGGAACAAAAGAGATACGAAAAATCGATGATATGGGAATTTCATGACTTTGAACTTATTTTAATCAACTTTTTAACTGGATTGGCTCTTATTTTTATACATTTTTTATATCTAATTTTTGGGGTATAATGCGCATGTGAACTTATCCCGATAAAAAGTTTCAGTCGATTTTCCGGTTCTTTTGAGCCGATTTACCATCCAAATTTAGTGGATAATATCGACTTCTGTATATTACCCACCAAAATTGGATCGAAAATCGGCCAAAAAAATACTGAAAACGACGAAAAATATTATCGGGATAGGTTCGCAAATATATTATTTTTTGTATGAGGATTTGTATGGAAAATAACACTATTGAAATTCCTTCAAAAACAAAGTTTTTTGCATATTACGAAAAATATATGTTTTGCGTGGGAATACTCGGGCAATTGCTATTTTACATCCAAGGAATAAAAATCTTCCTCACCCATTCTGCAAAAGACGTCTCCATTTTTGGATTTTTGTTAGGGCTGCTGTCAGTTTCAAGTTGGTTGATCTACGGATTGCTGATTAAAAATAGAGTCTTGGTCGTAGCCAATATCTTTGCAGTGATTGGGGCTTTATTTGTAACCGTTGGCATCTTGATCTATAGTTCTTAATATTCTGGTTTTTTTTTTAGGAAAATACAATAATTTGCCTTTATTTTTGAAAAATTGTAAGGATTTCTATGACACATTTTCGCTTAGCATTTTTGAGCTTTTTTCTTTTACTAGGTTCGCTTGCTAACGCATACAATGGCGATGACTATAATTTCCAACAAGACAGAATGCTCTTGGCACATGATTGTGTCGTGGTGATCTCGTCTTTTGAAGATAAAGACCATATTACTGCCTATTCTCATCGTGGAGCAAAGTTGTGGAATAGTTCTTTCCATGCTAAAATCCTTTCTTGGAAAATGGCAAATGATTGTATCTTTGTTTTTTCAAAAGATAGAAATGGATATTCAACTTATTTGACTTGTATTGACAGAAGTAACGGTCAACTTATTTGGCAAAGACCGTAATACTCTTTTTAGTTTTGTAATACCAGGGGTGCCTTTTCTGGGCTGAGATTATACCCTATAACTTGAACCGGGTTATGCCGGCGTAAGGAGTGTATGATATGACTTTCTCATTGCGTTCTGTATTGGTCATTGTTGGTAACATTATTTACCATTTTGACCGTTCGCTTTTTAATCTTTTGATTCCTTTTTTAGCTCCACTGTTTTTTCCTCAAATCGATCCGGTCTATGCTCTAATTTGCATGTTTGCAATTGCTCCTTTAGAAGTTCTTGTAAAGCCCCTAGGAGCAATTGTTTTTGGATATTGGGGAGATCGGATTGGTCGGAGAAAGATCTTGTCCATCACTCTCATTGGAATGGCGATCAAAACAGGGCTCATGGGTTTTCTTCCCACTTATGAACAGATCGGCGTGTATGCTCCTGTCCTTCTAGCGTGCACCCGTTTAGCGATTAGTTTTTTTGCCGCTGGTGAGACTACGGGCGGGGCGATTTTTTTGCTTGACCATACTAAGGGAGAAAAACGCAATCTTGTCAGCAGCCTTTTTGATGCGTCAGGTATTTTAGGAGTTTTTCTTGCGTCAAGCGCCATTGGACTTATGCATGCATTTCCTGATTTTTGGAGAATTCTTTTTTGGTCTGGTGGGCTAATTGGAATTATAGGTTGGATGTTCCGGAAACTTCCCGATGATAGTGAGCTGCAGGCTAGTCCATCTCTTTCTTGTGGACGCATTTTATGGGAGCAAAAGCATGCAGTGATGGCCATAGCTTCCGTTGCAGGGTTTTCTTACGCGAATTATTATCTTATTACCAACTTCATGAATGGATTTCTGCCGCTAGTCAGTTCGATTACAAAAGTAGAAGCTATTTCATTGAACAGTCTATTATTAGGCATTGATTTTGTTCTCTTGCCCCTCTTCGGGATTATCAGTTTAAAAGTTCCAAAGAAAGTTTTAATGATCGGGGCCATCTTAGGAATGATGGGGAGTGTCGCTCCGCTGTTTTTGTTGTTGCAAGACGCGACGCTCTTTAATGTCGCTTGTGTGCGGATTGCCTTGACTGTGTTAGGAGTATGTTTGGCAGCGCCTTATCATGCTTGGGCATATGAGAGATCTCCGCCGCAGCATCGTTATCTCGTTGGAGCATTTGGTACTGCCTTAGGCGCTAAACTTTTAGGAGGGCCGCTCCCTGCATTGAGTCTTTGGCTGTACCATCAGACCGGGCTCATCATTGCGCCGGCTTTGCCTCTTGTGATCGTCGGAATTTTTCCATTGATTTACTTGACAAGGGCTAAGCAATGCGATCTAGGTAAAGGTGTAATTTAAAAAGATTGATAGACAGTCTCTTAAGAGGTGTTTAACGATTTCTATCATGAGATTTATTGCGCTTTTCCGAAACAGTTATGACGCTCTATTCGATTATATGTAGCTTTGCATATTGTCCTCATAGGGTGTCCTCAATTCTTATCGAAAATCTTTCAAAACTACATTAAAATCCATAGCTAAACACCCTCTAACAAAAAAATGACATAAAAAAATTCGCTAGAAAATTAATACTGTAATACCGTGATCTTTACGCTAACCAATACCGTTGAAAGAAGGACTTCATGGTATCAAAGATAAAAAGAATAAGAAGTGTTAAAGGAAGGTATTCTGCCAAATTGACCTCAAAATACCAGGTGACCATACCTAAAGCAATCAGAGAACGGTTGCATCTAAAAAGCGGCGACCAGATTTTATATGAGTTATTGCCCGATGATACTGTATTTATTCGAAAAACAACTGCTTTAGATAACGATTACCTGGAAGCGCTTAACTCAACAATGAATGAATGGAAATCTGATGAAGATGAAAGAGCTTACAAAAATTTATGATCTTTATGAAGTAGTAAAAGTGCCTTTCCCTTTTACAGATACTCATGCTTCAAAGATTCGACCAGCACTAGTTATTTCTTAAGCTAAGCATTTTAATGGAAAAAAGGGGCAAGTGTAATGGCAATGATCACTTCTGTAAAGCCTGCCCGACAGCTCTGGCCAGCAGATGTAGTTATTGAAAACATAAAAACAGCAGGCCTACAAGTTCCTTCGATTATTCTTTTTAAATTATTTGCGTTGGACCATCGTCTTATACTGGGTCAATGAGGGAGTCTTGCGAAAGTTGATATGATTCGTGTTAAAAGAGATTATCGTTTTAAAAGAGAATGTTCACGCGACTTAATGAATAGTTCTGTTAGTGGAAAAAATATATTCCTGAACTGGCCTTCCACTGATTAGATGTTCTTGGATGATTTTTTCAAGGACAGATGGACTACAGGAATGGTACCACACGCCTTCAGGATAGACAACGGCAATGGGCCCTTTGATACAAACTCGCAAACAATTGACCTTTGAGCGGAAGATTGAGCCCGACTCACTTAATCCAAGCTCTTTCAATCTCTTTTTGAGATATTCCCAAGATTCTATCGCTTCGGAGTGATGGCAACATTTTGGATTTGTTTGATCACAACAAAGGAAAATATGTTTTTTGATCTGATCCAGATGCAGTTTTTTTGCCCTATCTTCTAACAAATTAAAGTCATGTATAGATGAGTTTATTCGTGATTATTTTGTGTTTTTCTCTTCATTTTTTTCAAAGACAACTTCAACTTCAAATGCAAGTTCTTGCTTTGCATTATCCCAGATAAAGTGATAAACAGCGCAATTTTTTGGAGCTTCGCGTTTCTTAGATTCAAAATAGACAGGAAGAAGATCTGTCTCACATTCATTTTGCCGAGATTCTGCTTCTGTGGCCATGATATCGTTGAAAGTTCCATGGGAGGAAATTAGGACTTTTTTTCCTTCATATTGCTTCCCTAGTTCTTTGAAGGCAGCAGTGCCTCTAAGGAACACATCATAGATTGTTTCTAGCTCATCAGTACAATTAGGCAATGGAGGTTCTATATTTCCTGTAGATAAGGGATCGATCTTCCACTTGGCAAAACGATCTTTTTTTGAAAGCAGCTGTTCCAAATTTTTAGTATAGTAATCTAAACAATGTGTATTTCTAATTTCTGGAGAGAGTGTGTCCCATTTGCCGTGGCACTTTTCTCTAAAACGAACGTCTTTGATGACTGATATTTTATTTTGGTAGTATGAAGCTACGATTTCAGCTGTTTTCAATGCGCGATTTAGATCTGAAGAAATAATGACTTCAACATCTTGGTAGTTCTCAATTAAGTTCTTGCCGAGTTCATGAGCAGCTTTGATCCCTTCTTCAGTTAGATCAGCATTTTTATCGTTGATCCATCCTTGAATTTCTGTGCCTTTGGCTTTGCGAAAGGTTTCAGAATGTCGAAACGCATAGAAGTGGGTGAAATGTGAAGGAGCAACGGACATAAATTCCTCAAAAAATAAATTGGACAATAGTATGCTCCTCGTTTTCCTTTCATGTCAATCAACGAACCTATCTCGATAAAAAGTTTCTTAGGTTCACAGGATGAAGTATGAAGATCATATTTATAGGAGTTCTTATGGTGCATGTGCATGGGGCTTTTTCAAATGAGAACATCAATAGCTTAAAGTTTGTCGATTGTGAACATCCGATACTGGACTCTACATGTAGGGCACTGAGTCCAATCGAGCTAAAAGCCCCAGCCATGCAACAGTTTTTGGATGCGATGCTTTCATTCGCAAGAGGTGAACAAACAGATCAAAAAAGATCTATTCTTGTTGGACTAGCAGCTCCGCAGATCGGGTTCGACATCCGGGTGATCCTTGTGGACGTCAAGGCAGATGGAAAGGGGGGAGTATCTGAACTGCGTCCATATATAAATCCTGAAATCGTAGAGCTGTCTCAAGAAACTGAAGAATGGTACGAAGGATGTTACTCCACCGGAAATGTGAAAGGAATAGTACGCCGACCTAGCAGGGTCAAAATCAAAGCATTAGATCGAAACGGTAATGAGGTTATTGAGGCCCACACTGGATATGTTGCACGCTGTTTTCAACATGAGATCGACCATTTAAATGGGGTTCGCTTTCCCACAAGGGTCTCTGAGCAGGAACAATTGCATATTGTAAGATCGGAAGAGATGTACCTTTATCGCAACCAGCAGGCGTGGAGAGATTGGAAGGACACAATTCCACAAAAAGACTGGAAAGGGCACATGCGCTGATGTAGTTTTAAAGCTTTGACAAGCTTGTAAAATAATGACGGAAAAAAGCAACCTCTTCTTTCAGTTCTTCATCTTTCAATTTTGAGGGGGCAACGTTGAACATTTTAGAAAAAAGGGTAATTTTCACGCTGTCTTCAATTGTATGGGATGGGATAGGAATGACATGGAAATGAGCATGGGAGACAGTTTGTCCAGCATAAGGACCATTCTTTTCTAATAGCAGATATTGGTCAGTATTTAGCGCTTCACGAAATACATTCACGACTTGAGGGAGGGCTTTTGCGAATTGCGCCCATTCCTCTGCAGAGAGTTCATGAGCCTTTGCCACATGTCTTTTTGGGATGATCAAGAGATGCCCCTTAATTATTGGGGCATTGTCATGCAAGACAACCAGATGCTGATTTTCAAAAACCAATTGCTTCTCAATCACGCTTGCATTGCAAAATGGACATGCAGGTAAACTTGTAACAGAACATAGGAAAAAAAGGGCGAGCAGAAGGCTTTTCATGCTTTTGGCACATTTAAAGAATTATCAGAATATCTGGAAAAGAAAAAAACACCAAATGATTTTGTGTCATTTTTTTAATTTTTTGTTTGCATTTTTGAATGGGACAAATTAGATCTTAAGATATACCGAACGTGACTAAAAAAATCCGATTTCGGTTGCGCGAAAGTCCCGGGGTTGACCGATCGTAAGCTCACCTCATATTTTTAATATTAGGTGATATGCGATCGATCAACCGCGGGGCTTTCGCGCGGCCCAAGTCTGATTTTTTTAAGTCACGTTCGGTATAAACGCTCTCTAAAATAAAACGCCTCTAAAAGATGAAGACAAATTTTAAAATCCTTATTTCTGTGTTGGTCATTATCGCAGCTATTGCAGTAAGCGTTCTTTATATCAGGAGCCATAGCATCGCTGTGCTAGATCCCAAGGGTATGATAGGAGAGAAGGAACGAGACCTTATCATTACTGCTTCATTGCTGATGTTGATCGTTGTTATTCCTGTATTTGTCTTTGCGTTATTTTTTGCATGGAAATACAGAGCGGGGAACAAGGCAAGACATGATCCTGATTGGGAACATAATTACATCGCTGAATATTGCTGGTGGGGTGTTCCGCTGTTCATCGTTGTCATTCTTGCAGTCATTACTTGGAAATCAAGCCATGAGCTCAACCCTTTCAAACCTCTCGATTCAACAACCAAGCCTCTAACGATCCAAGTCGTGGCCTTAGAGTGGAAATGGCTGTTCATTTACCCCGAGCAAGGGATTGCTACAATTAATTTTGTCCAATTTCCTGAAAAAACGCCGATCAATTTTGAAATTACAGCTGATGCGCCCATGAATTCGTTTTGGATCCCCCAACTTGGTGGACAAATTTATGCAATGCCTGCGATGAGGTCTAAACTGCATCTCATTGCAAACGAAGTCGGTTCTTATCGAGGAGCGTCTGCTAATATAAGTGGTGAAGGGTTTGCTGGCATGGTATTTACTGCAAACTCAAGCACTGATGCGGACTTTAATCAATGGGTGCTGTCGGTGCAACAAAGTTCAGGACAGCTCAATCTGGATACATACAATCAATTAGTAGAGCCGAGCGCTTATAATCCAGTTGCATATTACAAATTAGGGCAGCCTGATCTATTTGATCAGATCATGATGAAATACATGATGCCAAAACAGCCTTTAAATAATTAAGGAAACAGCATGTTTGGAAGATTAACCCTAGAAGCGTTTAAACACGATTTGATCGAATATTTTGCCGGAATGTCGATGTTCTTTGGCGCTGTCTTGGTCGTCGTGCTCCTCACATACTATAAGCGTTGGAAATGGCTGTGGACAGAATGGCTGACTACGGTAGACCACAAAAAAATTGGGATCATGTACATCATTGTTTCCTTTGTGATGCTCAGCAAAGGGCTGATCGATGCGATCATGATGCGCGCACAACAAGCAATTGCTGTTGGGGATTCAATGGGCTACCTAACTTCATCTCACTATCAGCAGATTGTAACTGCGCACGGTGTGACAATGATCTTTTTTGTGGGCATGGGTGTGATGTTCGGGATTATCAATTTGGTATTGCCTTTGCAAATTGGCGCACGCGATGTGGCGTTCCCTTTTCTTAACAATCTTAGTTTTTGGTTATTTGCTTTTGGGGGGATGTTTATCCTTGTTTCTTTAGTTATTGGTGTCTATGCAGGCACTGGATGGTCTGCTTATCCACCACTATCAGGGATCAAATATAATCCAGGTGTTGGGGTAGACTACTGGCTTTGGAGCGTGACGGTTTCTGGCGCAGGGTCTTTGTTATCAGGGATTAACTTTCTTGTGACAATATTAAAAATGCGCTGTCCAGGGATGACTCTCATGAGAATGCCGATTTTTGTCTGGGCTTGTTTAGTCACAATGATCCTTGTCGTATTTGCTTTTCCGATACTCACTGCAACGACAGCAATGCTTGCTACAGACCGCCTTTTAGATACCAAGATTTTCACACCTGATTTTGGTGGGAACCCAATGATGTATATCAATTTATTTTGGGCGTGGGGCCATCCGGAAGTTTACATTCTCGTTTTGCCCGCATTTGGTATTTTCTCAGAAATAGTCCCAGTCTTTTCACAGAAAAAATTATTTGGTTATACCTCGATGGTATGGGCCCTAGTTGCCATCACTTTTCTGTCATTTATTGTCTGGCTGCATCATTTCTTTACAATGGGTGCTGGAGCGAATGTCAATGCGTTTTTTGGTATCATGACGATGATCATTGCGATCCCCACAGGAGTAAAGGTTTTCAACTGGTTATTTACGATGTTTAGGGGGCGCATTAAGTTCACAACGCCTATGTATTGGTTCTTAGGTTTTATAACGACCTTCACTTTGGGTGGTATGGCAGGCGTGCTCATGTCAATTCCTGCAGCAGATTTTCAGATCCACAATAGCTTATTCTTGATTGCCCATTTTCATTTCGTGATCATTGGAGGCGTAGTGTTTGGCTTCTTTGCTGGATATTCATACTGGTTCCCGAAGTTCACCGGGTTCAAACTGAATGAAAAGCTCGGCATTTATGCCTTTTGGTGTTGGATGATCGGGTTTCTTGTTGCCTTCACACCTTTATACTTACTAGGATTTATGGGAGCTACCAGACGCTTGGACCGTTATGAAGTGCAACAATGGCAACCACTATTTATCCTTGCAGGGATTGGGGCTATGATCGTCCTTTTGGGCTTTGGCCTTCAGGTCTTGCAATTGGTCGTCAGCATCAAACAGCGCAAAGAAAATAGAGATGATACTGGTGACCCATGGCATGGGAGGAATTTAGAGTGGTCGACGACCTCTCCTCCGCCTTTCTATAACTTTGCATTTATTCCTGAAGTTCATTCACGCGATCCTTTTTGGGCTATGAAACACTCAAAAGAACATCCGCCAAAAAAGAAATATCAAGCGATCCACATGCCCCGCAATTCCCCGATAGGCCTCTACATTGGCGTCTTTAGCTTTTTACTAGGTTTTGGATTGATCTGGTATATGTTCTGGCTCGCAATTTTGGGTTTTATCGGGATCGTCGTTTGTTCAATTGTCCGTTTAGCTGACAAGCATACTGAGTATCATCTATCTCCAGAAGAAGTCGAACATATTGAAAAGAGGGCACATAGAGCATGAGCGAACATAGGGCGCATTCATCCCATCCGAACTATCCCGATGCCTTTCATGATTCGTATTCTCGGACGGTCTTTGGGTTTTGGATCTATATTTTGACCGATTTCATCTTGTTTGGGACACTTTTTGCCACCTACGCTGTATTACATAACAACACGTTCGGGGGGCCTTCTATCCGCGATATCTGCAATCCTTCTTTCATGTTGACCGAGACTACGATCTTGCTTGCGAGCAGTTTTACAATCGGCCTTGCAGGAGCTACTGCGCATCGTAAAAATAGAAACGCTACAATCTCCCTCTTTCTTATATCAGCCTTGCTAGGGATTATCTTTATTGGGATGTTATTCATGGATTTCAATCACTTAATCTCTGCTGGCAACAGTTGGAAAAAAAGCGCGTTTCTATCGATATTCTTTACGATCTTAGGCACACATGCGCTCCATATGATCTTTGCTGTCCTTTGGTCAGCAGTGCTGATTTTCCCAGTTTGGAAAGAGGGCATTATGCCTGTCAGCATTAGAAGGTTGACGTGTTTAAAAATGTTTTGGCAGTTCTTGAATATTGTTTGGATTTTTATATTCGCATTTTGTCTTTCTGATTGGGGTAAATTATCATGATCGATCCACAACATGGATGGAACGTTAGTTTTAAACCCCAATTTCTGGGGCTTGTAGTATCACTGATATTGGTTTTTGCGTCTTATCTGCTCGTCCGTAACCATCACTTGTCCAACCATGATCTGACTATAACTGTTTTTGGGTTAGGCATCTTACAGGCGCTTGTGCAGTTAGTGTTTTTCCTCAATTTAGGGCTTGAGTCCAAGCCTCATTGGAACACGATTACATTCCTTTTTGTAGTCTTAGTCATTGTGATTGTAATTGGTGGCTCTATTTGGATTATGAATAACCTCGATTACAATCTTATGCCCACTAACTTGATGCAGTAAAGCTGAACTTGTAAAAATCCAGCTGGCTGCATTTTGCTAGTCTCTCTGATGGCAAACGCAATCTGTGCTGCATCCGCAGTTTTCAATGCATGCACAATCGTGAGAATTGCAATCTGCATGGTTTTGACGTGAGCAACTAGAACCAAGTCCGAGATAAAACGTCAAAGCAAGTAGTGCAAGAATAACTTTGTTCATAAGGCCTCCAAGGTCGTTTTTATTTTACGAAAAATTATGGTTTTGGCGCTTGCATTTTAAAATAAATTTCATGCAGTCTCCGCAAATAGGCTGCTCAAGGAGTACATCACATCCTATGGAAAAAATATCGATACCTACGTTTGCATTTGCAGCCAAAACCTACTACTCTTTGACAAAACCTGGGATTATATTTGGCAATGCGGTCACTGCCGCTGCGGGTTTTGCGCTGGCCTCAAGAGGAAATATTGATTTTGGGTTATTTTTAATATCCCTTTTAGGTCTTTCTTTGATCATCGCATCTGCGTGCGTCTTTAACAATTATATTGACCGTGTGGCAGATGAGAAGATGGTAAGGACTAGAAACCGACCCTTAGTGCTGGGCTTGATCTCAGTGAAAAGAGCTGTTACATTCGCAATTTTTTTAGGTCTTCTCGGAACTCTTGCCTTGGCAGTTTTTACAAACGTCATAGCTACATCGATTGCTGTCTTTGGCTTTTTTGTGTACGTGGTTTTGTACAGCTCCTCAAAATACTATTCATCGCATGGAACTTTGATAGGCAGTATTGCTGGAGCTGTTCCTCCCGTTGTAGGATATTGTGCAGTGAGCAACCACATTGACTTGGGGGCGTTCCTTTTCTTTATAATGATCGTTTTGTGGCAAATGCCTCATTTCTATGCTATTGCGATATTTCGACTGGAGGATTATGCCGCGGCTTCGATAATGTTGTTTTACGTCCTTGCATTTATGTTTTCCTCACTTTCACTTACAATATTTCACTATACAGGATATGCATACCTCATTGTTGCATTTTTCCTGGGTCTCATTTGGTTGCTGCTGTGTATCCAAGGCTTTAAAGTGGAAAATGATAAATTGTGGGCGCGTAAAATGTTCATTTTTTCACTAGTGATTATTACAGCCTTATCTTTTGTGATCCCATTCAGTGTAATTTCAAAATAGGAGATCTTAGAGGCCATCTCTGAATTAAGCTTATGTCAAAATTCATGTTCTCTTGATCCGATTTTCGCTACAAAAATTGGGGGTAATATACGCAAGTTGATATAACCCCAATATTTGCAGCGAAAATCGGCCAAAATAATCTTGAAAATTGACAAAACCTTAACTTAGAGAGGGTCTCTTATGGCATTGAAACATTGGGCTTATATTTTCCTTTCTCCGGGATTTGATCCTCACAAAAACCACCAAACACTTGAATCGTCTCAGACAAAGATGAAAGTAGTGGGAATTGACATGAAAAAAAAAGAAGATGTGATAGCAGTGGCCAAGCAGCTTGTAAAAGAAGGAGTCCAAATGATCGAACTTTGCGGAGGTTTTGGACCATTATGGGTTGCAAAAGTACTCGAAGCGACCGATCATAAAATTCCTGTTGGAAGCGTTATGTACGGACCAGAAGCTCGAAAAGGACTATTGGACATATTATCATGAAAACATTACTCGTGTTTGCCCATCCCATTACTGAGGGGTCATTTAATCATGCCCTAAAGAAAGTCGCTCAATCACAACTACGCGACTTAAAAATTTCCGATCTCTACGGTATGCAATTTAAAGCTGCAGCTGACTGGGATGACTTTCAAGGGGAAGGATTTTCTCCTCATTACGCAGTTGCACAAAAAGAAGCGTATCTTCAAGACGCGTTTACAAAAGATATTAAGCAAGAGCAGGAGAGGCTATTATGGTGCGATCTGCTAATCCTGCAGTTTCCTCTTTGGTGGTTCAATGCTCCAGCAATCTTAAAAGGATGGATGGACAGGGTATTAGCCAAGGGTTTTGCTTACGATAAAGGGCAGTGGTTTGAGCAAGGGCTATTAAAAGGGAAAAAAGCCATGCTTGTCCTGACGACGCAGTCAAGTGAATCAAGCTATGCCCCTAAGGGAGTGCATGGTCCGATTGAAGAATATTTAAAACCGTTGGAGCACACACTTAATTTTGTAGGGATCTCTTTGGAGGCCCCTTTCGTTGCTTACGGGGTCGATGATGCACCTGATGCATTAAAGCAAGAATATCTCGAAAGGTATCGAAATATCCTTGCTCAACTTGCAGAAAAATAATCAAGATGCAGGAAGAGGGGCAACTTGAACTTGATGTTCTTTGTCTACGATTGCTGTGACCGCAATATCTGACCAAACATTTAATGCCGTTTCTATCATATCTAAGAACGCATAGAATGGCAGGACAATTCCAAGAAGGTTCAAAGGAACGCCCAAGGCAACAAGGAATGCGCTGCTCAAAAAAAAGCAACCCATTGGCACTCCAGCGTTGCCAATCGCTGCAATTGTCGCTAAAAGTACCCACAGAATCAGCTGCCAGGCACTAAAGGTGAGTCCCTGCATTTCAGAAACAAACAAAACGGTAGTAAGAATAAACGCTGCACAGCCGTTCATGTTGATGACCGTGCAAAGAGGAAGGGAAAAATGAGCAATTTTTGGCCTTATGCCTAGGTTGTTTTCCGCGGATTGAAGAGTAATAGGCAAAGTGGCATTTGAAGACTTCGAAAAGAAGGCCATCAGTAGGGCCTTCAGAGAGCCTTTTGCAACTTTGATGGGTGAAAGTCCTTTTAGTTTAAGAAGAATAGGCAAAACAATAAATCCTTGAATCAAATTTGCCCCTAAAATGACACTTAGATAAAGCAGCAAACTTTTTAGTTGTGCAGAGTTTTGTTGAACTTCATCGACGAGGATTGTGACAAAGGCCCAAATCCCAAAAGGCATAACGAAAATTAACATCTCGGCAACCTTTAAGATCAACTTAAATAGTGAAGAAAAATGCTGGTTCAATATTTCTCTATTCTGCTGAGGAAGCTTGAGCGCAGCGATCCCAAAAACAAAAGCTAAAAAGGCAATTCCCATAACGTTGTTTTCAAGAAATGCCTCAACAAGATTTGCGGGAATGATGTTCAAAAAGATAGCGAGATAGGAACCCTGATGCAGAGAAGAATGGTCCCAATCTGATGCTGGAAGAAAAGAAGTATCAGCTGGGTTTACAATGACAAAAAGGACGAGCGCCAGAGTAGCAGCGATCAAAGTTGTCAATAAAGTGTAAACAAAGACCCTTTTACCTAGGGTTTTCATTTCACCAAAACCACTCATTCCTAAGAGCGTCGAAAATATCGATAAAAAGACGATAGGGCCAGCGATCATTTTCAAGAAGTTCATAAACAGACTAGAAATTGCTTTAGCAATTGCTATAACCACTTCTTGTTTCGCCCATCCTGCCAAAACACCAAGTAAAATTGCCGATAAAATATATAGAAAAGATTTTGAAATGTGCTTCACATGAATACCCAATATAAAATTTTGTTGTGAGAAATAATAAATATAGGAAAAAAAATTTAGACGTGCGCTGACTGCGCACAACAGTTAGAACAACAAAAAATATAAAGACCAAGGGCATTCTTCATGAACGGCATTATATTACAGCAAGCTTAAAAGAGCAACATTCTTAAAGAGATTCGATTTGTAAAATATAAAATTGCTAGTATATATTCGGTCAAAAATTTTTCAAGCAGGATATATATGTTATTCAGTTTGTTATTCGCCTCTCAGTTTTGGCTGATGTCTGACCGCGCATCTTTTTGGGATGCGGATAAGATATCCCACCACACCCAGATCATGGAAGATTCTGCCATAAAGGTCATGGATCTATCAGGGAAAGAGTTTACTGGTAAAAATATCCTATTACTAGTCCATGGTTATAATGAGGGCCGTAAAGAAGCTTTATCCAATTATCACCTCATCAATGCGCATGTCTCTGCTTTCAATGATGAACATCATTCTCAATTCTACGATCTTGTCATTGGCTATCTTTGGCCTGGTGATGCTGAACCTTTGGATTATTATGGTGCCAAACACCATGTATCTAAACTGGCAAAAAAAATGCGCTCGCATCTTGAAGTGCTCTCTTCCACCGCAGCTAAAGTGGATGTAGTTGCTCATAGCATGGGCAATCGTCTTATGCTAGATGCTCTGGATTATAACTTTAATCGTGGCAAAAAGGTTGTGCAGAATTATTATGCTCTCGCTCCTGCTGTTGACGACGATAGTATCGAAAAAAAAGAAAAATACTTCCTGTCGACACAAAACTGTGAGAAGTTTTTTGTGTTCTACTCCAAAAGAGATGAAGTCTTACAATTGTGTTATAGTATTGCTGAATGGGACAAAGCTCTTGGATATGCAGGAGCCGAGGACCCAGACAAACTCCCTCGAAATGTCCAATTGATCAACTGTACCAGTATTGTAGGTAATCATAGTCAATATTTTACGGCTCTCCCAGTTTACGAATTTATTAAACAACAGTTTCTTATGCAAAATGTTCCAATAGTACCATTAAAAAAGACCATTCATTTGTAATTAATTTGAGCTATCGCTGTAGATGGAAAATGATCAATTTGACATCTAACTTGTAATAGACACTTCTACAAATAGGAAGGATTTTTTATGCGAAAGAAATTTCTTTTCTTAGTTATTTTGTTTCCTTTTTTTGGAGTGCACTATTGCGTCTGATGATCGACACGGAAGGTATGGGCGCATTTACCACAACCGTTATCTTGCTTCTGAAATTAACGAAGCATTCAACAAAGTTGAAAATTCATACAATTTCGATGGCGAAAACAAAGGGTAAAATGTATATCGAATCTAAGAGGGTACCTACAAAGTAAGGTTCTGTCGATTTTCAGAGCGTTATTAACTTTCAGCATAATATCCTCCACGGTTAAAGAACTCAATCTTAGCCAAAACCCTAGAGAAAAGGGATGAACCCTTAATGTGTAGACACCCTCTAATGAGCTCATATAGGTTCGAGTAAAATTCTATGGAGAATATGAATGAAGAAAAAAATAAGAAAAAGAACTGCTATTGTTGGCGCATCTATTGTAGTGGCATTGCTTCTCGTAGTATTCTTTAACACAGTATTTCATAGAGATGCTCAGCCTATGGTCGTACATCAATTTTTTGAAGAAGCCAAAAGTAACACATACTTTAAAAACGCATTTGTTACAGGAAAGCAAGAACAAATTGTATTTATGAATATTTCACCTCTTACTAATCCGAAAAATGAAATTGGCACAGAGACGCATGCATTTGATCAGGTGATTCTCATTGTCGATGGCAATGGAAAAGCTATATTAAACAGAAGAACATCGCTAGTTAAAGATGGTGACATGATTTTCATTCCGAGAGGAACAGAGCACAATATCATCAACGTAGACCAAGAAAAAGATCTGAAGCTCATTAGTTTTTACTCACAGAATGATATACCAAAAGGAGCAAAATATAAGAAGATAAGCGACTTGCCGCAAAAGATAAAAACAACAGAAATAGATCACAAGAAAGCTAAAGTCAAATCAGTAGCCGAAAAGAAATAATCAGATTACACCATAGATATTTTCCAACATCTATGGATCTTTGGATCATGGAAATCCACAGGGATGGTCTTTTTCGATATGTCAATAATTGTACAGCCAGCAAATTGAGTTGCATCTAATCTGAATTGACGGGAGTTGGTGCTAAAGAAGATCACGCCATCTTTTGATAGTAGTTGCAAGGCGTCTAATATAAGAGGAATGTAATCAATTTGGATATCGAACATCTTATCCATCTTTTTTGAGCGCGATATTGTGGGAGGATCAATGACAATAATGTCGTATTTCGTGTGTGTGCGTAGTTCATCTTCAAGGAATTTAAGATAGTCCTCACGGATAATAGGATGATTCTTCAAAGGGATCCCATTAAGAATAAAATTATCCCTACCCCAGCTTGTGTAGGTATTGGACATGTCCACGCTCTTGGTGAAGACGGCTCCCGCCAAAGCTGCATGAACGCTGAAAGAGCAGGTATAAGCAAAAAGATTAAGCAGCCGTTTTCCATTTGCGACAGATGCCACGAGCTTGCGGGTTTCTCGGTGGTCCAAAAAGAGACCGGTATCCAAATAATCGACCAAATTGACTTTGAACTTCACTCCATACTCTAAAACAGTGAAAAATTCGTTGGAGTCACCTGCTTTTTTATACTGCTCATGCTTTTCTCTTTTGATCCGCGTGCGTAGATAAATATTCTCTGGCGCTGCATTAAACACCGAACAGATTCCATTGACTAGCTCATCATAGAGACCTTTAGGTGGTTCTTCATTGTCCCTCACGCGAGTGAAGTAATGGACGCAGAACCTCCCATCGTAATAGTCAATAGCAAATGGATATTCTCGGATTTCCCTGTCGTAAATGCGAAAGCAATTGGTTGTTGACCTCTTAGCCCATTTGCGGACATGACGGTAGTTTTTTCGGATACGGTTTTTAAGTGGGGATGACTTATCTTCTCCATCTGCTATAAGGGGGAGGAACAGAGTGTTTTCGTCCATAAAAGTATTATGTATGTTTAAAGAGTGAGTCTATAGGAGAAAGGATAATCATCCAATCAGTATATAGAGCAAATATGCTTTTCTTTTTTTCAAAAGGTGTATTAATTGTTGTTATTCATGTTGCGAGGGACTTTGAACCTAGCCCAGTAAAAAGCTTCAGTCGATTTTCGCTTCTTTTTTTGGGGATAGTATTGAAAATCGATACAATCTTCAAAAAAGAAGCGAAAATCGGCAAAAATAATTATGACAATCGACGAAAAATTTTACGGGGATAGGTTCTTGGGTGCTATGTTAAAAATGCATTTGTTCATATGCGTAATTGCATTATTTGCGTCTTCTAGAGTCTCTTTTGACACTCCTGGGAGAATGGATGCTTGTTGAATCTCTGCATATGTCTCTTTGATTACTAGCTTCCCTTTAAGTATCATGAGCTTTGATCTGATCTCATTATGAATATTCATTAACCTGAGCCCCCGCATACAGGTTTGGATCGCTTCCTTGATTTTGCCATTTTTTTGTTGTGCGTTAGCTAGCTTCAGGCACAGTTCCCCTTTTGTTCCTTCAGAAACAGTTAGATTAAGAGCTGCTATATATTCATTGCTGGCCATAAAAAGAAAATTAGGTGTTGCGGATTTTTCGAGTGCAACGCCCTTCATGGTGTGCATATCGACTAGCAATTCTGGATTTATATTTTGGCAGCTCAACCCCAACCCTAACAACCGAATGCTTTCGGAGATATCCGCGGCTGAACCTGATCTTAAGTAATTTTCAGCAAGATTTAGATACAGTTTTGCCTTAATCATCTCATCTGTAATGGGATTTTCTCCTTCAGATAGACCTTTAGAGAGTGCTTCTCGAGCTTCCGGACTTTTTTTCATTTCATCATAAATCGTTGCTAACCCAAGATATATCAGTCCTCTATTGTTGCCTGAAATCTTCAAAAGGGTCCTAGTAGCGTCTTCAAAACGAAACTGCGCCACTTCAAATTGTTTTTCTTTAATGAGAACAGCGCCTAAACGAAACACAATTTCTGCTCGAACATCTTCGTTGGTGGCAATTAAAAGTGCATCTTCATATGCAGAAATGCTTTCATAGTTTCGACCGAGCTCAGAGTGAGCATTGCCCATGTTAAGCAACAAAAGAGATTTGATTACAGTAGAAGCATAATTCTTGTTAAGACCAGTTTGAAACTGAATCTGTGCGTGAGAAAATTGTTTCGAATTAAGCAGCTTAATCCCGTTTTCTAGGCACTTTAATGCCTCACTTTCATGGGTGGCTCTAAGAACGGTTTCCACGATTGGAAGGGGGGGTTGATTCTGTTGAATTTCCAGTGACTTTATTTTATTTATAACGAGGCTTTGGAACTCCATCATTTTTGATTTAATTTTTACATCGCTATCTTGAGGAAGGTATTGTAGGGCTTTAATAATGTATTCCTGTGCAAGTTTAAATTTGTATAATTTTTCATACAATTCCGCTGCTTTAAAAGATAAAGCAGCTTTATTTTGCCGTGAATTTTCATGATTTACAGCTCTTAAATAGCTCTTGGTGGCATTCTCAAGGTCTCCGAGTTCATTATAGCAGTCTCCGAGGATGGTAAGGAGGTCAGCTTGATTTGGGAAAAAGTGCTGAACGTGGTTAAAGGTGTCAATAGCTTTTTGATATTCTTTTTGACGATAGTAAGAAATCATGTCCGCTTTAGTAGAGGCTTTGATTGCTTCAATCGCTCCGTCATTTGGCATTTTGTAGAGCGCTCTCGAAGCCATATCAAAGCCAGGGGAGGTAGGAGATTCTGGGCTCCTATCCGTAAAGTTAAATATACTGAGCGGTGTCCTGAGTACGTCTGTAATATGCGGCAAAGTTGAAGATGGGCTAGGTAATGTTGGGAAGCGATTTTGAGTAACAGTGCTAACGTTAGGGTTATACCATGTAATGTGGGACATTGCAAATTGGTCGTATGTTCTTTTATTATTTGTGTTTGGGTTGATATAAATTGGATGTTTGCTATTTCCTACATTTTGTATGCTCATGGCACATCCTTTATTCTTGTTTTAGGTGATATATTAAAACCAAAGTATGAGTAAAATATTGCTATATATAAATATAATAAGGAACAGAATTTTACTACTCGCAATTTTTAGGGTAATGCAATGAGACAAGTTGAGAAGAATATTCACCAAGATCTAATGGATGCCGCAAAATTTGCATATGAGCCCAGTGGATTGATACTAGATAAGATCGTGAGGGAAAAAGAGAGTGGCGAATATGGGGCTTTTGAGTTCGAAATGAACCATCTACGTATCAAGTTCAGAGTGGCAAAGATCACTCCCACTAAAATGGGACAGTTCGTCACGATATGGAAGAGAAGCGAAAGTGGGCTCATTATACCCCATGATATGACCGATCCTTTTGATCTATTTGTTATAAGCGTGCGTACTCCTTTGTGTTTTGGACAGTTTGTTTTTCCAAATGCTGTATTAGTTGAAAAAGGGATTCTGTCCAAAGAAGGAAAAGGGGGGAAACGGGCAATGAGGATCTATCCACCCTGGGATAAAACAGTTAATAGGCAAGCAGAGAAAACTCAGCAATGGCAATTGCCTTATTTTTTTGATTTCGATTTCCATAAACCTATTGATGTTTCTCAAGTTCGAAGGCTATTTCACAAGCCAATCTAATAATCTCGATATTATTTCTTTTGAAAATCCAATTAGGAAAAAGGGGGAAGTGTAAATGCAGCGAGCCATTATCAAAAAATATGTCCCTGATTTGGAGGCTTAAAAAAGGTTAAAGAAACTGAAAATCGACTGAAACTTTTTATGGGGATAGGTTCGAGCAACCGAATTACGAGAAACATCTGTTATTTAAAGACATATCTTATTATAAGCATCAGTATGCGAAATATGGAGATTATTTTGGCTAAGTCAAAAGGTACGGTTAAGTTTTTCAACACACAAAAAGGTTTTGGTTTTATTGCTCCAGATAACGGCGGTAAGGACCTCTTTGTTCACGCTAATAATATTCAGGGTCATGCTGAATCAATGCGTGAAGGACTAAAAGTGGAATATGTAGAAGGTCAAGGTCGTAAAGGTCCTGAAGCTATAGACGTCACAATCATCTAAGGTTGGTTTTAGCAATAGAGCTTTTAGAATCGCGGTGAGTTTTCACCGCTTTTTTTTTGCATCGTAATGCAAGGTTATTAATCATGAGCACAAAAGACATTAACGAAAACCCTCTAGTTGAAGGTGACTTTGTTCAAGTTATTGTAGCTAGAAAGATATCCCAGATTGGGTTTGTTTGGGAATGACTTGCCTATTAGTCGTTTTAGAGAATTAGAAAGAATAAGATAGGTTAATGTCAATTCCGCCAAAATTGTAGGTGTTGCCAGGAAGATCTAGCTTTATTCCGCTCGATGTTTTAGCAGTAGTGTGTCCATCTTTCCAATATTCGTAGTGTGGATTGATTATAAGTGAAAAACGTTTGTTTTGCGTTAAGGTAACAGTGAGCGGCATTTCTACATAAAAATTGGCTAGCTGGGTTGTAATATTCCAGTGCGCACCTTTCAGTGGGACGATTGCGACAGTGGGATACACTTGTGGCATCCATGTAAATCCTAAACCAATAGCAAAACAGTCATTGACCCTATACCCAGATATCGCTCCCAAAGGGATATAAAATTCATTGTATCTGAATTTAATGGAAGAGGAGTCTTTTGGATCAAATTTCTGCCCGTAATATCGAAAACCGAATCCGGAATAAAGAGTTAAAAGATATTTAGTGTCACAAAAAGAAAAGGTATAACCGAGCCTTTCATGAGCATCAATGTATAATAGAGACCGTTTACCTGCATGACCGTGCAAGGTTCCTTGACGCCAGGCTAATTTTGCTGCTCCATAAAAGGAATTCATTGGGATATACTCGTACATTCCCTGAGCTCCTCCCAAACTACCGTGAAAGGTGGTGTGCCCATGCGGTTGGATACTAGCCCAAGTGTAGTTGCCTCCGATCTGCAATCGTGAATTTTTGGTGTAAGACGATGAACCTCTGTTCGGCTGTAGGTTTTCCGTTGCAGATATCTCGTCAGATCCAAATATTCCAGCTTGACAGGCGAGGAGAAGTAACCCTTGAAATGCGATCAGTTTTTTCATTTTTTTTTTCGCTTAAAAATTTAACTAGAATCGATTTAGTGTCCTAAGTTAGTCTTTATACAAAATTTTTTAATTCAGTCCAGACCTTAAATATATTAAATGAGAATCTCTTTATGAAAAGATTGACTATTCAGCTTGCCTGTCTTTTCTCTTCAACAGTTGTCTATGCCGATTCTGATACTTTTTCTATTACTCGACTTGAAGGGTTTTATAATGAATTTGTTAAAGAAGAAAAACAAAATCTCTGCTCTGCAGGCATAAGTACGAGCTGCCCTTCTTTTTCAGATAATGCTGGCTCAATTCCTCCATCCCCTGTGAGCGGTTTCTTCCCGATTGTTATTTCCAATGGAACAGGAATTCCTGACAACCAAGTCTATTTTTTAGGCCTCCCCAACGCAAACACCCAGTTCTTTACCCTTTCAGGTGCGTTCCCAGGCGCAATGACAACAGTACCCATTACTACCAGCACTTTTTCTGCATCCAGCCAATTTTCGTACCCTCTATCAGCACTTCCACATGCAACCACAGGTCCTCACGATTATTTAATTTATGTTCCTTTTGGAAGTAGTGATAGAATGTATTTTTCCATCGGCAATCCCTTGTATTTTATATCAAATAACGGTTCCGCAAGCATTTCTATAGGGAACAATTTTTTCGATCCGAATTACAACGTTCTATACGATTTTGCAGAAGTGACGTATCTTGCTGCGGTTCCTCCTTCTCCAGGAGATATAGATTGGACAGTTACAATAGACACTACACAAGTTGACAGCTTGGCTCTTCCGATCAAATTGGGCTTTTACACGTTTGATCCCACCCAACCAAGTGTTGTAACGCCATTTATCGGAGGAGTGGGCACCCCTGCGACGAATCCTGTCGGTTTTGATATTGCAAGAGACACCCTGGTCAATAACATCGTCAATGGGATGACATCCTCTTCTGCAGCCAACACCTGGAAAAATTTGGCACTTCCATTTTATACAGACCCTTATTCGCCCACTACACCCACAACATACCTTCGCGTCATGTCTCCTAAGCATGGAGGTCCTGTTCCACAGCCACAATCTAACTACCAAATTCCGGAATTTCCCAGCGGATATCTGACAAACAATGGAAATGGCGTAAATTATTTAAGTACCATATTTACGTTTTATTCAGGAGCTACGTCATTGTTCATAAAAACAGATGCTGGCGGGGGAACAGGAGAGATCTATGAAGGAACAGTATCAGGGACGATTTTTACTTTTACAGGACAGACACATCCTACCTACACTGTTACCTTAGATCAATCCGCCTTAACGATAGAAAATATGTTTTCAGGAACGCCGCCGATGACCAATACGGGCTTAACTCCGGCAGTTGATATCGGTATTTTGGCCAATTATTTTTCCAGCGCTTTTGTAGTAGGACTCTTAGGCGTTCCCGGGTTATACGATTCTGCTGCAACTCCGTTAAGTGAAGCAAATCTGCAAGCACATTTACCTCAAAATTCTGGCACTCTGACTCCCACGTACTACACAAATAACTTCACGGCGCCCTTGAGTGCCCCAGGTTTTAATATCTATGCACAACTGCTGCATCAAAATGCTATTGTTCCTACAAGCCCTCCCTTTAACAATCCGTTCCCTACACTGGGGTTATGTTATGCATATGATTTTGATGACACCTTAGGTTTTAGCAGTGCCATCACCCCTCCAGCAACAACCCCTGCCTCAGCCAATGTCTATTCTATCATTACTTTAGGTCCGGTAAATACTGTTCCGACGGGTGTATTTGATGATCCAAATCCCTATGATCTTACATTTACTTTTGTGGGGTCATCTTTTGGATATCGCCAAGGTTCTAGCGGCAATTTTACCAGCTCTCCTATATCGCCAACAAATGTAGGGAGTGTCATTTCAACAAGCAGTAACCCTTTTCAAATCCAGTATAATGGGAATATCTATACCGTTTTCCCGAAATATCAGTTCGTTCAGCCAGTGGCTCAATACACCAATGTTCAAAATGCTGTAGTGCAAGGTGTGACGTTCACCCCAAACATAGCTTCGGCTCCTACAGGGTTCACAATTGCATTACCTTAATGTTAAAATGGAAAAATTAATTCCTAAGCATGGAGGCTATCGAGGACTGAAAACATTTCAGCTAGCCCGCTTGATCTTCGATATTACAGTTCGGTTTTGCGATCGATCTGTAAGTGCGCGCAGCCGAACTCATGATCAGATGGTTCAGGCTGCTCGTTCCGGTGTTCAAAACATAGCCGAAGGCAGCCAAGCTTCCGCGACATCCAAAAAAACTGATCTCAAGCTTACAAATGTGGCTCGTGCAAGTCTTGAAGAGTTGCGTTTGGACTATGAAGATTTTTTGCGTCAGCGACAACTAAATGTCTGGGACTATGCCGATCCTCGTCGACAAGAACTTGTTAGACAACGATTGAGTACAGCAGATCAGTTTGCTTTATGGGTTAATCGGTTAAGTAAACAAAAGAAGGCTCCTCTTGCTGAAAGTGCTGCGAATGGTGTACTTGTTTTACTTGCTGTGGCTTGTTCTCTTTTAGACAGACAAATAGCAGCTCGAGCTGAGGCTTTTCAGCGTGAAGGCGGATTTACAGAACGCCTTTATCGTACAAGAATGAAAGCAAGGGAGGTGGACAGACAAAAATAGACGAAATGGACTAGGAATGGACGACGTGGACAAAAGATTCTAAGATCTCCCTCGTCAACTTTAGTCTATTCTTTGTCCACATCGTCCATTTTTGTCCGTTGTCTATTAAAAAAATGCAGATTTTAGCAGTCATTACAGGTTAAAAATGGAACAAGCTCTTTCAGATCTAGCCATAATTGGTTGTCTAAATACCAACTACGGCATTGAAGTCACCAAACTTACCTTACTGCCCATAGGCGCTGATATGAACGCCGAAGTATATAAAGCTCAAACGCTTGATCAAACTGCTTTTTTCATAAAACTAAAACATGGGCACAATCATGATATTAGTGTGGAGGTAGTTGAACTTTTAAAAACTGCAGGAGTAAAGGAAGTTATCCCTCCTCTCAAGACAGTTCATGGTAGGCCAACTCAGCGTATTGGAGATTTTACTCTTATAGTGTACCCATTTATCGAAGGACAAGATGGGTTCAGCCGTAATCTGACAGACGACCAATGGGCTGAACTTGGCAAAGCGTTAAGGCAAGTCCATGAGATTGCTGTGCCCTTATCAATTCAAAAGGAAATCAGACGGGAGTCTTATTCACCTAAATGGAGAGAAACCGTTAGGTCGCTCTATGTTCATATTGAGGCAGAACCCATTAGCGATAGTACAGGATTAAAGCTAAGAAAGTTTTTGAAGGAAAATATGCTGACAATTCGCCAGCTGGTAGACGGTGCTGAGCAACTAGGTCATAAGTCTCAGGAACAATCGTCTAAATTCGTCCTTTGCCATTCAGATATTCATGCAGGCAATGTATTGATAGATGGACATAACAGGATCTACATAGTGGACTGGGATGAACCTATAATGGCACCAAAAGAACGCGATCTTATGTTTTTTTGCGGCGGTGTTGGAAATGTTTGGAATAACCCAGATGATGAAAAACTATTTTATAAGGGCTACGGAATGACCGAAATTAACATGACGATCCTTGCCTATTACCGATATGAACGTATCGTAGAAGATATTGCCGTTTATGCACGGGAGTTGCTTATGACTAAGGGTGATGAAACGGAAAGGGTAGAGATGTATAGACAATTTGTAGACCTGTTTAAACCACGGGGTGTTGTGGATATAGCATTCAAAACTGGAGAAACCCTGGGCATTTAGTACAGGCTTCTAGGGAGTCATTTTAGACTCAAGAAACTGGAATACAACATTGCCAAGCGACAGTCTCCTCGCTTAGATTGAGCAAGGGTTGCAATACTATCTTCTTTTCTGACCTTCAGATTCTTTGTTAGAATTCTACTGAGCCCTGGTACAGTCTTTTTTCATCAATTGAGATTTCTTAATAGACGTAATGTAAATCGCAATTGTCGCACTTGCAGAAAATCAAACTCGTCTCTAGTTTTTTCTGTCTTCAAAAAAAATGGGATGAAGGTGGAAAGATGTGGTCAGAAGTTTTTCTTTGTATAATACTATGTAATGGCTAAACGTAAGTATTAATAGACGTTCATGCTTGTGAAGGGTCGATATGTTCAAGAAAATATTTCTCTCAATTAAAAGTCACATGTTCACTGCATTCATCCCATGGATATTTTTTGCAGCATTTTATGGCGCAACTAAACAGTCAATCCTTATCGGTAGCGTTGGTTCTTTGGTGCTAATGGGGGTTTTCAATTTTAGAGAATTAGTCCGAGGATTCATTCTTCCATGGGGATCGGTTGTTCTATTTGCTTTTTTGTTTGTCAATGGTTTGTTTGAATTTGTGAAAATATCACCAATTGGATCATTCAGACTGATTAACTCAGCACTGGCAGCCATCGTTATTTTTTCCTTACTCATAGGCAAGCCATTTACCTTGCAATATGCACGAGAAGAGGTGAACTCCAAATATTGGCACAATCCTAATTTTCTTAAAATCAATAGGATTCTTTCTGGCATTTGGGCGTTTTTAATGATTATTATGGCCTTGCCTGGCTACCTTCTAAGCTATGAACAAATCCATCAGTCCTGGTTTTGGAATTATGGCATGATGATTATATGTATTATTATTGGCATCCAATGTAATAGACGAATTCCTAAATTATTAGGTAAATAAAGGCTTCAAAAAGTATGAGGTAGAGGTGGAGAGAATCGAACAGGGACGGTTAGACTCTGACTTTCTATAGACAAATCTAACAAAACTCTACATTAATTTACGCAAATTTTACGCATTAGACGAGACAAAACTGGCCTAAAACTATTTTGTTTTTCTCTAGTTAGTGCTATTCTGCCGTGATTCCTGTGGTCGCAAACTGCGCTTGGCAATCAAGAGAGAACTTGCAAATGGCAAAAAGCAAAAATACCGTTTCCAAAAAGCAAGACGTCACAGCTGCCGACTATGCCAAGTTTGTGACCGAGCTTAAGAAGAAGATACGATCTGCTCAGTTCAAAGCCGCGTTAGCGGTGAATCGGGAGCTTATTCGTTTGTACTGGGAAATAGGCAAAGAAATTGTCGAAAGAAAAGAAAAAGACGGTTGGGGTTCGGGTGTCGTAGATAGGATCGCAAGAGACATCCAGAATGAGTTTCCTGGGATTGAAGGCTTTTCTAGGACAAACATGGGAAGGATGAGGGCATTTTACCTAGCATATTCAATTTACCCACAAGCTGTGGGTAAATTAGAAGAGCTACCTATTTTCAATATCCCTTGGGGCCATAACATAGCTATATTTGAAGGGGTTAAGTCTTTGGAGGAGCGCCTTTGGTATGCCAATATGGTCATTCAAGAGGGCTGGTCCCGCAATGCATTGATGGATTCTATTAAAATAAGAACTTATCAAAGACACGGCAAAGCGATTACCAATTTTCACGATAGATTGCCTAGCCCACATTCTAAATTAGCTCATGACACCCTAAAGGACCCTTATAATTTTGATTTTCTCGAGCTGGCTAGAGAGCATGTGGAAAAGGACCTAGAAGATGGATTGCTCGCCCATGTTGAGAAGTTCTTATGTGCGTTAGGCCAGGGATTTTCCTTTGTTGGAAGACAGGTGAATCTAGTGGTGGGCAAGAAAGACTTCTATATCGATCTTTTGTTCTATCATTTGAACCTTAGGTGTTTTGTTGTGATTGAACTGAAGGCGGTGGACTTTAAGCCTGAGTTTGCTGGAAAAATGAACTTTTACTTATCAGCAGTCGACGATCTTATGAGGAAACCTGCAGACAATCCAACGATTGGCATTCTGATTTGCAAGAGAAAGGATAATTTCATTGCGGAGTACGCACTGCGAGATATTCACAAGCCGATGGGCGTGGCTGAGTATGAAACAAAAATCGTTTCCTCATTGCCTAAAAAACTCAAAGGGCAGCTGCCAACTATCGATGAAATTGAAGCTGAATTGAGCGCAATCCCAGCCCAGAAAATAAAAAGGGTAAAAAAAGAAAAAGGAAACTAAGCGTAGTGGGTAGAGTCAATGGATTCCTGGATTTTGCAATTGGGCAACAGTCAGTTGTCTTAAATGAGATATAATGGAGCGTATTGGATGAGATCGAGATGGGTTGGTTATTTATTTTTGCAGCTACTTTGTAGTTGTTTGATAGCAGAGGAAAACTTCATTGGATCAAATATGGAAAAAATAGTGAGCAAGAAATGCAAAGAGAGTCGGTCTCAAGGCCAGAAATCAAGCTGATTGGTATTTGTGTGCGGACAAGTAATGAACAAGAGCTGGATAAAATGAAGGGAAAGATTTTCCCATGCGTAAAGAAGTATTTTCATGGGTCTCTTTTTGAAAAGATTCCAAATCGAAAAAAGCCTGGGACAACATTCTGTGCCTACACGGATTATGAAACCGATTATAAAGGGGCTTATACGTATTTTATTGGGGAAGAAGTTTCGTCGTTTGACCATCCTTTGCCAGAAGGATTCCAGAAACTCGTGATTCCGAGCCAACGGTATGTGAAATTTACGACGGGTCCTGCGCCTATGCCTGATGTGATTGTAAATGCTTGGAAGGAAATTTGGGATATGTCTTCTAAGGAGCTGGGCGGAAAGCGCTGCTACAAAACAGACTTTGAAATTTATGACGAAAGAGCGGCAGATCACCAAAAGATTGTTTTAGACGTATATGTTGGTGTTGAGCCTAAGTAAAATAGGGAGGGTTTATGAATACAGCAGAAATCATCGCAGAGTATTACAAAGCAATCGGGCAAAGGAACCCATCTTGAACTTGGATATGCATTGGGAAATAATAAGAAAATTTTCCTTCATAGCAAAGATCCCAGCCTATTTGATCTTGGACCTCAAACTAGCGCATTTTATCATCACCCCGATTTGACCATTCTATGTTGTCCTCTAGTTGACATAGCAACGACAATACATTCCAACTTATGCAGTGTTGCACTAATGACCAGTATTTCTTGAACAGGCTCTTAAGATTAAGATTTGGACAATTGACAGACTAAAAAGAATATCCAATTCTTTTTTTTAGAGTGACACCTTTTATAGAGTTTGCTGACAACCAGAACTCTGTCTTAAGAAAAGATCGGCATCTTTTTGGCTTCTGAAGATAAGAAAATCAGTCTGAGGATATTTTTCTCTGAGTTCTTCGATTCGGGTTCTTTTTTCTTTATCAAAGTTCCAAGTGTATTTTAAGAGTTCCCAGTTGATGGCTCGTAAACCTCCAAAGTCTTTTTTGTAGTTAAACAACCTTTTGAAAAACCTCCAGAAACAGACAAGTCGGGAAAAGTGGAAATATATTAGAACATCAGCCCTAGCGAATCTCATTTCAAAAGTGGAAAATGAGCACCCTTCCACCACCCAGGCTTCCTCATCCAGCATAGCCTTTTGAATTTCTATGAATTCCTGCTTATCTCTCTTCTTCCCGCCAGGCTCAAACATATGTCTGTCCAGGTGGTGAACCGGAATATCTAAAATTTCACCAAGCTTAGCGGCAAACGTAGACTTGCCGCTCCCAGGAAGACCAATCAGTGCAAACTTTTTGGGGTGAGTATTTTTCATAACTGCTTGTTCGCTTCAATCATAATCTAGTCTCCAGCTCCTGTTCAACTTGCTCAATGCTTGGTAAAGACCTTTTAACTCATCAGGGAGCGATTCAATGATCTTTGCTTCATTGATTGTTTGAAAAGCGGAGAGTGTATCGAGAAAGAGTAAAAGATTAAATGGTTTTTACTGCAGTTTCAACCAGTCAAGCGCGTAAATACTGCGTAATTGAGCTTTACACAGCGGGATTATTGGTGTGAATTTCTTGTATGTCACTAAAGACAAAAGGCTTCAGTTGTTAAACTGCAGCCTTAATGAGATGGAGGTGGAGAGAATCGAACTCTCGTCCTTAGCGTACTCTATAAAAATGACTACATGCTTATCGCCTTCAAATTTGCGTTAGCTTGGAAAGAAGACGCCCCGCTGCAAGCTAACGTGCTTCTTGTGATCTCGGGCATCCCCCCAAAGAAGCGAAAGGGGATGCCCATACCAAGGTTTATGACAATAGTTCTAATGCTCTTGGTCGGGCACTAGGCTATCGGACCACTAAGGCGGTTAAGCCTTAAGCAGCCAACAATTCAGATTCTACTGTATTGTCGTTTATGTTTTTTATCGGCTTTTAAGGAGGCCAACCGATAAACCTCCGCATGCCACTCTTACTTTATACCCAAGTCGAAACCTTTACACCCCCACCTACTATTATACTGGATCCGGTTGTATAGGTCAAATTGAAGGGATAATTCGGGGGTTGTTTCTTGCTCTCAATTGGTGTATTATAACCCCTCTTAAGCCTTAGAGGGTTCTATGTTCGAAGTGCCGCCAAATGCTTCTTTTCCCCAAAGGGAGGAATTAACGTTGCAATTTTGGAGGGATTCAAAGATCTTCCTCCAATCTGTAGACCAGCGCAAATCATCCCCCTTATTCTCTTTTTATGATGGCCCCCCATTTGCTACGGGGTTGCCTCACTATGGCCATTTGCTTGCGGGTACTCTCAAAGACGTCATCCCTCGCTACAAAACGATGAAAGGGTTCTATGTGCCGCGCCGTTTTGGCTGGGACTGCCATGGGCTCCCTATTGAGAACGAGATCGAGAAGGCCCAAGAGCTCTCAGGTGCCCCTTCTATTGAGAATTTCGGGGTCGGCAGATTTAACGAAGAATGCCGCAAGATCGTCCTACGCTACACGGATGAATGGGAAAAGACTGTTGAACGCATGGGGCGCTGGGTGGATTTCTCCAAGACGTGGAAGACGATGGACCCTCCTTTTATGGAATCGGTCTGGTGGGCTTTCGGACAGCTTTTTGCCCGAGGCCTGGTCTATGAAGGGTTCAAAGTCATGCCATTTTCTGCCAAGTTAGGTACGCCTCTTTCGAACTTTGAAGCAAATTTGAACTACAAAGATGTCGATGATCCTTCCCTTTATGTTAAGTTTCCTGTCGTAGGCAATGACAACCTTTTTTTTCTAGTCTGGACGACGACGCCTTGGACACTCCCTTCAAACTTAGCGCTGATCGTAGGCCCTGAGATTGAGTATGTCTGTCTCAAAGAACATGCAACAGGACATCAGTACATTTTAGCAAAAGCGCGTATTGCTTCTGTATTCAAAGACCCTGCGGCATACACCGTTGAAAAAAATTGCCTTGGCAAGGATTTGTTTGGGAAAAAATACGAGCCCCTTTTTCCGTATTATGCCCAAGATAAACAATCACAAGCATTCCGCGTCATCGGCGATGAAGGAGTCTCTACAGAAGACGGTACCGGGATTGTCCATGCTGCCCCAGCGTTTGGGGAAATGGACTTTTTCGCTTGCTCAAGAGAGGGGATAGAACCGGTCTGTCCCGTCGACCAAAACGGTAAATTTACCGATGAGGTCCCTGATTATGCTGGTCAGTTTGTCAAAGACGCTGATAAAGAAATTATCAAGCGCCTCAAGCAAGAACACAAGATCTTCTCCCATGGACAGATCCACCATCGTTACCCATTCTGCTGGCGCTCTGATTCCCCATTGATCTATAAAGCTGTGCGCACATGGTTTGTGGCGGTAGAAAAAATTAAAGACAAGATGCTGGCGTGCAATGACCAAATTCATTGGGTCCCAGAACATGTCAAGCATGGCCGCTTTGGTAAATGGCTGGAGAGTGCCCGTGATTGGGCGATCTCTCGCAACCGTTACTGGGGAACTCCAATCCCAATCTGGAGAAGCAGTGATGGCGAAGTGATCGTCATTTCTAGCATCGCCGAGCTTGAACAGCGTACCGGCGTCAAGGTCACCGACTTACACCGCCATTTCATCGATGATCTGACATTTGAAGAAAATGGGAAGGTCTTCAAGCGGATCCCTGAAGTATTCGATTGTTGGTTTGAATCGGGCTCTATGCCTTATGCCCAAAACCACTACCCCTTTGAAAATCAAGAACAAACGATGAATGCGTTCCCAGCCGACTTCATCGCCGAAGGGCTTGATCAAACACGAGGCTGGTTCTACACACTGACTGTTCTTGCAGCAGCACTATTTGATAAGCCTGCTTTTAAGAATGTGATCGTCAATGGGATCATTTTGGCTGAAGATGGCGCCAAGATGTCGAAACGCCTAAAGAACTATCCTGATCCTGAACTGATGCTCCAACGCTATGGTGCAGATGCAGTCCGTCTTTACTTGCTTAGCAGTCCTGCCGTCAAAGCTGAAGATCTCCGCTTTTCTGAAAAAGGGTGTGAGCTCATTGTCCGTCAAGCATTAATCCCTCTTTGGAATTCTTATGTCTTTTTAGCGACATATTCCAAGATCTATAAATGGCATCCACATGGTGCACCATTAGGTAAAAAGGAAGCCGATATCGACCGTTGGCTTGTTTCGGTGACCCAAAAACTTGTAAGTGATGTCACGGCAGCCCTTGATGCATATGACATGAATGGCGCCACAGCGCCGATTCTCGTCTTTGTAGAGCAGTTGACAAATTGGTATATCCGCCGCAATCGCTCCCGGTTCTGGTCTGAAGAAGAATCTGCTGATCGACAGCAGGCATTTGAGACCCTCTATTATGCTCTTAAAACTCTTGTGCAAACAGCTGCCCCAATCATTCCTTTTATGACAGAAGACATATATCAACAGCTGCGTTCTCAAGGAGAGCGGGAATCTGTTCATCTCTGTGACTATCCTGTAGCAAACGATTCTTTGCGCGACCAACAGCTTGAAAATGAAATGGCGCTAGTTCAAGCAGCTGTCAGCAGCGGACATGCTTTGCGTAAAGAGCACAAAATCAAAGTGCGCCAACCACTAGCACGCGCTGATATTGTCAGTGGCGATGCTGCATCGCTTGCAGCATTAAAGAGACAGGCGCATTTGATCGCGGACGAATTAAATGTTAAAGAGGTTATTTTCCATTCTGATGAAGAGATCTTTGTCCGTCTTTCACCGAAGCCCAATTTCCGTCTGTTAGGAAAGAAGGTTGGCAAGTCAATGCAGGCGGTACAGAAGAAGATCCAAGACCTATCTCAGCAATCTTTACGTTCCTTGATACAAGGAGGCACTCTTTCCCTGACTGTAGATGCAGAGAGCTGGACCCTAACTTCTGAGGATATCCAGGTGGAACGTTCTGTAAAAGAAGGGACAGTTGCCCAAACGACGCCTGAAGGAATCACTATTGTACTTCAGACCCAACTTAATGATGAGCTCTTAATTGAAGGTCTTGCTAGAGAGCTCGTAAATAAAATCAATACCATGCGCCGTGAGGGTGGTTATGCCGTTACAGATAGGATCACTGTGCACTTAGAGACAACAGACAGGGTCAAGCGGGCATTTGCTCATCATCGCGATTATATCTGTAACGATGTGCTTGCGGTGATAGTGCAGTTTGAAGCAAATGATGGGGAGAGTTTGGACCTCAATGGCGAA
This sequence comes from bacterium, assembly GCA_044227055.1. Classification (GTDB taxonomy): domain Bacteria; phylum Chlamydiota; class Chlamydiia; order Chlamydiales; family Rhabdochlamydiaceae; genus JBGAFT01. The sequence continues at coordinate 908,337 of JBGAFT010000001.1, forward strand.
CCCACTAAAATCTCAATTGCCAAAGCATAGTGAAAAATTAAGAGAATTCCATCGGCACAGAGAATGTAGAGAAGTACCTAACTCTGAGCTGATGGAAATTATATTCAATTTTTTAAAGGTCTTTGAGTGGAAGGCGCGTGCGACGACGATGCCAAGTCCATCCAACAATGCAGACCACTATAACTGACATCCAAATGCATGTACGCGGGAAGTTGAATGTCGGATACGGTGGTTGCTCGGGATACCCGAATCGATTTCCTGGAGGCCAGAAAATAAATTCTGGGGCGCCTCGGATATTACCCTGAGGCACAAACCCGAAATCACGGCTATCAGCGCTCATTGCATAGTTATCGCCTAGTGCCAGGTAGCTCTTTTCTGGAATACGGATCCCATATAAATTAATGAATTCCTTGTCGAGCTTACCATCGCTTTTAAGGGGTGGTCCTTTATCGATAAATGGGAAGAAGTCTTTGTTTCCTACCTTGCCCCTTTCTCTGTCGACAAAAGCTTGCAGAGTGGGGTCAGTTTTTGATAATAAAGGTCCTCCCATAACATATAAGTCTCCATTCAAGAAATAGGCAAAGCGAGAAGGATACCACGATTGATTTTTAGTCTGAGGTGCAAAATGGGTATCGAACTCAATTCCTAAGTTGAACAACTGGCCTAGCCTGGATACATCAAACTTGCAAAGGGGATGATCTGCTGGTAATTCAAAAGAGATTCCTTGCCAACCCACAGAATATGCTTTGCCATAGTAAAACTCATAACAACCATCTGGAATCCCAGGAAGTCTGGGGAGAAAGCGGGAAGCTGAGGGATTCTTATAATGAGAACCGTATCTGAAGGCCACACCATCCTTCACATAAAAACGAGCTGTATAAAGGTTTGCAAACAACGTGTGCAGTTGATCGATTTGGAGAGGGACAATACTAGTGCTAACACCGAGGACAGGACGGAAACGTCCCCGGTCATCCATCGCAAGATGGGCCCCATGAAAGCTTGGGTGGTGCCTTAATTCGAGATATAGAGTCGCGTTTTCCAAAGCATCAGGATTAGTGTCAGTCAAAGACCTGACTTGGTCTTTTGTGAGAAGTCTAGCCATGGCAAAATTATTTATTCCCCAAAGGTCGCCGTAATCAGCATTTTGTAAAGCGGGAATATTGTTATCGGAAATGATTGAACCGCGGATTCCAGAATACGGGCTCCAGTTCAACCTTGCTATGGGCATATTCATCTGGGAAATGATGGCTGATGTGTATATTCCCCCTTCAGGAGAAGGAGGTAGGGCTGTCTTGCCTTCAAAATAAATAAAAGGAACATGGTCGATGCGCTTGAGCTGAGAAAGGTTCAATTGTTCTGTGATGTCATTTCCTTGTGCATCGATCCCATAGATTTTACCACCGTAAAAATAGAGCGTATCACCTGGTTTGCCCATCAAGCGTTTGATGTATTGCTTCTTTCCAGGAAACAGATAAAAATACATTGTATCAACATCGCGGATGTCCATATTTTCACCAGTAAAGATGAAAATACCGGAGCGCTGTACTAACTCTGGTTCAAAGAGGATGTGATCGGTTGTGAAGGGGAGGTTGACTCCAAACGACGTCTTAGAGACCATGAGACGATCTTTTTCTTTCAGTGTTGGCCGCATAGAACCTGTGGGGATCTCGTAAAATTCAAACCACATTTGGCGTACAGCAAAGGCCACGATAAGTGCAAATGCAAGGGCCGATATAAGCTCAATAACATGATAAGAGAAGCTTTTTTTGAGGGACTTGGAAGCATTCTGTACTTTCACAGATTCGGATTCAGCTTTGATGGGATCGGAGGCTATGATTGCGGCTTGCAGGGAAGACAGCTGCGATTTAAAAGCTTGCTGCTCTTCCTTAGATAAGCTTTTGCCGCATCGCTTGAAGAGTCGATAAAAATGAATAAGAGTTTTTTTAGCTTTTTGCAAAACGCGATTTTGGAACATATTTTTTTACCTAATAATTACTAACCCGCTACGCAAATAAGTGGCAAATAGCTTGCTGCGGCTTTGCCAAATCGATTTTGCTTTACCTCGCTAGCGCTCTTTGCCACTTATTTGCGTAGCAGGTTGGTAGTTGAAGAAGTTTATACTGACTCCAACTCTAGGTCAAGGTTATATAGCTGGTATGTTGTCAGCGATGCAAAACTTTTTATGACGTAATTAATTCAATGTATTGTTGTTTAAAAAACAAGGCTTTTATAATTTAACTTAAAATGTTATAATCATTGCAAAATAACATTAGTAATTAATGTCTTTTTAAGGTGTGATATGTCAATTAAAGATTTTCCAGAGAAGGCAGCGCTTTGGCACAAGGGGAGGGAGGAACATTATTGTGCCTCATTTGAAAAGCTGAAACCACAAACGAAGTATTCGACCCATCTTCCAGCACATGCTAAAGACGCCGCTGTATATTTTTTTGCTCGAAATACGCTTTTATACCCATGGAGAAAGTCTCTTCAATTTCTTGGCAGAACGGTTCAACCAATGCCCGGAGAAAATAAAGGCAATATTCTCAAAAATCTTGGGGTCCGAGGGGCCAGCGCGGCTGCGTGCATTCTATTAATGCCTTTTGCAATTTTCGCGTTGGGAGCGGCCCTCCCTTTTTACCTCTATGGGCACTCTCAACGGCCCTATATTTCAGCGATTGACACTTCTAAAGAAACTGCTCCTTTTTTAGATTTTAAAGGGCGATTAGATGTTAGAACTTATAATCTAGGATTTACCTATGAATCGACATCGATTGTAGGGGATTTAAGGCCGCCTGTGGAAAGGGCAAAAGAAATAGCACGTCATCTTTTGGAGGAAAAAGAGTGTCCAGATGTCATTTGTTTTCAAGAAGCATTTCACCAGAACGCTACCCAGACTTTGTGCGAAGAAATCAAAAAGCAATATCCTTATACCATCCACAATGTGGCACCTCATGCTTTAGGCTTATCTAGTGGGATGCTTATTGCAAGCAAATATCCAATTGAAGAAGTCTCTTTCCGACGCTTTAACGACCTTATTGGTCCAGAAACATTATCTACGAGAGGACTTTTAAGTGTTCGTGTGCAATTGGGCAAGCATTTCTTTGCTAACATTTACAATACGCACCTTCAAGCTCTCCATGGCATACAACGTGCGGCAGTACGGCAACAGCAGCTCGAGAATATTGTAAAATGGATGGAAGAAGATAACCAAAAAGATGTTAGCAGAGAAAAAAGTGGCCGTAAAAAAGTTGGCGATTTTTTAATGGGCGATCTCAATGTTTCCGAACTCAATATCAATGGCAAACGCAATAATCTAGAACAGAAGACTCTTTCGTTCATAAATAAGCATTTCATTGATGCATTTGCTCATGACCATGACGCAGTTACTGGAGAAAGGTTAAAAGGAAGCCCTCGTTTTCTTAATGCTGAAAATTCGAAGTTGATCGAGCCTACAGCGAGTTCTTACAATGGGCCTCAAGCTAATAAAATTGTCTTTCTCATCAAAGAGCACTTAGAAAGGTTGTTTTATGGGGTGAAGCACGGAGAGAAGATTGTAGAGCCCAATCCTAAAGTTGCATGGGGTACTCTTGATTGGTCTCAAGGCCCTCGAGAGGCCAACGTTGTCCGCTACGATTACCAACTTGTGAAAAAATCAACAGCGGCTCCTGGGCTTTCCGTCTTTGCAACAGAGATCGAGCACATTGCGACTAATGCTCAAAGTGCCCCTTCAGACCATTTGCCTTTACGTGCTATTTATTCCTATCCAACATCGGTCTAAATTTTTTGACCGAGCATACCCATAGCTCCGGAAAATTCAGCCATAATTAGCTAGAAGTTCCGGAGCGCTTGAGACTAAATTGTCACAGATGCTGTTGCAAGTTCAAAGCTTAAGCAATGAGGACCGAGCTTTGCCGTGAGGCGATTAAAGTTGTCCATAACCTCTTTGTAATTATCCGGATTGTTGGCATCTTTGCCTATGAAGTAAACTGCAAGATTGTCGCAGTTTTTGTTGAGAAATTCCACATAGGCATCCATTAAAACTTTTCCTAAGTTGTCCCCAATAGATGTCCCTGGAATCGCCATGTAATGATGACCAGTGGTTTTTGAGTATCCAGAAATGCAGTTAAGGAAGTTTACATTCTCTGCGAATTCTTCCGTTTTGCCATTGTATGTCTTTTTTTCGGTTTTTGAACTGAAAAATGCGCCTGGGGTTTTAATTACATGAAAACCAGAATCTTCAAGTATTTTTTTGTTTTTCTGCATCAATTCGCCCAGCTCTTTTTGAAGGACGGCAGATTCATCTATAAAACCATCTAAAATAGTTAAGTCTTGTTTGGTAAGATTTAAGGCGGATGCATTCGATTGGATCATTTTTAAGAGTTTTGAGGTTTCCTCATAGTCTTGTACAAAGATACTGCCATTGGGCCCAGGAGTCATTAAGATATCTAGATGATACGCAGTATGTGGAACTTCGACAATGTCAGGGCATTGAAGTTCGCTTGGAATGAGAACTTCTTTAACAAATCGACGTTGTCCATAATAATTTGCAGCCATTTCGAACGCTGACGATTTAGCTTCTTCGGTAGAAAGATCGATTTTGTTGATCAATCCCATTACAAGCATTTCATTTAGAATTGATAGAAATAATTCGTTATTTGGATCAGCTTTAAGTTCTTCAGCGAGCTCATCGATTTTTGCAGGAATCATTCCGGACAAATACATTTTGCTAATTGCATCTTGTCCTTTGAAGATCAGAGTCTCATTCAAGTAAGCAGCAGAATTTTTTGCCGGTTTTTTGAAGAACTGGTCCTGTCGTAAGGCCTGGTGTGTGATGGTTATGAGATCTTCGCCTACGAGTATTTTTTGTTTTCCTTCAGCATTTGTGAGTTGAAAAACAGCTCCTCCTTCATAGTACATCCTTGATTCTGTAACCTGACCGGATTTTGCTTGATCCCATACGTTTCTTTGGAGTTTATTCGCCGCGATGTTTCCTAATGCACTGTTCTTTAAGGCAGGGCTTTTAGTTAAAACAGCGGAATGATTTTTAAGAAAAAATGAGCGTTTTGTACATCTCCTGATTGACTCTATTAATTTCCCAGAAGTACTCGCTTGTATAATGATTCCATCAGTCCGTGTTAATTTGACATCGCGTACTGAATATACTGTGGTAGACTCAACTAGTGTGAAGTTTTCGATTTTGGCTATCTGGCTAAGGTCCCGATGAGAGTTTTGGCTGAAATTAGCTTCTGGTTTGCAGTACATCAGTTTTTTAATTTCTCTTCCATAGTCATTGGGAGATATGTAGGAGAATTTGACTGTTTTTTTGGGAGCGCTTCGGTCGAAATAGCCCTCTAAAGCTTTTTGAACTTCTTTTGAAGAATTATGAGAAGAGAAAAATTGAACTGACATGATATTATTGCCTATAATTTATTTAATTATATTGATTAATTTTATAGATAAATTAATTCAAAGTCAATATATAAATTAATTTAATGATTAGAGTGTTTTTGGTTAATTGTTGATTTAAAACGCTTTAGAGAGTGTCTGCAAGTCACAAGCCCTTAGAGACTGTTAACGGATTCAGATTCTGTCGATTTTTTGGACTTTTTGAGCGAAATTTCTTTTGGTTTGTTGGGGGTTATATCAACTTTCGTATATTACCCCCAACAAACCAAAAGAAAATTCGCCAAAAATTCTCAAATTAAGGAAGTATTATGTAAATAATTAATTTGAAATTCTCGTGGAAATTATACAGAACAAGTCTAGCCCGTGTATCTTTCCACGGCTTGTCAATCAGCATTAAGCTAAAACTTGTCAGAATGCTATTTAAGGATTGAACACAAACGGGCTCTCGGCAAAGACGTCGGGGTATTCTTCAACAGTAATTATGAAACGATATTTGAGATTTTTCTCCAGAAGAGAGTGTAGTTTGCCAAGTTCAAAGATAAGCTCAGCTTCTTTTTTATCTGATGCAAGTGAAAGGGCGAAAGGGATGGGGATTGGCTTTAGAGATGGGGCATCGATTGGGATAGCGCAAACGGATAGTGTGTCGTCCTCACGGGGAAGGTTCACAGATAGGGTTAGTGTATTATTCTGAGATTTTGGAGGGGCGAGAAACACAGGTGGGCGATGAGGGATAGATCCATGGAAGTTAGAAGGCATGTTAGAGCCTGAGTCAACCACTTGCATTTTCGCGGAATAATGTCCATTGGAGGCTTCAATCCAAATTGGGAAAGGGAACCCTTTTCTCCCTTCATCAAAATATAACTCAATCTTACAGCCAGCAAGCCTCGTTGTGTCTTCAGGCCATTGTGCGCAATAAGCCGTTGCAGAAGGACCGGCGATCAGTTGTCCTTCTAGAGAAATCTTTGGATTCCAGGTTTTACGATGGTCTTTTTCACCCTGGGCAGGGGCGGGGCCAATTTTACGTCTATTAGAATCAGGGATCTTGTCAAAGGAAAGGCTGAGCAATTTTGGAAAAAATTGGGTGGAAGGATCGAGGAATACCCATCGCCGTTCAGCTGGAGAAAAACATTCTATAAGTCGATGATTCTCTGTATCGATCTCATAGACCAACCATGCGGTAGCTCCAGGAGATCCATTTTGCATCCATTCTTTCCAAGAGCCCTTATTTTCCGCTGTTGAGATCTCTTCAAGAACAATTCTGTTTGTATCCACAAACAACACGTTAAGGAGAGAGTACGTCTTTTCTTGCCGTACAACGATATAGTCGCCTACGTGCGCTTCACTCATTTTGTGTTTCAAAATAAGGGAAGCTGCCCATGTCGGGACATGGAAAAAAAAGATGATTACTAAAATCAGGCCTTTAAAAAAACGCATGGTGCTATGCTACAATAATTATCTCATTTTACAGCAATCAATCAAACACAGCAACAAATGAGGGGTTTATGTTTAAGTCATTGTTCGTTAAGACGTTAGTGATTGTCTTTTTCTGTGGTCCTCTTTTTGCGGATGGGGCAGATGCTCTTTTAGATATAGACAATCAAATTGAGGCTTTAAGGCATCAGCAACTCAAACATCGCTCTCAAGCCGCTCATGATAAAAATAATGCGGACCGCTGGCAGTTCGAAGCAAACAGATTTGATGAAGCGCGTCGGGCTTATTATGATGAAGAGTTGCATTTGAAGATGATTGCTGAGTTGCAGAAACAAATAGAACTTCTAGAAGAAAAAAAGGCGAACCTTATGAAGGATGGAAAGAGTGCATAAAGAGGGATATTTATCTTCCATCTATGGCCACTCTTTGGGCCTACTCGTAGATCTTTACCATTTGACGATGGCCTACGGCTTTTGGAAGAGAGGCATGACAAAGACGAGGGCTGCTTTCCATTTATTCTTTCGCAGGCGTCCCTTTGGAGGGGAGTTCGCGATTTCTGCGGGACTTGAAATCGCAATGGAATATGTGCGCAATTTTCATTTTTCAAGCAGTGATCTGGCATTCCTGGCCACTTTGAAACATCCTGACGGGAAGGTGATGTTTGAACACGCATTCTTAGACTATTTGAGCACTTTAAGGATAACTTGTGATATTGACGCAATGCCGGAAGGGACTCCCGTTTTCCCATATGAGCCGATTCTACGTGTCGAAGGCCCTATCATTGAAGCCCAATTGCTCGAGAGCCCATTTCTCAATATCATAAACTTTCAAACACTCATTGCAACAAAAGCTTCCAGAATTTGTTGGGCAGCAAAACCAGATCCCGTCGTTGAATTTGGGCTCCGTCGCGCTCAAGGTATCGATGGAGCGCTGTCTGCTGCGCGTGCAGCATATATTGGCGGTTGTGAATCGACATCTAACGTACTGGCAGGAGAAATTTTCGGGATCCCTGTGAAGGGAACGCATGCCCATAGCTGGATTATGGCCTTTGATGAAGAAAAAGACGCATTTGATGCATTTGCGGAAGTGATGCCGCAAAACTGTATATTCTTGGTAGACACCTACGACACCCTTCGTGGAGTGCGTAAAGCAATCGATGTCGTCAAGAAACGCTCTGCTTTGGGAGCTGAAATGTTAGGCGTGCGACTTGATTCTGGAGACCTTGCTTATTTGAGCATCCAGATCCGCAAGCTTTTAGATGAAGAGGGATTTCCTAATGCAAAGATTATGGCGAGCAATGAGCTTGATGAGTATATCATTAACGATCTCAAACGGCAGGGAGCTCAGATAGACATTTGGGGAGTGGGTACGAACTTGGTTACGGCAAAAGACCAGCCGGCCCTTGATGGCGTGTATAAATTATCTGCCGTACAAGGCGATGACAAGCAGTGGCAATACCGTGTTAAGCTTTCAGAACAGATGATCAAGATGACCAATCCAGGAATTCTACAAGTACGCCGTTTTTTTGATAAGTCTGGACTTGTTGTTGCCGATGCAGCGTATGATGTCTATAGCCCGATCCCAACCCCCATGACGATTGTCGATACGTACGAACCCCATTATCAAAAGACAATTGATGAAAATATGGCCTTTGAGGACCTCTTGGTGCCAATCTTGCGTTCAGGTAAGAACGTATACCAACATCCTTCTTTGCCCCAAATTCAGAAGAGAGTCAAGGAACAATTGGAGCATTTTCAGCCGGGAATGCGTCGTTTCCTCTATCCACAACGGTATTTTTATGGATTAGAGCATACCCTTTTTGTTAATAAGTTGAACATGATAGAAGGCATCAAACGTAAAACGAGTTCTTAAATGCGCGCGTTGATCATTGTCGATGTACAAAATGATTTTTTGCCTGGAGGGTCTTTGGGCGTTCCTCAGGGTGAGCAGATCATTCCGATTATCAATCGCATGATCCCTCATTTTAACTTGATTGTAGCCACTCAAGACTGGCATCCGCAAAATCATACAAGTTTTGTGGTCAACCATCCCGGGAAGAATATCGGTGAAATTGTTGATGTCCGTGGAATTCTCCAGATCCTTTGGCCGGTGCATTGTGTGCGCAACACAAAAGGAGCAGAGCTTGCTCCTGGACTGAATAAGGATGCGATTGAAAGCATTTTCTACAAGGGGACTGATCCTTGGATAGACAGCTACAGTGCGTTTTTCGATAATGCTAGGAGAAAGTCAACAGGCCTTGATGAACATTTACGCTCCAATGAAGTAGATGAGGTCGCAATTGTTGGGCTTGCAACAGACTACTGCGTTCTTTATTCTGTAATTGATGCAATTGATCTTGGCTATAAGGTAATTGTTGTTGAAGACGCTTGCCGCGGGATTAATCTTCAAGAGGGAGACGTGCAAGAAGCTTTTGGCACTATGAGGGAAAAAGGAGCTAAGATCATTAAATTTACTGATTGGGTGCGAAGCGAATTATGAATGAAGTATTCCAACATGAAGCAGCTTTGATGACCCCATTCCGTATCTTAACAACTGCTATATTCTTCGCCGCTGTCGTCCATACGCTTTTCGCCAATTTTTTTACGCATCTTGCAGAAAAAGTCGCCCATAAGAACGCTGAACGACAGCGGCTGAAAGGATTGCCTCAAGGAAAAAGTTTCTGGGCTGAAATTCTCAGTTTTTTAGGAGAAGTGGAGATTATTTTTGGATTGTGGGTTGTTCCTCTTTTGATTGTGATCTTTTGGTTTTACGATTGGGGGATAGCGATCAATTATTTAGAGGGAAGATCTTTCATTGAGCCTATTTTCGTTGTAGTGATCATGACCTTAGCTTCCACGCGCCCTATCGTAAAGCTTGCCGAATATGGAGTTCATGCGGTCTCACAATTATTGGGAAACACAGTGGCCTCTTGGTGGATTACAATATTGACTTTAGGCCCCTTATTGGGGTCGTTTATCACAGAAGTAGGAGCGATGACACTGTGCGCAGTTGTTTTAGAACGCAGGTTTTATGCTTTAAAGCCTTCAAGAGCGCTTTCTTATGCGACTCTTGGATTGCTCTTCGTTAATATTTCCGTTGGAGGATTGCTTACAAACTTTGCTTCACCCCCCGTCTTGATTGTCGCACGTTTATGGAATTGGACCTCGTCTAGCATGTTCTCAATGTTTGGGTGGAAAGTTATAATAGGGATCATCTTGGCCAACGGACTTTATTGGTGGTTCTTCCGTAAAGAACTAAAAGGGATGCAGAAACGGACAGTTTTCCTAGAAGAATATGAAGATAAAAAAGGCCCCATTCCGTTTTGGATGTCCATTGTCCATGTTTTTCTCATGTTTTGGGTTGTTTTTAATGCTCATTATCCTGAGATCACTATAGGATCTTTTTTGATGTTTTTAGGTTTCCACAAGGCGACGCAATGGTATCAGTCACCTTTGAACATCAAACGCCCACTTCTCGTCGGAATGTTCCTTGCGGGAATTGTGATCCATGGAGGATTGCAGGGGTGGTGGATCACCCCCTTGTTAGAAAATGTCAACCTATTCTACATGATGACCATTGGTATGGTCCTGACGGCCTTTAATGACAATGCGACCATTACATATCTCACGAGCTTGCTCTCCGATTCGAGTGAATCTATCAAGTATATCATTGTCAGCGGTAGCGTTGCTGGCGGAGGATTGACAGTGATCGCGAATGCTCCCAATCCTGTCGGTCAATCTTTATTGAAGAGGCATTTTAGAAGCGGAGTGTCTCCCTGGTATCTCTTTCTTGCCGCTTTGATCCCAACGGGGATCTTTCTTGCGCTATTTTTCATCTTCCGCGTCTAACCTTTAGAAAACCCTCAGAAGAATTTACCACAGAAGTACAGAGAACACAGAGAAAGAATGACATAAAAGCTCTCTTGTTTGCAGTTGTTTATGCCGTATCTTTTAAATTTCCTCTGTGTTCTTTGAATCTCTGTGGTAATTCTTTTTTTTATTCTGGAGGGAGGCGCTTCAAAAGCTCTTCGCGATCAATTGCGACCTCTAAGCGTTTTATCCTGCTGGTGTGCCCAGAGAGGATTTTCACCTTAGACTTAGAGAGGTCCAGCTCTTCGGCTAGAAAATTGATCAACATCTCATTGGCGGCTCCTTTGTCTGGAATTGCCCGCAGACGGACCTTTAAGACTCCTTCTTCCCAGCCAATGATGGCATTTTTGCTAGAGCGGGGTGTGACTTTTACATTGAAAGTTGACGTCATAATCATGTTTCTCGTATGATGGGGGCATTATGTTACGCATTAACAGTTCTTTACATTCTGTTTCGTTCCATCGCCATCATGGCCTCCCCAGAGGCTAGATTTATTTTTTTCCCCAAACCAAATTTTTTTGATTTTTCAATTTAACAACATACATCAATATGGAACGAAGTAGCATTTTTTTTAAAACTCTCAGCGGCACTTTAATGATCGCAGGGACTACGATCGGAGCGGGGATGCTAGGCATACCGCTCGCTACGGCGCAGGCAGGTTTTTTCCCAGCTGTCGTCGTTACTATAGCTGTTTGGGCCTTTATGGCAGCTACCGGTCTTCTAATGGCAGAAGTATCCCTCAACATGCCTGAAGGAAGCAATATCTTAAGTATTTCACAAAAATTTCTCGGTAGAAAGGGAAAATATTTTGCCGGTGCTCTTTTCATTTTTCTCTATTATTGCCTTTTAGTCGCATATTCCGCAGGGGGGACGCCTCTCCTGGATGCATTTTTTCAAAATGGAATAGGGCTAAAGCTTCCACCTGCCATTGTACACGTTACTTTTGCAGGAGTTTTTGCCCTCGTTGTGGCATGTGGTATGCGTTGGATCGACCGTGTAAACTTCATCTTAACAATTGCCTTGGTGCTTTCTTATGCCGCACTGATCGGCGGCGGGGCTGATGCTGTTGATCCAATCCGGCTGGTCCAAGGGAACTGGCAATGGACAGCTTTTGCTGTTCCGGTCCTTTTCAGCGCTTTTGGATATCACAATGTGATCCCTTCCATGGCGACATACCTCAAGAAAGACCGCAAAGCTTTGATAGGGTCGATCTTACTAGGAACTTCTTTGGCCCTGGTCGTGTATATTTTATGGCAGTGGCTGATCCTAGGGGCACTATCGCAAGAAAGCTTGCTTTTGGCATTAAAAGAAGGGCAAACGGCTACTCAGGCCCTTCAATCTGTAACAGGAAATCGCTGGATATATCCCATAGGCCAAGCTTTTGCTTTTTTTGCACTTGTGACATCAATGTTGGGGGTAGCTTTTTCTATGGTCGACTTCCTGGGAGATGGATTGAAAGCTTCCCGTAAAGGGCTGTCTCGTTTTGGGTTGACTCTTTTGACATTCGCTCCGCCTGCGTTTTTTGCATGGATGCACCCCAATATTTTTGATCGTGCCTTAGGAGTTGCTGGAGGGATAGGAGAGGCTTGTTTGAATGGCCTTCTTCCGGCCTTATTCGTTTGGCTCGGTCGTAGTCAGAAAGCTTCATTTAGAATTATCGCTTTCCCGTTTGGAAAGATTGCTGTGGCATTTTTAATTGCCCTTAGCATTCTTGTTGTCTTATGGGAATGCCGAATTCTTCTTATGGCTTGAAAACAATATAATACTGCCTCAAGGAACCCTTGAGGCAGTATTTAATTTACTTTTTCGAATCAGACATCACGCGCATTACTGCTGAATCAGGGGACATATTGTTTTTGTCAGCGTAGTCCATGGCGCTTTTTTTCTGTTGAGGGTTCAATCCCATGTATTCGCGATAAGTTAAAGGACTGAGCTCTGACTCAAAATTTTTCATATTCTCTTCATTGAGCTCCTGTTGGCAATCTTGCAGAGATTTTTGTGCCCAGGCAGTTTCTTGTCCTGCAAAAAGACTAGAAGACCCAATCACTGTCATCAAAGAAAAACCTGCTATAGAAAGAGCATGCATAAAAGTACGACTCATCTTGACCTCCGTAATACTGTCGACAATTCTTAGTTTATAAATAAATAATTAAATTGTCAAATTGGCTAAGATTAATAAGAAATAATTAAGACAATAAAATGAATGATCATGATTGTTAAGTTGTTAATAAAAGCAGGATCCGCTTCGCGGTGAGATCTCCAGGATATAAAGGATAGACTTTTTATCCTGCGTATCCTGTTTTCTCTATCTTGTTACAGCTTTATCAAGGATGACTCCCTGGACTGTATGATTTTCAAGGCGGACGGCGGTTTTACCATAGATCCATACTGCTTCACCTTCCTTCTCTCCATTAATCTGGACATCAGGGGTGCCCAGGATGGTGACCAGTTCCGATTCAGAGAGGGGAGATTGTAGCCGCTCGCCCTTATGAGTGATCATATCAAAGAGGTGGCCGTAAAGAGTTGTGGCATATTCATTCTTAGGGTCGAGGATGACTGCCTGGCGGGAATGGTGCCAGGCGTTTTTAAGGTCGCCGAGCTGCATATAAGCATAAGCAAGGTTATTGTGGCTAGGTGAGTCTTGCGGTGCTAGTAAAACAGCCTTCTCTAAATAGGCCACGGCACTATGATATTCCCCCTTTTGGATGCAGTTCGTTCCATTTGTGTAATCAACGTTCGATTCTACTTTTTGACAGCTATTTGTGAGTAAAAAAGAAGCGATAGCAACAGACCCTATAAAAATGCCGTGATACATAATTTGCCCCCTTATTTCGACTTTGCAATTTTTTTTGCCCACCTGCCTCGTCTATTTGTCCTGGGGCGTTCCATCTATAGTCGAACTGGGAGATTGATTCTCTTACCGGCTTAAATAACTCCCATGAAAGCAAATAAATCGATCCCTTTGGGTCCAAAAAGTTGCAAAGTCGAGCTTATGTAAAGAGGGCTCATCTTTGCAAAAAAAGAATTAAAGGACGAGAGTTTTATGCATCTGGCAGCACTTCTTTCGAAGCCTGTGTGGGTTTATTATCCGAAATTGTAGCTTTAGAATATACTGCTTGTTCCGTGCCTTCTTTCAGGCCAATAAAAGACCCTGACATGTAAATTGTTTGATCAACAAGAGTAAGAGTTTTGATTGCGTGATAATGTGTCTGCAAAGTGCGTATAGATCCCGTGTCGAGTTCAAACACTTCGATAGTGCTTTCTTTGTTTTTTAACTTAGAGATTAAATGCTTGCCAGATAGAGAGCAGACGCACGAAGGAGATGTGAATTTTATCGTGGAATATTCTTTTATTAGTTGTAGACTCTCAGGGTTCCAACTTTTTAAAGCACAACTTTGATCTGTGTCACATTTAGTAAATAAACAGCCATTGTCAAAGAAAATTTGATTGATAGGACCATTATGCGCTTTAAGCTTTTTAGAAGGTGATTTAGGAGTCAGTTCTATGGCTTGTACATAGCCGTCATTAAACCCAACTATTAAGTGCTTGTCAGTCATTTTGCAACATGACATCACGTCATTATGAAATGCAATTTCAGGAATAAATGTATGTTGGAAATCTTGAGAAACAAATAATGCCTCTAGATTTACGGCTCGATAGATCATGGCAAAAGTTTTCTCAGTCCCACAAACTCCAACAAGTTGTGATTTTTCCGGCTTGATAACCGCATAATCACGGTATTTTCGTTCATCAAAATTATACAGCGTTATCTTCCCTGTATTCGAAACTGATACCAGATGTTTGCTAAATACTTGGAGATATTTTAAGTAGTCAAGGGCTTTGCCAAATGAAAAAGCTTCAAAATTATGGGTTTCTTGATTTTTGGCAGTATCGAAGACAATAATTTCCCCTTTTCTCGAACCAAAGAACATCTCATTTCCATATTGAATGGATGTCCAGTTAGCTGATTGTTGTTTCCATGTTAAATTAGTAATGCTTGCTTCGTCGCAGTTCAGTAGCTGTGTGTTAGAATTTCCAACTAAGGATGTCGTGGTGCTCATAATCTCTTTTAATTAAAAATGACGAAGGAAAGAGTTTATAATGAAGGAGTTAGAAATGCAATACGAAAAAATCGACAGAATCTGAACCCACTAACAATCTCTTAGAGACTTGGTTTTAGAAAGTCTCCTTCCAAAGGAGAAGCAAATGCAGAGCTGTTGGAAAAAAGTGTCTTCAGGTGCGGAAATGGAAAAGATCTTCTAAGCCGTTAGCTCGGAAATATTCTAGGTTGACCCGTTTTTTTGGCAGAATGCTTGAGAGATTGCGCAGAGCCTTAAATGGTTTTTCTGCTTTTCTGTGCGCAGCGCGGTTTTTCAGTGCATTTCCGATATCTAGAGTAGCTGAGGCTGTGAGGAGGAAAGGGAGCTGAATAGAAGCGCCCACGGAGCCTGCACATACTGCAGCGATACGTTGAGAGCGTTTTGCTAAGCACCTAGGTTCGTTACACCAATCCGAGATCTTTTTGTTTACGTAGGTGTCGGTTGCAGCGGCTGTCACAAGAGACGGCATCAGAATAGCGAGCTCTTTGCAGGAATAATCATTAAGGGAAGTTTCTTTTAAACAGCGGTCTGGGAGGAGACGAGCTAGAGCAGGATGTTCAAGTAAATTACCTGCTTCCCATTTCATTCCATTACTTCCACGTGATATTTTCGCGACATTGTTCCCAGTCTTCAGATAGAAGAAGAAAAGTTCTTTAAAAGCTTCATCATCGAGGATGCGCTCAGGGAAAGTGCCATTGGTATCACGAGGGAATGGGCGCTTTTCAACAAGCCATTGCTTGCAAGCAGCGGTGATGGCGATCATAATTGCTGTGCGGTCAGTAGTGCTTTTGCAGTGCTCTACGAGAGGGACGTTCAAAATATGGGTGAGAAGTGCTGTTAGGCACAATTTCTCTTCTACGGCTAATGATTCGAATACATTCCAACGCGGGAGGATGTTCTTCAAAAGATCAGATTGGGGATGGCCTCTTGCAAGTGCTTCATTAGCCATTGATTTGAGCTCAGCAACTCCTGGTGCACTCATCTTAGATGCCGCAGCTTCGCCGCTATATTGTGAAGGGAGGATTTTCTCTAGACGATTGAGAAAGTTGAATTGCTGCGCGATAAAGATTGGACGAGGGCGGACAATCGCTTTGTTCCCTGTAAGAGGATCAATGCAGAGAAATTCGCGCTGAGGGAGATTTTGAAGGACTCTATGTTCTTCATCTAATAACTTGCGCTCTTTAGAGCAAAAAGTCTTTGAAGAGCTCAATGTGGATTCAACAACAAAGGACATCTCGACGACTGGAATTGTTCCTTTTAGCCCTACTTCCTGCATTCCGCGTTTATTGACGCACTCTCGCGCATAGATCCCTTTTACCAACTCTTCCGCTTTGGCCTCTGTGTTCGGTCTCCCAGCATAAGCAATGACATGGCCATTTTGATTCTCAATTAGACGAAAGACGGACATCTTATCCTTTTCAGCGCGGTTGAAACTAGATGTCACTGCATTGGAGACAATAAATTTTTTCTCTTCGCCGTCCACTTTTTCTAGGTAACGAAGACCATTGGCAGCGCTGTTTTTTGCATAAGTGACTTGTATGCCAATATTGTCTGAAAGTCCTAAACGTCTTTTCGTCGCATCATCGAAGTCGGCGGTTTGCGAAAAATTTTCTGTAGGAAGGAGGCTTTGTTGGATTCCTTTTAGAGTTTTTTCAGGCTCTTCGATTTCTGATTGACTACTATACGTCTGCCATAAGTGCGCGACGAGGTTGTCTTTAGAACTAAAGGTCTTAGTCGTTAAATTTTCTAAAGGATGTGGATGCAAAAGAGAAAAGGAATGTTTGCGATTTTCGATCGTGGCTTGAGGGGGCACCGCTGCAATAGGTGCAATCGATGGTTCAAAAACAGATCTGACATGGGGGATCGCTCTTTTTTTTGGAGCGGTCACGTTAAGTGGTGGAACAGCATACGAAGGAGGAATAACTATTGAAGGCATAGTCCCAGTCTTTAAAAAGAGCGATAATAAATAAATCGAAAGTTTTTATAAATTCTTAATATTTTTTTAATTTTGTGAAAAAAACAATATTAGATTGCTTGCGTAATTAGAGGGTGTTTAACAATTGATTTCCATAGAGATTTTCGAGAAGAGTTGAGGTCACTCAATGAGGACAGTCTCTTAATCCATGTAACGGTAAGCAACATCTTCACGGAATTTTCGAATAACTGACTGCATTTGAGTGTGGTCTAAAGTGTCAAAGTTTAGATTAGGATTTTCAACGCGTTGCTTGAGGAAATACATCGCCCAAACTCCGCACTGATATCCATCAGGCTGTAGACTACGATTTACTTTACGGACGACCTGATAAGATCCACCCATAGATGCATTTAGATAGTTGGCTGTTTCTTGAAGACTAGTTTGAATCAATGCTTGGTTTCCATAGGTCGATTTGCTATCAAAATATTCTACAGTCTTTCTTTGGTGGTCTATATACACCATAACCCAATGGTTCCCGGAAACAATCATAAGGATAGGAATACTTTTACGGCTTCCGGGTTGGATCTCATCTTCAATGTGCAATCTGACAAAATTTCTTAGAGCCTGAGGCGTCGTGTATACAGCATAATGCCGTTCAAGTATATCGGGGTATTGTTTCTGAAGATCAGTATAGTATCTACTTATTTGATTACTCCAAAGCCATTCAGTCTCTCTAGGATCATATCGCGTTGCACTTTGTTGCTTAGTCTGAGTTGTAGATGTAGTTGTAGAGGAGTCATTTTGTTCAGGACGTTCAATTTCAGAGATGATGATGAGGGCGAGTATATTGATAAATGGAGCAAGTAAAATTCCTCCGGTCACTAGATTTCCCACTCTTCCGAAAAGCGAAGCGCCTTCTTCAGTAAAACTCCTTTTAATTCGCAGGAAAGCTTGCCGATAAGCTTCTATGGGCCCGACAGTGATCGGTTCATAGGGTTTTAGAAGAGTATTTGAAACATGTTGATTTGAAATGCTTGTTGTCATAAATCGATTATTTGTTTGTATGTTTTGTGTTTGATTATATCATACAATTGCAAAACTATCAGAAGTAATTATTTGTTTATTTCACGAGTTTAAATTATTTTTTTGTGAAATGGTCCATTCTTGTGGCTGTTTAGGCTCCAGGGGGCATCGAACAAGCACTAAGGATGGACCAAAAAAATTATTGTCGAGTGTTTAGAGATTTTTCTTGAAGATAGAGTTTGGCAAGATCGGCAACAACAAGATAGGGACCAAATGCGATTGTTGCAACACCGCGTAATAAACAGCGTGACATAAGGATAGTTTTTTCTTTTTCATCACCATTTTTAAACATATGTGCAATTCCAATTGCACACTGTGCGATTCCGCTTATCCAATTCAATCTAGGCACGTAAGAAAGGATCCTAAAAATATTGAACAGACGTATTTTGTTTGACGAAGGAACTTGGTTGAGTGGCATCTCTCTCCAGCGACTTTCATATTCCAATCCTAATAGGGGATTGCGCTCGCGGACTCTAAGATCCATATTAACAAATTGAGATGACATAAGATCTCCATTATTATTATGAGAAGTATAATTGCAAAATAGAATAATTTTACAGATAAATTAATAATTATTATATATAAAAATTTATTAGGAATGACCCTTTTAGAGGGTGTTAACAAAGTAAGGTTTTGTCAATTTTCGAGTCTTTTTGAGCTAATTTTTGGTTTGTTGTTCGGGGAGTGTATTAGCGCATCCTACTCCTGAACATAAAATCGAGTTTTGCTAATAATCTTAAAGAAAAGCGACGAAGCCTTACTTTGTAGACACATTCCTATGCAACCGGAGTCAATCATGCATCCAAATATCAATCCTATTATTACCCTTCTAGCAGGGATTTTAGTGTTAATATTCCCGACAATTTTGAATTATATTGTCGCTATTTATTTCATTATCATCGGCATTATGGGAATCGCTGCTGGATTCTAGAGGTTTTCGTTCATAGAGAAGAATATCCCCCGGCTGACAGTTCAACGCCTGACAAATTGCTTCAAGTGTGCTAAAGCGTATCGCTTTTGCTTTTCCGGTCTTCAAAATGCAGAGGTTTTGCTCTGTGATTCCAATTGCCTCCGCGACGTCTTTTGAGCGGAGCTTTCTTTTAACAAGCATCATGTCTAAGTTCACTAGAATAGGCATATTAAATTGTCCCTGCTTGTTCTTCTTGGAGTTCTCGCCCTTTTTCTAGTACCCAAGATATCACAAGGATAATCACACCGACTGCGCCCATTGTGATTTGTTCGAGGCCTATTTCTGTTGCGATCATCCTTGATCCCGGAGGGTTGGAAATAGTCAGGATCAATGTAAGGAGCGCGAAGTATACTGGGTAGACCAATTGATTACATAGTACGCAAATGCCGACCTTCTTTACGGATTGCACGGCGTTAACAGAAAAAATCTCCAATTGTTCATAAGACTTAAAAAGACGGGCTAAAAACAAAAATACCGCCATGTTTAAAGCAGTAGGGATCAATGTGACCAAGAAACCTAAAAATTTGATGTGTGGGGAAAGGGATGTAATGGACCTCGGAAGGGCGCTGTCATCCATATGTGGGAGTAAATTCCATTCGAGCCATGGTTTTAAAAAAGGATAACCGTCTGTGATCCAAAAACCAGCATTGAGCAGGAGAAGAGCACATGCGGAAAATAGAAACGCGAATTTCAGTATACGACTTATACGGCAGATTTTTTGCGAGCCTGAGAGCATCTGAGCCTCCAATTGTTATGGAGACATGATTATCATTAAACGATAATTAATAATCGAGAAAAAATAATTTTTAAATGGTGTCGGGGTTGGACGTTACGGAAATTTTGCCATTAAGAAAGAACTGTAACTGATGCTGAATGTGCATATAAACTGGCTCTTTGTCAGTTAATTTATGGTTGGATAAAATTTTTAGCATTTTTATAGCCAACACTTCTTTGTGATTGCTGTCGTTTGTCGCATGAAAAGCATTGAGAGGTTCTTTAATTTCAGGGATGGCTAAAGGTTCTGTTTCAACAAAGTCATCTAGGGTCGCCATATTGTAAGCGTAGCGCATGCAATAATGTTTGTTTGGGTCAAAACGCTCCAATTTCGGGAAGCCTTTTTCGGAAAACTCAACTTTGCCTAGGTAATTGTTCATGATCTGATCCATTAGAGAGGCGGGATAAATTCTTCTAGCCCAAGGATCAAATACCACGGCTTTACCCCATGTTGTATATTCTTTAGGATCGCTTTTCTCCGCGCGGTTAAGAACGACGAACAAGTGATCGGCAATGTCACTTTTCACATTTGTCATGAGCTTGAAGATTTCAACACGTCCAGTGAATATTTTTTGTCTTAAGATGTGGATGAAGGCATTCTCAGAAAGAGCTTGGCAATTTTCTAATGGGTATTTTTGGTTATTCTTGTGGACATAGAAAGAATCAATAAAAAAATCAGACAAAGGGAATTTTTGCTGTTTTACGGTGTCTACATCTGCATGAATGATATTTTTCCTATAAGAATTTAAATTGTCTAAAATATCTATGAGACCAATTTGGCTCAGTTTATCTAAAGTGAGGGGGGTATTTTCTCGATTGGGAAAATTAGCAGAAAAGGGGATTTTATCTGTTATGACGCATAGAGTTTCTTGAGCTAAAGCAACAATGTTCTGAGTTTCTAAATCTTTTTTGTCGTTTGGAGATAGGACTGTTATAATTGCAATGATCGGCTGCTTATAGTCTAAATTAAGGGGAATTTTTTTTTGTTTTGTAATGTGATCTAGAGACGTTTGAAAGATATTTGAGAAAAATTGCAAGGCCTGAATTAAGGGTGCATATTGTTGTATTTGTAGATATTTATCTATTATTACTCTGCCTTCCGAGCGGATATCTGCTACACTTTTGGCAAGTTTTGCCTGAGGGGACGTGCTAAATATGAATGTTTCAAGCTCTGAGAGTAAGGGGTCAGGTAATTTTATATATTGATCCTTAGCCGTCTGCCAGTCAGGTCGGTTAGTTAATATTTTTTCCAGAAATGCGAACTTTTCCAGTGAATATTCGGTGAATAAACCCGTAATGCTGCTCGATTGGAAATTTAAGATCAAAAAGCGTCGCCAATCTTGTGGATCAGAAAGGTCGATTTGGTATTTTTTTTGGATATTGATTCTTGACCAATCGCGGAATTCTTCCGAATTCATGCAGTAGTTATAAACTTGATACTGGTCAGGTAAGAGTGTGAGGAGTTTTTTAGGAACAATTAGCACAAGAGAGGAAATTCTTTCTTCTTCCGCTTTGGCTAATGCGCTTTCTAAAAAAGAAGGGTGAGAGCCTGATCCGAGAATTTTTTCAAATTCTTCTACAGTAATTGCTTTTGGGAAAAACGAGCAAAAATTTTGATGTATGATTTTTTGTTCTCGTGGCGATAGCTTTAAGAATGCAGATAGTATTAATTGCCCATCTTGAAGAAGAATGGCGCTGCGGAAATTAACAAGCGCGTGTTTGCGTAGGTGTTGGCATACGCCTAATAACGTTGTTGAAGATTTCATGTTTTGTAAAAGAAAGCGCTTACCAAACTCGGGTACTTTCGGAGGGGAAGATACTGAGCTTTTCCAAACTAATTGGATAGAGTTCTCAATAGCGTCAAACTCTTTACCGTGTAATGAGGAAGTCTTTTTGAATAGTTGAGATTGAGCTTTATAGAGAAATGCTCGGCATTCACCAAGTACACGGAACTCCGTATCGGTATATTCATCAACAAACAAGCCGGTCTTAGAGTTCTTATAAAAATCTTCTATCAATTCCCTTCTATCTAGGATTTCAAGAGCCAGGGAAGTACAGTCATGCGGAAAAAAAGAAGGCGTGCTTTTTATTTTTTTATAAAGGTCTTCAATTTCGCTTTTGTATTGTTTAAGGATTTTTTCCTTTGATACTAATGGTGTCATTAGTTTTTATTTTGTAATAATGTTTTTTTGTTGGGAATTTTTCCTTTTAAAAAGTAGTGCATTTGAGAGCGCAAAGTTGATATAGGGTGCCCGACGTCTTTAGTTCCAAGAAGATCTAAGATGTTCTCAGCAATTTGGGATTTCTTAGTTTTATCGTCGATAGAATGAAACATGCCGAGTTCCACTGGAATTTTTCCTGAAAAATCGATGTCGGTCTTTCTTTTTTCTAACTTACAGTGGTTCATAAACACATCACTAGTCATTATATTTTGAGTTTTAACTAGTAGGAATTGGCTTTCTGGATTGAATTTCTTTAGAATAGGGAACCCCTCAACTACTTTTTGGGTATAGTCATTGAGAACAGTATGAAGTACAGATCCTGGATATATTTTTCTTGCCCATGGGTCGCAAACAATTGCGTTTTTTCCCCAAGTCTCTGGTCTATCTAGATTGCTGCTTGCCACTCTTCCTATAACTACAAAGACGTGATCGGCGTCTTCCATCCCTGAGTCTATTTCAACAACTTCGATATTTTGACTTGTTTTATCAAGGAGATGAAAGAACACGTTGCATGCAAGCTCATAACAATTTCCAAATGGGAATGACTCTGAGTTTTTATGGACGGCATACATGCGCACGTAGGCATCATCGATTGTTGATTTTTTCAGGATTAGCTCAATTTTTTTCTCGTTCATTTTCTTTTTGCGGCAATCGCCAAGTTGATTAACTATACCTGCGTTTTTGACTTTGTTAGCTGGTGACATATTGAAAAAGGCATCTTCGCGATTATAAAAGTTCATGGAAACGGCAATTTTTCTCCGTACAAATGTGATTGCTTCTAAAGCAAGGGACAAGTTTTTCTCTAGAACTTCGTTAGTATAAAGCGGCTGATCGGTGATCGTCATCACTTCCATAAAAGGATCTGTCCGAAGATCTAACGGGGAGTTAAGGACTTTTTGATGGGATTTTTCTTCAGCACTTTTGCTGAATGCGATGGCATTTTCTAACCCCTTTGACAAGCACTCGGATGGTTTTTTATCAATTAAATTCAGGGTGATCAAATGATTGATAATATCCTCGGTAGGGTTTTCAATATTTTCTAGCTTAGAATAGATTTTAAGACATTCGTTAAAGAGGATCGATTGTGCAAATTGGGTCATAGATGAGTAGATCTTCTCAGCTTCTGTCCACTTACCACTTAGAATCGCATCCAGAAAAACTTGAAGCTGATTTTCCCTAGCATTTTTGAATGCCACTTCTTCGATTAAGGGATGCGTGATATTGCGAAGGATAAAATCGCGATATCCTTCTTTAGTTTTCAGAGCAAGGGAATGACTAGAAAGTAGAGTTTTTTGCATCATTTTTATGAATGAAATATTGCTTTCCGCTTCTTCAAAAAACAAAAACGATAGTGGATTGATGCGATGATGCAGGAGAGGAGGAAAAGGATACGCTTGGTGGAATTTATGGGTCTGGATACATTTTGAAGCTGCTTCTATTACCTGTGGGGATATTTCAGCTTTTTTAATGCTGGATTCGATATAATATGGATCTGTTTCAGACACGGTTTTTTCGAAAATCAATCGCTCAGGGGTTGGTAAAGCTTGTAAAAGAGCAATAGCTTTTTCGGAATCTTTCTTTTGGTAGGCATCTATAAATTGTTCGAGGAGTGTGTTCGTTAAATGCTCACGCAATCCGACCAAGACGAGAGGATCTTTGGGATATTTCATAGAACTTTGCACAAGCAAGTCTATTGAAGGAGGAGTAGCTTGATGCGCGCTTTCCCAGGCTTTTACAATACAAGCAGCAAACTGTTTGGAAACAATCCATTCTGGGTGCAGCTTTTTAAAGAGTTTAGATTGGCAAGAAGCTATTTTGACTAATAATTCATGACCATTATTTTGAATAAATGAAGCAGCGTCTAATTTGAAAAACTGATCGGCTTCTGATTTAATATCGAAAAGACGGACGGAGCCTTGTATAGCTGCTGTGAGATCAAGTTGAGTCGCTTGTTCAAGCTCTGTAAATAAATTGTTAGCGTTTGCAAATGTATTAGATAGATTGTTTGTGCTCATATATATTCTTGATTAATGTTGTTTTTAAGATTACTTAATTTCTTCTTTCATGAAAGACGTATTTACTCTGGGATCTGGATTACATTGAGATGGCACAAGTGGTGGTAATTTAGAATGTAGGTAAAAATAAAGCTGAGTGCGCAACATGTGCGTAGCCTCAGGCACTTTTTCACCTTCTTTTTCGATAATCTCTAGAGCTTTTCTTGCAAATTCCATTTTGTCATCAACTGTTGTAGCTTTATGGAACGCATTTAGATTTTCTTCGAGATTTAGTAATGGAACTCCTGCGGAGTTTTTATACACTTGATAGAGCATTACATGTTGATTATGCATGTTGAAATGCTGTTTTTCATAATTATAAGGCTTTAGTTTGACCATGCCTGTTTTCTTATCAGTTTCCTCCCAGTTTTCTAAGAGGTTCATCGATTCTATAGCTGGATATATCATACGTGTCCAGCAATCTAGGATTACAGCTTTACTTCCCCAAGTAGTTGGATCATCGATTTTACTGTAATATTCTCGGTTGATAACGAGAAAACCATGGTTTCCGTAATCTTGAAAAAGGGGAATTTCGACCATTTCAATTTTGAGGTCTTTATAAGAGCGTACAAGATATTCAAACGCAAGTTGAGTAAGTTCACCGCAATTCCCAATCGGGTATTCTTCTACGGTTTTCCTATTAGATATACTAAAGGTAAAATGGTTGTGATTTGATGATTTCTTTTGCAGATAGTTCTTTGTTGTTTCAAAACCGTATCGATTACGCACTTTTATTAGAAATTCATGAAATTTTGTTGTATCATTGATGCTTTGAATATCTACAGTCTTCTCTTCTCTATTAAAGAAATTGGAAGAGATAGCAATTTTGCGCAACGCGTAGACCATTGCTTCGTATGCAATCCCTAATTCTTTTTCGCAGGAACTGGTATTTTGATTTTCAGATCTTTGAATCGTGAAAACAGCCATAAATTTGCAGTCTTTCTTTTCTGGTGCTGGCGGCACTTCTTCTTGGAGCTCAATTTCAAATGCCTCAATTGTTTGTTTGAGTGCTTCTATTAAATCAGGATCAGGTGCACTTTCGTTTAATACTTTATCCAAAAGAGCATGAGAAGGAGCAATTTTTTTTATTTTCGCAAAACACTTTACAACCAAAGATGCTGCCGGATCTAAAAGATTACGGAGTGCGGTTCTAGCAGACATCCAATCCCCTTTTTCAAGCATGGTGAATGCTGGTTTTAAATAAGAGCTTAGTTGGATGGAAAAAAGTGCATAGTCAAGGTAAGGATGACCAGCGTTCAAGAACAAATAATCGCGAATTTCTTCTCGGCTGCATAATTCAATTTTAGTTTCTTTAAGCATGTGATTGCAGAATTCTTTTCTGTACACGTCATTATCATTTAAAAGCTTAAGAAACAAAAAAGAAGTCTGGTCTATAGATTGGTGAACAATGGGAATATCGTAAATCTGAAGAGTTTCTTCTGCTGCAGCTATAGCATTTTGAAGAAACTCGTCGTCGGGAATTTGTTGTTTACCGAATTGATTAAAGAAGAACTGTTTAAAAGCTTTTTGCGCCTCAGCAGGTATTTTTTTGAGCAATTGAGAGGCATAGGTTGTATTTTTGAGTGTAATAGCCTTAACAAAGTCTCTGAGCGTGGCATCCATCAAGTAATTGTTAAGTCCTTCTAATGTGATGGGGTCCTTAGGGAACGCCTGAGCATATTTCTTCCCAAAATCAACGCTTGGAGCTTTCTCTGAGGCTGCATGGGCCCAAACTTGGCAGACTTTAGTATGAAAATCACAAGATTGAAGAATAGAGGGATCTAGGCCCTTGAAAAGTTTAGATTGTGATTTAAAGATTAGCTTCCGACATGCGCTTATTTGGACATATTGATTTTCATTCAATAACGGGAGCACGTGTTCTTTTAATAAAGTATCAGACAGTTTTCTCAGTTTGACCAGCTGAGCAGAAAAAGCTAAAGCTTCTGAAAAAGAAATGGTTTTTTGGTCTCTGAGAGATTCGTAAGAATCTGTTGCTTGGTTATATAATTTTTCGATTTCTATGTTAATAGTCATATTTATTATAATTATTGTATTGTTTAAAATAATTATAACAATTATTTAGTTAATTATCAATAGTAATGCATTTTTGATGTCGCATTAATTG
Organism: bacterium; assembly: GCA_044227055.1. GTDB lineage: Bacteria > Chlamydiota > Chlamydiia > Chlamydiales > Rhabdochlamydiaceae > JBGAFT01. The sequence continues at coordinate 934,286 of JBGAFT010000001.1, forward strand.
ATCTCTTGTAATTGCTTTAGAGTGTGTCTACAAATTAGGATTTTGACGATTTTCAGGGCTTTTTGAGCTAAATTTCGGCTCATTGTTCGGGATTTGCCTTAATTTTCATTATACTGCCCCCGAACAAAGAACCGAAATATAGCCAATATTTCTAGAGGAAAGCGGTAGATCCTTACTTTGTAGATATTCTCTTAATGGATGTGTTGTATTTAACTGACTTCTTCTTTCATTGTAGACGAGTTTATTATAGGGGCCAGATTAGATTGAGAAGGAGCAAGAGGTGGTAACTTAGAATGAAGATAAAAATAAAGCTGAGCGCGCAACATATGTGTAGCTTTGGGCACTTCCTCTCCTTCTTCGTCGATAATCTCTAAAGCTGACCTAGCAAATTCCATTTTGTCTTCAACAGTTCTTGCCTTGTGAAAAGCATTAATGTTGAATTCTAGTTTTGGCAAATCAACTCCATTTATTTTTGTGTATAAGCCGTAATTTAAAACCATTTGGTTTACTAATTCAAAATGCTGTTCTAAGAAATTGTAAGGCTTTAATTGAACGAATCCAGATTTTAAAAAAACACCTTCCCAATTTTCAATAAGAGTTGCCGAATTTGAAGCTGGATAAACCATACGTGACCAGCAATCTAGAACAACTGCTTTTTCTCCCCATGTCTGAGGTTTGTCTAGAATACTATTCTCATCACGATTAATCACAATAAACACATGGTTCAAATATGTGTTGTGCCTAGGAATTTCGACCATTTCAATTTTAAGATCTTTATGAAAGCGTGAGAAGTATTCAAATGCTAAGTGGGTGAGTTCACCGCAGTTGCCAATAGGGAATTCTTCTACAGTTTTTCTGTCAGAGATACTTGTAGTGAAATGATTTTCGCTCGAAGATTTCTTTTTTGCATACTCAGCTGTCGATGAAAATCCATATTTAGTGCGCACGTGATCAAGAAATACAAACAATTTAGACACATCATGATAAAGAGGAATATCTACAGTCTTCTCTTCTCTATTAAAGAAATTGGAAGAGATTGCAATTTTGCGCAACGCGTAGACCATTGCTTCGTATGCAATCCCTAATGCTTTTTCGCAGGAACTGGTCTTTTGATTTCCAGATCCTTGAATCGTGAAAACAGCCATAAATTTGCAGTCTTTCTTTTCTGGTGCTGTCGGCACTTTTTTTTGTAGCTCAACTTCACATGCCTCAATTGTTTGTTTGAGTGCTTCTATTAAATCAGGATCAGGTGCACTTTCGTTTAATACTTTATCCAAAAGAGCATGAGAAGGAGCCATTTGTTTTATTTGCGCAAAACGCTTTACAACCAAAGATGCTGCCGGATCTAAAAGATTACGGAGTGCGGTTCTAGCAGACATCCAATCCCCTTTTTCAAGCATGGTGAATGCTGGTTTTAAATAAGAGCTTAGTTGGATGGAAAAAAGTGCATAGTCAAGGTAAGGATGACCAGCGTTCAAGAACAAATAATCGCGAATTTCTTCTCGGTTGCATAATTCAATTTTAGCTTCTTTAAGCATGTGATTGCAGAATTCTCTTCTGTACACGTCATTATCATTTAAAAGCTTAAGAAACATAAAAGAAGTCTGATCAATAGAATGGTGAACAATAGGAATATCGTAAATCTGAAGAGTTTTTTCTGCTGCAGCTATAGCATTTTGAAGAAACTCGTCGTCGGGAATTTGTTGTTTACCGAATTGATTAAAGAAGAACTGTTTAAAAGCTTTTTGCGCCTCAGCAGGTATTTTTTTGAGCAATTGAGAGGCATAGGTTGTATTTTTGAGTGTAATAGCCTTGACAAGGTTTCTGAGCGTGGTATCCATCAAGTAATTGTTAAGTCCTTCTAATGTGATGGGGTCCTTAGGGAACGCCTGAGCATATTTTTTCCCAAAATCAAGGCTTGGAGCTTTCTCTGAAGCTGCATGGGCCCAAACTTGGCAGACTTTAGTATGAAAATCACAAGATTGAAGAATAGAGGGATCTAGGCTCTTTAAAAGCTTAGATTGTGATTTAAAGATTAGCTTCCGACATGCGCCCATATGGATGAATTGATCTTCATTCAATGACGGAAGGACGTGTTCTTTTAATAAAGTATCAGACAGTTTTCTCAGTTTGACCAGCTGAGCAGAAAAAGCTAAAGCTTCTGAAGAAGAGATAGTTTTTTGGTCTCTGAGAGATTCGTAAAGATCCTTCGATTTAATGTATAGATCTTCAATTTTAATATTAATTGTCATGGCTCGCCAAGTAACTATATTAAAATTATTATATCAATTATTTAATTAAATCGCAATTATTGTTTATATAATTAATTATTAATCTCTTATGGTTTTATCTAGTTTTCTGGGATCTAATTAGATAGTTCGTAGATTTCTTCCTTACTTATATGCTCATTAAATTCGACTGTTGATTCTAAGAATTTTCCAGAGAGTGCTTTTGGAATCTTTCCATGTAAATAGAAATATAGCTGGGAATATAAGGTGCAGTCAATTTTGTTAAATGAGGCTAATTCGCTCAGTAATTTTAGGCATTCAGAAGCATAATTTGCCCTTTTTATAGGATTTTCTTCCTCATGGAATTTTTTTAATACTTCCAGGACTTTAAAAGAGGACCCTTTTAGAGTAGTATATTGATGGTTGGACATCACATTCTCACAAGATACTTCTAAAAAATGGGTTTGAGGAGCAAATTTCTCTAGAACTGCAATTCCGTTTTCCAAATACATTTTTGCGTTGTCTAGTACGTATGGCATCAAAGATGCAGGATAAAAAAGTCTTGCCCAAGAATCCCAGATGACAGCTTGTGATCCCATTTTTTCAGGAGCTTTAAGACTAATTGACGGGTTTCTATCAATAAGATTAAATACGTGGTTCCCAGTGCCATTGTTGGACTCTATTCTAATTTTTTCGATCACTTTTTTGCCCTTAAATCGGCGTGTAAGATAAGTGCTAGCCAAGGATGAAATTTCTTCGCAATTACCAAGCCCATATATTTGCAAGTTTTTCTCTTGAAGGCACATAAAAACGAAGTGATTATCCCAAAGGGATTTTTCCTTTAGATTTTTGGTCACATTTTCTCTTACTACTTCCAAAATACATTTAGTGAAATTTGCAAATGCAAAATGATCAAAAGTGGAATTCGTAGTGTCGATCATTTTTTCTTCGCGATTGTAATAGTTCCCAGATAATTTTAAGAATCGATGCACATATGTGGCGGTTTCGTATCCTAATGCTAAATTATCTCTGCTCTTATCGAAATAAGGATCTGTTGGATCATACACGGTCAGGTAGCCGATAAAGGGTTCGCCAATAGGTTTAAAAGGCTCTGTCTGCTTGTTTTTTAATTTTTTGATTTGGCTTTCTATTTCAAAAGTGGTCTCTTGAATTCCTTTGAGTAAAATAGGGTCAGGAGATGCTTGATTAAGCAAGTGCAGTAAATGCGCAGGAGCAATTTTTGATTGCAAGATGGAGACGACAGGTAGCTTTAAGATGCTCAATAGCCCTTTTGCCGCGGACCAATCTTTGGTTGTTAAATGGAGCTCAATTGGTTTTAATACGTCATCGACTTGAATTTGTAAGAAAATTGCACTTACGACAGGATGTTTGGCGTTGAGCAACACGAAGTCTCTTACACTTTCTCTATTTAGTAATTCAACATTGGCGATTTCTTTTAGCAAGACGCAGAATCTTCCTCTGCAATGACTATCTTCCTGAACGCTTTTCAAAAAATGGTACAAGGCGATAGGGACGAATGTATTTTTAACAGGTATTGATTTTGAAGAAAGCTGTAGGACCTCTTTTTGAACAACAGAAAGTAAATGTTCTGGAGATTCTTTTTTCTTACACACATTTTCAATTGCAAGAGCAACAGATACAAAGGCAGTTGGATCAGTATTTAAAGCTGATTGAATCTCTTTTTGCTTTGTTTTTGGAAGTTTGCGGAACAGGTTGAAAGCAGCCGTGCAATCCCCAGCGTTAATTTCTTTTGTGAAGCTGTCTATAAATACACCTGTTAATGAAGCATATAATGCATCTAAAACAAGAGGGTCTTTAGGCAAGCTAGTAGCATAGTGTTCACCAAAGTTTTGTCCTGGATTGTTTTGCCCAGCTTGTTTGGACCAAAATTGAGAAACTTTACTGTGAAAGTCATAAGTTTTTAAATCATTGCAGCAAATGTTTTTAAGGAGCTTAGTTTGTATCTTTAACAACAACTTGCGGCATTCGCTTACAGTTTTCACTCCATTTACAGACATTTGGGGGAGAACTGTTTCTTTAAAGAGGGTCTCAATAGTGTTGCGCTTAGAGATCAAATCAGCTGACACATAAAATACTTCTAATGGAGGAATCTCCTTATGATCTTTTATCAAAGTCCACATGTTTTCTGCTTCATAGTAGACATTATTAATTGAGGAAATGCTCATCCGGGCCTCATTTATGATTAAGGACTTTTGATTTTTTCTTCATAGAAAATCCACTTAAATCAATTTCAGTAGAGACAGATTTAGTGACAATATTTGGAATTTTTGAATGAAGATAGAAATGTAATTGAGATCGCAACATTTCCATGACTGTGCTTGGATTCGATTCTTTTAGGAGTATGTCCAGACATTCTTTAGCTAACTTATTTCGAATCTCTGGTGTTTGCGCTGAATGGAAGGAGTTTAGACTTTCTTCGAGCCCTAATAGAGAGAGGCCATTTCGTGACTTATAGTAACTATAAGGCATTATGTTATGAGCGACTATTTTAAATTTTTGCTCTGCAAAATGATACGGACCAAAAAAGCTAATCCCTGAATTAGGAGAGATCCCTAGCCAATTTTCAAGTAGTTCGGTTAGTTTTGAAGCAGGGTATATCATTCTTGTCCAACAATCTAAGACCACTGCTTTTTTACCCCAAGTACTAGGATCGTCGAGATCGCTAATGGGATCTCGACTGATGACAAGGAAAACATGATCGCCGTAATCTTTGAATCTAGGGATGCGGAATAATTCAAAATTAAGGTCTTTGTGTTGCCTTGAGAGGTATTCGATCGCTAAACTAGAGAGCTCTCCACAATTCCCAATAGAAAGTTCTTCTATAGTTTTTCTCTGAGCGAAACAACCTGTAAATCTATCAAGACTAGGAGACTTTTTTCGGCAGTACTCGTTTTCAGTAGAGGTGCACAATTTTTTCCTAATTCCCGCTACAAACTGATAAAATTTAGTAGTAAAATCGGGATTTGAAAAATCAGCTGCCTTTTCTTCTCTGTTTAAGAAATTTGATGAGAGAGTAATTTTGCGCAAAGCATAGATCAAGGCCTCATAAGCGAGGTTTAGTTCTTGCTCCATGTTCGCATTTTTGAAAGTGAAAATTGCATAAAAATTTCCTTCTACTTTTTTTGGCGCTACGCCCTTAACTTCTTGTGCATGCACTTCGCAATTAACTATAAGCTCATTTAGGGCTTCTTTAAGATCTGCATCTACAGTGTTAAGATTTAGCAATTTTGGTAAAAGAGAATCGGAAACTATTACTGATTTTTTCTTTGCTATCTTATAAACTAATTGTGCAGATGAAAAGCTTGAAAGATTATTAAGAATAGCTTTAGCTTGATTCCATTCATTCCGTTCCAAAAAATCATAAGCCTGTTTTAAGGTGTTTGATTCAATTGACAAAAGGGCTTGTAATAGAAAAGGATGTGTTGCATAGCGGAAAAGATAATCTCGAACTTCTTCAATATTGGTTAAATCAATTTTTTCTGTGACAAAAATAAAATTACGAAACTTTTCCCTGATTTCATCGTGGGCATATAAGAGCTTCATGATTTGAAAGGAGAAAGTATCTATTGCATGGTGGATGATAGGGATATCGTAAACGTGGGATTTGTCTTGAGAGTTTGGGATTGTTTTTTGACGTTCAGTAGGGTGTGAAGTATTTGTATCATCAACATATTCAAGACGAGACTGCTCAATCTCAGTTTTTACTTCTTGAGATGTAGTATCAAAAATGAGTGGAGTATCTTGAGTTAAATATGTTGCAAAATAGCTATCAGTTGCTGTGTCTAATAAGTGGTGGTTAAGCCCTTCAAGAGTGATGGGGTCTTTTGGAAAGTTAAATGCAAATTTCCTCCCAAAATCCGATAAAGGGATATTTTTTGAAGCATATCTGGCCCAAACTTGAGCAACCTTTTCATGGAACAAGCTTGATTGTAAGATGGCAGGGTCAAGCTTTTTAAATAGCTTAGATTGACACTTATAAATGTTCTTTCGACATATGCTAATTGTTATAAAGTTGTTCTCATTTAAAGAGGGCAAAACGTACTCTTTAAGTAATTTATCAGATTGATTCCGTAAATGAATGAGTTTAGAGCTGTATACTAAAGCTTCTTCAGGACAAATGCTGTCTTTGCTTACTAATTGTTTGTAAAGGGATTCGGAATTATAAAGCAGCTCTGATAGACTGTTTGTTATCGCCATATTTGCAGGTAATGATATTATTAATTATTGACAGTATATCAAATTATTAATTATATATCAATATTGTCATTAAATTATTAAATGTTAATAATTTGTGTTTTTGTTTATAATTTTCATATTGACTAGTGAATGATATTATTTCTGGAATAAAATTTAATAATCCAGTTCTTTGATCTTCTACGGTAACCAGAGGATCCAATCCTCATGATTTTTAAAGTCGCTGGAGATTGGGCTCTTGCGAAGAGTATATTCTACAACGGCAAATGGGGGTTTCAAGTTGGTAAGAAATGTCTTTAGGTGGGGATTATTAGCACTATAAATAGTAGTAAATCCAATAAAAAGGGACTTTTAATCCAAAAGTAGGTTTTTATAATTAAGCTTGTCGTTTTTCTAGCTCAAGTTCAATGAAATCTTTAATTGCTCCTCGTATCAATTGTATTGCGACTTTAGAAATGTCTTTTCTGAGAGACTGTTAACGGATTCAGGATTCGTCGCTTTTTTGAGAATTTTTGGCGAATTTTCTTTTGGTTTGTTGGGGGTAATAGACATAGTTTGTTTTATTCGAAATTATATAGTAAACACAATGTCAAAATCAGGGTCGTTTGATTCATTTGGCGAATTGTTAAGTACGGGTGAAGTTGGAAAATTGACTTTTGGTATAGAAGGGAGCTTATTATGTAAATAGAAGTGCATTTGGGCTTTGAGCTTTATATAGGGTAGTTTGTTCTGTTTGTCATTTAGAGTTTCTAGGAATTCTAAAATTTGACCTGCAATCTTCTTTCTTGTCAGTTGTGAGTCGGCCATATGGAATTGTTTTAATTGCGATAAGATGTGTTTATCAGTCTTGTTTTTGCTAATTTTATAATCGCGTTTCATAGGGAAGTTTTCTGCGCTAACTTCAAGATATTGAGTTTTTGGATTGAACGGTTTTAATTCGGGGAATCCCTTGCGGTCTACATCCGTGTAATCTTGTAGGATGGAAGGGATTAACCATGCAGGGTACGCTTTTCTAGCCCAAGGATCACAAACAACTGCTTTAGCTCCCCATGTCCTAGGATCTCTTGGATTGCTAAAGGGATCGCGCCCAATTACTACAAACAAATGGTCTGCATCAATAGTATCATTTTTGCCTGCAATGGAATATCGCTCAATAAGTTGGTCTGCGTCATTATTACGGCTGAGAAAGCTAAAAGCAAGTCGGGACATTTCACCACAGTTGCCGATAGGGTAGACAAGGGCTGATTTTGCTGCAGCAATTGCAATAAAGAATGGTGTTTTAGGCAGGCCCTTATCTTTTAGATATTTCACGGCGCGCTGTAGATGGATTTCTCTCCATTGATTTAATGTATATCTAAATTCTTCAACATTTGCATAGTTAGAAGATCGAAAATCAAGGATTTTCTCTTCATGATTGAGGAAGTTAGTAGATATTGCTAGTTTGCGGACGGTAAATTCAATTGCTGCAAATGCGCGTTTTAAGTTGGGGCGGAATTCTTCTAGGAAAGCATCTTGCGGATTAAAAACCGTCATGATTCCAATATAGGGATCATTAAGTCCAGAAATAGGTTCTTTGAGTGCAGCTTCACGCTTTTCTAATTCAATATCTGTGAAATGTGCAATTGCCATATCGATGATTTTTAATGCAGACAAGTTGCATTTTCCATTGAAGTTTAATTGGTTGAGAAAACTTATAGCAGAAGGAGATGTGCGATCGGTTTGTTTGAGCAGCAAGTATTTTTCTTCCAGGATTTTTTTAGTATGGGATGAGAGTTGAGATAGGATACCGGAGATAGCGATTCCATCTTGAGCTTTTATGGCTTTCTTTAAGGGGATAAGCTCATCTTCTGTTGCAATAGCTGCAGCGACTTCTAGAACTATAGGATGTTTGATGTTTCGATAAAGTAAATCGCGAATTGTCTCGATGTCTATGATTGTTCTAGGGTCTCTTTCCTTTAGCTTTTTGTGCATTTTAATGATGAATTTTTTTGCCATGCATACACTTGTGAGAAAATCATGTTCTTCTGAGGTTAATGTCTGATGCACAATGGGGAAAGTTGGGATATGGTCAGTTACTTTCTGAGAGGATATATAGGAATCGATGATATCGACAAATAGAGGATCCCACTGTCCTTGCATGTTAAATAATAGCATCTCATTTCCAGAAGAGAACTTGGTGTTTTTGTTTCTTAATCTTTTAATAGCCTCATTTTCAATATAACTAAGATCGGTTGGATGCAGTCTTGTTAGTAATTGTTTCGCATTGTCTTTGTCTCTATTTTTATACGCAGATCTGAAATCTTGGAGAGCTTCAATTCTTAGATGTTCGTGAAGGGCTTCAAGGACAAACGGATCAGAGCGATTAGAAACAGAATACAAATATCCGAAGTCTGAAAATGGAAGTTCTTGGCCGGTTGCGTGCATCCAAATTTTTTCTACTCTTTTTGTAAAAGACTGTGTGAATACTGGTGACGGATTGAGCCTTTTAATTAGCCTTGATTGGGCCTTGTTGAGCTTCTCTGTCGCCTCAGTTGTCAGGTCGTAAAAATCATCCGAGTGTGAAGGGAACAAGTGAGTTTTAATTATTTGATCTAGCAATTTCCTTTTTTCTATAAGTGCTGTGGTTAAATGAAGCGCTTCTACAGGATCGATAGCAGTTTCAAGAGAAACTTGTAAAAGCAATGCATTTGCAGAAACATTTAATTCTTTGTATTGAGATGATTTAATTGTCATAATTAATTACTCTATTTTATAGTTGATAATTAATTATACTATATTTAAAATATTATATCAAATTTAGTGTAAATCCTTAATTTGTAATATTATGAGAGACTCGAGGATCTATTTTTTCCGCAAGCATTTTAAGGACTCCAGGTTCTGCCATTTCTTGCATTTGTTTGACAAAAGGGGAGCCTACAACAAAGCCATCTGCCAAGTCTAGGACTTGTCTTGCAACCGATCTATCAGCAATTCCAAACCCTACAGCGATCGGAAGGAAACTGATATTGCGGATTCTTGTAATTTGTTGTGCAAAATCATTTGGGAGCTGAGAACGGGCCCCTGTTGTTCCTTTCCGACATGCGAAATACAGAAATCCTTGTGCTTTTTTTGTAATACTTGCCAAACGAAAAGCATCAGTGGAAGGAGAGATGACAAAGATGGGATTAAGTCCTGCATTCTCGATATAGGAATAATACGGGTCGGAGTAAGGTAGGTCTACAATTAAGACGCCGTCATACCCAGCAGTTTTGAGTTCAATGAGAAATTCTTGCCCGCTTTTTAAAAACGGATTGAAATATCCAAAGGCTATAAGCGGTATATCGGTATGTTCTCGCAACCTACGAGCAAGCTCGATCATTGTGGTCTTGTTCACGTTCATGTCAAGTGCTCGCTGTGATGAGGCTTGAATAACAGGCCCATCTGCGACAGGATCGGAAAAGGGGAAGCCAATTTCTAATATGTCTACACCACCCGCAATGAGGTTTAAACAACAACAGACGCAGTAGTCTATCCCCCCATCGCCCGCAGTGACAAAACCGATGAACGGTTGCTTTTCTTGGAACTTTGATATAATTGTGTTCATAGGTCTTTATCTCCTCTTCCTGATAGGTTGACGACGACTTTTAGTTGTTTATCAAGCTCTGGCGCAATTTTGATGAGATAGGCTAAAGCATGGCTTGATTCCAAAGCCGGAATGATTCCTTCGGTCTGTGAAAGCAAGCGAAATGCAGCTATGGCTTCATCATCGTTAACCGATACATAATGGGCTCTTCCGAGCTCAAAGAGTGTGGCATGATCAGGCCCTACAGCAGGATAGTCTAAGCCAGCAGAAACAGAATGTGTGGGCAAGATCTGTCCATTTTCATCTTGGAGGATATAGGTGAAGCAGCCATGTAATACTCCAGGACTTCCTCCAGAAAACCTTGCTGCGTGATTGCCAGGAGTCATTCCTTTACCACCTGCTTCCACTCCGAACAATTGAACATGTTCCTTATGAATGAAATGGTGGAAAAACCCAATGGCATTAGAACCACCCCCAATGCATGCGATCAAAATGTCAGGATCTTCGACTTGCTCTAAAAGTTCCTTACTGATGATCGATTGGAACTCACGCACCATTCCTGGATAAGGATGAGGCCCCAAGGCAGAACCCAGGCAATAATGAGACGTCTCGTATTCAGTGGCCCAATCGCGCAATGCTTCGTTAACAGCATCTTTTAATGTTGCTGAGCCTTGGTGTACAGAGCGCACTTCAGCGCCGAGCAATTGCATTTTTTTGACATTGAGATGCTGTCGTTCTATATCTTTTGCACCCATATATACAATACACTGCAACCCAAGACGAGCACATGCCGTCGCTGTTGCTACTCCATGTTGTCCAGCTCCTGTTTCTGCAATGATCCGCGTTTTACCCAGCCGTTTGGCCAGCAAGCATTGTCCAAGGGCATTGTTGATCTTATGGGCGCCCGTGTGGAGAAGGTCTTCCCGTTTCAGGAAGATTCGCGGCCCATTAATGGCTTTTGCAAAATTTTTCATTTCGGTAACAGGTGTTGGTCTGCCTGCGTAGTGTTGCAAAAGATCTACAAGTTCGCTCTGGAAGTCTTCTGATTTTCGCAAAGTTTCCCACGCAAGCGCCAATTCTTGGATTGGGGTCATTAAGATTTCTGGCAGATATTGTCCACCAAACGTTTGGGGATGTTGTTTCATTTCATGACCTCCTTAATAAACGCTGCGACACGTGCAGGATCTTTTCGTCTAGTTTCTTTATATTCCACTCCACTCGACACATCGACACCAAAGGGTGAGAGAGTGTGGATTGCTTTGTGGACGTTTTCAGGAGTGAGTCCTCCAGCTAAGAACCAGTTTGTGCTTGTAGGAGGGATAAAGTTTGTCCAATCGAATGTCTTCCCTGTTCCTCCACCATTGTCAAAAAGAGGGATTATCCCCATAGGCAGTGCTGTATAATCAAAAGGATCTGGAACAGCATAGAAGATGTTAAGGTCCAAAGAAGACACAGATTGCCTTGCTGTATCGCCATGAAGTTGTACGGTTGTAATGCCCGTCAGTTCACAACACATGAGGATCTCATCAAAAGTGGCATCAACGAATACGCCTACTGGTTCAGCGCCTCCTATGCGTGCAGCCTTAGCAATTTCATTTCCTGAGGAAAGTGACACGTTTCGTTTGGAGTTTCTAGAAAAAATCATTCCAATATAATTAGCGCCGAGTCTTGCTGCCATAAGCGCATCATCTGGGTGGGTGATCCCACAGATTTTTACTAGCATGATCACCGTCCTCTCATTGCATTGATTAAGGCTTTCGGGTCACTTGATCGGACTAATGCCTCTCCGACAAGGACCGCATGAAACCCCAGCTCTCTCATCCTTCGTGCGTCTTCAGCAGACTTGATACCTGATTCAGCTACAGAGATCCTATCTCCAGGTATCATGCGACTTAATGTTTCAGCAATTGCAATGTCGATAGTAAAAGTTTTCAGGTTGCGCCGGTTGACGCCAATAATTTGAGCCCCGGCTTCTAAGGAGAGATCGAGGTCATGAACGTCATGCACTTCAACAAGTGCTTCGAGCCCTAATCTTTTGGTTTCCTTCAGCATGGACTTTAGTTCTTTGCCCAAGACAGATGCAATGAGCAGTACAGCATTTGCGCCAGCTCTTACTGCTTCAGCTAGCTGCAGAGAATGGATAATGAAGTCTTTGCGCATCACAGGTTGTTTGAGATAACCTTTTTTAAGTCCTGATGAGACGGCTACAAGGTCATCGAGGTTACCTCCAAATCCGTTAGTGTCCGTCAAAACAGAAATAGCCGCTGCACCACCTTGGCAATACGTTAAAGCAAGACTCAAGGGATCGGTGATGGAAGCGATCTCTCCCAGTGAAGGGGAGCGTCTTTTGACTTCAGCAATGAGAGTAAATGGCAGTTTTTGCAAAGCGTTATAAAGAACTGTTGAAGGCGCTCTGTCATGCTTCAGGATGCTTAGCAGAGTTTCATCTTTAAAAAGTTTTGCAATCTCTTTTTGTTTTTCTGTGACAAGAGCTTCTAGAAAGTTCATAAGCTCCTCATCTTGGTAACAAGGTCTAATGCCTTTTTCTCATACAATCCCTTGCGGGCCATCTCCACACCTTCTGATAACGTGGAGGCCTTACCATAAATCCAGAGCGCTGCACCGGTATTGAACGCCAAAGCATCTGCCACAGCACTCGGCTCTCCTGCAAAAGCCTTCAGTAAAATGGCGGCATTCAATTTGGCATCGCCTCCTTGCAGATCAGAAAGGGAACAAGTTGCAAAACCAAATTCCGTTGGATCCAGCAATAGAGGAATTCTTATGTCGCCTTCAATCATGTATCCTTTAGCTGGTCCAAGAGGTGACAATTCATCAAGTCCGCTGCTATGGAAAATGAGGGCCCGCTTGGTTTGCTTCCGCTCCGTGAGCACTTTGCTCATGAGTTCCACAGCTGCTAAGTTTGCAGTCCCGATCAAAGCGTATTCCGCGCGTGCGGGATTTAATAAAGGTCCGAGAATATTAAAGACCGTGGGAAGTTTCAGCCCTTTGCGAACACTGCGGATCTTGTGTAAAAAAGGGTGATATTCCTGTGCAAACATAAACGCAAATCCCACCTCATCTAAATAACGCCTTACCTCATCTGGGCTAAGAGCAACCTTTAGTCCAAGTGCTTCGATTACATCTGCAGATCCACAGAGGCTTGAAACACAGCGGTTCCCATGCTTGGCGATGGGGATTCCTAAACTCGCTGCGAGCAGTGCTGACCCTGTGGAGATGTTGACTGTTTGTGCCCGATCTCCGCCTGTTCCGACGATATCAAGAACAGGGTACGGAGCATCCACGCGAATACTCTTCTCTTCCATAGCATCGACCATCCCTGCGACCTCTCTAGGGCTCTCACCTCGATAGCGCAAGATTGCTATGAACGCAGCGATCTGATGAGGATCTTCTGTAGAAAAAATGGCTTCCATAGCTTCCCTTGCTTGGGACCTTGAAAGCCGCCTTTTTTCCATGAGTAGATCTAAAAAACACAATAACATACCTGTTCCTCTTAGGGATTGATTAATTAAAAAATATTGAGGTAGGAAAGAGGGAGTGAGGGCTTAAGCCCACCAAGGACAGGCAAAGGCAACAGTAAAAGACAGCGCTACTGTAGGAACACAGAAGTGGTTCATCTTTTACCTCTTGTTAATTTTCTCCACGAGATATTGTTTTAGCTCGGGAGCGATTATCTTGAGAGCGTTGGACCCCCGCGTGATTTGGGCGATGCTGACTTTATAGTGGTCAGCAATCTCCCTCTGCGTCATCTTCCCTTCTATAAGGGCTTTTACAACGAGAAAGCGCGAGGCCAAGGTCTCCTTTTCTTCAATGGTGAAGAACAGGGCAAATAGCTGGTTTAAAGCGTCAGGGGAACCTCTCTTAGAACACAGTTCCAAAAAGCCCCACCAGCCATCATCATCTGTTGTTTTTTTCTTCATATACGTAATGTTACACCATTACAGAATTATTGTCTTTTAATTTCTTAACTAATTGATAATTAGGATGTTAAATGATAGGATTTCTTAGCGTCTTTAACATCCCAATGAGGAGTATGTTTTGATGCATATGTAAATCCATTTGGAGAAAACTGTAGTTTTACAAGATCGTCTGTATATTTTGTTCTGTCGAGATCCAACGCGTAAGCTACATCACATTGGATTTTTTTCTCTCCGAATTCTTCAAGAGTGTGATACGAGGAAACTGCGATATTGGTATCGGGAAAATGCTCGAGAAACTGTTTAAGGTTGTCTTGCCAAAAGCCGCTGCCCGAGTCTCGATCGATTAAATGGAGTTCTATTGAAGTAAAATCATTGAGTATCAGCTGGGATACGATCATCCAGTCCGATAAGCAGCCGCCGCAGCCAAAGCTCATTAGCCGCAAAGGCTTTTCGCTGAGCTTTTTATCTGCATGGTGTTTCTCAATCTTTTTGAGGATCTGGTACTCAAATTGGGACCGTAAACCTAGAGATTTAGAATCTTCAAGGGGAATTCTGGAAGCATCGATGCACGCGCATTCATTGAGTTCTAAAATTTTGCATTCGCCCATGTTAAAATTGAGAGAATAAATCGGATTGTCCTTTAAAAGTTCAGGATTGCGGGGTATGCAGTAGATGCTTTGAATAAAGTCCGCTAAATTTTTCTTGATATAAAGATCTTCTTTTTTGAGTTCCTTGCATTTCTTCATAAGTTCTGAAGCATAGGAAATATCGCAATCAAGGGCTTGTTTGTAAAAGCCCTTGATTATATCTGTAGCGTTCTCAGATTTAGTCTTTTTGACATCTTGCGGAAAGCTACTTGGATCACCAAATGTTTTTAAATTTAAAGAGACGCTCATTTTTTCTGTCTTAAGGCGAAAATTTTCTTCAGTGTTTTTTTAGCGCTCCCAGAGCTGACAACACTGTCTCCGCCGTGTTTTTTCACAATTGTCGTCCCTTCCATGCTGCCGTCTGATTGTTCAACCGTCGTACTGAAATGGGACCCTTTGACGTTTTTGACTCCATCCACCATCTTCATGGCAAGTTTAAAGAGGACACGCCCTTTTACGCGCTTCCCGGACTGGATAGCAGACACGAGTTCTTTGTCTTTATTGCGTAACTTTGGTGCGTTATTATTGTTGTTAGAGGGTTGAGTTGTTTGAACTTCTTCACTTTCCTGTTTAGATTCTTTCTTTTGAGCTTCAAGTTTTTTTCGCTCTTTATATGCCTTTTTCTTTTCCTTTTTTTTGTCTGTTTTTTTAGGTGGAACACTAATCTTGGTCTCAAGAGCTGCGCGGGCCTGCGAATCTTTGTGTTGCAATTCAGGAGCAATCAAATCCGAGGATGGTTTGAATGTGTCCAGAATTTGAATTTTTTCTATAATAGATCCTAACATTTGGTTTGCAAGAGAAAGAGGAGTTATTTCTTCATTAATCGTCACATTCTGCTCCTGGGCAATTTCCACAATCGCATCAGAGAAACTTTCAGGATTCTTGGTCTCTTCTATTACAATGTTATCAAGGACATCGTACTGGAGTTGGAGCAATTCTCTGTCTGTAAGACGATCGAGTTCCTCCTCAAAACCAGTTGGTTGCAGTAATTTTAGCTCAAATGCAACTTGTTGAGTGCTTGTCGGAGCGAGTTCAAATGCTGTTGCAAAGTCTTCCTTAAACATCGAAAAGGCTTCTACAATCTTTGGTTGGGCATCATCTATCTGACTAAAATTTAAAAATTCATCAAGGTTCATAGAGTCATGCCTAAAAGAAATTGCAGAGAAGGTTTCAGGGTCATATTCTGACTTGAATGAAAGGCAGTTACTTAAATCGGGTTTGTTTGGATCCCAAGGAGTGTATACAATGGCATCAATATGCCAAAGCCCCTTCAAATGTCCAGTAGAAATGTCTGTGAGGATGGTTTCATGATCAGGTGGTGCTTCAGCTGGTGATAAAGGTTTTAATTCTTTAGTGCCTTTCTGGATCAGTTGTTTTGCAACTAAGCTATCTGCTGCAGTTAATTTTCGTGCTTGTAAAAGATATATAGATTTTTGAACAAGTTCGCCTTTTAGATTAAATAATATGCCTTGCGTATGTCCCATATTCAAAGGAGCAAAATACAGAGGTTCACTTGACTGTATTAGTGTAGGTTCTGTGAAGAGATGTGCGTGCCAACGATTATGATAAAAGTGGCAAAAAAGCTTTTCTTTTTGGCCCAATTGGTTAACATTCCCACTGCATTGAAGGATGAAACGATCACCGGTTATTTGTTTTATTTCTCTGAGCTTTAATACAAGTAGATGCGTGATCTTTAGAAATACTTTACATGCATCATGCTTAGGGTCATTTTGAATCTTTTGGCTTAGACTTGCCATGCTGCAATGGAGCTTTAATAAGATCGATTCAATAAGAGTTTCATTTGCAAACATAAAGTTTGGGAAGGTCAGAAAAATGCATAGCTTAGATAAATCTTCAGGTGTTCCTTCAACATTAAGACGTGAAAAAGTTTCAAAATTCCACAGACACCCTCCGTCTTCAAATATTGTTATTAAGTAGTTTAAAACTTCTTGATCGATTCCAGACTTTATGCATTCTGTATCTTTTTTGTTGAGAAATTTTTCAATTTTTGGATTTGAAACTGTTGTTTGTAGAGCTGTTAAACTTTGAGGCGATGACAAGCTGTTTATATTAGTATTTATAGACATTGATATTCCTTGTTTGTTTTTATCATTATTTTTTAATAAACAGGAGATATAAAATTGCTATTTCATTATTTTTTTATGTTTGAATTGCGCAATCCAAATATCTTTTTAAGAACTTTCTTAGCACTCACTGCACTGACGACGTTATCTCCGCCATGCTTTTTGACAATTGTGGTTTTTTGAGTTTTCCCTTCTTCGTTTGTCGTTGCTGCAGTATGGTGAGATCCTTTAATGTTTGTCACTGAATCGACCATTTTCATCGCCAGTTTAATCAGCTTTCGACCTTTTATCGCTTTTCCAGAGAGGATGCCTTGGATATTTTTCTGATCCCTATGAGAGAGTTTTGGGGTGGTGCTCAATATTGCATTGTTATTTGATTTAGGTATTATGGGTGGCTTTTGTTTTTGTTTTTTTGTTTTCTTTGTTTGTTTGCTTAAATGTTTAGGTTTAACAGTATTAGTCCTTTCGACTTTTTCCAATGCTGATCTTCTTTCTAGATCAGTTTGAAGGAGTTGAGGAGCAATGAGATCAATTGCACCTGGCGGTGTGGCCGCTTCGTTGGCATCTTCAATTTCGGGAACAGTCGGCGTAGCTTGAAGTTCAGACAGAATTGTTTCTGGCTTTTCCATTGATTCAGTCAACAGAGACACGGGATCAGTGGTGAGACTAGTTGACAATGGTGCGGCCGTTTCTCCATCATCTTTAACCTTAGAGTATGCTTGTTGATCAGGGTGTGCTTCTTCTTTTTTTTCTTCAATGACTTCCATAAACTCTTTAAAAGTTCCTGGAGAGTTTTTGTCTTTAGTGATCACATAATTAGTAATCAACTTTTGAAGTTCATCAAGCTCATTTTCTGAGAGCCCTACAATAGACTCCATAACATTTTCGGTCTCAAGAGACTGCGGGTCAAGGACGATTTGTTGGGTACTAGAAGGATTTTTTTCCATTTTTTCTTTGACTTCATCTTCATTGATGTCAAAAGTCAAAAGGAGCTGTCTCAACATCTCATCATATTCAAGATAATTTGAAGGATCGGTAGCTAAACTGACAGGTACAAAGTTTATTGATTTAGAGAGATTGGTGCTGTAAATGCTGTAGAACTGGGAGAAATTAGGTTTGTCTGATTGTGGTGTCCAAGGAGTGTAATAGAGCGCATCGATCCTGTAGCCTCCTTTACGGCTCTGTTCTACGATCTCATTACAGCGTTTATTCAGGATGACACCTGCAAACGAGAAATCCGAGTTTTGCATGATGATATTTTGTGCAGCTTTTGCATCAGAGTCAGTTAGTTTACGGACTCGGATCAGAATTTTGTCTTCCTGTACGATTTTCCCTTGGAGATCGAACACAATTCCTTTGCTTCTAGAAGCATTGAGTGGTGCAAACATGAGCTTTTCATCACTTTCAAATTTGTTTGGAAATGTGAAAAGATGTGCTTGCCATGTGTTATGCGCAAAATGGCAGAACAATTGCTCAGAGCCATCAATAAAGTTTTTTTGATTTCCACATGAGAGAATAAAGGTGTATCCTGTTATCCCCTTAATTTCGCGTATTCTAAGAATAAGCAAGTGGCTGATCTTATTGAAGACTTTGTGCACTAGATGATTTGGATCGTCTTGAACTGTTGCTGGCAGGACACCCATGCTGACATGCAATTTCAGCAAAAGTTCCTCTAGTTTTTCGGCTTTTAGTTTTTTTGATAATTGCAATGATTCTGACAATATTTGTAGGTGATTCAAAAGCTCTGCGGGAGTCGAATCAAGATTGATTCTCAGAATGTTATCCAGGTCCCAAACATATCCACCTGATTCAATAAAGTTCGTGAAGAATTTGAGTACTTCAGGTTCAATACCATTTTTTATACTCTTTGCATCGTCCCTTTCAAGAAACGTGGTGATCTTGCTGAGATCTTTCTCGCAAGTGTAGCTAGAGTAACTGCTTAAATTAAAATTTGTTATTGGTTTAACTGACATATAACCCATAATTATTGATATTAACAACTATTGTAACATGTTTGTAAACTTTATTAAATATTAAAATTGCAGTTTTTAAATCTCTGATAATTAGAGTGGTGTGTTAAATAATATAGTTTATTGTGGAAGTGTTTGTTGGAATTATTGTGAAAAGCTCAGGCCATCTTACGATGGCCTAATCAAGTGTTTTTGGTTGTTACAATTGCAATTAGTTATCAAATTCATTATCTGAGGTTGCTATGGTGTCCTCATCGAATGCGGGCTCATTGGGATGGGAATAGGATTCAGAGTCCTCGATTTCTTTAGAGACTTCTTCTGTCCTATTTGATTGATGATCTTCTAAGGGATTTGTTTCGATTTCTACGGATTCCTCTTTCTTCCATTGGAACAGATTTGAGGGGAGAAAGTCTTTATCGATGGTAGATAAACTTTGTCCTTGTCCTACTTGAGTCACGATCTCATCCCAGTTATTTTCGATGTCGCTTTGACAACCGAAAGCTGATAACAAATGTAGTTGCACTTGGAGCTCTTCATCTCTAAGAGACATGAGATGTTTATGGCAATCTTGTTTCCAGCTTTCAAGATTCTTTATAAATTTCTCAAGAGATTTAGGGCTAGATTTGGCAATATTAATATCTTTGTAAAGTTTTTCTAAATTATTTAGTGTAACTGATCTTTTTGTTAATGAGATTCCTGAAGGGAATTCAATTTCTAAAGAAGAAGAGAATGTGAATGATGTCTTAGCGTGTTTTAAAACTTCATTTAGTAGCCCATGAAAACTTGTGATTTCCATATAATTTTCATGCTGTTCTTTTTTCGAGGACTTGGATGAATTAGAATCATCTATAACCATTAACAAATCATCGCAGGCTTTAAAAAGATGAAAATCTAGGCCTAAGAGTTTTAAATCATCGGAATTTTGAACACCGGCATTTTGTAATTTTTCTACTGTGAGGTTAGTGCTGGTTTTGTAGCTTAGGTCATCAGTTCGTCCTATGCCTAAAATTGTTATATAGTCTTCGATGTTAATGACTCCGCCTTGCGAAAGAATTCCAATATTTCTTTTGGATCTTGATGCAAGTAATTGAGCCTGAAATATGGACACTTGCGCACGTTTTTCACTAGTTATTAGTTTTTCAATAGCGTGTAATAGAGAGTCTTTAAGGGTTGTTTTTGTGTTGGGTTCACTGTTTTTTTGATAATCATAGGAATTTTCGATGATTTTTATTATATTTTTTAAATTCCTTTTATGATTGAAATGGGATGTTTTAGAAGAACACACTTCTAGTTTACTCAGATGAGAGACAGCTTCTAAGTTAAATTGTTTGAGCGATGCCACCAATTGTATATCGTCTGTTACATTGGTTGATTGTGACTTAATTAACTCCTCTTTTATCTTAGCACATTGATTTAGAAAAGATAAATTGAGACCGATTTTTTTTAAATCCTCATAGGAAGCTAGACCGTAATTATCTAAAAGCATTGGGTCAAGTCCCATTTCAGAAATAAAGTCATTTGTTGTGGAAATGTTAAGTAAGGCCAGATATTGCTGAGTCGATACTGGTTTGCCCATATTGACCGCTTTTTCAATTTGCTCTAAGTCGTATTCGTAGTAGAGGGTTTGAGATTTTTGCTGGGGAAAGAACTGTGTGGGCGGTACAGATTCGTCAGGTAATGTTGCTGCAAAGCGTGTGATTGCTTCTGAACGCCAATTTTCACAATAAGCATCGCTTAAAAATAAATCCAGTCCAGTTAAGCTAGTTTCATTCTTAGAAATTAATAATTCGAACTCCTCGATAATGGCTATGCGCCATTTTTTCGGAAGGGCAAGGAACTTTCTATTGAGATTAGGTTGAATATCAATTCCAGCTAAGCGGTTAGCCAATTTTTGTAGTTCTTCTTTATGTTCTGGAATAAGTGAAGAAGAATATCTTAGCGGTGCAAGTACCAGATAAGACATTTTATTTATATCTAAAGCAGAACTTGGCAATTTACTTATAACTTCTGGAGGCAAATTACTGAGCTTCCTAGCAACATCGATATAAGTCTCTTTAATTCTAAATTGGAGCCCTAGATTTGTCAAAAATTGTTGCTTCGAACAATTAATGTTAATGTAATGAAGGCCCGAAGAACTAAGTAGAAAGAGTCTCCCATCTACTGACTTCGTTAAGAGTCCTGAATAATGTGCCGTCATAGGGATCTTGGATTTAGAAATCAAAATGTTATTGTTAAGGTCCCAAACAACTAAATAAACGCATTCCATTTGAACTAATATATGGGTGTCATCAAGAACATGAATTGAATCGACATTGAATTTTTCATCCAAGAAGTCATTTTTACGTAGACTTTTTAGAGTTTTCATTGAACTCGCATCTATAAGGTCCCAACCTTCAGCATGATGGCAAAAAATAGTGTTGCCTGGTCCCAAGAAAATCATTGTTTTCGCAGAATTGCATTCAATTGAAGGAAATTCCTGAATTGAAGAAAACGGAGTTAGTGAATCAAGAAAATTCCAAGAGCAGAGTTTGTCGCAATTTGAATTAAAAAATACTAGAGTTCCAGCATTTGTAATGTAATATTTATTATTTGGTAGCTGAAGTGAATGAAGAAGTTGATCCTTTTCCCCATGTTGCCAAATTTGAAGATCAGATCTACTAGAAAAGACAAAGTAATATTTATCTAAAACTATCTGAAAATTACGAATAGGAGTGTTGGTAATTAGAGAATCTATGCGATCTCCAGATTTTGGATCAAGCCGACTGGCAACGTTAGAGTGTATCAGCCATATATCTTCCCGATGGGAATAAAGAACTCCATCCCTTGTGTGTGCTAAGAGATTTGTTGATAAATCCCAAATCTTAAGCTTACCGCTTCCGTCTGCCGTCATTACATGCTGCCCAGCTTTTTTAATGTTGCATATAGTTTCGATTTCTTCGTTTTTGGGAAGTCTAAATTCGAAAGAAGTGTTTGTGTTAAAATCGTATACTGTAATTTTATTGCTGGGATTACCAGATCTATTTGATTTTCCGTTGCAATAGAGATGAGATATTGGATTCTTATCTTTAAATTGGCTTGAAAAAACATCTTGAAAAATAATCTGTTCAACAAGAAATCGGCCAGAACTTAATCGGAATATCTGACGCATTTTATCAAGGTATTGATTTTTAGCAGATCCAGAGGTCTGAGGAAGCGCATTGAATTCATTTAAAAAAAATATTTTCCACAATCTCTCATTGGAACTGAGTTTGTTCCATCGTCTACAGACGCACGCACAGGATAAGACATCTTGAGGCTCCAAATAACCAAACATATCGTTGAGGTTATTGTCAGCCACTAGGTTGATGCCAATATTATTATTATTGTTATCAGGGTTTATAGAGCTCATTTTTTAGTCCTTATCTTGTTTTTTAAATATTGTTATAATAGTTAGTATTTAATTTTACTTGTTTAAATTGTTAGAGTCAAAGTTTTAATTTTTTTAACTGCTGCGTAATTGTGTTTGTATGTAAAAATGTCGAATTTGAGTTTTAAAGCACTGTAAACCAATAACATAAGTTGACAATTCCATAATTAGCCAACTATCTTGTTGACCACTTATCAAAAATCAATTACAATTAAGCCATTGTTAAATAACCTTTTTGACATGCATCCACAAGAGCAAGATCACACCTACGATCTTTCTAACCAAGACTCAAAGTCTTGGAGCTCTTTCTATTTTTATTCTTCTTATTTTTTCTATTTTTGGCGCTAAGCGCCAAATAATTTTTTCACGCCTCTATTACATTTATTTTTCATCTAAAAAAACTAAGAAGAAGGAATTGCATGCTTATTACTTTAAAAAATTCAATTAAACCTGAGGACATCCTCACAATCTGCTCGAAACTAGAGCAACTAGGGTTGCGTCCCTACGTGACAAAGACAAAAGAACGGAATGTGATCGGGCTTGAGAAGAACCTGCAGCACGAGCTCATCGAACAGTTCACCATCCTTCCTGGAGTCGAACATATCCGCTCATTCCCTACGCCGTTCAAAATGGCCCATGTCTCCTGTAAGCCAAAGCGAACGGTGATCAACGTGAAAGGCGTTGAGATCGGTGGGGATCGGGTTGTTATAATGGCAGGTCCATGTGCCATCGAAAGCAAGGAACAGCTCCAAGACATCGCACACCATTTGAAAAATCAAGGGGTGAGCGTATTCCGCGGCTCTGCATATAAACCTAGAACTTCGCCATACAGTTTTCAGGGGATGGGAGTTGAGGGGCTAAAAATCCATAGAGAAGTCCAGAAAGAGCACGGGATGTTGATCGAAACAGAAGTGATGGATGTGCGCGATGTTGAAGTTGTCGCTGAATATGTCGATCTTTTAAGGGTTGGTGCTCGCAACATGCAGAACTTCAACTTACTCAAAGAAGTGGGTAAATGTGGTAAGCCGGTAATCTTAAAACGAGGCACCTCATCAACCATTGAAGAATGGTTGCTCAGCGCTGAATACATCATGGCCCATGGGAACGAAGAGGTTATCTTATGTGAACGAGGGATCCGAACATTTGAAAATGCCACACGCAGCACTCTTGATCTTAGCAGTGTAGCTGTTGCGAAGCAGTTGTCGCATTTACCAGTAATAGTGGATCCAAGCCATGCCGCTGGCAGAAAAGATATCATTCCAGCGCTTTCTAAAGCTGCAATTGCAGCGGGAGCAGATGGCCTTCTAATTGAAGTGCACCACAGTCCTAAGACGGCAAAATGTGACGGTATGCAGGCTTTGCTACCTGAAGATTTCGAGATTTTATCAAAAGAATTAAAAGCTGTCGCACAAAGCGTCGGGCGGTGGCTATGACGCTGGAATCCCTAAGGAAAGAAATGGACGGCATCAATGCGGAACTACTTGAGCTTTTCAGCCGCCGTTTGGAGTTGGCTAAGAAGATAGCACAGGTAAAGAAACTTGAAAAATTACCTGTGCTTGATGCAGCGCGCGAAGAGCAAGAGATAGGGCGTATCAGAGAGCTCTCTAAGCAGCACGCATTAAGTCCCGATGTGATGGAAGACGTCTTCGCTGATTTCATTGCGTATTCACGCACGGTGATGAAGATGGAGATGTCGAAACATGGATAAGCGCGTAGCGTATCAAGGGATCCGCGGAGCGTTCAGCTATCTGACAGCCCTTAGGTGTTTTGGTTCCGATACTTTGTTGCTGGGCTGCCCTAATTTCCGCGATGTATTCGAAGTTATAAAGCGAGGAGAGGTCGACATGGGACTTCTCCCGATTGAAAACACTTTAGCTGGATCGATCACTGAAAACTATGATTTGCTTTTAGAATATCCTGAGATACAAATTGTAGCAGAAGCTTACACACCTGTGCATCATGCGCTTTTAGCGCTTGAAGCAGCGCAAGATGTCCATGCTCTGAAAAAAGTGATATCGCATCCTAAGGCTTTAGAGCAGTGTGTGGAGTTTTTTAGAGAAAACCAACACTTGGTGAAAGAAGTGCATTACGATACAGCCGCAGCAGCCTTGAATGTCGCAAAAATGGGTGACATCTCTATAGGCGCGATTGCGCACGCGTGCAACGCAGAGATCTATGGGTTGAAAGTTCTTCAAGATCACATTGAAGATGATCCCCAAAATACCACTCGGTTTATTGTTGTCTCGCAGAAGGGTGCTGCAACCAAAAGAGAAAAATGCACACTGACCTTTACGATAGACCATGCTCCTGGAGCACTTGTGAGGGCTTTAAAGAGATTTGAAGGCTTCAATTTAATGAAGATTGAATCGCGGCCAATCAAAAATAAGCCCTTCGAATACCGTTTTTATATTGATTTTGAGTGTTCTGATCCACAGAAGATTCAGTTGCAAAAAAATGAAACAATACTCGGTGTTTATGGCAAACTTTAAAAAAGTATGCGTGATAGGCCTCGGGCTCATGGGTGGGTCTCTGTTTAAGGCACTCCAAGAAAGGGGGATCGAGATTGTTGAAGATGGTGAGGCTGAATTGACGATCATTGCAACGCCGCTTTCTGCTATTGTTGCTACAGCTAGCAAGCTCAAAGCACCCCTTGTGATAGACATTGGCAGTATAAAAGGGGAAATAGTCAAAGAGTTTGAGAAATTGACGTCGGATACCCAAGAATTTATTGCGACACATCCCATGGCAGGCTCGGAGAAGAGCGGATATGCACATAGCCGCAGTGATCTTTTTCATGCAGCTCCTTGGATCATCACACTTCATAGAAAGAATAGCGCTGAAGGATTAAACAAGATCAAGGCATTGATTACATTGCTTGGGGCTAAAGCCTTAGTGATGGATGCTAATGTGCATGATGAGAGAGTGGCTCTGATTTCGCAGTTGCCTCATCGGTTATCGGTGATGTTATTTGAATTTGTTAAGCAATCGGACCCTGAAGCCCTTGAGATGGCAGGACCAGGATTTAAATCGATGACGCGCCTTGCAGAGGATAATCTGCAAATGAGAGAAGAAATGCGCCAAATGAATGAAAATGCGTTTCAGAAATGTTTACAGGAGTTTTATGCGTATTACACCTTCCGCAACTAATCTTCTCAATAATCTTGTGCTGCAAAAACGCGAGCGCGGGGAAAAGGTATACAACTTTTCTGCGGGAGATATCGCATTGGAAAACCATCCTGCGATCGTCAAAGCAGTCGAGCATGGGATCAAACGAGGATTGTTGCCGTATCCTCCAATTGCAGGTATTACCGATCTGCGCAAAGCTGCAGCACACTGGATGCAGAAAGCACATGGAGTTCCTTATGGCATTGAAAATACATTAGTGACTCCTGGAGGGAAATTTGCCCTCTTTGCCGCTTTAGGTGTTTTATTGCAGCCAGATGATGAAGTGTTAATTCCAGCTCCTTATTGGGTCTCTTACCCTGCGATTGTCGAAGTGTGTGGAGGCAGGCCTATAATTATTTCTGCAAAATGGAAGATCACTCCAGAGCTAATTGACAAGTACTGCACTCCGCGCACAAAAGTACTCTTGCTGAACAATGCATGCAATCCGACAGGCATTGTATATACACGCGATGAAGTGCAGGCGCTGTTGGCCTGTGCTAAAAAAAACAAGTTATTTGTGATTTCTGATGAGGTCTACAGCAATCTTGTTTATGACGGTAAAGAATTTGTCTCCTGCGGCGGCCAAGACAATACGCTTGTTGTGCAAAGCGGATCAAAAAATTTTGGAATGAGCGGCTGGAGGATAGGATTTGCCTTTGGTAATGCCATGATCATTCGGGAAATGAGCAATTTGATGACGCAGACAACTTCGGGAACCTGCTTGGCCAGCCAATGGGCAGCGCTAGGTGCTTTAGAAAATGCCGAAAGTGTCATTGCATATGTCAAAGAAGCGATGGAAAAGCGCAGGATCCTTTTCTTCGAAACCCTTGGAGCTAAAGTGCCCTTACCAGAATCTGCGATTTATGCTTTCCTACCAATACAAGAGAAAAACTCTGAAGCGCTTTGTGCTCGCGTCTTGCAAGAAACAGGAGTTGCCATGGTTCCTGGAAGTGCCTTTGGGACAGAAGGGTATGTGCGCCTAAGCTTTGCCCTTCCAGAAGAGGACATAATTGCTGGATTGAAAATGGTGCAAAGGGGAGTGTTTGCGCTATGACGATCATTTTTGAATCGATGACAGCTCTTGCAAATATCTTGGAAAAGAAAGGAAAGCGCTATGCTCTTGTCACAGACGCTCATGTAGAGAAGCTTTATGGAAGAAAACTACAGAGCCAATTAAGGCAAAAAAGATTCGATGTTGAACTTATAGTCATCCCTGCAGGGGAACAGGCAAAAAACCGGCAAACTAAAGCCGATATTGAAGATCAAATGCTAGAGCACGAATTCGGCGCCGATACTACCATCATAGCACTGGGTGGTGGTGTTGTGACCGATCTTGTCGGATTTGTTGCCGGAACCTATTGCCGAGGCATACCCCTTATCTGCGTTCCCACAACCCTTCTGGGTATGGTAGATGCAAGCATAGGAGGAAAAACTGGGGTCAACGTTTCTAAGGGTAAGAATTTGATTGGGATCTACCATTTCCCTTCACTTGTGCTCATTGACCCTGAATTTCTCAAAACGTTGCCAAAACAAGAGCTGAGGAACGGAATAGCCGAAGTAATCAAATACGGTTTGATCGCATCCAAGAAATTATTCACGATTGTAGAAAATGGAGTTGATCTTATCGACGCTATTGCGCGGAGTAT
Organism: bacterium; assembly: GCA_044227055.1. Taxonomy (GTDB): domain Bacteria; phylum Chlamydiota; class Chlamydiia; order Chlamydiales; family Rhabdochlamydiaceae; genus JBGAFT01. The sequence goes on from JBGAFT010000001.1 coordinate 961,168, forward strand.
AGAGATTAAAATGGCAGTGATTGAAAAGGATCCTTTTGAACAAAAAGGCTATCGCCGGGTGCTGAACTTCGGACATACCATCGGACATGCACTGGAATCCCTACTTAATTACCAGATTGGCCATGGAGATGCTGTAGCTATAGGGATGCTAATAGAAAGCTATCTCAGCATGCGGATGGGATATTTAAAGGAGGAGGATTTTAAACGGATCCAACGCTTGCTTCAGGCTCAAGAATTTCCATTACAGATTTTAAAAAAAGTTACCTGTGCCCGCTTGATCAAAGCAATGGCGCTCGATAAAAAATCCCTAGAAAGCGTTCCCCGTTTTGTTCTCTTACAATCGATCGGACGCACAGTTTCTTTTGATGGGGAATATTGCACACCAGTTAAACCAAAACTCATTGAGGAAGCGTATGCGCACTTTTCACATTAGGCCCAGTACTTTAAGCGGGTCTGTAACAATTCCCCCTTCAAAGTCGCATACTTTAAGGGCGATCCTCTTTGGCCTTATGGGCAAGGGAAAGACGACGATCCACCATTACTTACACTCACCAGATACCGAGGCGATGCTTCATGCAGTTAAGCAATTGGGGGCAAAAGTCTCTGTAACCGAAGACAAGATTGAAATTCAGGGCGTTGGAGGTAATTTGCTTCCGTCCGATGATGTGGTCCAATGCGGTAATTCTGGACAAGTCCTCCGTTTTATCGGGGCATTGGCAGCATTGCTCCCAACATACACAGTGCTTACCGGAGACCATTCCATCCGCCATAACCGTCCTGTGAAACCATTATTAAGCGCTCTAGAACAATTAGGGGCATTTTCTGCATCGATGCGGCAAGATGGATATGCCCCGATCATCGTCCGTGGCCCCATGACAAAACGCCATGCAACACTCTCTGGCGAAGACTCGCAACCTGTGTCGGCGCTTTTAATCGCAGCTTCATTTTTACCCTATTCCACAACCCTCACCGTGACCAATTCTGGAGAAAAACCGTGGATCGATCTAACTTTAGAGTGGTTAAAGAAGAGGGGTATGCAGGTCGTCAACCATAACTACGAACGGTATGAGATTGCAGGACATGGCGCATATGATGGCTTTGAGATCACAATCCCTGGAGATTTTAGTTCTGCTTCCTATCCAATTGCAGCAGCCATTGTGACAGGTGCTGAAATTACTTTGAATAATGTTGATATGAACGATGTTCAAGGAGATAAAAAGTTGATCGAGATCTTGGTTCGCATGGGCGCCCAAATAGAGACTGACCCTACCCGTCAAACATTGACAGTAAAGAGAGGCAAACATCTGCAAGGGATGCAGATCGACTTAAACGACTGTATCGACATGATAACCATTGTCCCTGTTATTGCTTGCTTTGCAGAAGGGGAGACAGTTATTGTCAATGCAGCAATTGCACGTAAAAAAGAATCAGATAGGATCCATGCTATTGCCGTTGAACTGAAAAAAATGGGTGCGCATATAGAAGAAAGGGAAGATGGCCTGCGCATTATTCCTTCGAAGCTCAAAGGGGCAACTGTCTCTTGTTACGCTGACCATCGCATGGCCTTGGCCCTCTCAGTTGCAGCAATGGCTGCAGAAGGGGAGTCCGTGATAGAGGGAGTCGAGTGCATCACCAAAACGTATCCGACATTCCAACGCGACTTTCAAGCGTTGGGGGGGAGGATCCAATGAATCTCATATTATTCGGATTTAAAAGTTGCGGAAAGACTCATTTTGGCAAACTCCTAGCGTCTCAGACTAACAAACGGTTTATTGACACTGATCGAATTATAGAAGATCTCTTCGAAACTCAAAATGGTGAACGGCTCACATGCAGGCAAATTGTCCAAACAAAAGGGGAATCTGTCTTCCGCAAGTTGGAGAAACAAGCCGTCCTATCTTTACAAGAGGTGGACAATGCCGTGATCTCTCTGGGTGGCGGAGCAATCCTCGACCTCGACAACCAACGCTTCCTTAAAGAGCTTGGAAAATTGATCTTTTTAGATATCGACAAGGAGACCTTGATGACCCGTCTTTTTGCCCAGGAACTTCCATCTTTCTTAGACAAAAATGATCCGATTGGTTCTTTTGAGGAGATGTATGCTGCCCGTCTTCCAATGTATGAAAAGGTGTCTGCTGTCCGCATTGTGGGAGAAAAAAAGACCGAACGTGAAATTTTACAAGAATTGAAGAGGTTAACGCATGGCTAATAATTCTTTCGGCAACATTTTTAGGATCACGACATGGGGCGAATCTCATGGTAAAGCGATCGGCGTTGTCATCGACGGTTGTCCGGCAGGCCTTTCCTTGTCTGAAGCAGATATTCAAAGCGAGCTAATATTGCGCCGTGCAGGAATGACTCCATACACCTCTCCTCGTGGCGAGCAAGACCAAGCGGAGATCCTTTCGGGTGTCTTTGAGGGAAAAACAACGGGGGCCCCGATCTCAATCCTCATTCATAATAAAGATTCTGACTCCAGCAAATACGAGCCTATCAAACACCTCTTGCGCCCAGGACATGCCAACTTTACGTACTTAGAAAAATACGGCATCTTTGATTATCGCGGCGGTGGGAGGTCATCTGCAAGAGAAACAGCTTGCCGTGTGGCCGCAGGCGCAGTTGCTAAAAAAATTCTCGCTCACTATGGAGTTTTGCCCCTAGCATATATCCGAGAAATTGGGGGGATTTCCTCGAAAGCCCCTGATTTAACACATCCCAATAAAGTAATCGAAGCGACGAGAAACAATCCTATATTTTGCCCAGATTCCCAGGCTGCTGAGTGCATGATGGCAGCCATTGAAAACGCGAAACAAGAAGGGGATTCTCTAGGTGGGATCATTGAGTGCGCCATTATGGCTCTCCCAATAGGCCTTGGAGACCCCGTATATGAAAAACTCGAAGCAAATTTGGCCAAAGCAATGCTTTCCATCCCTGCGACCAAAGGGTTTGAGATCGGGTCAGGCTTTAAGGCCGCAGCAATGAAAGGTTCTCAGCACAATGATGCATTTATTGTGGATGATCAAGGAAAAGTGCGTACAGAGACAAACTATGCAGGTGGGACCCTTGGGGGGATCAGCACAGGAATGCCGATTATTTTCCGTGTAGCGTTCAAACCCACATCTAGCATTAAGAAGCCCCAAGAGACTGTATCTCTTGATAAACAAGCTAGCGAGTTTGTCCTTCCCGAAGGATCAAGACATGATCCTTGTGTGACGATCCGCGCAGTGCCTGTTGTCGAATCGATGGCAGCGCTTGTATGTGTGGATGCGCTTCTCATGAATCGCTGCAGTAAGCTCTAATGCTCAATTTTGGAGTGCTGTGACTTGTCCTTGCAGTTGGCACATCTTTTTTTTGACATCTAAACAACCAAGCGTTCTAAGCAACAAAACCTAATATCTGTGGTTGAACCTATCTCACTAAAATTTTTCGTCGATTTTCCGGATTATATTTCTAAATTTAAAATGAGGTAAGATGTGTAAGTTGAACCGCTGCAGCAAGCTCTAAAAAGCTTGGGCTATCTCAGAACACATGATGTCTAGTTCTCATTTTTTTTCTGTGCAAGGCTTTGCATCTTTCAATTTTGTTTAATTTTTTGATTACATAGAATAAATACACAAAATTTTATTGAGAGAAGTTGTATGTTTCGAATAGTGGCATTACCGATTGCAGTTGCACCTCAACCTTCGCTCCCATTAATCAACCCACGCTTTAGCTTGATCGTGAAAACAGCAGCGACCGCTGCTGGCATTGCTGCAACTGCTTTGCTAGCTCCATGGGAGGTTGTCAGAATTATCGGAATGACTGTGTTAATGGGGATGAGTTATGGCATAGCAAATGATATGATCGCATGCCGCGATTGTATTGAATACTTTACTGTCGGTCACTTCTACGATGGTAAAAAATTGGATTATCGACCGCTTAACACCCTCAACCCAAATTTGAACGCAATTGCCTGGGGTGCGATCGCAACGTGGCATGTATGCGCTATCGCAGGGGCATTTTTTTCTTTGCTTGCAAGAACACCATTGCCTTTTCTTGCTATTAAAATTACTGCTTTGCAATTGAGCCCATATTTGGCGATTGGATCAGTAATAACAATGCTAGTATCGCATGTGCTCAGTCGGAAAGCGCAACAAAAAATGGCTATAAATCCTCATGAAAAGTATCCAGGGGTTCCGCTCGATTTACAAGCAGGTTGGGAAGCCTGCAATGTGCGAAATTTGAGTGGATATTTATCGCTAGGGGTAGGAGGAATTGTGTGTTCTGTTGCAATGATTGCTGCAAGAGCTGGCCTTATTGTTTTATAGTAAAGTAAGTGTTAAACCGAACGTGGCCCCAATCCAATTTTAGAGTCACGTTCGGTATAGAGAAACTTGGAATGCAATGGCAAGTTCCCCCCACTTAAAATCGATTTCTATTTTTTATCAAAAATAGATTCGCCAATTGTGGGAACGAAATCTAAATCTTCATCCAAAGCTATTTGTTTAGCTTGGTCGAATGCTTGATGTTTATGTTCTCTAAATATCCCTGCGCCTACAATGCGGTCATGGAATATTTTTACTGGCAACCAATGATTAAATTCTTTCCAAATTGTCACTACGGGCTTATTAAATGTTAGGTAGTTTGCTATGAAGGAAAGCTTGTTTTGTATTGCAAATTGAAGTGCAGCAATTTCGGCGGCTTTATAATTCTCATACGCCTCGCCGATAAATCGTGTGTCTTTGGGGGAGTTTACCTGGAAGCAATACCAGTTGCCTCCGAACTGAGAAACGGTTATGATGGCGGACGATTTGATCGATTGCGTGCTCATAATTATAAAACCTCATTTTGGGAAGAGAATTTTAGCATTTAAAGATGTAATTTTAAAGAAAAACACTTGGAATATCTCTTATCCTTGAAAAATGACTTCGCCAAGATTAGGCAAAAAGTCTAAGTTCTCTTTTTTAGCGAGTTTTTCAGCTTCACTAAGAGCTTTGGTTTTTTCTGTAAAAGTGGTGTTATTCTCTATTGCATCCTGAAATATTTTTACTATTTGCCACACTTTGTCGTATTTCCGGATCGATATTACTGGCTTGTCTAAGAGAAGCTCATATTTTGTAAAAGGAAGTTGTGTGGTATCTGCTAGCTGTTTGCCAGCAAATTCAGCGCTCCTAAAGTCATTGTGAACAGAGTAAAAAGTTGTGAATTTTGGTGGCTCGTATTTTATTACGCACCAAAATCCTGCAACTTTTACAGGTGTAATTATAGTAGCAGCTGAAGAGGGTTGAATGCTCATAAATATCCTATTTTTGGGTGCATTAAAGTATACCGAACGCAACTCTAATAACCTGATTTAAGCCGCGTTCGGTAGAGCTGGAAAATTGTTATCGAGAATCTGGAGGTGTTCCCCAAAAGAAGTTGTAGTTTCTATTGAACAACTTCTCAAATTCTACTTTATCGAGTTCTTCTAATTCTGCTTCGCTTAAAAGGTCTGTATTGCGGATGAAAGTACCACCGAGTGTCCCATATACATTCGTTCCATGAGGATTGGTATTGCTCACTTGAAGTCCTTTTGGGAACATATACACATATTCATCTTTGCCACTTTCGCCTTTAACTTTTGTGTAGATCATGTATTCCATGTGTCCCAATCCAGCGTTATGGTTTAGATTGAGTAGATGTCCTCTAACAGCGATCATCTTATCATCTTGATTTAAAGCTTTTGCCCCAAGACCAGAGCAATTAAAAACAATCGATTCTTCAACATCGTCGAATGAGGAGATCTCTCGCTGTTCAATGGGGATGCCCAAATTGTCGACAGTTTTGCGGAGTTGGATCATAATTTGTGTGGTATCCATAAAATAGGTATAGAACTTAACAAAATTGGAGTGGACCACTCCATTGCCAAAATCTATGGTAACTTGTTCTCTTGGTGGGATCAAACCTTCCTTTTCAAGATCTTCAACGCCAGCTTCTGTGTCTGCACTACAGTAGACTGGGAGCAAACGGATGCAATCAGAAGAGATGTAAGGATGATCATTCTCGTAGATCTTCTTATATTCTCTAAAAGTTGCCATGCCAATTCTGCTCAAGTTTAATTGTTCTTCCGGATCTGTTTGAACGGACACCAAGGCAAAATAACCTGCATTTTTCCATGAGGGGATCTCATAAAACTCTTTGGTTGTAATTCCTGCGACTTCATAACCTTTCATGGTGAGTTCAATGGCAGCTGTCAGTCCGATGATCCCTGTCCCAACGACGCGTATGGGTGCCTTAGGACGATCTTTAAGTTCTTGTTCGAATAGTTCGATTGCCCGTCTTACAGAACCAAAAACTGTGGTACAGCCAGATCCGCCATGACCGTAGCAATGCACTAATATTTTTCCGTTTTTATCTTCTGCGGAAATATTAAACTTCCCTTCACGCATAGGACGCGTACAGGAAATTTTCTGATCGATTGAAAATGGCTGAATCAAAGGAGGGGATAGGACTTCAATTTTTTCAGCAACTAAAGTGACAGGAGCAGTGAAACAGAAACAGACGAGCGCCGCATTTGGGAAAAAATTTCTCATACAATCTCCAAGGTTGATGTTGGAAGGGTAGGAGGTTATTAGTTAAAATTTTATATGTCAATTTCTGGAGAAAGAGACCCTTGAAGTAAGTTGGTAAGCTCGTCTAGATCATCATTTAGATTGTACTTTTCATATTCATAATGGGTGTCATGATTAGAATAATAGATGGTGTATTTTCAATTCCCGTCGCTGATGGCGCGAATACACTCACCTGGGACATCTTAGAGGGAAGGATTGTCATAGGTGAAGAGGAGAAAGTCTTGATAAAGGATTTGTGTGGGAAATTAAACACGCCTATTTTTTTGAGTAGGCGTGTTTTTAAATGACTAGATTTTGGGGTCAGTTTTAATTTGGTTGACTACGGCATCGATTTCATCGGCTGAAGTTGTTAGCAAATCATAAGATAATTGAAGCTGTGGGATTTGGCTATTTTGCTGTGGGGATGTGGTATGCCGAAGACTAGATTCATCGATAAATCCTTGAATATCGCTGTTAAACAAAAGAGCAGGTCGTTTTGAAATCGTTCCATCTGCCAATGGATAATCAGTTTGTCCATAATAACTTAAGTTAGTCATAGGTAATGGTCGATAAAATATGTGTCTATCAGAGCTTGAATTTCCTTTTTCATTAAGTTTAATGCCGTTGAATTGTATGTGTTTTTTCGCATATACTTCAACATTCTTAATTTGAGTTGATGGACGGCTAACTATATAATAGGTGTTTCGGTATTTAACCATTTCGAATGGAATGTAACATGAAAACTTTATTTTGTTTGCAGGATGAGGTAGGGTCTCTTGAATTAATGAGCTATTAGAATCTGCTGCGTAAGCAGATTCAGATACAACGAACGAACAAGATGTTTTTCTAATAGCAATGGGTTGTATATTTTTTTCTTGAAAATACGCACTTAAATCAGTTGAACCAGGAATAATTGCAGAGTCTTTAAGAATCTCTTTTATTCTATCATTAGATAATCTGGTTTTTTCAGAAATAAATGGAAGAGAGGAAGAGCTTAAAATCTCCTGTTTTCCCAAATTGTTGTTACTTACGTTATTGTTATTTGCGTTTACTGACATAGGCTCCTTTTAGTAGTTTTTTAATATTCTATTTAGAATTGTTCTGGTTTTTCTTCAATCAATCGCAAGCTTGTGTTAAGTCGTTCTATTTCTTGTGTTTAGTGACTCGTTTTCAATATTTCTTGTATTTTCATTAATGAACTGAGTCTATGAAAGTTTGTATCAATTTGTTTTTCAGTTGTTTAAGTTTTAATATTTGATGATTATTTGCTTTGTATAAAATGTTTCAATTTTAAATAATTTTAACTGTTTTGTTAATATAGAGCAACTAAAAATTGTATTTTTTACAGCCAATCTATTTTGGGAACATTTATTCTTATTTGAGCAGTTTTTTTTGCCACAACTAATTGATTGTAAGTAAGTAGAGATAGAATAAACAATTTAAAAACATGCTAGTATTCCGTAAATAAAAAAAATTCTCTAGCTGTGCAATTTTTATTAATTTAAATAATTTTTTACTAATGATCAATGCTGCCAAGGGGGATAAGATTAAATGTTAATTGCTGATGCGTCTGTTTATTTTAATATTAATTAATTTTGAGTTGATGATGAGATTCAATGTAAATTTTTGTCGATATCGATTAGGAGATTGAGAATTTTTATTTTCTACCAAGCATCGGGCCATGGGATGTCTCTCTTCAATGCTTTGGTCTCATGGATCTTTTCTTTGAGCTTGGTATGCAGGCGGGCTGCTTCAGATGCAACTTCTGGCGAAACAGATCCGTGGAGTAGGTTGGTAAGCTCGTCTGGATCGTTTTTTAGATTGTACATTTCATATTCATAATGGGTACCATCATTTGAATAATAGACGGCGTATTTCCAATTCCCATTGCGGATGGCGCGAATATGCCCACCTGGGACATCTTCAGGAAGAAAAAAGATGTCGTCATAGGCGAAGAGGATGGAGTCTTGCACAGCATCTTTGGGATTAATTAATATGGGGACGATGCTGACCCCTTTGCCATAGGAATTAGGGCTTGGAATGCCAGCGAGCTCAGCAATGGTAGGCATGAGGTCTAGGTGACAGTAGAAAGCATTTGTTGTTTGTGCAGAAGAATACATTTTTGGGTTCGAGACTACAAGAGGAACATGGATCATCTCTTCATAGGCTGTGTAGGCTTTTTGTCGCATTCCATGCGAAAGTCCCAGTTCTCCGTGGTCAGAAGTGCGGATAATGATGGTTGTTTCAGTTAGGCTTGCATCATCCAGCGCTTCTAATATGGTCTCAACGTGTTTGTCGGCAAGAGTGTTCAGGTACGCATAAAAGTTGACATATTCGATTTCCTCTTGAGAAGTTTTTAGCGGAGCAATTGCGTTGTAAGCATCGCGGGCTTTGAACTGCACAGAAGGCTTTGTCATGAGGTTGTCTTTATAGTTGCTCGGTAATGAAATGCCCATTTGGGCAAAATCATCTTTTTTGTAGCCAGATTCTTCCCAAGAGTCTGGGTAAACCCATACGTCGTGTGGATTGACTAGAGAAATGAAAAGACAAAATGGTTTGCGCTGTTCTTTTGGTGTGTGCTTAATGGTGTCTAAATATTTAATTACGCTCTTCCCAAAGCCTCGGGTCTGCTTGGGGTCATGTTTTGTTGAACCTTTGACATAGCGGCCGTCATTATTGGCATAGCCTCCGCCTAGAGTGGAAAGGCCATTGAGGATCACTCCTTCTGGCGTGGGCTGGCGTCGTTGAATGGCATTGCCGGCATCAGGAGGGTTCCATTCATGCACATCATATTCTTTTTGCAAATGTTGAATGTCTTTTTCAGACCACTTGTCATCGCCATTATCTGCGAAGCTCAAATGCCACTTGCCTTTCCATATCACCTCGTATCCGGCTTTGTCTTTGAGCAGGGAACCGATGTTCATGAGCTCTTGAAAGGTAGGAAGATTAGGTAGGGGAGGGGTGTGGGCAACTTTGTTTTCGGGAGAATATGTACTTGTCATGATCGCGGCTCTACTGGGTGAACATTCGCATGCAGCTGTATAAGCCCTCTCAAAACTGAGGCCATTTTTTTTCAGCCTTGTCATAGCAGGGAGATTTTTTTCAGCCCACCCTTCTGGCCAATGTCTTGCTGCCCGTTCTTGATCAGTTAAGATGACGATAATATTAGGCTTATAGGGCAATTGGAAGGATTCCGGTGCAGGAGTCGATGCCACCTTGCTGGGTAACTTAGAACATCCTGCACAAAAAAACAGCATAACATAAAGCGCGTGGATTTTTTTCATGCGCATTATTGTGTTTGAGAGGCCAACACATCGCGATAAAGCATCATCCACTTTCTGTATTCTGCCTTCAGCGATTTTTTCAAGGCTTTGATCTGCACTTTTATATCAGGTTTTTTGAGTTTGCGGTATTGTTCTTTGAGCTCTCGGAGCTGTTTAAATTTAGTGAGTACGCTGTCGATCAAAGTAGTGATCTTGGTTTCCCATTCTTCTTTTTGAGCGCCCATTGTAGACTGAATTTTTTCTAGGACGATTTCTTTGCGGTCGATTAAAAGTTTTTCTTCTATGCGGTAGCGATGCACTGTTTTTAGTTCACGTGCTAGGCCGAGCTTGCTGAGCGTCCAGATGAGCCATTTGGTTGGATCAAAATGAAACCAACGGATCCCGTTGCGGTAATCGTAGGCAAAAGTATGGTGGTAATTGTGATAACCTTCGCCAAAAGTGAGCAATGCGATGATGTAGTTGTCTACAGCGGAAAGTTCCTGGCAAAAGGTACGGGCTCCCCATGTGTGAGCCAGCGAGTTGATAAACCATGTGAAGTGGTGGAGGAAGAACATCCTTGTCAACCACACAAAGAGGAATGCTCCTAAATAATCGTTAAACCACCATCCTGCAACGAGTACAGATAGGGCGTTGGTGATGAACATCAGTATTGGATAATGACGCTCTTGGAAACGGAGCATAGGTTTTCGTATTAAGTCTGAGACAACTTTGGAATCGATTTCTTTTGGTTTTTCAAAAAGCCAAAGGAAGTGTGCATACCAAAATCCTTTTTTAATAGAATATGGGTCGCGATCAGTATCTACGAAAGCATGATGGTGGCGATGCTCAAATGACCAGCGTAAAGCACTGCCTTGCGTTGCCATCGTAGCAAAAAATAAGAGAACCGTTTCCACCACTGGATTGATCTTGTAGGTGGGATGGGAATAAAGACGATGGTACAAGGCGGTAACACTCAAACCCGTGATGTACATTAGGATTGCAGCCACGCCGATCAATGGCCAATTTGGAGTAAAAAAAATGAAATACAAAGGGAGCATCACTAGGAGTATTGCGTGATAGGTTAAGAGAAACAAACCTGCTGGCCAATTAAATTCTGAAGATCTCATATACCCCTCTGTTTTTTTTCTAATTCTTCCCATCTAAGATATAACTGCTCTATCTGATTTTCTGCCAATCCAACTTCTGTGCATAATGTTTGTAGCTGCTCTGGATTTTGAGCGAGATCAGGCGCTTGCAAAGACAAATTAAGCTGACTGACCTTTTCTTCCAATTGCATTATTTTTCCTTCTATTTGGTCAAACTCTTTTTTTTCAGCATAGGAGAGCTTTATTTTAGTTACTGGTGCTTCTTGCTTTTTTTCTTTTGGTTTTTCTTGGGGATAGGACCCTTTTTGAGCGGCTTCCCATTGGGCAAAATCGGAAAATAACTCAGTTTGCTCAAGGTTTCCGAGTGCAAGAAATAAGTTGCATATCCGGTCCATCATACAGCGATCATGGGTGATGAGGACCACAGCACCAGGATAGTCAATGAGGCTCTCTTCTAAGGTTTCCAATGTAGGGATGTCGAGGTCGTTGGTCGGCTCATCGAGAAGAAGCAAGTCGGCAGGCTGGAGCATGAGATAGGCAATAGAGATTCTCGCTCTTTCTCCTCCGGAAAGTTTTGAAAGTGGCAGATCAAGGATGTCAGGAGAGAAAAGGAAGCGTTTGCACCAACCATTAATATGGATCTCTTGCCCCCGATAGCGCACAAAGTCGCCATTGGGAGATAAGGCCCTGCGCAAAGTGGTATCAAGGGGTAGTTGCATGCGGTGTTGATCAAAGTAGACGATTTTAAGATCATCAGCTTGTTTAATCGTCCCTTGGTTGGGGGAAATTTCCCCTGCAATGATGCGGAGCAAGGTAGTTTTACCAGATCCATTGGCGCCCATCAGCGCGAGGCGCATTCCTGGGGAAAGTGTGAAATCGAGATGGCGAAAAAGACATCGGCCATCAATTTCCTTTGAAAGGTTTTTAGCGACTAGGAGCTTTTGAGTCTCTCTCTGACTTGCAGAAAATTCTATGTCGGCTTTTTTTTGTAAGTTGCGGTTTTGAACTTGGGAAAGCTCTTTGAAAAGTTGATGTGCCTCGCCGACGCGCGACTTAGATTTAGAAGTACGGGCCTTTGGTGACTGGCGGATCCAGTCCAGTTCTCTTCTAGCCTTAGAGGCAAGAGAGCGCTCCCGTTCGAGTTGTCCCTTGATAAAATCTTCTTTAATTTCAAGAAAATGGAGGTATGATCCCTCAATGGAAATTAGACCATCAGGATAAACTGGGTTAATCTCCACGACGCGGTTGACCATGTTTTGCAAGAAATAGCGGTCGTGGCTCACTAAAATATAGGTAGGAGCTTCTTTATTTAGAAAGTTCTCTAGCCAGATGATTCCATTTAAATCGAGATGGTTTGTAGGCTCATCTAGCAAGATCAAATCGGGTCCGTTGATTAGCGCCAAAGCGATGCTCAGTCGTTTTTTCCACCCGCCGGAAAGGCGTTGTGCCGACGAGTCTTTCTCAGTAAATCCGAGCTTGCTCAAAAATGTTTGGACATGGAGTTCTTTCTCATAATCAGGGCGTTCATCTTCTTTAAGTGCCTCAAGGAGAATCGCAGAAGGTGTTTCATCAGGAAACTCGCAGTTTTGCGGGACATACCCGATCTTGAGTCCTCGTTTTGCAGAGACGATCCCGGCATCGGCTTTTTCTTCATCTGCGAGGATTTTCAATAGAGTGGTCTTGCCAGAGCCGTTTGGACCGATCAATCCGATGCGGTCTCCAGAGAAAACACTGAATGAAAGATTGCGGAACAAGGTGCGTGTTCCGAAAGACTTGCTCAAAGACTGGCAATTAAAAAATAAGCTCATAGCAGCTATTTTACCACAAAAAGTTATCAATGAGCTATTCTTTTCCCATGAATATTCTTCCTAAAGATATTAATAACTGTCCCTTTCTCATCCTTGCCCCTATGGAAGGGGTCGGCGATCGCTGTTTTCGTAAGGCAATGGCATCGATTGGCGGCTTTGACGAAGCTGTTAGAGATTTCTTGAGAGTTCCCAAAAATGCCCATGTGCAAAGTTTGGCACGTGAATATGAACCAAATGAAATTGCTCCAATTCCTCTTGCAGCTCAGATCATGGGATCTGATGCGGAACTTATGGCAGCAATGGCGCAAGAGTTGCATAGACTTGGTGCGCCGCGTATTGATATCAATTGCGGGTGTCCTTCGAATACAGTAACTGGGCGTGGCGCTGGTTCGAGCCTTTTAAAAGATCCTAGCTACATCTACGAAGTTGCACGAGCAGTTGTCGCTGCAGTTTCTATCCCTGTCACTATTAAAATGCGTTCTGGCTACGATGATATTTCTTTATTCAAGGAAAATGTCCTTGCAGCACAAGAGAGTGGTGTCAACTACATCACATTACATCCCAGGACCAAAGTTGATGGATATGGTCCGCCGGCACGATGGGATTTAATTGCTGAGGCGAAATCAATCCTTAAAATTCCTTTGGTAGGCAACGGGGATATTTTAAATGTGCAAGATGCCCTTTCCATGCTAAAGATGACTGGATGTGATGCTCTGATGATTGGAAGAGGGAGCATCATTAATCCCTTTATTTTCCATCAGATCAGATCGCATTTCGCTGGAGTGCCTTATTGCCCCTCGTGGAACGACCTCATGCATTATTTTGAAGTTTACTTAGCAGAAGTGCCCAAAGAAATGCATATGCGTGTGAAAGTGAACAAGCTTAAACAGCTCATGAGCTTTCTTTTTAAAGGGAATGAAGAGCTCCTCAATAAGCGACAAACAATTTTAACTTCACAATTTACTGACCATAGTTCTTTCTTGGAATTTGCAATGCCCCTGTTAAAAGAGGGATTTTTATGATCGATACAGCGTTGCAGATGCTTCTAGTCCTTACTCCAGATTGGCATCATGTAGAAGGAACACTCTACCGTTATCAACGCTCTTCGCCACAGGAAAATTGGGGCCTTGTTGCAAAGCCAATTCCCATTGTCGTTGGGAAGAACGGGATGGTATGGGGGAAGCGCGAAGGGGATGGCAAATCTCCTGCAGGCATTTTCTCATTAGGTCCAGTGTTTGGTGCCCCTGCTTGCCAAGAAGTGTCAAGGAAAATGCCTTTTTTACCAATCACAGCGGATTTAGAGTGGGTCGATGACCCGCATTCTCAATATTACAATCAATACGTCCATGCGAATACTATCACCGATCGCGATTGGAAAAGTTCTGAGCTCATGGGAGAAATCGGCCCTATTTATTCTATCGGAGTTTTTGTCGGGCACAATATTGAACCTGTAGTGCCTGGTATGGGCTCTTGCATTTTTTTGCACTTATGGAGAAATTCTACGTCAGGGACTGGGGGCTGCACAGCGATGGAAGAAGGGCACTTGAAGGAGATCGTCTCTTGGCTTGATCAATCAAGCCGGCCTTGTTTAGTTCAATTGCCAGTTCACGAATATTTCAATAAAAAGAGCGAATGGAACTTGCCTGACGTTCCCTGAGAAAAAATCGCAGACAGATAGATTCAACTGCATTTTAAGTGATCAATTAGATCTAAAAAGAATTTTTCCGACCATAAATCTAATTGCTTGGGGTCGTAGAGAAATGGTTTCACATCATTCTTGGCATGTTCCCAATTAACCTTTGAAATTCTTTCTCTTAAAAGCATAAGCATTTTTTTTTCATCGAGGAATTTCTTGGGTGATAGGTGTCCTGATTGATGCATCCGATTTTGAAAGATGGGAAAGATGAACTCCAACGCCTTTTCTTACAAACCAAATTAAATCATACCAATCTCTTCCTTTACCCTATTTTTCTATTCTCTGCATAATAATGCATGCATTTTCCCAGCTAATAAATCGGCTTCAGAATAAGAAAGCACATAAAAAGGAGTAGGATTTAATACGAGTTTGCTTTCAACTTGAAATCCTAGAGGTGGATTTAGTATCAATCTCCAGCTTAATTACCTGATCTAAGACCTTTCTCATCTGCTTTTTCCTTTTCCTTTGTTCTAACAGAATATCCAAAAAAATTGGATATTCTGATGCAAGATTAAGGTATAACGCGCTGGATGTTAGTGTTTAAAAAAATACTTTGCAAAACGCAAGAGACCAGCTATTTTTATTTTATGAAGAAGAAAAAGTATAACCTTGAGCTCTTGGCTAAAAAGCTTTTAAAAGAAAAAGGGCTGCAGCCCGATTTTTCTAAAAGCGCCCTTCAACAATTAGCAAACATCAACCGTCCAGCACCGCCTACAGCAAACACCCAAGATATGCGTAAATTTCTTTGGTGTTCTATCGACAATGATGACTCTAGAGACCTCGATCAGCTCACCTTTGGTAAAAAGGAAAATGATGGCTCGATCACAATCTGGGTAGCCGTTGCTGATGTTGACTCTTTAGTAAAGAAAGACTCTGCAATTGACCTGCATGCACAAACAAATACGACTTCGATCTACACGCCTACGAAAGTTTTCACGATGTTGCCTGAAAAACTCTCCACGAACTTGACCTCATTAAATGAAAATGAAGATCGAGCAGCAATGGTTGTTCAAATCAAAATTGACCAAAGTGGAAAGATTGAAGAGGGGTCTATTTCTCCTGCTTTAGTGCGCAACCATGCCAAGCTCGCTTATAACGCGGTTGGGGCATGGCTTGCAGGGAAGGCCGCAATGCCCGAAAAGATAAAGAATGTTCCAGGTTTAGATAATGCATTGAAGGTCCAGCATGAAGCTGCACAATTGATCAAAGAGCGGCGTCACAATTTCGGGGCTTTGACCTTAGACTCCCCCGAAGTAGAGGCCAAGGTTACAGAAAAACAAGAGGTTATCCTTGCACTTCCAGAAAGTAATTTCGCTCAACAATTGATCGAAAACTTTATGATCGCTGCCAATTACATCATGGCCACACACTTGCTCAAGGCGGGTATCCCTAGTTTGCGCCGTGTCGTGCGCATTCCCAAACGATGGGACCGTATTGTCGACATAGCGGCCTCTTTCAAAGAAACCTTACCAAATGAACCCAACTCTAAAGCTCTAGAGGTTTTTTTGTGCAAGCGTAAGAGAGCAGACCCTGAGTCTTTTCTCGATCTTTCTTTGACTATCATCAAACTCATAGGTAGGGGAGAGTACGTTGTAGAATCTCCTGGAGATAAACCCATTGGACATTTTGGGCTTGCCGTAAGAGAATACACCCATTCTACAGCGCCAAATCGCCGTTTCCCTGATTTGATTTCCCAAAGGCAATACAAGGCCCTGATTAGTGGTAATAAAAATCCTTATCCTCCAAAAGAGCTCCAATTGCTTGCTGAACATTGCACCATGCAAGAAGATGCTGTGATGAAGGTCGAGAGGCATATGAGCAAATCAGCAGCGGCAATGCTGCTTTCCTCGCATATTGGCAGCTTTTACAAAGGGATCATCACAGGCGCTGCTGAAAAAGGGACGTGGGTCCGTATCTTTGATCCTCCTGTTGAAGGAAGAGTCGTTCAAGGTTTTGAAGGACTTGACATAGGAGATAGGATCATAGTTAAACTATTGAGTGTAGATATTCCTCAAGGGTATATTAACTTCATCAGGGAGTAGATATTCCTTCATAAAAAATATCATCAAAGTGCTCAAGGGAAAACTCTCGAGCGCGCTCGCTCATAAGATATTCTCTGATCCGGAGAATATAACCTTCGTATTGTTCTTTGGTAAGGCCTTTCAAGTGTGCCAAAAGTTCATCATAGTTTGCAAAGTCGCGCATGTCGATAAAGCAGTCTTTTGGAATATAGTCACTAATATTTGGAGCCCCCCAATAAACTGGGATGTTCCCCGCTGCAAAACAGTCAAAGATCTTTTCTGAGATATAGCCTTTACATGCAGCAGTATTTTCAAAGCATATACTGAATTTGTATTGAGAGATCGTCGCAATTTTATCGTTGACATATCCACGGAAACAGGGGTGTTCAGACGCTTGCCATCCGCGTCCATAAAACTCAAACTCTTCGGGAATATGGCTTTCAAAGAATTCAAGGGCTTTTTTTCTCTCAGGATATAATGTATGTGGACGTTTGGGTGCAAAGTTTGTAGCCAATAGGGTCAGGAGCTTTCTTTCTTCAAACTTTGGCAGAACTTCTCTCATCGGCTGCCAAACGGGATAGTAGAACTTGAAATATTTCTTCCCATCGACCAGGTCATCGTCCCAAGTATAGACCTTGGAAAAAGCGGCATGGAGTTTTTTGCTATATATCTTTGGGATCACAGTAGGGGGTTCCCATAAAAATAAGATCATCTTTTCTTTGGGAAATTTGTTTAAACTACAGTGTTTTTTGTATGATCCTTCACAGTTCCAAAAGACGATTTTTTGCACATCCGGCCGTAAATCAATATGACGGGGAAAGTCTAAAGAGTACTTTCTTAAAATATTCCCGATGAAGGAGCGGTCTTTCTTTAATCCAGCATAATGACTGAGATCACTTCTAACAACCTTGAATGGTTCCGGTTTATGAGACAACGCCGCGTTTAAGCGATCTAGGTCGGCAGCAAAGTTAGCAACGAGCTCTATGCGCTTTTCTGCATGTAGACAAGGGAAAATACAGAGCATCAAATACACAAAGAGGGCTTTTCTCATAAATTATCGATCTGGATTGGTTTAATTGTTTCTGTAAGACGGAAGTTAAGGACTTTTGAAAAAAAGTAAAGCTGGGCTTCCAAAGACCGCTCCACATTTTCTGCCTTTCTGAAACCATGTTGCTCTCCTTGGAACAACAAATATGCTGTAGGGATCTTGCGATCTTTAAGACTATTAAACATCATCTCTGATTGAGAAGGGGGGACAACAGCATCTTCAGATCCTTGAAAAATGATGATTGGGCAACGAATTTTCTCAGCACTGTGAATGGGGGAGCGTTCTACATAGATTGCTTTTTTTTCTGGATAGGGGCCTAGCAGTTGGTCTAGGTAGCGCGATTCAAATTTATGTGTATCTAAAGTGAGTCGCTCTAAATCGCTAACACCATAATAATCTGCTCCTACTTGAAAGACGTCACGGAAAGCAACTGCTGCAAGTGTCGTGTATCCACCCGCACTGCCACCTTCTATGGCTAGGCGTTTAGGGTCCGCGAGCCCTTGATTCACACAGTACAATGCGGCATTTGTGCAATCATCAACGTCGACAATTCCCCAGTTCTCCTTGAGTCGATCGCGGTATTTTCGCCCGTAACCTGTACTACCTCCATAATTCACTGTGATGATTGCAAATCCGCGTGATGTCCAAAACAAAGTTTCTAGCGAATAACCAGGAGATGTGTGCCAGGTAGGGCCACCATGAGATTGTACTAGCAAAGGGGGCTTTTCATCCGTCATTCCACGGAAATTAGGATTCGTTGGAGGATAATAAAAAGCATGTGCCGTGAATCCATCTGTGGTAGGAAATTCGACTGCTTTTGGTTGAGAGAGATAAGCTTGATCAATTGATTTTGAAAGGCTTTTTTTTACACATATAGTGGCTCCATTGCTCAAATTATAAAGGATGATGGATGACGGATCATTAGGTGAGCTGGCGATCATAGCCACTTGATCGTCCTCTACTTCGATTTTGCTCACTGTAGTGTAGGGAAGGTCTATGATTTGATAAGTTCCTTTGGATGTTATCTTAGCAAATTTGTGCGATCCATTTTTGACATAACTGCAAAAAATCCCCTCATTTGAAAACCCCATCAAAGAATCGCCAAATATCCATTGTGGAAGTGCGCATTCTCCTTCAATTGCGCATAAGGGTTTGGAGTCTTTTTCCCTATAGATGTTCCACCAGTTCAAGCGGTCGGAAATGTAATAGAGCTTGCCATCTGCAGACCACTTTGGATCGGCAATCGATTCTTTGAGGCCTCCAGCGACCAACCGTTGCTTTTTAGACTGCAGGTCGATCACCCAAAGTTCTGACCCATCCCAAGGCATATTAGGATGGTTCCATGTTAAATAGGCCAATTGTCTTCCGTCTGGGCTGAGTCGAGGATTGGAATAAAAATCATTTCCCGAAGCAATTGTTTGAACTGTGCCCGATGAGGGGTCGACTTTGACAATCGAGTTGTCAACGGATTCTCCGTGCCTTTCCATGACATAAAAAAGTTCAGTCCCAGCTGCATTAGCGCATCCATCTGCAAAACGGCAGGTTTCTATTGATGTCACTTTATGGATTTTTCTGTCAGGCGCAAGGCAATGTATTTGTTGATCTCGATCATTAATAAAGTATATTTTTTCTCCAGCGATCAAAAGAGCCCCTCCGCCATACTCATGCACTCTGCTGCGGACATTATATTCTTGAGGAAGAAGTTCTTTTTCTCCTTCTTGTGAGCTCCACTTCATGAGCGTTGTCCGTCCGCCTTGTGAGGGATGGCTTTCTAACCAATAGATTTTTTTATTGATTAACTTGACTTCAGAAAATTTTGCACCCCCCTCAGCGACAATTTGAGCGGAAATGGGTGATTGCCAAGAACCATAAGGGGCAGATTTCATCGATACATCCTCTGCAAAAAATGCTGAATGGTACATACAGAAAAGAACGATCCAAACAATTGAGAAACGAGAAAAAAAATTGAGCATTAAACGATGTTCCTTATGCAAAAATGAAAATGACAATCTGCTTGCATGCTGCACTTTAGAGCTCTTGAGTAACTAAGATTCTGTCGATTTTCGACTTCAAATTGCAGGGATGATATCAACTTTCGTATATTACCCCTACAATTTGCATCGAAATGCGGCCAAAATAATCTCGAAAATCGCCGAAAAATTTTACTGGAATAGGTTCAATGCTTGAAACAATTTCTATTTCATTTTACTTTGGACAAAATAGCGATTCATAAGGATGTTCGTTCATGAAGACAATTTTGTGTGTCCTTGCCTGCATGTTCAGTTTCTTTTCATTACAAGCAGCACAATCCATCGAAGGATATTGGAAAAGCATCGATGAAAAAACTGGCAACCCACAATGCCTTGTTTTGATATATCCATATGAAGGCAAATACTATGGTCGTATGGTAGGGACCTTTGGTGATAATGGCATTATAGATGATACGATTTATGCCCCCAAAGATCGAGCCCCAGGAGTTGTTGGACATCCTTTTTATTCTGGTTTGGATTTTATTGTTAATTTGCAATGTGCGGGTTCAAGATATAAGGGGAGAATTCTAGACCCTCAGAAAGGAAAATGGTACAGGGCAGAATTGTGGGTGAAAACCAACGGCAATTTAAATGTGCGTGGAGAACTAATGTTTTTCGGGAGAAACCAAGAATGGCTCCCAGCAGCAAACAGCGATTTCCCAAAAGGGTTCAAAAAACCAGATGTGAAAACGATGATTCCGGTGATTCCAGAAGTTGATTAGTCAATGGAGCTTATCCGGATTGGTTTTAACGTAGACGTTTCAAGATCCTTAGGGCTTCCGTTTCATCTATCATTAGGAAACGATCAAATTCCTCTTCATAGCTATACACGTCGCCTTTGGCAATGTCAAAATACCATCCATGGATATTTAATTGCCCTTTAGCGATCCGTTCTTGCACAATAGGGTAGGTTTTCAGATGGGCAATTTGCTGTAAGACGTTCATTTGAGAGAGTTGATTATGTGAGTCGAGTTGCTTATCTGTGGCAGAAATGGTTTTGAGTTTATTAGCGCAGCATCCACAGTGGCTCAACCAACCTTTTAGAGAAGGGATTTCAATATTCTCAAGTCCTGATAAGACAGCGCGCATCGCGTTGCAGTCAGAATGTCCACATACAATGATGTCTTTGATTGGTAAATTATTTAGTGAAAATTCAATGGCCGCAGCTTCTGCACATCCAGAATGGACAAGAGAAGGATGATGTTCAGGGATGATATTGCCGACGTTGCGGATTACGAAGACGTCCCCTGGGTTCGTTGACGCAAATACATTAGGAGCTACTCGGCTATCAGAACACGCAATAAGCAAAGCATCAGGGGATTGTCCGTTGGCAAGATGGCTAAAATTATCCAAATAATCGGGTAAACATTTCCGGCGAAAATCTAAGATTCCGTTGATGAGCTTTTTCATTTAGATTGTACCGTGATTGCTGCAGGAGGTATAAGTTGGCGCATCTGAGCGGTTAACTCTTGCTTTAAAGAAGTCGCAAGCACCCCTTTAGCATCAAATGCATTGTGTGCTTGTGCTACAGAAACATTAGGCTTTATCACTTCACCGCCAACATTTTCTATGATAGCTTGCAAATGGACAAGCCCCCTTGCTCCACCAATGCTACTAGGGGATGCGCTCATGATAGCGAACTTTTTACCTTTGAAGGCATCTCTTGATGGTTTCCCATCGGCACCGCGTGAGGCCCAATCTAGGGCATTTTTTAGTACTGCAGGAATGGAACTATTGTACTCTGGAGAAGCGATGATAATTGCATTGCTTTCGATCATGAGTGCTCTAAGGCGCCTAGCATGAATAGGTAGTCCTTCATTAGCTTCTAAGTCAGCATCATAGAAGGGCATAGGGTAGTCTTTTAAATCGATTACGTTGACTTCAGCGCCCATTTGCTCTGCAATTCCTTTTGCTTCGTGCATCAATTTTGTGTTCAGAGAGTCCGAGCGTGTACTTCCCGAAAAAGTGAGGATTTTAGGTTCTGCGCCGAATGCGCTGGTAAATGCCAAAACTGCAGAAAGTAGTAGTTTTTTTTTCATTCAAATCCATATTGAAGTTGTACCTATTCTAACTCTTAAAGCTTAACTAGTCCAGTTAACCTGAATCAATTAAGAGTTTGGAGCATGACAACAAAGTAAGGGTTCGTAGCCTTTCTCCAGGATTTTGAGCAAAAAATGCCCTGAAAATCGACAGATCCTTACTTTGTAGACACGCTCTTATTTGCATTTTTATTATTTTTTAACGAATTGATTAGCAAGTAAGGTTGTTAATATATGTTGTTTAGAGACTGTTAACGGATTCAGGATTTGTCGCTTTTTTGAGAATTTTTGGCGAATTTTCTTTTGGTTTGTTGGGGGTAATATACGAAAGTTGATATAACCCCCAACAAACCAAAAGAAAATTCGCTCAAAAAGTCCAAAAAAACGACAGAATCTGAATCCGTTAACAGTCTCTTAATGTTATATATATATAAAATTAACTAGTTGACAGAAGTAGGTAAAATAGTTTTACTTTTAATTGCAGTCTATTTATAATTTAATTATAATTATTTAATTGTATTAATAAGGAGCGAACTATGTCTTTTGATCCAATTTTTTTCACATCCAATACATCCTCTCCATTGCTGTATAATCCTAACAGTTTTAAAGAGAGCTCTTTCTATACGGTCTCAGAAACTGAGCGGAAAACCGTTGAGGAGTTTTTAAATACTTCAGATAGTGAAATTTTTTCAAAAGGAATTAATGGTAGTATTATTGAATTCTGGAAGTTCCATTGTGCTATGAACAAAGACACTTCAGATCTGATAGATTATGAATACAGCTATTTCAAGATGCACACGCTAAAGGATAATCCAGATCTTTTAATCAGACTGTTGTTAAAACCAAACTTTGGGGGACTTCAGCGTAAAGCTATGCTAGAGCGTACTCTGTTCTACATGCTTTTAGAGTTTAGTTTCATCTCCCCTAAAAAATTGAATGATCCTGCAAGCCTTGATTATTTAACGCATACTCATAATACCATTGTGCATCTCATTGCTTCCCAACTACAAAAACTTTCAATAACTTCAGAAGATAGTTTTTTTGTTACCCCTTCAGAGCTCTTCCAAAAGCAAAAAATGGAGAATGTAAATGAGGGTACAACTTTTCCTGAGACACAGATTGCATGCTGCAAAGTTAACAACCGGTATTTAGCAAAGATTTTTTCCAAGAAACAAGGTAATTTCATACCATTTCCTTTAAATCCTCAGCATACGCGATTTGTTGTATATGATCTGTCACGCAAGCAAACTTGCCAAAGTCAGTCGCTTCTTTATTCTATCCACCAACTACCTGGTGATTTCTTTGTGGCTAAAGAAGCGACTATACAGCTTCGTGAAGTATTGCCGGAAATAGCAAGTGATTCAAAGACGCAATTAGGAAATATGCAGTTCCTTATGAAAGCTGCTAAAATGGTTCAGGCTGTTAAAAAATCTGAAGAATCTAATTTATATCGAGTTCACGTCCTAAGCTTTCAGCCCGATCAAAAAAATTCTGGAGAAGGCGAGGGTGTTTCATTTTTCTTCCAATATGATGATTCAAACAACGAGATCTCTAAGTTTGAGATTCAATCTGACGTAGATGTTCATATGTTACACGAACTGGGTATTGATTTTAAAACACATGCTCAAACAATGCTGCCTGCTTGGACGCAAGACATGCGGTCTAATAAGAGCCAATTCAGCCAATCTCAAATTATCTTTGCAGACTCTGTTCAAGATAAATTATCTGTAAGAGTTTGCTTGCTCGAAGACATCCTCAAAGAGGAAAAACAAAAGCCGGGTACGTTTGCTCTCTTGATCAACTGGATTGCACAAGAGAGTGGTCTAGAAGTATCTGAAGCAGAACTTGCCCAAGTCAAAGACATCTCAGGTGGGCTCATTGAAACAGAAAATGGATTAGAGCTCAGTCCCTTGGCCACTGCGACAATCTTGCTAAACCAAGCACGAGGTGAACTCGAGGCTTATGATTCAACAGATGTTGTAAGCGAAGCTGAGACCACGACAATTGATCCTTCTTTGTTCCATGAAGATCAATTGCAAAAGGCCAAGTTAGAAGAAGCGTTATCACATCCTTCACAAAATAATAATAGCGTTCAATTCACTCCGGAAGAACTGCTACATGCTAAAAAACTTGAAAAAGAGCAAAAGCGGGCAGAGTTTAAACATAAGCAAAAAGAAGAAGAATTCCGGAAGCTTAAAATTGAAAAATCGCAATTAAAAGAAGGTGC
Organism: bacterium; assembly: GCA_044227055.1. Classification (GTDB taxonomy): domain Bacteria; phylum Chlamydiota; class Chlamydiia; order Chlamydiales; family Rhabdochlamydiaceae; genus JBGAFT01. Next base: position 984,975 of record JBGAFT010000001.1, read on the forward strand.
AGTAGCTGAGACCAAGCCTCAATTAAGCACCCGAGTCCAAAAGCAGGTCGAAGGGGTATTGCAAGGGGTAAGGCAAAAAGCGAAGAAATTCAACCGTATGCTCCTCAATTTGGCACGTAAACAACAACAAGAGCTTCAAGGAAATTCTTCTTCAATGAACACCAAGGGTTCTCATATGAACATCCATTTGCAGAAAAGCGATGGAACTTCAGGTGGATTCACCGTCGTCAATAAGCACGGCAAAGTAAAAGATAAAGTGATCAATCCACGTGCACAAAAAGGGATGTTAGAGAAAGCTTTGTTTTCTACAAGCAAGCCAAAAAAGAAATAGTTAAGATTCTTGAACCTATCTCACCATAAGAGACTGTTAACGGATTCAGATTCTGTCGATTTATTCGTAACGTATTACTCTCTTTTATATATTCGACGTGTCGGTTATATGAAAGTTAACTATGAAAGCGTATTATTTGTTGATAACAGCTCTCTTGGTGGTGTTTAGCGTTGGGCAGCCTGCGCCAATTTTTGGGGCTACTGTGCTTGCTTCTCATCCTTATCCTGCTTCTAATCTCGTCCGCATCCAAGGCCTTACATGTTATCTTGACTTAGGCGCGATCAACAATGAAATGCGAGAGTTCATGATTTGGTGGCCTAAGCCCAAGCTTGACAGAATTAAATATGATCAATATCTAAAATCGCTTTTAAGTCAGTTAAAGGCTTCCGGAGTCAATCAAATCAATCTGTCATCTGCTCAAATAGCAAGCATCGATGCGCTTGTTAACAATGGCATTGCCGGGCCGCCTTACGATGCTGTTGTCCAGTCTTTGCAGAACTATCCTGATGCTCTGAACGCGTTGATTTGTCAAGCGCACGGTTTTGGAATGAAAGTCGCAATCTCATTTGGCGGTGCAAATGTCAACTCGATGCAAATTTGCAATGGGGATGAGACTCCAGAAGGGCAAGCAGAGAAGCTTGTAAGCTTCATGAAGACGTATCAACTTGACGCAGTGGATTTTGATTTAGGATACGGCGTATTTTCTGCAGCAAATTCAACGGTTGTCTTTAGGAAATTTTTCTCGGCCCTTTTCCAAACATTGTCAAAACAAGACAAACAATCGTTCCTCACGGTTAATGGCTTGGTTGCCGATTGGCCGAAGGAAATTCTCCAGAACTTGTTTCCAGTGGCATTTCATGGGCTCAACCTCAAGCTATATTCCAAGACACATTACTATCTCGATGCTAACAATCCCAAATGGGGGCTAGAGCAATGGCTTGATTTACTCGGACAAGAGAACGCGTCTTTTATCCATATCGGGTTTCAAGATGGATTGGAATATGCTAAAGGCAATTCTTCCGCAGGCAGGACTTATAAGATTAACACTACCAACAACGGCACTGCAGCTGCAGAGGTCTATATTCAAGCTATGGAACAGCTACATCATGATGGTTATCCAACATCATTTGGTGATCCGTTCTTCTGGCTCGATAAGTGCAGCAATACAAGCCGTTACCAAGCGATCGGCAGCAAAGGAAAAGTGTCGGTCAAAATTGCTGCCGAATTGATGAATGCTTTTTTTCTTAAGTTAACAGCTTCTCAATGACTGTCTCTTATACTTTTTTGATGGGATCCTTGATGTCAGCTAAATCTATTGAGTATTCATAACGATTAGGATCAGAATTTGCTATAGATTCCAATCTTTTCATTTCTAAAGCATTTTGCATGATCTTCCAAGAACCTTCATTGTCTTTTCTCGCAGTTGCCTTAATGGTTTTTAGTGGCTTGTTATCAAGCTCGTATTTTTCTAAAACTGTTGCTAATGAATACTCGAGAACAACAGCTTTAGCTGCTTCTTTTCCGTAGCCCTGCTGCCAATAATTGTCATCCCCCAGTCCAGCGACTACAGCAACTCCAGGCTGGCTGCTATGTCCTATGAATGCTAAGCCCAAGATTGTATTTTTGCTTTTTTCACAAACCTCGAAACCACTGTATGGATCATTATTTTTCCAACGTGCTTCTAAAGTAGTGATTCGTCCTTTTACATATTCAGCTGTTTTGGTCTTGCCATCGAGGAATTTTTCCATAACTAAGTCCTTAGAATAGAATTCCTGGTAGCGCTCGACATTTTCCATTTTAACTGGCTGGAGCATTAAACGTTTTGTTTCAATAGTCGCATTCAGTTCATTTTTTTCATTTTTTGTGAATGTAATTTTTGAGGTGGGGCCTTGATATGCTTGAACATAGGAAGTAGAAGCAACAGACATATTATTTCTCCTTTAAGAACATATCCCATTGAAAAGTTTCAGTCGATTTTCAGGATAGGTTCAAAGACGGTTAACGGTGTAAAATTTCAATAAATTTAGTTTCTATATTGCTTTAAAAACAAACATTTTATTTCTTAAGGAAAAGATTAGGTGTAATTTTTATGTCGGAAACAGGCTTTTCCCTTTTTTATGTTCCTGAAGCGATCACGGGTTTTTTTAAACCGCGCTCTGTTGCTATTATCGGCGCTACTGAAGCCGAGAGGAGCGTAGGCAAAACATTAACGCTGAATTTAATTCGGTCGCAATACAAGGGGAAAGTTTACTTAATCAATAAAAAGCGCGAAGCGATCTTTGATCATAAATGTTTCCCTGCCGTCTCTGCAATTGATGAAGTCATTGATCTGGCCGTCATTGCAACACCTGCAAAAGCGATACCAGATATCATGTTAGAATGTGGTGAAAAGGGAGTTAAGGCAGTCATCATCATTTCTGCCGGATTTAAAGAGACAGGCAAACAAGGAGAAGCTTTAGAAAAGAAGGTTCTTGAGATCGCGGAGAAATATAAGATGCGCCTCATTGGCCCAAACTGCCTTGGTGTGATGAACCCTCACTGGAACCTCAACGCCAGCTTTGCGGCAGATATGCCGCTTAAGGGATCGATTGCTTTCTTATCACAATCAGGAGCTCTCTGCACAGCAGTTTTGGATTGGAGTTTAAAAGAACAACTTGGATTCAGTGCTTTCGTTTCTCTTGGGTCTATGGCCGATGTCTCTTGGGCAGACCTCATTAATTATCTCGGTAGTGATCCTAACACAAAATGCCTCCTTCTCTACATGGAGACAATTGGGGATGCTAGATCGTTTATTGCAGCGGCTAAACGGGTGGTCAAACATAAGCCTATTGTTGTGATCAAAGGGGGGAAAACCCAAGAATCCGCGCAAGCGGCAGCTTCCCATACAGGCTCTTTGGCTGGCAGCGATGCAATTTTTGATATTGTGATGGAACGCGCAGGAGTGCTCCGTGTGGGGACAATTAGCGAGTTGTTCGCTGTTGCTAAGGCCCTATCCTCCCAGCCCTTGCCGGAAGGGCCAAACTTGACGATGATCACAAATGCCGGTGGTCCTTCTGTCCTTGCGACTGATAGCGTGGTGCTAGCTGGAGGCAAAATGGCTAAGATCTCGCAAGAAATGATTGAAAAGCTAAATCCTTTTCTTCCCGAAGCTTGGAGCCACGGTAATCCAGTAGACATCTTGGGCGATGCTGGCCCAGACCGCTATCAAAAAGTATTTGAGATCGTAGCTCAAGATCCAGATGTGCATGGGTATTTAGTGATCCTTACGCCGCAAGATATGACTGATTCGACTGGAACTGCAGAGGCATTGACGCGGTACGCTAAGATTCCAGGCAAAACAGTATTTGCCAGTTGGATGGGCGGTCCATTTATTGAAGAGGGAACAAAAATATTAAATAATGCCGGAATCCCTCAGTTTTCTTTTCCAGATGAAGCGGGTATGAGTTTCGGTAAGTTGTGGGAGCTTTCCCAAAGAATTGCAAAAGCCACACGCGAGGCAACTGCTGTTTCGGATATTAGTGATGATAATATTGCCCTGGGGAATAAGGTCCTCTCTCAAGCTTTGAAAGAAGGAAGGACCTTGCTGGCAGAAGGGGAATCGAAAGATTTTCTCGAGGCGTGGGGAATTCCCATCGTAAAGACTTACATAGCGCACAACAAACAAGAAGCCGTCAAAATGGCAGAAAAAGTTGGCTTTCCTGTTGTACTCAAGCTATTTTCGCATACCATCACGCATAAGACAGATGTTGGTGGGGTCAAGCTGAATATCAAGGACAAAGAAGGCGTTTTAAAGGCGTATGAAGAAATAGAGACAAGTGTTTTGAAAATCCATAAAAAGGAAGATTTTTTGGGAGTATCTGTGATGAAGATGATCACTGACAGAGGGTATGAAATGATCGTCGGAAGTTCCACAGACCCTCAGTTTGGCCCAGTGATCTTATTTGGTACGGGTGGGGAACTTGTCGAAGTCTATCGCGATGCATCTCTCAATATTCCCCCGCTCTCTGAAGAGCGTGCTGAAGAGACAATGGAGCGCACCAAGATCTATCAGGCAAGTAAAGGGGTAAGAGGAAAGAAAGCGATCGATTTAAAAGAGCTCAACCGGATTTTGCAACGATTCTCTTTGATGCTTCTGAAAAATCCCCGCATCAAAGAGATCGATATCAATCCGCTCCTCGCCTCGCCTCAAGGGATCATTGCCCTTGACGCACGTGTTCTCTTGCATGAGAAAGAAATATCCGACAATCAACTGCCTTTATCTGCAATCCGTCTCTATCCGAAAGAATGGACAAAAGAAGTGCATTTGAAAGATGGAACCGACATTGTGTTACGTCCAGCTAAAAAGGAAGATTTTGCGAGTTTGAAGCAGTTTGCCTCTGTCTTAAACAATAAAAAAGAAGAGGTGAGCGACGATCTTATATCTTTGCTTTGTGAAGGGGACTATCAACATCTTATTCCAATCGTAGGTGTCAATAAGAAAGACCCAAAGCTTATTGTATGCTTTGCAACGGTGCACCGCATCCAAGATGAAGGAGAGCTCAAGATCGCTGTGGCCCCTGCAATGCAAAGATTGCAGCTTGGAAAACTTCTTTTAGGACATTTGGTTGAGATCAGCAAGCAAGAAGGGCTGAAGAACCTTTTTGCGCGCTATAATCCTAAAAATGCAGCAGTCCATGAGCTGTTAAAAAGCTTGGGGTTTGTCAAACAAGACTTAAAAAGTGTGACAGATACTGTGATTGCCAATCTCGCATTATGAGAGCAAGCTCTTGTTTTTTCTGCGACAAAATTAATTAGCAATTAATCGACAAATAAATTGAATTATTTTTCCAATGAGAATATCTCGTAATTAAAAGCAGTAGATAAATTGGTATGATTGCGTGAAAAAAAAGATCCTAATTGCTGTCGGGATTTTTGTTGTACTGTGTGCGATCATATGGGTGAGCATCTATTTTTCTCGTTCTAAAAACAATCGCAATGAACTTGTTCTTTATGGAAATGTCGATGTGCGGCAAGTCGATATTGGGTTTCGTGTTCCAGGACAAGTGGAACAATTGTTTTTCGAAGAAGGGGACTTCGTCACGCAAGGCACTCTGCTCACAACTTTAGAAAAGACCCCTTACAATAGCCAAGTACTGCAAGCCGAGGCAAATGTCGAATCGATCGCGGCTAGTTTGGAAAATGCTGAGATCCTTCTTCGTCGTCGTCAAGAGCTCATTGGTATCGGTGGTGTGTCTCAAGAAGACCTTGATAATGCACTTGCAAGTCGCAATGTGCTCCAAGCGAATCTCTATGCAGCGGAAGCATCCCTCGCTGTAGCCCTAGATAATTTAGCCTACACGGAGGCCTATGCACCCGCAGATGGCATCATCCTCACCCGTATTCGGGAACCTGGAACTGTCGTTAATCCTCCAGATCCTGTGTATACCATTTCAATTGCATCACCAGTTTGGATCCGTGCTTTTGTAGACGAGCCTCATTTGGGGCAAGTCTACTATGGAATGCAAGCTCATGTGTACACGGACACAGAAGGGGGCCCAAGCTACACGGGCACTGTGGGTTTTATTTCTCCTGTTGCTGAATTTACGCCAAAGACTGTAGAGACAACACAGTTGCGCACAGATCTCGTTTATCGTCTGCGCATCTATGTCGAAAATGCAGACCGTGGTTTAAAACAAGGAATGCCTGTCACAGTCAAACTCAATCTCAATAAAGGTAATATTCAGGAGAGGAAGTGAGTGACGCATTGGTCTCAATCCGCAATCTCTCTAAAGTCTTTGCAACAGCTCAAGAGCCTGCGCTCAAAGAAATTACTGCCGAAATTCCCAAAGGACAGATTGTTGGACTAGCTGGTCCAGACGGATCGGGAAAAACGACGTTGATTCGTTTGATTGCGGGATTATTGCTACCGACCAAAGGGATGATTACCGTCGCAGGCTATGACACTGTCAAAGACTCTGAATATATCCATTATCTCACTGGATACATGCCGCAAAAATTTGGGCTTTATGAAGACCTTACGGTAATGCAAAACCTCAATCTCTATGCCGAGCTAAGAGGAGTTTTAGGAGAAAAGAAACAAGAGACTTTTGACAAACTGCTCTCGTTTACAGGTCTTGCACCATTTACAGAACGGCTAGCTAAGGATCTATCGGGTGGAATGAAACAGAAACTAGGATTGGCGTGTGCTCTAATCAAGAAGCCAGCCTTGCTATTACTCGATGAACCGAGTGTGGGAGTTGATCCTATTTCAAGGCGTGAACTGTGGAAAATGGTACATGAGCTGCTAAAAGATGGAATATCTGTGTTGTGGAGTACGGCTTATTTAGACGAGGCTGAGCGCTGTGACACGGTATTGCTTTTGAATGAAGGACAGCTCCTTTTTAGCGGCACTCCTATAAATTTGACTAAACGTGTTAAAGATCGTGTATTCAAAATTTCGAATATGGAAGGAAGTCGCCGCAATTTTCTCATGGAAGCATTGGAAATTGAGAATGTCCTTGATGGGGTTATTCAAGGAAAAGATGTTAGGATTGTCACAGAAAAAAAACAGACCCCTCCTTTCAATTACAGTGCACTTCATGGTGGTGCACATGCTGTCATTAATTTTGTAGCCCCCCGGTTTGAAGATGCATTTATCGATATTTTGGGCGGCGGGCCAGGTGGGGTATCGGAACTTGCTAATAACACTCCTTCGATCAATGAAAAAAAAGGGGTCGCTGTAGTTGCGGAAGGACTGACGAAAAAATTTGGGTTATTTACAGCTGTAGACAACATTAGCTTTAAGATCGAGCGAGGTGAAATATTCGGGCTGCTGGGACCTAATGGAGCAGGAAAGTCAACGACGTTTAAAATGATGTGTGGGCTTTTGAGGCCTACCCATGGAAAGGCTTTTGTTAATGACGTCGATCTTCAAGTTGCTCCAGGCGAGGCCCGGTCTCACATCGGTTATATGGCGCAAAAGTTTTCTCTCTATGGAAATTTAAGTGTGAGACAAAATTTAGAGTTTTTCTCAGGGATATATAATTTACGGAACTCCCAGCAAAAAAAGGCGATTGAAGAGATGATCAAAGTATTTAACCTTCAACCCTACCTCTATGAAAATACCGATCTCTTGCCTTTAGGGTTCAAGCAACGATTATCCCTTGCGTGTGCCACAATGCACCACCCGGATGTCTTGTTTCTTGATGAGCCGACATCAGGAGTCGACCCTATCACACGTAGAGAGTTCTGGAACCACATCAATGGCCTTGTTGAGAAGGGAGTTACAGTATTGGTCACAACCCATTTTATGGATGAAGCCGAATATTGTGATCGTATTGCTCTGATCTATCGGGGGAAAGTGATCAATACTGGAACACCCGATGAACTGAAACTGATTGCACAATCTCCTGAGAATTCAAATCCGACTTTAGAAGATGCTTTTGTCCAATTGATAGAGGAATATGACTCAAAAGCAGCAAGTAGATAAGCTTGTCCAAGAGGCAAGGGCGGGCAAAATGCGCCGCCTAAAAGCATTGGTCGTAAAAGAATGTTATCAGATCATCCGTGATCCGAGCAGTATTTTGATCAGTGTGGTGTTGCCACTTGTTTTAATTTTTCTCTACGGATTTGGTGTTTCATTGGATCTTAACCATCTACGAGTTGGCCTTGTGATGGAAGATACCGCGCCTGATGCACAAAGCTTTGCAAAATCTCTTACAGATTCTCGTTATTTTGATGTGAAAATTGTGCGCGATTCTCGAGAAGTGTTAGATGACGTGACAAAAGGTTCGCTAAGGGGATTTGTCGTGATCCCTTCCTACTTCTCTCAGTTCCGCAATCGTCCTGACATTATTTCACCTCTTCAAGTTGTTGCAGATGGCAGTGAACCAAACACAGCAAATTTTGTGCAAAATTATGTTCAAGGGGCTTTTGCCAATTGGCTCAATCAAGAAAAGATCAGCGACAATTTGAAGGGGCAGCCTCTTGTTAGAATCCAATCGCGCTATTGGTACAACGAACAGTTGGAAAGCCGTAATTTTTTAATTCCAGGTTCGCTAGCCATCATAATGACTTTGATTGGCACATTACTCACAGCACTCGTCGTAGCTCGTGAATGGGAGCGGGGGACAATGGAGGCAATGATGTCGACCACAGTTGGAATTCTTGAGCTTGTTGTGGGTAAATTGATCCCGTATTTTATTTTAGGCATGATCTCCATGACGATCTGTGTGCTGATCGCAGTCTTTGGCTATGATGTTCCGTTGAGGGGGTCGTGGTGGCTGCTTGGTATTGTGTCAGCGACATTTTTATTTTGTGCACTCGGCATTGGACTCATGATCTCTACGATGGCGAAAAATCAGATCGTTGCTTCGCAGATTTCCATTATTGTCGGTTTTTTGCCGGCGTACATTCTCTCTGGTTTTATTTTTGAAATTGCCAGTATGCCTTTGCCCATCCGCCTTTTGACCTACGTCATGCCTGCCCGGTATTTTGTGCAGTGTTTGCAGACTTTATTTCTTGTGGGCAATGTTTGGAGCTTGATCTTGTTCAATTTACTTCCGATGTTTGCCGCTGGATTGATCTTTTTTCTTATCACGGCGCGTAAAACGGTAAAGAGGTTGGATTGATGTGGTATAGAATTTATTCATTGATAATCAAAGAACTTCTTGCCGTTTGGCGCGATCCTAAGAGCAGGATCGCCATATTGATGCCGCCGCTCACGCAATTGCTTCTATTTACATTTGCTGCGACGCTCGATGTAAAAAATGTTCCCATTGGGATCTTGAACAGAGACAACGGTGAGCAAGCGTTCGAGCTTGTGCAACGTTTCCATGGAGCTCCTACTTTTAATCACATCGTATATCTGCAAGGAGTGGAGCAGATCGCACCTTTTATCGACAATCAAAAAGGGGTGATGGTTATTTCTATCGATGAACAGTTTTCGCGCAATCTCGATAGCGATAAGGCGGCAGATGTCCAACTCATTTTTGATGGAAGAAAATCTAACACAGCGCAAATCGTCGCTGGATATGCTACAAACATTATTAATCGATTTAATGATGACTTCATGGCCAAAGCAGAAATAAAACAACAGAACGTCAAGCTTGTCCAGCGAAATTGGTATAACCCAAATATCCTCTACTATTGGTATAACATCCCTTGCCTTGTCTGTATCTTGTCTATGTTAACGTGCTTGGTCGTGACGTCAACATCTGTTGCTCGGGAAAGGGAGCTAGGAACCTTTGACCAACTTCTTGTATCACCGTTGTTACCTGTGGAAATCTTAATTGGTAAGATCATTCCAGGAATTCTAATTGGTCTTTTGGAAGGAACTTTGATGCTCACAGTGGGGATCTTTATTTTTGGGGTCCCTTTTACCGGGTCTTTTCTGGTTTTGTACACAGCTTTATTGGTGTTTGTCAGTGCGATCAGCGGTGTTGGACTGTTTATTTCTTCTCTTTCGGCGACACAACAGCAAGCCATTTTGGGTGTTTTTGTGTTCATGGTCCCTTCCGTGCTGCTCGCCGGATTTGCCACCCCAATTGAAAATCAACCGACGTGGCTGCAGCCCGTGAGCTATTTCATTCCTTTGCGCTATATGTTAGTGATCTCAAAAGGAGTGTTCCTCAAAGCGATGCCAGCGTGGATGGTCTTCGCTAACGTGTGGCCAATGATGATCATAGGATTTTTTACCCTTGTGGGCTCTGCAATATTTTTCCGCAGGAGGCTAGAATGAAAAAACAATGGATTGCGATCACTCTTCTTTTAGGTGGTTGTGCAGTTGGTCCAAACTATAAAGCTCCTGTTAACGATGTCCCTGACGCTTGGGAAGGATCGCCGGATATAGACGAAGTATCGATATCAAGCGAAGCCCCTGAAGCCAAATGGTGGCAAGTTTTTAATGACGTTTTGCTCAACAAATATATTGAGACGGCCGTGCATCATAACAACACCATCCTGGCAGCGGAGGCTAATGTCTTACAAGCGCGCGCTTTAAGACAAGTTGCAGCATCTTCATTATTCCCTCAGCTTGCAGCAAACCTAAATGGTACTAAAACTTATTTCAGCAAGAACGGACCAATTTTTGCCGGTCCTTCTTTAACTCAAGGCCCTTCGTCGACAACAGGCTTGCCGTTTTCAATCCAAACACCTCAAATCCAACCCTTGTACAATGCTCTCTTAGATGCCACTTGGGAAATAGACCTCTTTGGTAGGACAAGGCGCTCAGTGGAGGCTGCAGAAGCCAATATCGGGAGTGCCATTGAACAAAAAAACGACATTTTAATTTCAGTGTTGGCAGAGGTCGCGCGCAACTATATTGATATTCGCAGCAGCCAACAATTGGCAGTGCTTGTAGAGCAAGACATTGCGCTCCTTGAAAAAAAGCTTCTAATCGTGCGCAAGCAATATAAAGCAGGGCTTGTTAATAAGCTCGATCTGGAGCGGCTCGAGGCACAACTTGCTACTGCACAAGCCAACCTTCCTAACCTTATTGCGCAGGTGTACCAAGGGATTTATACAATATCAATTTTGACAGGTAACCTTCCAGAAGCACTCTCCAAAGAGCTCCTCCCTTTGCAGCCAATGCCAGAAATACCAACAAAGATTGCTGTGGGACTACGCTCAGATTTACTCCGTCGCAGGCCCGATGTGCGCCAGACAGAACGTCAATTAGCATCCGCCACAGCGAATATCGGCGTCGCTGTAGCATCGTTTTTCCCCAGTATCGTCCTCAGCGCTGATGGCGGTTTCCAATCTTTGAAATTCAGCAACCTTTTCAATTGGGCAAGTAGAACATGGGATTACGGTGGCAATGTAAATATTCCGATTTTTGAGGGGGGACAGCTTGTAGGTAATTTGCATGCGAGCCGTGCTGTAGCTTCATATGCAGCATATACATACCAGCAAACTGTTTTAAATGCCTTAGAAGAGGCAGAGAGCGCGCTGATCACATACACAAAAGCTGTTGAGACAGTATACGACATTAGTAGAAGCACAGAAAAGACCCGAGATGTCGCAGGATTGACACAAGCGCGATTTGACAAAGGGCTTGTGGCCTACACGGACGTTCTTGATAGCGAACGTCAATTGAATGCATCTGAGCAGGCCCTTTTGAACACGGACACTTCAGCACTGCTCAACGTGATCGTTCTCTACAAAGCATTAGGTGGCGGTTGGGAAGTTGAACAGTAGATTTTAGCGTAAATCGCTCAATGATCTCATCTGTATTGATTAAGATCTTGAAGGGATTATTTTACCACCCGTTCGCTTCGCTCTCTAGAGGGCACAGAGAAAAATCCTAAGATTTCATTCGACGAATGCCTTCTTTCAGGTACTTTACATTGAAATTGATCAGCAGTCCAATCTTGCAACCAGACAATTTTAGATAAGATAATAATTGTGCTTCATGAATCGGGGTAAGATTGCTTATGGATTTGATTTCAACAATGACCTGGTTTTTCACAACTAGGTCAGCGCGATATCCACAGTCAAGCACTACATCTTTATAAGCTATCGGTATCGATTTTTGTGACTCTACTTCTAACTTTTTTAATCGAAGTTCGTAGATTAGGCATGCTTCATAGGCTGATTCGATTAGTCCTGGACCTAATGTTCTATGAACATCAATAGCTGCACCAATGATTTGACCAGTTAGGCTATCTGATTCTTCCTCTGTGCTCTCTAGAGAGCAGAGCGAACGGGTGGTTGATAAATTCATATGAGTTCTAAATTAAATCACCATTGTTAAAGAAATAGAGGTTCAGCTTCTGTACCGGATCAACAATACACAAGTATAGAAAATTGCAGCTGATTTGACCAGTTAGGCTATCTGATTCTTCCTCTGTGTTCTCTGTGCTCTCTAGAGAGCAGAGCGAACGGGTGGTTGATAAATTCATATGAGTTCTAAATTAAATCACCATTGTTAAAGAAATAGAGGTTTAGCTTCTGTACCGGATCAACAATACACAAGTATAGAAAATTGCAGCAGCAATGAAAGCCCCAAGGCTATGAGGGTTGTTTTTTGGCAGTTCATGACGGGTAACGTTCATAATGACGCCACCGCCAATAAAAGCACTTACGAGAGCAATGACAGTTGGGGAAAGTGTGACCCAAGCTCCTGCAAACCACCCCAAGAATAGCGCTAATACTAAAATCCATCTTCCCATCTTTAAGTAGGCTTTGCCATATTTTGTACTCAAAGTGAAATCGTTAGTAAAATAGTGTAGTGCCATAGCAAATGTGAAGAGGATAAGCGGTCTTACTTCGGGATTGTCTTTATCGACAATAGCGTAACCAACTAAGAAATTGAACAAGGCATAACTCAGAAGCGAAAGCCAGAAAGTGTTTTGTTTTTTTATTACGGTGGCGCTGCGGTCGACGATAAAAAATAACAAGAACCCTGCGAGTGCCATGATGTACACATGACGTTCAAAATAAGGAAACACTCCCTCAAGGGCTTTTTGTACGAGGAGATCACTTTTTCCAAGTTTAGGCAAAAGATCAATAAAGACGTAGGCAATGGCCACACCACCACCTGCAGAAAGCAATCTTCCATGCGTAATCCTGTCTAAGTGCTTTGTTGTTTGTGCCCCTAGGTGGACCAAGGAAAAGATAATTACTGCAATGAGCGAAGCGAGTGGGTATGGCATAGAGTGTGTTTACAATGAATTATAATAGTTCCAAAGCGAGTGGTGGGGGGCACTGTGACCTCCGTCTTTCCCTAAAATGACCTCTGTTTTTCCATTGGGGTTGTATGTCCTTAATTTGTTGACGAACAAAGCATCGTCACGGTTTGAGAGGATCTCATCGGGAAATTGAAAGTGCACGATAAAATATAGGGACAAGTCTTTCAAAAGAGGTAAAGAGTCGATTGGATTAAGCCCATTGTCCTTGTAGCGCTTTGCAATAATCTCGAGCTCAGGGGTTCGCGGGCGAAACGCGATCAGTTCATCGAGCGACTTAAGAGGGGTGTCGAGAATAATCGTGCATTTTTGGAGCTCTGTCAACATTTGAGCCTTAATTTCAGCATTGATGCCAATACTTTTTAATTCTTTGTCATAGAGGGAAGTGTTGAGAACTGCGATGGAGTTGATGAGCGCACCTCCTCCTGCAGAATATCCATAAAGTACTAGCTGCTGTTTCTTTTCGTCGACCATATACTTCTTCATAACATACAAAGCAGGTAAAATTTCATCGATGCTTCCAAAGCTTGTCTTTTCTGGATCATAAGAATTTTCACGGATCCCATGGTCAGGGAAATTAAAACTAACCAGAGTGTCATTGAGCTTACCGTGCGACTTAATTCTTGCAGCGACGAGGTAGTCCATTCCATAGCCATGGAAACAGAGCATCGTCTTGGGAGAATTTCCTGGAAGCACTGTAAGATGCAGATCGTGTTTGAAGGGATGCTTGTCGTTTTTCGAACAGCTTGCAGTGAAAATGACAAGTAAAATGCAAACAAACAGTTTAATGAACTTCATAGCAAAAAAACGCCGGTTTTTTGCCGAGTGTAGCCAAAAGGAAATTCTTTAGCATTACTATTGTTAAAGAAATTTATCTCATGGACCTGTAAATTTTTATAAGCAGCTCTAGGTGAGATTTTATGAAATTTGTGTTAATGGCAGCATTTATATGCTCGTTGTCCTTAGTGTGCACTGAGGAGAAATATCTTTTTCCGCATGACTCTATTCCAGAACATTCACTGTATGGAAATCATTATAAAGGGATAGCAACTAAATCTATGGGAGCAACAGAATTTGAAATGTGGAAGTCGAGCATATCTGTTGGATCAAAGACTCCTTTACATGTCCATGAAACTGAGGAAGTTTTTGTTATCCTCGAAGGGCATATCCTCGCCATCATTGGAGACAAAGAAATCCACTGCCATGCACCTGCAACGCTCATTTGTCCGGCAAACATCCCGCATCAATTGATTAACGTTGGCGATGTGCCCACAGAACAGATCCTCGTGCTAGGCATCGGGTCTAAGATCAGTCTCACAAATGGCCAAGAGATCCAATTGCCATGGCGTTAATAATGCATTATTGGATTAAGGGCAAAAGCCCCCTTACACGACTTGATGCTGAAATGTATATTTATTTTTCAGAAATGGTATGACATAGAAAGTTGCGAAAGCGAGGTTCTATGGACAAGCATGCGGTTGCTGCGGTCTTGGAAGAGATTGGGGTGTTGTTAAATCTTAAGGGTGAAAATCCTTTTAAAGTCCGTGCTTATCACAACGCGGCGCGATCTATAGAAGCAGTTGAAGAAGATCTCGAGACTATCATCCAAGAAGACCGCTTAAAAGACTTGGCTGGAATAGGAGAAAAGATTGCTGAGAAAGTAAAGATCTTGGTCCTAAAAGGACGTTTGCCATATTACGAAAAGCTCAAAAAATCTCTTCCAGCAGGATTGATTGATCTGCTTAACGTCCCTGGGCTAGGTGGCAAAAAAATCAAAGTCCTTTACCAAAAGCTCAAGATCAAGTCGATGGATGATCTGGCCTACGCATGCAAAAGAGGAAAAGTTGCACAACTTGCTGGTTTTGGAAAGAAGAGCGAAGAAAAAATATTAAACGGTTTGGAGAAGATCAAAATCTATGGGCGTCGGATGTTATGGATCGACGCAGAGAGGATTGCCCGGCCTATTTTAGAAAAATTACTCAAACTTAAAGAAGTCCAGAAGGTGGAGATCGCCGGGAGCTTTCGCCGTAAGCTTGAAACAATTAGAGACCTAGATTTTCTCGTCTCATCTAATAATGCAGCACAGACTATGAAGTGGTTTGCAAAACAATCTTGGGTTGAAAAAACCCTTTCATCAGGTCCAAAAAAATCATCATTTCTTCTAAAGCAAGGAACTCAAGTCGACCTTAGGATCATTCCACAATGTGAGTTTGGTTTTGCGCTATTATATTTCACAGGTTCAAAAGAACATAATATCCATATGCGCAAACGGGCTAACAAGAGGGGATTTAGCTTGAGTGAATATGCTCTTGAGCCTCTGAAGTCGAAAAAGCGCGTTGTTGTTCCGAAAGTTCTAAAGAAAAAAAATGTTCAGGAAGAAGATATCTTTGCTTCCTTGGGACTAGAATACATTCCTCCTGAATTGCGTGAAGACATGGGAGAAATCGAGGCCGCGGAGACTGATAAGTTGCCCTCGCTAGTTGAGTGCAAAGATATTTGCGGTGTTTTCCATTGCCACACTACAGAATCTGATGGCCATAATACTTTAGAAGAAATGGTTGCAGAAGCTCAAAAAATAGGGTTAGAGTACATCGGCATTGCCGACCATTCTAAATCCAGCTTCCAGGCGAATGGGATGGATGAGGGGAGACTGCTTGCGCAAATTAAGCGGATCCAAGCGCTCAATAGGTCCAGAAAATATTCTCCACATGTGTTTGCTGGACTGGAATGTGATATTTTAAAGAATGGCAAACTCGATTTCCCAAATGAGATATTGAAAGAGCTTGATTATGTGATCGCTTCTGTCCATCGCTCTTTCACGATGGATGAGAAAGGGATGACAGAACGTCTCATTAAAGCAATTGAGAATCCCTACACCACTATGGTGGGCCATGTGACGGGCAGACTACTGTTAGAAAGAGATCCATATCCAGTAAATCTTATTAAGGTCATTGATGCTTGTATTGCGAATGGAAAGATTATGGAATTGAATGCACAGCCCTTGCGATTGGAAATGGATTGGCGTTTGTGGCGGAGGGCTAAAGAGAAGGGATTGAAATGTTGTATCAATCCTGACGCGCATTACGCATCCGATATTCAATATTATCGCCTGGGCGTCCAAATCGCTCGGAAAGGGTGGTTGGAGAAAAAAGATATCGTCAACACCCTTTCGCTAAAAAAAATGAAGAATTACTTACTCGCCTGATAAGATTTGGACAATTTGAAACCGATTGCCATCAACGTCTGCGAAGGTTTGCATTTTTACTTGGTCGGGTATTTCTAATACATTTCCAATGAAGAGCGCGCCATTTTTTTCGATATAAGCCTTAGCCCTTTCAAGATTGTCGACAGTCATAGTGACAATGGCATTTTTCCCCGCTTCAGGCTCATCAGGAGAAGCTTGAGCAATACCAAGGCGCATGCCGCCTTCTTTTCCTTGTAGCTCAGCCCATCCGAACTGTTCTTGTAGCTCGACGAGCTTTAGGCCCATGACTTCCGTATAAAACTCTATAGCCTTTTTCAAGTCAGAGACAACGATCCAAGAAAGATCCATCGATTTTGCGACCATAAATAAAATACCCCTATTTAAAAAAAAAGAGGCATATTAGACGATCTTGCTTTACTCCTCAATAGGCTGCATGCTTTTGGCTGCTTTTTCTTTAGGCCCCATACCAATCTCAAATTCAACTAGGGCTCCTTTATCAACTGTTTTTTCTAGGGTGTCGATGTCATTACGGTAAAAGATATATCACCATGGCCACTAACAGGTGTTAGGAATAAGCATTCTGAATGAAAGAATGGGATATTTTCATTCGAAACAAAGTCAAAATCCGATTTCAATTTTGCTAAAATCTGTTCTAGAACCTGAGTATTTGTTGACTCGGAGATATATTAGTGCGCAACAAGATCAGTTCCTTGAATGATTGCAAAATCAAAAAGACCTCCATCAGATTCTGTAAAAAGGGTGAATTGGAAATTGTCTAAGACATATTTGCTTACTACAAAGAGATTATTTAGGGTGGATGGAATCTGTAGTTGATAGAAGTGAGCATATTCATTTTTGAGAGCATCGAACTAAGAATTTGTCTCATTGTCATTGATCGAACCTGTAATGCAAATCAAGTCTGGATTTAACAAAATGATTTTCTCTACAGAGTGAAGGGCATTCACAAGTTTCAAGATCTTTACGGGCTATTCTTTAAGATCGTAGGTTTTGTCTGTCGCATATCCACGAGAGTATTGTGTAGTAAAATTGCTATCAGAAGAACACGCGTAGAATGGGTTTTTGAGGCATATTGTAGTCAGGTATAAAATCAGGCTTCAGAACGTGTGTTTCATAATCCTCCTAAATTAAAGAGTTAAAAAAAAATTTGATCACATCCAAATTTGTTACAAGATTTTTTGAGTTTATTTATTGATATCCATCGCTTCTTGTTCAAAAGTGGCTTCGTGTTTGACAAAATGCTTAGATAACAAATATACGTAGTTTTTTATTAAACATGAGGTTTTATGAAGCTGTTGTATGAATTTATCGGAACATTTTTGTTAGTTTTAACTGTTGGCATGACAGTGCTCAACCCTGATGCAGCTGGAATCATGGCGCCTCTGGCTATAGGTTCAGTTCTTGCAGTGATGGTCTATGCTGGAGGACATGTCTCTGGGGGACATTATAACCCTGCTGTATCTCTTTCTGTGTACATGCGCGGCAAGTTTTCTACAAAAGATTTGTTTAGTTATTGGGTCGTTCAACTAATCGCAGGAATATTAGCCGGATTCCTCACCCTTTATTTTAAAGGTGTCCAGCCACAAGTTGCGATGAACATGGAGACGACGAAGGCATTTCTCGCAGAATTTATATTTACCTTTGCTTTGTGCTACGTCGTATTAAACGTTGCGACAGCTAAAGAGACCAAAGGAAATTCTTATTTTGGTTGGGCAATTGGTTTTACTGTTCTTGTCGGAGCATACGCCGTCGGGGCAATTTCTGGAGCAGCGTTTAATCCAGCGGTAGCACTTGGAATTACTATCATGAATTTAAGCGTGTGGTCGAACTTATGGGTGTTTTTTGCTGCAAACTTGCTTGGTGGTGCTTGTGCTGCTCTTGTGTTTAAAAGCGCTCACAATAAAGACTAGAAGACTGTTTTCAACCCAAAATTAGAAACTTCAACAAAGAGTCGTCTATAGAGATCATTTGACAAGGGAGAACCCGAGAGCGTCGATTCTCCCTTGTTCACCAACTATAGTTGGGATCAATATTGATTCAAGCCTAGGATGATGGGCAATCTGACGATTAAATTGATAAATTGCATTTGCAGATACATTGGTTGTCTTAGGATTGCCGATCTCTTCTCCCTTAGGGATCAAGTTATCACTCAAGATTAAAGTGCCTGGAGCACTAAGGGCAAGCGCATGTTCTAAGTATGTTGGATAGTTTTCTTTGTCGGCATCGATGAAGATTAAATCAAAAGGTCCTTCACCTTTTTTTATCATTGCTGATAGTAGGTCCAGTGCTTTTCCCAAACGAATTTCCACGCGATTATGATGCCCAGCCCTTGCAATATGTTCGCGTGCAAGCTTCGCATGTTGAGGTTCAAGCTCAAGAGATATAATTTTCCCCTCTTTATGCAGGGCTTTAGCGAGCCATAGGGTGCTATAACCTCCCAATGTTCCTATCTCAAGGATTGCTTTAGGTGCGTGAGATTTTGCTACTAAATAGATGAGCTGGCCTACATGAGAGGCTACATGGATCTGGGGGAGTCCTTGCAGTTGACTATTTTCTCTTGCATAGCGCAAATGGTGATCCTCTTTGACGAAGAGCGAATGGATGTAATTTTTGATCCTGGATATGTCCATAAATCCTTTATTTTTAGCAAAATCTAATAGATCTCTTGAGTAACTAAGAGTTCGTAGATTTTTCGAGATTATTTTGGCCGCTTTTCGATTCAAATTGCAGGGGTAATATACGAAAGTTGATATTATCCCTGCAAATTGAACTCGAAAATCGACTGAACCTTAGTTACGCAAGACGTCTAATATATTGAGACCATCTCAGAGCCTATTGATTTCCGCAACACTCTCTAAGAATTAAAATTAAAATTGTCAGACAATGTTGATTATTACTAATCTATGAGAGAACGTACAAAGATTCGCAACAAAAAGCATTAATTATAAAGGCGAAATTGCTTTTGTCTAAGGATGGCCTGCCCAAGGAATTACTTTCTTGAATGAAGCAACCGATGAGCAGGCTCACGAGGAAGTAATGTTATAGAGTCAGCAGTGAATTAATTAACAGTGCCAGTGAAAATATACGTTTGAGAGTGACCTTGCAGATTTCCTGGTGCTGCCCAATGTTCTAGGAATTTCATCCTTGCGCTTTGTGCCGAGTATATTCCAATAGTGCTTAAATAAGCCCCATGAAGTTGTTCTTTTAGAGCTTGTAAATGTTTACTTGATTCATTATTTGTCTTTGAGAAAAGGCTGTAAATATATCGCACTGATTCTACCACAGCATATGCTGCTCCTATGAGTGCGGCTTCGGCTAATTCAACCCTTCCACTTAAAGAGTTGTCTTGAGCGTTATTGGGAGAGGTCACTGTTGTTTTGTAAAACCAAGCATCAAAAGGGACATCTCTGCGGATTGCAAATCGGCGACCAGTAAAAAGAGCATTTAAGACATTTGTCAAAATCGAAGGAAGACTTGGGATTGCAGTTGTCATAAGAAATACCTATTTAAATTTTAAAGATATTATAAAGGTTCTTTCAAAAGTTTTGCAAGCTTGAAGTAAAACCCAAACATGATCAATACCAATATCACGAAGATGACAGGCATGATGAGCGCGGGTGCATTATGAAGACTTTCTATCATCAGCACTCCAATAACTCCGATAAACATGTTGATAAAGTTCATCATTGCTGAAGCGTTGGACTTATTCTGTGCGTGAGACATCGCCAGACTTGTCGTATTGGCATACATCAGAGAGTCGCCGATATAAATAAAAGGCATCGGAATAAATAGGGTGGCGGCGCTTATCCAAGAAATACTGAATGCTGTGAACATTGCAGCTGTCCCTATCAGCATGATCACAAGGCCTATTCCAATGATTTTTATTCCATCCCAGCGTGTTGCTAATTTTGTTGAGAGGAGTCCACCAATGATCATGCCTATTGGGGGGATAAGGTTGAGCAGACCATAATTTGATGGGCTTATATTCAATACATCAATTGAGAGGAACGGGGCCTGGGCTGCAAAGACGTAAATAATTGCTGTCCCACATCCCATGATCACTGCGCTGAAGCTCACTTTCAAGTTGTGAATTTTTTGCACATAGCCGGAGATGATTCTTGACCACTGCAAGGCCTTTGTATCAAATTCTTTGGCAGTCTCTGGCAATTGCAGGCATAGCAAAAACAATAAAAATCCATAAGCTGCCAAGAAATAAAAGCAGCTTTCCCAATGGAATTTTTCAGTGAGATAACCTCCAATTGCGACCCCTATTCCCGGAGCTATTGCAAAAGAGATAATCAGATAGGAGATTATCTTTGTCGCTCTTGACTGAGTGTAAACATCACCTATGATTGTAAAGACCATTTTCAAGCCCGCGGAAGCCCCTAGAGCCATTGTTAATCTCGCAAGGGCCAAGAGCCAAAATTGATGATAGAAACCTGATAGGATGCAGAGTAAAGAACTCAAAATAGCAATCGAAATACCGCCGAGCAGAGGACGTTTTCTGCCGAAGCGATTAGCAAGTGGCCCGTAAGGCAATTGTCCAAATGCATATCCAACTAAGAAAAAAGTGACAGTGATTTGAGCTTTAGCGGAGCTAATGCCAAAATATTGAGATATCTCTGGAAGGGAGGGAGTAAAAAGAACTGCTGAGATCGAAGAAAATGAAACTAGCAGTAAAAGAATAATAAGAGATGGTTCTTTTTTCATTTTATGATGATCCCAATGTGTTCTAACAAAGACAAGACCTCTGGCTGAGAAAATTGTGCCTTAGTCAATTTGTTTGTCAGTGGGTTGATGGAATAGTTGATTGCGTTTTGAAAATTAGCTTTGCTTAAGTCAGTATTGTGAAAGGTACTTCCTTTTAGGTCGGAGCCGATGAAGCTGGAATTAATCAACTTTGCCTCATTGAAATAAGTATCGTGGATGATGCATTCAAGAAAAGCCGTTCCTTTGAGATCTAAACCAGAAAAATTGCATGTTTTTACTACGCAATTTACAAATTTTAGACTTAAAAACATCGGGTCGCATTGTGTGAAGTTGAGTCCAACTAGTTTACAGTTCTCAAATAAACATTCTTGAAGGCGGCAACTAGTAAACTTTGCTAGGCTAATATTGCAGTTGTTCATTTTACAAAATGAAAGCCGCGCACTTGTAAAATCACTATTCGAGAGATCACAACGTTGAAAAACTGAATTGGATACAAGATGATTACGCCAGTCTTTATGCAGACTGGCGTCATTTTTAAATGTGTGGTCTTCAAACTTATTTAGCATTATTGAGGAGCTATTAAACTGTTTCTGTACGCATTCATTGATGCAATAACATCGGGCAATTTTTTAGTAATCCAGAAAGTAGTTCCTGCGCCATGGGGAATGTAAATTTTCTCATAATCTATAGGTGTATGTACTTTGAACCACCCATAGAGACCCACATCGGTGTCTGTACCTACGTCGCTTGCAGTATCATGGGCAACCACGACAGGCACTTTATTTGCCAAGAGCACTTTGACCATATCTCCACGGATATAAACACCTGCGTCCACAAAGGCGACATCGATATCTTTACCTTCTAGATGAGCCGTGTAAATCTGGATCTTAAAGTAATCGTCGAGCTCCTTTAAATAGGTAGGATCGATCAAAGCATAGTCTCTATGGTACGCACATTGATAACCACAAGCTTGGCTAAAAGTATCTGTGCCAAAATACCTAAGAGGGACCCAATTGTTATACTCTTTATATAGCTTGATGCATTCTATTAGCCATTGGTCATTTGTTCCTGAAGTGATAAATTCAATGGACACGACTATTGCACAGTGGTCCAAGAAGTACTTAGTAGAGAAGCCGCATCCACATTCGAGAAGGCCTCTTACTTTCATAGAATTAAAGAGCTTCCTAAAGTGCGGAATATGATCGGTATAAGCAGTTGTCTTGCCTAGATCCACCAGCCAATCATAGGTGATGAAATCGGTCTCAGCTGCATAGCCCATGCGGAAAAACGTAAAAATGAATACCAAGTATCTAGCGATATTTTTGAACATTTTCTTTTCCGTGAAAAAAAAGAAAACGTCTCATAAGGAAACATTTTTGTAAATCTTCTAGAAGTTATCAACGTCCTCTTAATGGTACTCTTTGTACAACTGGAGGTTCCCAAGTTCCTTTAAAAAGCGATTCTTCTGGCCAATAGAGACGGAGCATGAGTATGAATTGTTCATCAGGAGATGGAAGCCAATTGGGCTCTTTCTCTTTTCCTGGTGACTTTCTTTGAATGTAAATATCCAAAGAGCCATCGCTATTGTATTTCAGTTTCTCTCTAGAACTAAGGCTAAAACGATGAAGGGGGTTATCTATGAAATAATAATCAGTGCTATACATTGTCAAAGACCAAAATCCCTTAACGGGGGGAATTTCATTTTTGCGAAACCTGATTACGTATTCTTGCGAGCCGCTCAATGGATGATCGTAAGCATCGACTTTTGCAACGAGATAAATCGCGTCTCTAGGTAAATTTGCGCCGAGCCCGGTCGAGGCGATATACGCCCGTTGTAGATAGTTGGTCCCATAAGATCCTGTTTTCATCGAGAATGTCCAGTCATTCACTTTACTTCCCGATTTTAATTCTTGGGCAGCGATCATTTTCAAGGCTTTATTTTTGGACCTTGATAAGCCAGTGGCAATATTGGAAGGGAGCTTGCTAAAGTCGAATTCTTCACCAGGAGCTATCCCTACTTTCGCCATTTTCTCGACTATGGGAGCATCATTTTGCGAAGGAGGGTTGTCTTTCAATAAAGAAGCTAACAAATTAAAAAATGTAATTGGGTCCATTTGGTTAACTTGCTTGCGCACAGGTGTCTGCATGTCAATCTGAAGGTCGACTTTACCTTTAGGCGGAGTGTAGATTTTTCCGTATGCACTGAGAGGGGTTAAGGTGTATTGATCTTGAAGGGCATAGACTACTTTAAAGTCTTCTTGGGTTCCTGTTGTATAGGTGCGTCCAATGATCCACACCATATTGGTTGGAGACTTATACTCTGTTATCCCTTCAGGCAGTTGTCCTTTCCAATTTGGTCCTGTAATGGCGTAATCTCCAGATTGATTTCCTGTAGTGCGTGTTCCAGGATTTGCAAAAACATTTGTCCATCCACTCAACATTGGCATTAAATAGAACCGGTCGTCCTCGTTGGGAAGATGTAAAATGTATGGTTCTGCTGAAAGGTTAAGCCATGCAGTGGAATAGAGAGTATCAGCATTAGGCGCAATGACATCTTTAAACGCTGGGGAAGGATACACGCGCCCATGAGCAAATTGGCCCATGGGAGCTTTTAAGCCCAATGGTTTTGCGACGTTTGTCATGACCCTTCTAGTCAATTCCATGGTGACGAGGGGATATCCGTAAACGTAGATCTCGCTTCCGATCTCTTCTGCTGCATCCTCAGACAAATCATCCATCGGTGCCGAGTTTAAGGGGACAATAAATGTAAGCAATATTGCAAGTAGCATGTGTATTGATACACGCGAATTTATCTCCACAGGTTTCTCCCATTTGAAGAATATGCGATTAGTGCTGCAGGTATTAGAGACTGTCTCTTTATTATCAATAACATAGGTGAGAGGACTGAGCAAGTAGATTCGATTGCTCAAATACCGAAACTAAATTATATTTTACTTCTTTAAAATAAATGTTGAGGATGCCATGTCGGTTTTGAGTTCTGTAGCAAGCATATTGATGCTTTTTTTTATTAGCATATTGAATGCTGTTCCGGCTGATTTCTGGCAGAATAATATACCTCAGCACAATCCAGAGTCTTTTGGTTCAATCTCATTTATCATGACCCGTTCCTTAAAAGACGGGGCATTGAGGGCAGACCTTTTAACACAGCTCAAAGACTACTTCAAGACTGGCGCGTTTGTCGAAAGCGGAACTTATAAAGGAGATACGGCATTTCTAGCTGGATTGCTATTTGAAGAGGTCCACACAGTTGAACTATCACATGAATTAGTAGAAAATGCTGTTATACGTTTCAAAAATCTGCCCACAGTAAAAGTGTATCAAGGTGATTCAGGATCTGTTTTCAAGCAGATGCTTCCCAAGATCGCTTCGAGGATTTTGTTCTACTTAGATGGACACTACAGTGGTGGCAATACTGCAAAAGGGGAGTGCAATACGCCCATCTTTTCTGAGTTGGCAGCTATTCGAGATGCAAAAAAATCCGATTCAATCATTCTCATCGATGATATCCGCCTTTTTCAAGCTTCTTTATACCCTGAAAAACTTGCCAATACGGCTGCTGAAGGATATCCTGATCTAAATGAACTTATCGAGGCTCTTCTAGAAATCAACCCAGATTATCAGCTTTGCTTTTTAGCAGACGCCCTGCTTGTTTTTCCAAAAGATGATCCTATTAGTGTTTCTCCGGCAATCCGTGCCTGCACCTTCCATCGCCTTTCAGCAATCTTCAAAGAGTGTCCTGAGAGCGAATTAATCAATGCAGATAAAGTGATAGCTTCAGTCAGCGGTGAAGAGAAAAATGAAATGACTGTCTATTACAATGTCTATTCGCCATATGAAATTGAAAGCGGTCTTCGTAGCTATGGAGCTCTATGGTATGGCATGATCTTGATCAAAGAGGGGCAAATCCACAAGGGGGTTACACTAATTCAATCAGCTGCGCGAAGTAGCTTAAGAGGTTGGAGAGCAGACCGATTTTTGAATTAACTTCTTCTTCGCTCAGGTGCTGCAAATGGGGCCTAGCATCCAAGGCGATCAAGGTTCCAAAAATCCAGATAATATTTGATAGTTGGTGCGATTATGAAAATATTTACGGTTTTCTTGAGCTTGATGCTATTTTCTTTAAAATTGGTGGCAGGTGAAGGAGATTATAGAATTGAAGGGATGTTTACTGACCTAGATGGAGAAAAACGCCTTTTCTTAGCGAGCTTTTTCCTTCCTTATAACCCTAAGATTTTGATTCAAAGTTCGGATTCAGAAGTGCTCTCCAGATGCATTCGAGCTTGGCCAGAAGCAAAATCGTATTTAAAATTAGGCTCAATATCTGATCCAGATTTTATATGGATAGATGAAGAGAATTACAAGATTAATCCTTTGCAAGATTTTTCTGAATTAGTGAAGCAATCTAGTGTTGTCTACACGACAACGAATTATTTTGATCAAGGGATCTATTTTCAGAATTTGAAATTTTTTTTAGAGCTTTGTAACTTTAGTCTTCTAACTCATTGGTATTGGGAAGGTCGTAGTGGAAACGCCCTTTTTGTGAGGAAGGACATATTAGATGCAACTCTTAGGACATTAAGTTATTCCCCATCAGGAAACAGATTGTCTATACCTTCAACCCAGAAGAGTTGCCTTGAATCATTTTTGAAACCAGCTGAAAATAAATCGCCGCATCATTTTACTGACCAAATCAATTTCATCTACATGATTAACTTGGATGAGAGACCAGAAAAATTTTCCCTTGCTACTGAAACTTTGCATGCGTTTGGAATTAATCCCTACCGCTTTTCGGCAGTAAATGGTTGGAAATTGCCAATAGAAGTGTTTGACGAGCTTGGTGTTAAATTTCCTTCTGGGTCTCTGCAAGAAACATTAAGAGGTTCAGTTTTTAAACAAGTGGATGAACGTGAATACGTCAGCCATGAGTTCCTTAAGGAAAATGGAGAAGCCTTTTTCGCACTCGGGATGTCAAGAGGTGCAGTTGGTATTGTTTTAAGCCATTTATCTGTTTTACAAGACGCTTACAAGTCTGGCTACAAAACGATCTGGGTAATGGAAGACGATGTTGAAGTTATAGAAGATCCAAAAATATTTTCGCGATTGATTCAAAATCTTGATCGTATTGCACCTGATTGGGATGTTTTATTTACGGATACAGATACGAAAGATACTAAAGGCAATCATGTTCCTTGTCGCGCTGTGGCAGCTCGTCCAAATTATAATATCGAGCCACTATCTTTGTTTTTAAGAAAATTTTCTCAAGTCAGTGAAGAGTTTTCAAGGATAGGGATGCGTTATGGTGCATATTCGATGATCCTTCGTCGGTCAGGTGTTGAAAAGATTCTCAATTATTACAAAACTTACCGAATCTATCTTCCCTATGATCTCGACTTCTGGCTGATCCCTAACCTCCAAATGTACGCTGTAAATAAAGACATCATTTCGCATCGCGTTGGCGCTCCTTCAGATAATTCCCTTCCAAATTATTTAAATAAGGATGTTCGATGAGGAATTTTTCGTTTTTAAGACATATGATCATTTTAGTCCTTTTTTCTTGTAGAACTGCTCATTGCTTTTATGATGAAGGACTCGAGAATTTATGGAATTCTATTCCTGATATCGAGCACCCTACTATAGAAGACTATCGCTTATTTGAGAAATATTTGAGTACGGGTAGACGGCCCAATTTGGATATTTATCTTTCGCAAACACAGATAGGAAATCAAAAGTTCTGCCGAATGTTCGATTTCAAACTTATAGGAGATAATAACGAATCTCCTATTTTTGAACGACATTGTTTGCATGTGGACCAGGACAATCAAGAGAAATGTGTATTATTATACGGTTCCTATAACGGAATTTATCCTGAAAAGGTTCGCAAGATTCTCTCAGAACTTGAAGCAGTTGGATATCATGGTCACGTTCTTGTGAGGATCGGAGGCTTTCCTAATGTAGCCCACGGAGGACTGAAAATTTGTCATGTGCCGTATGCATTTAAAGTTGCATTTATTAGAGAAGCGCAACTGCTTGGTTACAAAAACGTTTTATGGCTCGATTCTTCCATGCATCCATTGAACGATTTGGGACATATCTTTAATGAAATCAAACAGAGGGGACATTTTTTCATAACAGTAGGCAGCCTTCAAGATAATTTCCCCGCCCATGATCCTGCTGCAGCCAATGCTCTTGGGATTGGTGTACACCTATACGATCAAATTCACCATCTTTCTTCAGCAGTTATTGGGTTGGACATGGCAAATAGCCTGGCGTTACAGCTCATTGACGATTGGTATATGGAAACAGAGCGTGTATATCCTTCTATGACATGGTTTCCTGAAGAACTTAGTTTTTCCGTTGTCGCGTGGCGCCTAGGATGCCATCCATATTCATGGTTTGGCAATCTGGTTTGTGTTGAACACGAGCTCGAGCAATTGATGGGTCGTCGCCCGCTAGAGTTTTATTTAGATATACTCAGATAGTTTTTTTGAAAAATATTTAACCCCTACGGAGAATAATCTCTTATGAAGAAATTTGGTGTGATTAAATCCTCAATTTTTCGTGTTTTTGCACTCACGTTATTAGCGTCAAGTCTTTGTTTTCATTCTTCGTTTTTTGCCGCTGACATGGATAATATACAAGAATATTCCAAGCAAAATCAAGACCCACAAAAGTTATATGTCGATTTAGTGAAGAAAATCGTAGCAAATACAATTTATGAAGATTCAAGCTATCAATGCGCCTTCAATTCTGTTTTAAGAGAATATGGCAAAGACCACCCTCATGTTGCATTCACCATGATCGGGATGAAAAGACTGAATAATGTTGAGTATTGCATGGATCAAATTATTAAAAACAACATTCCTGGAGACTGTATTGAGACAGGTGTTTGGAGAGGGGGATGTACGATTTTAATGAGGGCTATCTTAAAATCTTACGGAGACAATACGCGCAAGGTATGGGTTGCAGATTCTTTCGAGGGAGTTCCTGCTCCGAATCTTGATAAATTCCCTGCAGATATCATTAGTCCCTTACATACAGTTTCTTATTTTTATCTAGCAGTCCCTTTAGAAACAGTTCAGAGTAATTTTAATAAATTTGGGTTGTTAGATGACCAAGTTGTTTTTCTAAAAGGTCGTTTTTCAGATACTCTCCCAAATGCTCCCATTGAAAAACTGTCATTATTACGACTAGATGGAGATCTGTATGAATCAACAATGGATGCTTTAGTAAATTTGTATCCAAAATTGTCCGTTGGTGGCTACATTATCATTGATGATTTTGGGCCCAATCCCAATTGTGTGCAAGCAGTCTACGACTATAGAAAAGAACACAACATTACGGAACCAATTCATTGGATAGATGAAGACGGAGTTTTTTGGCAAAAACAAAGTTAATTACCATTGAGTCTCTACGGGGGGCCAAGGTCCCCCGATGTTTGACGTCATATCAATTTTGTCAATGTACATGACCTTGCATCCTTGCTGTTCCATCTTATGTATGTAATTGGCCACTTCAATTTCAATATCGATCAATTCTTGTTCCATTTTTACAAAGTCTAAGCGGCTCAGCATATCGTTAAAGTATTTATACCTGATGCAAAAGCACCCTGTAATGGCTCTGCCATGGGGAATTGGAAAACCCGGATCGAATTTGATAAACGCATCTACCTCTGGATTGTCTTCTACAATCTTCAGGAAATAGGGGCTATTCAAGCGATATCTTCCAGTTAATTTAATGATCATATCGTTTTCATCAAACATAAAATGCTTGAAGCCTTCTATGATCGATCTGGCTTCGTTTACCCCTTTATTAACGAGGTGATAATCATTCACGTTTGTATAGATCACATTTTGGGAATAATTTTCAAAAAATGAAGGAGGGGAGGGGTGGCATGCTTCAATTATGTAAGGCTCATACCCATAATTTTTTAAGATTAAAATCGAAGAGATGTATTCTTCTTTCCTCATTGCATAGTTAAAATCAATCAATGCTGTTGTGCAAATAATTTTTATTTTTGAATTGTAGCACTGATCAGGAAGCTTCTCTTGTGCGAAAGAATGACCTTGCTCACTCCATAAAATAAAATATAAACAACAACAAATTTTTAAGAAGTTCATCATTTTCATCTCTTTTTTATAATGCATAAACTTGAATAGAATGTGATCGAGGAGATGTTTTGCTCGTAAGTGTTCAATCTTGCCCATAAGTCAGGTGGTGTCTTCCTCCAGTCAGCACATGATGTAGCCGCGCCAATATGGTTAACGTCTTCGACTAAGTTTTTGAGAAACTCTAATGCTGTGCCAGGGCCAGCCAATGGAGTTTGCAAAGAACCATTTCCTCCATGACTTGTCCAATATGACGTGCACAAATCTTCTATGATGTATAAGCCGCCGCTTTTGATCTGAGGAAATAAGACCTTGAAACTATTAATCTGTTGATCCATTCGATGCCCCCCATCATCAATGATAATATCAAATTCTCCCCCAACAATATTGACAAAGCGTCGCAAGGCATCCTCATTAGCTTGATCGAGGAAATGATATTGGGTACGTAAGGGAAAATAACAATTATTGGATTGGGGCACAATATCGATAAAATGAAGCTCAGCATTGGGAAAATACCGCTCCCACAATCTAACAGAAGAACCGATTCCAATTCCTATTTCTAGAAATTTAATTGATTTATTCCGAAGAGGTGCAAAGTATTCAGCATACACCTCAGTATAGTTATGGTGAAAAGATGCCTTGTCAGTAACTTCCTCATTAGCGATCTGGTCCAAGTATTTGTATTCCTGAAGAAGTTTATCTTCCATCGAAAAACAGTAAACAGGGGTACAAAGAAGATTAGCATAAAAGAATAGACCAATAAATCGGATTGTATGCAGTTTAACCATAAGTAGTATCTCGATATAAAAATTAAGCTGTTTTGATTGGAAATGCAATAAAGTCGTTGCCGAATATAACACTCACTTCGTAGCCAAAAGACTCTACAAGAGAAATAACTTCTTCGAATTTTTTCTTCATTTCACGAGGAGCAGTCTCGTAATCATTTTCTCCCATAATTTCAAAGATGATCACAGGTTTATTCCTAAGGATAGTTTCCTTAGCCCCTTGAAATACATTATATTCATAGCGTTCAACGTCAATCTTGATCAGTGACACGTTGTTCAAACTTAAGCTATCAATTGGAATCATTTCAGCAAGATCCCCATCGCATCCAAAAGATGTCCCTCCTTCATTTAAGGGGTTTGCTTGAGCCATTTGTATTACTGAAAAGCTCTCACCTGCAGCTTTGCGCAAAGGGATCACATTATTGCATTTGTTAATACTTAAATTATGAAGAAGTTCCGTGTAGATTTTTTTTTGCGGCTCAAAAGCGATGACAGCACCTTTTGGACCAGCTTTTCTGCTCATTGTAATGGTGTGCACTCCAATATGGGCTCCTATGTCAATTGCAAGCGATCCTTCTTTGACATAATGTTTGATGAGTAAATTAATTGTCCCTTCCCAATAGAGCCCTTTTTTAAGCTGGGTTTTTATGCCATCGGGAATATCATCAATGTAAAAGTAAGCTGACAGGTCAGGGACAAAGCAAATTTCATATTTGCTCTCATCTAATTCGTATTTGTTTTGTAGAAATTGTGGATGGATTTTGCTTAGCGAAAATAAACACAAAAGCAACGCTGTTTTTTTTGCAACTGTCACAGATTACCTTCGAAAAAGTCATTTTTAATAAATATCGCACTGCCTTCCAAGCCTTCCTGATACCAATGAGATAGGAGGGTAAAACCTGATTGTTCGAGAAATTTTCTCAATTTTTCAAAAGGCGTTGTACCTACACGAAAAGGGAAGAAGTTTGTTTGCACATAGATTGCATTAATTGTACGTAAAATTTTTGGCGAGTTTTTTAGGACTTGTAGTTCAAATCCTTCAACATCAAGCCTTAAGAAATCAATATGAGCAATTCTATGCTCTTCACACCAATCATCTAAGACAACACAGTCTACTTCAATTTGCGGTCCATTTAAGTTGTCTTTAAGGGCGTGAGAGGGCTTAAGTAATGAGCTAGCATATTCTAATGAGGGGTTATTACCTTGCGGCCCGTGGCAAACATAAAGAGTGGCCTTTCCTAATTGTTCGTTTAAAGCGAGATTAAACCCATAAACGTTCTTATAATTCTTTGTGTTTTTCAGAAAAAATTCAAACGCGTGTGGATTTGGTTCAAATGCGATGATAGTAGATGAAGGCCATTTGCTAGCAAATGATGCTGTTTCGTTTCCATAACATGCCCCCGCTTGTACAATGATAGGGTTAGGGGGAAGGAAAAGGGTGATGAGTTCAAGCTTTTTGTCTTTCCATCCTTCACAACGCCCTTCGAAGCGATAAGGAAATTCCTCGCCGCGCAATAAGGTCGCATATGAAAAAAGATATGCTACAAAGAAGATGAGAAAGTGCATCGACCTATCCATAAATTTAATTTTTTAACCAAACTCAGTGTATATAAAAGAGTTGAAAGTTTAATTTTGAAGAGGATATTAAAACAGTTTTTTTATGACAACTCTTGACTTTATTTTTTGCGTAGCTATCGTTTTTCTTTTATTGGGAATCGGTTGTTTTAAATCGAGGAGTATTCAATCGGAGTCTTCCTATCTTTTTGCAGAGAGAAATACTGGATGGGCCGCTCTCACCGCTACGCTTGTGATGACAGAATTTAATAGCGCGACCCTGATCTCTTTTGCATCTCTGGGATACGCAGCGGGTCTATGGGCATTGTCTTTACCTCTAGTATTTTTAATAGGACTATTATTTTATGCTGTGACAGTAGCAGAAAAGTGGAAGGAGTATAACGGAACCTCTGTTGCTGCTTTTTTCGGTAAACAGTATGGGAACAAGATTGGCAGGCTAACGAGCCTGTTACTCCTCACCTCGATGCTTGGATTTAGCGGCGCCTATATCAAGTCTTTGTCCTTATTGTTCCAACCTTTGTTCCCTGAAATGTCTCCTTGGTGGCTCAGCGGTATCCTGTTTCTTATGGTCCTAGTGATGAATTTACGCGGCGGACTTATTGCAATTATCCGTACGGATATGACCAGTTTTTTGCTAGTCATTGTTTTTTTCCCTATTTTAGCTTTATTTATGTGGAAATCATCGAGTCTGCCTCCTGTCATAGACCGAGCTCAATTTTCTGCGGATAGCATCTTGTCTCTGCGTTTTGTATTCTCGCTTACAATCTTGACCATGTTTACTTACATCTTAGCCCCATGGTATGGGCAAAAAATCTTTTCGGCAAAGTCAAAACAGACTGCATATTGGTCGGTTCTTTCTGCATCTGTCATTGTATTTTTACTTTATGGGTGTGCTATTGTAGCGACGGCTTTTTTCCGTTATAGGGGGTATTCTTGTCCTTCATGTGAACAAGCATTTCCTAGCTTGATCGATTGCTGTCTCCCTGAAGGAGTAAAAGGGGTTGCATATGCTTTGCTATTTGCGACATCTGCGACAACCCTTACAGGGATTTGGAATGCGATGTCGGCGATGTGGATCGCCGACTTTATTAAAAAGGATGAATCAAGCTATTTGAGGGGTATGTGGGCAACGCTCTATTGCGCTCTTTGTTCTTATTTTGTTGCTAATGTCTTTGTAGATAAGGTTTTTGATAAAATTATCTTAGCGAACATTCCAGTTGCAGCGCTTTCTTTTGGTCTGCTTGGTGGATTCTATTGGAAAAGAGCATCAAAAGGAGGCGTTGCTCTTAGCATATTGGTGGGTTGTATTTGTGGGGCGGGCGCTTATTGGATATATGGGGAATCAGGCGGATATACATGGTATTGGGCAATATATGGTATCCCTCTGACATTTATCACAGGGATGGTTGGATCCATTTTTTATCCTAAGAGACCATCTCTGAATTAAGGCTTCGTCGATTTTCGGGGTTATTTTAGCCGATTTTCGATTCAAAAATTGTGGGGTAATATACGCAAGTTGATACAACCTCCCCAACTTTTAAATCGAAAATCGACTTAAAAGAACCTGAAAATTGACATAAGCTTAATGCAGAGATAGTCTCTAACAAGAGTGTAGTGCATGATTGAGAAAAATTTTCGTAAAACGTATCAACGAATCTGTGTTGAACCTTTGATAGCTCTTCCAGGAATTAGAAAGATGGAGCCAAGCCTCTTTACAGGATTGGCTTGTGTTTTTGGGATCATAGTGCTCCCTTTGCTGATGTATGGTTGGAATTTATTTGCCTTGTTGGCTTTGTCTCTATCAGGATATTTAGACACTTTTGATGGTTCATTGGCTCGTCTTAAAGGTAGCTCGTCAACTAAGGGGGCGGTGCTCGACATCGTGAGTGATCGTATCGTGGAGTTTGCAGTCGTTTTAGGATTATTTGTTGTCGATCCTGAAAGAAGAGCATTGTCTGCATTATTTATGCTAGGAAGCATATTAGTATGTGTGACTTCGTTTTTGATCGTCGGTATGTTTTCTCAAAATCAGTCTGAAAAGAGTTTTCACTATAGTCCAGGCCTAATAGAACGGGCCGAGGCATTCTTGTTCTTTGGAATTATGATCCTTTTCCCAACATTGTTTATTCCTGTTTCGTATCTTTTTTCTGTACTTGTTATTTTGACTGCGTTAATTAGAATGATTCAATTCTGTAAGAATTAATTTTTTTTTAATCGTGAAACAGTTACATAAAATTTATGTGTTCAAATTCACGATTATGGGGAGTAGACCATGAAAAAAACAAATTTAGCTCTTTCTTCGTTGATCTTGTTAGGATCTTCTATTGGAGCTCAAGCTGATGAAGCTTTTAGCTACAGCTCACTAGGGAGCGGAGCTGAGATCAGAGGTACTGTTCTTGCAGATAGTTCTGTTGCTGATGCTTATCCAGGTAAAGGTGGCTCAGGTTCTTGCGGTGGTAAAAATGGGTCTGGATCTTGCAGTGGCAAAGCTCCTTCAAGCTCTTGCGGCTCTAAAAATGGCAATGGATCTTGTGGTAGCAAGCCTTCTTCAGGTTCATGTGGTGGAAAAGATGGACAAGGAAGCTGTGGTTCTAATAAATTGCGTATGAAAAAATAAAATTGGTAACCCACATGCAAGGGGTAGGGCTTGGTTTTCGCAAAGAGATCTCAGGCGAGATACTTTCTTTAGAGAATAAAGAAATCGCATTCCTCGAACTTGCTCCTGAAAATTGGATGGGAGTCGGGGGACGAAATAAACGCCTTTTGCTTCGTGCTTTGGATAAATACCCGATTACGAGTCATGGGCTGTCGCTTTCAATTGGCAGCCCTGAACCACTCGATTGGCAATTCATGAAGGAACTTAAAGTTTTTCTTTCGGAATGTTCCATTAAACTGTATTCGGAGCATCTTAGCTATTGTAAATCAGGAAATGCGCATCTTTATGACCTCCTCCCACTTCCTTTTACTGAAGAAGCACTCGTTCATGTCATTTCACGCATAAAGCAAATACAAGATTTTTTGGAAATGCCCATAGCTATTGAAAATATCTCATATTATTGCCAAGTAGTTCCTGAGATAGGGGAAGCGGAATTTTTATCGCGCATTGTTAAAGAGAGCGGGTGTCAATTGCTCTTGGATGTGAACAACGTGTATGTCAATGCGTTTAATCATCAATACGACCCTTATGTTTTTTTACAAAGCATTCCTTTAGACAAGGTCTCGTATATTCATATTGCGGGTCATGAGAAGGTCTCTGATGACCTGATCATTGATACGCACGGGAAACCAATCATCGATCCGGTCTTTGAGCTTTTCGAATGGACCGTGAAACGGATCCAACCTGTTCCTGTGCTTCTTGAAAGAGATCAGAATTTAGATGATTTCCCGGAAATTCTCACGGAGATCACAGCATTGAATGCAATCACGAACCTACATTGGACTAAAGAACATGTCCCTTGTTAAAACGACTGAAAAATTTTTCCATTTTTGCCGCACCGGCGAACTTGATCCGGCTCTAAGTATTTCCCCAGAGAAAATTCAAATTTATCATGAGCTTGTACGTAATAATGTCGAAGAAGTGCTTTATCGCGCGTTTCCATTGACCTTCCATCTTCTTTCACATAAACAGTGGAACGAGATGCTTGACTTGTACCTGGCAAAAGAAGCTTTTACAGTGCATAGTGTTTGGAGAATGCCACAAACCTTGGTCCGAGTGGCAATCGAGCAGAATTGGGCTGAGCGCTGGAACATCCCGTATCTAGTCGATCTGCTGCATTTTGAATGGATAGAAATAGAGATTGATATGATGGCTGATCTTAAACGAGAGAATTTTAAGATAGAAGGGCGTATTTTGGACGATCCCTTGCTTCTCAATCCTGAAAGCCAAATTATTGTCTATTCCTATCCAGTGTACGAAAAAAAAGTTCTTCCTAGAGAGATGAAAGAAGGAGTGTATCCGGTGTTAGTAATGCGCCACCCTGATACTGGAGACGTGCATTTTGTTGCCTTGTCTCGTTTTTTTCTTCATGTATATGAGATGCTAGCAGACCATACAGGAAGAGAGGCGCTAATTCAGGCGGCAAAAACTTTTCAACTCAATGAGTCCAAAGCTCTTGCAGTTGGTGAAAAATTCTTACTCGATTTGATGGGTCAACAAGCAATTTATGGGTGGAGAGTATAATAGACCTTTTGCGCAACTAATGTTCTTCGATTTTTGAGATTATTTTGGCCGCTTTTCGATTCAAATTGTTGGGTTAATATACGAAAGTTGATATTATCCCAGCAATTTGAAGTCGAAAATCGGCACAAAAGAACTCGAAAATAGACAGCCTTAGTTACGCAAGAGGTCTAATGAAGAGGTTATACGCACGGCTTGTAGCGACAGGAAATTTTTTCCAGTCCCCATTTCTCCTTTTAGTCCGTTTATTTTGGGGATGGTCTTTTTTTCAGGCAGGTCTTGGAAAATTTTCAAATCTTGACCAAGTTGCTGCTTACTTTCAAACTATCGGTATACCGCTTCCGATGCTCAATGCTTCAGTAGTTGCTTCCATAGAGTTCATTGGAGGAGCCTGTTTGATTATTGGCTTAGCCTCAAGAATTATCGCAATACCTTTAATATGCACCATGCTTATCGCTATGTGGACAGCGTACCCTGATGCGGTTAAAATGGTATTCAGCAATCCTCAGGGTGTGATGATGCTGGATCCTTTCCTCTTTTTCTTCGCTTCTTTGATCGTATTTGTTTTTGGTCCAGGAGCTATTTCTTTAGATCGTCTTCTTTATAAAGAGGATCCTTAAGATTTAGCTTAAGCAATAAAGAACCCCAGATCAATTTTAGGTGGGCTATTGCTTTGTTTAATGACGATGGCTCTTCTTCTTCGATAATGATTTCGGGAGGGTAATAAATATGGATTGGGATCACACCTAAGTCCTTATCTTGTTCTTGAGAATGAACAATCTTCCCTTCTGAAGGAAATGCTAGATGTTTGTAAGCAGCTTCAGTCATGAGCACATATCGTTTTTCTTGTACTTGGTTTTTCAACAAACGATGGGCAATAATAACATCGACACCAGTGAGTTCGCGGAACGCTCCGATTTTATTAATGGAAGCTAGGCCATAATGGGCCACCATTTTTAGATTTAATTTTTCTATGTGCGAACAAGCACCGCAAGCACACACTTTCGAGTATTGCAAGGTGCGTAGCTTGTTAGTAAAAACTTGGAAGAGAAAGAGGATTTTTTTGCCTAAAAGCAGAGGGTCGTCAAGGAATTCATTTGGAATTTTATTTTTTCGCAAATAGAGAAATACAGCATCACCTTCTAGTTTTGAGATTTCCATCGGAATGCGAACTTGTTTGACCAATGAGGCCATGAGCTCAGAGACGATGATAGTGCCATGAGCGAGATCTGTTTGATTCTTGAGCATATAAGCCGTATACCCACTGATGTCGGCGATAAAGAAATACATCTCTTCGTTCATCTTAAAGCCTTAAATCTGAGCTTAGTTAGGGTCCTTGATCAAGAACTTATGAAAAAAGCGGTGGAATATAGGTGCAAATATAATCGCAATGACTACTAGGAAAAGTATCCCACAAAACAAAGCATAGGTGCCAGCGAATATTTTCCCTTCTTCTGTTTGTAATGGTTGTAGTGGGCCCATACCTGATAAAATCATTGCAGCATTGACATAGGCATCCACTAAGTTCATTTTTTCATAATGGATATAGCCAACCATCCCTATTCCTAGGCTTAAGGCGATAATGCCTAATCCAATTAAAAGGTTGCGGATCAGCCTTTTGATGAATGCATGCAGAGGTAATAAATGATGATCGTTCATGTATTTCTATTTAAATATACTATGAACAAAAGTAAACAAGATTAAAATTCTAAGGCTAAATTTAGCATCCCTCCTTGAAATTGGAGGTCTCCTTCGCGGCGATCGGGCATGATGTTTGTATCATTCCCGATATTACTTGCGTCAAGATTGAGGAATTCATTTTGTCTGAACCAATAACTTGCAAAATAATTTACAGAAAGTGCGATACGATATTTGTTTTGTTTTAAAAACATCTGCCATTCTAAACCCAACTGTCCTTCTAAATTAGGCCTTAAGCTATTGATGTCTTGCTTGAGAACGACAGTTTCAGGGACAATAATAGGAGTCTCAGCCCCACTAACTACAATTCCACCGTGAATTTTTTGATTTAGATCAAAATCCCCACCTACTAAAGAGCCTGCAGCTTTGCCTATAATGGAAAAATTACGGTGCAGGGCCCACTTTAAATCTGTACCAAGCAAGAGTCCAGCTGCCCAAAAATCGCTATGAGCTATGAGCTTCGAGTTTTGAAACAACAAGCCCGCGCCACCTGTTCCGTCAGAGATTGAAAAAGCACCGTGATATTTAACTTTATAATTTTGATCGATCCATACAGCTCTTAGTCCCAAATAAGGATGGAATGAAAGGAAGCGTCCGATAAAAAAGTTCCTTCCTAACGATAGATCGAGGGTGTTGAAGTTCAACCTCCAATGTGCCGCAGCATGATCGGCTACAGATCCTAAAAGGATCGGCACCCATGAAGGGCGTAAAACTCCTGTGTTAGAGAATGAAAAGGGATTAAAATTTTGTGCCGAAACTGAGTTACGTGCTTTAGAATGCAGGTAAGTCCAAGTTAAAGAAGCATCCCATTGGTCATGACACGGGAGAATATAGCCTAGCTTGACTTGAGCACCAGGTTTCCATTTGAAGTCTAGATCTTCATATTTTCCGTCAATTTTTAGGATCCCAGGAAATCCATCGGGAGCATTAAGATCTGTTTTTAGTACAAATTCCAATCCATCTATTTTGGCAATGGAGTACAAAAAAGCGATGTCAATAAATGGGCCGCCATGAACAGTGGCGTTTCCACTTTTACCTTGCCAGGTATTTAAGTAGTTTTGTTCAGAAATACGATCAATTTTCTCTGATAAAGACGGCTCTGTTTCATCGCTTGTCAACAAAGAGAATGGAGCACATGCAAACAAGGGAACGAAGCAAAAATTCCAGTATTTCATAGGCTTTACCAAGTATAATTTTGGAAAAGACTAGTGGATAGGAATTATTTTAGCAAACGGAATAGTAGACGTCTCCGCTAGAAATTTTGTTGAACATTTTTCGTCGATTTTCGGGATTATTTTGGCCTATTTTCGATCCAATTTTAGTGGGTAATATCGACTTATGTAAATTACCCACTAAAATTGGATCGAAAATCGGCTCAAAAGAACCAGTAAATCGAAGGTTCCTAGAGCTTAGAAAGGCAATAGCACAAAGCATCCCGCAGCATTTCATTTACTATGGGTGCTGTTTGTCCAAGATGGAACATCTGCGCAATATTGTTATTAGCGAGTCTAGTTTGATTTTGAAGTGTAAATCGAGATTGATCAAACAGTTGATTTAACAAGTGCAGATCATTTTGGAACTTGGTTCTAAAAGATTGAAGAAATGCACTATCTTGATTTGGAGCAATCCATAATACCCCAAAGAGATCTTCTACTCGCAGGTCATAATCGATTTTTGGGTTCCATTTGAAATTTGGATCTGTCAGAAACAGATACAATCTTGGAGAACTCTGCTGAATTTTTTGCATTATGTTAGGTTTAATATTCCAAGATAAAGGAAGATTTGTAGGTTTGTTGGTGTCTTTTGAAGACTTTTTGCAAACAAATAAAATGCCTAATGCAATTGCGCTGATCAGGGTTCCACCGAGAATCAAGCCAACCTTAAAGCTAAGAGCAGTACCTAAAGCCAATCCCGCTCCTGCTCCAAGAAGCCCAACAATTCCAATAAAAGAAGCTACCTTGCTAGTTGTGTTAGTCAAGCCTAAGTCGATCTTCCAATGGTTTAATTTACTATTTGCATCATTACTAACCGCGAAATAATCTTCCGCATTTTGAATTTTTACATTCATATTTCCTCTCATTAATTTATGAATTTATGCCATTGTTCTAATTATTTCGCAATAAAGCAAATAATTTTTATGCAATATTTCGTGTAAATTAATAGCTGTGAGAATCTAATTTCACTTTTCCGCGGAAGAGATGATAGATGTATGTTCCATAAGCTAATACTAGGGGGATTCCGATTGCAACAATGATTAGTAAAACTTTTAATGTTAATTCCGATGATGAGGAATTGGCTATAACAAGACTATACTGTTCTGGATTGATTGATGATCGCACTAGAGTAGGATAGCTACCAATAGCAAATAGGCCAAGAAGGAGGGCAATACTAAAACATGAGAAAAGGAATGCCCAACCGTCGTTGTGTTTACTAATTTGTCTAGGGATGTTTAAGATGGCAAGGAGCGCTGCAAGGGGGACTAAAAAGAGCCATGGATTATCGTGCATATGTTGCAACATGTAAGGGGCGACGATAAAGGTAGCTATGCTGATAGCCACATAACAAACGAGGAATATTACAATGCAGCGGTTGACCCATTTGCGGATGCGATTGTGGAATGTTCCTTCTGTTTTCATGACTAAGTAGATCGCACCATGCATGGTGAAAAGAGATACTGTAGTAAGTCCAAAAAGCAATGGATAAAATCCTAAAAAACCGGCAAAAGTTCCAACAAAGTCTTGGTTTTGGTCAAGTGGAATGCCAACGATCACGTTCCCGAGGACAAGACCGATCCCGAAGGCGATGATGAAGCTTGCAATGCTAAATACGACGTCCCAATTCTTTCGCCAGGTCTTTGATTCATGTTTGCTGCGAAATTCGATGGAGACTGCTCGGAAAATAAGACCGCAGAGAAGGAGCATGACAAAATCATAAAATGCTGAAAATACCGTGGCAAAGACATTTGGGAAGCCTGCAAAAAGAGCTCCACCGACAATGACAAGCCAAACTTCATTTCCGTCCCAAACCGGTCCTATAGAATTTAAAATGATACGTCTTTCCTCATCTTTCTTTGCAAAAAGATGGAGACATCCAACGCCGAGATCAAACCCATCGAGCACAGCATAAAAAATAATCGCTGCGATGACTACGAGGTACCAGAGGTTTTCTAGAATAAAGAGGTTCATCGGCTACTCCTGCTCAAAAGGGGACGCAATTTTATGATAGACATCGGTTGCTTTATGATCTTCCATATGAGGACCTTGTTTTATCTTTCGGTCGAGAAGGAATAAGAATAAGAACAATAAGAAGAAATAGATCACGATAAACATAATAATCGATCTGCCGACTTGAGCAGCTGCGATGGACCTTGATACCCCATCTGAGGTGCGGAGCAATTTATAGACGATCCAAGGTTGCCTACCCACCTCTGCAGTCATCCAACCTACTTGATTGGCGATCTGTGGGAAGAGTACGGAGATCACAAGGAGCCTTAAAGGCCATTTTGTTTTGAAAGACTTTATTTTTTTCCAATATATGAACCCAAGCAAAACAGCCAACACCATAAATCCCCACATGGCAATCATAGCATGATAGCTTTGGAAAACGACTTGGACATTGGGCCATTCATCTTTAGGTATTTGGTCTAGGCCTGTTACAGGCTTGCTTGCGTCGCGATAGATAAGAAAGCTTAAGATTGATGGAATTTTGGGACCAGTGACGGTCTGTCTTTCTGTGTCAACCCAGCCGAAAAGGGTGATGGGGGCATTTCCTTCCGTTTTATACACACCTTCTAAGGCAGCCAATTTGGCCGGTTGATTGAAGGCGACGCCACGTGCTGTAGAATCTGCTGAGATCAATTGAAGAGTGAGGACGATGATTCCTGAGATCAAACCAATTTTCATGCAGGTACGGGCAAAAGAGAGGTGTTTTTGTTTGAGATAGTAATATGCGCTGACACTTAGAACTAAAAAAATACCGGACAGCCAACAGCCCAAAACAACGTGGATTACTCTATCGACTGCGGAAGGATTGAACATCATAGCCCAAAAGTCTGTGACCACAGCACGTGCATCTGGCCCTTCACCGACAATTTTGTAACCAGCAGGGGTTTGCATCCAAGAGTTTGCAACCACGATCCAAATAGCACTAAAATGAGCTCCCAGTGCCACCAGGCACGTTGAAAGGTAGTGGACCTTGACACTGACACGGTCCCATCCAAATAACATGACACCAAGAAATCCAGCTTCTAAAAAGAATGCAAAAATTCCCTCAGCACCAAGAACGCTGCCAAAGACATCTCCCACATACCTTGAGTAAGATGCCCAGTTGGTACCAAATCCAAAAACTTGGACAAGACCAGTTGCAACGCCCAAGGCAAAAGTTAGAGCAAATACTTTTGTCCAAAATTTAGTGATGTCCTTGTATAGAGGATTTCTTGTTTTGATATAGATGCCTTCCATGACGACGAGCATGAGGCCTATTCCTATGCTTAAGGGCGGATAGATATAGTGGAACATGCTTGTAAGTGCAAATTGAATCCTAGAAAGGAATAATGCATCCATGGATCGCAAACCTTTGAAAAGTTATGTTTACTCAATAACAAGATGCCTTCTTAACTAAAAGAAGAAAAGAGAAACTATGAATCCCATGTGTTTTTCACAAAAGGCATAACATCTTTGCTAAATGTAGTTAGAACCTGTCGCGCAAATTAAAAAATTCGCAAACAGGCTCTTAGGCGTAAAAAAAATGGGGCATGAACAGTCCTGGGTCAACTTTAAATGCTAAGCTGAATTCTTGAGCAATCTGAGGATTTACTAGTTTTTGTCGAGATTCAATTCGAGAAATTGTCGACTGGCTTGCTGCAGCATGTGCAAAAAGGCTCTTTACTGCCGCGCCTAGTTCTTTTTGGGTCCAATTTTTCATGTGTCTTAAATCTTTTAATATCTTAGCCCGATCATACTGTTCTTGAGTGCGTAAGTGACGCATATCTTGAAGGATTTCTTGGGCCACAAATTTTATCCTATCAGTATAAGGAGTTAGTAGGCCTAAGGTTTTGGTGAACTTAGTATTGATAGATTTACTTATTTGCTCTTTGAAATTTTCAGCAGAAAAATTCAGCAATTTTTCCAGTCGCTGACGATCTAGGTCAGTACGTGCTGCTTCAATTAATTTTGAGCGGAAGGCAGCATCAAAATTATCTGGTTTTTTTGTTCCATCCAAATCTTCAAAAATTTCATTTTTTAGCGCTTCAACCTTTTGGATCAACTTAGCCTGTTCTATTTGAACATTGCGGATGGCGTTGTAGCGTATATTTAAGATAATGCGCCTTGCAGCATCATCATGTTCGGATGAGTCGATCTTGATATTGAGAAAGTTAGTTAAAAAATCAGTGTCGCTTTCAATGAAGCTCGCGCATTTATTAAGATATTTCAAGTAGTACTTAAGGACTTCTTGAACATCGGGATCTTTATTTTTTTTGGCCAAGCGCATTTGAGCGTTCTCAACTTCAAAAATTGCGTCATCTAAAAATCGCATCATTCCTGCGTCCGGAGTGAGATTGCCTTGCGCGACCTCATTGATGAGTGCTTCTGATTTAACCCTAAGCAAGGACTCTGTTGTTTTTTCATCTATTTCTCGATCAGCTTCATTGATCATGCGAGGCATGTTCATCGTTGCATTTGCCGTGCGATAGTAGTCAGTGCCTTTGAGGAACACAAACCCTTGAGGTTTATCTTTAAGGCCTGCTTTGTATTGCTGCCATTCTTCATTGTCGTATGCAACAAGGCATGGACTTGTGCTGCTGTGAGCAGCGTTGCGCACAGTTAGCTTCTGTTGCTCTCCTTTTATCTTAACAAAAATGCTACTCGCTGATGCTGCTTGATCTTGCGCTCCCACACTTTCAAAATGCAGTTTGGTCTGATAGCAGACAATAAGTTGTTGGAAAAAGAATAGGACACGTCTCTCAATATGTTCTCGCATCATCCCTTTATATTCTTTTGCCAATTGAACATAAGATGGCATCGAGTTAGTTTTCAGAGGATTGTTATAGACATAATCGGTGAAACGAAGAGTTTGCTTGCTGGAAGAATCTTTAAAAACTCTGTCTGTTAAAGAACATGTTTCAGAGAGAACTTGTGCGTATTGATCCCGTTTCTCTTTTTTGATGTAAAGTGGGCCGATACTTGGTCCTACAGTAACAGAAGAAAGAATTGCCATATAGGCCTCTTTAAATATTAAGAATGTAATAAGATTACGCCTATGAAAGAGAAAGAATGCAAGTTTTTTTTTAAGTTAGAAAGTCCAACCAAGACTGCCAGCTAATAAGTAAAGAGATTTTGGTTGATTTCCGAATAAATGTTGTTGTGCAGCAAAACCAAAACCAAGCTGAAACATGATATGCTGTGAAGAAATCGAAAGAGAAGGGGTTACATAGATGAGGTTGCCTCCTGAATCGGGATTAATGGCTCCTTGCAGTCTATCTCGTTCGTAAAATGTTCCATCGAATTCCACTACCCAAGCGTAAACCCAGTCTCTTATCGCTGCTATATTTCTCCCAACTCCAAATTGATAGAGGTACTGATTGCCAAATTTTGTTCGGTGATGTGTTGTGGTGAACACTGCACCGTACGAAGTGAAGTAAAACCAGGTGTCAGTAGTGTGGTTGTATGTTGCACCTATGAAAAAACTAGGGGCGCCAAATCCTGTTGGAGGCTGTTTGTTGCTAGAGCCAGTAGGGATAGTTACATTGGCAACAATGGTTGCAAGGTCACTTGAACAGGCGTGGCCTTTATTATAATAGGCATATTCAAATTGAATAGGAATATCGCCTAATCCGTAAGAGTGATTGTGCCTATTTTTAAATGCAACAACAGGAACATTGAAAAATACAGAAAAATTATCCGTGATCGCGTAAAGAAAACTGGGAACTACATCGATAAAATATTGGTTTTTGTCGATGTAGTCATCTGCAAATAAAAAGACCTGTAGTGTGTTTTTATAGAGGATATTTTCGCCGAAACTAATTAGGGGGCCAGGTTGCTGAGAGGGAGGGACAGCAAAATTCCCATTAGTACATACAGGCTCTGCTTCCTTTCTAGCGTAAATATTCGATATTAG
The DNA here is from genome assembly GCA_044227055.1 of bacterium. GTDB lineage: Bacteria > Chlamydiota > Chlamydiia > Chlamydiales > Rhabdochlamydiaceae > JBGAFT01. The sequence continues at coordinate 1,029,381 of JBGAFT010000001.1, forward strand.
GGACAACCAAAGGAGAATAAAAAGAACATAAGGCATTGTAATGAGGGGAGTCTTTTAGAATTCGAGTTCGGTTTTAACTGGTGTGGTTTCACCAACATACACAAATTTGTTAATGCAATCGATATAAACAATGTGCTCTTTCAAAAAAGACATTCCAAGGCATCCGACACTTTCGCTGTAATCATGAGTGGAGTTGAAAAGGTGTAAAGTTGTTCGTCCAAAGTCCCGATCTCCAATAAAGAATTTAGGGAAGGTAAAAGTCTTTGTTCCAGGATGTTCTTTCGATCGTTCGCCATTTAAAATTAAAGAAGCCTTAAGAAAATTCACAGTAGCTCCTGTATCGAGGTCAAATTTGCCTGTTCCTAAATAAGTTGTGGCTTCCAAGGTGATGCGCCGACTATCTTCAAGTGGTAGCTTCACCATCTTGTCAATGTCATATCCTGATTTCTTCAGTCTTGAAATATTATTAGACACGATTATTTTTGAATTTTTGAAGTCGAGCAATAAGTTAAATCTTTGTAGCAGCGGCCTTCCAAAAGAGCCTAGCTCCTGAATTTTAGAATTGGATTTTTCTTCAATCGCAATGACATTGTTTAACTTAAGGTCTCCAATTTTGAGATCTTGCAACACGTACATAGGTACTTCGTGCAAATTGCCTTTTATGTCCTGCAATTGTGTTGTTCCGTTTAAAGTTTTTGGAATGTTGTCCAAAACTTCATTGTTGAGTGTAAGAGGGAACCTTGAGCCGAGATCCAGGGGAAGAGAGTAGGTCTTGCCATCGATTGATACTTCAACAAGGGGTGTTTCTGAAGAATTATATGTTACCGCGATCTCCTGATAGTATTTGGTCTCAGTTGAATCATTTAGGAAAAAAGCGATTGCGGCGGATGCAACCAAAACACCAATCAAAAAAAACAGAAGATTTTTTCTCTTCATATAACTCCTATATGGAACCTTAAAAAAAAAATGTAGACTTATTTTGAATTAAGTATGTGCCTATTTTGCTGCATATACCTTCAAAATAAAATTCAAGCAATCTAAAAAGAAATCTGCCCCGAAACTACAAAGTGGGCAGAAAGTTTTTTTTGCTCTTATCTCTGCGCGAGAGCTCTAGCCATTTTTTTGAAAATTATGCCATGAAATGGAAGAAGCAGATACCAGTAAACCCTGCCAAAAACTCCTTTTGGACGAAATGTTGCGGTCTGAATGAGGATCCCTTGTTTTTCATCGATCTCAAATTCCAGCCATGCTTCTCCTGGTAGCTTCATTTCGGCATATAAAATGAGATGGCGTTTTTTTTCATCGGCCAGCAGGACCCTCCAAAAATCAATCGAATCACCTACTTGTATCTCAGATGGGTGTCTTCGTCCTCGATTGAGCCCTGTACCACCTACGAGTTGGTCTATAAGTCCGCGCAGCCTCCATGCCCAATTCATAGAGAACCAACCGCGGTCGCCTCCAACGCTCCATACACGCTTGCGAACCTCATCAGCCGATGTTTGGATTGGAACAATACGAATATCTTTAAGGCAGCCTTCGTTTGGAACTTCAACAAATTCTTGGATGTTGGCATTGACTGCTTTTAAGTCCCAAGAGTCCATCCATGTTGAAATCACTTCATTTTGAGCTATTTTTTGAAAAGCTAAAGACAAAGCCTCTTCAAATGAAATGCATTGATGGGGGAGGATAGCGTCAAGGGACGTGTTTAATTTACGCGTTGGGTGTTTCATGCTTTCTACAAGATAGAAACAAATGGAAAATCTTACAGATGTAATGAAGACGAGCCAATAGCTCGATAACCGTGGGGTTAGCAATGGGACGTCAATGATGTATCGTTTTAGTTTTCTAAAGGTAGCAAACCGGAGAAGCAGATCTTTAAAAGATAATACTTCTTCTCCTCCAATATCAAAAATTTTTCCATAGCAAGCAGAATTGAGCATAACTCCGTTCAAATAGAAAAGGACATCCCGTATCGCAATGGGTTGGCAATAACTTTTAACCCATTTTGGAGCGATCATCACGGGCAACTTTTCAACCAGGTCGCGGATAATCTCGAAGGAGGCGCTGCCTGCGCCGATGATGATGCTTGATCTCAGTATTGTTGACGGGACCTTGCTTTGTTGAAGAATATGCTCCACAGCAAGTCGAGATCTAAGGTGGGGTGAAAGTTGTGTTTCATCTTCGATTATTCCACCAAGATAGATTATCTGTTTGCAATGTGTCTTTTCGATGGCGGTGATGAAGTTTCGAGTGATCCCTTCTTCAACGCTGACTAAATTTTGAACGACATCTCCCATAGAATGAACCAGATAATAAGCAGCATCAATGTCTTGAGGCCATGCTTCCATACTAGAAAGTTCTCTAAGGTCCCCATAGAGGATATGAAAATGGGGATTGCTTGAGATCGCTTCGCCTATTCCTTTAATTCTAGAAAGAGCATATACCTCATGTCCTTGATCAAGTAAGTTGTAGGTAAGTCGCTTACCAATAAAACCTGTTGAACCTGTAACAAGAATTTTAGCCATATGTTTCTTCAGTTTTCAAATTGCGGATTTTCAATTGGTCAATAGACCTCTTGCGTAAGTAATACCATTTATCAAAACTAAAGTTTAGTTTTGCTGCGTCAGCTTGGTCGCATATTTTGGATCTTCACTCGCGCCTTGCCAAAGGCAATGGTCGCTCGCTCCAGATGCCAAAATTTGCGCTGCTTCCTTGCAACACTAAACGTTATTTTTGATAAATGGTATAAGGTTCTGTCGATTTTTGACTTCAAATTGCAGAGATAATATCAACTTTCGTATATTACCCCTGCAATTTGAATCGAAACCCGGCAAAAAGAACCTGAAAATCAAAAAAAAATTTAGTATATTAGGTTTAAAAGCAAGAAGACCCTATTTGTTAAAAAAAACAAATAGGGTCTTCTTGGGTATAAGTGAGAAAGTTATTTAGAACTTTTTCTGTTTTCGTGGGCGAGAGCTTTGCGGACGAGGTCCTTTAAAGCTCTTGAAAGGACGCTTCTTGTCTGCGAACTTATTTTGCGGGTGTTTTTTTCGAAATTCTGGAGCTCCAGCAATATCAGAAAGATCTGCATTCTCAGAACGTCGGGCATTGCCAAAAAATCCAGGCTTATCAGAGCGTCGCGCATTGCCAGGACCTGGTGCTCTATCAAACCGTCTTGCATTGCCAGAATAACCTGGTTTCTCAAAACGTCTTCCATTGCCTGAATTTCCCGCCCTCTCAAAGCGTCCAGGAGTGTTGGAGTGTCCTGCGGATTGTTTTTGCTCTGGATCAATCATGCGGGCGATGATCTTTCCTTTATGCCCATCTTCATGGGAAATAAAGCAAACTGCGCTACCTTCAGCACCAGCGCGGCCAGTACGTCCAATGCGGTGGATGTAATCTTCTCCACACTGTGGTAGATCATAGTTGATTACGTGCATGACGTGAGGAATGTCAAGTCCGCGTGCTGCGACATCTGTCGCCACTAAAATTCGGATTTTTTGACTGCGGAAAGCGAAGAGAACGCGTTCACGACGTCTTTGAGGTAGATCGCCATGAATTGCATCCACGCTTAAATCGTGATCCTGCAGGTCTTGTGACAAGCGTTCAGCGCCGCGTCTAGTTTTCACAAATATAATAATCGAGCCTGCTCGTTGTTGAATTTGGTCGATTAATTTTGGAAATTTTTCGCCGCTTTTCGTGTGGATGATCTCTTGTTTGATCTTAGGTGCTGCTTGTTTTGCAGAACCGATCGCAATGCGTTGCGGATTTCTTAAGTATTTGTGAGATAATCTCTCGATATTTGGTGGCAAGGTCGCAGAAAACATTAAAGTCTGTCTAGTTTCAGGAAGATATTCGGCGATTTGCTCCAATTGAATGCTAAATCCCATGTCGAGCATGTTGTCGACTTCATCGATGATCAGGAACTCTGTTTTTTTCAGCGAAAGGGTTCCGCGAGTTAAGTGGTCGAGGATACGTCCGGGAGTTCCAACGATCAATTTTGGACCGCGTCTTAATTCACTTATCTGCTTGAACATCGGAGCTCCACCAATCAAGAGAGCGATCTTAAAAGGATTGGATTTTCCGAGGATTTGTTGAATTGTGTGGTAAACTTGCATTGCCAGCTCTCTTGTAGGAGCAAGAATAAGAGCAGTGCCTTGTGGGCTCGATGTTAACTTGATGATAAGCGGAATCGAATAGGCAACTGTTTTGCCTGATCCAGTTTGAGCAGATGCCAGTAAGTCAGCTCCGCCTAAGGCAAGTGGGATTGTAGCCGATTGTATCGGCGTGGGGGTGGTGATCTGCATACGTTCAAGAGCTGCTACGAGCTCATCAGGCAGTCCAAGAAGGGAAAAATTTTTCATTTAATATCCAATGAAGGGAATAAGGGCTTCATTGTACAATAGAAAGCCCTTACTAGACAGCTTTATTTCGCAAGTTGCGAAGAATTTGAAGTTCCAATTTTAATTATAAGTTTGATGTTAAACATTTTTTTGCAACCCAATGACCTTGACTGTCTAATGAATAGTGAAAAGGCATGCAATGCTCGATTGCCCAGTTACAATTCGCATTCATAAAATAGCACATGGCCCAGTGAACTCCGCCATGAGCTACTATCAAGACAGGGCCTGGCATTGACAAAGCCTGATTAATTCCTCGAATTGCCCTGTACATAAATTCCTTTACAGGCTCAGTAAATTCGATTTTTGATTTTTGTCCTTGGAAAGTCATATCATTCCAAGTGTTCCAACAGCATTCCTTAAGGTCTTCAAGTTCATGTTGCTCTGCAGAAATAGAAGAAGCGATCAACTCTTTTGTTTGCTTTGCTCTGATCAGGGGACTAAAACAAATTGTTTGAATCGGAAGAGTGGCAATTACAGGCTCAATCTTCCTTGCTTGCTGCATTCCAGTAACATTTAATGGAATGTCAATATTCTCAAGTCCTAATCCTATATGATGATCGGTCTGACCGTGTCTAATGAAGTAGAACTCTTTCTCAAGGATCATGACTGCCATCCGCTCTCAGAATAAAATCTTCCCATAGAAATATTTTTAAAGACCTCTAATATGTAGTCCAAAGTATTTGCGGGCAATGCGTCTATAGGGAAAAATTGTAAACACTCACATTTTTCAGGTTCATAATTGATGATTTGCCCTGACCAAGTTGTGCACTCAAAGAAAATATCTACGTTGAGCCGATTTGTCTGACGGTGGAGTACATGGGCGACCTTTAAATTAGACGGGTTGATCCTAATCCCTATTTCCTCACTAGCTTCACGAACGATTGCAGCAGTTGCTGATTCACCATACTCTACATGTCCTGCTATTAGACCAAAGCGGCCATCTCCATAACTAGTGTTTTTTCTTAGAGACAGAAGGGCTTTGTTATCTTTCTTGAGGATAAGATATGCATTGACGTTAGTGTTCGATCTTAATTTTTTGAATCGCTGTTGGACCAGTTTCAGGGATTCTATTCCACCCGATATCAACTTCAGTGTGTGGATGTGTGCAGGATCAGCCCATACATAATCAGTGTGTTCATGGGAAAGACGGACGTTTGGAATGTGATCAAGGTGCAGTTTAAATAGGTGATAGACATAATCGACTGTAGCTTTGCGGATATAAAGAGCGCCAAGAGAGAGCATGTGGTCGGGAGAAGTGATTTGAATCCCTGTTTCTTCAAATAATTCTCTACATGCACCTTCTAAAGGAGTCTCTTCTCCTTCCATTTTTCCTGCAGGCACTCCCCAAGTCAATTCTTCAAATGATCCAGGAGCTCTTAATAATAGAAGTAATTTGCCATCAACTTCTAGATAGCAGGCTGCAACGTGAACTAAAGGTTTAAAATCTAGAGGTTTAGTTTCGTGAACTTCAATAATATGATTGCTAAATTTGTTCATAAAAAAATGTCTTTTAATTCACATTATAATGAAAAATGGGATAAAAGTAAAAAAACCCGAAAATCGACTGAAATTTTTTAATGAGATTGGTTCATATTAAACTAGTACTCCCATTGCGCTATTTCTTTAGCGTAATAAGTAATAATAAAATCAGCTCCAGCTCGTTTGATCCCTCGAAGTACTTCTATGGCGGCTTTTTTTTCATCGACCCACCCTTTTTCAGCAGCTGCCTTCAACATGCAAAACTCTCCGCTTGTGTGATAAGCGCCTAGTGGGACATTAGGAAAAGCTTGTTTGACTCGGTAGATGATATCGAGATAGCTATGGGCAGGTTTGACCATGAGCATATCGGCACCTTCCTCAACATCGAGTTGGGTTTCTCGCAACGCTTCTCTGGCATTTGCAGGATCCATTTGATGGGTGCTTCTGTCGCCAAAAGCGGGGGCGCCTTCAGTTGCATCGCGAAAAGGTCCGTAGAAAGATGATTGATATTTGACGGAATAACTAAAGATAGGAATATGCTGATAGCCAGCATCATCTAGGCCAAAACGGATTGCCTTGACCATTCCATCGATCATTCCACTTGGTGCAATCACATCAGCTCCAGCACGGACATGACTTATGGCTTGGGTGACAAGCAATTCAAGGGTCTGATCGTTATCCACATCCATTGTTCCCGATCTTTCACTTAAAAATCCACAATGGCCATGATCAGTATATTCGCACAGACAAACATCTGTGATGATAAGAAGGTCTTTAGAAACGCTGCGAATGATCTTAATGGCTTCTTGGACGATTCCCGTGTCGCTGTAGGAATCAGAGCCCAATGCATCTTTATGGTAAGGGACACCAAAGAGGAGAACGGAGGATATCCCCAAGCCTACGATTTCCTCTATCTCTTGACTTAATGCATTGAGAGGAATTTGATAATGTCCTGGCATGGAATCAATGGGCTTTTTAGATCCATCGCGTCCTTTGAGCATCAAGGGCAAGATGAGATCGTTTAAGTTCAACTCTGTTTCGCGAATTAAATCGCGTAGCACAGGATGTTGTCTAAGTCTTCTTAAGCGGAGGGTTGGAAAAATTGTAGTCATAAATTGAGTATACGCATTTTTAGACCTTTTTCGAAACTCAAGGCTTATTGCTTTTCGGGATTATTTTAGCTGATTTTCGATTCAAATTCAGAGTTAATATACTTTTGTCGATATTATCCCTGCAATTTGAATCGAAAATCGGCAGAAACTTAGTTACGCAAGAGGTCTATGATAAGAGCTTGTGAGCGATTTTTATAAATTTTTGAGTGTCTTTACTTAGTTTGCTAAAAAATTTATCGTCGACTGCCTCAACTATTGGGATTGCTCGCTCAACAAGTTGAGTGCCCAAAGGAGTCAGATGGGGGAATTTTGAACGTTCATTGCCCTTGCTTTTTTTTCGTTGAATATATCCTTTCTTTTCCAGTGAACGCAAGATTTGGGAAGTCATGTTGATGTCCATGCTGCAATGGCGTGCGAGTTCAACTTGGGCCACTTCAGCATGGTTGCGTGTCATCCAGCCAATGCTAGCAAGCAATACAAACTGGGGGTGGGTCAATCCAATATTTACAAGCGCTGCTTCAATTTGTCTGCGCCATTTAGTGCTGACCTGCCAAAGTAAAAATCCAGGGCTCTGATCAGGACCTTCAAATTGAGTGACTTTTTTCCACGAGACTTTTTTCATGAAGCTCCTCGGCTTTTTTGACCATGGTCCGCATTTCTTGAGGAAGATTTTTCTTCATTGTCCGGCCAATCAAAAAAGCAAATAGTAACGACAGAGTGCCTTTCATTTCAATTTTATGTGTCACTCTAGTTTTCCCATGTAATTGACTTAGAAAGTGGGATACGATGATCCGTGATAGAGGAAGTTTAGATTCATCGACAAACATTTTCATCGGAAGAACCTTGGTCAACTTTGTCTGCACTAGCGGTCCGCCTTTAGGCTTTAGTGTGCCTGTTGTCCCTTCAATAAAAGGGCCGTTGATGGTACTGAATTCAATGCCATGGTCCCAGCTATTCCAATTGGCGACGTCTTTCCATATATTCCAAATTATTTCGGCAGGTGCAGTGGTCTCAATAGTGTGCTCTATGATTAGCATATCATTCTCCATATGTGAATGTTTATGATATGCATGCATATAATATTAATCCAGAAAAAACCAGGACGAAGATGATCGCCTCGTGTTAAGATGGATAGGATAATCAATTCTTTATTTGTCCTGCTTGTCTTGCCGGTGAAGCCGCTTTTCTTTATCCTCTTGTGCTTTTTTATTTCTAAGAGACTGTTAACGGATTTAGGCTGCGTCGTTAAGTGGCTATGTAGATTCTAACAATGGGATTGTTTTGCGGATTAAAATCAGAAGCATAAATTTCGAAATCCGTAGTGTAAGATCTTTGTATTCCGGAACGCCAAATATTTTGCCAAGTGAGCATCATAGACTTTGGGAATTCGCCCTTAGCGGTAAAGAGGGCGTATTCTGCAGGGGGGATCTCAATGCCTATCATCTCATCAGGAATAGAGGTCAGACTTTTTACTTCACACCCAATTATGTAGGTAAATGGTTTTGTATAGTCGCTTTCATAATCAGTGTAGACAGCTAATAAGTCGTGATTGAGTCGGTCTGGAATTTTCTCAGCAAGACGTTCGCGATGAAATCGTTCCCAAAGAGGGGGAACATCTTTTAGGAAGTGTCCGTCTTCATTGGTAGTTCTAACAGGAACTCCAATCACATACTTTTTTTCTATTTTTTCCTTTGAATAGTTCATGAATCTATCTCACTAAAATGTTTCGTCGATGTTCGGGATTATTTTGTTTGATTTGCGAATCCAATTATAGGGGTAATGTACAAATGTTGATAATACACCCATAATTGGCGTCGCAAATTAGCTCAAACGAACTTTAAATCGACTGAAAACTTTTCGTGAGATAGGTCCATAGCTACCTTTTTAGAAATGTAGGCTTATTTTTTTTATGTTTGCAGGAAATTGAAAAAACTCAATAGCGACGCCATTTTCTTCAATAAAAGCCATAAAACGATCTTGGAAAAATATAGGCTCTAAGAGAATTTTCTTGTTGTGAACAGCTTTTTGAATGTCAGTAACAATAAAGCAAACATGAGGAACTTGTTGGATGAGGGGGGCCATTTGGCATTCTTTTTCAAAAAAGATCCATTCGATGCGCATTGGATCCCGTTCGTAATCAGAACACCACACTTTATACTCCGGAAAATAGATCATTCCATCTAATTTGTGTTTTACCGGTACGCCAAAATGATCGTATTGATACTTCACATAGCCCTGTTAATCTGGATTTGGTATGCGAGGGGTAAACGATTTCTTGCGTGGACGTGTGCAATCGCCTGCCATATTCACATTTTTCGCTTTATTGTTGCCATATTTACGTTCTTTAGAGAGCTTTCTGGCCCTTTTCTTTCTTCTTTGGATCGCGCCCATAACAAGCCTATATTATTTAAGAGATACATTCCCTTCTTTATCGATTGTAAAATCTTTTTTCAAGGAATCAGGTGCTGTTTTTGCATAGCCAGCAATTTTATTGAAGTTTAGGGGAATATTGGGATCCGCTTCATTTTTCCTTAATCTTACCATTTGTTCTTCTAACACTCTAGAGATAAATGGAAGTCCGAGATTGAGAGTATTCACCAATCTTTCTTCTCTTGAGTCTCCAAGCTGGAGGTTGTTGAACAGATTGACTAAAACAGCCGGTATGTAGGTAGGGGTCCGACCTTCTTTGTCATTTTTTTGAACGTCCAATTGAGAAATTACCTTTTGTTTCATGCCATCATCAAGTTGCAGCATTCCTTTTTTCAACGCGGCCCCTTCAGATGGTGAAAATAGCCTGAGCATAGCACCTATACGAACTAAAACGCGATCCGCTCGATCATTAGAACTTAGTTCTAGCCAAGCAGCTCGTTTTCCTAAGTAGGCGTTGTATGCATCCCACTCATCTTTATTTGGGTCTCGGAGGATGCAGACGGCATCTGCCATAGCCTGCATCGCCTTATGGGTAAGTTCGGTGTAAACTAAAGAGGACTGATTATTGACGTGGCCTAAAGCGCCTGCGACATCACAGGTATGGACAAATAAATCGAATTCGAGTGCGGTGAGGTCTTCAGAAGCAATTGCGCTTTGCTTTAATTTGCTAAACATAGCCGTTCCTCCTTCCAAATGCGTCACGTGTCCATAGTGGGCCAGATTGGCAATTTTAATAAGAAGCTTTTGCGCAGGAGGAGGGAGGCGAGCAAAAGAGGGGCAAAGTGAAGGATTAAGTTCCATCACTGGCAAGGCTTCACCATAAAAATCATCATGATCTGGAGCTGTAACGCCATGGGATTTGAACAATTCTCTAGCTTTTTCACTTTTCCCAATATCTCCCAATATTAAAGCAGTTTCCATAGCTTGTGCGATCTGTGAGGCAGACATTCCACCCCATTGCGATTTCAATAATCGTTTTCCCAGCGCATGCAGAAATTCAAAGCTATTTTGGGAAAGTTTAGTGTCATTGGGTTGATCAGCTGTAAATACTTGGTAGGCATTTTCACTGCCATCGAGAATGAGCTTGAGGCAATGCAAAGTCATGATTGTTCTATCGAATTCGACATATTTTTTACCAAACAACTGTTCAGAATATGTCCCGTGAAGAGAAGCCTGTCCTTCTTCTGTTTTACGAACCTTATCATCAGCGAGCCATAAGACTTCTGGATGCTGTTCGACACATTTTTCAACCCATTCTATGCCATTCTTACTTGAATTTATGACAGATTGAACTGAGTCTTTTAATGTGGACTGTAAAGGAGTGCTCCTAGCAAGTAATACAAATAAAATAATCGCAGCTAGTTTTACCACAATTTTATCCGGAAATAACGAATTTTCAATGTTTGTACATTGATAGTAACGAATCGGAGAAGAAATTACAACAATATTTTGAAACTATTGCAATTTCTTCTTTACTCAGGGGATTATGCCACTGGTTTTAGAGATTGTTAACGAATCCTAAATCCATTAACAGTTTTCTAGAATCGTATCCCTCCGTGTACCGTTAGACCATACATCATGAGGTCTCCTTGAGACGAAGAGCCTCCTGTGACAATGGTTGTCGCAATGGAGGATGGTACTTGAAATTGGTTCCACCAATACTGCAATTCATAAAAAGCTCCTAGAACCAATTGACACTTGTTTGAAATACATGAATCCCAGTCTATCCCAATTTTGGCGTCTATTGTCGGTCTTAATCGATGGTTTCTAGAATTTTTCAATTCAATTTTAATGGAATTAGGAGGCAGCGAAATGGAGGGAACATCTTTTACATCAAAATTTCCACAAAGCCCCGCTGCACTGAGTTCACTTAATAAGTTGAAATGGGGGTAGAACTCCCATGATGCATCAAACCCAATGCTCGGACCTATTGCACAAAAATTGTTTTTCTTGCTGTTTTTAACAATGACAGGCTCATCGTTCGCTGAAAAACCGTAGTATCTGATGTGTTGATTCTGTCTGATGAAGGCAGTCTTTACCCCTAGATAAGGGTGGATGTTAAAAGTTTTTTGCACGCAGCATTTTCTGCCAATTTGAAAATCGATTGTGTCAAACTCAAAATTCCAGTGGCTTTCAGCCTTGTCAGCAAAGCCAAACATAGACGGTTCCCCGCTAATAAATCCGAAAGCGATGCTAGCCTGTAAAGATAAAGGAATGATGCCTCTAGAGCCTTCAGTTACTTTCGAATTGATTTTTTCATGAAGCCTTGTCCACGCTAGTCCGAAATCCCAATTTGAATGACGCAACGCATACCCTATGCCAACTCGAAATCCCGATTTATATTTAAATGCTGGATCGACAATCGATAGCTTTTCGGAAATTGTAAGCGGAGACCCATCATCCGTAGCTTGAATTGCCTGGATGATTTGTTGCACCCCGCCAGGCAGAACTGCCGCATATTGGATTTGGTCTTGCACTACTTTCCAGTATAAATATTCTCCCCAAACGCTGATTGTCCCCCAAGGATGTAAGCAAGGAAGATTCTGCAAACACTCATTGGAACTAGGCTCATTAGTTTGCGCATGGATATCTTGTAACGGAAGTAATGCGCAAAATGTTGATAAGTAAATAAGGTTTTTTGAGAAAAAATTCATACGCCCCGTAAAAATAAAAATACTAATCAGATTGGTACGGTAGCAAACGTAAAAATTTTTTGTCGACTAGTTGTTTATAATAAATCTTTTACGCCCGAAGTCCAATATGAACTCCGGACAACAAGAAGATGTTGTCATCTAGAAAAAGAATTGATCAAGATGGCGATAGGAGTAACCCGATTCTCGTAAAGGTTGAGTATGTCAAAGATTACAAACCCCTTTTTTACTAGAAAAGTTATCCTGCTCTCAACTTTCGACCCTACCGCACATTCTTGTCAAAAAATACAAAAAATCAAACTGGTCGCTATATTAATTAAGAGCTATTCCTAAGTAGCTAGACTATGCGAATACATATCCATTAGGGCGTTCTTGTTTGAAATTTTTCCAAAGACCTTGATTGAGATCTAGGGAATCTGGATTTTCAGGATTATAAATTTTGATTATCCACCAAAGACCATGTTCAGTATAAGCACGTGCAAATTTACGTCCCACAAAAGGGATGGCTTCAATTGTACCCTTTAACATTTCGCATCCCCCTTTGGCTGCATGGTATAAATGCCCTTGATTAAACGTAAACAAGGCGGCGAAAAGATGACCGACGGTATGTATTGCTGCTAATGCCACTCGCGTGATTCCTGCGAAAATACCTACTACAGAAATTTTTGACATGTCATTCAGCAATGGTTGTGTTGAACATGCAACTGGTGCTTGATATTTCTCATATGAACGATCGCTGTACATTAAAGATCCAAGAAAACTTTTAGTATTAGTTTCAACAACGATGCCTTTAGAGGGTGTCTACAAAGTAAGGTTCTGTCGATTTTCAGGGCTTTTTGAGCTAAATTTCGGTTCGTTGTTCGGGGGTTGTATTAACTTTCAGTATACTACCCCCGAACAACGAACAGAAATTTAGCCAAAAATCCTCAGAAAAGCGACGAACCCTTACTTTGTAGACACCCTCTTAGATAATTCAGAAACTAATGACATGCAATACTCCTTTTTGTGAAAAGTTGTTGTTATTTTGTCAGTTTTTATTAATTACAGTCAATTTTGGTGTATTTTAAATGTAATATACGAATTTGGTTTTGTTTATAGTGTTCAATCAAACAGTGTTATCGATTGTTTTTCTCGGCGAGGCGAAAATTGCAATAATGAATTATTTCTTCATTAAATTTTTTATAATCTTCTAACTCGATTGACCAAAAATGCCAATATAAAGGGATTTTCCAACTGTTTACGCTTAATGGTATGAGTTTTTTTGCCTTTAGTTCTTCCGTAATATCAATTTTTGGAAGTAGGCCATATCCGTAACCTAAAAGCGCATATTTTTTAAATCCTTTTACTGAAGGAATAATTTGGAAGGATAGCTCTTGCGCGTTTAAATCATAAAATTTCTCTAGGAACCTTTCATTTAACTGATCGTTCTTGTCGTATTTGAGAGCAGGAGTATTTAAAAGAGATTTTTTAATATTGCCTTTAGAAAAATACTTTTTTGTGAACGCTGGTGATGCGACTAAAATGTACTCCATGTTTCCTAAGAATACGACTTTGCATCCTGGAATTTCTTTGCTCGAAGTGGAAACGCATGCAGATACGAGCCCTTTTTTTAGATAATCTAGGGTTAGCTCTTGGTCATCTGTGATAACCTCAAGGTTGATATTTTTTAAGACCTCTTTTTTTTCCATTAATTCCATAAACCAGGTCTCTAGGCTATCTCGATTAAGAGCTATGGAAAGATGCGGTTTTGTCTTTGTGCTCCTTATTTTATTTTCTAAAGAGCTTTCCAGGATAGATATTTGCTTAAAGTGTCCCAGTAGATGTCCCCCTAACTTTGTTGGTGCATAGGGGATTGTTCTTGTGAGGACAGGCTCTCTGTAATGAACTTCTAGTGCTTTAATTCTTTGGGATACTGCGGACTGAGTGATATGGAGCTTGCTTGCTGCTCCTTCGAAACTTTGTAGCTCAATGACCATAAATAGCGCTTCAAGGCCCCTATAGTCTAACATGGCAACTCCATTAGTTATGCTTATGATATATAAATTCAATTAATTTTACTAATAGATTGATGTGCTTTAAAATTAGGGAAAAAGGAGACGTTTTATGTTGTGTCGCATTGAAGACAAAGTTTTAGAAAAATACCCAGAAATGGCAATCGGATATCTAGTTGCCGATGTTTCAGTGATTAAAAAGGATCCGTTTGTCGAGTCTCTAAAATTATGTTTGTTAAAGTCTTTGGAAGAAAAGGGGATTAATGCGACAAATTTTGCTGCTCATCCCAGCATTTCTATTTGGAGGGACATCTATGAAAATGATTTTCTTGTGAAACCCAAAACATACCGCTCTTCCATAGAGGCACTTCTCAAAAGAGTCGTGACTGGAAAAGAGATATGGAACATATGCAATGTCGTGGACCTTTATAATTGTTGCTCTGTTTTCTCGCTTTTGCCTATGGGAGGGTATGACCTGGATAAAATTTCCGGGGACATCACAGTCCGATACGCAAAAGACGGCGAACTATTCCATGGATTAGGCGAAAGAGAAAAAATAGAAGTCAAGGCAAACCATGTCATTTATGGAGATAACAAAGGGGTGTTGTGCTGGCTATGGAACCACAAAGACTCTATTGAGACAAGTATCAGCGAAAGTTCGAAGAACCTTGTATTTTTTATCGATACTGCCAGAAGAGCAGAAGCGGAGAGGATCCCTCAATCTTTGCAGTTATTATCAGATAACTTGGAGAAAATCAATGGCGTTACTCTTAGGAAAGGGGTTCTAAATAAACTAACGCCCGAGATCAGAATTTTACCCTGTACACATGAGGATCTCATCATGTAGAAAATTTCTCAAAATAGTTTAAAAAAATCCATGTTGTTCGCACGAAACAGTATAGAAATTTCATTGTAATTTAAGATTTGTTTAAGAATTATAATTAGTTTTATGGAGTTTTTAATGTCTGTAAGAACAAATTACAATCAAATTAATTCTAATAATTTTGCATCTTTCTCTAAACAAGATGATAACAATAGCCAGCTAACTGTTGAATGGAATAAAGGCAACCATGCCAAACTTTATGAATCTCGTGGTGCCCAATATTGCAATGGAACAACAATATTCAGAGTATATGCTCCAAATGCAAAAAAAATTGCAGTGGTCCTTACTGCATTTGGAAAAGAAGAGCATAAAATCGATATGAATAAAAACTCCGATGGCAATTGGGAAGCTCTTACGTCTTTCGCTTCTCCTGGGAGGACCTATCTTTATCAAGTTGAAGACTGTCATGGCAAGATAATGTTGCGCACCGACCCTTTTAGTTTCTCAACGATCAATATTCCAGAGGCAGGTCAAATTCAGTCTGTTGTTGTAGACCATGATAAATACAAATGGAATGATCAGACCTGGTTGCATAAAAGAGCGCAAATAGATCTTTTGCACAGCCCTATTTCCATTTATGAAATTCAAGTAAAATCCTGGAAGAGCGGGTATAAAAATCCCCTCAATTATAAAGACCTAGCCAAAGAGATTATTACCTACTGTAACCGAATGGGATTTACTCACGTAGAGTGCTACAGTTTGCTTGAGCATTATTTTAAAGAAGGACGAGGGTATCAAGTAGCTAACTTTTTTTCTCCATACCGTGATTGTGGGAGCTGCGATGACTTTAAATGTTTTGTTGACCTGTTGCATCAAAATAATATCGGGGTCATCATCGATTGGATCCCGACCCACTTTCAACATTATCATCAATCCAGCGGATATTCAGTATCTATGCATGAGTTTGATGGGACCAATATATTCGCTTCTGAAAGCTCGCCGTGGGGGACTTTGTATTTGGATTACGGGAAAGAGGAGACCCGTCGTTTGATGTTTGCCAGCGCACTTTATTTCTTGGACAAGCTCCATATTGATGGCATCCGTTTTGATGCAATTAGCCAAATGGTTCACAGAAATGGAAAAGATGTCCCTTCGGGCATTTCCTTTTTGAAAGAGCTGAATGAGACTATCCACGCTAATTATCCTGGAGTGATGACCATCGCTGAAGAAACTGAAGGGTTTCCGAATGTCACCAAATCTACAAACCATGGCGGTCTCGGCTTCGACTTAAAATGGGGCATTGGATGGAGTCATGACTCCCGGAATTTTCTCAAGACGCCCTATAATGAAAGACCTAAACATTGGCACCAAAAGGTCCTCAATTATTTACACTCCGTCCAAAATGGCGAAAAAGTAATCCTTACCCATTCTCATGACGATTCTGACGATGGAGAGCATAGTAATAAAAAGGTGCTCTTGGAATGTGTGTCCCACTTGCAAAATTCCCAAGAGAAATATTCTAACCTTAGAAACTTCTTTTGCTGGCAAACGCTTGCGCCAAGCTTTGGACAATTGGTCCATATGGGGGACGAAAATGTACAAAATGAATCTTGGTACCAAAGATTTCGCAAGAACACTCCCGGCGTTGATTGGTCGCTAACATCAAAAAAAGTAGAGCATTTCAACATCCGCGAATGCGTTAGAGACCTCAATGTGCTTTACTTAAGCAAACCGCAATTTTGGGAGAGCACAAGCCAAGATTTTAAGATGATCTCTGAATATGCCCCGAATGCAGTCGTTGCTTATCATCGTGGAACTAAAGAAAACAAGCGTATCGCTGTGGTCCATAATTTCTTAAATCAGGGGTACCAATCTTATGACGTGCCGCTGCCATCAAGTGATCATGACATCAGACGCATCCAGCAAGTGATTGAGATTTTCAACTCCGACGACTTTAAATATGGAGGTTCAGGAAGTTTTGGGAACCAAAAAATTGAAGTTGTGCGTAATCCACATAGTAAAGCACCTACGCATTTTAGGGTCTCATTGCCGCCGAACTCCACCATTGTTCTTGAAGAGGTGTTATCTTAAAATAAAATCGACAATTGATTTGGGTAACCCCGACTTTGCAACTTTTTTTCGTCCGAAGGCCTCGAGATATTTGCTTGCGGAGGCGTTATTTAAACCAGGAAGGGGTTTTTAACCCCTTCCTGGTTTAAATAATCTCCCAGTTCGATCATAGGTTGAACGCCCGAGGGCAAACAGACCAGACAGGTGGCCCAAAAAGTGGCAAAGTCGAGGTAAAGAAAGGCATCTGCAGTTTATTTTAATTTTTACATCTATTTTTATAATTATGTCTAATTCGATGATTGTTCTTTGTTTTTAATTACAATGTGATAAAATGTTTGCATTAATTAAAATGCTGTATTCTTGTAATGAATATAATTAAAATTTTAAGCAATGCTGCAAACATTCAAAATAATCTTTGGTTAAACAAGGATTATGGCATCCGTTCCAACGAAGAATTTTCTAAGTATGCAGTATCGGGCCGGCTAGGAAAAATTAAAAATACGCTGCTCACGATCTTTAGAGAAAGTGTATGTACTATTGAAACCGCCGTAAGAAATTATATTGTATTTCCATTTTTTGCATCTAATGCACACAAAGATTTAACAGCAGAAAAAACCAATAAAAATGCTCTAGCAGTATTTTTTGAAAGCTTAAATGGCAAGCCTGCAGACTGGGATGCCTACTTCTCAAAATTTAAAGCAATTTCAAAAGATGTTACAGGGTTCGATGTAGAACTGTTTGCCCCCGGTGTACCTAAAAGTGGGCATTGCACATTGCAAGACCCGGAACTAAAGACTATTTATGAAAAAATTCTCCGGTGGGCTGATCATAATCCTGGTAAACCAATTGTTTTCTTTGGACACTCTAATGGCACTCGAGTTTCCCTACATTTAGAACAATTATTGCGCGCACGCGCTCCTAAGATTCCGGTTTATTTGTCTTTTGCTGGAGGGGTCTTATTCGGAACATCGTTAATCCAAGCTTTTACAAAAAAAATCTCGACGTGGCTTTTATATAAATTCACTTTTGGTTTTATGACGCCTGTTGTTTGTAAAGAGTTGGCGTTGGGCAGTGCGTCATCGAAGGACCTTCTGGAAAAGGCTAGATTGCCGTTGGACGAGGGAGTCGCAGAGCGTTACTATAGAAAATATTCCGCAATGCAAGATGCTTGTGTAATAGAACACGGCTCTTCTTTACCAATTATCAATGTCAATGGCACCCAGAAGGGTAAAAAAGAAAAAGATTACCTTGTCTCAGGAAATGGGCATGTTTCTCTTTTAAATTCCTTGGTAGAAGAGCAAGTCGAAAAGGCTTTCCATTGGATCAACAAATGTAATGGGGTGGTTGGTTCTAAGGTGCGCTATCAATTGAAAAACAGCGTCCATGTGCTTAAAAATTGTGCGCTTGGAACAGTTGACATAGAAGATCATCGATCATTGATCGCAAAAGTCCACAATGTTGCGCAAGCTGTATTGAATCACATTAAAACGTGTTTGTTGAAAATAAGACGGCGCAGTGCAGTTTGCAAAAATGATAAGAGCCCATCTAACCTGTTAGAATCTCTTCCTTGGAGCGCATCCAATGATAGTAAGGGGCTTTATCTTTTCATTCACGGACTCAGAGGGCATCCAACCGATTGGAATTCATATCAAGAAGAGATCAAACGCAAAAATCCTCACGCACATTTGTTTGCTCCCCAAGTTCCTCTAGAGGGAAATTGCGCGCTAGAGACTGCTGCTTATCCACTTTTAGAAGTTGTCAACAACTACTTGAAAAAATTCCCCGGTCGCCCTGTCACTCTCATGGGTACGTCAAATGGAGGGCGGATCGCAGCGTATATTGAAAGCAAGTTAGATCCAGAAATACTAGGGTCATCCCGTTTATCCATTGTTTCTATAGCAGGAGTCCATAATGGAACAAAAGTCGTCGATTTGGTCAAGAAACTACATCTTTTGCCATTAGCCAGGCTTAATAAAGATCTTGCAGATGAATTTATCTTTGGAAGTCGGGTTGCTAAAGAGAACTTATCCGCATGGCAGAATAAACAATATGTATGGAAGCATCAGAACCGCTCCGTTCGCCACTTGTTTTGTGCAACAACAGAAGATGAGCAGGTGAGGGATCTCACAAGCTCGCTTCCATATGAAGGGACTATGAATAGTGTGTACAAGGTGTTCAATGGGCATTCCCATACGAGTATTGTCGAAGGCGCTCGAGCAGATGTGTTGAAATGGTTGTCCATTTGAAGTTATTTAGATTTAATTTGCATGGGGAGAATATTAGCGGTGCACAACACTCTAAAAGTTACTATGCAAATCCGCTATATGCACCCCACGATAGAAGAATAGAGTCCCTTAGAGTTTTTTCAAGGGATACACCACTTTTCCATCCTTCAAATTGCCTTCAAAACACTTAAAATTGAGATCTATGATGGAGTAAGGTTGATTATTGGCATCAAAACCTGCTGACAATAATCCTCCTGAGGGTGAATAACACAACTTTTTATATTCCAAATAAGTATCGGCAAACTCCGCAATCCCAAAATGGTTATCGACAATTGTGAATTTTGCGCTTGAGTCTTTAGTTAACTGATGCGCTTTTCTTTGTATGTAATCAACAATTTCCAGAGATGTAACGTTGTTCTTATGACCGCCAGAAATATAGAGCCGCACTTCTCCTTTGTTACTGGCATTGCCCAATTCTTCCATTGCAGAATCAAGTTTTTACTGCGTGGGTTTTTTGAACATCCACAAATGAGAGAAAGCCACTTTCGTTATACATTCATTTTCTGAATCCCATGCCTGTTGTGCTAAAGCAACACAGCTTGAAAATTCTTCGGAGTAGAGTTTTTGTTCGTCAGAAGGACTTGCTATCACTGTTTGATCCCACGCAACATACTTTCCTTTCGTTGTTGGTTTTTTTGACAAAGAATCATCGAATTGTATGGAATACTTTGAAGCGATTTTATTTGTTAAATTCAAAATAGGAAGGCTATCAGTGCAACCTACGCGCCATTTTAGAGTTGAATTAGTGTAACTAATTGTAGACATAAATCCATTTTTTTATTTGAACCTATCCCAGTATTCAAAAAACATGCTTTTTGCGTCTTTTCCCACATCTTTAAAAGTAACTTCTTGGTCTACTTTTCCAATTATGTCCTGCGAAGTGACTCTAAAATTTGTGAAAAAATTCATCAAAAATCAAAGTTTTTGAATACTGGGATAGGTTCTTCTTGCAAAATACAAATAGCAGCCAATTGATAGTTGGTCAACTTGTAGAATTTTTATTGTAACACAAATATACCTTGCGTTACTCAAAAATCGGCAGCCAAAAGCGCTAGCCAGTCTTAAATTGATCCCCCATTTAGCCTTCAGAGCCTAACCTCATACAGCTTCTGCAGCAAGTTACGATGTTGTAGCAAAGAAGCGCAACTGGCCAATCTAAAATTTTTAAATTCAAGATAGTTGGTGTGATAAACAGCACGTTCTTTCATCCATTTAGAGACTGTTAACCGATTCTGATTTCTTCGAGTTTTCGGTTCCAAAATTAGGGGCATGTACGCAGTTGGATATTATTCCCCCCAAGGTTGTGTCTAAAAGTCGGCTCAAAAGAGCCGAAAAAATCGACAGAAGCATAATTTGAAGAGATTCTCTAATTATATAAAATTTTATTTGCGACAAGTTTTCATTTCAGTTGTTTCTCTTTTTGAGTTTTTTTGTATAATGGTTTAATAATTTTTAAGATTTTTTTTATGACAATTACAAGATCTTTTAATGAGTCGGTGTTTAGTTCATATTCCAATCTACAAGGTTTTTTCAAACATTCCGATTCGATAGAGAATGTATTAAAAAGGAAAAATAAACCATTTACCAAACCCTTAGAAGAAATACGTCCAAACCTTATTGGGAAATGGCGGGTTTGCCAGATAGCTTCAGCTCCTATTCGATTGAGTAGTGCTTATGTTCTTAATATGTTCTCTATTATTATGAAAACTTTGGGGTTGGCTTCGCTCTCAAAAAGGACTAAAACGCTGTCTGCAAACATTCGGATTGGATTTAATGTTTATAATACAAACACGAACCGTATCTATTTGATCAAAAAGACTAGAAACGCTCCAAACTCTGAAGGTAAAATCGTTAATTCTTTTCCTTTTATCTTAGAGAGCAAGATCTCAGATCCGAAAGTAAAGGATAGAACTTTTTGCAGTTTAGATAAAGGGATCCGTTTTGAACATAAAAATGGAATATGTCGAGGAATGAGCTATTGGTTTATTTATCTTTATTTGAAAACAAAAAATCAATTTACAGACCCGCGTATTCACATGGCAGCACTTGGAAAACAATTTTCTCAAGGAGGAGGGATGGATGCCACCCTTCTCCAAAGCATTAGCCTAAGGAACGGTAAGTTATTAAACCTCAAAATTGGAACACAATCCCAAGGCTCACACGAAATTTCTACTCCTATAATAAAAAAAGCAGTGAGTGATTGGAGTGCTATGGGCAATGAGATCATTCACCAACTCCAAAATCTTCCTGTAGGGGCATATACAATGTTCATTCCATGCCATGCTATGGTCTATATTAAGATCAATCAAAAATTGGGTTATTTTTTTGATCCCAATCAAGGAATTTTAGAGATCAACGGAGAAGACCAGGGGAGAAAGTTAAATGAGCTATTTACCGAAGTTCTAAACGATTTAAAGCATGCATGGAAGGACCTACCCTCCTTCTACAAGTACAATCGAATAGAACCGGTTATACTCAGAGCTTAGAGACACCCTTTTAGGTCCTTATATAATTTTGTTGTTCTTGTCGCGTTTAAAAATCTTTTTTTAAATAATGAAATGTAGTGTCTTTAGAATATCCTGGCCTTGAAAATTCAATAATAAATCCTAATTTTTTATAAAAATCGACAGCTTGAAAATCCATTGTCTCAACAAAAGCAAAATGGCATCCATGTTCTTTTGCATGAGAAATAGCTTTAAGAACTAAGGCTTTTCCGATCCCTTTATTGCGAAAAGCTGAGACGACAAGGAGCCAGCGGATATGTAATTGTCCCCAAAAAAACTTACAATCAATAACCCCTACAATTTTGTTGTCTTCATAAGCTGCAAAACAAAAAGGGAGAATGCCTCCATCAAAGCCCATGGTTTCAATGCCGTGCTCAGCAAAACCTTCTGTCACTATTAACTTGATTTCTTCTGATAAAGGGACCTGCTCAATATGCATAATATTTGTACTATTCTTGAAAGATTTAAAGAAACGGGGTACATTTTAGCGTAAATTGTTGTTTTTTTCTCTGTTTTTTACACCCTTTAAGAATTAAGGTGGTCAGAGTGGTCACTTATAAAGAATTGATTCGTTTTGTTTGGCGGTTCATGCTCCTGCAAAAATGGGTCTTCATCTTGATATTCTTTATTGATTCATTTGCTTGGTCTTTGGATGCATTGCTTTGGCCTTACATTTTAAATGTTGTCGTTGACATTTTTACCCATTATGAGGGGGATCGCTCAGCTTCTTGGGAAGCATTAAAAGCTCCGATTATCTGGGGAGTCTGTTTAGTTATTTACATCGAAACAGCTTCGCGCACGATGGGTTTTTTGATGGCAAAAGCAGTCCCGAAGCTCCAAGCAAATATCCGCATGGCGATGTTTGACCATATCCAGCACCATTCTCCCCATTATTTCAATGAGCGATTCTCAGGGAGCCTGGCGAACAAAATGACAGATATGACCACCCAAGTGGAATCTATCCTTCAGCAATTGTTTTGGCCGCTCGTGCCTGCACTATCGACTTGTATCTTAGGCTCATTTTTTCTTTGGTTTGTGAACCCGATCTTCACATGGATCTTCTTGGCCTGGATTGTTATTCATTTGGGAATATGTCTCATATTTACCCGTCCAGTTGATATGTATGAACATCGCCATGGAGAGGCACGCAGCATCTTGCTGGGGAAAATTGTCGATAGTTTCACAAATAACTTTGCGGTCAACCTTTTTTATCGTTTTAAACACGAAAGAAACGTCATTGCACCTTTCCAGAAGGAAGAACATGAGACGAACGTCCAGTCTAAGCGGTACGTCGAGAAGATGCGGTGTTTTTTGGGATTGTTTTACTTTCTTGGAGTTATTCTAGGAATAAACGGGACTCTTCTTTATTTATGGGTTCATAATCAAATAACGACCGGCCAAGTCGTCCAGGTTTTCACCACAATGTGGAGCCTTACCATGATTTTGTGGACTGTGGGTTCAGCCTTGCCCACGCTCTTCCAGTCTTTTGGGACTGCAAAGCAAGCTTATTCCGTGATGCAGGATCCGCAAGATATGGGAGATAAACAAAATGCTCAGGATCTAAAGGTCTCCGCAGGAGAAATTATCTTTGAAAACGTTTCATTTCGTTACGGAGATAAGCAGCTTTTCGATAATAAACATGCGCATATTCATGGCGGGGAGCGGGTAGGTCTTGTTGGCTTCACAGGGGCAGGGAAGTCCACTTTCATTAACTTAATCTTGCGCTTTTTTCCTCTCCATAATGGGAAGATCCTTATCGATGGGCAAGAAGTAGCCGATGTGACTTTGAAATCTCTACGGGGCCAGATCGCTTTGATCCCGCAAGATCCCGTCCTGTTTCACAGGTCATTGAGAGAAAACATATGCTACGGAAAGCCTAATGCTTCAGAAGCTGAGATTATCGAAGCAGCGAAGCTGGCCCATTGCGATGAATTTATCCGCAACATACCTAAAGGGTATGAGGCAAGAGTGGGTGAGAGGGGAACAAAGCTTTCAGGCGGAGAAAGGCAGAGGATTGCCATCGCCCGTGCCATTTTAGCCGATGCCCCAATCCTCATTTTGGATGAAGCGACCTCTGCACTAGATTCCGTCACAGAAAGGTACATCCAAGACAGTCTTGAAAAACTAATGGACAAACGTACAACGATAGTCATCGCTCATCGGCTCTCTACACTCTCCCGCATGGACAGGATCTTAGTCTTTGATCAAGGGAGGATTGTGGAAGAGGGGACCCACACAGCTTTGCTTGATAAGGGGGGGCTTTACGCAAAAATGTGGAAGATGCAAGTGGGTGGCTTTTTGCCCGAAAGCTCAAACCCTTAAAAATTGAAAATCACAATCTCTAAAAGAAAAGTTGTTTCCATAAAGCGGAGTGTTCAAAAATAATAACTATCCATTACACAGCTTCCATTCTTCAGTAGCGATTTTCTCAATAAAAGTTGCATCATGAGATACTGCTACGATAGCTCCCTCAAAATCAAGAAGAGCTTGTTCAAAGGCTTCCAAAGTCATGAAGTCCAGATGGTTCGTCGGTTCGTCCAATAAGAGGATATTAGGTTTTTCCAACACTAGTTCTAGCAGCATCATTCGCTTTCTTTGTCCAATGCTCAATGTGGTAAATGGGCGCTTTAGCAGATCAATTCCACCTAGTGCTGCTTTATGTAGTTCTCTCCTTAAGTCTTCTTCAGAAAGATGGTATCGGCATTTGAAATACTGAAGGGGGGTTTGATCCATAGGCAGAAGCTCAACTTCTTGGTCAAGAAAAGCAGTTTTCGCAGTGGGAGAGCGTCTGATATTTCCTTCGTCTAAAGGAATGATTCCAGCGATTGCCTTAAGAAGCGTGGTTTTTCCACTGCCATTAGGACCTGTGATCAAGATCCTGTTGCCTTTGCAGATGCTCTTGCAAAATCTGGAGAATAAGACTTTACCTCCATACGTCTTTCCAACATCCTCCAACTCAATTGCAACAAAGGGCGCTAAGGGAGATTCGGAAAACTTGAGTCCTTTGATGCTTTTTGGCTTTGGATGAGGAAGAAGGTGAGCTTCAATTTCCTCGAGTCGGGTTTTCATGACATCGACCTTATGCTGGAGCGATTTCTGATGCTTTTCGCCTCTTTTATCGTAGGCCATGATATTGCGATCCTTTGGAGAGGCAGGCTTTCCTTTGGAAAAAGTAACGGCTTTAATTTTCTGTCTCAGCAAGGATCTTTCCTCTTCCTGAGCTTCGTAAGCTTTCATCTGCCTTTCCAGAATCTTATCTTGTTCTGCAAGATAGAAATCATAGCTGCCTCCGTATCTGGCAAGCTTGCCTTGTTTGATCACGACAAGCTGATTGCAGGCAGCATTTAAAAACTTGCGGTCATGAGAGACGATAACACACGCTCCCTGTCTTTGCTTCAATACAGTTTCAAGCCATTCAAGCATTTCCTGGTCGAGATGATTTGTAGGCTCGTCCAAAAGCAGAAGATCCGGATTTGCTATCAATGCTCTAGCCATTGCTGCGCGCATCCGTTGCCCGCTGCTCAAATAAGACATAGGTAGATCCAGCAGACTGCTTTCCAGTTTCAGTCCGTGCAGCACTTGTTCGATCGGAATTCGACGGTAACCTCCTAGTTGCTCGTATTTTTCGTGCAGCTGGGTCCATTCAGCTAAAAGGGTGGGATCTTCTAGATAGGTGGCCATCTTCTGTTCCAATTCTGCAAGATAGCCTCCTTCTAGGAATGCCCTCATGGAAGTCGAAGGGTTGGATAGAACGATTTCCTGTGGAAGAAATCCGATTGAAAGGCCAGCAGCTTTGCTTAAATTGCCCGAATCTGGCTGCATACTACCAGCCAGCATCAGAAGCAGCGTCGTTTTTCCTGTGCCATTTTCGCCAATCAAGGCAAAATGCTCGCCCTCATTAATCGAAAGAGAGATATCTTCAAAGATTGGGTTAGAGCCAAAAGATTTAAAAAGATGTGAAAATTGAATGAGGAGCCGAGACATAAGTTTGATCCTTAAGTGTTTAATTAACAGATTAGATTCAAACTTAAATTCTCACTGGACCCAGCTCCTTCAAAATATACCTTCATTTTACCATAAGTTCAACCTGTGTTCAAGAATTTTGACGATTTAAAGTGTCGAGAGAACAACCAAATATTCTCTCTAAAAAGTTCGAAAGCAGGAAGACTTTTTTTTGGATTGAGGGCTTTAAAAATCTTATAATCAGGCATTTGCTTTCAGATCAAGCTCAACATGCAGGGATGTTTTGTGGCGCCGCCAATAGCCAATTAGCCTAACCGTGAACATTCCAGACACTATGATCGCAATGTTTTCTACTTCGAAAAGAACAGGGTTTCCTATGAGCTCTGGATGCGTTCCGTAACTGGCCTTTAGAAAATACCGTAAGGTAAAAATCGACATAGATAAGATCATTGGCATTCAATTGCCGCCGATCTCGATGAGCTTCTGTTTCTTATCGAAGCGTAAACTAAGCCTACGTTTTGTCAACGATCCGAGCCCAATGCCCATTGTGATGTTGAGCGCCCATAAACTGATAAATACAAGGCTTTGGTGTTCTAAGATCGAGCACATCGACCATACAAACATGACAACAGGCATGATGTAGAGAGTTTTCCAGGAAACAATGTATGTTTTTCTCGCTTTCCATCCACCCCAAAATAGATATGCGAGTAGGAGCCAGACATAAAGCGGAGTATGAGAAATAATCTTTATCATTTTACTGCTCTTTTAGAGGCTGTTCACATGCTGATCAATTAGAATCGTGTTCCCATCGGGATCCACCACCATGAAGCTTGCTGGCCCCTTAGATCTATCATCTGCTTTGGAAATTATGTTGATACCGCGTTTTTCAAGTTGGCGCTGCAATTCTCGAATATCCGTGAATTTTTCGATCTGTTGAGCATCGCTGTTCCAACCTGGGTTGAAGGTAAGTATATTTTTATCGAACATCCCTTGGAATAGCCTAATAACATGGGTTCGATAGCAACTCATGAATGGCAGAACCTTCATTTTAGATTTCGAGAACTGTTCATATTCTGTTGGCGGGGCATAGGCTTATTTTTCTAGATAGACTTAAGAGTCCGATGCATTTTAGAGATTAGTAACCTGTAATTCCTTTTTCTATAGAACACTCACAGAGCTTAGTTTTTCCATACATCTTTTCATATGAGGATCAGATCGATTGTAAGGCATTTCGAATGGGAAAAACCAATGAATTTGAACAAACTCTTCTGCATTAAATGCATAAGAAACAGAAGAACATCCTTTGAGGATATACCAAAGAGAAATATCAGTATGCCCGGCTGTATGGCCAACAGTCTTAGTTACGGTTAAAAAAAGAGGGTCTTCTATCATGAAATTAGCCTCGATCCCAAGTTCTTCCAATATCTCTCGCATTACTGTTTCCTTGGGATGCTCATTTGGCTCAACATGTCCTCCAGCAGGGAGCCAAAGTCCTGCTTTTTTATGATCAACTAATAAGGCTTGTTTGGTTGAGGGATCAATGAGAAGAAAGTAAGCAACAAGATGAGGATCTGGTGTTGCAGGTTTTGTAGTTCGAAAAATTTCTGCACCTGATTCAATCCAGTTTTTTGTAAATGAAATATGTTCTTGTTCAATCTCATCAAGAGGCGAAAGAGTGCTAATTGTATGGTAAATTTCATTTCGAATAGACATCATTTTCCCCCCTCTATAGAGATTTTACTAGCCAAAGGAGAAGATCATCATCTAATGGATAAGTTTGTCCAGGAATTGTAGGTTGACCTTTGTAAGTTATGCCATTCCCATCAGGGATGTAACCTAACTGAAAATAAAGCTTCTGGGCCGGGCCATAATCTTGATATAAACCAACCCCGATTCCAATTTGGGTATATCCTTCTTGTATCGCAAGAACCTCAATCCATTTGATCAGAGCTTTTCCAAGGCCTTGTCTGCGATGATTTTCATCAATCCAAATGGCATTCACTTCAGGAATGTTTGTGCTAGCAAAAAAAGGACATTCCGATTTTCGAAGCAGGCTGCCATAACCGAGTATTTCATTATTTTTTTCTATTATCGCAACTGTACGCGTTCCATTTTGCTGCTCATGATAGTAAGTATCCCAAGTTTGCTGGGTTTTTTCTCTCGTGGACCAAGGAAAAGAATATCGACTGACTATTTTTGCGATATCTAGCGCATACATAGGCCGTATCAGAATGTCTTTGCTATTTTGACTCACAGCGTTTTCCCCATGGCAATATCTTGAGGGCTAGGCGGCTCGCCGCTGGGATCCCTAAAAGGCATTTCCGAATACCCATTTTTGCGATAAAACTGTATGGCATCAGGTCTTGCCTCATCATGCAGAGAGTGGATGCCTTGTTTTTTCAACCACTGCTCGCAAAGTTGTAAAAAATGACTCCCAAGGCCATGATGCCGATATGGCTCATTGATGACCAAAATTCTCAAAGCAGCTCTCAGATCTGGCCAGAATTGAATGTGCGCGTACCCAACCATTTCGACACCTTGATAGAGAATGAGGTGGGCGTGCTCTTTATGATCAAACGTCCATGTATAGGGATCGGTAATTGATAACGGATCAAAGAAATATTTCTGTCTTAATCTTTTTGCAAAATCCCACTCTGCATAATGAGTGCACTTCATGATTCGAATACGATTATATTTGGCCGCTTTTAAGATTTTTCTTATGAAAGCGTCTTTACCAAGATTATACCCAGTAAAACCAGAATTATTTTTTTCATAGGATAATTGGTCTTTCAAAAGGGTCTTTTTTAGATTCGTATATTCTTCTCTAGCTTCAGGATGAACGCGCAAATAATCTCTAAAAAGAAGATTAAGCTCGATTTCAGGATGGCCTTCTTCATAAACATGAAGGTTCGTATCCACGCCTTCTGATCTGTTAAAATAATAGCGCATTGGGATGTTATATTCGCCCTTATACTTGAAACCTAAGCTTTCAAGCGGGGTAATTGCCTTTTCAGAGTTTCTCATGACTCCAAGCATGTCAATCACAGGCTTTGCAGCAAGTCCTGGTACAGAAGTAGAGCCAATATGATGTAAGCTTAAGCAATTTGTACCAAGAGCCTCTTTGATTTTTATGGCTTCAACTTCAAAAATTTTGGGCCAATTGGGATCATAAGGCATCACTACAATAGCTTTAGTTTCTTTCTTTGATTGATTTATGGCCCAATCCATACAGTGTGCAGAATTAATAAAAGAGATACCGAACGTGACTCAAATCCAACTTTTTAGTCATGTTCGGTACATTATATAAGGCTTATAATGGGGAAGCAAGACATTAGAAATTTTTTCTAATAATCTTGAATTATACATAAACAAATTCTCAAGCGGGTGTGTGAAGCGTCATTTTCTCTAGACGTGTTATGTTTTCTTTCATAAATTGGCCTTTTGGGAGCCTAAGCGTTAAATGGAAGCGGTTTTTCTTTTTCCTCATCAACTATATGAAAGCCATCCAGCTTTGAAAAAAGGTCGTTTGATATTTCTCATTGAAGATCCACGGTTTTTTTCTGATTTTGCTTTTCACAAGATGAAGCTAATTCTTCATCGCGCAACTCTTAAAAGTTTCGAGAAGGTTTTAAAAAGAAAGTGTTTTAAGACTCTTTATGTAGAAAAAGACCTCGAGCAAACCCTCAACAAATTAAAAATCTCATCCATTCATGTGGTTGAATTCGACGATATTCTGCTAGCAAAAAGAATAAAGGGATTATCGAAGAGACATAAAATCAAAATGGTAGTCTATCCAAGTCCAGGGTTTTTGACTTCCTGTGAAGAATTCCTAGAGTTATTCAAAGGGAAGAAGCATTTGAGTTGTCAAACATTTTACATTTACCAAAGGAAAAAATTAGGCCTTCTTTTAGATGATCATGGGAAACCGATCGGTGGAAAATGGAGCTTTGACATTGAAAATAGGAAAAAGATTGGAAAAGAGGTTCAAATTCCTAAAAATCCAAGATTTTCCCAAACAAAAGAAGTGAAAGAGGCAATTTCCTACGTGAACAAAAAGTACCCTAAGAACCCAGGATCTTTCAGCTCTTTTAACTATCCAACGACTCATGTCCTAGCGAAAAAAGCCTTAACACACTTTCTCAAACATCGATTGTATCGATTTGGAGATTATGAAGACGCGATTGTCCAAGACGAAGAAATTTTGTTTCATTCCTGTCTCTCACCTCTTCTCAATATAGGGCTATTAACTCCTCAACAAGTCATTGACGAAACAATAAAATTTTCGCACAAGCACAAGATCCCAATGAACAGCCTCGAAGGTTTTATACGACAATTGGTCGGCTGGAGGGAATTTGTTCGTGGTGCCTACCATGCAATTGGCCAAAAACAGAGGAAGGGAAATTTCTTTAAACACAATCGTAAATTTTCCAAGGCATTTTATGAGGGGAGCACGGGGATTATTCCCATAGATACAACCATCAAAAAGCTACAAAAAAGTGGATACTTACACCACATTGAACGGCTCATGTTATTAGGGAATTTTTTCATGTTATGTGAAGTTTCTCCGGATGAAACTTATCGTTGGTTTATGGAGTTGTTCATTGATTCATACGATTGGGTCATGGTTCCAAATGTCTATGGAATGAGTCAGTATGCTGACGGTGGAATGTTGACAACAAAGCCCTATTTTAGCGGCTCGAATTACATCCTCAAAATGAGCGATTTCAAAAGAGGAGATTGGTGTAAAATTTGGGACGCCCTTTTTTGGAGATTTTTGATTAAACATGAGAAGTTTTTTGCGACGCAGCCAAGGTTGCAGATTTTACATCAGCTGGCAAAAAAAAAGAAGAATGATCGAGACTTATATCAGTTGGGTCAAAATTTTTTAGATCAGGTGTTCTCACCTTCAAGTTGACTCATGTTTGTAAGAGGGAGAGAATCGAACCACAGCTTCGCTTGTTCGCAGGGCAACCGGACCGGGTCAAAGCACTTTCAAACACATCCATTAGGATCTTTTGATATACATACTGAGATACTTATTGAGTTTTCATTTTTGGTGAAAATAAATTTTCCTGTTGGGGAAATCGATGAAAACTAGTTTAGTTTTGAAAAACTCCATTCCGATAATGGCATCGAATTCAAAAGGTGTTTTGATTTTTTGAAAATTCACAGGGCCAAAATCCTTTTTCCCAATTTTGAAAACTGGCATCTCATATTCATCTTCAAAATCAACGACCATCTGATCTGAATTTTCAGGATTTAAAACAGCGTGTTGATCGATGTTGTCTGGATTAAAAATCATATGTTCGTTCGAATGATTTTCTAGGTCTTTGTTGAGCAAGTTCAAAGTGGATCCTGAGTCCAATACACAGCGTATGAGTCCGTTCTCAGTCATCGCTTCAAATTCGACAAGATTTCGATCGAGTAGTAATCGGGTCTCGATAAAAGAATCGACAGGATAGCCTTGTTTTCTGAGGGTATCTAGACTATCGCAGAATGCGATCTTGGAGTTTGCGCAGTCGAAAAATAAGTTGGTGTTATAAAAAAATTTCCAACCAATTTTACTTTGATTATAACAAGGTGGTTTTTTTTCATCGAAAAGAAGGACAGCGTCCTTTTCGAATTCTTGGTTTATTTCCTCTGCTTTTGCACGATAAAAAGTCATTCCGTTAATTTTTAATTTTGGAATCTCATATACATCACTATCATACTTTTTTCCTCGGATCCCGAAATATGATACACGTTGCAAGATTGATTTTTGATTGAGCTCTATTAAAAATTCTCTAGGCAGTTTAACGTCACCACTAAATCCCAAATCAACTCTTGTTGTAATAGTTTTGTCTGCGGCTGTCATTTCCACACAAGGAATTTGAGCAGAGGACAAAGTGATTGGCACGTTCACAAAATATGGATCTCTTTTGCATACATGCGTCGATTGAGAATGTCTCCATCGATAAAATTGAGAGACCAAGATATAGCTAGTGGCAAGGCATACTAGACTTGCTACGAATAAAATAACCCTTTTTTTTTTCATACTACTCAGTCTCTGTCAGGTTTATATCCTCCATTAACACCAGTACTTCCCTCGCCTCTGCTATTTTGTGTGGCTCTAGCTTCCACATAATTTCCATTATCATCATGAGCTTCTGCTCTAATATGTCCACTGAATTCAGGCCCACCTTTTCCACCCCATTTACAATCAACACTTACGTTGACTTCGACACCTGAATCTCGTGATTTGACCAAAAATGTTTTAAAGCTTGAGATTGCAGACAGAGATTGTAGTAGGCGATTATACCTACGGTCCGAGCTATTTTCTTCGTAACCAATGCATTCGTCCATAATCATTTCAGATTCTTGAGATTTTTCTAGGCTATTCAAATCCCCGCATAAAACAAAAGAGACTGACTCTCCGTTATTTATAACATCATCTTGTATTTTTTCCATGACTTGCATGAATTTGAATGTGACGGCTTTATCGATTGCATTTTTACTTAAGTTGACAGCATAGACATGACCGAGCGGTTTGCCTTGATTTTTGACGATAAATTCAAAAAAACCGTCATTGGCATCATTTGCTTCTTTTTGAAACGTATTAAAATTAGTCTCTTCCATCTGATACTTGCTGGCAAGGAGCATGCCGCTGCCGCCATGAAAGCTTATAAGGTCTAATGTAGATGTCGGAGGAACATAGATAAAATGAGCATAGTTTTCTTTGAGAATTTCATATAATTCATAGGCATGATCATCAGCTATAACTTCTCGAATACAGACCACGTCAACGTTTTCTGATAAAATTCTATTAGCAAGTTCAGCTGCTTGGCCTGCTAAAAGAGCTCCAGATTTGAGATTTAAGACACTAAAGTCTGTTGAAGAACTGCTTTGTTCTTCCGAGATCCCAGATAAATAAATAGGAGCGTTAGAACTCATTTTAATCAAACGAGCTCCGATAAAACGCTGAAATGGATCGAGTCGGAATTGTTGATCTGTGTTGAGAGAGCAATTCATCAAGATTTGTTGGAGCTGAGGATTTTGCGAAACTTCCAACCAATAGGCTTTTAGATCGTTGAAAGATTGAGATGCTGTAATATTTGATGTGTCTTCTTGATCTCCAAACGCGTTTAACGCGCTAAATTCTTGAGACAATTGCGCTGACAATTGATTCCAAGGCCTTATAACGTTTTCAAAATTTTGTTGATCAGTAGGAACACACAAGATTGCATCAGCTGTTCTACGAATTTTTTCTGCGATGCCACTTGCATATTCTTCTACTTCTTTAGAAGTAACCAAAGAAACTTGTAGCTCATCTGCGACACAGATTGATGAAGCCAGTGGAGATAGAAAAATGGCTGACCTTAAAATGCAGGCAAGGCTAAATTGCGGTTTCATGTGCACTTCATAAAGTTAAGATTTTCTTTAGTTTGCCTATCAAAATTGCATGGAAATCGACAAATGCAATTTTTAACCATTTGTCTATGCAGAACTAAGGATGATGTTATTTAAGGGATATGGGTTAGGTAGGGGATAAAAGTGGGGCAACCTGGACTTGAACCAGGGACCAGCGGGTTATGAGTCCGCTGCTCTAACCAACTGAGCTATTGCCCCATAATGAAAGCTAGACCATCAGTAGGTTATTCCAGCATTGCTCTTGAAATCAAGACTTTTTATCAGTGGTTCAGAAAAACGGCAAAATAGGGTATCATTGTGGCGATTATCAATTAATATTTTGGCGTAATGGAGATTTCTCCCTATAAGGCCCAAACTACCCGCACAACCCTCTTCTGGCTAAGCTTGCTCAGTGAACCCTTGCTTAGTTTGTATGGGATGCTGGCGTTTATCTTAAGAAAGGATCTGGGTGCGTCTACTTTCCAGATCTCCATGCTCATGATGTTAAAGCCTCTTGTTGCTGTCCTCTCTTTTTATTGGAGCAATTCTCTCCA
This sequence comes from bacterium, assembly GCA_044227055.1. GTDB lineage: Bacteria > Chlamydiota > Chlamydiia > Chlamydiales > Rhabdochlamydiaceae > JBGAFT01. The sequence continues at coordinate 1,063,032 of JBGAFT010000001.1, forward strand.
CCGTTCGCCGCATCGATTGAAGGAGAATGTCGTCCTGGCTGGTCTGCTCGCCCGTTTGCCTTTCATCTTTTTCCCATTTATCGATAATGTCTGGATTTTGATCGCTTGTGCTGTCAATTATATGTTCTTCTATCGGGCAGGAAATCCCGGCTGGGTCGAGATCTTGAAAAGAAACTTGCCTAAAGAAGATAGAGAAAAGTCTTTTTCCTGGAGCGCAGCGTTGGGATACGGGGAAGGGGTCATTCTCGCAATTGCATTTGGGGCGTTGCTTGACCATGCGCCTAACCTCTGGAAGTTCTTGTTTGCTGGAAGTGGCTTAGTGGGCATACTCGGTGTGTTGATGCAGCGAAGGGTCCCAGTCGATGTCCCAATAACTAAGGTTGTAAAGAAAGAGAAGTCGGGGCTTAAGTTCATCATCGATCCTTGGGTGCGATGCTGGAACTTGATATGTGAGAGACCAGATTTTGCTCGGTTCCAGTGGGGGTTCATGTTGTGTGGAGGGGGGATTATGCTTATCCAACCGGCCCTGCCGCTCTTTTTTGTCGATTTTCTCCATTTAACTTACACGGATATAGCCATCGCGTTGTCGATATGTAAGGGAATGGGATATGTCTTATCTTCATCGTGGTGGGCCAAAGCGATGGGACGCATTCCAATCGAAAAACTTTCGATGGGGATTTTTATCTTAACAGGCCTTTTCCCTTTGCTCCTTATTTTTGCCTGCTTTAACCATTTTTGGCTTTATTCAGCTTTCCTAATATATGGTGTTGCTCAAGGAGGCAGCCATTTGATCTGGAACTTATCAGGCCCAGTTTTTGCTGGTAACGAGGAAAGTTCTAAGTATAGCGGTGTTAATGTGATGATGGTCGGTCTCAGAGGTGTTGCCGCTCCGTCGCTTGGGGGAGCGCTATGTAGTGCGATTGGTCCTTTGGGAGTATTTTTTGGCGGGATCGCTCTTTGTTTTATTGGTGCTTGGAAAGTAGTTCATAAGCTAGTTAAACCAGCTCAATTCCGTAATTATTCTTAATTACTGTTTGCGAATTAAGCATTAATTTGATATGCGAAATTTATAAGAGGGTGAAAATTATTTCATCTTGTTTAATTTTATTTGGTAATCCTTCGCGAGAGAACCATGCGCAAGCGTACTCATTCGATACTCTTTACTTTGAGCGTGTTGAGCCTATGCGCATGCGTAGTTGCAGATGACGTTCAACCTGAAGTAGAGGATGCCGATGAGACGCCGATGTTTCCTGCACCTGAAAAACCTTCTGAGCAAACGCGTGCTGATGCGCTGCCTGTGGAGAGCTTTGAAAGCTCTACAGACCCTTATCTTGAAGGTTACATCCAAGCGCTCGTCGATATGCACTATTACGAGTTCAAGGTCCAAATCTCGGTCAAGAACCACAAGGTCTACCTTTACAACCTTCCTAAAAACGAACAGATTGCAAAAAGTATTATCTCGTTTGTACAGGATGTACCTGGCGTTAAGTCCGTAGAGGTCAGCGACCATTTTTCCGAGGAAGAACAGTCTGCTCGAGCTAAGTATGTCGAACAGCCTAGGGTAAGCGGGGTCTGGTTCCCGCAGTCGACTGTATTGTTCCAGCCTTTAGTTGCAGATCCGCGTGAACCAACTAACTTCGCGGCATATCGTTATGGCGATGCCGTCATTGGTAAACAAGTTGCTTCTGTAGCCCTTGGTGGTAACTTCCCTCTTTTTAGATGGAACGATGTCATGAGATGGCATGGGGCGATGCAAATTGGTATCGAAGGGGGTATTTGGGCTGTCTTTAACTTCGACGATGTCCCAGAAAATGATTCGGGCGGATGTGAACTAGTGAACACGGACTATTTCTTAGGAATACCTCTATCCTATGCGGTTGACCGTTGGTCATTCAGAATGCGGCTGTATCACATTTCGAGCCACTTAGGGGATGAATTTATGTGTGATCACCCTGAGTGGGTTGATAAAAGAAAAAATCCTAGTTTTGAAGCATTGGACTTTATTTCGTCTTATCAAGCGTCTTCAGGCTTAAGAGCGTATTTCGGGCCGGGATTTATTCTCCATAGCGATAAGACTTTTCCAATGAAGTATGTGTATCTGGAATATGGAATTGAATACCGTTTCAAGGGGCAAAAGCTGTATTACCACCGTCTTTATGGATGTCCGTTTATTGCAATCGACATCCAAAACTGGCAGGTACGCCATTGGCAATTTGATGAAACAATTAAAATTGGTTATGAAATCGGAAAGATGCAAGGTGTTGGCTGCAAGCTGCGCCTCTACGTAGATTTTCACAATGGATTTTCTTACGAGGGACAGTTCTTCAAGCGGAAGACGACATACGGAGAGGTCGGCTTTTCCTGGGGATTCTAATAGAAGGTTTTCGTAGAGTATTCGATTTCTTCTTTTTCCATATTAGTTTCATCATATGAAGATTCTTTAGAAGGTTCGGGTAACTTTGGAAGTTTAGAAAAAAGGTAGAAATGAAGCTGGGAACGTAGAGTTTCCATCATAATATCTTGTTGTATTCCTTGTTGATCTAAGATCTCAAGGCAATCGTTTGCTAAGACGGATTTTTTCTTGGGATTATTCTCAATATGAAACTCATTTAGTTTTTTTTCAAGGCTCGGAAGCTCCAGTCCTTGGTTGTCTTTATAAAAACTATAAGGCATTACATTGTGCACAATAATTTCTAATTCTTGACGTTGAAAATTGTATGGAGATGTAAATATTAATCCGGAAGAAAAGTCAGTTCCTTTCCAGTTTTGTAAAAGCCATATGATTTCTGACGCAGGATAAATCATGCGTGTCCAACAATCTAGGATGACAGCTTTATTTCCCCACGTTGTGTGATCGTTTAGATCGCTTTTAGAATCTCGATCAATGAGAAGGAAAACATGGTCCCCGTTATTGTTCCATGAGGGAATGTGAATGATCTCAACAGAAAGATCTTTATGCATACGGGCCAGGTATTCAAAAGCGATGTTAGTCAGTTCTCCGCAATTTCCTATGGGGAACTGCTCTATTGCAACCCTATCCGATAAGGAGCATACCATCTCATTTTTAGATGAGGTTCTCTTTTTGATATAATCTTTCATCGCAGAAGCAATAATCTTTTGACGGGATACTGCGAGAAATTTTGCTAAGTTATCCAAGGAAGGATGAATGGAAAGATCAAGATTTTTTTCTTCGCGGTTAAAGTAATTTGCGCTTGTAATGACTTTTCTCACAGAATATGCCAGAGCTTCATAGGCAAAGCACAAACCATTTTGACAATCTTTAGTAATTTCACCGATGGTAAAAAATGCAAAGAACTTCTTATGAGTGATAACAGGGGCCTCGATGGGATTCAACTCTAGAGAATTTTTTGTGCTTTTAATTGTAGAGGTGATTGCTTGTATGAGATTTGGATCGGCTTCAGGTTTTTGTAACGAACTTAAAAATAGTAAATTAATATTAGATGAAGTTGGATTTACCTGATTTTTTTCAGCAAAATGTTGTAATAAGACCGTTTTAAGGGGGGGCGTTAGTTTGGCTAAACCAGCTCGCGCTTGAGGCCATCCAAATTCTTCCATTACATCCAGAAAGGGCTCTAAATAGCATTTTAATTGGATGTCAAGCAGAGCGTTATTGATAAAAGGATGGTTGGCGTTATGATAGAGATAATCCCGGAGGGCTTCTTGTGTAGGCAATTCGATTTTTTGTGTCTTTAAGAGGTGTTTTTGAAATTTTTTTCTGTAGAATTCATTATCGAGGATCAGTTTTATATTAAGAAATGCCGCAGTGTTAAGTTCGTGATGTATGATAGGTGTTTTTGTTACACATTGCGCTTCTTCAATGCTTTTAATTGTCTTATTCGGTTGCTGTTTGAGGAGAGTATTAGATGGTTTAGTTTCTAAGGCTTCCTTTTCTGAGATGGTTGATTCTTGCGATAAAGTAGCGATACTTTTGGGCAATGTTGTGTGTAATAGATCAGAATCTTTTTTTCCCCCTAAAGGCATTAAAAACTGCACTAGCCCCTCAAGAGTAACGGAGTCTTTAGGGAATTTTAATGAGAATTGTTCTCCAAATTCTTTAGTTGAGTTTTTTATACCTGATATCTTCGCCCATACTTGTGAAACATGTTCATGAAACTTGCTCGATTTAAGAATAGAAGGGTCGATTTTTTTAAATAACTTCGCTTGTGATTTATAAAGCAGTTTGCGGCATGTTCCTAACTTTGAGAGAGACGTAAGGTCTAATCTGGGAATTATATGGTCTAATAAGTAAGACTGAGATTCTTCTCTAAGTTGAAGAAGTAGGGAGGATATGCTGAAAGCATCTAAGGAGCTTATTGAGCTTTTTTCTTCTATAGTTTTGTAAAGTACTTCAGCTTTAATGCTAAGCGTATTTATTTCATTTTTTATTGTCATACAACCTAATTATTTTATTGTATTATAGCAAAATTTTTAATAATTAAATACAATTTTTATATTATATTGATAATTAGTTGTTTGCAGATCTATTGATAATTATAAAGGTCGATCAGTTAACTACTACAAACCCATCAGGGTATATAGGACCATTTTTGCCGATGGGCAAAGTCCCGCTAAAAAATTGTCGGTAAACTTTAAGCCCCTGTTGAGCGTTCCGCACGCAATAAAAGCAATTGCTGACCCACTCGGAGCCTTTGATTGTCCCAAACTCTATATTTGTTCGGAAGCGCTCGGTTATTTTTGATTTCCAATAATCCACCTCGCCAAATAACAAAACTGGATTTGGGGGCGCTGAGCCGACTTTGCGGCGAACCTCTTCGAGACAGAATTCAAAATCTGTACCAATACCGCCAATAAGAAAAATAGGAAAATCGAGGTTGAACTCTGCTTGCCTTTCAACAAGGCGGTCTAAGCGGTATGTCATTTTAGCGTCGATGTAGGGATTTTGTCTTTGTTCGTTGACAACGGAATCTTTTTTAGCCCTGAAATCAATGATGTTTGCACAGGAGAGGACTCCCACTTTTTTTGCAACTCTATTGCCCACTTCCATTACTCCAGGGCCTCCTCCAGTAACAAGCCCAATTGGAGTGTCTCTATTGAGCAAGATGTGGTTAGATTCTTTTTGCAATTGAAGGATTCCTTGCAAAAGTGCGGCTAGTTCATCTTCCATGACAACTTCGATCAGGTTAGATCCATAAATCCCAAAAGAGGTCATATGTAAAAAGGTCTCAACTTTATCAAGTGGTACGAACATTCCTGTATCCTTGTCCGGCTTAGAAACATATTGGAGGATTTTATTACTGGCATTATCGACCCAGTATACTGGGATACCAAACTTTGCTAAATCAAGGAGAAGGGAGCGGTCTTCATGCGAGAAAAACTCTCCATAGGTTAGGGAGGGATATTGGAAATAGATCCTTTTAAGACAGCGCTGAACAGTGTCGCTGAGAAACATTTTTTTCATCATGGGGGAGGGGAAGTAGCGCAAGAGGAGTATCCCTTGACTTGTGATCAGACCATCTTCGATTGCTTTTAGAAATGGGTAACAGGCTTGTTGCTGGATATATCTTTCAACCATCATCGCTTGTCGATCAGGATGTGCAAGTCCTGGAAATTCATTGATGCGTGGCTCGCGCGAGATCCAATCATGAGGGGTCAAGTTCAACAATTGTTCTCCTTTGACCACAAATACCGCACATCGATGTTGGGAAGGCGCTGGCGCTGTCTCAAACGCTTTGAAGAGGGTCTCGGAGTTCTCAAGGCTAGCTTGCAGTTGATCGCGGTCGACGAAAAACACATGCTCCCTATGGGGCTCTAATGTATAGAACTCGAGCGGAATGTCATTGATCTCTTTTTTATCAGAAGATCCGTAGAGCTCATACACATCTCCAGAAGCTTTGGTCGTTGGTTCGAGCACTGAGGCAGTTGTATGATGGAATCCTTGTGGCAAGAGTTCGTCTACAACTTTTCCAAACACAGTCCTGACATGGAGTGGGCGCGTGCGGACGAGCAAGATTTCTCCTTCACTAGTCACTTTGGGCTCACTCGGGAGCCAAATTTGATTGATTTGTAGAAGCGATCTCAAATGGACATCCGGAAATTTTAAAGCGCGCCCTAAGGTGGGCAAAAATCCATAGACATCTTGCTCATAACGGAGGACGCCTTCTTGCAAGTGTAAGTAAGCTATAGTGCGCCCATCGATTTTTTCTAAGATCAGGTCCTCACTTCCTTGCAATCCTCCAAGAGAAAGAAGGGGCCTTCCAGCACGATCGGAACGCCCAAACATTCTCAAGAGATATTCTGGATCGCGGACACGGCGCCTATCATCTGCTGCGAATAGTTTTCCTATGTAGCTCCCTTCTGTAATCAACGGGATCATTGCTGTGGCAATAGGGCTCAATGAATACAGTGAAACATGGACTTCTGCGCGCAGGTTTTTAATATCTAGAGTAAAAGATTGTGTTTTAGCGTTTACGCCAAGCTGAGCTAATGTGCTCTTGAGATTAAAAAATACAAGGCTTGGATCAATGCGAAAGCCGACAAATGCAGGAGAGATCTTTTCTATGACCACTGTCAGCTCAAGTTTGTTTGGAGTGCGTTGCTGAATGCTCTCGATCTTCCCATCCGGGGTCACGAGGTCATAGTGGTCAGAGATTAGATAACTTTCCATATGTACGAATCCTAAAGGGGGTGCTGTCTCTTAATTTTTAAAATAGGGAAGGGGCTCAAATTTGAGAACTTAATTGTGAATGTCGTTGTTCAATATCTGTTGAAAGTCTGTCGATAAGTCCTGATTTTTTTTTATTTTCTCAAAAGTTTTTAGGTGATCTTTAAAATAACCTTAAAATGCATATTTTATAAATATTTAACAGTCAGTGTTTTGCGTAAAAAATGTATATTAATGAAGTGCGATTTAGAGCGCTGTGGAAAGGGTGGGGAAAACCTGTCGATAACTTGTAATTTTTTAGCCTTGAGGATTAATTTTTGTAGAGATTAGAATTCCTCCCTTGCCCATATACAAGGGTGAATTCAATGATCGGCTTGTTGAAGACGGTTTGAGATTTGCTTAGTATATTTTACGTTCGGGACTTATCGACGCACTTCTAAGGATGGGCCGCTATGCCACATATTGTTATGCGCAGCTTCGGCACTCACGACGGAACATTTCATGCAGATGAAGTGACCGCTTGTGCAATTCTTCTTCTATATGGATTGATTGACCAAGATAAAATCTTCCGCACCCGTGACCCAGAAATTCTCGCTAAATGCGAGTATGTCTGTGACGTGGGAGGGATCTACGATCCACAAAAAAAACGTTTTGACCATCATCAGTCTGATTATGTTGGAGACTTGAGCAGCGCTGGGATGATTTGGCTTTACTTGCTCAAGACAGGGATTATTAACGAACCTACGTACTATTTTTTTAACAGATCACTGATCATTGGTATCGATGCGCACGATAATGGGCGTTCGACCCCTGAAATTGGCGTCTCTACATTTTCCCACATCATCTCCAATTTTGTCCCTCCTGCTTATGATATCTCTTCAATAGAGCAAAATGCAGCCTTTAATCAGGCCTTGGATTTTGTCATAGGACACTTGCGCAGGTTGAGAGAGCGATTTGAATATATCCAACAATGCCGTCAAAAAGTTGCTGACATTATGGCACTTAACTCATCTGCCTTGATCTTTGATCACGCGATTCCTTGGATTGACAGTTTTTTTGACCTAGGTGGTGAACGCCATCCTGCTGTCTTTGTGGTCATGCCTTCAGGAGATCATTGGAAATTAAGGGGAATCCCTCCTCATAGCGATGATCGTATGAAGGTCCGTGTCCCATTGCCAGAAAGATGGGCGGGGTTGCGCGATGAGGTATTGCAAAAGGTCAGTGGTATTCCAGGTGGTATTTTTTGTCATAAAGGACGGTTTATTTCTGTCTGGAAGACAAAAGAGGACGCTATGCAGGCCCTTGAAATCGCATTAAAAGAAGGAAAAAAATAGGATGCCATCAGTTTTCAGTAAGATCATTAAAGGAGAGCTCCCTTCTAAAAAGGTCTTTGAGAATGAAAGGATTCTCGCAATTGAGGACATTGCTCCTGTTGCTCCGGTGCATATCCTGATCATGCCAAAGAAAGAAATTGCTGATTTGCAATCTATAACTTTGGAAGATCTCCCTTTAATTGCGGAAATTGTCTTAGTCGCGCAACAGCTTGCCGAAGAGCTGGAGATTGTAGATGGATATCGGCTATTGACCAACAATGGGCCTGAAGCAGGACAGACCGTTTTTCATCTCCATTTTCATCTGATTGGTGGAAGACGATTGTCCCATTTAGCCTAGTAAGCTATATTGCGGCTATGAGGAAAGGACTGTCTTTTTGTTTTTTAGCCGTCTTAACATCATCGCCGCTCTTTACAGCGGTCTTTCCGCTTTCCCAAGATGAATATGTCAAACGCGTTACGGCGCATCTCATTTTAAAAGATCCTTTTTCTGCAAATGTTGAAGCTAAAAAAGGGTTGGCTGTTTTTCCAAAATCAAAAGAAATATTGATTGCTTCTGTCCAAGTTCTAAGCGCTATTGGTGAAGAGCGTAATTGTTTGGCCACTTGGAAAAGCCTTATAGAAATGTTCCCCGAAGAAAAAGACAATCGCATTCTCCTCGAGGCGTTAGCCTGGTCGGTTTTGAAAAATGCGGAAAATTCAAAGCAAATAATGGTCTCAGTAAATGCTTTGATGGGCGTCTCTTTTACCCGTGATGTCAAAGCGCTGCAACACATCACAAAGGCTCTTCAAAGCACAAACGCAATTCTCCGTTCTGTAGGGGTGCGTTTAGCAGCGCAATTTGGGGATGCTCCTTTAAAAGATGAGATCCTTCGCCTTCTCAAAGAGGAAAGAGTTTGGTTTGTCAAGTTAGAAGCCATTCGTGCGGTAGGTGCTCTCAAAATGCATACAGCTGCCCCAGTTTTAAAAGAGATGATTGTAAATCCTAAGGTCTCTATGGAAGAAAGAGGGCTTGGCATGATCTCACTTGTCGAACTATTTGAAAGGATAAGCAAACAGGAACTCGAGCTTTTGCTTAGCAGCAATCGATCCATATTAAGAGAACTTGGTTGCCAGATTGTCGCTCATGTCGACGACAAAGAATTCGCCCCCTATTTGTTGCCGCTCCTCAAAGATCCTTCTGCTCAGGTCCGCACTTCAGCATTACTTACGTTGGGCCTTTGGCAAATTGGCGAGATTGATGGTGTCAAGATTGACCAGCATGTGCAGCAATGTGTCGAAGATGTTAATCCGTCAGTTGCAATCACGGCTGGCTGGCTGCTTGCAGTAAATAACAATCAGCGTGGAGTTGAAATTTTACGCCGTTGGATGAAAGATGAAAATCCAAAATGGCGATGGATGGCAGCTTCGGCAGCTGCCAAAGGTGGAGATGCATGCAGAGGGCTTTGCGTGCAGTCTATAAAAAAGAATGAAGATCCATTTGTCAAAGCAAATTGCGCATGGGGATTGCTAGGACAGCGTTATCGTAGCCAAGATGCATGCCGCACACTCTTTTACATACTGGAACAAGATAAAGGGACTTTGTGGATGTGGGAAGAGCATGAACACCCGCTCTTTGATTACTTGTGCCCAAGTAAGGTCGATCATGTGGATCAAATTCCAGACTATCCTCGAGTAGTCGATCAAATGACCCGTTTGAAAATCCTCTCCGCTCTTACTGTGTTTCGTTTCCCAGGAACAGAAAAGATGGTGCGTGAATATCTAAAAAATAGTAGTTGGATCACGACAAGCGCTGCTTCTGCCGTTCTTCTTTCGGAAGGGGATGAAGAATCTATGCAATGCGTAAGGAAGCTTTTGGATGATGATGATGAAAAAATAAGGATGCAAGCAGCCTTAATGCTAGCATATGTAGGAGGAGACTCCTCTGTGCTTCCTGTATTAGAGGGGTGTTATTCAAAAGTGGAAAGGGAAATGAAGATCCGTATCTTAGAAGCAATTGTGCAGGTAGGGGATGTAAAATCGATTCCATTTCTTTTAAATATAATTGAGGAGCCATTCCAAACTATTCGGATTATCGCTGCCTCAGGGATTATTCGCTGCTTGTACAACTAGGTTCAGTGATGCAATTAAAACTCATACAAGATTATTTACTTCAAAATCAATACGACGGATGGCTCATATACGACTTCCGAAAAAACAATCCGTATGCCGTTCAAATCTTATCTCTTGAAAATCGATTTCCTTCACGTCGATTATTCTATTGGATCCCAGCAAAGGGCGAGCCTGTAAAAATTATTCATAGAATCGAAACGCATATCCTAGAACATCTAGAGGGGGATACTGTCCCTTATCTCAATACAATCGAATTTCAGAGTGCTCTAAAAAGCATTCTCAAAGGGACAAAGCGGATCGTCATGGAATTTTCCCCATTGCAGGCCATCCCTGCAGTCTCTGTTGTTGATGCCGGACTCATAGATTTGGTCCGTACTTTCGGAGTCGAAGTTTTTTCTTCAGCAGATCTGCTCACATTGTCCATTGCTATCCTATCAAATGTCCAAATCCAATCCCACCTCGAAGCTGCAGCTTTTTTAGATCGCTTGGTTGCAGAAGCCTGGCAGCGGATCGGACGCGGTATTAAAGAAAATCAAATGATGACCGAATATGATGTGCAACAATGGATGATGCAACAAATGGACAAGGAAGCGTTTGTAACAGACCATCCGCCGATCTGTGCCGTAAACGCCCATAGTTCAAACCCCCATTATGCCCCAGAAAAAGGGCGCTCTTCAGAGATCAAAGCAGGGGATTGGATAATGCTAGATGTTTGGTGTAAGAAGAATGGTACCGCTGATGCGGTTTTTGCTGATATCACGCGCGTTGCCATTGCAGCTGAGCGACCATCAGATGAGCAATTGAAAGTGCATCATGTAGTGCATCAAGCGCAACAAGCTGCTATTGCATTTTTAAAAGACAAATTAATAAGAAAAGAAAACGTTGAAGGGTGGATGGTAGACCAAGCTGCGTATCAAGTATTAAAAAACGAAGGATATTCTGCGTATGTCCTGCATCGTACAGGACATAATATTTTTACGGAGCTACATGGTCCTGGCGCCCACTTCGATAATTTTGAGACAAAAGACACAAGGCGAATTTTTCCAAAGACTTGCTATTCAGTAGAGCCAGGCATCTATCTGCCTGGCAAATTTGGAGTGCGCTTAGAAACGGACGTCTTCATTGATGCAAATGGCCAAGTCATTGTGACAGGGGGAGAGCAAAAATTACCCATGCTTATTGTTTCTTAGCAGCGCGCCAAACTTCTTGTGAAAGCTGCGGAATCGAAACTCCGGATAAGTGCGCCACACCTAAACTTGGATATTTTTGATCTTTGAACAAGATCAAGCGGTCTGTCTTGTCAAAAGTAAGCTCCAAAAAGCGGTTGTCTAAAGAAGGCTTATGTACGTAGGAGATGTCGTCCATTGTACCTTGATGGAAAGGATTTGTGATCATTCCATACATAAACGCTGCCTGAGTCTTTGCGACTAAAGAATCGAGCTTGATATCGTATGCCTTAGCTTGAAACGCCTTTTTCGTATCGAGGTCGTCTGTCTTGATATTTAGGACAGCAAGATGTTCTTTATCAAGTTCCTCTGTTTGATTTTTCCAGAACTCATACCCTGCAATAAGTTGGCTGAGATCGCTTTGCTTCACTTCAGAAAATCGGTTGATTTGATGAGGCTGGATCCCATGGGCTTGAAGAGCTTGGTTCCATTCGCCCGGATTTTTAGCGCTAAGCTCATGGGTTCGTTTTGCAATGAATTCCATTTGCCTTGCAATTGAGGCGTTCATGTCAGATTTTGCATTAAGCCAAGCAAATGCTTTAAATGCAGGCCCCATGGCCACTGTGATCGCGATAGAGCAGATAATGAGATATGACGAAAAATGAATCCCGACAAAAATTGACGCTGCAGCAGCTATTGCTACAAACGCGATGACGCTTACAATGGCAGCGACTTTCCAAGCTTTAGCGTAAAAGTTGTGTGAAGAATATGCTTTATCAGGGTCAAGGACTACAAATCGATTGATTGGAGTCTTGGAATTTGAATTATTAGGGTTGTTAATATGCAAGATCTCAGGGCGAATGCTATTTGTCACAAAATTTGTAGCTCCAAAAGACATAAAACTCCTTATCTTAAATCAAGCCCAGATAATAGCAGAAAAGTATAAAGAAATGGTAAAGAAATCCGTTCTAAAGAAAAGCAAAAGACGCGGCGTCTTAAAGAGAATTAACATGCCCTAGATTAGCCATAAGCTATTCATTGTAAATGGCATGAATAAAAAAAATTAAAATTGCAAGGCTTTAACAGCCAGTTCTCTAATACGGGTGTACATTCCAATCAGGCCATTAGATCTGCCAGGACTTAATAAGGAGCCTAGTTGTAATTCTTTGATAAACTCAGGCGGAGTTCTTAAAATATCTTCGGGGGTTTGTCCGCTATAAGCTTGAATGAGCAAGGAAGCTAAGCCAGCAGAAATTAAAGCTTCGGAGTAAGCAAAAAAATATAGTTTTCCTTCAGAAACAGAATGGTAAACGTAAGTAACGCTTTGACAGCCTCGAACTAGGTGTTCAGAAGTTTTATAAAAAGGGTCGAATGGGGGGAGTGAGCTGCCCATGTCAATAATTTTTTTGTATTTAGATTCTTGTGTCGTGCAGCTGGAAAATTGAAGTAAAATTTTCTTCTGATTATCTAAGATTGATTGTCCCATGCAGTCGATGATACAGGTTCATCTAAGATATCTGCAACATCTCGATTCTTCGAAGCGAAAGGTTCTAAACAAAAAAAGTATTTTTCTTTTTCTGCATTTTCATAGTAAATGTAATCGCCAAAACGATCGTACATTGTGGTTATGTCGCTAAAGTCTCTCATTGTCAGAAAGTCAAATTTCTTATTTAACTCTTCCCAGAGCGGGATCGGTTCCTCAAACAAGATGAAAAGCTCAAGAGAGGTGTTATTTTTCATTCCACATTCATAAAAACAAATTGGATGCTCAACTCTAGAATTCACAAGCTCTTTTAATTCAGCAAGTTCCTTGAACAATAAGTCGCTTAAAGCGCCTGAGCAGCCGCATGACCCTTTCGAACGGATCAATGTTCTTGCGTTGTCCGGGTTGTAAACTAATTGAAAATTATCAGAAGAACAGATCAGTTTGCTTGGAAGAAATTCTGTGCTACATGACATAAGTGTTCCAATTTTAACGAAATATTTTTTACACTACTCGATCGACTCTTTAATTCCAATTGACATGAATAGTAGTTTTTGTGTTTGATTGTCGAAAAAACAGAATTATTCATGCCTAAAGAAGATACGATAAAAATTGATGGTACTATCGAAGAACTCCTGCCTAATATGGAGTTTCGGGTTATTTTAGCGAACGGAATGCATGTGATTGCTCATCTATGTGGCAAAATGCGCATGCGGAATATCCGCGTTTTGAAAGGGGACGTGGTGACTATTGAAATGTCGCCGTATGACTTGTCTAAAGCGCGTATTATTTACCGTCAAAGATAGCCGAGTAAAGTCAAAACATAAATTGCCGAAAGTTGTGCAGCACGCGCCCAAAATTGGATTTTGGCCGCAAGAAAACACTCGCAGTAGAATGATCGTAGGACACCTAATATTAAAAATATGAGATGACTTGCCATCGTTTATCTATGAGGCTTTCGCACAGCAGAAATCCTGATTTTTTGAACCGCATCCGCTATATTAGCGATGCAGCGATTAGGAGTTGATTTAATTTATCTTAAAGAATAAGCTTTGGAGCTTTCGACCAAAAACCAGGCGTTCTTTTTAGGGGCTGTCTCTAAATAAGCGCCAAGCGCCCAGATAGCTCAGTGGTAGAGCACTTGCATGGTAAGCAAAAGGTCGTAGGTTCAATTCCTATTCTGGGCAAGTTATACTATTTTATTAAAAGCCGAGCAACATCGGAGGCACCAATGGCAAAAGAAGCATTTAACTCTCAAAGCGCTTGAAGGCGATGCTGCTTACACTAAGAGCATTTTAGAATTAATGAAGACTGTTGATGAAAAGATCCCAACTCCAGTACGTGAAACTGATAAGCCATTCCTAATGCCGATAGAGGACGTTTTCTCTATTTCTGGTAGAGGAACTGTCGCTACAGGTCGTGTAGAGCGTGGTATCGTACGCACTAACGATAAGCTTCAGCTCGTCGGAATGCGTGATACACGTGAAACAGTTGCAACGGGCCTCGAGATGTTCAACAAAACTCTCGACGAAGCGCGTGCAGGTGAGAACGTGGGTATCCTCCTCCGTGGCGTTGAAAAGAATGATATTGAGCGCGGAATGGTACTCGTGCAGCCAGGTACATGTACTCCTCATACAAAGTTCAAAGGTACAATCTACGTTCTGAACAAAGAAGAGGGTGGTCGTCATAAACCATTCTTTACTGGTTACAGACCACAATTTTATTTCAGAACAACTGACGTAACTGGAACAGTAACTCTTCCTGCTGGCGTTGAAATGGTGATGCCTGGAGATAACGTTGAACTCGAAGCAGAGCTTATCGTGCCAATTGCGATGGAAGAAGGTATGCGTTTTGCGATCCGTGAAGGTGGCCGTACCATCGGTGCTGGAACAGTGACAAAGATTTTAAAATAAGTCGTTAGAGCTCTTTCTTTGCTGAGAGAGCTCTTTTTGTGGGGGTGTGTAGCTCAGCTGGTAGAGCAGCGGTCTCCAAAGCCGCCGGTCGGGGGTTCAAATCCCTCCGCACTCGATTCAAGAAAACGATGTACAGTGGTACTCCCAATGACTATGACAAACTTTAAATCGCGACTGACAGAAAAATCTCCAGCAGCAAGACAGAGAATTTCAGGGTATATACAAGAACTCAAAGATGAGTTCAAGAAAGTGTCCTGGACGTCTAAAGCTGAACTGATCCTGTATACCAAAATTGTGCTAGGCGCGACATTTGTGTTTGGAATCGGGGTGTACCTCTCAGATGTAGTTATCAAAGGAATCCTTGACGGTCTTAAAGCAGTTGTTTTCCGTATTTTTGGGTAAAATAAAGCGAAGGTCATATGCATAAGTGGTACGTCGTTCAAGTTGTTTCGGGACAAGAAAAAAAAGTAAAGAAAGCACTAGAAGAAAACCGCGAATCTCAGGGAATGGCCGAACTTGTACAAGAAATACTTGTTCCCACGGAAAATGTCGCAGAAGTCAAGAAGGGGCAGCAGAGGATCAGTGAAAAAAAATTATGGCCAGGTTACATCCTCGTTAAGATGCTATTGACCGATGATTCTTGGATGTATGTACGCAACACGAATGGTGTTCTCGGATTTTTAGGAGGCGAAAAGCCCAGCTCTCTAACTGAGCAAGAAGTATTAGACCTTCTGAAAGATCTCGAAGATAAGAAGAAAGGAGTTGTTCAGAAGCATAATATTGCTACTGGCGACAAAGTAAAAATTAACGATGGGGTTTTCGTCAATTTCGTTGGAACTGTTATTGAGGTGTTCCACGATAAAGGCCGACTTAGCGTCATGGTATCGATATTCGGCCGCGAGACGCGCGTTGACGATCTAGAATTTTGGCAAGTGGAGCTGCCGTTCAAGAAAAAAAAAGTTGTTTCGGGACTTGTTCCCAAGAAGAAAAAAAAGTGGCCAAAGTTAAATGCTAGACCGATGATTCTACGCAACACGAAGATTTTTTAGGAGGCGAAAAAAACCAAAAGAGTATTAGACCTTCTGAATCTCAGGGAATGGCCGAACTTCGTGGAACAACGATAAAATACTTGTTCCCACGAATTTTGGCAAAAATGTCGCATGGCAAAAAAGTCAAGCTGCAAATTCCCGCCGGGGAAAGCAGCAGGGCCGGAGGATCATGGCGTTCTGTAAAGAATTCAACGCCAAGAAAAAAACTCCTGTCGAAATCTCTGTGTTTGCAGACAAAACGTTTACGTTTGTTACATCCTCGTTGAAAGAGAAGATGCTATTGACCGATGATTCTTGGATGTATGTACTGCCCGTTCGATGGGTGTTGACAACTAAAAAACAACGAATGGTGTTCTCGGATTTTCGATAGGAAGCTAGGAAGTACCCTCCGGTTAAATTTGAAAAGCCCAGCTCTCTAACAAGTTGAGCAACGGAACAGTATTAAGACCTTCTGAAAGATCTCGAAGATAGCGACCCCAGACATGAAGAGGTTGGTAAGCTTGGTAAGGTTGTTCGCTCCTAAAGCAGCGTTACCAATGATTGCTCGCTGAAATAAAAGGCGGAAAAATCGTTCAAAGTCGATAAAAGTAAAAATCGTTTGAAACTAAGCGATGTTTACTTGACCAGCGTTTTTCGTCATTTCATCGACTATCGTTGGAACTGTTATTGAGGAAATGTTCCACGATAAAGGCCGACTGGTGGAGATTTTGAAGTCGTGCGCAAGAGAATTTTTCTCATGGTATCGATATTCGGCCGATCCAGTTAATGTGATAAAAACCCTAATTCAGTTCCAGCAAGACAATGAAGAAATTTTCCACGTGATTGGCGGCCGTTTTGACGGACGCAAATTTCCAAACTATCTCAAAGAGGAAATGCGTTCGCAATTTTTGGCAAGTGGAGCCCTGCTTACTGCTTTGTATTGCTTGGAAAATAAAAGTCAAAACAATAGTTCTTTTGCAATTAAGAGAGGTAGTGTCGTGAGTACCCAATATTTGATAAACTCGTAGATCTTTTGGCTTAGTGCTGATGCTCGATATGGCAAAGCTTAAAACAGCTCTCGAAGAAAAGTGGGGCGTTAAGCTTCTGCTGCTCCTGTAGCTGATGGCTGCTGCCCCTGCTGCTGGCGGGGCTGCTGCCGCACCTGCAGCGGAATCCACAGAGTTCAGCGTAACTCTTGAGGAAGTTCCACAAGATAAAAAAATTGGCGTTATTAAAATCGTTCCGCGAAATTTCAGGTCTTGGCCTCAAAGAAGCGAAAGATGTCGTTGAGCCAACGCTCCGAAAGTTCTCAAGGAAACTTGCCCAAAAGCTGAAGCTGAAGCGATCTCTAAAAAGATTGCAGAAGCTGGTGGAAAAAGTTACTCTCAAAGGACTTTAATCGGTTGCTTATCGCACTTAAGCAGTTGCCCTTAAAGGGCAGCTGCTTATTTGTATTTAAGCTCGCGGAAAATTCAGCGCGCTTTAAAATTTATATTGTGTATTGACAAATTTTGTTTTATTCGGCATGATCTTTTTGCTGGATCTTGTCACAACTTTCCAGGTAATTGCAGATAAAATAGGTAAACTTGAGCAGACTTTTACTGTATTCCGTGGAGTCATCTCATGGCTGCTGCGTGCTATTAAGCGTTTGCGCCATGAGATGACTCCACCAGAATACAGTAAAAGTCTGTAAAGTTGTCAACATATCTATTGTACCTGAAAGTTGTGACAAGATCTGCTTAAAAACAAAAGATCATGCCAGAGTAAAACAAAATTTGTCAATGCACAATATAAATTTTAAAGCGCTGAAATTTCTTCCTCTCAAACTTAAATACAAATAAGCAGCTGCCCTTTAAGGCAATACTTAAATGCGATAAACAACCGATTAAAAAAGTCCTTTGAAATAACTTTCCACCAGCTCTGCAATCTTTAGAGATCACTTCAACTTCAGCTTTGGAGCAAAATTTCCTTGAAATTTTCGGAGTACCATCAACGAATCTTTCATACTTTTCGAAGACAAGACCTGAAAATTTCGCAACGATTTTAATAACGCCTTAGTATCTTATGGAACTTCCTCAAAGAACATCTTCTGAATTCCGCAGATGCAGCAACAGCGAAATTTCAGCAGCTGCGACACAGGAGCAGCAAAAGTTTCTTGCCCACTCTTCAATGATTTTTTAAACTTTGCCATATCAGCGCAGCAATTCCTTAAAAGATCTGCAAGTTTATCAATGTTTTAGGGTACTCACGACATACCTCTCTAATTGCAAAAAGAATATTATTTTGACTTTTATTTTCAGCGCTCCAACGGCACTGAAATTTCCATGACATTGCGAATTTGGCCCCTAGCGAACCCCGAAATTTTTTATCACAATAACGCAGGTACCGTCAAAACGGCCGCCATCACGTGGAAATTTCTTCGGCCTGCGCGAACTGAGCAAGGTGGATCCTTCGAAAAGACGATGTGCCCATCCTTAGTCAAATTTAATTTCAGACGCTCAGCCGCCGCTGCGCACGACACTCTCCACCAGCTGAATCGAAATTTCAGCAGCTTGGGGGCAACGCTCATGGCAATGTATCAAAGCATTAGATTTTGCGATCTTGTCCTTGATTTCACGCTCTCATACACTCAACGCACAAATTCAGCAAAGAGTTCGTCGGCTTTAAATCCGAATATAGTCGATGAAATCGCTAAGTAAGGAGCTGCCCCTTGAAGCTGTTTGCTCTCAAAACGCTGAATCAAATAAACTACAATGTTTTCAACTAGCTTCCCATTTCAAACGATAGTTTTCAATGGGGCCCTTTGCTGTCTTTATCGTGTAACGTTACCTGCTTTTGATTCATAATGTAACGAGCCTACCAAACATAACCTCATGTCGCAAGGGTCCCTTACAGTAGCATCGAAATCTGTCAACCGGCCTCTTATCGTCACCAATACCAGCGTAATCCAGCGCCAGCGCCATCTTGTCGCCTCTATCGCCTTCTGCCTGTTCCGTTTGTGGTAACAGGCAGTACCTGACGATCCGATTTTCAGGCATCGACACTGTGACCGTGGCATCAACGGATTGATCAAATTTAACCGGGCACTTTTCAGTGCGACCAGCTCCTCAATCGAATGGGTCTTCTTGAATCGTTGCTCCACATTATTTTTAGCCCTCATCAGCACCCATCGAACGGAGCGCCAGATAGCTCAGTGGTAGAGCACTTGCATGGTAAGCAAAAGGTCGTAGGTTCAATTCCTATTCTGGGCAAGTTATACTATTTTATTAAAAGCCGAGCAACATCGGAGGCACCAATGGCAAAAGAAGCATTTAAGCGGAATAAGCCGCACGTAAACATAGGAACAATCGGCCACGTCGACCACGGGAAAACTTCCTTAACAGCTGCAATTACAAAAGTACTAGCTGAACAAGGTAAAGCAAAATTCCGTGATTATTCTTCTATCGACAATACTCCTGAAGAAAAAGCACGCGGGATCACAATCAATGCGACTCACGTTGAATACGAGACAGAAAGCCGCCACTATGCACACGTTGACTGCCCTGGCCACGCGGACTACGTCAAGAACATGATTACAGGTGCTGCTCAAATGGACGGAGCGATCCTCGTGGTTGCTGCGACAGACGGAGCGATGCCGCAAACAAAAGAACACATCCTTCTCGCACGCCAAGTCGGTGTTCCTGCGATTGTAGTCTTCTTAAACAAGATGGACATGATCGGCGCAGGTGACGAAGAGCTCGTTGACCTCGTTGAAATGGAATTGCACGAACTTCTCGCAGCGAAAGGGTACAAAGATGCTCCAATCATCCGCGGTTCTGCTCTAAAAGCGCTTGAAGGCGATGCTGCTTACACTAAGAGCATTCTAGAGTTAATGAAGACTGTTGATGAAAAAATCCCAACTCCAGTACGCGAAACTGATAAGCCATTCCTAATGCCGATAGAGGACGTTTTCTCTATTTCTGGTAGAGGAACTGTTGCTACAGGTCGTGTAGAGCGTGGTATCGTACGTACTAACGATAAGCTTCAGCTCGTCGGAATGCGTGATACACGTGAAACAGTTGCAACTGGTCTCGAGATGTTCAACAAAACTCTCGACGAAGCTCGTGCAGGTGAGAACGTGGGTATCCTCCTCCGTGGCGTTGAGAAAAATGATATCGAGCGCGGAATGGTACTCGTGCAGCCAGGCACATGCACTCCTCATACAAAGTTCAAAGGTACAATCTACGTTCTGAACAAAGAAGAAGGTGGCCGTCATAAACCATTCTTTACTGGTTACAGACCACAGTTTTATTTCAGAACAACTGACGTAACTGGAACAGTAACTCTTCCTGCTGGCGTTGAGATGGTCATGCCGGGAGATAACGTGGAACTCGAAGCAGAGCTTATCGTGCCAATCGCTATGGAAGAAGGTATGCGCTTTGCGATCCGTGAAGGTGGCCGTACTATCGGTGCTGGAACAGTAACGAAGATTTTAAAATAAGTCGTTAGAGCTCTCTCTTCGCTGAGAGAGCTCTTTTGTTGGGGTGTGTAGCTCAGCTGGTAGAGCAGCGGTCTCCAAAGCCGCCGGTCGGGGGTTCAAATCCCTCCGCACTCGATTCAAAAAACGATGCACAGTGGTACTTCCAATGACTATGACAAACTTTAAATCGCGACCGACAGATCAATCTCCAGCAGCTAGACAGAGAATTTCGGGATATATCCAAGAGCTCAAAGATGAGTTCAAGAAAGTGTCCTGGACGTCTAAGGCTGAGCTGATTCTGTACACCAAAATTGTGCTAGGCGCGACGTTTGTTTTTGGAATCGGTGTGTACCTCTCAGATGTAGTTATCAAAGGGATCCTTGACGGTCTTAAAGCAATTGTTTTCCGTATTTTTGGGTAAAATAAAGCGAAGGTCATATGCATAAGTGGTACGTCGTTCAAGTTGTTTCGGGACAAGAGAAAAAAGTAAAGAAAGCACTCGAAGAAAACCGCGAATCTCAGGGAATGGCCGAACTCGTACAAGAAATACTTGTTCCCACGGAAAATGTCGCTGAAGTCAAGAAAGGGCAACAAAGGATCAGCGAAAAAAAATTATGGCCAGGTTACATCCTCGTTAAAATGCTGTTGACCGATGATTCTTGGATGTATGTCCGCAACACGAATGGTGTTCTCGGATTTTTAGGAGGCGAAAAGCCCAGTTCTCTAACTGAGCAAGAAGTGTTAGACCTTCTGAAAGATCTCGAAGACAAAAAGAAAGGAGTTGTCCAAAAGCATAATATTGCTATTGGCGACAAAGTAAAAATTAACGATGGGGTTTTCGTCAATTTCGTTGGAACTGTTATTGAGGTGTTCCACGATAAAGGCCGACTTAGCGTTATGGTATCGATATTCGGCCGCGAGACGCGCGTTGACGATCTAGAGTTTTGGCAAGTGGAGCTGCTCCCAGCTGGATCGGAAGTATCTTAACCTCTAGCAACTTTTAGTAAATTGGGATTAGGAAGATGGCAAAAAAGCTCGTAAAAGTTATTAAGCTGCAAATTCCCGCCGGGAAAGCAAACCCAGCGCCGCCCATTGGGCCGGCACTTGGTTCTGCAGGTGTGAACATTATGGCGTTCTGTAAAGAATTCAACGCCAAGACGCAAGATCGTGCTGGGGATGTCCTCCCTGTCGAAATCTCTGTGTTTGCAGACAAAACGTTTACGTTTATCACAAAAGAACCTCCGGTTTCGAGAATGATCTTGAAAGAGATTGGCATCGAATCTGGTTCTAAAGTTCCTAACCGTGATAAAGTGGGAAAACTCACAAAAACGCAAGTTAGGAAAATTGCAAAACGTAAGTACCCTGACATGCGGGTCCATTCCGAAGACGCAGCAATGATGCTCGTCCAAGGGACTGCCCGTTCGATGGGTGTTGACATTGTAGAAGGCTAAAAAACAATGGCAAAAAAGAGCAAACGATTTCAGGAGATAGCAAAACTCTTCGATCCAGAGAAGATCTATTCGATTGAGGAAGCTATCGCAATTCTGAAAAAGTGCCCTCCGGTTAAATTTGATCAATCCGTTGAGGTGTCACTAACTACTGGTGTCGATGCTCGAAAATCGGACCAACAAGTTCGCGGTACTGTTTCGTTACCAAACGGAACAGGTAAGAGTATAAGACTCGTTGTATTTGCTAGGGGCGACAAGATGAAAGAAGCCCTTGACGCTGGCGCTGATTACGCTGGTACAGACGAGCTGCTCGAAAAAGTGAAGAATGGTTGGACGGATTTCGATGCTGTCGTAGCGACCCCAGACATGATGAGGGAAGTTGGTAAGCTTGGTAAGGTCTTAGGACCAAGAGGGCTTATGCCAACTCCTAAAGCAGGTAACGTTACCAATGATGTAGCAAAAGCTGTCGCTGAAATTAAAGGCGGAAAAATCGAGTTTAAAGTCGATAAAAGCGGTTCCATCAATAACATGGTTGGAAAACTGTCGTTTGAAACTGGGAAACTAGTTGAAAATATTACAGTTTACTTGACCAGCGTTTTGAGAGCAAAACCTGCATCAGCCAAGGGGCAATTCCTTAAATCCCTAGCGATTTCATCGACTATGGGCCCCGGACTTAAAGTCGACCTCAGCAAACTTGCTGAATTTTAAAGGTTGGAGTGTATGAGACAGGAAAAACAGCTACTCTTAGACGAAATCAAGGACAAGATCGAAGGATCTAACGCCCTGATTATTACTCGCTACGAGCGTTTTAACCCCAACCTCGCTTCGAAATTTCGATCTGTACTTTTAGGTGCTGGTGGAGATTTTGAAGTCGTGCGCAAGAGAATTTTTCTCAAGGCGGCTGAAGCGTCCGAAATTAAATTTGACCAAGATACATTAGATGGGCACATTGGCATCGTCTTCTCGATGGGCGATCCAGTCAATGTGATAAAAACCCTAATTCAGTTCAGCAAAGACAATGAAGAAATTTTCCACGTAATTGGCGGCCGTTTCGACGGTAACATGTGTTCGGCCAGTGATGTTGTGCAAATTTCCAAACTGCCATCCAAAGAGGAAATGCGTTCGCAATTCCTTGGGCTGCTTGAAGCTCCACTTAGCCAGACGCTTTCTGTCATGGAAGCCCTGCTTACTAGTGCGCTGTATTGCTTGGAAAATAAAAGTCAAAAACAATAGTTCTTTTGCAATTAGAGAGGTAGTGTCGTGAGTACCCAAAATATTGATAAACTCGTAGATCTTTTAAGCGAATTAAGCGTGCTCGATATGGCAAAGCTTAAAACAGCTCTCGAAGAAAAGTGGGGCGTTAAAGCTTCTGCTGCTCCTGTAATGATGGCTGCTGCCCCTGCTGCTGGCGGGGCTGCTGCTGCACCTGCAGCGGAATCCACAGAGTTCAGCGTAACTCTTGAGGAAGTTCCACAAGATAAAAAAATTGGCGTTATTAAAATCGTTCGCGAAATTTCAGGTCTTGGCCTCAAAGAAGCGAAAGATGTCGTTGATGGCGCTCCGAAAGTTCTCAAGGAAACTTGCCCAAAAGCTGAAGCTGAAGCGATCTCTAAAAAGATTGCAGAAGCTGGTGGAAAAGTTACTCTCAAAGGACTTTAATCGGTTGCTTATCGCACTTAAGCAGTTGCCCTTAAAGGGCAGCTGCTTATTTGTATTTAAGCTCGCGGAAGAAATTCAGCGCGCTTTAAAATTTATATTGTGTATTGACAAATTTTGTTTTATTCGGCATGATCTTTTTGTTTTTAAGCAGATCTTGTCACAACTTTCCAGGTAATTGCAGATAAAATGAGCAAACTTGAGCAGACTTTTACTGTATTCCGTGGAGTCATCTCATGGCTGCTGCGTGCTGATAGCGTTTGCGCCATTAATACGACATCCTATTCTGATTTAATACTGTACGTTTTTAATCCTTTGCCAAACGCGCTTTTGCTTGGTCCAATTACTTTAACATTCCGTCCTTTTGCTCATACCAATGGACGTAGCTGTAACGATTTCAAAAATAATGTACATTAGGAGCCATTTCGATGCTAAAACGGGCGCCTCATCGAGTAAGTTTCCGTGAAGAAAAAGAGATTATCGATCTTCCTAACCTAATCGAGGTTCAGATCAAGTCCTATAAGCAGTTCTTGCAGGCAGAGAAGTTGCCGCACGAACGTGAAAATGTAGGTCTACAAGAAGTCTTTAATGAAATTTTCCCTATTAAGTCGTACGATGAAAAGACAATTCTTGAGTATCTCTCCTACAATTTAGGAGTTCCTAAGTACACTCCAGACGAATGTATCCGTCGTGGAATTTCATATAATGTCACATTAAAAGTTAAGTTCAGACTTACAGATGAGACAGGAATCAAAGAAGAAGAAGTGTACATGGGCACTATCCCTGTAATGACCGAGAAAGGCACCTTTATTATCAATGGTGCAGAACGGGTCATTGTGTCTCAGTTGCACCGCTCACCTGGCATTTCATATGAGCAAGAGCGTCATTCAAAAGGCAATATGCTCTATTCCTTCCGCATGATTCCATATCGTGGAAGCTGGTTAGAGGCCTCTTTTGACACCAACGATTTAATTTATATCTATGTCGATAGAAAAAAACGCCGTAGAAAAATACTCGCAACTTCTTTTATCCGCACCTTAGGTTATTCTACAGATGCTGATATTATCGAAGAGTTTTTTAATACGATGAAAGTGAAGATCCGTTCCGACAAAGACTTTACTAAGCTCGTAGGTAAAATTCTCGCAGAAGATGTAGTTGAAGAAGAGACAGGTGTTGTTTTTGGTAAAGCATCAGAGAAATTGACCACTGCGATGCTCAAACGCATGCTTGATGCAGGCGTGTCAGCAGTGCGTATTGCAGAAGATGCAGATGAGACAAGCCCTGTAATCAAAATGCTTGCAAAAGATCCGACCGATTCTTACGAAACAGCATTAAAAGATTTCTACCGAAAAATCCGTCCGGGCGAGCCCGCAACACTTTCTAATGCGCGATCGGCAATTATGCGACTTTTCTTCGATCCGAAACGCTATAACCTTGGAAGAGTTGGCCGCTACAAATTGAACCGTAAACTTGGCCTTGGAACAACCGATGAAGATCTAGCGATCGTTACTTTAAGAAAAGAAGATGTCATCCACGCGCTCAAATATTTGATTCGTCTGAAACGAGGCGATGAAGACGCGCTTGTCGATGATATCGATCACCTCGGAAACCGTCGCGTGCGCTCTGTAGGTGAGTTGATCCAAAACCAGTGCCGCATCGGTTTGGCGCGCATGGAAAAGATCATCAAAGAAAGAATCAATTTGTTTGATTTTTCATCAGATACACTTACTCCTGGAAAAGTGGTTTCTGCCAAAGGTCTCGCTGGTGTCTTAAAAGATTTCTTTGGACGCTCACAACTTTCGCAATTTATGGATCAAACTAACCCTGTAGCAGAACTAACGCATAAACGCCGTCTTTCTTCTCTCGGGCCAGGCGGTTTGAATCGTGAGCGTGCAGGGTTCGAAGTACGCGACGTGCACACAAGCCACTATGGAAGGATTTGTCCAATCGAAACTCCTGAAGGACCGAACATCGGTTTGATCACATCGCTTTCAGCGTTTGCAAAGATCAACGAATTTGGCTTCATTGAAACTCCGTATCGAATCGTACGCGATGGCGTCGTCACAGACGAGATTGAGTACATGACAGCCGATCAAGAAGAGAATTGTATCATCGCTCAGGCTTCTGCCAAGCTCGACGATCTTAATATGTTCGAAGAGCCTATTTGCTGGGCTAGGTATCGTGGTGAATCTTTCAAGATCGAAACAAGCAAGATCACCCACATGGACGTTTCTTCAAAGCAGTTAGTTTCTATTGTAACTGGGTTGATACCGTTTCTTGAGCATGATGATGCCAACCGCGCCTTGATGGGTTCGAACATGCAGCGTCAAGCTGTTCCTTTGCTCATTACCGACGCGCCTTTAGTAGGAACTGGCCTCGAGTTGCGCGGCGCTAGGGACTCTGGAGCAGTGGTTGTTGCAGAAGAAGATGGCACAGTTGAATATGTCGACGGTATTAAGATCGTCATTGCTGCTAAGTCCAACCCCCTCAATAAAAAAACATATTATTTGAAAAAGTTTCTCCGTTCAAATGCTGGAACCAGCATTAACCAACGGCCTCTTGTCGACACTGGTGATGTTATTATTGCGGGTGACGTGATAGCTGACGGTCCCGCAACTGATAAAGGAGAGATTGCATTAGGAAAGAACGTACTTGCCGCTTTTATGCCTTGGTGTGGATACAATTTTGAAGATGCGATCATCATTTCTGAAAAACTCCTCCGTGAAGACTACTATACTTCTGTTTACCTAGAAGAGTTTGAGTTGACTGCACGTGATACCAAGCTCGGAAAAGAAGAGATCACACGCGATATACCCAATGTCTCCGAAGAAGCGCTGTCTAATCTTGGAGAAGATGGCATTATACGGATTGGCGCTGAAGTTAAACCCGGCGATATCCTTGTTGGTAAGATCACTCCAAAATCAGAGACAGAGCTCGCTCCTGAAGAGCGTTTACTGCGCGCAATTTTTGGTGAAAAGGCTGCTGATGTAAAAGATGCATCTCTTACTGCTCCTCCAGGAACTGAAGGGGTAGTCATGGATGTTAAAGTATTTAGCCGAAGAGACCGTTTGTCTAAGACAGATGACGAGCTTGTTGAAGAGGCATCAAGGATTAAAGACATTCACAGTGATTACAAGACAAAAGAAGCTGAGCTTCTCATCGAATTCCACGAGAAGCTAGGAGCGTTATTGCTCGGTGAGCAAGCGCCGGATTCGATCATGCACCGCAAAACTGGAGACATTCTGATCCGTGAAGGGGAAGTTATCTCTCAAGATATGATAGAGTCTCTGGAAGCCGAAAAGGCTGAAGATCTGCTGATGTCTTCTAATGAAACTTATGATGCATTGAAAAAACTCCTGCTGGAATACGATACCGCAATTCAAACATTGCAATCTCATCATAAGACAGAAGTAGAGTTCATGCGTAAAGGTGATACTGAACTTGATCCAGGAGTTATCCGCCAAGTCAAAGTCTACATCGCATCTAAGCGAAAGTTGCAAGTTGGCGATAAAATGGCTGGACGACACGGAAACAAAGGGGTTGTCTCGAAAATTGTCCCAGAAGCTAACATGCCGTATTTACCGAATGGTCAAACGGTAGAGATTATTCTTAATCCTCTAGGGGTACCTTCGAGGATGAACATGGGCCAGCTGCTCGAAACTCATTTAGGATTTGCTGCAAAGCGCGCGGGCATTTATGTTCGTAGCCCGGTTTTTGAAGGATTTCCAGAATCTAAGATTTGGGAAATGATGCGCGAACTCGGATTGCCAGATGACGGTAAGACATATCTCTATGACGGACGTACAGGGGAGCGCTTTGACGGCCGCGTTGTCGTAGGTTATATCTATATTTTGAAATTGAGCCACCTTGTCGCCGATAAAATCCACGCACGCTCGATCGGTCCCTATTCACTTGTCACACAGCAGCCGCTTGGTGGTAAGGCTCAGATGGGTGGTCAGCGTTTCGGTGAGATGGAGGTATGGGCGCTTGAAGCTTATGGAGCTGCTTACCTATTGCAAGAAATGCTCACTGTTAAATCTGATGACGTCGCAGGACGTACTCGTATTTACGAGTCTATCGTCAAGGGAGAAAATTTCCTGACTGCCGGTACGCCGGAATCGTTCAATGTTCTCGTAAAAGAGATGCAAGGTCTGTGTTTGGATGTGCGCACTGAACGCGCAGAATGATAATGGGGGAGATGTAATACATGTCAGATCAAGATATGCGTGATTCAGAATTCGATAAGTTGACGATAAAAATCGCATCAGATGATGTGATCGCCAATGAATGGTCTCGTGGTGAAATCAAAAAGCCAGAAACGATCAATTACCGCACTTTCAAGCCTGAAAAAGGTGGTCTTTTCTGTGAAAAGATCTTTGGGCCAACACGCGATTGGGAATGTGCATGCGGTAAATATAAGAAGATTAAACATAAAGGGATAGTTTGCGATCGCTGCGGTGTTGAAGTTACGCTGTCCAAAGTTCGACGCGAGCGCATGGCTCATATCGAATTAGCGGTGCCTGTTGTCCACATATGGTTTTTCAAGACAATGCCATCTCGAATAGGCAATATTTTAGGCATGTCATCGACCGATCTAGAGCGGGTGATTTATTACGAAGAATATGTTGTCCTCGATCCGGGGCGTACGACTCTTGAAAAGAAACAGCTCTTGTCCGATGTCGAATATCGCGAAGCTCAAGAAAAATGGGGGAGCGATGCTTTCATTGCCAGAATGGGCGGTGAGGCGATCCGCGAACTTCTTGAGAAAGAGGACCTTCCCGCGCTTGTCACCGATTTAAAGGAAAAGTTGCGCAAGACTAAGTCTATGCAAGCGCGCATGAAGATTGCGAAGCGCTTGAAGATCGTTGAAGGTTTCACTGCATCGCCTAACCGTCCAGATTGGATGGTGATGTCGAGAGTTCCTGTAATCCCACCTGAACTGCGTCCTTTAGTACCTCTTGATGGTGGGCGATTCGCTACATCAGACCTTAACGATTTGTACCGTCGGGTCATTAACCGCAACAATCGTCTGAAAGCAATTCTCAAGCTAAAAACGCCTGATGTGATCGTTCGTAACGAAAAGAGAATGTTACAAGAAGCGGTCGATGCTCTATTTGATAACGGACGCCATGGCCATCCGGTAATGGGAGCAGGAAACCGACCGTTAAAAGCTCTTTCAGAGATGTTGAAAGGAAAGCAAGGTCGATTCCGCCAAAACCTTCTTGGTAAACGTGTTGATTACTCTGGCCGCTCAGTAATTATAGTCGGTCCTGAACTCCGTTTTAATCAGTGTGGACTTCCGAAGCAAATGGCGTTGGAACTTTTTGAGCCATTTATCGTCCGTCGCCTGAAAGACCGCGGGTATGTATACACGATCCGTTCTGCTAAGAAAATGATCCAGAAACAAGCGCCGGAAGTATGGGATGTCCTGGATGAGATCATCAAAGGCCACCCTGTATTGCTAAACCGTGCGCCCACATTGCACAGACTAGGAATTCAAGCATTCGAGCCTGTCCTTATTGAAGGAAAAGCGATCAGGATCCATCCTCTTGTCACTACGGCATTCAACGCAGACTTTGACGGTGACCAAATGGCGGTCCACGTTCCCTTATCTGTAGAAGCTCAGCTTGAAGCAAAACTGTTGATGATGGCTCCTGATAACATCTTCTTGCCATCTTCTGGTAAACCAGTAACTGTCCCTTCGCAGGATATGATCCTTGGCCTGTACTATTTAATGTACGATCCGCTTTACATCGCTGAAGAGCATGGTAAAAAGACCAAAGTGTTTACCAGCATGGACGAAGTGCTAATGGCGATGCGTTCAGGCAACAGTTATAATTGGTTTGAAAAGGGTGGAGAGAAAGACCACTTGAATAATGCTAACCGCCGCGATGAACTAGGAAGAGGTTTACGTATCCATGAAAAAATTAAGCTACAACTTGATCATGGTATTATTGAGACAACCCCTGGACGTGTGATTTTCAATACTATTGTTCCTAAGGAGCTTGGCTTTCAGAACTATGCACTGAGAAAGAAAAAGCTTAGTGAATTGATTTTGGAAACTTATAAAAAAGTGGGCCTAGAGGCGACTGTTCGTTTCTTAGACAACTTGAAAAACGTAGGATTTGGAGAAGCGACAAAAGCTGCCATTTCAATGGGTATTTGCGACGTGCGCATACCTACCAACAAGAGCAAGATGATCGAAGATGCATACAAGCGCATTGAAGTTGTCTTAAAGCAGTATGAAGACGGTATTATTACTGACGGAGAGCGCCATTCTAAGATCATCAGTATTTGGACTGAAATATCTGACAAACTCTCAGAAGAACTTTTTAAGTTGATTAGCGAGACAAAGTCTGGACTCAATCCGCTCTTCCTCATGATGGACTCTGGAGCTCGTGGTAACAAATCTCAAGTGCGTCAGCTTGGTGCGCTCCGCGGTTTGATGGCGAAACCATCAGGTGCAATTATCGAATCTCCGATTACTGCGAATTTCCGCGAAGGTCTAAGTGTTCTTGAATACTTTATATCTTCGCACGGTGCTCGTAAAGGTCTTGCCGATACCGCGTTAAAAACTGCTGACTCAGGATACTTGACACGCCGTCTCGTTGATGTTTCACAGGATGTGATCGTTATGGAGGAAGACTGCGGGACCCTCAACGGGATCGAAGTTTCTGCAATCAAGCAGGGACAAGAGGAACTACTGCCACTTCGCGATCGTATTTTCGGACGTACTTCTTGCGATGATATCTATCAGCCCGGCGATCGTACTAAGGTTCTTGCTCGTGCTGGAGATATCCTCAACATCGACCAAGCACAGGCTATCGATGATGCAGGTATTGAGACCGTCCGTATTCGATCAGCTCTTACTTGTGAGACGCAGCGTGGTATTTGCTCCAAGTGCTATGGATTAAACCTTGCAAATGGCCGTCAAGTTGGCCTTGGCGAAGCAGTTGGTATTATTGCTGCTCAGTCAATCGGTGAACCTGGAACACAGCTCACGATGAGAACCTTCCACTTGGGTGGTATCGCTTCTGCGCAGTTAAGCCCAGAGTTGATTGCCGACCATGATGGTGTCTTAATCTATGACAGTTTGCGCACAGTGCGCAATGAAGAAGGTGTATGGATTGCTCTGAATAAAAACGGCTCGCTCCATATTGTCCGCGATGAAGGTCGTGCATTAGACGATTACAAAAAGCTTCTGGCGACGAAGTCAATTGAACCTCTACAGACTTTCCCGATCGAGCTGGGTACGGCGATCTTCTTAGAAGATGGTGCTAAAGTCAAACGTGGATCTAAGATAGCGCTTTGGGAACAGCACAACATTCCGATCATATGCGAAAGGCCTGGATACGTGCAGTATGAAGACCTCGTCGAAGGTATTTCTACCCAGCGCGACGTCAATAAGCAAACAGGCCAATCTGAGCTTATCGTGAAGCAGCATCGAGGTGAGCTGCACCCGCAGATCATCATTTATGCTGACCGTGAGTGTTCAGAGCTTATCGGAACTTATGCGATGCCTTCTGGCGCGGTCATCTCCGTCCAAGAAGGGCAGCATGTCGCAGCTGGTACATTGCTTGCTCGTTTGCCCCGAGGTGCAATCAAGACAAAAGACATCACAGGCGGTCTTCCACGAGTTGCCGAGCTTTTCGAAGCACGCCGTCCAAAAGATGCAGCCGAAATTGTTATTATCGATGGTATAGTCGACTTCCGCGGTGTTCAGAAGAACAAGCGTATTGTCGTTGTCCGTGATGAAGCCTCTGGAATGGAAGAACAGCACCAGATCCCTTTAACAAAGCACTTGATTGTCCAAAGAGGAGATCACGTCGTCAAAGGTCAGCAGATCACAGATGGTCTCGTCGTTCCTCAGGAAATTTTAGCGATTTGCGGCGTTCGTGAGCTTCAGAAGTATCTAGTCAATCAGGTCCAAGAAGTTTATCGTCTGCAGGGTGTTGACATTAACGATAAGCATATTGAGATTATCGTTCGTCAGATGTTACAGAAAGTGCGCATCACCGATCCAGGTGATACCACATTCTTGTACCAAGAAGACGTTGATAAGAAAGTGTTCCATGCACAGAACCGTAAGGTGATCGAAGAAGGCGGGCGGCCTGCGCAAGCAGCTCCAGTCCTCCTCGGTATCACTAAAGCGTCTCTTGGCACGGATTCCTTCGTATCTGCTGCGTCATTCATGGAAACAACCCGCGTTCTTACAGATGCTGCTTCCGAAGGTAAGACAGACTTTATGCTCGATTTTAAATCGAACTTGATTATGGGCCATATGATCCCTGGTGGAACTGGCTTTGTAGAGTTCAATGAGCGTATTGAGAAGTATGTTGATCGTGAAGGACGTGAAGAATTGGTATTAAGCTTTAACGATTAATTCTTTATTGGTCTCAAAATAAAAGACTATTGTGCTTAAGACACAATAGTCTTTTTATTTTCTTCAAAAAAAGCTTCAGAAGGAATTAGGTTTGGAATTGACGTATGCCAATTTTGCATCAGAATTTTTTCAACATCTAATTCTGAGTCAGCCGAGCATAATAAGTTAGCCTGTCTTTTGAAAATCAAGGCAAGTGAAAAGTTGCTGGCATAATCAGCACAATGCATTATATAGCTAGCCATATTAACTGTTCTTGGCGCACCAAACGAAAAAGCAGGTATGTTATGAGAGCGATGTTTTTCTGCAATTTCATACATCTGATTAAGAGCAAGTGCTTTTTGAGACGCTTCTAGAGTTGTTTCATATTGTTCCTTTTTTTGATTAAAAATCTTAAGATCAAACTCTAGGTCTAATTTCGCTTGAAAAGTCTTCATAATATGTGCAAAATATCGAACAGAATTACCCCAATTTAACGAATCCAAGTTTTTCGAAATCAAGTAAATTGATTTTCCTTTGTTCGGCATTTTAGCAAAAATTGGAGGTAAACATTTTAAAGAGGAAGCAGTAATTTTTAAGCTAAGCGGACTAGGGGATGTTTTTCCGTTAGCTAAACAAATAGAAACGGATGTCCAGAAATCGGGTATTTGTGATTCAAAAGGTACTATGAAGGAGCTCTGTATTGTTTTAAGTAGCGGAAAATTTTGAATTAAACGATACTTGAGAAAATCTTCTGAAAATAGTAGCTCCTTAAAATGGCTGCTAGTTTGAGACCAATTTAATGCCTCATCAATTTTTAAATAAGAACCAATGTTCCAAACTATTTCGACAGATAAATTGTCGATGTGAAAGTTGTAGCTATTATGTATTGTCATAATTTTATTATTACATTTGAATGTAATTTATAAAAATTGTACTATTTATTTATTTGTTTAACAAGTTAATTATATGGTTTTAGTTACGAGTAATTTGCGTAAGGAGTTTAAAGAGGGTAAACGTAATTTTGTCGCAGTCGATAATATTTCCTTTCAGCTCAAAGAAGGGGAAATTTTGGGCTTACTTGGCCCAAATGGGGCTGGTAAAACGACTACGATACAAATGCTTTTGAGCGCTCTAACGCCATCCTCTGGGGAGATCCTCTATTTTGGAAAGGATTTTAAACGCCACCGTTCAGAGATCTTAAATCAAGTGGTATTTGCTAGCACGTATATCAGCTTGCCTGGAAGATTGACAA
Source organism: bacterium (assembly GCA_044227055.1). GTDB lineage: Bacteria > Chlamydiota > Chlamydiia > Chlamydiales > Rhabdochlamydiaceae > JBGAFT01. The sequence continues at coordinate 1,095,885 of JBGAFT010000001.1, forward strand.
TTGAGCAGAACCTAAGGGTTTTTGCAGGATTGTACAGTATTCCAGAGAAGGAATTTCAACTGCGCATGGTTGCATTGTTGGAGCGCTTTGGCATCGCAGGCAAACGCAAGGAGGAGGTATTTACTCTTTCCGCTGGCCAGATAACCCGTTTGATGCTGGTCAAGGCATTTATGGTGCGGCCAAAAGTGGTCCTCTTAGATGAGCCCACAGCATCTTTAGATCCCGAGATCGCTCAAGAAGTCTGTCAATTTGTTGTTGAGCAGCGCGACGCGCATGGAATTTCTATACTTTTTACATCACACAAAATGCCTGAAGTTGCAGAAGTGTGCGACAGGGTGCTGTTTATGAAAGATGGGAAAATTGTTGCCGATGACATCCCTGAGAACCTTGCGAAAAGCGTTTCCACATCAAAAGTTATCCTACAAGTGGTAGAGGGGCTCGAGCGGGCCCAAGCGATCACGGAGAAAATGCGTTTTGCTTATCGCATTGAACACCGTTCTCTTGAACTGCAGCTTGATGAGACTGATGTTGCAAGGCTCCTGAGTGCTTTAGCTCTCGCGGACGTCATTTATACCCACATTGATATCGTTAGACCGACGTTGGAAGACTACTTCCTTTCCATGTCTAGAAGGAGGCCACAATGAGCTGGAGCCGTATTCGCGCTACCACGATGCGCTATTTATACTTATTCGCAAAGATGGACCAGTTTTGTGACCTCTTTTATTGGCCGGCCCTTGATATTTTTGTCTGGGGGATAACTAGCGTATGGATCCAAAAGCAAGATAATATTCCTAATCTTGCATTAGCTATTTTAACAGGGCTTGTATTGTGGCAGATTATTTGGAGAGGAAACTATGAGGTTTCAGTCAACTTGCTCCAAGAATTTTGGAGCCGCAACATGGTCAATTTGTTTGCTACTCCATTAAAAATTCGTGAATGGGTCTGCGCGTTAATGTTAATTGGTGTGATCAAGATCATTCTCACTGTTCTGTTTGGAGCCTTAATTGTTTATCTCATGTATTCGCTGAATGTATTTAGGGTAGGCTGGGCTTTTCTCCCGTTTATGGTCTCATTAATGTTGAGTGGTTGGTTTCTGGGCTTTTTTAGTTCAGCAATTATTGTCCGTTATGGCCAAAGGGTACAGATGCTCGCATGGATGATGGCGTATTTGATAGCGCCGTTTAGTGCGGTGTATTATCCCGTGAGCGCATTGCCTGTTTGGGGACAAAAAATCGCCTATGCTTTGCCAACGACTTATATTTTCGAAGGGATGAGGCAGGTATTGCGCGATGGGACTTTTTCCATAAGAGATTTTGGCTTCAGTATTTTGCTGAACATCATTTATCTTTCTATCTCGATAGCATTTTTCTATTGGATGTTCACTAAGAGCAAAGAAAAAGGTCTTGCTCGTTTCGAATAACGAAGAAAGGGAAATGATAAGATGCATTCTCTATATAAAATAATGTCTTGCTGTTTCTGAAAATGTAACCTCTGTTTAACAACCAGTTTTATTGCTTGCTTCAAAAGTAGAAAGACGGAGTTACTTTTCCTGTCTAAATATTTGTGTGTAAATAATTCATAGAGATTGCTAAAATATTTTTCCGTGCTTTTTTTTAAATAATACAGAGGCAAAATATATGGCTGTTAGTTTAGATGTATGCAGTTCTCAAAAATGTTTTTGTTTACCAGCACTATGTGTGCAAAAGTGCTATGACAATAAGTTGACTATCCTAGGGACCCTATTTACAGGTGCACTTGGAGGAGGCGCGGCGGCAATATTATTCCCATCGAATGTGCTGTCTCCTGTGTTTGTGGCACCTGTAGTAACAGGAATGACGGCATTTGGGATGCTTTTAGGCGGTACGTTAGGAAAAGTCGCTGATGTAGTATTAAGTAGCAGTGTTTTTCCAACTAATAAGGATAGTCAGAAAGTGTAAAGTTTCTAGCTTGAACATAGAATGATCAATTTCAGGGATGTTATTCAGTGTTTAATATTTCTGTCTTTGTCTATATTTTAAACATCATAAATTGCGGAGTATTCTTATATGGAAATTAGTAAGGTCTCAAATGCAAATCAATATGAATCTAGAAGTTCGCAATGCATAAAAAAGCTATATGACAATAAAATTGCAGTTATAGGAGGTATTTTCTCGGGGGTATTCGGTGGGGGAATGTCATATGCTCTGACGCAAACATTAGAGTATTCTTCTGTTCTATCTTATCCTGAGAAAGTAGCATTAATTACGTTTGGAACTATATTTGGGACGGTATCTGGGGGCCTGGTAGGCAAACTCGGAGACGTTTTAATGTGGAGCTCTCCAACAGAACAAAAAACAAATAATTCTGGCGTTTAAGTTTTTAATTTTAATCTCCCCAAGAGTTATGGACTCTGGGGAGATTAATTCAAGAGACTAGATCCTTTGCTCAATGAGCTTTTCGAGTTTTACAATATCTTCTGCGAATTTACGAATCCCTTCATACAACTTCTCAGTTGCCATGGCATCAGCACATAACTGCCAACGGAAGGCCTTCTCATCAATCGCAATTTTTTGAATGTCCATTTTTTGAGCTTGGCTTGGATCGAGTTTGCGAGGAACTGTACCTTCAGTTTTTTGCAACTCATCTAGCAATTTAGGTGCAATCGTGAGCAGGTCACATCCTGCTAATTCTAGGATTTCTCCACTGTTGCGGAAGCTAGCGCCCATAATCTGGGTCTTATAGTTCATTTTTTTATAGTAATTGTAGATGTGCGTAACAGATAACACACCTGGGTCTTCTTGCGCAGTGTATTCTTTACCTGTGCTTTTCTTATACCAATCTAAGATTCTGCCCACAAAAGGAGAGATTAGGGTTGCTTTAGCTTCTGCACAGCCAATTGCTTGGGCTAAGCTGAACATCAACGTCATGTTGCAATGGATTTTTTCTTTTTCCAAAATCTCTGCAGCACGGATTCCTTCCCAAGTTGAAGCTAACTTAATTAAGATCCTTTCACGCGGGATCCCTGCAGACTCATACATCCCGATTAAGCGTCTTGCAGTTTGAATGCTGGCGTCGATATCGAACGAAAGGCGGGCATCGACTTCAGTTGAGACTCTTCCAGGGACAATTTTTAGAATTTCTATGCCGAAGTTGACGAAGATCTTCAACAAAGCAGCTGTGACAGATTCAGCACGGTTCTTGCCAATTTTTTTACCATAAGTGAGTGCTTCTTCGATGAGAAATTGGTATTCAGGTAAGGTAGAAGCGGCTAAAATTAACGAGGGGTTGGTCGTTGCATCTTGAGGGTGGTATTTTTTTATTTCTTCAAATTCACCTGTGTCAGCCACAATTGTGGTCATCTTTTTGAGCTGTTCAAGCTTGTTCATCGGTGTTTCTCGTTTATTTTGATTGATTATTTGCGACTAATACGACAGTGGCAATTGCCACAGCAGCTACTCCAATAGCAATCGCGGCATTTTGCCATTTTTTACCTTGAGCAGACTTAAGGTAGGAGGTAGGTGTCGCCTTGCTGACATATTTAACAGATCCTTTCTCTTCAGGTTGTTCTGCGCATACAGAGACAGAAGTGCAAATCGTTGCAATTAAAAGGACAGTGATAGTTTTTTTCATCTAGAACCTCATAAAGATTCGAGGATACTCTGGTTGAGGAGAAAATGCCAATATTTTCCTAATTCAGGGCATTCTGTTTTGACCCACTCCTGAAATGGTTCCCAATATTTACTAGTAAAGTTTGGATCTTGTGCGTGCTCTTTGAGGGCACAAATTTTTTCTCTTAAAGTTGACTGTAGATGTTCAGAGGCTGCTAAATTACAAAGATCGCTTGAAAGTGATAGTGAGCGGCACGCATCATCAAAAAAGTGAGACCATTTTGTTAATTCTTTTTTTAGGCCGCCAGCTGTTAGGACATAAACTGTATCTTCGTGGAAAAGTAAACATTGACGGAGGAGGATGGGCTCAAGGCCATCTCTACTCTCAATTTCAACTAAAACGGCGTTTCCTGCCTTTGTTTTGATAGATCCTAGCTCCGACCAACGATTGTATGGATTTGACAAGGTCAGTCTACGTACGGCATTTAGATAGGTCATTTGCGATACGTTGATGGTCTCATGGGTGAGATTGATCGAAGGTGCAAAAGAGCTTTTGTCAGGGGATATGCACCTTATAAGTAGTGGGGTTTTTTCTCTACTTGCGACTAATGTCCAATCGTCTGGGACAAAGAAAGAACAAAAGAGACGATTTTCTGCCCAGGTGGTTTTAATAGTTCCCAAAACTAGCAAGAGGATGACAAAGGAGAGACGATGCATTCAGAGCCTGTATTTGATTTTTTTTAAATTGCGGGGCAGATTTCATTTTCGTTTAGATCGATAACTGAAAAAAACAAACTGCCCTCAAACTAAAAAATTCAACGAAGGCTCTAATTCGCTGTGCTTTGGTGTAAGACGGCAGCGACTATAGCAATTCCAATTGTGAGCCCAAGTCCCCAACCTAACATGGATGTTGCAGTTTTAGTATAGATCCCATCGATTCCACCTTTGCGGTACAGAGCATCTGTTTGACGCGCATAATCTTGCAAAGATTCAGCAGAAACAGGGAGTGATGTTGATGTGATAGAGATGCAAGTTAGAAAAACTATCCATCGTTTCATATAAGAACCTAATGTGAATTAACCAATACTAATTTCTTTATTGCAGAAAGGAGAGATTCATGCTAGGGAAAAACTGATTGAAAAATATGCACCTATGTTCAATAACTTAGAGGGTGTCTACATTATATGGCGCTGTTCATTTATCGGCCTTTTAGAGATTGTCTTTTGGGTCAATTTCGATTCTTTTTTTGGATTGGCCAATAATCCTCTGAAAATGGCGGCCCTTGAGCTTGTAGAAGACCTCTAAAGAGGTAGCTATTCACATGGTGAGGTTTTAAGGCCCCATGAGAATCATCAATTTTATAGACTGATAAAGAAGGTCAAGCATGAAAGGAATGCAATCCGGAAAAGACAAAGTCAAAGAAATTTGCGATGTCTTGAGACATGAGACCCTAGAGCCTGCAAAACGTCAGGCTGAACATATCCTCTCTGAAGCTTCGGAGGAAGCTCAACGGATTGTCTCTGAAGCTGAGGCTCAAGCCAATCGCATACTCCATGAAGCAAGAGCGGAAATTGAAAGGTTGCGCAGTGCAGCTGAGTCTTCTTTGAAACAAGCAGCGCAGCAATCTGTTGAAACTCTGAAATATGACATTGAGAGAAAACTATTTCAACCCCAAGTCGCAAAAATTATCGATCAGCCTCTGCAAGATCCTAAAGTGCTCTCGAAACTCATTGAAGCAGTGCTGCACTCGCTTGAAAAAGAAGGGGTAGATGGAGACTTAAGTGTATATGTTTCATCCGCTGTAAATCCTCGTGCAGTCAATGAGCTTGTCGCCCAATCAATTTTGCAACGCCTCAAAGAAAAAAGCGTGCTGATCAGCTCAATAGGTGGAGGTATTTCCGTAAAATTGCATAAACAAGATATGACAATTGATATCTCCGATTCTGCGGTAAAAGATATGTTGATGCAATTTATCCGTAAAGATTTCCGCGAATTATTTTTTGGATCCAACGAAAAAGGGTAGCGAACGTTATGGCGAACTATTTTTTTCTCGCCCCATCGCTTCCTCCTTTGAAGATCGGTGAAAAGCCTGAGATTACTTTTGAAGAGCTGAAATTGCGGCTTGATATTAATCTCACCAAGGAAGATCGAAAGAAGGCGGAGGTGTTTTTCCGCTTTGTCGACCTTAACAATATCCGTTCTTTGATGCTCGAAGAGCAAATAGATCCTCGGGGGAACCTAGATGAGAAGCAGCTCGATGAAGCTTTGCTTATCCATAATGTCCTTCCAGATTATGTATTTGATTTTCTAGACCGTTATGACTCTGTATTCGATCGATTGCATTACTTTTGGGGGCTTTTAACCGCTTATTTCAATGAAGAGATTCCTAAGCAAAAAGGTTTTTTGCGGGATTATTTGAACTTCGAAAGAGGCTGGCGCTTGGTGCTTGCGGCCTTAAGAGCAAAACAATTGAATCGTGATATGGCGCAAGAATTGCAATTTGAGGATTTTTCCGATGTCATTGTGGCACAGATTCTCGCTCAGAAAGATGCAAAGACCTATGATCCTCCTATCGAGTACACGGAATTAAAAGAAATCTTGGAATCTACAGGCAGAGACCCATGGCAAAAATATAAAGCCTTCACAGAGTGGCGATTTAAAAAGATCGAAGAACTTGTAGATGCTCCTCTTTTCTCGATGGACTGGATATTAAGTTATATGGCCCAACTCATTATCGTTGAAGATTGGTACGCAATAGATGCTCAACGAGGAAAGATAATTTTAGAAACTTACACAGCTGGTGTGCGATGAAAGATTTAGAACATCAAAGGGCTCTTGGAAAAGTAATAAAGGCCTTTGGAAATTTGCTGCACGTAGAATTCCATGGCAACATCCGGCAAGGTGAAGTGGCAATGGTCCAGGTTGGCGATTTGTCATTAAAGGCGGAGGTGATCGAGATCGCAGGGAACATAGCCAAGGTTCAAGTATTCGAAGACACACGCGGCATCAGACTCGAAACTCCCGTAATCTTTTCTGAGCATCTTCTTGAAGCAGAGCTTGGCCCTGGTCTGTTGTCATCAATCGTTGATGGCTTGCAAAACCCTTTGGAAAAAGTGGCCGATGCAACGGGGCTATTTTTAGGTCGGGGTGTCTATTTACCTCCGCTTGATCGTCAACGGCATTGGGATTTTCAACCTTTAGCAAAAGAGGGCGAAAGGGTGCGCCGTGGAGATTTTCTTGGATCTACAATGGAAGGCCGCTATCACCATTACATCATGGTGCCCTTTGCTTTCACCGAAGAATTCACACTGACACACGTAGCAAAACCCGGGTCGTACACAGTAGAAAATGTCATTGCACGCGGTATTACGGACCAAGGAATAGAGAGGGAGTTCAAAATGATGCAAAAGTGGCCTGTCAAGATGCCGCTTTTTGCAGGCGAAAAGATCAAAGCGACCAAAATGATGGACACTGGGATGCGTATCCTAGACACACAGTTCCCAATTTTAAAAGGGGGAACGTTTTGTTCTCCTGGTCCATTTGGAGCAGGTAAGACAGTCCTGCAGCATCATCTTTCTAAGTATTCTTCTGTAGACTTAGTTGTCATCGTCGCTTGCGGCGAACGCGCTGGTGAGGTCGTCGAAGTGCTCCGTACGTTCCCTATGCTCACTGATCCACATACCGGTGATCCATTAATGAGCCGTACTGTCATCATATGCAATACATCCTCAATGCCGGTTGCTGCACGTGAAGCATCGATATACATGGGCGCAACGATCGCTGAATATTACCGCCAGATGGGGCTCGATGTCCTCTTGCTTGCTGACTCTACTTCTCGATGGGCACAGGCGATGCGCGAGATGTCTGGGAGATTGGAAGAGATTCCAGGGGAAGAGGCATTTCCTGCTTATCTTGGTTCAAGAATTGCTGCTTTTTACGAACGTTCAGGCGTTATCGAGCTTTCAAATGGAAAAGTCGGGTCTTTGACAATCGGAGGAACGGTATCTCCTGCAGGGGGTAACTTTGAAGAGCCTGTGACACAAGCAACTCTTTCTGTGGTGGGTGCGTTCCATGGACTGTCTCGAGAGCGTTCAGATGCCCGTCGCTATCCAGCGATCGATCCTTTGATCTCTTGGACAAAGTACGTCGAAGATGTCTCTGTAGAACTCGATCGTCGAGCTCCTGGTTGGGGAAAGATGATCCGCCGCGCAGCTCGCATCTTGAAAGATGGAGATGAGATTGGTAAGAGAATGGAAGTTGTCGGAGAGGAAGGGATTGCAATGAGTGACATGATCACATTTCTAAAATCAGACCTTTATGAGTTTGCGTACTTACAACAAAACGCATTTGATAAAGAAGATGCATATTGTCCTTTAGACCGTCAGATCCCTTTATTTCTCCTAATCAATAAGATTTTTGAGACGGACTTCGTTTTTGAGTCTCGTGATATGGCGCGCAGCTTTTTCCTGGAATTGCAAAATGAGATCAAAAATATGAACTTTATGCCGTTTGCTTCAGAACGCTACAAGGAATCATTCGCGCGCATTGAAGATAAAATTCAAAACTTCTCGAAACGAGAAGAATCTTTAGCAAGGTAATTAGATGAAAAAGATTTATGACCGCATCGTCGATATGCGCGGTAACTTGATCACGGTTCTTGCAAAGGGCATCACTCTTGGAGAACTTGCTAGGATCCACAAACAAAATGGCAAGGCGATCTACGCTTCGGTCTTGCGTATCGATGGCGATAAAGTCACACTTCAGGCCTTTGAAAATACCAGAGGGATTTCAACAAGTGATCGCGTGACATTTTTAAACCGAGAAATGCAAGCACTTGTTAGCGATTCATTGCTAGGCAGGCGTCTTAATGGAGCCGGCGATCCTATCGACAATGGACCGCCTATTATGGGAGAGGGTGTTCCCATTGGGGGACCGTCGTTCAATCCCGTGCGGAGGATTGTTCCTCGCGACCTCGTACGCACGAATATCCCAATGATTGATGTGTTTAATTGTTTGGTGAAATCGCAAAAGATCCCTATTTTCTCCATTGCTGGAGAGCCTTATAACCAACTACTGATGCGTATCGCCAACCAGACTGATGCTGACGTTGTAATCATTGCAGGCATGGGACTGAGATTTGATGACTACCAAGCCTTTATCGACAATGCCCAACGCGCAGGATCGTTTGATAAAACGATCATGTTCATTCACAAAGCTACCGATCCTGCAGTCGAATGTTTATTAGTTCCCGACATGGCATTGGCCTGTGCAGAGAAATTCGCTGTTCAAAATAAAAATGTCCTCGTTCTGCTGACTGATATGACAGCGTTTGCTGACTCGATCAAAGAGATTATGATCACAATGGATCAAGTACCATCCAATCGTGGCTACCCAGGCTCTCTTTATTCTGACCTTGCTTCCCGGTATGAAAAAGCAGTAGATATTGACGGCAGCGGTTCAATCACTATTATCTCTGTAACGACAATGCCGGGCGGAGATGTGACCCATCCGATCCCAGATAATACGGGCTATATCACCGAAGGACAGTTTTATTTGCACGGCGGAAGGATAGATCCTTTTGGTTCCCTTTCACGTTTGAAGCAGCAAGTGATAGGCAAGGTTACCCGTGAAGACCATGGCGACATCGCCAACGCCCAGATCCGTCTCTATGCTGATTCTAAAAAAGCGCGGGAGCGCCAGAGCATGGGCTTTAAGCTTTCTCGATGGGATGAAAAACTTCTCCGTTATTCGGAGCTATTCGAGCACCGCATGATGAACTTAGAAGTCAATTACACTCTAGAAGAAGCTCTCGATCTAGGATGGAAAACGCTCTCAGAGTGTTTTGAGAAGAACGAAGTGGGCGTAAAACAGAGCTTAGTCGATAAATATTGGCCTCGGTAAATCGGTAATCAATGGCACAGCTGAAACTGACAAAGACTGAACTGCGCGTACAGCAGATTAAACTGACTCAACTGAAGAAGTATCTGCCTACCCTTCAGCTTAAAAAAGCTTTGCTCCAGATTGAAGTGTTTAATGCCGAGACGGAGATCGAAGCGTTGCTCAAAGAATTTGCAGCTTTAGAAACCCATGCTGCTTATTATTCCCGCCTGTTCACCGATCGAGGGGCAGGCGAACTTTTTTCCTCAGTCAAAATTTTCGATGTGGAAAAGACGTTTGAGAACATTGCCGGCGTTGATATACCCATCTTTGAGAAAGTGATCTTTGAAGAAGAACGGTATGCACTTTTCGACACCCCTCTTTGGCTTGAAGCGGCTATCGATGGTGTCAAGAAGCTTTTGATTTGTCGTGAAAAGATCAAAATCGCTCGAGAGAAAAAATCTGCACTAGAGAAAGAACTTCGAGAAGTATCGATCAGAGTCAATTTATTTGAAAAAGTGATGATCCCCCGCGCACAAGACAATATCAAACGGATCAAGATCTTCCTTGGAGACCAACAATTGGCAGCAGTGAGCCAAGCCAAAATGTCTAAGAAAAAAATCCTAGAGCGCAAAGGAGGTTTGGGATGATTGTCGGCATGAAAAAATTCCTCCTTATTGGAACACAGGATGATGTGGACGAGTTTTTTGCCTGCGCTCAACACGAAGGTTTTCTTGAGTTCATCAGCATCCTTGGAAAAAAATCAGTAGAACTGCCTGCGACGATCCATCAGCTCGTCAGTGCGTTGAAGATCATTCGCAAACTTCCAGTCCTCCCTCCCTACACAAAGGGAGGAGATCTCGAATATGCAAAGAAAACCGCCCAGAGGATACTCGCCTTAAAAGGAGACATCGAAAAACTTGCCGAAGAAAAGCGTCTATTGAATGCTGAGATTGCGCGCGTCCAGCCTTTTGGCGATTTTTCGATGGATGATATCCATTACATCGAGCGCGAATCGGGAAAGAAGATTCAATTTTTCTGCCGTAAGACATCTAAACGTGATGAAGGAAATATTCCTGAAGACATGATCTATGTCGGCACCGATTATGACCTAGATTATTTTATCGCTATCAGCCCAGCACCCGTTTTTTTCACAGGCATGATTGAAATGCGCATAGACCGTTCTGTTGGAGAGCTTCGCGATCATTTAGCGATGATTCAAGAAACTTTTGAAGAAGCTGAAGGTGAGCTAAAGCAATACGCTGGCCATATTCGCTTTTTGCATGAAGCCCTGATAGAAGAGCTCAATTCTTTCCATTTAGAGAAAGCCAAAAGAGAAATTTCCCATCCTATTGAAGGCTCCGTCTTTGCCATTGAAGCGTGGGTGCCCAATAACAAAATTAACGATCTCTATCACCTGATAGAACCTTTGAAGATCCACACTGAAGAGGTTGCAATAGATCCCGATGACCGTGTTCCAACGTGCATGCAAAATAAAGGAATTATCGAAGTTGGAGAAGACCTTGTTAAGATCTACGATATTCCAGCTACTACAGATCGCGATCCCTCCGCTTGGGTTCTTTGGGCTTTTGCTTTGTTTTTTGCCATGATCGTCAACGATGGCGGCTATGGTTTAGTGTATCTTGCCTTAGCAGGACTTTTATTCTGGAAATTCCCTGAAGGAGTACGCCGGAACATGCGCTCTTACAAGCTATTTGTCCTCTTAGGCGCAAGTTGTTTTGTTTGGGGGATCATGACCTCATCCTATTTTGGGATCAAGCTCTCCCCAGATAACCCCCTTGCAAAAGCATCGATCACACAACACTTGGTCGATAAGAAGCTCGACTATCACATGCATGCTCACGACGACGTATATGAAGAATGGTCTGTTAAGATCCCTGAGATAAAACAAGTCTCTACAGCAGAGCAACTATACAATGTCGTTCCGCCAAAAGAAAATAAAGAGCTACACGAGCTGCTAGATGAGTTCAACGACAATATTCTTTTAGAATTTTCCCTTTTGATTGGAGTAATACATATTAGCCTTTCTTTACTGCGGTACTGCTTGCGCAACATTGCGAATATCGGTTGGATAGCTTTTTTAGTTGGGGGTTATCTTTTTTTTCCTTCGATGCTCAACGCCACATCTCTTGTTCATTTGCTTGGGTGGATTGACAAACAGACTGCAACAGAAGTTGGTATTCAAATGTTGTATGGAGGGATCGGTTTTGCCCTTGTAGCCGCCCTCATTCAGAAAAGATTGAAAGGCGCAGGAGAAGTGATGCAATCTGTACAAGTATTCGCCGATGTTCTTTCCTATTTGCGCCTTTACGCATTAGGTCTTGCTGGATCGATCATGGCGAGCACATTTAATGATATGGGTGCAGGGGTAGGCTTTGCAGTAGGGGCTGTCATTGCCTTTATGGGCCACAGCGTCAATATCCTTTTGGCTTCTATGGGCGGGGCAATCCATGGGCTCCGTCTTAATTTCCTCGAATGGTACCATTATTCCTTCGATGGAGGAGGCAGGTTATTCAACCCCTTAAGAAAACTCAAGGCTAAATGAGGAAGCTCGCAAATAAATAATTATTGTTTTGATACACAAAGGAGTCAAGTGTTATGGATTTCTCAATGATTGGGCCCGCAATCGTCCTAGGATTAGGGTGCGTGGGCAGTTCCATTGGATGCGGTATTGCCGGCATGGCATCTCACGCCGTCATGAGCCGAGTAGATGAAAACCATGGTAAGTTTATCGGGATGTCAGCAGTTGCATCTTCCCAGTCAATTTACGGGTTTGTGTTGATGTTGCTGATGAAAAATAGCATTAAGGCTGGATCTTTATCTGCAATGAGCGGGATAGGTATAGGAGTTTCTGTGGGCCTAGCTCTCATGTTCTCTTCAATCTATCAGGGCATGTGCGCAGCATCTGGTATACAAGCATCAGCAAAACAACCAGCAATCATTGGTAAGTGCTTTGCTGCACTCGGTATCGTAGAATCGTTCTCGCTATTTGCATTTGTGTTCGCATTGCTGCTTATTTGAGGAAAATATGTCTTTCAGAAAGGAAAAAGATAGCCTAGGGGAAGTTGAAGTCCCAGCAGACAAAATGTATGGAGCTCAGACACAGCGTTCCTTAGAAAACTTCCACATTGGCTCTGAAAGAATGCCAGTTGAAGTCATCCGAGCGTTGGCCTTGGTGAAAAAAGCAGCTGCAATTGTCAATTGCGAACTAGGGGCCCTTTCTAAAGACAAAATGCATTTGATTGTCGATAGCGCCGATGAAGTGATCGCAGGCAAATTCGACGAGCATTTTCCTCTTGTAGTGTGGCAAACAGGTTCCGGCACTCAGACGAATATGAACGTCAATGAAGTCATTAGCAATCGTGCGATCCAAAAAGCCGGGGGTGAAATCGGGTCTAAAGTCCCGGTCCATCCCAACGACGACGTCAATAAGTCGCAGTCTTCCAATGATGCTTTTCCTACTGCGATGAACATTGCCGCTGTCCTTGCCATTGAAAAGACCCTGCTACCCAATTTGCATGCATTGCAAAAAGGGCTAGAACAAAAAGCGGCGGCATTTGCCGACATTGTCAAGGTAGGGAGGACCCATCTCATGGACGCTACTCCAATTACCTTAGGTCAGGAGTTCTCCGGATATGCCTCTCAAGTAGAGCACGGCATTGCAGCTATTCGCAACGCTCTAAAATCACTTTCAGAGATTGCCCTTGGTGGAACAGCAGTTGGAACTGGGATCAATACCCCTAAAGGGTATACTGAAAAAGTCGCAAAAGTATTGAGTGAGCTCACCGGATACCATTTTGTATCGGCCCCCAACAAATTTGAAGCGCTTTCATCGCATGATGCCATAGTAGAAATGAGCGGTGCACTAAAGCGTATCGCATGTTCTTTCATGAAAATTGCCAATGATATTCGTTGGCTTGGTTCTGGACCTCGTTGTGGGATTGGAGAGTTATTTCTTCCAGAGAATGAGCCAGGCTCTTCGATCATGCCGGGCAAGGTCAACCCCACTCAAAGTGAAGCGATGACGATGGTGGCAGCTCAAGTAATTGGAAATGACACCACAATCGCTTTTGCTGGATCTATGGGAAATTTCGAGCTCAACGTTTTCAAGCCTGTTATGATCTATAATCTTCTACAGTCAGTCCGCTTACTCGCAGACACTTCCAGAAGCTTTTTAGACAAGTGTGTCGTAGGTATCGAACCAAATCTTAAGCAGATCAAACACCATCTCGGCAACAATCTAATGTTGGCCACTGCATTGAACCCAGCCATTGGCTATGACAAAGCTGCCAAGGTCGTACAAAAAGCACACAGTGAGCACAAGACGTTGAAGACCGCTGCCGTAGAGTTGGGTTATTTGACCGAAAAACAATACGATGAGCTCATTGATCCACGCAAAATGGTTTAATAGACAGAACCTTAGTTACGCAAGAGGTCTAACAAATGCTGCTCGCCCTGTTTTTTAAAGCGGTCTTTCTCGGATTTGCGATTGCGGCGCCTGTCGGTCCCATTGGCTTATTGTGCATCAGAAGAACACTACACCATGGAAGATTAGCTGGAACCCTTTCTGGGTTAGGAGCGGCTACTGCCGATGCTGTGTTTGCTTTGATCGGAGCTATCGGGATAGGCTTCATTGCTGAACTTTTACTTAAGTATCAGGTATGGCTTAGGATCGCTGGGGGAGGATTCTTGCTCTATCTCGGGATTCATACCTTAATGACACCTCCAGCAGAAAAGCCGGCACCTCTTAAGGCAGGTGGATATTTCAATTGTTTCATCAGTACATTTTTTCTTACATTGTCCAATCCTTTGACCATCTTTAGCTTTGCTGCGATATTTGCCGGACTAGGGGTGTTGTTAGGAGATCTCCATTACACTTCAATTTGGACAGTTGTTGGCGGGGTCTTTATTGGCTCTTGTCTTTGGTGGCTGATCTTGTGTGAAGGGATGGTATTTTTCCGCAAGCTTGTGAGCCCGAAGGCATTTCTTTGGATCAACAGGCTATCCGGAGCATTGATAGCACTATTTGGCATCCTAGTGTGGCTTGACGCCCTCTACTTATCTAGACATTAGTGGAGAATGGGAAGAGTGGACGACATAGACGTGGTGGACAAGTCAAAAGCGCGTTTTGTTGTGTGTCCACATAGTCCACTACAGTCCACCATGTCCATTTTTGTCCATTCTCTATTTTCTTTGTGAATTCAAATGGATGCCGCACTTCGTGAGAAGGTAACGCCCCACATAGATAGGATGTTGAAGGAATAATTTGAGCAAGATCCAATAATTCACACCTTCGATGGGCTTGCGCATGAGGGGCTGATTTGCTAACGCATCGGCAATCCACAGGGCAAATGGAGGGGGGAGCAGTGGCAGGGCATCCACTGGGAAGTAGGCAACGTCGAGCGTTTCAGAACTGGGTTGCAAAGTCCCAGAGACAACTTCCCCTTCATAAAAATGGGTAAATTTCGTCATGCTGTTGACTGGCAGGTATTCGGCAATCTTTCGGACGATCTTGATGGCGCATCCTGTTTCTTCCAAGGCTTCCCTAGTTGCCGCTTGTTCAGGACTTTCCCCGGAATCTATCCCTCCGCCAGGAAGCGCCCAGACTGGAACATCCCTTCTCTGAATTAAGAGCACCTTGTCTTTGCTGTCATTGAATATCACAATGGACACTGATTCTCGCATATTTCCTTGCAAACAGTACATTGGCCGCAATAATATCATATCCATGAATAAAGTTTTGATGCTTTTAAGCTTTGGGGCATTGCTCTCTTCGGGATGTAGCCGCCTATCTATCTGCCAACAAATGGTTGACCGCACATATTTGGCCAGCACTCAAGTCGGAACTCCCGATCCTAGACAAGCCCACCCGCCATTTGGGCAACAACTTATTGTTGAATGGTGGCTGCCAAAATCTATACTAAGCCGCGGGGCAGTGCTCAAAGTAGATATTATTTATTGGAACTACACCCATGAGACTATCAACATCCCGTTGAACAACCGCATAGGGCACCATCAAATTTTCTTGATCGATAAAGACTTCGAGGAAAAAAAAGGGTACCTCACTTACATGGCAGTCGTAGAAACAAGTGATGGTGAAGTATTCAAAGAATGGAAGCATCAGCTATGGGTCAACTTGATCACAATCGATGGAGATGAAACACAAGAATTCGGAGCAAAGAACATCCCTTTATTAAACCCCGAACAAGATCAGGAACCTGAATTTGATTATGAAGAGGACGAAGAGATTGATGTTGAGCCAAGTCCAGAGATGACATACCGAACGTGACTCAAAAATCAGATTTGGGCCGCGCGAAAACTCCCGCGGTTGATCGATCTCAAGTCGCCTAATATTAAAAATATGAGGCGAGCTTACGATCGGTCAACCCCGGGGTTTTGGCGCATCCGAAATCCGATTTTTGAGTCACGTTCGGTATGTAATCTCTTAACAGGGCATGCGCATTCAGGATCATTTCTTCTGTAGTTTCCCAGCTTAAACAGGGGTCAGTAATTGAAACCGTATTTTTAATGGGATGTTTCATCGGTTGAGATCCTTCCTCAATGTGACATTCTAGCATCAGTCCAAGAAGAGGGTAGTTCCCTTCCAAATAATTTTCTAACACACGCACAAATACTTCTTCCTGCTTTTCAAATTGCCGCTCACAATTGCCATGGGAACAATCGATCATGAGGCGTGGGCACAATTCTAAAATTTCAAGCCTCTCTACTGCTTCTTGAATGACGTCACGGCTGTAGTTGCTTCCTGTGAGAGACCCGCGGAGCACAATATGGGCGAAAGGGTTGCCGTTACTAGTTGACAACACAGGATGACCGTCTAGCGATACCATAGGAAATACTTGAGAGGATGCAGAAGACAAAACACCATAGATCGCATCATCTAAGCTTCCGTCAAGGCCATTTTTAAATCCCACAGAAAAACTTAATAGCGAAGCAAGTTGACGGTGAGGAGGGGAAGCCGAAGTGCGGGCGCCGATGAACCCCCAAGAGATCAGGTCTTCGTAATAAGGAGTAATGAAAGGATCGACGAATTCGGCTGCACAAGGAACACCGATCTCAGCAATATCAATAAGGAGTTCTCTGGTTTGTTGAATTCCTGCCAAAATATCGTTTGTCCCATCAAGAAAGGGATCATAAAGAAAGCCTTTCCAGCCTAAGGCTGTTCTAGGCTTTTCTACATAGGTCCGCATAACTAGTAGGAAAGTATCAGAAACTTGGTCCTGCAAATTTTTGAGGGATTGGGCAAACATCTTTGCAGATGCAGAATTGTGGATCGAACAAGGGCCTAGGACTAGCGCGATCCTCGGATCTTTTCCAGAAACGACCCGCTTGATCAAGTCTCTTTGGGAGGATATAAAGTCCTCGCGTCCTAAAGAGGCTAAATTCTGTGATCGAAAAGAAAGGGCAGAAGGAAGATTCATCTCGTGTATTAATTAGTCCTAGTAACGAGAACTTAGCACAGGGGTAAAATTGTATCAACTAAAAATAAAAAATTAATATGATATTCGTTTGCAAGTTCTTAAAACAAATTAATGATAGAGAATTGGAAAAAAACATTAAAAACCTATGCAAAAAATTTTCAGTTCTTGAATATGTAGCATATAGCTCCTTATCGAGTGGAAAAAAAATGTGAAAGCGGGTATCAATTTCCTATCATCCATTTTTTAGGTAATTTTTAATGAACTTTCTCGAAGTAATCGATCGGTGGGTCTGGGGACCTCCCTTATTAATTTTATTACTATCAACATTAGCCATTTTCAAGCCCTCATGACGGCCCTTGCTGCCACAATTGGTATAGGCAGTATTGCCGGCGTCGCCACTGCGATTGCAGCCGGAGGGGTTGGAGCATTATTTTGGATGTGGGTTGCCGCTTTGATCGGTATGGCGACAAAGTATGCTGAAGCGATCTTAGCCGTTAAATACCGCGTCCGTGATGATAAAGGTGAGATGAGCGGTGGGCCAATGTACTACCTTGAAAAAGGGGCTAATAAAAAATGGCTTGCTATCATTTTTGCAGTCATTGGAATGATCACAGCCTTAGGGACTGGAAATATGGTTCAGGCTCACAGCGTCAGCGAAGCGATGGGAGACCTCTTCCACATATCACCAGAGATTTGCGGCATCGTCCTAGCCGTACTTACTGCGTACGCCCTTTTTGGCGGAATCAAAAGTATTGGTAAAGTTTCTAGCTATCTCGTTCCTGTAATGGCCGCATTCTATCTTTTAGGCGGGCTTGTTATTGTAGGGATGAACATCGCTCTTGTTCCCAAAGCGCTTTGCCAAATCGTTGCTTCAGCATTTACTGGACAAGCAGCAGTTGGGGGCTTTTTAGGGTCTTCTCTGATGCTCGCATTGCAAATGGGTGTTTCCCGTGGGGTATTTTCTTGCGAAGCAGGCCTTGGCAGCTCTCCTATTGCTGCAGCAGCTGCAAAAACTGACACTCCTGGAAGACAAGCGCTCGTTTCTATGAGCAGCGTCTTTATTACAACTTGCATTGTCTGTACTATCACAGGACTTGCAATTGCCGTTTCAGGCGTGCTTGGTGAATATGGCCCAGACGGTATGTTGCTTAACGGATCTTTGCTCGCAACTAAAGCATTTGACAAAGTTATTCCCGGAGCTGGAATTATCGTTGCAATCGCATTGATCCCTTTTGCCTATTCGACGATCCTCGGTTGGGCATACTATGGTGAGAAATGTTTTGTGTACCTTTTTGGATCGCGCAGAGTTTTTCTATATCGATTAATTTTCTCATTGATAGTCATTCCAGGTTCATTGCTCAGCTTGCAATCTGTTTGGTCATTTGCGAACATCATGAACGGCCTAATGGCATTCCCAAACTTAGTTGGGCTGCTCATCTTAGCACCTGTAGTGATTCGTGAGACACAGAGTTTTGAAGCACTGCTGGAGAAAGAACGCAAACTTGTATTAGAGGAAAGCATTTCATGAGCAACCTGGAGTCTTCGGTCATCCACATCCTGCAATCTGTCGATGAGGCCCTTTGGAGTAAATTTCTCGTATTTTTACTTGTGGGGACAGGATTGTTGTTAACTTGGCGTTTAAGAGGGATGCAGTTCAAATATTTCACATATTCTTTGAAACTTGCCTTTACACGACAAGATGCCGAAGCCGAAGGTGACATTAGCCACTTCCAAGCGTTAATGACAGCTCTTGCAGCAACTATTGGAATAGGCAGCATTGCAGGTGTGGCCACAGCCATTGTAGCAGGTGGTTTTGGCGCAATCTTTTGGATGTGGGTGATTGCCCTCATCGGGATGGCTACTAAATTTGCTGAGGCGATCCTCGCTGTGAAATTCCGCATTGTTGACAAAAGCGGACAGATGTGCGGCGGGCCGATGTACTATATCCAACAGGGATTAGGTTGGAAAGGCCTTGCAATGATGTTCGCTGCCTGTGGAGCATTTTCCGCATTTTTTGGCGGTAACATGACCCAATCTAATTCCATTGCTGCAGCACTTCAAGAACTCTTTTTAGTGCCGCCTTTAGCATCAGGTATCATCCTTACTGCCATCACAATATTTGTTGTCATGGGAGGGATCAAGAGCATAGGAAAAGTCAGCAGCTACCTAGTTCCAATTATGGCCTTGATGTATGTTTCAGGCGGGCTGATTATTTTGGTTCTAAAAGCCGGGCACATTCCGCACGCACTAAAAATGATCTTTTTATCCGCTTTCAATGGCCAAGCTGCTATCGGGGGATTTTTAGGGGCATCGGTCATGGCGGCAGTCCAAATGGGTGTTGCTAGGGGAGTTTCTTCCAACGAAGCTGGTCTTGGTAGCGCACCGATTGCTGCTGCAGCTGCAAAAACAGATGTTCCAGGACGTCAAGCCTTAATCTCCATGACAGGCGTGTTTCTTTCTAGCTTTGTCGTGTGCACCATTACAGCCTTAGTGTTGTCAGTTACTGATGTTCTTGGCGCTGTAGGCGGCGATGGAAGAGTTTTGAACGGCGCGGCACTTGTCATGCATGCATTCCGCTCTGTGATCCCAGGCGGAAGCGCTATTGTCGCTCTGGGTATTGTTCTCTTCGGCTACACCACCATCGTAGGATGGGCATACTATGGAGAGCGTTGCATTACATTTCTAGCAGGAGAAAAGGCTCTTAAGCCATACCGCATTGTTTTTTGTGCGATGGTCCTTTTGGGAGCATTGCTCAATCTCGATATTGTTTGGCCTTTAGTGGATATTGCAAATGGTCTCATGGCATTGCCTAACTTGATTGCGATCTGCGCCCTTGCTGGGGTCGTCACAGCGGAATCCCGTTCTTTTTTCAAGCTTGTTGAGAGCGAGAGGCTCAAAGTCCCCTCTTAACCTTTAGAACATTCCAACAGCACAGTTACCATCTTGAATTTTGAACAAACAGACTTTGGTAGAAGACTGTGCTGTTGAAATTCTAAATTGTCATTGTGTTTTCTTTAATTTAAAAAATAAATATATCGATTTTTTGACGTTGAGATATTGAAAAAAAACTAATATAATGTCCTCAATAAAATGAGGAGTTATGGAATTTCAAATAACAAATAAAGCATGGGTATCTGTATCTAAAGTAATTTCAGATGGCATTCTCACGGTACAGCCCACTGATGCAAGATGGCAAGTTTTGGGAAAGGGGGCCATCAATTTAGGTGCCCGTGGTATAGGATGCATGGCAGCGTTGGTAGCCCTTGTTGCGACTCCGTTCTTTCTTTGTGCAGACGTGTTTCTATCATGTGTTAAGTCGCTGAGAGGGATTGTTGGAAAACAGGAAACTTTGATAGATTTTTACCGGGGGACTGCTGCCAATATTGATGGCATCAAACTTCAGGATATCTGGAACTGGGATGATCAAAAATTAGAAGATGTCCACAGCTATATCCAATGGATTTTTCCTACAGTGGTTGCAAGTTCAGTAAATCCAACAGCGCCCACTTTAACTCCTCAGACAATCGCCGATTTCAAAAAGGATCCGGCCATTTTAAACAATCTCCGTCGTTCCTTTTCCAGAATGCTACAATTTTATGGGTTGCAACAGAACGGATTTTCAACAAAGATCGATCGCGCGCCAAACTTTGCAGCAAGAACACAAGTGTGGCTCACACCCAGCAACCACAATTTCTTGAGGATCTCCCGTATCCTATCTTGTTTAAGAACTCTAGGACTTGCTACTGAAGCTACAGCATTTCACACGATTGTACATAACATTGCACAGAACGAGGGGAAGACGATCGTTTCCCCCCAGACGCTTAATCATTGGAAATAAGAGCGTTTATTTTTTTTGTTGTCTCTATGAGTTGCACTTCTATTTCATTGAGCTGATTGCGCAATTTATCCACTATTTCTTGAGGAGCTTTGCTGACGAAACCTTCGTTGGCAAGCTTCCCGCGAAGAGAATTCTCTTGTTGGATCAACTTTTCTTGTTCTTTGACAAGTCGCCCTTTTTCTCTTTCTATCAGTTCTGCAGGGAGGGGAACAATCAATTTAAATCCGTGAACAAACGCTGCGGCACTGAGAAGAACGCTTGGTTCTTCGCTGGAAAATTGCACATTGCCCAGTTTGACAAGAGAACGGATGATATCGAAGTTCTTTTTCACTGTTTCAAGCAACACATATTCTGCGTCACAGACAATAAACAAGTCAGATACTGCAGAAGGAGGCAATTGCATCTCGGCCCTTATCGTGCGCAAAGCATGGACAAATTGGTCCATCATTGTGAATTCGCTTTCAACGTCTGTAGAGATCATTGTTTCATCTATAACGCGCGGGTACGGAGCTTTGATACACGCTTTAGATTGTAAAGACTCTAATGTTTCTCTTGTGAATGGATCTTGAGCGGCGGTGGGTTGACAATTGCCAAAAAGATCCTTCAATTGTGCAAAAAGTTCTTCAGTAATAAAAGGGGCCATCGGATGCATGAGGCGCAGCGCATTGCTTAAGACGATGAGCAAGAGCTTGCGTTTGTTATCCCGTTGAATTGCATCGCCCATTTTGCCAAAGAGGGACGGTTTAGAGATCTCTACGTAATAGGCACAGAACTCTTTCCAGAAAAAGTCGTATGCTGCCATCGCAGCATGGTCGAAGTAATAATTTTCTAAATGTCCATTTACGGCTTTGATCGTCCGGCTCATTACAGAGAGGATCCAACGATCTTCTAAAGTTAATTCCGACATAACCAGGCCCTTTTCCAGCTCTTCTGGAGCAAGCTCTTGGATATTCATGAAGGCAAACCTAGCACCATTCCAGATCTTATTGGCAAAGTTCTTGAATTCTTCAAAGCGGCGGCGGTCCAAATCGATCTGCCGCGCTTGAGTTGCGCTGGCACAGAGTGCCATACGCATTGCGTCGGTTCCATAGCTGTCGATGATCTCGAGGGGGTCAATGATGTTCCCTTTAGATTTAGACATCTTTTCCCATTTAAAGTGGACGTCCGTCGGAAGGGCTTCTCCCATATCATAGGCGACCCTTTGGTCTCCCATAATGTAGGAGACACTGCCGTCTTTAAGCTGACGCCAGTAAGACTTGCCGTAGATGAGACCATGCAAAAACGATTCGGGGAAAGGAGGTTGTTCTAAAGCATATTCACCCATCATGATCATGCGGGCGACCCAGAAAAATAAGATGTCATGGCCAGTGATCAATGTGGAGTTAGGGTAGAATTTTTTCAGATCTGGCGTTTGATCTGGCCAGCCCAGGACGCTAAACGGCCAAAGGGCAGAAGAAAACCATGTGTCAAGTACATCTTCGTCTTGGACCCATTCGTCTGGATAATCGGCAACTTCTGCTGGCAAAGCTTCCCCATCATAGCAGATCATTTTGCTTGGATCGTTTTTGTGGTACCAGATAGGAATACGGTGCCCCCACCACAATTGTCTTGAAATGCACCAATCACGTAAGTTCTCAATCCAATGAAAGTAGGTGTTTTCCCAATGTTCAGGGATAAGACGTACCCGTTGGTCTTTGACAGCTGAAATGAGCTTTTCCTTAAAAGCGCTCATACGTACAAACCACTGTTGAGAGAGATAAGGCTCAATGACTGCTTTAGAGCGATAGGAAACCCCCACACGCAATGTATAAGGTTCAATCCGTTCGATTAGATGAAGTTCTTGCAATTTTTTGACAACGGCGCGTCGAGCTTCTTCCATTGAGAGCCCGCAGAACTCTCCACCAGCTTCGTTGATCCTACCATCAGGGGTCATGATGTTGATCATAGGAAGATTCTGGCGCAGGGCCAATTGATAATCGTTATGGTCATGGGCTGGTGTTATCTTAACGGCACCGCTTCCAAAGGCAGGGTCGACCATGTGGTCGGCAATGATGGGTATTTTACGACCCGTACAAGGATGCAGCAGCATTTTGCCGATGAGATTTTGATAGCGGATGTCGTTTGGAGAAACTGCAACGGCTGTATCTCCTAGAAATGTTTCAGGACGTGTCGTCGCTACAATAACATATTGTCCATTGCTATCCTCGATCGGATAGCGAAGATACCAGAGGAATGAAGGCCTCTCTTCATATTCCACTTCATCATCAGCGAGGGCAGTTTGTGTGACAGGGTCCCAATTGACAAGGTAGTCGCCTCGATAAATAAGGCCTGCATCAAACATTTTTTTAAACATAGTCCGGACGGCGCGGTTCCGCGGGGCATCCATGGTAAAGCAAAGTCGGGACCAATCGCACGAACAACCCAATTTCTTAAGCTGGCGTAATATATGGTCTTCACTTTCTTTTTTCCATTTCCAGACGTGCTCGAGAAACTCTTCCCTAGAAAATTCTTTACGTGTCTTGCCTAAAGTTGCGATCAAGTGGCGCTCTACGACAGTTTGAGTTGAGATTCCGGCGTGGTCTGTTCCCGGCACCCAAAGGGCTTCGAAGCCCAGCATCCTCTTCCATCGCGTAAGAACGTCTTGAAGGGTATCGACAAGGGCATGACCCATATGCAAGACCCCAGTGACGTTAGGAGGGGGGATTGAGATGCAGTAAGCAGGATTAGCCGAGGTAGCCGAGGCTTGAAAGAAGTTACCCTCTTCCCAGAACTTGTACCATTTATCTTCTATGGGTTTTGGATCGTAGGCCTTTGCCAACTCTTTTTTTTCTTTTTCCATATTCACAACTTTGTTGAGTAGACAAGGCTAGCATATAGAGAGGGGAAAAGTCAAAAAAACTGAAAAATAAGAGAAGAAAGAATTCCATCTTCTCTATGCGCTGATGGAATAGAACTAATCTTAGCTGGAGAGGCTGCGCAACATTAGAGCCGTACAAAGAATCCCGTCAACAGGAGAACCACTGGCAATCTGGTGGTAAAGCTCTTTTTTAGTAACGATCAGGGGTTCAATGAGCTCAAATGGCTCAAGTGCCGGTGTTTTAACAAACCTAGCGTTTTTCGCCAGGAAGAAATAGATCTTTTGATTACATAGCCCTGGAAAAGGAAAGGCAGCCCCTAGTTCTACCCATTCTTCGGAAGCATAGCCTGTTTCTTCAATGAGTTCTCTTTGTGCTCCAGTTAAGGGATCTTCCCCAGGGTCTAGCCTTCCGCCAGGACATCCAAGGAGCCATTCATTTGCTGCATGCCTATATTCACTAATGATAACGAGTTTATCATCTTCCGTTTCGGCGACAATTGCAGCAGCATCGAACTCCGTTTGGATAGTTGTGAACAATCGATCCGGTCCATTTGGGAGCTGCAAATGATCATTACGTACATTAACGAATCCCTGATATACAATTTCACTGCTGAGAATAAAGGGTTGGCGGGCAAAAAGATCAGTCATGAGGACCTCCAAACACGTAATTGGCGCATAAGCGCAGTTTTCTCATAGGTAAAAGCCGCTTTATTCCACGTTTTCTTCCATGCAAGACCTCCTCTTACGTAATGTCCCAGCAAGGAAAACAAGGGAGGATATCTTCCCTGAGAGAGGATGCTAAAATGTTCCAATGTGGCTTTTTTCCCCTTCAACGCCTGTAGAGCGCAGCCCTTCAAATAGAATGCTGGATGATTTTCACTCGATAGAGATTCTTTGGGGAGCTTTTGGAGCTTTTTCCAAGCTTCCTTCGGCTTTTTTTGCAATAAGAGAGATTGGATGGCGAGCATCATTGCACTATCTTGCAATGCAAAGTCCTTTTCAACTTTTTCTCTTTCCAAAATGTAAGGAAGCACTTCTTTTGCATTCCCTTGGTCCAAATAGTGTTGGAAGATGAAATGAAATGCTCTTTGAGGAAGATGTTCTAGATGCTCTGAGTGGAGCTTGAGAAATTTTTTTAAGGGCAAGCGCAGTGCGTCGATGCAGATAGCAATTGAAGAGGCGTCCATTGAATCTTGATTGCTTGATAGGAGCAAGGTTGCCTCATTAAAATTACCTAGTTCTAAGAGATAAAACAGAATGTCCTCAATAAGACCATCCCATTCAAGCTCCGGTTTCTCAGCAATCTCAAGTAGAGAATCTGTTTTGTTCAACCAAAAAGCAAGTGCGCTGCGCTGCAGCAGGTTGATGATTATCGGATCATTTTTTTCAGAGAACTTGATAAAAGAGAGCTTTTCTAAGTGTTCGAATAAATTATGTTTTAAAACAGCATTTTCAAGCGTCTCAAAGACCTCTGGCAAAAGCTGCAAGGCTAAAAGAGTGAAGTGATAGGCTGCGCGTCGATTTTTATAAGCGCTCTCGTGCATGCGGAAGACCACATGGTCGATGAGCTGTGGAGTCAGAGGATGTTCACGGTATTTGCGTAGCCCAAGCTCTAGGCATTTGATCTCTTCTTCAATGTCTCCTGTTGCTTTATAAATAAGCGACTTACCCAGATATTCAAGCGGAGCACCTGGAGTGTGGCGCAACTTAAAAAACTCTTCATTTGCTAGTTGTAAAAGACGCTCTTTTGCAGGTTTACGCTTGTGATGGCCCCCCTGCTCTAATAAAGTGACGCCAGCACGGAAAAGCGCCTCGCGGCTTTCGACTCTTCCAGGGAAAGAGTCGCCGATCCGGCGGTATTCATTCAGGGCCTCTTCATAATTTTTATGTGCCAGCAAAGCATCAGGTACGGCCAAACAGTTTACCGTGACATTATGACTGCTGATGGAAACAATAATCTCACGCATTGAAAAATCAGCATCGCGTGCCAATAATCCCATAAAATTTCCATAAAGGGGAGTGTGGCTCAAATAATTGAGTACGAGCAGTCCATCGACATAGCAGCGGATATAGCGGTCGACACGTTCAATCCTCAGACGATGCCAATTGGCATGTTTAAGAGGAGAGTTTAATTGTCTTACAAGTTCAATATCACCTTTTGTCAAAATGACAGAAGGTTCTTTTTCAGAACCTATCCACAGACAATAACCTTCTTCTTTACCCGAATGGATTTTTGGAGACGGGAGGCACAAAAGAAACCCGATTCCTCGACAGCCGGGCCCTAAATGGATGTCTGCGTCGAGACGGAGGTTCCCGGAAAAGCCTCGCTTGGCCACCATCATATTGACCCATTCAATGAGTTGGGCTCCACGTGTGATAGCGACATATTTGGCCATTGCGACGTTTTCTTGGAATTCCCAATCCTCTTTACGGTCCAAGGATAAAGTAGACACAGGGATCCATTCTGGGTTTCCCTCGATGTATTTCTCCAAATCAATTAATAGCTCGGCTACTTTTGCATAGCGTTCTTTGGTATCGAACGCGAGGCATTTTTTTGCAATTTCTTGGATAGGACGGGGAATGTCTCGGTAAGGCGCAGCGTCAATGGGATCCTCGAGCTTTTCTAAGTGCATGGTCTTGCGGAACGTGTGGATGCTCTCCCTTATAAAGGGGAGCTTTAGTGTCAGCATCAGATAGAGAAGGACGCCCAGGGAATAGATGTCCGTTTGCGAGGACGAGGGAGCTCCTTTCGCCCTCTCTGGCGCCATATACGTTAGAGTTCCCACAATCTTTCCTGGGCTTGTAAGTCCAGAGATTATCTTAGGAAGATCATCAGCATACTCTTCTTCCGGCGCGCTGATTGGTTTAGCCAGGCCCCAGTCTAAAATAAATGTCTCACCATATTTCCCAATCATCACATTTTCAGGTTTCAAATCTCTATGCAGATAGCCTTGGGCATGGGAATAGGCCATAGCTTGGCAGATGTTCCAAAAGATTCTCATCAATGCAGGGATAGAACTGCCGATCGGATGTTGAGCTGTGCTCTTTCGCTCAGAAGAGCGGGTCGACTTAAGGATCGTCTTTAGCGTTTCTCCTTCGACATAGGGCATCGTGTAATAAATTAGGTCTTCCTCTTGATGGATCGCATACACAGGAAGAATGGATGGATGGGTCAATTGGGCTGCAGCCTTAGCCTCGCGGATAAAGCGTTCACGCATTGTTTTAAATCCAATCAAGTTGGGACGGATCCGCTTAAGGGCAACTTCTCTATCACAAAGGGGATCTTTGACAAGGAAGACTTCACCCATACCTCCTTTGCCAAGGCTCTTAACGACCTGATAAGGACCAAACTTCAATACTTCTGTCACTTTCCTGTCCTGCAAATTAAATTAGGGCAAAATAGATTCTAATGTCGCTTAGATATTAAATTTGATCAAGTACTCTTCTTCAATTCCTCAATACCTTTGCTAACAGCGTCGAGGAAAAAGGCAAGGTCGTCCCCAAGATGCCAAATCCCATATTCTTTATCCCACCCATTTGGTCCGATTTTGGCCTTGAAGTCTTGAGGTGTGATCTTCTTGCTCGTAACCTCACTATCGATCGAGGGGGTTTGAAGCGCTGCTTGTGTTCGTGCTTTTGCAAGATAATTGTAAAAAACTGGATGCGTCTGCTTGAAGCGTTCAATAAAGTCTTTAACTGGGGTTTGACGGTCCAGAGGAGGTGAATTTTCTAACTTCTGTTTTAAATTAAGGGCCTCATTATGGATTTGTAAGTAAAGAGAGGCTAGGGGCTCTTCCATACTTTGGTGCTGCGGATGAGGAGGAGGAATTTCCTCTTTTGCGATGTTATTGTTATTGCTTGTAGCTGGCTTAGTGATTTTTTTTAACAAGATCCCACAGGCTTCTTTAATAAGAGCTGGATATTGTAGAAAGTCATTTTCCAATTTAGATCGGTCTTTTCCAATTGGGATGTTATGTGCGATTGCCACTTGCTCAAGTTCAGAAAAGAACAGGTTTTTGACTGTAGAAGGCATCGATCTTACCGCTTCTTTTATAAAGTTTTGCGCTCTTGTGCTCGCTTCTTTCGTCTTATTTAACTGATCCTCTTGCGAGAGAGTAAGATAAGCGCTAGCTTCTCCAATTGAATCTATTGTTTCTTCATGGGAACGATCGCGCATCGACCTAATATGTTCTAACACAACCTTTGCATATATCAAATTATCTCCCTCAAAATAGAAAGGCCTTGCAAGACATTGTAAGATCTCTTTTTCTGAAGTATTAATTGTTGCAAGTTTTGAGTCTTGGGTGGTTTTTTCAAAAATTGACTGAAGAGATTCTCGTTTTTTTATGAAATCGGTAATTTTTTCTAAAGTGGCGCTTACTTTTCCCGATTTTCTATATATTTTTTCATATTGACGTTGTAGGAGGTGGTAATCAGTTGAGTGTTTTGGCAATTCCGAAATGTGTATGAGAGTTTTTGATAAGTACTCATTGGCACACTCAAGACATTTTTCAATATTTGATTTTGTAGATGCGATTTCTCCTATTGAGAATCCCGACTTCCTTTTTAATGAAGTCAATAACTCTTTGCACTTTCTAAGCGAATCTAAGTTGCCATCATATGTATCGAATCGAGCGTTCGAAATACTGGCCATATTTCCTCCATGGGGAGGACATAGTAACTTTTCACATACGCGAAGTCAAATTTTTTTTATGACAAAAGACAGGCTTTGATGAGCAAAAAAATGCGCTCGGATGAAGGGCGTTCAGTATTTGGATTTTCGTTTCGTTCTTTCTCCTCCTTTGTCCCTTTTCCTTGGTGCTCCGAGGAAGAATCGCAGGTAAGCAAATCTTGCGTTTCAAGCGTCTCCAAGTCCTCAAGAAGTTTTCTTTCACCCTGCTCGAATTCTTCAAGCATGTCGGGATCCCACTCCACTGTCAATTCCCTATCGAAAAGAGAATTTTCAGAAAGTTCTTCTTGGGGCCCATCGATCAAGATCCCGTCGATGAGGAGCTTTAAGCTCTCATTTTCTAAAGACGAAGATTCAATCGCGGAGTAAGGAGCTCCTGCGAAGGAAGAAATAGAACTGGTAATGTCTTGATTCATTAACTCTCATTTTTTTTGTTTTCTATTTTTCATTATTTTATTCATTTTTAATTTATTTGGAAATTAAAATCGTAATAATCGATGTATATTTTCGTCAGTTTTTAATTTTTGAGATTTTTCTTTTACAGAGAAAATGTTCTTTTCTGGCACAATAACCAGCTCACACATACTTCTGAATGGGGGAAGCACACATGGAGAAACGAAAAATCGTGCTGACAGGAGACCGGCCCACAGGTCGTCTTCATCTCGGGCATTACGTTGGGTCTTTACAATCTCGCCTTGAGCTCCAAGAAACGTGCAAGCAGTTCGTGATGATCGCAGACCAACAGGCATTAACTGACCACGCCCATGAGCCTCAGAAGGTTAGAGATAATGTGCTGCAAGTTGCTTTGGACTATTTAGCAGTAGGTCTAGATCCAAATAAGACAACTATCTTTATCCAATCACTCATTCCAGCCCTTCCCGAACTCACACTTTATTATTTGAATCTTGTGACTTGGAATCGACTGAAGCACAATCCCACTGTAAAACAAGAGATCACGCAAAAAGGCTTTGGAGAGAGCATTCCAGCTGGTTTTATGGTCTATCCTGTAAGTCAAGCTGCTGATATTACGGCATTTAAAGCTGACTTAGTGCCTGTAGGGGAAGATCAGCGTCCTATGTTAGAGCAGACAAACGAGATCGTCCGCCATTTCAACCAGATCTATAAAACGAACGTCCTCAAAGAAGCGGAAGCGCTTATCCCAGTTGTGTCTAGGCTTCCTGGGACCGATGGAAAGGCCAAAATGAGCAAATCCCTTGGCAACTGCATCTATTTGTCTGATAGTCCCGATGAGATCGTAAAAAGGGTCAAAGGGATGTACACCGACCCCAACCATATTCGAGTCGAAGATCCAGGCACAGTGGAAGGTAATCCTGTTTTCATCTACCTCGATGCCTTTGATCCTGACAAGGAGAAGGTCGAAGAACTTAAAGCCCATTATCAGCGCGGAGGGTTAGGGGATTCCGTTGTGAAAAAAAGATTGTCAGATGTGCTCGTGGCCTTACTGGGCCCGATTGGCGCTCGTCGAAAAGAATTTGAGAAAGAACCTGTTGAAGTAATGAAAGTCCTCTTAAAAGGGTCTCAAAACGCAAGTATGGCGGCCCAAGAGACTCTAAAGGAAGTCAAAGAAGCCCTTTGTCTCAATTATGAACTCGAATAGAGATTTTCTGGCCTGACATTTGAAGAATTCCCTAGATCAAGATTAATATCTGACGAGGTGTCAAGTTCAATTTCTCCTATATATAGCGTATTCTTTTCGGTGCTGTCTTGGAAATTTCTCCCTGTTTATGCACTTTTCCTGAAGAATACTCCACATTTGGGAGTCAGTCATTTTATTAGGTCCTTCTACAGGATGTTTCTTAAACGGAAGCGCAATTGTATTATCTATTCGAAGACATAATTGAAATAATCTATTTGTGGTTGGTGTAATAAAAAAAGCCCCTTGAGCCTTTGGCGCAAGGGGCTTTTTTCAAATATGGAATCGAAAATTTATTAATTTTCGTATTGTTTTTTGATTTCCCCTTTGCAAATTTCAATTGTCTTGAGGATCGCTTTCAGTTTTGTATCACGACTGACTTTATCAGAAACAAAACCATTTCTTCCGAAATCACCCTGCACACCTTTCTTTTCTTCAGCTGTTCCAAAGTTGCTAGTTTCACCGAAGACTGTCCAAGCCGCTTTATCATGGTGTTTTTCAAGTTCACCTACAACTAGAGAAATGAAGTTATTCAGTTCGCTCTCAGTGGCTGTTTTGTCGCTGATACATTTGTGTAACATGTCCAAATACATAAGGGTCATTGTATTCTTGAAACATGTAGATAAATCTTCCAGAGTGACGATCCCATTTTGTAGCGCATGACGTGCAAACGGCACACCATTGACATCTTCTGTTTGGTAGCCTTTAGCTTTGTAAAATTCGTATATTTGTCCATGTAGAACGTGCTCAATGTTCATCATTCCATCTTTTGCTAAACTTTTGCCAAGTTCGTCAATATCAAATGAAAAAACCTGAAGGCGTTTAGCAAATTCTTCTGGGGACATTTTTTCAGCATTATTTTCTGGAACGAGATCTTTTAATATTTTATTGAGCTGTTTCGTAATCGAGCTCTCAGATGGAGTTGGGATAAATACAAATGGTTCTACGTGAAAGTTGTCCTCTAGTGTGTCTGTTTCTGCTTCAAATAGTTCTTCTTCTATCGGTATTGCCGGTATATTAAACAAAATCTCTTCTTGTTCTTCTTCTTTAGGGTTTTCTATTTTGGCAGGCGCATTGTTGTTGTTTACTTCTTTTGGAGCGTGCTTGCCTAATTTTGAGAATATCTCTAGTGTAAGTTTGGTTGTTTTTGAAGTAACGTTGTATCGAGTCATTTGAATTACTTGTTCTATGAGCTCTTCTGCTTCTTTTGCTTCGATATTATCAAATTGTGTATTTTGAAGAATCCCTTCTAGTTTAGGTTTGACTTCAGTGTTAGCTTGTGAATTGTAGATTTTTTTTCTGAGTTTTTTAGCTTTTTCTTCTAAGTTTGTAACGGCCATATCAATAACTGAGTTATTCCCTAATTTACCCAAGGCATCAATTGCAACATTAATTTCACTAAGACAGTCTAGGGCAAATGCTCTCGATTCGTAGTCGGTCATGTCTTTATTTTTTACGGCGTTTTTTCCCATATCGTAATTATACAATCCGCGATGGGTATGCTCCACTATTACTCGGTTTATGTGAATTAGATTTCCTAAAGCAGACATAGATACTCCTTTTAAGTTAAATTAAATGATTGAATTTACATCTAATTATAATTATCAACACAATTTTCGGCAATTCTATTAAATATTTTAATTTATAACAAATCAAATACCTGCTTTCTTTAGTCTAAGCAATTGATCTTCATTGACTTGAGAAAATTGCTTATTTTATATCAGCGATTTTGCCCTGGTGTCTAAATGTTAATTTAAGGGTGCAGGAGCCTATCGCCCTTAAAGAGACTGGCAACGGACTTAAGGATTCGTCGCTTTTTTTTAGAAAATTGCTCGTAAAGTCCAAAAAATCGACAGAATCTGAATCCGTTATTAGTCCCTTATACTGCCCCCGGTTTGCTATTTAAAATTTTTGCGATATCTTCCCCGCCATGGACGTTTGTTCGATCCTGCTAACTTTCTTGTAGTTAGCATCGATCTTCGCAACCGAACCTAGCGCATATCCTTGTTTAAAAACTCCCACAATCAACCCAGTTATAGCTTAGTTAAACGATCCCATATTCCTTTTTACGATCGTTTAAAACGGATTGTAGGGCTTTTAGCTTTGTTGCCACACTCACTTTCACACCATTTATTTCGCGGAAGGCCTCTTTGCCAAAATCAGTATTGGGTTGTGCTTTTTCTTCCTTTGTAGAGCAAAGCCATGTCTGATAATAGATTGCATTGGCTGTTTGTGAGTCATGTTCTTCAACTTCTATCATGAGCTCATTGAGAGGGGGTTCTGGATGCGAGATGTCATTTTGTTTCTGAGGTTCGAGGGATTTTAAGAGCATGTTTAGATAAACATAGGTCCTAGTGTTATTGCAGCATTTTTCTAATACATTTTTAGAGACTATCCCTTCGTCTATGACATATCTTCCAAAAGGCTTTCCGGCTACATCTTTGGTTTCTAAATTGAGCTTATTAAATGCATTGTAGATTTGCCCATGAAGCATATGCTCAAAATTTACTAAACCCTGGTGTTGGAGCTCTTCCCCTAAAATGCCGATTTGTCTTGAAAAATCTTTTAATTGGTGTTTAAAAACTTCAGGGTCAGTAGCAGCTGAAAGCAATTTAAGTGCGTGGTTAATATCTGTCATGGCGTCTAGGCGTTTTGGCTTCAAAGTTGGTGATGTGGAAGTTGTGCTTGTGGAAATTTCAGGTTCACTGATTTCACTTATAGATATTGAAAGAGCTTCATTTGAAGAACAGTTTTGAGTCTCTTCATTTTGCCTAGAAATCAGGGCTGAATTGGCATTTAAAGAGAGGTCAGATGATGAAGAGTTGAATGTATAGTTGACGATCTCATCGTATTTCTCATTCTCTGGTATTGCAGGAGAGTCTCGTGGAATAAGGCTATTGTTGTTCGAGTTGTTTACTTCAACAAATCTGCCCAAGGTCGCGTACGCTTGAAGTGCATTGTTAAAACATAATGAAGTGGACATAGGGTTACTGAGTATTGTCTCTAATTCATTTATAATTCCCTTGATCTCGTCATCTCTTATCTCAAAGCTGATCGTCTTTTCATAAATAGCCGTGATTTTTTCAAAGTTTTCAGCATTCAATTCTACTCTTGTAAGCTTTTTCTCAAGTTTTGCTGCTTCACGCGCTAGCCTACCTGCTGCTTCTTGGGCAGGAAGTTCAGGATAGTTTCGCAATTCAGCAACGGCTTTTTGGATTTCGTTGATTTTGTTCCGTACAATTATGTGCGCAGATCGAGGAATTTTTATTGCTTCATTACCTGCATTATACGCTTCAAAGCCTTGAGTGGTGAGTGTGAAAATGCGACCAGCGTTTCCAAATAACTCAGTTGTCATAAAAACCTCCCATACATTTAAGAAAGAAATTGAATCCGCACTTTTTAATGCAAAATTTTAATTCGACATGATGAAAGAGACAAGGAAATAAAAAACCTCTTGCTCCTTAGGAACAAGAGGTCTGTAGATTAAATCACTAAAAACAGCTCTTAGTTATTGTTCCAAGTGCGTTTGCAATCATTCATAACTGTTTTTACTGCTGCTTGCTTCGTCTCCAAGCTGATTGGGTAGAGGACTTTTCCTTGCTGATCTTCCGTTCCTTTGAAAGCATGTTTACCAAAATCGTGAACTTGCTTTCTCTCTGCTTCACTTGCATGTTTCCATGTTGCGCCATAGATGCTGTTAGCTGTTGAGAGAGCGTATTGCTCACAATCGTTCATGACTTTGTTTATGACATTTGGATTCATTTGTAGCATATGGTTCACAGATTCTAAGAAAAACAAAGCATTGGCGCGATCGAAAATCGTGTTAAGCTGATCTGCAGTGAATAAGTTGGTTTTGACATATTCCTCGCCAGGGTCTTTGAAACTGATATTCCATCCTAGTTGCTTTGCAAAGAAATACGCTTGTTCAAAGACGAGGTGAGCAAGGTTTGGTAACCCTCCTTTTGCAAGACCCTCACCAAACTCGGTTATAGTAGAGTGGAAATCTTTTTTTCTCTGAGCGATTGTTTCGCGTATCTTGGTATACATGACATCAGGCTTCAGAACTGTATTGGTGTGCTGAGTTTGTATTGAGTTATTGTTCATTTCTTGTGAGGAAACAGTTTCTGTTTTTCCTTCCGAGCTGGTGTCGTCAGAGAGAGGAGCGTTTTCAGTTTGAGAAGCGTTCAGATTTAATTCAGTTGGTTTTGCCCCTTGATGTGAGGTAACATTTTCTGCTGCTTTAGTCTGTGATGTGTTGAGATTATTTTGATTAACATCT
This sequence comes from bacterium, assembly GCA_044227055.1. Lineage (GTDB taxonomy): Bacteria > Chlamydiota > Chlamydiia > Chlamydiales > Rhabdochlamydiaceae > JBGAFT01. The sequence goes on from JBGAFT010000001.1 coordinate 1,130,127, forward strand.
TGTGAAGAGCCGCTATTTACTGAGGCTGAGTCGACCTCAGGGTTTTTTTCTGAATCCTGGGAGGTTTTCAAGTCAATTACAGGAACCGCAGGTGATTTATCTTCTCCTTTTTTGCTTTCATCAGGATTAGTTGTCTCAGAGTATGCAGAAACTGTGACATGAGGGGTCTTTGGTGATGCAGGAGGAGTGATATCTAAAGAGGGAGTATCAGTGCCTTTGGTTGTCGTAGCTATTTCAGGTTGATCGCCTTTCTTGCCTTCTGACGAAGCATTTAAATTATGCTCTTTTGGCTCCGGTGAACCTGAACTTGAAGAATGGGTAGGTTTTGGTGAAGCAGGAGGAGTATGCTCAGGAGAAGGAGCTCCGCCACCCCCAGAGACTACTGTACTTAGCGTATGGGTCAGTATAGGAGTGGGTGTTGTGTCTGTTGCTTTCGTCTCCTCTGGGTTGCTTGATGCAGAACTCTTTGAATGCGTTGAGGTGGGAGAGTCCGGAGGCGTAGGCTCTGAGGAAGCACTTTTTACATCTATTATTACAGATGGATTTGGGTCTTTTGATGGTGTCTCAAATAGTTTGGCTATGTCTGTTGCGGTAGAAGTCAATGTTGGCGTATGCTCTGGCTTTGGTGAAGAGGGAGGAGTAAAATGAATCAGTGTGCTGGTAGGATTGCTAGAATCCGGTTTTGTATCTTTAGACTTGGCAAGCTTTTCTGAAGCTATTAATAGCGCTTCTACACTCTTTGAGGAAATGCTAGTTAAATCTAATAAATCCTTCAACTCAGCTTCTGTAGGAGCTGCCACATTTTTTCCTTCGATATACTCGTACACTATTTTCATTTTATTGTAAGTATCAACCTTTGTTAATACATGGTCCCACCTGTCACTTAACTTATTTAGCTTTGTGAATAGTTTTGCCGAGAGGTCTTTATCGGTGGAAAATAAAGATGCTATCGTTTGTTTGTACGATTCAAGGGCTAAGTTAATTTTTTTTAATTGCTCGTTTTCGTGAGCTTTTAAGGAGCTATAATCTTTTATATCTTTTTTAATCGATTTGTGGGTCACCAGAGCATTAGAAAAATATTCTGCTTTCTTATCTTGAGTTGCATGTGAACCAGTCGGAATTGTAGACATAGTAACCTTGCCTTGTTTGAGGTTTGGGAAACCAAAATTGCCGACAAGTATAAATTTTATGATTGGTTTTTTGCAATAATATTAAAAAGTTTAATAATGTAAAAAATTATTTATGTTGTTCTTCTTCAATCTCTTCATTGAGATCTACTTCTTCTTCGTCCTCTGGTGTTGTCCGGCTGTCAAAGTACTCTCTAAATAATACATAGATCGCGCCTACGATTAGGAGGACGGGAAGAAGGAATTCCCAAGAAAAATTGAAATGAACGGCGACAAAAATGCCAATAAAGATGAACAAACTGACCATAGTGTCATAAAGGTGACCTTGGAGGAATTGACGTAATGCCAAGGGGATGCCAATAACTAGCGTGATTCCTGGCCACCAGCTATTGAGATAGCTCGCGACAGCAAGCCCTAAAAGAAATAGCGCAAAAGATAAGCTTTTTGCTCGGCGTTTTGAAGTTATTGGATGCATGTAGTATTCCTCATTTTCTCATTTCATAGTCAAAATCGATCATGCACAGGGAAAATAGTTTGTCAATTTGCACTTTGGTTTTTCTTTGAGACTGTCCACAAAATGAGCTTATGTCGATTTTCGCTTCTTTTTTAGAGGATTGTATCGATATTCAATACTATCCCCAAAAAAAGAAGCGAAAATCGACGAAAAATTTTACTGGGATAGGTTCTTAAGTTTCATGGAAGATTAGTTTTTATTTGGGATTTGTTCCTTTGATTCGATGATAATTTTATTTTCTTCCCCTCTAATCAGGTGTGTTTTAATTTCTATGTTAGGTTTTGAATGCGTTGAGGTTGGATCTTGCAATAATCCTCTTGAAAACACGCGAACTTGCGCATCTTTCATATCAATTTTTGAAGCACTAACGTTTTTTTCATTTCTTGGAGGAGAGTTGAATATGTCAGAAGTTGTATTAATAGCCTCTTCATTCTCGGAGAATTCTTCTTTGTGAGGAGCAACTAAAAGTTTAGAGTAATCGTGAGAATCCTCTACGTTTACTTCTGGGGTCTTAGCGAAATCCAATTGCTTTTGAGTGGATTTATTCCAGTATAATGACTCTGTCTTTCTATAGTATTGAATCAGATATTCATTCTCAGCGCTTATATATTGTACAACAACATCACGAAGAAATATATTTCTGCTTTCAAGCTTCTTTGGCAAAGTGACGGCATAAAATTCAGAGTTTTTCAAAATGATTTCATCGCTTTGACCTTCATAAATTGGACGACATCTTTTAATAATCGCATAAAATCCTTCTTCAGCATTCTGGTCAAACATATCTGAAAATTGTTTCAAGATGGGATTTGCATTAAATTTTTGGAGAGTAGTTATGAAAAAAGAGTGACTTTCAGCGCTTATTTGTTGTGTTGAAGCATCCAAAATAATTATCCCTTTATTTTCTAGTATTTTTGGCAAAGTATATAAGTAAAATTCGCAATTTTTTAAAATATCTATGTCGCTTTTCCCAGGAAAAATGGTTGAAGATTGAATTGTAATGCTGCATTTTTCTTTTTCTTTCGGTTGCTCTAAGCATTTGAGTAAAAATTCATTTGCTACAGATGTAGCTATATCTAAAAATTGATTTTTAGTATCAATTGGAAGATGAATAGACACCCCTAGTTTAGGGATAGGGGATGGAGCATCTTGTGAGTAAATAATTACGAATCTATTATTATTTAGTGAATAGTGTCTTTTTAACATGATGCTTTTTTGAACGTGATCATGAATCAAATCTGGAATAACGTATTGAAAAAAAAATACACTGCTATTTGAATCAGCAAATATTTGATTCAACTCTAAACTTACAATTTGGCTTGCATTTTTCCTTGTGTACAACTGTAGCACTTCTTCAACGATCCCAGCACACTTTTCAGCAAGCGTAGCGTCAATTTGTCTATTCGGAGCTTTTTCAGTGTACCAGTTGAGAACGTCTTGCGAACAGATTCTTAGGACATCTCTATCATTTTTTTCAGGAGAGTTCGATTTTAAAGGTGTATCGTCTGAAACTTTATCCGTATTGGTGGAAGTGGGATGACTTAAACCCTCCAAACTATGAACGGTGGGAACACTCTTTTTTAAGTAAATTACTAGGCAATTTTTTTGATTTAATGAGCTATATTTTGTTAGTTCAATGCTCATTAGAGCATGTTTTTTTATCAAATCTGGAGTAGCGAATTGGAAGAAAAATACATTGTTGTCGTCAGAGGGGAAAATTTTTTTTAACTCGAAGCGTACACTTTTTACTGGGCGTTCTTTAACGCTTGTATAACTGTCTAGTACTTTCTCAATGAATCCTGCACATGTTTCAGCAAGCGAAGTGTTTATTGTTTTATTAGGTGCTTTGTAAAGGTACCATGCAATGATGTCTTGTGAGTAGATAGGGGCGATAGTGTTTGTCATAGATGTCTCGGTTGTATATTTAGTATTTATGAAATGTTTGATTCTTCAAAATTTGCTTTAATATGTCAAATTAATAGTTGGTGTAAAATAAATTAATTGAACGAATATTTTATTATCAAATTATTTTATGTCCAAGGATTTTTTTATATCTCTAAAATTAAAATAAATTTTATAGATTAACATTTGTTAATTAAGTCTTTTCTTGTTCCAATCAAGGAAATCATATAACGTATCTGGCAATTCAGTGCTACGCTTAGGTATATCTTGGTGATTGATTAACAATGAGATATATCTGAATACCACTGAGTTTAATATATAATTGTTTTTTCATATTGAATTGAAAATTGAATAAAAGAATATCACAAAATCAAGGGTATAAAACATGAGTATAAGTAATATTATAGATAAAATAAGGTCCTCTGTATCTTCAGAGTCTGGATCTAGTTCGAACCGAGGGAATTCTCGTTTAAGTGTGTCCTCAATAAGTCGGTCATCTTCAACCAGAAGTTATTCTTCAGGAAACACAAGCAGCTCATCGATGAGCATGGAAGAAATTTCGTCAGCTTTTCCTGTTGGATCAGGCGCAAATACCCAATCATCTTTTCCCTCATCTCCCACTTTGTCAAGAAACGTTTCTTATATAGCTGAACAAGGATCGACTGAGGTTGAATTATTTAAAAAGAAGCTCGATCTACGTGCATCTATTGATAAAAATCCAGAAGAGTTAGAAGTATCAACTCGCAGCTCATTCAAAAACGAAAAAAGTAGTCCTGTGGAAAAAAAGAAATTGCCAGCAGAGCCAGGACAAACGGAATTCAAAAAGAAAGACCTCATTCCTCTTATCTTACAAGAACTTCCTTCTGAACTAGAAACTCTGCGCGCCCTACAAAAAGATTTACCAAATTGGTATATACTTTTGGAAAGCACCCCGACGTTTTTTGCTCAGATGGCGGATATTTTAATATCACAAAAAGATCAAGATCCTAAGTATTTTGCATTTGTGAGAAATTTTTTATTAAGTCCATATGTGTATGAACATGAATTAACAAAAATTGAAGATAGTGTAGTTAAAATTTATCGTCACTATTGTGCGTCAGATAATAATAACGCTCTTAGAGCCTTTTCTGCTGAGGCTTCTTTGATGATGTTAGAATACTATGCCAAAATCGAGGAAGTCCCATCTTTGATGAAAGTTTTTCAAGAGGTGTGCTCTTGTGATAATCAGCACTTGGATCGGTACCTTTCATGGATGGAAAAACATATTAGAACTAGTCTACGCTCAACTTTATACGATTTCCGTTCCCAATATCAATCAGGTTTGGAAACTGTGAAAAAAAACTTGTCTAGCAGTAGGGGGGGGGGATCTAAAACTAAGTTGCCTAATGTACATGTAAACAAAACAGTGGCCTGCTTGAGCTATTTACAAACGCGCTTGTTACATCCAGCTCAAGCTTTGCGTTACTACGTAGATTTCTTGCATATACCTGAGGAAACGCTTAATCCGGCAAATCTTCAGTTGCTAGCTGAGATTTTAGAGGTGTCGAAAGGATGTTCAGAGGCTTATTTGATGGGTGCCAAAGCTAATTTAGAACACGATTTAAAGAAGATCATTTCTAAAGAACAAGAAAGGCATTATGAAAATTTTTTAAAAGATAAAAAAAAGGATCTTTCTAAGTTGCAACCGGCTGAACTTTTATCGTTTGCTGCAATAGGTCTCCGGAATAAAATCACTAAAATGAAGACAGGCCCTTCATTTGATGATCTAAGTGGTCGACGTGCAATGTGGCCGGATCGTCAAGGTTTAAAAAAAATTGATCAGCAACATATTGCTCTTAAAAAAGAAAAGCGCGAGCAAGACAAGATTGCGATTAGAATCACACAAATTGGTACACAAATTACCCAATTAGTTAGTGATATGATTAGGGAAACAGAAGATTTTGCAGCCGGGAGAAATTTAGGTGCTGATACTACAACAGGAACCTTTTTAATAAGAGAACAACTTAGACTAGAAAAAATAAATTTACAAAGCCAACAACTGCATAAGGCGCCCGAAGCATATAGAATTGAAGATGTGAACTATTTAAGAAAATTGCATTTTGATTTTGGTTCCAGTTCTCAAGAAGATGTTGAGATGATTAAAGATCTTGAAGGGTATCTAAAGAAGTGTTATCCAAAAAAAATGAAGGAATTGGAAGAGGCTTCAAAAACTAATGATTTTTTAAGTCCTAATTTTTATAAAATGTTTCTTTTTAAGCGTCAAACAGTCTTCAAGATTGTTAAAGACATAAACCTTCTCACCTATTTGTTAGGAAAGAGGATCTCCACTGCTGATCTGTCGTTGAAATTGGATAAAGAGCTTGGAATTGTGCCTCGAGATTTGTTCGCTGACCTTACGACTCGCATTTCCCATTTCGTCACAAGTTCAATAGTTGAACAGAAAGACATACATTTGCGCATTTTAACGCTTAAAAGATGGCATGATATACGGAATTATCTATACGATTTGCGTAATTTTTCCGCAGCAGGAGCAGTCGACGCTGGATTAAATTTTGGCGCAGTTCCGTTGTTAAAATCTACGATGAAGATTTTTTACAAGGCCTATCCGCAATATAAAGACTTTGATTCTATGAAAGATAAAAGTGATTATAAACCGGATGATTATAAAAAAGTTGAATCTGAAAAAAGAGGGAATTCTTGGTTTTCTCACGTATATTACGAGAACCAACTAGCAGTTAAGCTATATGCAAGTGAAATCCAACAGAAAGCTGAAAAATATCACGCTGGACTAAAGGATTGTGGCGGAGAGGATGTTGTTAAAGCAAAACAACTTACAACTGACTCTTTAACGAATTTAAGAGAATCTGAATCGAAAGACAATCTTGATCCAGAACAACTTTTCTTTCTTCCTCATTATTTTAAGTACATGAGCAAGATGGTAGGTATGGCAGAAAATGGTGGTTATGACCATACCCTTACAGCTGAATCAAATGTGGATATAGATAATCTTTCTCAATTTAATTTGAGATATAAAGATCTAACAAGTGTAAGAATAATTTCTTACCCTTGGGAGCACAATTTTGAAACTAACCTTGCAGTTTTTTTAAGTAAAATTGAATTAAAATCGCATAATGCAGACACATATCAAGACAGTATTGTTGAATTAGAGAAAAAGGAAGCAAAAATATATACACCAGAATTTATAAGCAAGTTTAGTGTCAATTAAACTATTCTGCAATAAAATGGCGATTGAGATGCGATGTCACCATATTTGTGCAGAGTATCATTTGAAAGCCAAGGCTTCTAAAGCCTTGGCTTTTGGAAAAATTCTAAGAAAATCATTAAAATTTGTGACCGAGCTTGATGTACTTACCTGTGATCGAACGAGGGTTGTTCATGACCTCTTCAGGTGTGCCGGTTGCAATGATCTTACCACCATTTTCCCCAGCTTTGGGTCCCAGATCAATCACATAGTCTGCGCATGCAATCACATCCAGGTTATGTTCAATCATGCATAGCGTGTTTCCTTTGTCTACTAAGGATTGGAAAATAGGCATGAGCTTTGCGATATCATCATCGTGAAGGCCTATTGTTGGTTCGTCTAAAAGGTAGAGCGTTTTGCCGCTGGAACGCTTGGCCAGCTCTCGGCTCAGTCGCAACCGTTGCGCTTCTCCGCCGGATAAGCTCGCAATTTCTTGTCCTAGCGTCAAATAACCAAGTCCAACGCTGATCAATGTTTCAATAATCCGTTTCACTTTAGGTATAGGTGGAAGGAAGTCCTTTGCTTCATCTACAGTCATATGGAGAATATGCCCCATATGTTTTCCCTTATAGAAAACTTGTAGAGAAAGTGGATTGAACCGATGTCCATGACAAGCTTCGCATGCCACGCGGACAGATGGAAGAAACTGCAAGGTAACAGTGCGCCAGCCTAATCCCCAACAAGTTGTACACATCCCTTTAGGGTGGTTAAAGCTGAAATTCTTGGGCTGTAGACCGCGGATAGCTGCTTCTGGAAGGGCAGCGAAAAATTGCCTCAGTGGTGTGAGCAGGTCTACGTAGGTGCTGACATCAGCGCGGACGGTGTGACCAATAGGGCTTTGATCCAGGACGACGACTTTGTCAAAATGGTTGCTCCCTTTAAGCTCTGTTCCTAAATATTCGATACTTTCTGGAACGGGATAGGAGGACACCGCTTTTTCCATTGCTGGGCGGAGAAGGTGATTGATTAAGGTGGACTTTCCTGAGCCAGAGACACCAGTGATGCAAGTGAAAGTTGTTATCGGAATGTCGACATTGACTTCTTTTAAGTTATGTAAGGAAGCTTTGCGCAGACTTAAAGTTCCTTTTCCTTTGCGTCTTTTTTCTGGCCTTGGGATCGTTTTAGAACCATTGAGGTAAGCTCCTGTCAAAGACTGAGGGTTGTTGTAAATTTCTTTGAGGGTCCCTTCAGCCATGATCTTCCCGCCCCGTTTACCGGCATGGGGGCCAAAATCGAGAATATAGTCAGCTATGGCAATGGTTAGAGGATCATGTTCAACGAGCACCAAGGTGTTATCAAGAGAGCAGAGTTTTTTTAGTGCGATATTGAGAAGTTCATTGTCATGGGGGTGGAGACCAATGGTTGGTTCATCGAGGACATATAAGCATCCTGTCAGGCCACTCCCAAGTTGCCGGCTGAGACGGACGCGTTGCGTTTCGCCGCCGCTCAAAGAAGGGGCATTGCGATCAAGGGCAAGGTATTCTAATCCAAGCGCGCATAAGAAATGGAGCTTGTTATGAAGATGTTCGAGCACTTCGGATAAAAGCTTGTGGGTCTTATGCTGCAGATGCAGATCGTCAACGAATTGTAAAGCTTTACCTGACGGCAGACGGCAGATGTCTACAATAGACAAAGGGCCAATGCGGACATTACGTGCCAACGGATTGAGCCTACTGCCTCCGCACGCTGAACATATGGACTCTTCAGTGAGGAAGCGGTAGCTCTCGCGGACTGTGGCGCGATTGGACTTCATCAATTTGGAAAGTAGGGGATGGATGCCGATCCATTTGAGAGAAGCAGTTTTGCCAAAAGAAACTTCCCGATCTGATCCTTCGAGGATGAGCTTAAGCTGTTCTTCGGATAAAGTGTTGAGTGGGGCATCGGAATCGATTCCCCAGTCTTTTAAGAGCTGTAAGAAGAGCTTTAGAGATTCTTTGGAGACATTCCCTTGCCAAAGGGAAGTGATCAGTTCTTCTGATGACATTTTGAGCAATTTGGGGAACCTGCGTAAATCAGCCCCATACTGCACGCCAACCCCTTCGCAAGCAAGACACATTCCTTGCGCTGTATTGAAAGAAAAAGTGTGGGGAGTAATGGGTGGATACGACTTTCCAGTGGATTCTACGGCAAACGCTAGATTGAAGAACCGATCATTCCCATCGACGTCAGCGATTAGCGATTGTTCTCCGATCTCAGCGGTCTTTTCGATTCCTTCCAGGAGCCTTTGTCTTTGGTTTGGGTGGATCATTAGGCGGTCGATGACGAGGTAAAGGGCATTTTTACGGCGTGTATCGTATTCTGGAGGTGAATCGAGTTCAAAGTAATCTCCATTAAGGCGCGCGCGTAAAAATCCTTGCTTCATCATCCGGTCGCACCAGGACGAAAAGTTCTCTTGTCTTTTCAAAATAATGGGTGCTAAGAGATGGAGCTTGGTCTTTTGAGGAAGCTCCAATAATCGGTCCACGACGTATTCTTTGCTGATCGCTTGGATCTTTTCGCCAGTTTCAGGGCAATAAGGTGTTCCTAAGTTGGCAAAGAGAAGCCGTAAGTAATCATAGCATTCGGTCATTGTGCCAACAGTTGAGCGAATGTTGCCGGCTGAGGCTTTTTGTTCGATTGCAATTGCAGCGGAGAGCCCTTCAATTGAATCGACCTTTGGCTTGGGCATTTGTTTGATGAACTGGCGCGCATAAGGGGACATCGCTTCAGCATACCGTCGTTGTCCTTCAGCATAAAGAGTCTCAAAAGCAAAAGATGATTTACCTGATCCAGATGGCCCTGTGCATAGAGTGATCTTTCCCCTTGGGATCTCGACATCAATTCCTTTTAAATTGTTTTGCGACGCCCCTTTGACTTGAATGGTATGTTGTGTAGATAAAATTGGAGGAGGCTCTCTTTCTTTGGCAACAAGGGGATGGGGATGCAAGGCGGAAGCAATGGCGGTTCCCGTAGGTGTGTCTTTTTTGGCGATCTGTTCTGGGGTTCCGGTACCGATGATCTTACCGCCCGCTTTGCCCCCTTCTGGGCCTAGATCGATCACCCAGTCAGCGCACTTGACAAGGTCCATATTGTGCTCGATCACGAGGACAGTATTTCCTTTGTCGACGAGGGACTGAAGGACAGCAATCAGTTTTTTTACGTCGTAAAAATGAAGACCTGTCGTCGGCTCATCAAGGATATAAAGAGTTTTTCCGGTATCGGGGCGGGAGAGTTCTTTGGCGAGCTTGATCCTTTGTGCTTCTCCACCTGAAAGAGATGGAGAGGGTTGGCCTATGCGGATGTAATCGAGACCTACGGAATTAAGTAAAGAAAGCTTGGCAGCAATTTTTGGGATGGTAGAGAAAAAAGGGAGTGCTTCAGCAACCGTCATTTCCAAGACGTCGTGGATATTTTTTCCCTTGTAGGCGACAGATAGCGTTGTCTCGTCGAAGCGTTTGCCCTTGCAATGGCTGCACTGCACCCATTCGTCTTCAAGGAAGTCCATATCGATCTTGATGAGTCCCATTCCACCACAATAAGGGCATGAGCCTTCTTTAACATTAAAGCTAAACCTGCCAGCTTGGAACCCTTGCGCTTTACTTTCGGGGAGTTGTGTAAAGAGGTCGCGGATCTCATCGAAGAGTTTGATATATGTAGCCGGGTTAGAGCGTGGAGTACGGCCAATTGGAGTCTGGTCGATTGCGATCACTTTATCAAGCGCTTCCACGCCTGTGACTTTGTCATGTGCACCTATGGCAAGAGACGACCCTTGCAGGGTATTCGACAAGGACGGGTACAGAATGTCTGTGATGAGAGAAGATTTTCCAGAGCCTGAGACTCCCGTCACAGCGATCAAGCCTTGCAGAGGGATGTCAATTTTCCCCCCTTTTAAATTGTGGTGCGTGGGATTGACCACAGTGAGATGTTCTTTTGCCAGCTTGCGCCGCTTCTTTGGAACGGCGATCTTCTCTCTTCCTGATAGAAACGCTCCCGTGATCGAATGGGGAGAAGATAAAATATCAGCTAAAGATCCATGTGTGACGATCTCGCCCCCTTTTTGTCCTGCAAGGGGTCCCACATCGACGACATAATCTGCTTCGGCAATGGTCTCTTCATCATGTTCTACAACAAGAACAGTATTGCCGCGGTCGCGCAACGCTTTTAATGTTTCAATTAAACGGCGGTTATCTCGAGGATGCAACCCAATGGAAGGTTCATCCAATACATAAGTAGCTCCAACAAGTCCAGAGCCTATTTGTGCAGCTAAGCGCACACGCTGCGCTTCTCCGCCTGAGAGCGTAGGGGAGCTGCGATCGAGGTTGAGGTAATGCAGGCCGACGTTGATCAAAAACCCAAGTCTTTCTCGGATTTCCTTTACTAGCTCATCTGCGATCTGCTTCTGGTCTTTTTCTAGTTTGAGGGATTTAAAAAAATCTAGGGCTTCTTCGATAGGCATGGCAGTGATCTGGGCGATCCTTTTGCCGCCAAGCAGTGTTGCAGCGGGGTAAGGTTTGATCTTTTCCCCTTTGCAAGAAGGGCAGATAGACTCCCTCATCATCGCTTGCATTTTTTGCCGGTAGGTGGTGCTGGTTGCTTCTCGGTAGCGCATCCGCGCTTCATGGAGCACACCGCGCCATGCGACATACTCAAGCCACTTTGTCCCTTTTTCAGGATGGACAAATTGCATCCTCGTCCATTTGTCTTCCGTACCATACAAAAAGGCCTTCCGGGCTTTTTCAGAAAGTTTTTTCCATGGAGTCGTGACTTTAAAGCTGTAGAGGCGTGCGAGATTGTCGTAGATATTCTTGAAACGGATTGTCTCATAAGAGCTTGCGACTTTACAGCAATCCTCGGAAATACTGAGCTCAGGATCGATGATGATGTTCAAGTCAAATTCTTCAATCACTCCTAATCCTTGGCAATCAGGGCACATTCCAAGTGGGTGGTTGAATGAGAAGTCTTGAGGTTCTAGCGGAGGGTAGGAGAGTCCTGATGATTGTGAAAATGCTGCTCTAGAAAAAAGGGTTTCCCGATCAGTATCTGGTTCATAGACGCTCATAACTCCTTCACCTGCATCTAAGGCTTGCGTGACAGATTCTGTGAGGCGGTCTTTGTTTTCTTTGTTGATCACAAGGCGGTCGATCACAAGATCGATATCATGGGCCAAGGCCTGATCTAAAGAGAGGTCTTCTTGGAGTTCGACGACTTTGCCATCAAGGCGGATCCGCGTATATCCTCGGCGTATTAGTTCTGCAAAAGTATCTTTAAAAGCTCCTTTCTTTTTGCGCACATAAGGAGCGAGGATGATGCATTTGGTCCCTTCGTCCATTTCCATTAGGCGTTTAAGAATATGCTCTGCACTTTGAGGAGCTACTCGATCACCACTGATTGGACAATGAGGCGTACCGATCCTTGCATAAATGACGCGGAGAAAATCGTAGATGCCAGTTAGAGTACCAACAGTTGAGCGCGGGTTGTTGCCTGTTGTCTTTTGTTCGATTGCAATAGTCGGAGAGATCCCTTCGATATGGTCCGCATCGGGCTTTTGGAAATCTCCCATCTGACGTCGTGCATAAGTAGATAGAGACTCAATATAGCGCCTTTGGCCTTCAACAAAGATTGTATCGAAGGCAAGAGAAGACTTCCCGGAGCCAGAGACACCAGTGAAGACAATGAGGCGCCTTGTGGGCAGCGTTAAACTCACCCCTTTGAGGTTATGGACTCTGACATTTTTTAGGATGATGGGAAGCATGTTCGCGATTATACAGAATAGTCAAAATTTCTCTCTTGAAAATTTGCGCAAGCGAATGATTCTAGTGGCTCAACGTCCAAAAAAAATGGACAAAAACAAATAGAATCTTTACAAGATCTTAAACAATTTAAATTTTAATTTAAGTGGGTCCTATGAAGAGCTTGGCCATCTTGGGTTTTCTAAGTATTATTTTTTCATTAAGCGCTTATGAATATGAAAATGATTGTGAATGTGGAAATCCCAAGAAAGATCCCGATTATGCACGTGCCCTCTTCGCTTTAAAATTATCTATAGAAAAAACGCCATTTACAGATGAGGGTATCGATTTTCCAGAATATGTTACTTCTTATTACCCTCCTTTTAAATTGAGAGAAAGAAGTGACGATACTTACCCCTATGAGGGAATAATTATTTGGAGAATAGCCAGTTTATGTTCTTGGAATAAAGCATTGCTTTGGGAATATGCTGATATTGCGAGCTACTACTCAAACTATGCATTAAAAGAATATATTCCCATAAGAGTCACAAGGAGAATTGGATGGGCTAATACACCTTTTGAAGACGAAGATGACTACCGATATGTACGCACAACGTTTGAATTCGATAAAAACTATAGTGCAGTTCCTCGAGCATTTTGTGCATTGAAAGACGATATTAACATGTATCTTACAAAAACTGAGTTTTTTCTAGATGCGCGCATACGAGACATTGCTAAAAAAATTCCTGTCTATCAGCGTGATCACAATGAGTTCTATTATTACCTAGCAGAAGAGGGCTCATTGTTAGAGAAAAAGCAAAAAATACAATCAAAATGCCAACAATATCTCGACTTTGTGAATCAAAAAGAAACCGAAGCATTAGAAGCATGTACTCAATCTATCAATTGGTGTATGGCAAACCACAACAACTCCTTTGCTTTCTTTGATCGAGGTCTCTTTTATTATCTTGAAGGTAACTCAGAAGAGGCATGGGACCAAATCAATGCTACTTTAGAAAAACTAAAGAAAGAAGATCTTGAAGAACTTAGAAACAAAGCATTGCTATTGAAAGGTCAGACAGAAGTAGAAGTAGGGATGTATGCAAATGCAGTTCTGACATTAACGGAATTAATTAACCAGAACCCCGAAGATAAGAATGCTTATTTCGAAAGAGCCGTTGCCAATTTCGAATTAGGCGAATTTGACAATTCCATTCAAGATTATCTTCAATCAGAATTTAAGTCCCCAGACGTAGGAAAACGGGACTCTTTTTCCATTGAATATGCATCTGCGCTTGCCGAAGGGATTAAAAAAGGGTTTAAAGAAGAATTTGGTGATAGCCTCCCAAGCTGGGCATCAATGATGGGTTTTGGACTTTGGACAGCTTTATCTAATAGTCCAGCCCCTTCCGCAAAAGTTGTGACAGCTACTTTGTCTTGCGTAGCAGCAGCAGGAGCCTATCTTGCAGCGAATCAGATGGTGGGAGAATTAAAAGATCTCGTCACAAACTGGGAAAGTCTTTCTCAAAAAGAGAGAGGTGAACTTTCTGGATACCTCATTGGAAAATATGGTGTGAACGTCTTTGCTTGCGCTGGCTCTGTGAAGCTGTCACAAGCTTATAGAGACCTCAAAAAAGCCAATAATTTGCTTACTTTTGAATTAGCGGTTGTCAATGAGGCGAATTTTGCAGTCATTAAAACAAAATATAAAGCTGTAGAGAAATTCAACAAGGACGAAGCTTATATCCAAAAAACTTTTGGTCGCGGTCACCATAAAGAAATGGAAATTAGAGATAATCTTCAGAAAATGGGATATCTTATCTCTAAAAGACCCGAGGGAATTCCAGAAAATTCTCTTACACGATATTCAGATAAAGGTTGTGGAATTACTTATCTTGATCCAGCAAATCCCAAATATAATTATGATCGACTGATGCCGGGTAAACCCCATAGTCCAAATCCTAAGCAGCAACAACCCTACATTATTCAAATGAGAAATGGGCAGTGTTTAAACATAGAAGGAAAGATTGTCCCAAGAGACTCAACGCAAGCTCATATTTCCCCTGAGGAATATGTTTTTCGGCCTTGGAATGTTAAACCAAAATAGTAGGATCCTATGATTTCGAAAAAAAGACGAATTGCAAACATCATGAGTTGTTTAAAGCAAATCGCCAGTTCGGAATTTCAAGAAAAAGGATGGGTCAAAATCGAAGTTCATGATTACTGTTCTTTTGCTGAAACTCTTAGCAAATTATTTGATGATGATTATTTCGAAGACTTTATAGACAATGAAGCAAAGGAATTTGGACTAACTGACCGACAGATCAAAAAATTAGATCAACTCCGTAACTCTATCAATGCTTACGTAGATAAGCATGGATGTTATAGAGAACCTGAGCTCATTGTGAAAGATCCGGAATGGATTAAAGTTCGACAGCTTGCAAAAGAAGCTTTAGAAGTTTTTCACATAAGCAATTATCTCGATCCTTCAAAAACAATTCCGAAAGAATCCCTTCTTAGTTTAATTTCTTGTTTTGTATCTCCAATATTTCAAAAGAGAGTGTGGATCGAACAAAGACGGCCTAATAAAAATCCTTTTCGCGAGTGGATGAATGATTTTTTCTATTCAACTGCTTATAAAACTAACGAAATCATTGAACACTTTCAAGATTATGACATCACCGAGGAACAACAAAAGTATCTCGTAAAACTTTACGATACTTTGAAACTATATTGGGAAAAGAAGAAAGACGTAGAAGACCTCAATGAAATACTCCAAGATCCTGAATGGCATCAAATTCAAGACCTTTCTGCAGAAGTGCTCAAAGTACTCGGCTGGAATGATCCGGCGGATGATTAGACCTCTTGCGTAATTAAGGGTTCGTTGATTTTCGAGTTCTTTTGCTCCTTTTTTCGACTTCAAATTGCAGGGATAATATCAACTTTCGTATATTACCCCTGTAATTTGAATTGAAAAGAGGCCAAAATAATCTCGAAAATCAACGAACCCTTAATTACTCAAGAGGTCTATTAAATAAAAATTTCCTTCTTTTTGCGCGAAGCGCCCTTGGAGTGCTGCGCTTTGCGCAGCCCTGGACTTGTTTAGAAAAATAAGGGCTACCCGCGCAAAGAGCAAATACCTACCCGAAAAAGAAGCATAGCGATAGAATCTGGATAATCGAAAGAAAAATTTAGTATCCGATGCCAACGCGCACCAAGATCATCTGTACCATTGGCCCTGCTGTCAATACCCTAGAAAAGATTTTAGCACTAATTGATGCGGGTATGAACGTCGCTAGGCTTAATTTCAGCCATGGCACCCATCCCGAACATCAAAAGATGATCCATTTGCTCAAACAGGCTAGGGAACAGCGTAAAGTTCCCCTCGCCATCATGCTCGATACCAAAGGTCCTGAGATCCGATTGGGAACAATTGATGGGGACTCTATCTCGCTAAAGGAAGGAGACACGGTCTTACTGACCAAGGAATCTGTTTTAGGAACTCGCTCTAAGCTCTCCGTGACGCCTCCATCTGTCCTCGATCATGTAGAATTAGGATCGGTCATCCTCTTTGATGATGGTTACATTGGCGCGACTGTGGTCGAGATCGATCCAAAAGGGGTGCTCGTGGAGGTACGCAATCCGGGTACTTTAAAATCTCATAAAGGGGTCAATATTCCTGGGGCTGAAATAACATTGCCCGCGATGACTCCCCAAGATATTGAAGATATAGCATTTGGTTGCAAAGAGGATGTCGACCTGATCGCAGCTTCCTTTATCCGATCTGCCGAACATGTCTTAGAGATCAAAAGCCTGCTCCAACAACATGGAAAGAGCTCCATCAAGGTCTTTGCTAAGATCGAGAACGCCCAAGGGGTTCAAAATTTTGATCAGATCGTCCAAGCCTCAGACGGTATCGTTGTTGCAAGGGGGGACCTCGGCGTAGAGCTGCCTTTGAAGCGAGTTCCGATATTGCAAAAGATGATGATCCGCAAGTGTCTCCAGGCTTTTAAGCCTGTGGTTACTGCAACTCAAATGCTCGAATCGATGATCAAAAATCCACGCCCAACCCGTGCTGAAGTCTCAGACGTCGCCAATGCAGTCCTCGACAGCACTACAGCGATTATGCTCTCGGGTGAAACAGCCATGGGAAGCTATCCAGTAGAAGCGTGCGCGATGATGCAGGCGATTGCCGAAGAAGCGGAAAAAGATTTTAATTTCCTGGAATTTTTCGAAAGGATCTCTAGAGGCGCTTACCACGACATTTCTTCGTCGGTAGCCTTAGCTTCGGCCAAAACGTCTTATACCGTGAATGCCCGCTGTATCTTTGTTTATACTAGTAGTGGGTTCACAGCACGTCTTATCGCCCGTTTTAGACCCCAAATACCTATTGTGGCCCTTACCTCGGATGCCAAAGTATACAACCAGCTTGCGTACTATTGGGGAGTAACTCCAGTGTATTGTAATGCATGGAAAAATGCTGACCAAGCTTTTGATGTGTTAAGTAAATATGCCTTAGAAAAAGGATTAGTAGAGAAGGGCGACCTCGTGATCGTTACATCTGGCCTCCCTTTTGGCGTCAGTGGGACCACAAACATGATGATGGTAGATAGTATTGGGGATGTCGCACTACGTGGAAAGCCAGGACGCGGTGAGACTGTCAAGGGGAAGGTCTCTATTGTATTATCCGTTGAAGATGCCAAACATCACAATCTGAAAGATAGGATCATCGTATTGTCTCATTGCGATGACAGTGTCTTGCCTCTCTTCAAGAATGCCAGAGGCATAATCTTGCAAAATCACCCGGATGACACTGCTTCTGAGTCGCTTGCAGAATTGGCTGCTAAGTCATTGGGAATACCCTGCCTTGTCCGCGCTGATGGTGCATTGAGCGTCCTCAAAGACGGACAAGAGATCACCCTCGATCCAATCAAGGGTGTCATTTATTTGTCAGAATCTTAATAGACCTATTGCATAACTAAGGGTTCGTCGATTTTCGAGATTATTTTGGCCGCTTTTCGATTCAAATTGCAGGGGTAATATACGAAAGTTGATATTATCCCTGCAATTTGAAGTCGAAAATCGGCGCAAAAGAACTCGAAAATCGACAGAATCTTAGTTACGCAAGAGGTCTAATGATTGTTCTCTAGATACTGCTCTAAGTTCTTCGCAGCGTCTTTCAATGCCACTTCAAAAGAGATCCTTTGGCTCCAAGATTGCATCTGTGGGGCGTCGTTTAAGTCTATTACAGCCATGAGCAATTGTTTTTCTTCGGAAGTAATTTTTGGGTGGTATTTTTGGATCAGCTCTACGACTTGGCGTGAGAGGTCGATGAGATCATCCCGTTCAGGAGTGAAATTGGGTTCTTTTTTCATCCTATGGAGCATGAGATCCACGTGATTTTTAACAAACATCAACCCTTTATGCATTGCAGATGGATGGGGCTGGGACCTTTCATGAGAACGATGGGGTAGAGCCATAGTGCCTCCTCGATTCGCACATATCTTTAATTTAATATTAAATAATTAATTTATTAATTTAAATTAATTTGTTTGCAAATGGGACAACCACAGATATTAAATACCTGTGGTTGTTAATGTTTTATTATTGGGGCATTGTCATTAAGACAGCTTGGGCCCTTTCGATATCTGAGGCTTCTTTTTCGTAATAAGTCCTGCCAAAATCATTCTTTTGGGGGCAGCCCTTCATTTTCCATATCGCACCGAAGATCTTGTTAACGTTTTCTTGAGAGCCGTTCAGTATGTGTTTAATGGGCTCAATGTCTTTTGTCACTAAAGCTGTTTTAGCGGCTGTAAAATAGATAGGAGTCTCATGTTTTGGGGCTTCAGGATGCGCCTGAGGTTCAATAGGTTGTTGGACTGTGATGATCTCATGGCCACGTTTGCGGATGCAAGCGAGCTTTTGTTCTAAAGTACAATGGTGTTTTTTATCGAGCTCTTGGTAGTTTTCGAATGACATTTTTCCAAAGTCTGGATGGATATTCATAGGCTTGCCATGTATTTCCCAAGCATGCGTATACCATGCATCTACGTGAGAAGCATCGAGACACTCAAAGAATGCAGTCGCTTCATCAGGTTTATTATCTAGGTATTTTTCCCATACGTCGGCATACATGATGTTCATAATGTTATCGGGATCTCTGCGAAGATTTTGGATTTGAGCTCGGTCCCTTTGAATGATTTTTTCAGCTTCACTCAACTGTTTAGGTGGTGGCAATAGATTGAGTTTTGTGTACTGTATTGAGACAAGGCGCTTTTGGCTTGCGACCAAGATCTCAAAGACTTCTTCCATGTGATTGCGCAAGCATTGAGCTTTTTGGGCATTTGTACAATGGAGTTTTGCATCAAGTTCAGGAAGGTTGTTAAATGACATATTTCCGAACTCAGGGCCACCATTCATAGGTTTACCTTGGATGATCCACGCTTGCTTGTAACATCCGTGCTGGTGCCATGGATCGAGCTTTTGAAAGAGATCATCACCCTTGTAACTATCTTTTTCGTATGCTGTGACTATTGGGCCAAGCTTTTCATCGAGCTCAGCTCTTACGCCTTGCTCCATCCTAATTAAAAACTCTTCTAGATTTGGGCAGTTTGTAGTCGCTTTGCGTATTGTATTAATGCAGGATTTCTTATTATCTGAATCAAAATGGGTTTGACCTCTTTGAGTAATGCAGACGATTTTACTGATGAGTACACGGTCTCCATGTAGCGCTGCAGTCCAGAAAATGCTGAAGGGGTAATTATTATCAGTTAAGAATTGCATATTGTCTGGAGAAAAGAGCATGAGACCTTGATCATTGGGATGAGCATAGACCTCTTGATGTTTGAGTCCGCCAACGCATACATCATTTCCTTGATTTCCTTGAGCTTCACAGGCATAGACCGGAAAGATCCCCGCACGAGGATATTCTTTTTTCTCTTGGTACTTTTGAAGATCTGGGTAAAGCCAAGGATGTAGGCAGAGATTGATAATGGAATAGTGGTCTCTTGTTTTTCTTGCTTGGAGGTTTCTTCCATCGAGGTAAGTAAGGAATATATCGACATTTTTTCCTTGCAGATTTGCTCCAAGGGAGTCGATTAATTCCTTGGGGGCTTCTTTAAGCGCCTCGTTGCCTAAGCGAATGAGTCCTCTTATGGGAGTTTGAAATGTATATCGTGAAAGACATGGTGCTACGAGTTGGTTGTAGCCACTATTATGTGTCGTCACGGGCCCAGGGTTGATGGTATTGAATAAAGCGCAAAATTCCGTAGTTGATTGGTTAAAAATTAAAGAGTTTTTCGAGACATTATTATTGCTACTACTCTGATAGGAAGCTTTGTCCCAAAGGTCGATTAATTCGTCAAAATCTTTAGCTTTCCAATGGGTTATTTGTGTTTTTGCATTTGTAGTTACTTGTTGTTTTGGTTTTTCTTGTGGATTGATGTTGAAATTAAAAATTAATGACATTTTTGCTCTCTTGTTTGTGTTTTAATATATTTTAATATAGTTTTGTTTAAATTAGTATTGTTAAAATAATTTGTGTAAAAATTATGCTCTAAAAGAGCTTTTTGATCTAAATTGCTCAACAATTCCGATTCTATAGACGGCTAGTTATTAGTATTTTATGAGAAATGAAGAAATTATTGATACAGCGGCAATCGAAGCGGTCTCCGCGCGTAGGACCGAGGGATTCAAATGCACCCCTTTTGCAGCTTGTTTTTCTAAAGCTTGGATTTCATGGGGAGAAAATCCAGATTCAGGGCCTACACAAAAGATGGCAGGGGTTGTTGTCGCAAGAAGATCAATAATTGAAGGAGCTTTTTCCCTGATATCTCCGTACCAAATGCCTACCTCATTCCACTGAGTTAGTGGAGGTTTTAATGTAATTTGGGGAAGGTGCAGGCGCCCAGATTGTTTTAGTGCGGAAATGGCGATATGGGATAAGCGCTCGAGGTGGTTGTTTTGTAGGTTTTTTCTTTCACTGCGTTCACCAGGAAATAACCAAAATGCGGTAACCCCTAGCTCTGTCCCTTTTTCTATGACCCAATCAAGTTTTTGCGGTCTCAGCAATCCTTGGGCAAGGATGAGAGAATATGTGGGTTTTGGGTGCTTTAAAACAGAATGGATTTTGAGCAACGCTCCATTGCGGCGTATTTCAATAATTTCAGCTTGGGCAAG
This sequence comes from bacterium, assembly GCA_044227055.1. GTDB lineage: Bacteria > Chlamydiota > Chlamydiia > Chlamydiales > Rhabdochlamydiaceae > JBGAFT01. The sequence continues at coordinate 1,150,815 of JBGAFT010000001.1, forward strand.
AGTTCCTTTCCCATTGACAATCTCGACATTGTCTCCTGGCCTTGCCCTCAAGACATGGGCCATGTGATGAAACTCATTTTCTTCTATAACGATGGAAGAATGTTGTTCAATGCTCTCTGTAGGGACATAAAATCTTTCAACCGGCATGGCAAATGGCTCGTTGGAGGACAACTTTCAGATTTTCTTCAGGTTTTCCCTTGGCAAGTTTATAGAGGGTTGGCATGTCCACTATGGTCGAAACGCTCAATGAGAAAAAGTGTTTGCGGACAGAGCGATCGCCCAAAAAATCGAATAGCAACTTGAACCTGTAATCCCTAACGAAAAGATCTTTTGTCGAAGAGTAGTAATGAAATTCAACACCTTCAATAAGGGCTTCATTAGGGAGAGGGCGGTTTGTAGGGGCAAACAGGACAATTAGTTCTGTGGGATAGATTAAGCGGAATACAGGGAGAGCAGAGCAGACTTTTAAATAGTTCTCTTCATCTTCGGGAAGAATAATGCAGAGGGCTTCTTGACGGAACGGGCGGCGGATCTTGTCTAGGGTTTGTTGTTTCCAACGATTATGTTGCCATAGCCATTGTTCTGGATGGGCGATAATGCTTGTTTCAAGGCAGTGCAAACATTCACCCATGATTCGGGGGATTTCTTCTTCCATCGGCCTATTGAGGTTCGGCCAGATAGGGGGACTGTAATGGATCCTGTAATGTCCATCGGCTCGATGCGTTGATGCAACGATAATTGGATGATTGGTGCGGTAGGAGAGGATTGCAGGAATCGGTGAGGTCCAAGCCATACGCCCCAAAAAAAGGGAGCTAAAGCCGCTATCAGGCATCCCTTGGTCGCCGACAATACCTAAAAAACGTCCTTTTTTCAACGCCTTCATCCCTTCGCGGATCGCATTTTTTGGGGTGATAATAGTCCCTCCAAATTTCTCCCGCATTTGGACAACCCAATCGTAGAGATACTTGTTTTTTATAGGACGCCCAATCGCCACCCCTGGCATACGCGTTGTTCCTTCGAGAAATAGAACCTCCCAGTTTGCTTGATGCGCGCAAAAAAAGATGACGGGGTTGCCTTGTTGCAAAAGTGCTTCAGCCTCTTGGGGATTTTCACAGGTCGCGATTGTTCTGATGTTTTTTTCTCGTGCTAGCTTGGCGTATTCCAAGCATGTGATCATAAGGTTTTGCATCGATCGTTTTGCAGTAGAGACCAATTCATCAGGACTTAGGTCTAATGCGGTTGCAAGTGAGAGGTTGCTTAAAGTGCGTTTACGGAATTTTGGGGAGAGGTAATAGGCTAACAACCCCAATGCCTCCCCAATGCGCTGAACCGCAGGATAAGGCAGTAATGCTATTGGAGCTGTAATGGCTCGAATTAAAGAGTATGCGAGAAAATCTTTAATCATAAGGAAATAGCATATCATTATAGGTTCTATTCGTCATCTCCGAACCTGTTTTATACAACAAATGAACGCAAAATGTTGAATTCTATCGACTAAGCAATTATAAACTAGCGACTTAAAAATTTAACATAGTTAGGTTCTCTTTTATGGCTGTTAACAATAATTTCCTTAGTCAATCGATCGATTTTGATTCGGCATTGAAAACCTTATTTCCTAAGAAAAAATATAACAAGTCAACCAACCCAAATGTTGTCTTACATTATTTCCTGCTCCATTCTTCTTTGAGTGCAATTAAAGGATGGGTAGAGAAATTAGTCACTCCTGAAAAAAAGGCCTACCTTACTCATCGCTCTATCAATCAACTATCTCCGCTCGATATTTGTGCGATCTTGGGCAAAATTGAAGAAGCCAAGTTGCTGGCAGAAAAAGGCGCCACTTGCGAAAAGCCTGACTCTATGGGCAGGACTCCATTGCATTATGCCTCATTAGTTCATGGGGAGTCTTCTGAAATTTTTGCTAAGTTTGCTAAAGCTGTCTTGAAAACTAATCAAAAGATAGATCTTTTTTTAAGGGGGAGTGATCCGCAATATCTCAATCTCAACCGCTTATTAGACCGCACATTACCAAAGCCTACGGATATCGTTTTTGATTACCGCGATGCACAAGGGAAAATTACGCAAGGGACTGCTGAAGAATTTTCCAAAATGACAGGTGCGCAATTTTCTGACCGCGTTCTTACAACCCCAAGTGTCGTATTAATGAATTGGCTAGAGCGCAGCGGAAAGCCTGAAGTTAATGATCCTTACCAGCTATTAACAAAGTTGCAATTGGCTTTCAATCTGCATAAAAATAGACCAGTAAAAGTTTTTATCGGCAAAGATGAAGAATGTCCCGTAGGCTACGATCTCTATGCTGGCGAAAATATAGATATTGGAACGATTATCGTGGTTTATAGTGGCGAAGAGAAGGATTCTTCTACAAAAACTGTGGTTAATGACTACCAGTTGTCGCTAGTTGATGCAAGCCAGCTGCGCAACCTTGCAGCGATCGCCAACCACGGCTTCCCAAATGCCGCAGTCTATTCTTTATACGATTTCGATGGTTTTTCAGAATTCCACTTGATGGTTGCAATAGAGCCGATCAAAAATGGAGATAAAATAGTATGGAATTTTGGCGTAAACAATAACGTTATCAAAGACAAAGACCGTGTTGAAATTCGTAAGAAAGAATTGCAAGACTATTTACAGAAGAATACTTTGGAAAGCATGATCAAAGAATATGATTCAAAACTTGAACAAAAAAACTACAAAGCTTGCATTGAGCGTGAAGCGATACGAGATAGGTTGTCTTACTTGTTCCAGGATCCACATGCGTTTAGGGTTATGCTCACAATGATAAACAATGAGGTAAAACAGTCATTGTATTTGATGATGCGGTTAAACGATCCCTCTTTTCTCGCGTCTATTGGAATTAATGACATGGTCTATGTGCGAAAACTTAAAGACCTATGCAAAGAAATGTATCGCCAAAAAAAAATTAGCGATGAGGCATTTCAAAAAGTGCTCAAGTAAAATTACTTCTGAAGACAGAGTTCCATCAATGACTTTAGCTGATTGGGAAAATCAAGGTGTTGGACGGAATTGCGGACCAGCTCAGCGCTTGCATTTGTCTTTCGATGCTGTAGTGCGATGTTTAATGCAGCTGCAACAGAATCGGGAGAGAGCAAGTCCTCGATCAAGGTCCCATTGTTTTGGGTTAGTACTTCTGCCCCTCCATTGGCTAATGAGGAGACTAAAAAGTTCCCCATTGAAAGGGCCTCAACAGTGACGTTGGCAAATGGATCATAAAGAGAGGGGACGACAGTTGCATCTGCGATCTGGAACCATTGGCGGGCATTACGGCTTTCACCAACAAAGACGACCCGGTCTAGCACACCTTTTAACTAAACTAAAGCCCTTGAGCAGATACTCTAACCCTTTGCGATGGTAGTTATGCCCCATGAACAGGAAATAAAATCCATCATGAGGAAGATTGCGTTTGTGTAATTCTTCTGAACGGATGCTAGGCCATTGATCAAACGCTTCTTTACATTCCGTCCATTCAACTCCGTTGTGCACGACGTGGACTTTCTCTGGATTTACATTATATAGATCGAGGACCTCTTCTCTTACCATATAGGAATTCGTAATAAGGGTTTGGAGCTCTGGGTTCTCGAAGCTCTCTTTTTCAATTTTCAATAGAAGTCGATGGAGGGGATTAAACTTGAAGGAGAGCCGTTTGAGCATTGGATCAAACGCTTCTCTGCGTTTTAAAAAAGCTGCATGAACGCCGTTTGATGCTCTTAAATGGGTTTGAAAACGGTTGCGATCTAACCCTAAAACAATAGGGAATTTATTGGTCTGAAGGGACTGTGAACAAAACCGGTCGAAGGCCTGAACACGCAAGAAACTAAAGCCCTTGGGTTCCGTGCTTGTGGATATTTCCACAGCAGAAACTTTGGGTGTAACAGGGCCGCTTGTGAATATTGTGACGGGATGGCCTTGTGCAGCAAAAGCATGGGCGATGCGCGTTGCATATTTTTCTGCTCCCCCCATTTTGTTTAAGGAGCTTTTCAAAATTGCGATTGGTTGCTCAGAAACCATTTTTCCCTTCTTGGATGACGACATTACTGCCTTGGAATTGGATGTCGAGGTCGAGCTTGTGCTCTTCGGAGGTATACAGTTGTAGTCGGTTCATGTAGCTACGGAAGCGGTTGCGCAAGTATTCTTCGCGCAAGGTTGGTTGCATTTGGCGGATATCTTCGTCAGAGACGTCGGACATCAAAGTTGAGACGTAGCGGTCTTCTAAAGTGCGCGGGTTAATATACTGAAGGCTCCAAGTTGGCTTTGCCCCATCACTGCGTTGAGTGACAATAACAGCAATCTGCAGCATGTCGCGGACAATGTGGACAAAAAGTCTGTCAGCACCTTTTGCATAGAGGGGGGTAGTGATTAGGGTTAGACCATTGACCTCTTTGACAAAATCGCTCGGCATAAGACGGCAGTTAGAAGGGTTTAAGGTGCTGACATATTCAGGGGGGAAGAATAAAGCGACAGGAAGAGGGTTTTCAATTGGAAGTAAATTACATCGGAGAAAATCAATACGTAAATTTTTTGCCTGGGGATCATTTATTTCAATCGGGGCGTCAGATATGACAGGTAGGCTTACTTGTTTCCATGCGTCTGGGACAAAGAAGCTGACGAGGTCTCCGGCGGTGCCATCTGCATTTTGGGGAAGTGCATCGAGCTGAGCCTTGGTAATGTTATTCAGGTTAAACGTCAGCTTGACCCCTTTTGCCTTCAGGTGTTTAACGACCTCTTCAGGACCACTTACGGTGAGGGTCAGTTGATAAGGCCAAATATCGACAAATTGATAATCGCGGGGAGCTTGACCAATCGGCTGCGTGATGACGACTGGAATTTTTTCGCTGACAAGCTTTGTCATCCTTAAGATAAAACTTTGGTGTGATACACGAGAGATTCCTTTTGAGAGGTCTATCTCAGAATTTAAAGAGACTAGGTTTTTCTTGGAGATAGAAACGATCCAATCATCAGGCTTGTCGCTGGCATCGATCACAATCTCAACGTCGCCTGAGGTCATTTCATCCAACAGCTCTTGATTGCCCACTAAAGTCAAGGCAATGCGGCGGGCGAGCATTCCGTTGCTTTGCAGGCCATCGACAGTTTTACCTTGGGGGACGTTGATCACGCGGACGGGAACGTTGGTCAAAGTGCGTGTTGTCGTTAGTGAATAATTGACCATCATCCAGACGATCACAGCTAAAACGATGGAGATGAGCTTCCGTTGCCAGTTGGAAAGGAAAAAATCTTTAAAAAACGTCTTCATCTTTTGAACCATTTCAGCATGTTATATTTGCTCTCTTCTACGGATTCATCAGGAGGGGTGAACAAACTGCGTAGAATCCCTTTGAAGCGGTCTACCTTGACTCCTCGGGTGATGATACCTTGTCGCGCGATCGAAACTTTTCCCGTCTCCTCCGAAACGACCACGATTAGGGCGTCAGTCGCCTGGCTGAGCCCAAGGGCGGCGCGGTGGCGTGTTCCCATCGATCTAGAGAGTTGTGTACTTTCTTCAGCTAAGGGTAATATGACTGCAGCTGCGAGTATTGTTTGGTCGCGTATGATGACCGCTCCGTCATGTAAAGGGGTTGTGGTTGCGAAAATGGATTCGAGAAGTTCAGAAGAGAAATGGGCATCAAGGCGTACAGCCTTATTGGCATACTCTTCGAGTGAGTCTTCGTTTTCAAGGACAATAAGTGCGCCTATCCTCTTTTCAGAAAGACGGTATGTTGAAGTGGCTAGCTGGTCTAAAAATTTATCAAAAGCACTGATTTCGCGGCTGCGCTTCCCTTTGAGGCTTAGCTTGGAGAGTGCCATGCGCAGTTCAGGCTGGAAAATAATCAAGATTGCAATCACAGCAACATTGGCAAACAAGAGCATTAGTTTGTGTAGGATAGGGAAGTTCAATAAAGACGACGCTGCGAACATCAACAAGAAAGCAAACACTCCCAGCACCAAGTCCATTGAGCGGGTATTCCAGAAAAACGCCAGTAAGTAATTCACCGCAATGGCAATGATGACGATTTCAACGAGAGGTGTGAATGAGTAAAAAATGTTCATAGGCCTCGCAGAAGCAACTCTCGATATTGTATGGATCGAACTAGTTGCTGACAACTATTCTGAACGGTGTAATGTAAATATTTTTAGATTGTTCTTTGGAAACCCCACGACGGCTTGATAGCATAGTAACAGATGGTCCACACCGTTCATGGCCCGATGAGGTTTTTTTTCCTTGGGAAGCTTAAACGTCATAGCGATCTTGTCCTTAGATACGCCCGTTTCCCATGGGAACAAAGTTTTTTCAATAGGAGCCTTGATGATGCTTGTTGCCCAATACATAGAAGCTAAGTCGAGCCAATGGTAAGGCCATTCTAGATCTTCCTGGATATCGGGATCGATTAGCTGAGAAAAGAAGATCCGGTCAAAAGAAGGGTTCTGACAAATGAAGACTGCCTGGCCTCTGCGCACATCTTTTTCTGCAAAAAGATGTTTAATGTCGTTGGCCACGACTTTTTCTTCCTTACCCTGTGAAACCAATTCCCATGTGAATCCATTCACTAGCAAACTTTCGGGATCGCTTTTTTCCCATATTTCAAGAGGTTGGAAAACAATACTTTCATAAATTCCTTTAGATTCACCCGAGGTCAAGTCGACAAAGCGAAGCGCGATTTCAATGACCCTGTGACGTCCAGGATGGAGACCATTGGTTTCTGTATCTAAAAAAATTCCAAGCACAGTTGTTACTCTTTAGTTCAATACCGTTTCGCAAACTAACAAGAGAGCGAAGAATTTTCAATAAATTTCTAACTATGATAGGTTCAATTTTAAAAGGTGGGGTAGAAATGGAATTTCACACGGGGATTCAAGATAAGCACCGCGCGATTATCTCAGAACACTTAGCAAAGCTGCTTGCAGATTATTATACATTGTATTTGAAGACACAAAATTATCATTGGAATGTCACTGCAAGGGAATTTTTTTCTCTGCATAAACTATTTGAAGGACAGTACGAGGACCTCGCAGAAGCAATCGATGAGGTTGCTGAAAGAATTAGAGCATTAGGGTTTTATGTAGATGCTTCACTTTCGGCCTTTAAAGCAGACTCGAGGATCAAAGAAGAAGGAAAGGTCCGTACAAGTGAAGATATGATAAAAAATTTGCTTGATGGTCACGAGCTGATAGCAAGAGAGTTGAAGCACCTTTCCTCGCTTGCTGAAAGCCATTCTGACTTTGCTACTGTGGATATGATGGGGCGCAGGTTAAATGCTCATGAGAAGGCTGCTTGGATGTTACGCAGTCATTTATAATTTAGATCATCCTCTGACTCGACTTTAGGATTTTTTATCTTTTGCTGTTGCAATCCCTTCGCGCTGAACGAGTTAATTTTTTTTGACCGGGGTCCTTGGACCCGCTCTTCAAATAATTAACTCATTCAGCATAAAAGTCTTAGCAAAATCAACGGACAAAAAATCCTAAAGTCGAGTCTGAAATAGAGGTTTATGCTATGCTGGCGACCCAATTAAGGATAGGGCTATGGCATTTCCTCAACAAAAATTGCGTGAGATCGTCTTCCAGCTGGTATACAGCCATGACTTTTCTCAAACAGATGCATTAGATGATCTAGCACATCTTATCATGGGGGAATTGACTCTGCCGCGGACGATCTTGAAGATCGCACAGGAAAAAGCAACTGAGGTCTTGAAGTTCAAAGATGAGGCAGACAAATTAATCGAAGAAGCATCTACGGCGTACAAGTTTGAACGTATCCTAAGAGCTGAAAAGAATATTTTGCGGCTTGGTGTTTATGAGCTTTTACACCCTGACCTTGTTCCTGCTAAAGTAGCCATTGCAGAGTCTATCAGGCTTTGCCGGAAGTTTGCCTCGCCAGAGGGAGCCTCCTTTGTTAACGCAATACTCGACTCGATTTTTAAGAAACTGGGAAGCGAATCCGATGTTATCCTCAGCAAAGAGGGATCAATCCCTTAGCTCGTACTCTACTTTCGGGATCGGTGGTCCCGCGCGTTTTCTTTTGGAAGTTTCAACAAAGGAAGATGCACGTGCGGCCGTGGTTGAAGCGTATAAACAACAAGTCCCGTTCCTCGTAATTGGAAAAGGCTCTAATTGTCTGTTTGATGACCAGGGATTCGATGGTCTCATTATCGTCAATAAAATTTCCTATCTTCTCCAACAAGATGCTGACCTCGATGTGGGGGCCGGCTATAATTTTTCTCTTCTCGGTGTGCAGACGGCGCGCAATGGATGGTCAGGTCTGGAATTTGCTTCAGGGATCCCAGCAAGCGTCGGCGGTGCAGTGTACATGAATGCTGGAGCAAATGGTTCAGAGACGAAAGATTGCCTATTAGAGGTCTGTTATCTACACCCGCATGGTGAAGTCCAGAATTTTTCCAGAGATCAGATCGACTTCCATTACCGTTATTCTTCGTTTCAAAAGATGCAGGGTGCAATCTTGTCTGCCAAGTTCCATCTCACAAAAAAAGACGACGCCCGTCAAAAGCAACTTGGCATCGTGAACTACCGTACAAAGACTCAACCTTATGGGGATAAGTCAGCAGGATGTGTCTTTCGCAATCCTGAAGGGTTTTCTGCTGGCGCATTAATAGAAAAATGCGGGTTGAAGGGGGTGAAGTGCGGCGGTGCTGAAGTGTCGACGCTCCACGCTAACTTCATCGTCAACAAGGCCCAAGCAAAAGCACAGGATGTCTTAGACCTAGCTGAGCTCGTAGCGCGTACGGTCAAAGAAAAAGAAGGAATCGAACTCGATATGGAGATCCGCAGGATTCCTTATCGCCTCGAAAATGTGTCTACATGATGCGTGCTGACCTCCATTGCCACACGACATGTTCCGACGGCACTTTTTCTCCTAAAGAGATCCTAGACCATGCAAAAGCGGTAGGGCTATCAGCACTCTCAATTACTGATCATGACACAATCGATGCTTATCTTGTGGCCATCCCTTATGCCAAAGAAATAGGCATCAGGCTCGGAGCAGGAATAGAGCTCAGCACTGTCTTCAATGCTCAAAATGTGCATGTGCTCGCCTACGACTTTCTCCTAGACAGCCCTGATCTATTGCAATTCCTCGAACGGCACCGTTTAAGGCGTGTCATCCGCAATCGAGAGATCCTTCAAAAACTTGCACAGAACAGAATGCTGATCACAGAAGAAGAGCTCGAACTTTCAAGAGGGCCAGGACATGCGATCGGCCGTCCTCACATTGCCCAAAGAATGGTTGCCAAAGGGTATGTCCGTTCTGTCAGAGAAGCTTTTGATAAATATATGGGTGAAGGGAAGAGCTGTTACGCAGCAGGCCCCGTCATCACCTTAGAAGAAACCTTGAAGATTGTCCGGTCTAGCGGGGGCAAATCTTTTATTGCCCATCCTCATCTCATTCGCCGGCGCCGCATTTTACGCGAACTGTTGAAACTGTCCTTTGATGGGATCGAATGTTATTACGGCAACTTTCCTAGGGACGCCTGTGAAAAATGGGTTCATATCGCAAAAGAAAAAGGTTGGTTAGTGTCCGGAGGCTCCGATTTTCATGGAACATTAAGACCTGAAATCTCTTTGGGACGTTCGTGGATAGGGGAGGAGCTTTATGATACGATTTTTCAGAGGTCGTTGTGAGATACGAAGAAATTGTACAGCAATTGAGCGATCTGCATCATGGAATGCAAGAGCGGCCTAATTTGGCCACAGCTGAGTTCCTTGCAAACCATTTAGGACATCCAGAGAGGGCGTATCCTACGGTCCATATTGCTGGAACAAATGGAAAAGGCTCTGTTTCTACTAAAATTGCGCGGGCATTAGAATACTCCGGTTACCGTGTTGGCCTTTTCACATCTCCCCATATTGTCTCTTATCGAGAACGGATCAGTATCAATCAAGAGTGGATCTCCGAACAAGAAGTTGTAGATGGTGTCGAACGATTGTTTAGGCTGTGTCAAGAATTAAAGAGGACGGCCTTCTTTTTTGAAGTTACAACCTTTTTAGCATTCGAATATTTCCAAAAACATTGTGTTGATATCGCAGTCATTGAAGCAGGTCTTGGCGGGCTTAATGATACGACCAATGTCGTCGTTCCTGAACTTAGCGTGATCACCACAATTGGTAGAGACCATATGGAGATCCTCGGCGATACCCTCGATGACATTGCCCTTCAGAAAGCAGGGATCATTAAACCCTCTGTCCCCGTAGTGCTAGGCTCTTCTGCTGCGCGTGCGCCAATTCTCTTAAAAGCGCAACAAGTGGGAGCAGCCCTCTATGTAGTCGAGAAGGAGCAAGGATTTTACGATAACGAGAACACAGCAATCGCAAGACAATCATTAGAGTACTTAAAAGATCATTTTGAGATTCCAGACGAGGCCATTGAAAAAGGTTTGTCCCATCGGCCTGCCTGTAGGTTTGAGCGTCGAGGAAATTTTATTTTTGATGTCGCGCATAATCCTGAAGGAATAGCCAAAATGTTGGAAACGCTGGATGAAGAGCTTCCTGGCTCCAAGGTCCGCTGTGTAGTTGGATTCTCTAAAGACAAAGAAATCGCACCCTGTTTAGATTTAATCGCGGAGCGGGCAGAGCATATCTATTGCATATCCGCACCCACTTCTAGGGCGGCATGTCCGTTTATGCTTAAAGAGCTACTTGCGAAAAAGGGTTATGAACATTGCACTGCAAGCGAGAACGTTGCAGAGATCGTCCAAACGGCAGCGCGAGAAGCGCATGCCGCTGGAGATTTTTTAATTGTTTGTGGGACCTTTTACATTATGGGCCCAGTATTTCAAGCTTTAGGGCTGCCTGCAGACACTTCTGATTCTGTCAGGGCTAATATAACTTTAAGTACGCACGAGGTCTAATATTTCCCCATACATCTGCTCGATCTCTTGATCGGTAGCATAATGTGTGGTCTCCACGCCGGCAGCAACTTCGTCAGCTGAGGCGAGGAGTGCCTGTATGGCGGGAATTTTTTCTGCAAAAGGAAAGCGGGGATTGCCGCCCAATTTTTCCAAATGCTTTTCAAAACGGTATTTAGCTGAGTTCGAAAGAGCAAGATGGTCTTTACGTGCATCGGACAGCCTTCCAAAATATAGCGCTTCCGCAATATCAAAAAGCTGCATCACTTGAGGTTCGACCTCTTCATCTTCTTGCCAACAAATTTCTTCCAAGATGTTCAACTGATTGATCGTGGTTCCGAGCACTTTCGGATTGATGAGCGAGTCTGCTTCTCGAACAGACTTCTCTGCGAGTGCAATCACATGGCGATGTTCACGCGTTGGGCGAGGATGACGTGTCAAATATTCCCCGATCTTGCGCGAGATCACCGAGATCTCTTGAGCAACATCTTGAGGATTTCCTGCTTGGATCAAAGATTGCAGCTTTTCTCTCTCTTCTTCAATAAGGTGCGTGTCCTCATTTTCAGAGATTGTGTCTAGATCGCCAAAAAGAGTAATAATTTTTTCATCCAGAGAATTCAATGTCTGGGCTTGGTCTTGCTGAATGCTCTCAGCAAAGAAGTTAACTTTAAGCGAAGGCTTTACAACCGACTGTATAGAAGCTGATTGTTGACGCAAAGTATGGAGCTTTTCTTGAGCACCCTCAAGTAGGCCAGCTATCTCTGGGTGAGAAAGTGTTCCTGCTGCTCCAGAGTATACTTGTCTCTCCAGTTCTTGGACCTGAAGACGTAAAGTGTCGACATTCTTAATTGTATTAATTGTTATGCTCATATTATTCACATATTATAATTATTATAGAGCAATTACAGAGTCTAATCTCTCTAACTCTATTGTAATACTATGGCAATTGAATAAATATAGATGAATAATTTTAAAGAAAAGTGACTTTTTTAACCCAAGAAAGAGAGAGAGTTAGTGAAATCAACTCTCTCTATAGTGAAATGTTTATAATTACATTTTCCAAGCTGCTTTGAGCTCTTTTAAGGTCTCTTGGCAAGCCTGGATACGGACCTCGTTGCTTGTCTTGCGACCATTATCAAGGAATGCAACGCCTCCGAAGTCAGGATGATCTTGATAATCTGTTCGCTTACAGCTAAGGCTATAAACTTTTCCTTTGATAGCATTGAAGTGTTCAAGGCTGCACTTTTCTAATTTAGGGAAAAGAAAGCGGATGTCGTCAATCGAGCCTTTTTGAGCAGCAGTAACTAGCGTTTCTAAAAGGAAAAGGGTTTGGGTCCGTTTTGCGATTACTGGGTAATGGTCTGCCATTAAATTGAGTGCGAAGGCGTCTTTACCGAAATCATTTAACCCGTGTGTATCAATTCCATCGGTGCCCAGGTCTCTGTTGACAAAGTATATTTGTCCTCTAAACAAATTTCTAAAGCTTGGCAGCCCCGATTTCTCGGCAGAATTATGCATGTTATCTATTAACTTAGTGAGTTTTTCATGATCGACATGTGCACCTTGATTGCAAAGGTTGACAATAGCATCCATGTCAGTCAGTAAGTTTTGAATAGGCGAGATAGCAAATGCAGGAACATGAACAGGTGCACTGACTTGTTTTGGCGGTGTTGGAAGAATAATTTGAGCGATATGCGCTGTTTTGACAGCGGGTGCAATTTGATTATTATTTCCATTGACCTTTGTAGCTAATGCTGGTGTGGAGGTAAAAGTAAATGGAGTAAATTCAGCGAGCTTGAAAAACCCATCAAAAGTTAAATCACCCGTCAGCAACTCTGGTGCGGTAGGGAGAGTTTCAGCCAAAAACTTAGCGGCTGCTGCAATAGATGTAAACGTGCGTAAATAAGCCATTGTGTCGTTATTTGCGTTTCTAACAGAGTTATCACCGTGAGAATCAAAAATTTGAATCTCGGGCGTTCCTGAAACAAGCTTACGAACGCAAAGAGTGAGGGTTTTGCCGTCTTTTACAAGAAGGCCGCTGATAGATTTTCCTGCACTGCATTTATCGAGTAGCATTTTAAGTCCAGATTCAAATCGATCGTTATAAAGCTCAATTACTTGTTCTGCTTTACAAACGGGCGCTTCGTCAACGCCTAATTTTGTTAACAATTGCAGATGGGTTGGAATTAAATGCTCATTAGCTCCTTTGTAGGAGTCTGCTGTTGTGGGGGCGTGTTTTAAAGCTTTTAGAGAGGGTTCGAATGTCTTAACAGCTTTGAGCATAATCGTATCGATGTCAGCTGTTGACAGCGGGGTATTGTTAGACAGAGCTTCTGCAACGAAAAGCGCTATTAATGCACACGCTGAACTCCCAACATTGTTTGACGCAACATTGTATTGGTTTTTAGTGGCAAATACCAAAGCAGGCTTAATCGTTTTTTCTGGATTCCAAATATGTTCGCATGAAACGATGGTTTGGTCCGCTTTTTCAAATATCGCATTCATTTCATCTAGAACCAAGAGAGCTTTTGCTTTAGACATAGAGCTAAAATCACATTCATTTTCATATTCAGTGATCCGGCCTTTCATTATTTTCAGGTACAGTTTGGCTGTCTGGACTGTATCGGAATAGTCGGCGCTGTATTTTTGAGTTTCTAATAAAGGCTTGTAGCTTACTAAGGTCTGAACGGCTGCTGCAACATCGTATTTATGTGTATTAATTGTGGACATTATTTATCTCTTGTTAATTAATGTTTTAATTTATTAATTATTATATTGTTTTTAAATTATAATAAAAAGCTTAAAATTAGTTTTTTACTACAAAGAGAACAGAAGGGGCTGTAGGATGAGAAATTGAACGATAATGAGCAGATTTATAGAGGTTTTTGTCGAGTTCTTCAGTCCATAAAATTATTTTTTGATACTCTTTTAGCCCTTCATCATGTCCGGGGTAGCAGGTTATGCTGATAAGCCCTCCAGGAGTGATAATCTTCAAAGCATTATCTAAACTTAACAGAGTTGAACTCGTCATTGTTGTAATGCTTTTCTTCCCACCAGGTAAGTATCCTAGATTATATATAATGAGATGTATTGGGATTGTCTCTAGAAATTGAGGAAATTCAATGTGCGATTGCTGGCAGAATTCTACACGTTGGAATTGTTGAGGGGATAAGTGGTCTTTGAGCAGATTTTTTGTTGAGCTAATCGCATCATCTTGAATGTCCATGCATACTAATTTTCCTGTCTCATTAGAAAGGATGTTTTTAGCGATCAACAAGGCATCTTTGCCCCTTCCACAAGTTGCATCAATGACGTTATTGCCTGGACGCAAGTGTTTTAGCCAGAGAGAGTGAGCAAGATCAATATGGGACAATAAAAACACTGGCCTATCCACGAAGTTTAACCCTAACTTTTTTGATGAAATAAATTCTGTTCAGATCTAAGATGCCTTTTTTTAAAATTAAAATCCAACATTAACAACAAATTAATAACAATGTCAGCAAACAACAATACAATCTTTTCTAATTTCTCTTCCCATCCACTATGGACAAATGTGTTTCAACATCAAGCGTTCCAAAAAAGCGATTTCGAAAAAGAGAAAATCATAAAGGTCAGCGAAAAGATCTTAAAATTAGATAAAGGTGAAGCAACTCTAACAGAAAACATTATAGACTTTGAAAAGTCTTTGGTCGAGGGTGAGACTTGGCCTCAAGCAATTCTATACCAGTTAAAAAAAATACGGCATGGCCTCATGGGACTTCCAGACGAGTTGCGCAAAACAAGAGATGAAATCGCTCAAGAATATTTCTTCCTTAATATCGAAGACGAAAATCATTTGCTTAATCTAGCGAAAAAAGGAGAGATTGAGAAAGTAAATAATCTTAAAAAGCAATGCTCTAAAGCATATGACCAGCCTAAGCTGACTCTTCATAAATCTTCTTGGCCTCCCTACGACAAAACCCTTGTAGAGTTTTTTGACCCTGAGGGAAAGCCAGGATACTTTAATGCAAGCGTCGGAAAATTTACAGATTCGACAGGTTGTACGCGTAAAATGATCCTTTCTGAGGCCCCTAAGGAATCTGGTGAAGGGGGGATTGTTCGCTGCAAGTTCTTAGATATGCTCAAACAAAATAAAGTAGGGCTCATTATCACTGTCTCTGATGCAAGTAACGGGTATAGTGCATATTGGCCAGAAGAAGAATCTCCTCTTGATTTAGGTAAGTTTTGTGTTGCGACTAAGGATGTAACAAGTATTGCGACCTCGCTCAAGAACGAAGCACAGAAGCTTTTAAAACGCACCCTTTCCATATCAGGTAAGGATGGGGATTGGGATTGCATCCAGCTACATATGGTGAATTGGATAGATATGCAAGCTTGTGATCCTGCCCTGATGAAAGACCTTATCCTTACAATCTACGATGTCCTTAAAGACCTGCCCGAAGAGAAGGCAGCATTAATTCATTGTATGGTTGGTATTGGACGAACAGGAGTTTCAGCGTCTTTATTAGAGGTCTGCGGCGCTTTGATCGATCAGAAAAGCGAGGGCATTGAAAACTCTAAACTGGAGCCTAAGATCAAAGAACGTGTTTTATTATTGAGAAAAGAAGTGCGCATGGGCTTGGTCATGACGCCAGAGCAATATGAGCTTATATATAAGACAATCAAAAAAATTTTTCGCGATTTAGCCAAAATGGATTTCAAAAATGAGGGGACGCCAAAATTGCACAAGCCCAATTCAAAAGAAGAAGAGAAATGAAGATTGCGTTCAAATATTGCATGAGTTAGACTGTCTGGAATATTTATGGGGTATTAGCTCAGTTGGTTAGAGCGCCACGTTGACATCGTGGAGGTCAGCTGTTCGAGTCAGCTATATCCCATGCCATTATAGACACGTGCAAGAAGCAGTAAAAAATTTATCTAGTAGATCTCTCTGTGCCTTTCTCAGCGCAGCTGCGGTCGTCAAGCTCGACCCTAAAGCGCAAATAATATCCCATGCGGCAACGCCATGGGGTTTTTATTGCGATTGCGAGCTCTCTTCAAATTTAGATCCCAGTTTCCTTGTTCGAATGGAAGAAGTTATTTCCGATTATTCACGCTCCAAAATTGAACTTGTCAAGATGGAAATGGTCCCTGCCAATGCTGCGGAAATGCTGAAGCATCAAGGTCAGTTGTACCGCGCTGAAGCTTTGCGAACCTCCAATAATGGGACTGTATCCATCCTTAAAGTCGATCATTATAGTGACCAATGCGAGCATATTCCAAAGCAATTACCTCGCTATTTCGCTTTAATTGGGTTTCACAAGCTTCCTTTGCAACACGTATACCGCATTTATGGGACAGCTTTTGAAGAAGCAGGAGAATTGCGAAAGGCAAAAAAAGATTTTAAAAACTTGCCCCCTCCTTCTCATCAACAGTGGGCTCAAGGATTAGAGCTCGCCTTGCCGATCGATAACGAAACCGAAGGGAGCTGGGTATGGCTTCCGCGTGGAGTTGCCGTGCTTGAGGCGATGCATGCGTGGTGGAAACGCAATTGCCAGAAGAGAGGGATGAGTATCATTGCTTCGTCTAAAATATTTAATGAGACATTTAGTGGAACAGCCCTGCGCCACGGGGAAATATTACAAGAATGGAAATTTCAAAAAATTTCTGAGTGGGTGCATGCCAGCCAACTAAGCCATAGCGATGGGCTCATGAGCCCTTCAGGATGCCGTACGAGCTGTACGTCAGAGCTAGGGACGCCGGCAGAACTGCTTTCTTCTTGTATTTCTTCCTTGCAAAACTTATTGGAAATTCCTAAAATCTTTGACTTTAGCTTTCACCGGCTCGTTTTGCGTACCGGGCGTTTGAAAAACAAGGCTTCCACTAGCTGGAAAGCCTGCGCCGCTACGCTAAAGCAAGCGGTGGACCATTTCCAGCTCCCAGTAGACCATGAAGATGGGGGAGAGCTGAGCGGTCCGAGCCTTGAAATGCGCTTCCTTGACATTTGGGGGACTGAGTATTGTAGTTCTTTTGTAGGGTTTGAATATAAACTGCCTTACGCAAGCGGAAGAGAAGTGCTTCTTTTTGAATCGGTGTTAGTTAACGTAGAGCGCCTTATTGCTCTGACCCTCGAAGTCAAAAAAGGGGAGCTGCCTTTTTTGTTTGCGCCAGAGCAAGCGTGGATATTATGCGTGTCCCCAAGTGCCGAAGACTATGCGCGCAAAGTCTGGCAAGTGTTGCTTGATAAAAGTGTCCGTGCTGCGTATAGTGTATGCGAGCAACGTGCTTTAGCAGCGCAGGTGCACCGCGCTATGCATTTAAAAGTTCCCTTCATAATTGTGATAGGGGACAAAGAACAGATGACGGAGACAGTTGCCCTGAGAATGTATTCTCAAGAAGAAATGCCTAAAGGGGCAATGCGTGTGATGAAGGTAAATGAATTGCTCGAACAATTGCAGCAGGAAGAAAAGGCTTGAAAATCAATAGAGAGATCCGCGCACCAAAACTACGCGTTATCGACAAAGACGGAAACCAGTTAGGAATATTGACCCTTGCTGAGGCGTTAACTCGTGCCGAAAGCGCAGGCTTAGATCTAATCGAGATTGCACCGAGTGCAGAACCGCCAGTTTGCAAAATTATCGATTACGGCAAATATCGCTATCAGCT
>JBGAFT010000003.1:0-400453 GCA_044227055.1 bacterium
GCTCCACTAAGATAAATACGAGGGAGGTAAATGGGCTCGACACCTGCTATGACGATGTCGTTTTCCTGGAAAATGGCTTCTCCAGTAATTGCATTGAGACAGCCACCGACAATCGAGGAAGGTTCACCTTCTGTGGTCGCTATAGGCGACTTTGCAAAGGTGTAAACATGAGCGATTAATATTAAATATATTAATATAGATCTTCGCATAAGCGCGAAATGCTATATTAAAACTTTAATTTTCCAAAACTAAAATATTAAATTGATAATTTGTGTTTTGGGAGTCACCTTGCCAGTTTTTAATCGAAGGAGTATAGTGTAGCGTTTAGATTTTAGGACTGTTGCCATGTGCCAAGATTGTGAATTTCCTTACTCTGTCATCGCATTCTACATCTTTACTAGGATAGAAAATCCGTCTGAAGAGGTGGCTAAGCATCATGCGTTTTTTGCAACTCGTGATATCAAGTCGCGCATCTACATCTCTGAGGAAGGGATCAACGCTCAGATGAGTGCTTATTCTCATCACGGACAAGAGTACATGGAATGGCTAAAGCAAGATCCTCGCTTTCGCAATATCGACTTCAAGATCCATTATCACCATGAACATGTCTTCCCAAGAGTTATCGTAAAATATCGCAAGCAATTGGTTGCGATCGACCAACCTGTTGACATGTCTTTGACAGGGGAGCATCTTTCTCCCAAAGATTGGAAAGAAAAGCTGGAACAGCGCGATGAAAAAACGCTCCTTATCGATGTGCGTAACGACTATGAGTGGGAAGTTGGTCATTTTGAAGGCGCAGAACTTCCTAAGCTAAAGCAATTTCGTGAATTTCCCAAATATGCAAAAGATCTAGCTAAAGATCATGATCCTAAAGAAACATCGGTCATGATGTACTGCACAGGTGGGATCCGTTGTGAACTTTATTCAGCTTTATTGAAGCAAGAAGGATTTCGCAATGTATTTCAATTGGATGGTGGCATTATTAAGTATGGTTTAGAAGAGGGGAATGACAGTTGGAAAGGGCGTCTGTTTGTCTTTGATGACCGCCTTAGCGTATCGATCGACCCTGAAGAAGAAAATGAACTGATCAGCCATTGCAGACACTGCTCCACGCCGACGGATGTTTATTACAATTGTTCTAGTATGGACTGTAACGAGCTTTTCTTATGCTGTTCGGAATGTGCAGATAAGCTCCAAGGCTGCTGCTGTGAAGCTTGCATGTCATCGAAACGCCTTCGCCCTTACCAAAAAACAGAAAGACCGAAGCCTTTCCGCAAATGGCACTTGATCAGAGATTCTCTCGCTAAAGACAATGCTTCTTAAATTTTCTTTAGACCAAGAAGTATATCGAGAGCAGCCTTACCTAATCATTCATGTCGAAGAGCAAGACATTACAGGCCCTAAGCGGCAGTTATATAGGGATGGATTGCTCAAAAGTGCTGGGCCTCAAGGTCGGGAAGCTGCAGAGTTCTTAATCAAAGAACATCTACTATCTTTAGGGATCAATCCTCTTAGCTCTCAAGCTTCGACTGTTTCTTATCAGCGTATTCGCATTTCTGGGAAAAAAGCCAAGCAGGCACTTCAGTTGATCGCGCAGACCAAGAACCTTTTTTGGCGCGGTCAAAAACTGCTTTTTGATCCTTTTAGTCCTTGGAAGCTTGTGTTTTTTGCTCATGATACTGTTGAGGGCAAGCTCTGTGTTGAGGCGCATCTGCAATGTGCCGAGCAGCTGGCTTCCTGGAGTGAGTGCAGTTGGTTTTTTCCCGGAGATTCAGTCTGGATCATTCGGCGAGGGATCTGCCACATGCTGCATCAGGAGATCGATGCGAAATGGCTTTCTTTTGCTTATCCTGCGGCTATAGAGCTCGAAGGTAAAAAGAAAGAACAGTTCCTCGATTTTTTTGAAGAGAATGATCTTCCAAGAGCTCCAAAGGTTGTATGGGGGAAGCGACAAGAAAATGTTAAAGAGAAAATTTCTGTATGGCCAGTATTAAAACTGAAAGATCGAACGGGGGCGTTCGCTGATCTCTGGATGGATTATGGATCTAGAGGTTCAATTGCAGTCCATGAGCTCCAATCTGCTTCTTGGCGTGACCTTACCCAAGAACGAGCCTGGGAAAAAGATCTTTTAGAAACGGACTTTACTAAAAAAATAGTCGATGGGTCGCAATATTATTGCCCTTTGGACAAGGTGGCTAAAAGCTTAACATTTCTACTTGAGATCGGTTGGCTTGTCTTCGATTGCAAAGGAAGGCGTGTGTTGAAGCAGACTCAAGAACAGTTGCAGATTGGTAACAGCGGCTCACATCTCATGGTGAAAGGCTCGTATTCTTATGATAAACACGAAGCTGATCTCAAAGATGTGGTCGGAGCTTTTAATCGCCGTGAACGGTTTATCGATCTAGGTGAGAACCATGTAGGGCTTTTAGATCCTTCTTCCACCCAAGAAATCATCCAATCTTTACAAATGGAAGAGATCGTTGCGGATGGGGTCAGGCTCCAAAAGGCGCACGCAGGTATATTGGAACAACTCTCATCTAAAGCCATCTCTATCGATGAGGACACTCGGTCGTTTATCAATAAGTTGCAACAAGCGAGCAAGCCAGATGTCTGTACTTTGGATAACAACTTCCAAGGGACTCTTCATCCGTATCAACAAGAAGGTGTCGATTGGATGCAGTTTCTCAATATAAACGGTTTTCATGGCCTCTTAGCTGATGAGATGGGGCTCGGTAAAACAGTGCAGGTCCTTGCATTTCTCTCGCAATTACGTCATGCAAGCCCAATCTTGATCGTCGCTCCAACTTCGCTAATCTTTAATTGGAGAAGAGAGATTGAGCGCTTTGTTCCTTGCGCTATAATCTATGTCCATACTGGCCCGGACCGTGCTACAGACTTTAATTCCATAGCCCCAAATACGTGGATTTTGACGTCATACGCTCTGTTACGTATTGATCAGGATTTGTTTGCAGCCCAGCATCACAACGCTGTGATTCTTGACGAGGCACAAGTTATCAAAAACCCACAAAGCCAAACCGCCCAAGCGGCATATTCCTTAGATGCTAAATGGAAACTTGCCATCAGCGGTACTCCTGTGGAAAACCGTTGGGAGGATCTTTGGTCTTTGTTCCATTTCTTGCAGCCGGCCTTACTAGGAGAGAAAGAAGGGTTCCGTGCCCAAGTGAATGCTGGTGAATCTGACAATAGATACATGGAACGGATCCGCAAAAAAATCCGTCCTTTTATCCTCCGCCGCACCAAGAGCTCCGTGGCTTTACAATTGCCCGAAATAGTCGAACAGACCGTATGGGTTGAAATGCCCCAAGAGCAACGCGCACTGTATGAAAGCTTCTTGCAAAAACAGCAGCACGGACTTTTGCAGAAGATCCGCATAGATGGGTCCTCTTCTCACCGGATGGAGATCTTAGAGGCTATTTTGCGGCTTAGGCAGATCTGCTGCCACCCGACCTTGGTAGATGGAGAACATTCTACCCTTTCGATGGAAAGCAGCGGGAAGTGTGCGAGATTAATGGAAGATCTAGAATGTGTAGTAGAAGAAAACCAGAAAGTGCTCGTCTATAGCCAGTTTACCCAGATGCTCCACCTGTTAGAAAATGAAATTAAAAGCAGAGGGTGGAATTCTGTTTACCTTGATGGCTCAACAAAAGACCGGGAGGCCACTGTCGCAAAGTTCCAAGAAGACCCAAACGTGCACATCTTCCTCATCAGTTTAAAAGCAGGTGGTGTTGGGTTAAACCTTACAGCTGCGGACTATGTTTTTCTCTTAGACCCATGGTGGAATGATGCAGTAGAAAGACAAGCTATTAACCGTGCTCATCGCATTGGTAGAAAAGAAACTGTAATCGCCAAGAGGTATATCACCGCCTACAGCGTCGAAGAGAAAATGCAAAAAATCAAAGAGAAAAAAACACATTTGGCACAGCAGCTCCTCGACGGTTCCTCTGATGAAGCAGGGAGCTGGACACTAGACGACTTAACACTGCTCTTAACCTAAGTTTTCTTCCTGGGGCTTATCATGTTCTAGGATCTCTAAAGCAGCGAATTTAAGGGTTTTCAACCCATTTTCAAAACCAATCTGTCGCATTAACTGGTCTAGATATTTCAATTCAGCCATGAGCTGATCATTCAATGACTCTAATTCCGAAATCCTCTTGAGTAGGGCTTCATTATTGTTCATGCCATTTCCTGCAGATGACGAATAGCCCGTAAAGACTACTCTAACCACCTTCTTTGTCTTTTTATTCTACATAACAGTTTTATGATTTGTTTGTGCTATATTTTTAAAATAATTTTTAAAACATTGCATTGTAATGATTTGAAATTGATTCCAAATGTTAATAAAATAATATTAAAATAATTTTTTTAATGTTAATGGAACTCGTTAGGGGGACAGTCAAAGTTGTTGAAAATATTTCTTCACACTGGCAGAGTGGGGTTTATGCAAAATTTATCATGGTTTTCGTATTTAACTCCGATCGTGATGCTGAGCTCTTGTCAAGATGCAGATGCTGCGGTGGATAGTTTTTCTCAGCGTGAAGAAGAAGAAGAGCTTGAAAGATGCTCTTATGATGTGGCTGGAGAAGAAGACCGCCCGTTCCCGCTGAAAGGATTGATTCTTGACGAGCTCAAGAACGAGAGGTCTATTGATTCTATGCGTTAATCAGGATTCTCAGGCAGATCAATTCCCCAAAGATTAGTACGAATTGTCTCAAATCGGTTATTAATGGCTTTGATTTCGTTCTCTAGTTCATCCTTTTTTTCATCATATTCTTTCCATCTTTGACTAAAAGGATGATAATCAGGTTTGTGGAGTTTGTTGAGAAGAAATTTCGCGCGTTCGTATTTCCAATTAAGATTCGATTCATGGTTTCTAAGATGCACGATTTTTTTTCTTAAAAAATCGGTCGTTGTAGCTGTCCTTGAATCGATCACTTGCTTGAATTTGGTACATACTAACCTTATAGCGACTTGATCTTGTAGATCTAGATTTTCAAATATAAGAAAAAGAACATCATGTGGAAAATTGGTTAGCTGAGTTTTAGGGGCGATTTTTTCTAATAGATCATCTTTTTTTCCCTGGAGAGATAACGCGTCTAGTTTCCGTTCAAAGGCATAAATCAGTTGGTTGTAAAGATACCCGTACTCCAATTCTATGGCTGGGTTAGAAGTAAAATACTCTTGGACTTTTTGGATCTGTTTGCAGATTTCTTTCATGTCTTCATGATTAAATGTATCTTTTTCCGAGAGATTGTGGATTTTTGTTAATAAGCTGAAGTACCCAATTTTCATTTTTACAGGATGCTCATGAACTTCTGAAATATGAGAAGTGACTACCGCTAATTCACGTTGTTTAGTTTCTTTACTTCTCAATAATTGATATTGTGATTTGATAGAAATGTTGCTGTTGCTAGTCAGATATTGGCTTAGTTTATCAATTTTATACGATAATCGTTCTGCTGATTCAAAGTCAGCCATAAGGAAAAAGTTTTCTCTGCCTTCGATTGTAAGACACGTGAATGTAATAGGTAATTGTTCTTTTGCAGTCTCTTGTAGTTTAACTATTTGTTCGTTTAAAACTATGGCTTTTTTCTCAAGAATAATTTTCAGTGATGAAGTTTTGAAAGTATCCAAAGCTTTATATGTTCGACGGTCTACCTGAGCAAAAGCGACTAGTTCCTTTACAGGCAAATAGCTAGCGATGTGTTGAATAATGTCCACTGGTAATTTGCAATATGAACTCTGCACGCATCCTTGCAATTTCGCAGAAAAGTTGATTTTTGTTTGATCAGGTAAATAGCTTTGGCTAACTTTTTCATCTAAAATATAAGCAAGCCCCATAATTTTAGTGCTCAGTGCCATAGAATCTTGGTCAGGTATGGTCTGATTAAGGCTAGATAATCTATCTGCTAAATTTTCAGGGGTATTGAGATCTGTTATTAGATAAGAGACTAGACTGTCAGTTTCATTCTCTAAATTAGTTATTGAGTGAACAAAGATTGCATGATTTTCGTTGCTGAAATTATTTGTATTATTAATTGCGCTCATTTTATTACCTATTGTTAACATAGCTTTAATTATTATAGCATTGTTTTTTTTAAAAAATAATTATTTTTTATATATTTTTTATTTAATTAATTATTAACGACTTGTAATTGAGTGAGTAATTAATATGACCGAAAATCGGTTGATGGGATTATTTGGAGATAAGGGAGGGTTTTTTGCTATCTTGCTAATTAAGAATCGCTTATGCAAAACGTGATTTAAAAATATGCTTCAGCTTTATATGTGCGTAGGCTTTTGCAAGGTCAAAACCCGATCTTGGAGTTAAATGCCGGGGATGTGTTCAAAATCCAATAACAGTCGCTTCATCTCGAGCCCAAAAGCAAAGCCTCCAAGAGAGCCTCTTTTATGAAGTATACGGTGGCATGGCACAATTAGAGGGTATGGATTGCGACCGCACGCATTACCTACTGCCCTGGCAGCTCTAGGACTGCCAATAATGGTGGAGATCTCGGAATAAGAAGCAAAACTTCCAAAAGGAATTGCAACTAAAGCTTCAGTCACTTTTTTCTGAAATGGGCCGAAATGCGTATCGTCTAAGGGATAGGGGAAAGGATTATGTTTTTGTCCATTTAAATAACCCTCTAGCCACTTGCTGAGAAGCTCCTTATTTTTCAGCGTGCCATTCAAAGAAGCTTCAAATTTATCAGCTAGTGAAAGAAGAGTATGGATGCACTTTCCTTCGGAAAAGGCAAATTCAATCTTTATTAAAGGGCCAGAAGAACTACTAAAGAATGTCATAGGGTGGTTTATCTTTCGGACGGTAAATTGGAGTGAAAATTTCTATAGAAAGCATACAAACCATAACCCAATAGGAAGAAAACAGAAAAGCCCTAGGTGAGCCCTAGGGCTTAAAATGGAGGGTTAACGGCTATTTTGCATCTTTACATCTTGAGAGATGTTGCTGATCATTTCGTCGCGTTTATAGAGATATTCATAAGCATCTCGAGTGACAAGCCTGCCGTCATACCAATATTCGATGGCTGGTGTGCCATCGACGTAAAAAGTGGTTGGGCCGTGCTTCTTGTCATTTTCCCATTGGATCTCTGCAGAAACATTCACTCCATCGAGGAAGTGAGTTTCAGAGCCATTTTTCTGGCCAAATAGATAAGACAGCTCACGTGCCTTTACGCCGTTTTCATAGTAAGTGACTTTACCGTGAAGCTTGCCATTCACCCATTCCTCGGAATTGAGTGGTTCTCCAGAAGAAGTGAATGTTTTTTTCTCTCCATTGAGGATGTTTTGCGAGAAGAAGCAAATGCTCTCTGGTGCACCGTTAGGGTAGAAAGTCTCATGTTTGACGACATAACCCGCTTCGATCAGATCTTTTGCCAAAAGAAGACCGCTTGAGTTGCGCTGAATTCTGAGTCCATGACCTTTTTCTACGCGAGATTCAATCTCGTTATTAGCTGTAAAATATTGCCCTTCAAGTAACTCTTGACCAGCATACTCTTCGATACTTAGTGGAGTTCCATCGGTCTGCCACAGTGTGATCGCATAGCGCGTAGGAGACAATTGGACATGCTCTTGAATCGGCATCCCTTTTGTGTCATAGGTGATCTCTTTGACTTTATGCCCTTGGTTATAGAGCTCGTATGTCGCAATGGTTTGGCTATGTGGAAAAGAATATGTGCATGGACCATGCAGCATGCCTACTTCATAAGTAGCGGTAACAGTGACCCCGTCGCGCATTTTCGTGATGACTTGACCGGGATAATGGTTTTCATCCCACTCGTCTTTTGATACAGCATAGCCATATTTATGGATATAGCGCTGTGAAACAACTGGGTTTTCTTCATTGGAATTTCGGCACGACACCGCCAAAGAAGCTAGAGCGATTAAGGAGAAAATAAATGTGAGTCTCATGGTAGCCCTCTTCATGACTAAATTGATCATATTATGAAATCGCGTAACTTTTCCGCTACTTTCTCTATCAGCTTCTGGTGCTCAGCTTCTACGGCCTCCAAAGAGATGGTTTTGGATCGGTCGCGATAGAAGAAACGGAATGTGGCGTTTTTCTTATCTTTGCCGATTCGCTCGCTTTTGTAAAGATCTAAAAGGGTTATACTCTCAAGAATTGGTGATCTTACCGTTTCAACAGCATCTAAAACTTGTTGAACAGGTACCCATTCTTTTAAACTTAAGGTCCAATCTCTTTCAGATCCAGGAAACTGAGCAGGTGTGCGGACAGAAAATTCCTTCCTTACATAAGGGTAAATATCGATGAGGTCGATTTCTGCATAGTAGACCCGCTGTTTGATATCGAGTACTTTGAGATGGTCGGGATGTATTTCGCCGATCAAACCTACTGGCACTTTGCCTATATAGACACGTGCTTGACGGCCTGGATGGAAATTATGCAAATGGCTCGCTTGAAAAGAAAGCCCTTGAATGCCTAAGCCCGCGCAGAAATTTTCGACTAATCCTTTCACATCGTAAAAATCCACATCTGCAGGTTTAATATCCCAATGATGAGGAGAACGTTTTCCGCATAGTAAGATGCCCGCTTGGGTCCTTTCGTGGTACTTTCCACTTATGTGAAAGTGGTTGTGCCCAATTTCAAAGACATTGAGGTCAAAAATTTGAAAGTCTTGGTTCCGTTTCACTATTGGGAGCAAACTAGCTAGCAAGTTTGGCCTTAAGACCGATTGATCGATAGAACTTGGATGGCGGACCCTGATGATAGCATCGCTATCCAAAGTGCGCTCAATTGTGAGTTCTGCAAGTTCAGGACTAATGAGGTCGCACGTGATCCACTCTTGTAGCCCTTCAGACATCAGACAATCTCTGACCTGGTTCTCGAATGTAAACATTGGAGTATCGCCTACAGTAGAGGAAGAATAGCGGGCAGGCTTTCTCGGTAAGTTGTTATATCCATAAATTCTTCCTACTTCTTCGACGAGGTCATATTCGATATTTAAGTCATGTCTATAAGAAGGAGGTTTTACACGGACGAAATCCTCGCCCTCATGGACAATGGCAATTTGGAGCCGCTTAAAGATCTCAATGACTTCATGCAGGCTGATCTCAAGGCCTAAAATTGTTTGAACTGTCTTCAAACGGCATGTAATTTCTTTATGCGCAGGCATATGGCTCTTGCGATCGCAAAGGCCAGCAGCTACACTCCCGCCGCTGATTTCGGAGAGCAATTTCGCTGCGTAGTAAAGGGCATGAGGTGTTCCATCGGCATCAATGCCACGTTCAAAGCGATAGGAAGATTCAGAGCGCAAACCAAGAAGCTTGCAACTTTTGCGGATTGCTTGCGGAGTAAAATAAGCAGCTTCAATTAAAACATTTCGTGTCATTTCTGTTACGCTAGACGATTTTCCACCCATTACGCCAGCAAAAGAGAGAGGCTTATCTGCATCGCATACGAGGATGACGCCCTTGGGAACGTTCCGTGCCACGTCATCTAGGGTTTCTAAAGTGGATTCATTAACAGAGGCGCGGACGATCAATTTATGTCCCGCGATGCACTCATAGTCGAACATATGCATCGGCTGGCCTAGTTCTAGCATGACAAAGTTACCGATATCAACGACATTGTTGATGCTGCGGATCCCGCAGAGTTCGAGCTTCTTCTTTAACCATTCAGGGGATGGCCCCACTTTGACTCCGCGGACCAAAGCACACGCAAAACGGTGGCACTGATCTTTGTCTTCGATCAAGACATCGATCGCCTTATCTATGGGATCAGAGTGGTTTTCTTTAGGTAAGTACGATTTTCTTTTTAAAGGAATGTTTAGAAGAGCTGAGAGTTCTCTTGCAATACCCAGTACACTTAGGCAGTGGCCTAAATTGGGTGTGATGGAAATTTCAAAGACAGTCTCATTGAACAAGCTTTTAAGATCAGTTCCCTCTAAAGAATCATCAGGAAGCTCCATGATACCTTCAGAGGATTCTTCAAGCCCGAGTTCGTCTGCAGCACATAACATTCCAAAAGATTCCACGTCGCGGAGCTTGCCTTTTTTGATCTTCCAAGGCTTCCCTTCTTCGTCATGCAAAGAGGCTCCGATGGGTGCAAAAGCCGTTTTTAGCCCGGCTCTACAATTGCTCGCAGCGCAGACGACTTGCAGGGTTTGTTTGCCATCGAACACTTGAGCAATGCGCAGCTTATCAGCATTGGGGTGGGGGTGCACTTCGATTACTTTTGCGACTATGATCCCATCAAAACCACTGGCAGCATCAACAATACCATCGACTTCCAGTCCGGCCATTGTGAGCAAATCTCCAATTTCTTTCGGAGACATGTTAAGGTCTATGTATTCTTGCAACGAAGATAGGAGAACTTTCATACAATTACGGTATTGTTTAGACTATGAATTAGTGGGCGCTAGTGAAGAGGTGATGTCATTAAATCACTTCAGCAGCTGCCATTCTCCAGGGCTTTTGAATATGGTTTCTCAAATGCCGGATATGGTGCAGCTGTGGATGTGCTCTAATTGAGTCACATTTTCACCACTGCCAATAGTGGCTTGTGAGGAATTTATACCAGAACATGGAAGCTAAAGAAAACACATTTTTTTTATGGACGACAATAATACCCCACTTTTAGAACGGACACGCAAGCTAACCCAAGCATTAATCATTAGCGGAGCGCTAAATATATGCTTTATCAGTATATTTTTTTATTTAACATTTCGCGATAGCTACGAAATGGTAGCCTTTGAGCATAAACCCCTTGAAAAAGGGGGGACAGAAGCTTCCAATCGTCCCACCTGTGAAGCGATCCTCAAATCTTACTCACAGATACCCTACGAGGAGCTCATTCTCAAGCTAGACAATAAAGAACACGTAGAAAATGGATTTTATCGTCGAGACCTAAGCCTAGCATGCCTAGTGGCCTTCCATCACTTTAACATCGATAAAGCCCTTGGTGGACTTCCTCTTCAGCATCGAATTTTAAGCTTCATGAACCCTCAAGGGGAAGAACGCGTTGATATTCCTGTATTCATTGGGGTCACTGACTATCAGTTTCAGGCAATCATGAACTTTTCCAAGACAGAACGCTGGCCTTTAACTAGCCAAGGGCTTTTTTATGAACTTAAGCGCTCTCCTAGCCCTAAAGACCCCTCACTTTGCGAGGCCTTCCTGCTTACATCAGAATTCCACATGGCAGCAGTCCTATTTACTAGATCTGGCGTCCATGTCCCTCGAGCAATGCTTTTAGAAATGCTTGCACACGGAGAGTGGACCTTCCTTGACAACTTCGTCAAAGATCAAAGGCAAGCACAAGATTTTTCCCCAGAGAGACGACGTGCATTTCTTCTGAACTACCTGCAATGCAGATCACCCATTGCAGCTAAATTGTTACTTGAGACAGATCTTGAATATACATCAAAAAATCTTGACGATGCACAAGTGCTTGCTATCCTCGACCTAATCAAAGAAAAAAGCAATACCTTAGAGACGTTTGCTAAAACCTTGCTCATTTCACCTCGGGCAGACTTTGTCCGTCATCGCGCAGGAATCAAACTCTATCAATTAGCAGAAGAAACAGCACCAGAGCCTTTTGATCATCATTTAGCGATCAGAAGATTCGTTCCCGAATTGATCCCCAAAGAGCAAAAAGCTCCAGAGCAACTCCTTGCTCAAGTGAAGCCTGCGCTCAAAGCAGTCGCAGCTGCTGAGAACAAAACCGTGAAGCGCACCCATGTTGTTCAACAAGGTGAAAGCTTATGGAAGATCGCAAGGAAGTACCGCGTAAGCGTTGAATCGATCATGAAGGCGAACAACCTCGATACCGACCGCCTCCGACCGGGGAGGACACTCAAGATTCCCGATCCAAAGACAAGCTAGCGAGTTGAAAGGGTACGGAAAAAACATTAAAGAATTCTGACTCTCTTACAGAATCAAAGTCGGCTCCAAGCAAGATCTCAGAGATCATGTCCCGTTTTTCTTCGCCAAATTGAGCAGCAGTTTCCAGCCATCCTGCTGAGATTTTGCCATTGTTCAAGTGAGCGAAGGCCTTAGCATTCAGCAAAGCAGTTTCAAATGATGGATCGATTTCGTATATATCCCAAGAATAATTAGCGACTAGCTCATAATTTTTTCGTTCAAACGCTAACTTGCAAAGCAATAATTTGCCATCTTTTAGACTTTGATGGTTTGATTTTAACAGAATGTCATAAGCTTTTTGGTCCATGCCTTTCATGAAATAGAGCGCAGCTAAAGATTCCATTGCAGAATGCTTGACCTGTTCATTTTTAGACTTCAGCAATCTTTCTAAAAGCACCCTAGCATTTTCTAGGTCCTTTTGCTTTATTGCTTCCATGGCTCTGACGTAAGATCTGTAATGATCTAGCTCATTAGATTTAGACCTAGATTTTAAAAGTGTTTGATAATTTTGGTATCCGTAAATTAATAATAACATAGCAAAGAACATAAATCCCTTCACAAAGAGGAAGGGAGTCATTGCAATCACGCAGACCAATCCTAGGATAGTACTGATCTTAGTTCCGGTATAACCCCATCTCTTTTCCAATAGGTAACGCAGCAGGTGTCCTCCATCTAAGGGAGCTACAGGAATTAAGTTGAGCAAACACCAAATAATGTTAATTTTGAGCGTAGCATACAGGAAGTAGCGAAAATAATAATTTTCGCTCACATCAGCCTTAAGAAGAAAATATGATAAGAAGATCAACAAACTTTCAAGAAGAGGGCCGTTGAGAGTGATCAAGAACCGCTGTTTTTCTGTGATGCCTGCTGGATTGTAATGGGCAAAACCACCAAAAGCTTCCAGATTAATTGTCGGGCTGGCACCAAAAAAACGAGCAGTTAGAGCGTGTCCGTATTCATGAACGAGTAGGCTTATGAAAAGAACTACCCCCAGGATGACACTTTCAATCGTGTAATCCCGATAGATGTTTGTGAATAGGATCATAAAGATCCAGAAAGTAGGATGGATATAAACTGGGATGTTCAAAAATCGGAAGCTCACAATCTCTCCAAATCTAAGAGTCTATCTGGAAATTTTTTAATTGTGGGATAGGCTCTAAAAGGAGAGGATACTACTTGTTGTATATTATCGCAGCTTTTCCGCGAAAATTAGGAAATATTTTAGCAATTCTAGGGGACAGGATCATAGCCGCCGGGGTTCCAAGGCCCGCATTTGACAACCCTTTTACAAATGAGCCGTAGGCCTTTCCAAGCACCATGTTTTTGGACAGATTCCAATCCGTATTCCGAGCAACTAGGGTAAAAGCGGCAGCATGGTCCAATTAGAGGACTTATGAGCACGCGATATCCTCTTATAAGCAAGATTAAAAGAAATTTCATTAAAGCCGATTCATTATAAAGATCTGCAAAGAACCTTTCCCCGAAAATCGAGGAAAAATTTTACTGGGATAGGTTCAATAAACTAATGACAAACTCTTAGTCAAATAGTATTTCATTAGAATTTAAAGAAAGCAACGGAGTCTCTTTGTTGCAACGGCGATTGCTTCCCTTTTCCCACTTAATTACCTGATCATTATGGAGAATTACGAATTTCCAGTCATTGCCTACAGGAACTTGACCAGTCCACCCATCCTCATTTTTTGTAAAGTGCACGTTGATTGACCAATCGGGCTCACCGCGAATTGCTAGGGTATTGTTTATGCCAACGTCGTAATTTACTTTTACCTGAGTGTGAAGTGAAGCAGGGAGTGTAGGCGTATTTACTGAAGTTTCTACAGGAGCAATATTTGCAGTTTCTTGTGGCTGTAACGGAATGTTAACGTTGTTATTATTGACAGACTTGGGTGACTGCATGCTATTACTTTGACCACTTTCTCCACTTGTTTTACGCAAAAACACTGGTAAGTCACTGTCTGATTTTTCCGCTTTTCCAGGTTTTGAAGCAGGGGCTTTAAATTCCTCTTTTAAGATTAAAGTTCCAAGAGGTGGTATGCGAAGTTGAATTTTGATTGGCCTATTGTCTTCGCCTCTAGTGATATTTATTTTGGTATTTGTGATTCCAGAACCGCCAAATTTTTCTAGGTCACTGCTAAAAATTTCCTCTATAGTTTCTAAATTGTCTAGCTCCGGAGAATAAGAACGATCAGGCAAGTTAATTTCATAATTTTCCAATGCCTCGTGAGAGAAATTGTGCACGATAGCTAACTGCTCGCCATCGCCATCTGCACGATGGTAGCTAAAAACTTTATTGACATTGTCAGTTGCATCAATCCATTTAAATCCTTCCATATCGAGCTTGTGAAGAGCAGGATAGGCCAAGTAGAGATGATTGAGTTCTTTTGTTAGTTCCTGGATCCCCTTATGAAAGCGCCCATGCTCTTGATCGTTCAAGCAATCCCATTCTACAGCAGATAAATGTGATTTTTGGGGATATGTAATTGAATGTAAATGCAATCTACTCCATTCATTTTTTTGACCGATTTCATTACCTGCGAAATTCAATTTAAACCCAGGACGGCACATTAAAAAGCTGATCGCCAAGCGAATTCCAGCAAATTTTTTCCAAGGATCCCCAGGCATTTTTTCGAACATTGTTCCTTTATTCTGAGCAAATTCATCATGCGAATAAAGCATGACTGTTTTCACATTTTCCCCATCACCAAAATTGATGGCATTTGCAATATTGTATAAATCATGGCGATTTTCAAGAGGAGCATACAAAGCACTCAAAATGTCTGCCTGACATCCCATCGCCTGTTTACGAGTAAAGCCAACACCTCTTCCTTTTGTATATTTTTCTTTTGGTGGCATAGTTAAATGAGGAAAATTGTGGCTATCTTCTGCGATGATGTGTACTTCAGGATATTTTTCATGAACTAGTGTAGTGAGTTCTCTACAAAAGCGTATTGCATCTAGATTTAAATGATTACCTTTGTGGTTAGCGACAAAGCCTTTTCTGCCCATGCCGAAATCAAATAAAGGAGCTACGGCATCAATTCGCAATCCGTCAATGTGCTGATCGAGCCAAAAATGAGCACTTGAAATAAGAAAATCTCTTACCTCTTGTTTGGCAAAATCAAAAGCCAGGGTTTTCCATTCAGGATATTCTGCTCTATCAGGGTGTGAGTCTTCGAAAAATGCAGAACCATCAAATTTAGCAAGGGCGAAATCCTCTTTTGCCATGTGAGCAGGAATCCAGTCAAGGATGATGCCTATTCCGTTTTGATGAAATAAGTCTACCATCTTTTGGAAATCTTGGAGGGACCCCATGCGATAGCTTGGGGCAAAAAAACCAGACACTCGATATCCCCACGAATCGCTTTTTGGGTGCTCTAAAATACCCATCATTTCTACGTGTGTGTATTTCATTTGCTTACAGTAATTAAGCAGGCTGTTAGGATTGTTAACATCAGCAAGTTCTAGATAAGTCGTTAGTTGACCTTGAGGACCTTTTCTCCAGAAAGCAGGATAAACTTCATAAATATTACATGGCTTATTGTAAGAGCGTTCTGCCATCCATGCTTTATCGCCCCACTTATAAGTGAAAGGATTAGCAACTTGAGACTCTAAACTCACTCGTGTCTCAAAATCTAACAATGATTCAGAAGGATCTGCTTTTCCAAAACGTACACATTGAAAACCATAGGGATCAATTTTTCTTAACTTTTCGCCAGTTTGCGTTTCAATTTCATATATATAAGTACGACCGTTTTGAACAAAATGGGCTTCACATACCCAGTAATTGTCCATTGATTTCTGCATAGGGACAAAATGCTTATCTTTCCCATCCTCAGTGAGTATCAATGTTACATTTTTTGCATTGGGAGCATTTAAGCGGAATATAGTGTTTCCATTTGCATTAGGATGAGCACCAAGAGTCTTATACAATTCAGATTGGACACCATGTCCATAGTATGGTGGCTTGGGCAATTCCATCTGAACATCTTTAGGATAAGATTTAAAAAGAGCATGTAATTGCAAGTGACTATACAGCGACTTTTTCTCATGAAGGTTGTTAAAAACCTCTAGCTGCCTTTCTTTAATTGTTCTTGCTGCAATTTCTCTATTTTTAAGAATTGAAATGTCTGAACTTTTTTCATAATCTACAGAGAACTTTTTATATTGTAGTTCTTGTTCGTTAGCAAAGAATAAAGCTTCTAAGAATTCCACTTTTCCAAGACAAACTAACTCAGGTTTTAGTTCTGAAAAGATGGTTTTAAAGTCGGAATTTGCAGTTAATATTATTTTGCTGTGTTTGGAAGCTTTAGGTGCGCCGCGAGAAACCCAAATATAGAATCCTATCTCGTCTTTTCTTTTTTGAGAAAGTTCATTATAACTTATGAAACATTCAGCAGAAGATGCTCCACTTGCAATTTTATTACTTAATTCTTTTATCCATTTTAAATCGTTATTTAAGACTTCGATCTCATGGTTTGAAAAAGAAGAAGAAATTTGGTTTACTTCATTAGAAATATCATAATAGTTAGCAAAGTCTAGATTAGTATTGTTGTTTTGAGAATTTAGTGCTACAGAGTTCTTAAGTATTTCATTTAGTTTGCTAGTGATTTCTAGTTCTTGACTTTTCAATATGTAAACAGACTTCTCAGAGAGTCCGAATTTATCAGAGTTTTGAATTTGTGTTTGTAAGAGGCGAAGAGTTCCGACCAACATGCTTATGTTGATAGATAAGTTTTGTTTGTTTTTCTCTTCGTTAATTATTGTTTGAAGTCTTGTAAGAGAAATAGATTGACTAGTTTGAGTGCTCATTATTATGCCTATCTATTAAATATTTATTGTTATTTAATTTTACTTTAGTTTGTATATAAAAATCAAACTTAATTTCAAACTTATTGACATTTTTTATTTATTAATTATAGCTTTTCAATTAATTAATGATAAACATTTGCTCGAGCAATGAAATAACGTGTTAAAAATTTAATATATTTTTTTAATTAAACCAGCTTAATTTGAGATGGTTTCTTAGATTGCAGATTATAAATAGAAATTTAGAGATTTGACTAGTATCTCAACCAGCATCTGCCATAAGATACTTAGAATCAATCGTTAGTTTTCATCCGTTTAGAATTCAGTTTTACATGAAATGGATGAAACGGGCAAAGATTCTTTAGGACATTAATCAGCGGACTTTATCTCATTCTTTTCAAGACAGCAATTTTCTTCTTTAAATAATTCCCCTTAGTTTTTTTTTAGAAACTGGGGCTGGTTTTAGGTTGAGCAGTGATTTTAAAATTTCCGATATATTGATTTGAGTTTTAGAGACTGTTAACGGATTCAGAATTCGTCGCTTTTTTGAGAATTTTTGGGCTTTGTTGCGTAATTCAAAAAGGGAACGATTACTTCCTCTGATCTCTCCAACAACATCAAGCTACTTTATAACTCTGGGGCATCCCCAATTCAGCCATCCGATTTAACACGTCTAATTTAATTTTGATTTCCGTAAACTGTGTCTTCTCTAATCGACTACTGACCCGGTCGCCTAGTATTCTTTTGTAGCGAGACATACATGTTTCTATTCGAGATCTCCGATGATGCCCAACCTCTTCTTTCCACAGTTTTCTTCCCTCTTCTCCAAGCTCTTTGATTCGACATATCGCTCTATCTCGTTCTCTAAGTGCTGGAATATTTGTCTTCCTCTGCACTCGAGCTGATTTAGGTGGAGGGATAATCTGTCTGCCTCCCATATCATAGATAATATCTCGACAGTCTACAGTGTCATAAGCCCCATCTCCTATAATATCGCCGAGGGGCAGTCCTTCTAAAGTTTCCATCATGTACAACATTGGCACTTCGTCTTTAGTATCACCTGTTGACATCGCACCCACAATAATCTGTCCAGTATCCGCATCCATTCCCACATGCACTTTTCGCCAAGTTCTTCGTTTGCAATAACCAAACTTACGAACTTTCCATTCGCCTTCTCCAAATACTTTGACTCCTGTGGAATCAAAGATTACGTTTAGCTTCTCTCCTGGTTTCAAGAGTTTGCGCAATGGAATCTGTAGATTTTTGGCTCGACGTGAAAACACTGAATAATGGGGGCATTTGAGATGGAATCCAGCAAGCTGAAAAATAGATTCAATAAAGCCCTGGAGTGCTCGGAGCGTTGTTCGGAATACTGCTTTGAGCATCAAGCCACATCGGATAGCCGCATCAGAATAAACATCGGGACGACCTGGGTTCTGAGTTCGTTCCGCAGAATACCATTTTTCCATAACACCCTCTTCAAACCAAAAAGTGAGGCTTCCTCGATTTACCAAAGATCTGTTATATTCTTTCCAGTTGCGAGTGAGGTATTTGTCTTTCTGTTTTGATTCCATGTTAGGCCTACAATTTTTCGTCTGGTAACAAAAAATTTATAGACTAGCTGATCTGAGAGCAAGAAAATCCTCACCCGTAACTATTTACGCAACAAAGCCCCAAAATTAACGGATTTTTTCATTATTGCCGAAGCAACACTTCGGCAATATAATTTTATACAGCAAATTCAATGAAACTGGGTTCAAAAAAATCGCTTTTTTTTCTAGTTCTTATTCTACCCATGCTTTTTTACTTCTATAGGCAGAATAGAGAAGTTCAACTCAGAATCCCTACTTCAAATGGACATGATCTAATCCTCTTAATGCCATTGAAAGACAGAAATAGCCTCGAATATTTATTCCGTTCAATGGTTGCATGGGATGTGGGAGGTTATACTCTTTTTGGCTGTAAGTCGATGCATATGAATGGCTTTATCGAACCTCTTTCTACAAAAGACTGGAGACTTTTTTGTGCTTCTATAACCCCTCCTAATCTTAGAAAATACCGAGCTTGGAAAACATGGGAAAAGTATAAAGATTCCTTCGAAAAAGAAAATCCTGCCTGTTTAATGTGGTTGGAAAAAAACCCATTTTGGAGAGAACCTCATCCTGCAATGTCAATTCTTCTTGTGAATAAGCAACGATTATTTGAGACAGTCAAATTACACTTTGAAGATTTTCAAACTGTATTGTATAGAGAACAGTTCTCAGCAGAAGAACTGTTAGCAGATGCAAAAAAATATCCATTCTTGAAAACAGTTTTAAAAAATCACAATGGATTAATTGGCATTCTTTTTGGTTTTGGCAGAGATAATGCTTGGTTGTTTGAAGAAAGAGAAAAAGGGAAAAACAAAGTTCCTCTCACATTTCTTTGGATTGAAGATAAAGAAATCTGTTCCTTTTTACAAAATATACCTAATAAAGCCTGGTGGTGGGGTGGATGGTTTCCTTATGATCTTTCCGAAATTTTATCTTATCCAACTTTTCTAGCCGATATCAATTCGATTGAGACAAAAGAGCTCAAACAAGAATTCATCGCAACTAGAAGGAAGATCTTAAACTATTATGAAGGTAAAGATTTCTTAGAGGCATCTCTTACCTTATTCATGTTAGGCCCAATAGAAATTTCCCTAACTCAATAATTTTGTAGCTCCTGCTATAAGTTAAGAGGTAAGTAAAACTGCCTTCTTCTTGACCGGAAGCTTTATTTTTTTCTTGTGTTGGCAATTTCACGAGAATAGCAAAATCGAAGTGTTCATACCCACTTCCGATGAGAAAAATACCCCACTTTCATTGTCGAGAAAAGATCGAAAAAGTGTTGAGCAACTATTCTACGCAATGCTTCGAGAGGATGGAGCGTATTTCTGTTTTATACTGCTTTAATGAGAGTAGCCACAAAGATTTTCTGGATTGAAAGGGACTTTAGAGTTGAATCTGATAGAGCCTTGCAGGATCTCTCCCTCGTAATTTTGGACCATAAAATCTAAAGCAAGTGATTGAATTTCTCTATATTCACCTCTTACAAATTCAAGAACTTTAAAACTTCTCTCAAAATGTGGATTGTTAAACCTTACCCATGGAATGAGAATTTCCATTCTAGGTCTAAAAGCATCCCTGAATGGATAGTTTGTTGCATTTTCAAAAGAACCCACAGCAAACTTGTCGTTTATCTGTGGAGAGAATTTAAAGTTCCACGAACCATGCGCTTTATCATCAATAGAGATTTCGATTCCCTCTAGTTGATACCGCAAAGGCTTGAGTGTTAAATAGCTGTTTTCTCCCTTTGAAATAAGCAAAGGTTGTGATTTCTCAGTAGTAGGATTATATTTTGTAAAATAAACGCGGAAGTCTGCTTTTTTGGAAAAAAATTCAGTGAAGCGAGCTTCGACCGGAACTTCTGAGTTGTATCGAACACTTCCATATAATGGGAGCCCATTTTTTTCGCATCTTTGGACGAAATTAGCCGCAAAAGACACAATCTCTCCATAGGCATTGCGTTTGACCTCAAGGATCTCGAATTCTCCTATCGATGTACAGCCGCGACCATAGCCACTAATGTTTAATTCATAATGGTCTGCTTCTTTGCCATGAAAGCGCTCAGTTGTTTTATAAAAACCAGGCTGGAGCAGTTTGTCTTTTGGAGCTACGAATCGTACATTCCAAGTCTCCGAAGAGTAATAATTCCCCACAACCACTTCTATAGCGTCTTGTGGTGAGTGCCAAAAGCCTCTAGGATTATAAATCCTGAAGTGTCCGGTCTTCTCATCTAAATATTCATAGACTTTCCCTTCTCCTATAAAATCGCCTTCTGCACTTCTCATGTAAAGAGATGATGTCGCTTTTTGCCTATTAAGAGCTTCTTCCGCTCTAGCAGCACTAAAACCTAGTAAGATGACAGCCAAATAAGTGATTATTTTCATTGCATGATCCTTGATTTTCAATTTCTCAGATCAATTGCGCAATTGTCTGATAAGCCTCTTGTAAAATGAGTCAGGTTAAACTTTTGTTGATTTCTTTAACAAACTGAAATCGTTCCAAGTTCAGCAAGAAATTCTAGGTACTGGAAGCATAAGAGGCTGTTTTAAGAATTGATTCTAAGGAGATTCCTTGGGATTTTTCAAGCCTTCTAGCTTTTTCCCCGTTCTTGCTTTTCTCTAACTTTTTGTTGTTTGAGGCATATCTTGCTGATATCGGAAATTTTAAAGTCACTGCTCAGGCAAAAAATACAGACCCACCTTCCAAAAAAATTACGATTGGGAAAAATTCAACGACAGGCTCTTACTCAAGGCTTATTATCAATCTTGGTCCGCTTGAAATCATAGACCCCTAGATCCAATACAGCTAAATCCACTTGATCTTTTACTAGGTACTGAAGCTTCTGAGTGAAGAGTGAAATTGCAGGCATCTCTTCGAATAGTTTATTCTGAGCTTCTCGTAAAATTTGCTTACGCGTGTTTTTATTAGTCGTTCTTTCTGATTTTTCTAAAAGTGTACGATATTGTGCGTTCTCCCAACCGACATAATTAGAAAGCGCTGTTTTATCTCTAAATAAGTCAAAATAAAACATGGGATCTTGATAGAGGGTCGTTAGATGCAATGTGCCTATCTGGTAGTTTTTCTTTCTAAGATTGGCTGTATGTATATTCCAATCTGAACTCACGATCTCTGTTTTGATGCCTAGGTTTTTTCTCCACTGTTCTTGGATAAACTCTGCAAGATTTTTCTGTCCCGAAAGATTGGCATAATTAAGTGTGAGGGTGGGAAAATCGTCACGGTTCATTTTGAGCTCAGTCAGGGCCTGTTCGAAAAGTGTAGAAGCATTTTCTTTGACTCCATTTAGCTCTTTTTCATTGATTAAAGAGAGTGGCTCAGGAAGAAGACAGGTTGTGGGGACTTCTCCGTAAAAAAGGTGTTGTGTCAATTGATCGCGGTCGATGCTTAAGGATAAGGCTTTTCTAATAAGTTTATTATTCAATGGGCTTGAATTGGTGTTGAGAAGAAGATAAAAGATTCGAGAGATCAACTTTGTTTTCAGCTTTCCTGATTGCATGAGGGAAGGTATCGCATCAAAAGGAAGGGAACTAAAAGGATCTCCAACCAAGTCGAGCTCCCCTTTTTCGTACATTGCAAGAGCGGTCATGGGATCTTTAACCATGGTAAAGCATATGCTCTGAAGGTCAACGGATTTGCGATCCCAGTAATGAGGGTTTTTCAACATAGTTAAGGATTGGTTGTGAACCCAGTCACCAAGGATGAAAGGCCCGTTGAAGCAAGAAGGTTCTTTATTAGATGCTTCGTATAGGGGGGAAAAAAATGAAGAAGCTGTTAATTCTAAAAAAAACGGTGTGGGATGCTCCAGCTCTACGATAAGAGTTTTATTATCGGGGGTAAAAATTTTTAAGGCATCAAGAGGCAATTTGCCTTTTTTAACTTTTTCAGCATTTTTAATCGGATAAAAAAGATCTGCTCGGATGCAGGGCGAGCTTGGATCTAACGCATATTTCCATGCTTGTGCAAAGTGGTATGAAGTGACAGGTTCCCCATTTGACCAAAGATGGGATCGAATATGGAAAGTGTATGTCGTTTGGGCAGAATCAACTTCCACTTTTTCCGCTGCTGCAGGTTCTAGTTTTCCTTCAGGGGTTCTTCTCATTAAAGGCTCAAAAAGAGCTAGAAAGAGACATCTTGAGCGCAAATCAACGCCAAGATATGGATTCAGAGTAGTAGGGTCGCCTTCTTGTAAGTTAAGAGTTAACTTTTTTTCTGGTTCGAGTTTTTCTACAGCTGGAAGGGATATTATAAATAATGTTGGGAGAAGAAGGAATATTACTTTTACTATTTTTTTCATCGATTCTAACCATCGTTATGTCTAAACACCCATTTTCGTTCCAATCAATTCCTTGTATGCGCTCATTTATCAGAAATACATACCTCTGGCTTACAAGAGAAACTACTGGTGCTTCATTAATTAAAATAGCTTCGATTTTTTTTAGACTTCGTTTTGGGTCTTTCTCATTATTAAAATCATCTAAAAGTTTAGTAAACTGTTCATTGTTTACACCGTAAGGATTATAGAGCGACTTATTAAAAAAACATAGATAAGAGTTAGGATGATTGAAAATGTCTCTTCTGAAAAGCCCGCCGATCTGATAATCGCCGCGATCAAGTGCTGCAGAAAATTCGCTCCAGGATAATTCTCTAGATGTGACAGAAACTTTTAAGACTTTCTCCCACTGTTTTTTAAGTTCATTGATCAAAGGTTTTTCAAATGAGAGATTTGAGTGAATAATGCACAAAGGGGGAAATTTTTCGCGGCTTACCTTGAGTTCCTTTAAAGCGATTTCAAAGTATTCCAAAGCTTTTTCAGGATTCCCCTCTAAATTTACTTCACACGATGCATATTTAGGGGGGAACGGAGATAAGTGTGGTTCTTGCATAAAAAAGACATTTTCAGTCAATTGATTGCGATTTAGGGCTAAACTTAACGCTTGGCGCAAGTGAACATTGTGATAAGGGAAAATATGCGTGTTAAAATGAATCCAAAATACCCGTGAAATTGGTTTATATAACAACCTCTTTTGTATTTTTGGCTGCTTTAAAATTTCCTTTGGAAGAGGGCTAGTAGGGTCTCCAATTATGTCGAGTTCTCCTTGCAGAAACATTTGATAGGCCGCAAGAGCATCTCGTATCATGAATATTTTGATTCCCCCAAGATTGATCCGAGGGGCACCCCAGTAAAAGGGATTTTGAGAGAGATAGAGGTCGCTATCGCGATTCCATTCGGCCAGCATGAACGGGCCATTGAAGTGGATTGGTTCTTCAGAATCCCCCCACAAAGGGGAAAACGCTGGCGACGCTACCAGATTTAAAAAATGGGAACATGGTGCTTCCAATTCTACGCATAAGGTATTGGCATCTTTTGCCATTACTCCAACCTGATCAAGAGAAACCATTTTCTCTTTTGCCTTTACAGCATTTTTGATAGGAGAGAATAGATCAAAACGACAAAAGGCAGAGTTAGCTAAAATCGCTTTTTTCCATGCTTTTTCAAAGTGATAAGCTGTGACTTTTTCTCCATTCGACCAACAAGAAGGGCGAATGTGAAAGATATACGAAGTTCTGCAGGAGGACACCGATATTCTCTCCGCAGCTGCAGGCTCTGCCTCTCCATGATGATTTATCCGAGTTAATCCTTCGAAAAGAAAATTACAAAGAGTATGACAATGAATATCTGTTGCAAGGCGAGGATTTAACGAAGGAGGATCGCCCGCTTGGAAATTTAGTCTTAAAATTGGAAGATGCTTTTTAAATAGTTGGTGATCAAGAAGCTCTTTTTGAACCACATCTATTAAGACAGAACTGTGAGGGTACTGATGGAAAAAGCAAATATATAAAAATCCTTCATATTCTAAACAAGTGTGCGCACATTCGACAGACTGCCCCAATACACGAAGCGGAAGGGAAGTTTTCCATTGAATTTCCCTCGTTTTAATTCCTATAACGTGTACCTCGTCGGAGCAAAACGATTCGGAATAATATTTCTTATCATTTCTAAGATGATGTTCTACAAGTTTCCTGAAAAGCTTGGCGAGTTCTATACCTGTCTCAACAGATAATAAAGCCCGCATAGTAATCGGTTTGATTCCATAAAAAAGATCATCAAAAATAGGCAACGTTAGAAAGCCCTTTTGACTTAATGCGCTTTTGATCGTAAGTAGTTGTTCGTTTTCCTGAATTAAAAGCCCTCCGTTAAAATCTCTAAACGGCCCAAGCATATTTTCAAGAACTTTTACGATATATTGACGAGCTTTTCTCAAATCGAGGTCTCTATTACTGCGCAAAAAACTAGAACTGCTCATTTCCAATGTAAATATAGCCACTTCCTTGAAATGTTTTTTTCCAATTCTATCAGCAGTTAATACACTTTCTAAAGAAAAGTGAATCAATGAGGGCAACTTCGCACTAAGCGCCACTATTTTTGGAGTCTGAGGCTGGACGACTCGAATAACCGTAATCAAAAACTTTAACGATTTATGAGAATATTCTACGAAGGTCGTCATAACCTCGGTAAGATCATCAATAGAGGTAATTTCTTGGCGCAAACGACAAATATTCTTAAAAAGTTCTTCTTCATTCCCAGGAATTACCAAAGATGAATTAGAGCGTTCAAATTTTTGCTGCAAGGAAGGAGCAAGTTCTAAACGGAGCTTATTCTTTTCTTCGTGTGAAAAAAAACCTCCCCTTAGTTTTTTTATCTCTAAATATAAAAGATGAGCCGAGTCACTGATATATGAAAAAAAAGAGTCTGAATCATGCTTAATTCCAGGAATTAGACACTGCACACTATTAACTACTATACTTTCATTAAGGACTTCAAATTCATCAGCAGAATTTACAGCGATTGCAACGCCAATAGTTGAAGGATTTATCTCGAGAATTCTTAAGCCGACTTTGTATTTAGAAGCGTTATTTGCACTATGGAGTAATCGATAGTGTGCAAACAAAATCCGCGAAAGAAGCGCGACTGTATATTTGTCCAAAAGAAACCTTGAACAACTTGCGACGAACTGCCCAGCTTCTCTCAGAATGTTTTGGGGAAATAATTTAGGAAAACGACGTTTGACATGCAAAAGCCGCTTACAAAATTGTTCTCCTTTCACACCGAATAATAAATTTAATTGGCTTTTCGTCATGAGGTAGACGATATGTCCGCCCCTAGAAAAACATCAAGAAAATAGATAATAAAAGCGAAACAAAATCATTCACTTACTTCAGTATCTACTATAACTCTAGACACTGTAATAAAATCACTTAATTTAGCATACATCGAGCCAGAAAGACGTGCGATGGGGTTTAGTTTTTCTATGTTGATGCGTCCATCTTTTCCAATAATGTCTTTATGTATATGAACCATTGCAACTTCTCCTAAAATCAGTTCAGCTTGATTGTCTCCTATTTTGACAGTTTGATTTAAAATGCATTCTATTTGAACTAAAGTATTTGCTATTCTAGGAGTTGAAATCTTTGTCGAGGGAATCAGAGAAAGTTGGGCCAGCTCGATCTCACTCACATGAGAAGGGTATTCACCAGCGGCAATACTAATTGCATGTGCAAGATTCATAGAACAAATATTTACTACGAATTCCTTATTGAGGGCAATATTTCGATAAGTGTCTTTATATTCTCCATTAAGACGTTCGATTGAAATCGAAACGATCGGTGGTTTTGTCGAGACAATATTGAAATAAGAAAATGGGGCGGCATTCACAACACCTGATGTATTATGCGAGGTGACGAAAGCTATCGGTCTTGGAACCACGATAGAATTCAGGATGTGTAAAGGGTTTTCACAACTCTCCATATCTTGTGAGATAAAATCTGCACTATTGTAAACGATAGATCTTAAGTTGTGATTCATATTTTAATGTTTTTTTAAAAGAAAAATAATCTGGAATATAAAAATTATAGCGTTTGGATCAGCTAAATTATCGCTTTTTGAGTTTATTTGCGTATCCCTGAAAATCGACAGAAGCTTATTTCAGAGATATCTCTAAGATAGCTTAGTGGATAAAATCATTAAAGTGCCAATCTTGATCCTTCCCAAGAGACTGTTAACGGATATCGCGGTTTATAAATGATTGACAGTTACAATGGGTGGACCTGTCCTAAATGTAACAGGTAAAATAAAGACAGGTGGCAACGTTCTAAAAGCGGTTACAGACCATATAATGAGAAAATTGAAAACACTTAAAATTCACATGCCGGAGAATTGATATCTCCGGTAATAATTTGTATGCATGAAAAAGTTTAAATGCTTTCTTATTATTATTTTCATTGTTTTCTTTTGCTAGCAATTGCACGAGAATAGCAAAATCGAAATGCTCATACTCACTTCCGATGGGAAAAATATCCCCCTTTCAATGTCGAGAAAAGATCGAAATAGTCTTGAACAACTATTCTAAGCAATGTTTCGATAGGACGGAGCGTATACATTGCTTGGGTCTAAACCGATGCATATTTTTGGCTCTTATTAGCCTATTTCTACATCGAAATGGGAATATTTTCTCTGTTCAATATCTCCCCGCAACTTAAGAATCTATCGAGGTTGGAAAACCTGGCAAAAATATCAATGCGGACGATTTTACCATCTAAGAGACTGTTAACGGATTCAGATTCTGTCGATTTTTTGGACTTTTTGAGG
This sequence comes from bacterium, assembly GCA_044227055.1. Classification (GTDB taxonomy): domain Bacteria; phylum Chlamydiota; class Chlamydiia; order Chlamydiales; family Rhabdochlamydiaceae; genus JBGAFT01. The sequence continues at coordinate 26,998 of JBGAFT010000003.1, forward strand.
CTTTGTTGCGTAAATAGTTACGGGTGAGGATTTTCTTGCTCTCAGATCAGCTAGTCTATAAATTTTTTGTTACCAGACGAAAAATTGTAGGCCTAACATGGAATCAAAACAGAAAGACAAATACCTCACTCGCAACTGGAAAGAATATAACAGATCTTTGGTAAATCGAGGAAGCCTCACTTTTTGGTTTGAAGAGGGTGTTATGGGAAAATGGTATTCTGCGGAACGAACTCAGAAACCAGGTCGTCCCGATGTTTATTCTGATGCAGCTATCCGATGTGGCTTAATGCTCAAAGCAGTATTCCGAACAACGCTCCGAGCACTCCAGGGCTTTATTGAATCTATTTTTCAGCTTGCTGGATTCCATCTCAAATGCCCCCATTATTCAGTGTTTTCACGTCGAGCCAAAAATCTACAGATTCCATTGCGCAAACTCTTGAAACCAGGAGAGAAGCTAAACGTAATCTTTGATTCCACAGGAGTCAAAGTATTTGGAGAAGGCGAATGGAAAGTTCGTAAGTTTGGTTATTGCAAACGAAGAACTTGGCGAAAAGTGCATGTGGGAATGGATGCGGATACTGGACAGATTATTGTGGGTGCGATGTCAACAGGTGATACTAAAGACGAAGTGCCAATGTTGTACATGATGGAAACTTTAGAAGGACTGCCCCTCGGCGATATTATAGGAGATGGGGCTTATGACACTGTAGACTGTCGAGATATTATCTATGATATGGGAGGCAGACAGATTATCCCTCCACCTAAATCAGCTCGAGTGCAGAGGAAGACAAATATTCCAGCACTTAGAGAACGAGATAGAGCGATATGTCGAATCAAAGAGCTTGGAGAAGAGGGAAGAAAACTGTGGAAAGAAGAGGTTGGGCATCATCGGAGATCTCGAATAGAAACATGTATGTCTCGCTACAAAAGAATACTAGGCGACCGGGTCAGTAGTCGATTAGAGAAGACACAGTTTACGGAAATCAAAATTAAATTAGACGTGTTAAATCGGATGGCTGAATTGGGGATGCCCCAGAGTTATAAAGTAGCTTGATGTTGTTGGAGAGATCAGAGGAAGTAATCGTTCCCTTTTTGAATTACGCAACAAAGCCAATAAGATTCCCAATTACTCAGTGGATTTTACTAAGTGCCCTGCCAACATCTTAGGTCTAACCTAAACTAGGGGTTCATGTTAGACCTATGATGGGGGCAAGTTCTATTTTAAAAAGCAAATATGAAAGAAGGGGAGTGTTGATGAAAAAAATGACAGTTCTAAAACAAGCGGTAGTAAGGAAAAAAAAATAGATGTATAGGTTCTTTCATCTGAATGTTTTTGGTAAGCGTGTACTTCTGGGTTTTTAAACCCAAAGGATTAAATCATGAAATCAGTCGAGAGATCAATTATTTTACCTATTACTCTAGGCAGTATGTTCGAATGGTTTGAAGTTTTTCTTTATAACTATTGGGCGCCTTTAATGTCCAAAAGTTTCTTCGACCTTTCTATTCCATTGGCCGAGTTAATATATGCAGTTTTAATTCTTGGTACTGGCTTTATAGCACGTCCCATTGGAGGCTTAGTATTCGGATACATAGGTGATAAATGGGGAAGAAAGTTGTCATTTTTAATTTCAATTGCCGCGATCACATTACCAAGTATAGCTATTGCATTTACTCCTTCTTTCTCATCATGGGCCTATGGTTCATTAGTCTATATCGGTTTAATGCGGTTTTTTCAAGGGATACCTGCAGGTGGTGAATTGCCTGGTGCTTTATGTTTTCTATCTGAAGGATCTAACCCTGAAAGGAAAAGGTATTTATGCAGCTATTTGTTTGTTGGACCCCAGATTGGACAGATATTAAGTATGTTGCTGTGTTTTTCTCTGGAGAGATATTTGTCAAATGAACAACTGGTAAGTTGGGGGTGGAGACTCTCATTTGGCGTTGCTAGCGTAATTGGTATTATAGGTTTTTTTGTGCGAAGGAAATTACATGAGAGTAAAGAGTTTGAACATTTGAAAATAGAACATAAAATCGAAAAAAATCCATTAAGAAAAAGCTTTAAATATCACAAAAAAAATATGATCCTTGCTCTTTTTATATCTGTATTTGAGGTAATAGGGTTTTTTATGATCTATTTTTATTTGTTTGAGAATTCAAAAGAGATATTGAGAATTCCTTCCAAGTCTGTGTTGTTGATTTATTCATTATATTTAATGGTTCTCACTATAATTATGCCGATTATTGGTAGCATTGGAAGTAAGTATGAAAGTAGAGCACTATTGAAATTAAGTGCATTTGGTGTAATCTTATTTTCTCTCCCTTTCTATATTTCCATTTTAAATGGTTCGATTTTGTTAATGTTTTTGTTTTTGACTATAATTATTTTGTTCTTTTGCATCCAATTTAGTTTTTTGCCTTCGTTTATTGCAGGGCTATTCCCAACTGCTGTTCGATTTACTTGCATTGGATTTAGTTTTAATATTACAGATGGGGTAATTGGTGGCTTTGTTCCCAATATAGGTGATTGGCTGACACAAGTTACGGGTAAACCCGCTTCTTTCATATTGCTTTTTCCTTTAACCGCTATTATTTTCCTTATTTGTCTGAAATTTATTAAAAAAGATCCTGTTCTAGTAAATTGATTTATTGTTTTTTTTGTTTGTTTGATATTTATTGGATTGAAAAAACTTGAATTTACATAAAGATGATGTTATGTTCATATCCAATTAAATGAAGGTTATGACTTCTTGGGAGGAACATTGGTTTCTAAAAAATACTGGGAAAAGTCGATAGCAGAATTTGTTAGATTGGTAAAACAGGTAAAAGAAAAGAAAAGCGTAGAAATACTTGGCGTTTTTTTTCAAGTGCTTCCTGGAGTGTTTTCACCTTTTTATTCCTCGGACACTACCTGGTTTGCAGAAAAAATAATTCCTTTGACTAAAGGGAAAAAGTTTCTTGAGATAGGGGCTGGTTCCGGCGTTATCGCATGTTTAGCTTCGATCAATGGAGCCGCTCTAGTTTCAGCAACAGATATTAATCCCCAAGCAGTAGAAAACATACATACAAATGCCGAGTTACACTCTCTGAGTATTTCTGTTAAAGAAGGAAGCGTTTTTGATCCTATTCCTATGGGCGAATTGTTTGATATAATATTTTGGAATCATCCGTTTTATTTCGCTGAAATGAATAGTTTAAAAAAAGACATGATTTCTGCATCTGTTTATGATGCAGGATATTTAGCATTAAAAAAATTCTTTCAGCAAGGAAAAAACTACCTAGCCAAAGGGGGTCAGTTGATCCTTGGCACAAGTAATGTGGCGAGGGTAAATTTAATAAAAAAAATGGCGCGAGAAGAAGGATATGAGATCGCTCTCTTAGAGAAAGTAGAAGTTCCCGTCTTTAAAGGCAAAAAAGTGAAAATGGACTTAAGGACATATTCTTTTACAATACCATAAATAAACATCAAATTTAATCGGACGAATTAAATCATCATGCGGCCTTCCAGGATCTCGAATTTGATTTCCGTGTCTTCTTTCATGATAGTTTCTCTAATCTTTTTAAGGCTTATAGAGCTTTCTTTAGCAAGAACTTCCAGAAGTTCCGAATGCCCTAAATCAGAAGAAAACCCAATAAGGATTCGTCCATTCGGCTTTAAAAAATGCTTTGCTGTTTGAAAAAATTTACGAATTGATCGATATCCTGGGTCAAAAACTTGAGCTTCTTCTAGGCTAATGACTGTGCCGGGATCGAGAAAGCCAAACGGAAGAGCCCAAAAAATCGAGTCAAAACGGAGATCTGGATTAATACTGTCTAGCACATCGCCCAATAATGCCGTGATCCTAGAGTTTAATCCGAGTCTTTCAGCGTTCAACTTTGTATTTTCACTAGCGTGGGGATTAATGTCTGTTGCAGTAACTTGTAATTTAGGGTTTTCAATCGCAACAATACAACTTATTACTCCTGACCCACAGCCTACTTCACAAAATGAAGAATCGTCTCTCAATAGGATGCTGAGTTCGGACGCAAACCAAGATGTTGAAGGAAAATGACCAGCGTGAAAAACATTTGAATGAATTAAAAAGTCATGACCATTGAACGTTGCTGAATCCCAACCAGCTCTTCGATGTTCCTCGAGAAACTTCCTAGTTTGTTTGACTCCATCTATTTTAGGATCATCAAAACGAATAAGTTGCTCGAGATACAGTTTTATTTTTTCTACGTCAACCTTACCATTGGTTTTTAGATTGCTTTCAGCATCGATTGATAAATTAATTCGGTAATACCTTCTCAATTCAAAATAAGATTCAAGTAAATCAGGACCAAAGCCTCCACAGAGAAAGATGTCGTTTAATCCGTAGGACAGTAAAATATCAATTTTTTTTGCAAATGAATCTTTACTTTCTTTTATGCCTCTACCTTTGCTGTTATCTAGCAAAATAAAAGACTTATTGTTCTTTACGATTTCTCGAAACTGAGGACTATGTACGAGATCAAAATTCTCATCTGAAAGAGGAATGTCTATGGTAAATATCTCACAAATCTTTTTCAGCAAATTAATTTCGACTTTAGGTAAATCGTTTAATTGTAACCGTTTTGCTAATGGCCAAATGCTTTTAATGCGATGTATATCTTTCAAAAATTCAGTAGATTTATGAAATGAAAAATGAATTACAGGAATGAATTCAGACTGAGTCTCGCAAATTGTGATGATGGAGTTTATTCTTTCTATCTCACTATCATTATCTAGTGAATTGTGATCAGCGGAAACACCTACTCCTATTTTTAGCAAAGGATCTTTTTTCTTATGTTTCATGAATTCAATAATAGAATTCATATGCTGAGGAAAATCCAAATGAAATTGATAGAAATAATTCTGCGATGACTCTGCTAAAAAGTGCTGAAATTTCTTTCTTTTTGTTTCGAGATATTTTTTGTTGTGCTTATTGGCTCTTGAGATAAGAGGAACTCTTTCTACGATTCCAATACCTAATTTAGCTATATCAGATACTTTAGACGGATTATTAGTGAGGAGTCGTATGTTCGATATATTTAGGTCATCTAGAATAGTTTTGACCATTTCGTAAGATCTTTGATCCGGTTGATGTCCCAAAAGAGTATTAGCTTCAAAGGTGTCATGTCCTTTAGATTGTAATTGATAGCTTTTCATTTTTTCAAATAATCCAATCCCTCTTCCTTCTTGACGCAAATAGATGAGTATTCCTCCTTCTTCGGCAATTATTTGAAGAGATTTAGTTAGTTGTTTTCCACAATCGCAATGTAAGCTTCCAAGCATATCCCCTGTAATACACTCACTATGTACTCGTACAAGCACTGGTTGCGATATATCAAGGTTATCTGTTCTCAAAACGATAGTTTCTTTTCCAAATTTGTCTGGATATACTCGGATGAGAAAGTTCGCAAATTTCGTTGCTAGCTTTGTTTCCACAAAATCTTGCTGAAGCATATTCACTCTCTGTCATAACCCAAAAAATATATTGATCACTAGATTATCAAAAAGCCTTTTAAATGTCTTGCAGCGTTTAATTTAGATTTGATTATAATTAATAATTGCAATTTATTTTTAGATAAATGTTTCGAAATTAAAAAATTTGCGCCAATAACAAATTATTTAGTATCTCAATAATTAAGTCTCATTAGCAATGCTGGCCCGAGATTTTCATGCATACATAACCTCAAACAGCCGTTACTCGCGGTTTGCCTTTGCCTTGAAGTAAAACTTGAATAGTTGGAGGGGTCTTTCGTTTGGTCTGAGGCTTTGCTTCAATAATGATATCCTTACCCAGAGTCATGAGAAGGCGTATTAAGCGTTCAATCGTAAATCCTGAAAGGCGCCCACGTAAGATAGCAGATACTTTAGGTTGATCGATCCCCATAACTTCAGCAGCTCTTTGTTGTGTCAGTTTACGTTTTTTGATAGTTTCAGTAATGAGAATCGCAAGATTCGCTTTCGCCATCATTTCTTCGGGATTTTTAAACCCAACATCAGCAAAAACATTGCCTGAACTTTCAATAATTTCAATTTCTTGTTTTTTCTTACTCATTTTTCTTTAAATCTCTCTTTGTAGTCTCCTACGCTGATTGGCAATCAAAAAGCAATGACAACTTCATTTGTAAATAAATTCTTGCAGTTTATTCACTCCAGATTTTAAATGATCCTCCAATTTTTAAAGGAGAGATTTTATGGCTTATGCGCGTACCATAATCGGGTTAATTGCGACCTTGTTTTATTTGCAAAATGCCATAGGATACGATGCTCTTGCTAGTGGATATTTAGGATCAAGAGAAGGAGATCCTAGTAGTCTTGTTGAAAATGTCAGCACTATTCATGGAGACTACACTGAAATAGAAGTAGATCTTACAGTCACTGCCCCTGATTCCCTCATCCTCTCTAGGTTCTATAGCAGCAGAGATACACTCCAAACTGCCACATTAGGCGGGTGGCGCTTCAATCCGCATTGCTTCTTGTCTATCCGCAAAGATCCTAAAGGAAAAAGCTATTCAACGGCCGAGGGGAAGTTTGAGCGCTCCTTCGTTTATGTAGGTAACTCAAACGGAACCATTCTGACATATGTTGGCTGGCAAAACGTAAGTAACCCCTCACAATCTGCATTATTCAAAATTGATCCAGAAGGGGAATCTCTAGGATTAGTAAATACTGCCAGAGGGAATATTGGCTGCTGGACGAACTTAAAGAACAATGAGCTCTATTACAACCCCCAAACAGATAGTTTTGAGCTGCTTCTGTGTTCAGAGGGAAAGCGTTTTTATGCCAAGCACCCATCATTAGACATTTATTTCATTACCCACGAGATCCTCCCAAGTGGCAATAAGATCTTTTATGAATTTGATGAAAAAGGGCAGTTAGCTCTCATCAAAGAAACAAACAGCTCTGAGAAAAAGGTCTTAGGTTGGATCAAACTCAGCCATGGCAATGGCATCCACATTGAAACAAGTGATGGTAAAACCGCCGATTATCTTTTTGAGCCAGATGCTTCTGGCGCTCAACTTCTAACGGAAGTTAAACGATCTGATATGCCTAATTTGCATTATCAATATCAAGTCATAGATAACCGCGCCCTTTTGTTAAGAAAGACCTTGCCCGAAGGGCGATTTGTGCAGGTGGACTACTACACAGACAAAGCCAATCAATACAAAGTCAGATCGGTAACTACCCCATCAGATAGAAGCGAAATGGCAAATGTTCAATTTTCCTATGGAGACGATTACACAGAAGTCGATGGTCCTGGTAATCGCAAAACAGCGTATCGATTCAATGAAGATTTTCAACTCACTTCCATTGAACAATATTTAGATGGATCTCTTTACCGAGTTCATAAGAAAGTTTGGGGTGCAAAAAGTGATGCAGGAAACTTAATCTCTACTTCTGTCGAAGATGCCGATGGCAATACTTTTTATTATAAGCACTTTACATACGACAGCAAAAATAAGGGGAACATTGTCGAAGAACGAGAATATGGAGATGTCATAGGGATCGGCTCAATTCCTCTCAATATCGACGAAGATGGGCTTGTGACTAACCAAGATGGTCACATAAAGAACTATTCTTATTTTTCAGCTAAAAACACACACGGATTTTTTCAGACGGACACTAAGGGGACAGGAGTTAAGTATTGGTACAAAAAAGGGACCAATCTTCTTCTCAAAAAGTTCATTTTAACAAAAGGATCCCCCGATTCAGAAGATGAGGATTACACATCAGGAATAAGAGAACGGCATTTTTACGATTATAATGAAGATGCTGCCCTTACTCAGGTCATTGTAGATGATGGCAGAGAAGCCTCTCTTAAGGATGATCATGGTGTCACTGAAAGAAGTATCACTAATATTTCTCCCAGGCAAGAACTTCCTAATATTGGGGCTCCAGAAATTGTTGAACAGAAATATGGGAAATCAGAAATCCTCTTAAAAAAGACTGTGAATCAATTCGATGATCAAGGGAACGTCATTTCTCAAACTACCTATGATGCGAATGACCATCCTAGCTATACGGTCAAAAAAGGATATGTTGATGGCCTACTTGTTTTTGAAACAGATCCTCTTGGCAATGCAACTCACTACACCTACGATGGGAATCATAACCTCACTTCAGAAACTCGCTCAGAGAGTGGCATCTCGATCGAATATGGTTATGACTTAAAAAATCGCCTGATTTATACGCAGCAAACGGATAGGGCAGAGAATCAGTTTAAAACCCATGTAGCTTATGACATTGCCGGAAATAAGGTCTCTGAAGTCGATCAATTTGGCAATGAAACCATCTATATCAATGACTCTCTTGGACGCCCTATTCAAATTACTTATCCTGAAGTAAGTGATGGTCCTCATTCTTCTTTAAGGCTGACTTATAATTACGCTTACGATCTTTTCGATAATCCGATTTCTGTAACCGACCATAAAGGAAGAACTCTTACAAGGTCTTATAACGTACACGGAAAACCTGTAGAGATTAACCATCTGGATGGGACCTCCGAAGTATTTAGGTACGACAGCGGGGGGAATTTACACCACTACTATGGAACAGATGGTTTGTTGCAAGTATTCTCCTATGATTACAAGGGTAGATTGAAAAAGCTCGAACATTTTAAACGAGGAAGCAAGAGCTCCAACTACCCGTTTAAGGAAAAAACTTACGGCTACGACGCCTTCCATAAAACATTTGAGACTGATGAAAGAGGTCAACAAACGAATTACACATATGGAAATTCAGGGAGACTCGCAACTCTCAGCAAAGAGGATCAGGAAGTCGAATTTGTCTACGATAGCCTTGGGAGAACCCATGGGGTTAAGAAATGGAAGTCGTCAAAGACCTTTACCCTAGAAGTCAAAGAATATGACCTTTTAGATAGGGTTATTGAGGAAAGAACAGAAGATCATAACGGCCAAATCCTCACTAAAAAAAGATATGTTTACAACGATGCTGGACAAGTTGCACAGGTCATTGGTTATCCACAAAATAAAGAAAGCATCCTCTTAAAGTACGAATATGACGGATTCGGGCGTCTTAGCAAAGCAACAAATGCTGCAGGTTTCTCTTCTACCATTACTTACAATGACGCTTATATTAATGAATGGGGGCAGAAGACGAGAAAACGTACTCTCATCGATCCGTTAGGCAATCAAACGGAAGAGACTTTTGACATGCGGGACAATTTAATTAAGGTCAGCAAAAAAGACAAATCTGGACAACTCTTATCTGAATCAGAATCTTCCTATGACAGCTCAGGGAACAGAATCCTGGAAAAAGTCCTGGTTCTATCTAGTGATGAAACTTCAAGAAGCTATCAAACCGAGTGGTCTTTTAATCAAGGAGATCAGCTGGAGTCATTCACGTTGGGGAAAGGAACTTTAGAAGAGCGCACCGTTAGCTTCGAATACAATGCTTACGGAGACATTTCAGCGAAATATAACCATGGTTCAAAAGAGCCTATTTCCTATCGATATGATAATGAAGGGAACCTAGATACGATTTCTTACAAAGAAGGGAAAAAGGAGATTAATTATAAGCTCTTCTACGATCGCCGTAAGAATATCACAGAAGTCTATCTGGATTCCTCCTTCACAGTCACCTATTCCTTTAATGCACAAGACATGCCTCTAACTGAAACGATTGAAGACGAATTTGGATCTTATCAGGTAGGAATTTCCTATGACGGTGAGGGAAAAATCAAAACCTTGAAACTGCCAGATGGTTCTTTTGTTGAGTACAGTTATGAAGGTCCTTTTGTCAAAAGCGCTAGACGTTTTAGCAAAGAAAAGAAAGAGCTCTACACCTATCAGGTAGCTTCAAGAGATCAAATGGGACACATCCTCGAAGAAATCCTTCCAGGAAATCTAGGTAGCAGAAAACAACTTTGGGATCAATCTGGTCGCAGAGTTGAAATATCCACTGATTTCTTCCAAGATAGAGTATTAGCAGGTGGGTATGATCCTCTTGAAAATATCAAAAAAAGAGAAACGATATTAGATGATGAAACATACTCAACGAATTATGATTACAACGCTTTGTCACAGATCATCTCCGAGAAAGGAGAAATAGAGCGTAAGTATTCTTACGATTCGATCGGAAATCGCCTTCAAAAAGATGGCTCTATCTATAAAGTGAACGGAGTAAATCAGCTTATAGAGGGAGAAGGTGCTAATTATACGTTTGATCTTAATGGCAATCTCGCCACAAAAACAGTGGGGGGCAGAACATGGACCTATCAGAGTAACCCTCTGAATCAAATCGTCTCTATCAAAGATCCAGATCAAAACACAGTCAAGTTCACCTATGATCCTAGTGGCAAGCGCTTGACAAAGCGGATTGAAGCTAAAGGTAAAAAGGCAAAGGTATTTCGCTTCTTCTATTTAGGTGAAACAGAGATTGGCTCAGTTGATGAAAAGGGAGTAATCACAGAGCTAAAAGTGCCTAGCGATCCCAATAACCCAGAAGCTCCATCTATTGCCATTGAGGTGCGAAAAGAGATCCATGTACCCCTTTATGACTTACAGGGAAATGTCGTCTGTATCCTAGATCATCAAAGACGCAAGGTCGTAGAAACCTACCGCTACTCAGTCTATGGGGAAGAGGAGATTATCAATAATAGGGGAAGACTTGTCTCTGACTCCTCAGTCGGCAACCCTTGGAGATATCGAGGGAAGCGAGTCGATAAAGAGATCGATCTGATTTATTTTGGCTACCGCTATTACAATCCAGAAGTCGGAAGATGGATTACTCCAGATCCTGCTGGGTACATCGATGGCCCTAACCTCTATGCTTATGTTCGTAGTAATCCCATGGCCTATGTGGATTATTTTGGGTTGAGTTCTGAGATTGATGATGGTTGTGGTTGCACGCAACATGGTCATCCTGGGTGGTATTATGCCCCTTTAGACTGCGTATGCATCTGTGGAAGAAATGGCATTGGGGCTGCAGAAGGAAGTTATCGGAGTAAAGTTGGAAGCGATATCATGAGTGCCATGACTGGGATTAGCCATGGTGTTGTGGATTACGTGATAGGCTCAATTCATGATCTACAAACAGGCCATTTATATGATACTGCAGCAGACTTAGAGATTTCCCTAAAACAAAGACATCAGATGATCGAAGCTGTTGAGCAGTCGCAAGCGGATCAATTGAATGATGTAGGAAGCGGGTTAATGGGGATGTTTGGGATCAGTGAGTCGGATAGCATGTACCAATCCTTTCGCTCTACAACGACGTTGGGGCTTGAAATTGGTTCACTAGTTGCTGGAGGGTATGGAGCTGTAAAAGGGGTCATGGCTTTCAATAAATTAGCTAAAGTGCCTTATCAAGCAACTGGATTAGTAAAATCAGTGAAAAAAGCAGAATCTTTGATAAATCGAGGAACTTCTTTTGCTGGAAGCAAGCATGCTCCGCTAGACTATGCTCCTTATCAGAGAATTCGTAATGAATCCACGCTTATTAATGGAAGGAAGTATACTGGGCATGCTCTAGACAGAATGCAAGATCGCGGCTTCATGCCTTCAGTAATCGAAAACACGATTAATACAGGACGTGTTTCTCCTGCAGACTTTCCTGGAGGTTTAGAGTATTATGACCCGGTTAACAAAATTAGGGCAATCGTTGGAGAAAATGGACAAATCATCACTATCATTCCGGGAAGAGGATAACAACATGAAAAATGTCAGTGAATATGACGAGCGTCAGTTAATATTGATGCTTGAACATCTGAATTTTTTTGAAAATAAACAAATCGATCTAATTTCTTTGGTTGGTAGTTTAGAATTTCTATTAAACGTCCTCGAGACAGCTGATGAAGATTGGGAAGAGAAATTTCTAAAAGAAATTACAACTCTAGAAACAATAAATGCTCTAGAAATTATTAAGGAATCAGGAGAACAAATTCCGGGAATTCAGAATGATAAAAAGAAAACGTTAATTAAAAACTCAATCGACAGACTTAAGAAGCTTATTGACAGCACTGAGATTGATGATGGTTGTGGTTGCACGCAACATGGTCATCCTGGGTGGTATTATGCCCCTTTAGACTGCGTATGCATCTGTGGAAGAAATGGCATTGGGGCTGCAGAAGGAAGTTATCGGAGTAAAGTTGGAAGCGATTAATGGGTTCTTCTGTTGCATTAGCAATCCTCTATGGCGAGGTTCGAAATTATTAGAGATTTTTTAACGGGACCAGAAAATTGTCTTTAACAGTAGTTTGACAAATTAATCGAAAAGAGATTTTTTAAAGGAACCAGAAAGTTGTCTTTGCGCTACGATATATCTTAAAGTGTAAAATAGTTACCTATGGCAAAAAAATACGACGAGAGCACGGTCCTTTCCTTAGACGCGTTGTCCCATATCCGACTACGCCCAGGGATGTACATCGGTCGTCTTGGAGATGGTTCGCATCCTGATGACGGAATCTATGTGATGATCAAAGAAGTGATCGACAATGCTGTCGATGAGTTCATCATGCATCATGGCAAAAAGATCTCAATTGAGCTCGACCCCAAGACCTCTCAAGTCTCTGTCCGTGATTGGGGACGGGGCATCCCTCTTGGCAAAGTAGTCGAATGTGTCAGCCAGATCAACACAGGTGCTAAGTACAATGATGATGTTTTTCAATTTTCAGTCGGCTTAAATGGTGTGGGCACGAAGGCTGTCAATGCTCTGTCTGCAAGCTTTACTGTGAAAAGTATCCGCGATGGCGAGTTTGTCGAGGCTAAATTTGCGAAAGGGGTCCTTAAAGATAAGAAAAAAGGGAAGACAAAAGAAGCTGATGGTACTCTGATCGAATTTATCCCAGATCCATTGATCTTTAAGAAGTTCTCTTTCCAAAAAGAAACGATTGTCAAACGGCTCTGGCACTATGCGTATCTCAATACGGGCCTGACTCTTTTATTTAATGGTCAAACGATCCGATCTGAGAATGGTCTCCTAGACCTTCTAAACGATGAGGTAAAAGAGGACCGTTTGTATGAGCCGCTCCATTGGCGCGGAAAACATGTGGAGTTCGCTTTCCTTCACGCTTCAAGTTATGGCGAGACGTATTTCTCTTTTGTGAACGGCCAGTATACGCAAGATGGGGGGACGCACCTCTCTGCTTTTCGTGAAGGGATCTTGAAGGGTGTTAACGAGTATGCGAAAAAGAACTTCCAAGGTATCGATGTGCGCGAAGGGATTGTGGGCGCTATTCTGATTAAGGTGAAGGACCCTGTCTTTGAGTCTCAGACTAAGAATAAGCTATCAAATAATGAGATACGTGGTCCGATTGTCCAGGAAGTCAAAGAAGCCGTCCAAAACTTGCTTTATAAGTTCCCAGAAACAGGGAAGAAGATTGTAGAGCGGATCCTCTTTAATGAAAAATTGAGGAAGGAGCTCGCTTCTGTTAAGAAAGAAGCAAAGGAAAAGCAGAAAAAGATCTCTTTCAAAATTCCGAAGTTGCGCGATTCGAAATACCATTACGGTGATAATTCGAAAGAGGGTGAGCGGACAATGATCTTCCTTACGGAAGGGGAATCTGCTTCGGCTTCGATCGTGATGACGAGAGATCCGCTTACACAGGCTGTCTTTTCGTTGCGTGGCAAGCCTCTGAATGTCCATGGAATGAAACTGGACCAGATCTATAAGAATGAAGAGATGTACAATCTCATGTCTGCGTTGAACATCGAGGATGATCTTGCTGACTTACGCTACAATAAGGTGGTGTTGGCAACTGATGCTGATGTCGATGGGATGCATATTCGCAACCTGCTCGTCACATTTTTCTTAACGTACTTTGAAGGTCTTGTTGTTAATGGGCACCTTTATATTCTTGAAACCCCACTTTTCAAGGTGAGGAATAAGGAAAGGACGATTTATTGCTATTCCGAAGAGGAAAAAGACAAGGCTGCTGAGGAGCTTAAAAAAGGGATTGAGATCACACGGTTTAAAGGATTAGGAGAGATTTCTCCTGAAGAGTTTAAACAATTTATAGCGAAGGACATTCGTCTCTTGCCCGTGATGGTCCAAAATCTATCCGACATCAAGCCTACATTGGAATTTTATATGGGGAAAAATACCCCTGATCGAAAAGCTTTTATTATGCATAACCTTGTGAACGAAAATGGATGACTTAAAGCAACAGATGAAGGACCACTTCATCCAATATGCATCCTATGTAATTCTGGACCGTGCGATCCCGAATGTCGTTGATGGCTTAAAGCCCGTACAAAGACGCATTCTAGAAACCTTATGGCGCCAGCATGATGAAAAACTGCATAAGGTTGCAAATATCGTGGGACAAACGATGCAGTTCCATCCTCATGGCGATGCTCCGATATACGAAGCCCTTGTCAATTTGGCAAACAAGGGGTTTCTCTTAGACAGACAGGGGAACTTTGGGAACATTTATACAGGGGATCCTTCTGCTGCTGCCCGATATATTGAAACGCGCCTTTCGCCACTTGCACGTGAGACGATGTTCAACCCGGACATCACTGAAAAGATTGCTTCTTATGATGGAAGGAACCAAGAGCCCGTTACGCTGCCTGCGAAGATCCCTCTTCTGCTTATGCAGGGTGCTGATGGGATTGCAGTTGGGATGTCTACGCGTGTGCTGCCGCATAATTTCACGGAACTTCTAGAAGCTGAGATCGCCTATCTCGAAGGAAAAGAGGTCAAGGTATTTCCAGACTTCCCCACTGGCGGGATCATGGACAAAAGCCAGTATGACAAAGGACGAGGAAAGGTCAAGTTACGCGCTAAAATCGAGATCAAAGATCCTAAAACGCTTGTCATTCGAGAGATTTGTTACGGAACGACAACGGAAAGTCTCATTCGCTCTATTGATGAGGCAGCGAAAAAAGGGAAGATCAAGATTGAAGGGATCAACGACTACACTGCACGAGAAGTAGAAATCGAGATCAAGCTCCCGCGCGGCCAATATGCCGATGAGCTTTTAGATGCGCTTTACGGGTTTACGGAGTGCGAAGTCACACTAAACTCTCAAATCGTTGTCATTAAAGAGGGTCTTCCTTGGGAAACTGACACCACTGAGATCCTCGCTTACAATGCGGAAAAGTTGGTGGAGTTCCTAAGACGCGAGCTGGAGATCGAAAGGGATCGGATCCTTGAAAAGATCTTCTATAAGACCCTCGAGAGGATCTTCATTGAGAACCGCATCTATAAGAAGATCGAGACAGTCAAGACTTTAGAAGGGATCCATAAGACCCTGGAGGAAGCTCTCAAACCGTATCACAAAAAACTCTTGCGTATCCCGACTAATGAAGATAGAGAAAAGCTTCTTCAGATCCCCATCCGGCGCATCTCTCAGTTTGATATTGATAAGAACCAAGAAGAGATCGTGCTCCTTGAAGAAAGTCTACGCTTGGTAGAGAAAGAACTGAAGAATGTCAAAAAATACGCGATTCAATACCTTAAAAAATTGATTTTGAAATACGGTAAGGAACATCCACGTAGAACGCGCATCAAAGCCATAGAAGAGATCGACCGTCGTGCGATTGAAACTAAAAAGATCAAGGTGGGTTTTGATCAGCAAGGTGGTTTTGTTGGAACAAAGGTCTCAGGTGGAATCCAACTTGAATGCACTAACTTTGACAAACTGCTTCTTTTCTACAAGGATGGCACCTATGTAGTGTCAAACATCCCAGAAAAGCAATATGTCGAGAAGGTTGCATTTGTAGCGATTGCTGATAAAAAAACAGTCATGAGCATTGTCTACAAGAACAAAGAGACTGGCCAAGTGTGGGCTAAGCGGTTTGTTGTCGATAAGTTCATTCTCGATAAAACGTATAATTATCTAGATGACAAGAGTGAGCTTCAGCTCATCACAGCAACACCTGAGCCGAATATTGAGGTGCATTTTGTAACGAGCCCACGTCAAAAGGTAAAAAAGCTTAGTTATCACCTTAAAGATGTTCCTATCAAAGGAGCCCATACTCGGGGCATTCGCATTGCTGCGCATAAAGTAAAAAAAGTGATCTCAACGGACCGTCAGATCACTTTCTTATAGGTAATATAGGTTAAAACCCGTATTTGTCTTGTGATCTCAACGAAAACGTTGAGATCACTTGCATTAATAGTGAGAAAAAGCGAGTTTTTCACTTTTTGGGCTATTTATGCTGGGCTCAGGAATATGTAAATCTTCTGCCTTTTGAGTTTCTTGCGGATTTTTACTTTTGAAAAAAGGGAAATGCTTACCTTTCATTGCATACACATGCTGAATAAAGAAGGTTGTCGGATTTTCACTTGAAAACCCTTTTTCTTTTGCCATTTTTTTATAACTTAAGAATTCTTCGTCTTTTAAATCTTCAATGAGCACATCTTTTTTCGAATCCGGATATTGTCTATGATCCGCAGCTCCAGCAAGAATCACATCAATTGCAGAATGTGAAGCCATTGCCAAATTCCATTGCTCAATGGTCCTTGATTTTTCAGAGCTAACATGCGCAATACCCTGAACTATAAAGGCAGGCTTTTCTAAATTTTCTTGAGAAGGAAATTTTCTGTCGTATTGATTTACATGTTCTAATTGCTGAACGTCGTAATATTGGTAGTCCTCTTCAATTACTGTATATAGATCTTTTTGGTCTTTAATTTTTTCAATGAATTTAGTGTGAAAAATAATAGGGATCCCTTCATTTTGAGCAGCAGCTAAGACTGTTTTATAAGTCCAGAACATTGGTGTACAAGGCCAACATGTATTGTGTTTTACTGTAAATGCTTCTGATGCCATTCTAATTAATTTTTGGTCTTTTAAATTCAAAGAAGTATTTCTAATAAATTCTACGGATGCAGTTGAAAGCAACTTCCTTGCATGGCTTTCTAGGTGGTCTGTGAACTTAGAAGAAACCTCTCCCAAGGTCTTCAATCTCTTGGCATCGGTGATTGCCATTTTATATAGGGAAAGCATTCCTTCTTCAAGCGAATCAGGTACTCGCACTTCAGTAAGAATGAAAGACTGCAAAGCGAAAAATTCTTCATTAGTCAATAAAACGTCTAATTTTTGACTTTCCAACACATCTTTTAAAGAACAACCTTTTCTCATCAACTGTTCTAAGTCTTTTGATGGCAGTAATGTTTCGATTCGATTTTCTAAACTCGAGATTTTCTTTTCAGAAGCTTCTATATCGATCAGGCTTTTGGATGCAATCATTGCGATGAAAATTGCGCGGATTTCACAAGCGTTTTCTCCAACTAGGCCGTCGAATTTTTTAAGATCACCATTTTTTAAAGCAGCGATGGCGTTTGTGTATGCTTTGGTCAATAGTTTAAATTCAGTTAACCCGATCTTTAAATCTTTATTCTTTTTAATTGTTGGGTCGTATGGCAATAAACTGCTTAATGAATTTGTGTGTTTTGTTTGTGCTTGTGTTGATAATGACATAATTATTCTTTGGTGTGTTTTTGGATTTTAAAGATTTTTATTAATAATTGTTTGAAAAACTTTTTTTTCTAAGATATGTCCGATCATGTACCCGCCTAGCAATCCGATTGTTGCCAAGATTGGCCCCCCCGCAATGAACCCAATCGCTGTACCAGTGCTTGCACAAAGGCCTTTGCCGATTAAGCAATAAAGCTTGAACAATTTAGTCGTTTTTTTATTTATCATTTAATTACTTTTGTTATGTTAACAATAACAATAGTATTTGTCTTCTAATTTAAAAGCAATTAAAAAAGTAATATTAAAATCTTTATTAATATATAATCATTTGTTTTTGTAGAATTTAAGAAAAAACCGCACTTGTTTCTTTAAAAGTCGTAGTTAATAGAATTTTCTTTATGAACAAGTGCAGAAAACAATATACCGGTATATAAGGGGTTTATGAGGCTTTAATAAGCTTCCTGCTCCAAATTTTGGTGAACTTATTATAAAAGGACGTAAAGAATAAATGGTTAGAAGTTCTCGAGCTTTGCAAAGCCACGATCAAAATTTCTGGCAATTAGGAAGCATTCAAAGCGTAGGTCTTGGATTACCAGGGATCTTCTACATTGAAAATTTAGCGAAACAATATGGGGCAGGTACTACAGTTTTATCGATCATAATTGGAAATCTTATCTTGTGGCTCATCGGCATGGTCGTTATTTCCATGGTCAGCCAAAACCGGATAAACGCGATTGAGAACATAAAGAGCTATATTGGGAAATTTGGCGGACTGATAGCGGCACTTGTATTCATGTTTGCTTTCATCAACTGGTATGGACTTCAAATATATTCATCTATATCCGATTTAGAATCGATTTTTAACATTAGTAGCGAACACCAAAAATCTATATTAATTAGGGTTGGTGCTGGCCTAGGTCTATTAACTGCACTTTTAGCAACGGGTGGTATTCGAATAATAAAATGGATTGCATGCCTGAGCTTGCCAATCCTTTTTATTTATTACCTATCTGCAATTGTTATCTCAGACTATTCAGTTGCGTTTACAGGGACGTGGGGCTTTTCCTTTTCTGGGATTTTGGCATGTGTGGTATTGCAGCTTCCTGGAATGGTCAATTTACCGACTTTCTTTAGGCATTCCCGTTCCGGGGCAGATTCTTATCTTGCCCTGACATATTTTACTATTTTTATCATCTTCTTTGAAATTGCCTCTATCTGGTTGGGCTTTTCCCATTTTATGAATATTTCTTCTGCGTCTTTGTTTACACATTCAGTCGTGTTTCATTTGGTCGCTGTTTCGATTTTTGTCGTGTTGCTCTTGATCTGTAACAATCTTTTGAACATTTACTTTGCATCAGCTTGTTGGGAATCTATTATTCCGCGTTTTGGAGGACCAAAAGGGTTTGCAATCATCGGATTAGTTGGCACAGCAATTTATACGTTTATTCAAATTTCAACGACGATGCTTTTTTTAGTGAACTTGGCTAACTCTTACATAATAAATTTAGGCATTGTTCTACTGATTGCATTTTTAGTAAGAATTGTAGTTAGACATAGGCCAAGAGAATTTGAAAAAATAATCAATGGGGCTTCTTGGGTAGTTGGGTGTGTGACTGCTACTGTTTTTGAAGTTCAAAATCCAGAACAGAATGTTGCTGCATTACTATCAGGCGTTGGAGCGAGTGCGCTGTTTTTCCTCTGTATAATTTTTATTGAAGAAACGGTGTGGGCGGCGAAGAAGATTATGAGAAGCATACCAAATGTAAAATGATACTATTAGGCGGCATAAAGGAATAAAAGGAATGGTCAGAAATAATAATACTTCCCATGCTCTTCCTGATACACAGCAGTCTTGGTGGCAGCTAACTGCTATTCAATTGACAGGATGGACAAGCCTTCCCATCCTCGCTACAAGTATTATTATTCTCCAAGATAACAGCTTCTTAGGTGCTGTACTTACGATCTTCGTTGGAAACGCTATTTTGTGGTTTATTCGTTTTGCTATTATTGCGATGAGTTATAAAAAAAGGCAAAGCACCCTCGATATTTCTCGCGACTATCTAGGCCACACAGGTTCGTTTTTCATTGCGCTACTTCTTTTAGCTTCAACGTTTGCTTGGTTTTTGGCACAAACGACTGCTGCAAGTAGTACTCTCACGCATCTCATATCCATTAAGGAAAACCCCAATATCGATCAGTTCACTCAAATGAGTGTTTTTCTCGGGATAATATGCACATTTTTATGCATGGAAGGGATTGTTCTTTTACGACGGCTCGCGACATTCTCATTTCCAATTTTGTTGATTGCTTTTTTTGTGGCCATTTACTTTTTACCAGACAAAGTCTCGTTTACAAATACGAACGCCCTTTCATTTTCAGGACTTGGTTTAGTGCTGGGAACAAATTTAGGCATCACTTCTGACATGCCGACTTTTTTTAGACATAGCAGGTCAATACAAGACTCAATTAAAGCGCTAATTGTAATTCAGATAATTAGTTTAGCGATCGGCATTATCAGCTTATATTTTGGAACAATTATTAATCGCTCTTTTGAAATCAACGAGGCAACAGTTTTGGCTTCTGGTAGTGACTGGCTAAGAATATCATTGATCGTATTTGTATTTTTTTCTGTTGTCTGTACAAACGTAGCGAATGTCTATTCAGGATCTGTTGGATGGGAAATAATTGCTCCTTCGGCATTGGTCGGGCGTAAAGAGTATATGATATTAGGCCTTGGACTCACGACAATTTTCGTATTGATAGGCAACAGTTTTTCAATAAGCCATCTTCTCAATGTGTCAGATAGTGCGCTTGTCAATCTATGTATTGTTTTGATCTTTGGGTACTTTATTGCAAGAGTAAGAAAAAAACTTCCAACAGTTTTTGAGCAGGCTAGTTACTTTATCGCTTGGCTATTAGCCACGGCAATAAATGTTCTGCAAGAATTTGACAAAATACCAAGTGCTGTTTCGCCTCTTGTCATCGGTCTTTCAATTATCGTATTAACCGTCGGTTTCTTTTTGATTGTTCTTAAATCGTATCCTCGAATAAGAAAATTAATTAAGAAACTTCAGTAATTTAATTCTATAATTTTGCATTAAAGCTTTTGTAAAGTTCAATTTTTATTACTATAAAAATAAATCTTAAATTCAATTTCTTATTGATCTAATTTTTAGTTCAATTCATTCTTGTTCGACCCTAGTTTTTTTTACCTATAAATAAAAGAGATTTTTATGAGCACAACCGCAACCGATAATACATCTTCACCATACCGAAATACTAATACCGCTAATCAAAGTGCCAATTTCGTAAATTCTGCGAAAAATTACCTATATAATTTATTTAAGAGGCAAGTGAATCAAAATCGCGAGTACTCGAGAGATCCTAAAACTCCTGATGAATTTAGACCTTTGTTACAAAATAAATGGCAAACGACGAAAAATGCGTTTGGAACAGGAGAAGGCACGCAAATCGATGTTTTACAAAATAAATCGTCAGTTCAAGCTACAATTGTAGATGGTGAAATTAGAATTGTGATCGATTCTGGTAGTCAGGCTAAGCTTCTGAACTCAGATTCTGTAAAGGAGATGGAGCTGAATGGTTCCAAGCCGGAACAAGAGGGTGATGCATTAATGATGAATGAGGCTGATCAGCAATCTTTAAAGGATGTCTGGTCCCTCTTAATGCAGATAAAAAAGGATGCGAACTCCAGTGCCAAGTTGCTCAAGAAGCTTAATGCAGAAGCTGCGAAAGATGCAAAAGCGACCGCTAGGGTCTTGCATTGCATAAGAAATAGGATACTGTACGGCCCTGAAGTAAGCTTAAAAGATCGCGGCAATGGCCTGTTGTCTTTTTATAGTGTTTTAAAAAAATGGGGGCAAGAGGGAGCTGCCACACTTGAACTATATGCAACTCTAGACTCATTTAGTCACCCCGAGGCTTTATCAAGACAGATTCTTGCGAAATTTTCTGAAACTACGATTGTGATTGTTAAAATTGTTGTTCAAGAAGAAATGCGTCTTGGTACTTCGGAGGAAAAAGCAAACTATTGGTGCGGGGTCCTTCAACAATTGAAAGAGCATTGTTTATTACAAGATATCCAACACTCCAAATCATACTTAGTTTTAGCATTTCACCATCTTTTATCCGAGTTAACGAATCATGAAGAAACAAAACTTGTTTTAGAAAAGTATGCAAGCTGTATCAAAGAAAACTTAGCACAGCTTGTTGAAAAAGTTATTGGCAACAAAAAACTGCCAATGGATTCTTTGATTAGAAGCACGGTTGCAATCACTTATCGTCAATGTCAATTTCTCATGGACTTTTCAAAAAAAACAGATTCTTCTAGTGAAGCAATTGCTGGGGTTTTAAGTAGAATCTACAAGCTGACTCGTGAGAGGTGTTTAACGGAAAAGCATAAGAGCGAAGATGGGGTACAGTTTTTTTTCCAGTGTGTTGCTTTTCAGATTGTGCATGCGAGCGAGGCAAGAGGTGCCATTTTGACTCAACTTTCTTACGCACATGATGAGATCATTGAAGATCTCTCAAAAGCTATTTTTGCGTGGTTCAAAAATGATGAAGTTAATTTGCTCCAACTGATAAAAAGCTGTTGCGAATCTGAAATGTTAATGGAAAAAGAAGACTCCGTATTTCGAGGTAAAACTCTTAGCATTGTTGTCTGTAATCTTTTTAATACAACTGTTAATAAGTCATTTAATGCTAGTGTAGTCAAATTATTAAGAGAGACGTTACTTCGGTGTAAAAAACCTGTCGATCTTTGTATGTCAGCTCGAGCTTTGAACGATTATGAATGCAAAAGAAATTTACTGGTTGGAAAGCTGGATGCTACAACTTTAAATAGTTATTTCTCACAACTGAGCTCTGAGGTGTTGCGAAAAGAGTTAGAAAATGTCCCATTGGAAGATTTTCCTAAAATGCCAACTTTGCCAAAATCGACTAGTAATGTTTCAAAAAATCAATCTGCTTTTTCTGATGTTACGTTTGGCGAGCTCCCTAGCGATCTTAAAAACAAACTTTTAATGTTTCAAGAAAGTTTGACAAGTAGCACCAAGCTGGCCCAATTAATAGGTGAGAACGCTTCGATTCCACTCTTGAAAGATAAAATTCCTGTTAATCAACTATCTCCTCAGCTTTTACTTGAAATTACCAAAATCCATGGCAATAAATTTAATGATGCAAAATTCAGTGATCTGACTGCTGCAAAACTAGAGAAGGGACTAAGGGAAAAAGCTCAGTCGGAAGTTGATCGGATTTACGAACAATTGATTAACCGGCTTAAAACACAAATAAGATGTGTTCATGAAAGAAAATTAATTAGGCAAGCACTTCAAACTTTAAACAAGGGAGAACTTGAGAATATTTTGCGTAGGGTGCCTTTCACTCAACTTAGCGATAACTTTCAGTACGAGTATTGTGAGAAGGTTTGCAAAAAGAATGAGGGTGAGTTCGCAAAATTTATGTCGAATTTTCTCAAACCATTTTATCAAATGAGGCTGCATCAACGCTCGATAAAACTTCTAGAAGTTAGAAGAGAAGTAATCCAAAAACGTTTCCCCCAATTGGAATTTCCCTTAACAGGGAATATGCTGTTGTTAAGATGGATTTTGCCTGCGATTATTAACGATCGGGAGTGGGACAAAGATCCCCTTCATAAATCGATTGTCAAAACTGTGGCGGCTATTTTACAGCAATTGACAATGGAAGGTGAGGGAGAAAATACTCAATCCTGGGCTTCTGTATACAAAGAAATTAAGGATAATTATTGTAAACAGCACCGAGATTTTATCGATCGTAACTCCAAATCTCAAGAAACATCAATAATGCTCAATCTTAATCAATAATATTGATGATCTTGTTCATCTCTGTCTGGCATTGTGCAACGCAATGTCAGACAGATGATACAGGCTCGGTTAAGAACTTGAATTTTTTAAGCAGAGCGAGCTTTGAAAGAAGTCTATCTTTAGCGCTGCTCTAAGGATATGTGGTCGAAGCAGAGAAAGCCTAAGGGCGATACAGCAAATCCTTTCACGTGAGGCTGCACCATAAGTGCATAATTCCAGTGGAAGATCGGTGCAAAGGGCATCTCATCCATGATCAGGTCCTCTGCTTGGCTCAAAAGTTCGAAATGCTCTTCTTGGGATGGGGAGCGCGCTGAACGGTCGAGTAGGTCGGTGTATGTTTGATTCTGCCAACGGGCGTAGTTGCGCGTGTTATGCGCGTGCTTAAAGCGATCGAGCAGTTCTATTGGGTCATGGAACATCGATAGGAACACAAAATACCCCATAGAGAAGAGCTCTTTTTTCCCTTTCTCATGCAAGGTCTTGTACTCTAAAGCTTCTATCTCAACCTCAACACCAAGGTTTTCATACCATTGTTGCTGCAAGGCCTGTGGGAGCATCGGACACCCGTGATCATGGATCCAGTAAGAGAAAGATACTTTGCCATTGAGATCTGCTGCTGTGACACCAAGTTCCTCTAATCCTTTCTGCAAATAAGCGCGAGCTTGCTTTGCATCACCATCGTTAATATAGGAAGAAGTTTTGTTCTTCTTCAACATAGGTGGGAGGATGCCAAGGGCAGGGTTCTCTGTAAGCTGTGTGATGTTGTCGATAAGAAGTTTTCTGTTGATAGCGGTGGAAAAAGCTTTGCGGATATTGGCATTGTAAAAGGGGAATTTTTTGGTGTTGAACATACACACCATGGTGCCAGGAGCCTCAAACACTTTTAATTGTTTCTTTGCCATCAGGTCAGGATATGCATCGTAAGGGAGAGGAGAGATAGGGAGGCCAAGGATATCGAGCTTACCTGAATTGAATAGATGCAAGGTGGCAGACTCATTTTCAATCATGCTGATGTAGATTGAGCTAAGGTTGACTTGACTTGCAAGACGATATCGGAGGTTTTTCTTAAGCAAAATATGATTGTGGTGTTTCCACTCAACTAGTTCAAACGGTCCATTGCTAACAAAATGCTCAGCTTCCAGATACCAATCGTGATGGTGGCGGTCTGTCGAAGAGTTAACTGGAAATAGAACACTCGATGCGACTATGTGGAGAAAATGTGGGGTAGGATTTTCTAGCTGTATAACAAGAGTTTTTGCATCGGTAGCGTGAATCCCCACCCTGTCAAGGGGCACTTCCCCTTTTTTTGCAGCGCTTGCATTCACGATGCTGTAAAGTGCGTGAGCGTCGAGTGCTGGGAAGTTGGGGTCGAGGATGTCTTTCCATGTCTTTTCAAAATCATACGCAGTCACAAGTGTACCATCCGACCAAAAAGTATTTCCTAAATGGAATGTGTAGGTTTTTTTGTCTGGCGATATTTCATAGGAATCAGCTTGTGCACAGCTAAGAGAGCCGTCGTGTTCCAATCGCATGAGGCCTTCAAAGAGCATCGCATGTAAATGAGATGCTCCTGCCATATTCCTCCCGCGGCGCGGATCGAGTGAAGAGGGCTCTTCTTTGAAATTGATTCGCAGGCAGTTATTTTTGGCACCGTGGTCTTTCGTGTTGCATGAGGTATGAATTAGCATGAGAACTCCTAATACTGCAGCAATTATTAGTTTTTTCATATTTAGACAGCTTTAAAAAGCAAATGAGGGGCGATTTTAAATTGAAGAGATATTTTAAATAAAGAAATTCAGAAAAAAATTATTGAGAGTCTGTCTTTAGGAGACTGTATTGAGACCAGTCTTCCGTCAATTTTCCTTTTAAACTGCAGGGTTAATATTAGCTGCGCTTATGACTCCTGCACTCTAGAAAGCAAATAGGCTAAAGTAATCCCGAAAATGGATCAGCCTTGGTTTTTTAGTGCAGGCCCTATGGTTGCCAAGCTTTTGAATGTTTTTTTTCTAATGTGACGTTATCGAAAATAAAATATCCTAGTGGAGATACCTCTAAATTTTTCACGTATGGTTGAATAAGGAGAGCATAGTTCCAATGGAACAATGGAGCGAATGGCATGTCCCCTATGAGGACTTTTTCTGCTTGCTGAAGTAACGAAAAGTTAGTTTCTTCCGCGGAAGATTGATCAGCTTGATTTAGGAGGTCTATATAGGTTTGATTTTGCCAACGGGAGTAGTTTCTTTCAGAGTCTGAATATTTAAAACGATCGAGTAGACTGCTGGAATTACCAAAATTTAGTGAAAGGAATACAAAATATCCCATTGAGAAATCTCCTTTTTTTCCTTTTTCATGTAAGGAGGTGTAATCAAGAGGTTCGAGTGTTACTTTAACTCCGAGTTTTTTTAACCATTGCTGTTGCATTTCTTGAGGAAGTAACGGGCATCCATGGTCATGTTTCCAATAAGAAAATTTGAGTTTTCCATTGAGTTCTCGAGGGTTGATGTTAAGCTCTGAAAGACCGACTTGAAAGAGTTTTCGCGCTTCTTGGACACTATCGTCTTTGTATAGAGCTTGATATTGGTTTTTTTGCAAAATAGGTGGGATGACACCAAGAGCGGGATCTTCTTGAAGAAGAGTAATATTGTCAATTAATTGTTTTCTATTCAGAACAAGGGAAAATGCTTTGCGCATATTTACATTCTGAAAGGGAAATTGTTTGGTATTGAACATGCAGGCAACTGTTCCGGGAGTCTTCACAATATGCAATAGATTCTTATTGATCAGTTCTCGATATAGCTCAAAGGGTAAAGGAGACAATGGGATGCCAATGAAGTCATACAATCCAGAGAGATATCGATGTAGCGTAATGACGCCATTATTGATCATTGAAATGTGAATAGAATCGAGCTTTATTGCAGAAGCGCGTTTGTATCGAGGATTTTTTTCTAGGATAATTTCTTTGTGACGTTTCCAAACAGCTAATTTAAAGGGGCCATTACAAATGAAATGGTCGCCTGTTTCTAAAAATCCGTCAGAAAACTGTTTTTTCTCTGTTTGATAAATTGGAAATAGAACACTCGAGGCAGTAAGGTTTAAAAAATGAAAGCTGGGGTTTTCAAGTTCTACAATTAGATTATGGGCATCCGGAGCGTGAATTCCTATGCTTTCTTGAGGTAATTCTCCTTTTTTAGCAGCTTGCGCGTTTTTTATAGAGAATAGTATGTTGGCATCTCGAGATGGGAATGTAGGGGATAAAATATCTTTCCAGGTCTTTTCAAAATCAAAGGCCGTAACGGGATCTCCGTTTGACCAAAAGGTGTTGATTAATTGAAATGAATAGGTTTTTTTATCAGATGAGATTGTGTACGAGCTCGCTTGGCCGCATAAGAGGCTCCCATCAGATGCAATCCGCATGAGCCCTTCAAATAACATGGCATGGAGCTGAGATGAGCCTGACATGTTTCTTCCAAGCCGAGGATCTAAAGAGGCCGGGTCCTCTTTAATGTTGATTCGCAAGCATTGTTCCGTTTTTTTAGTCATACAGCGCTTCTCAATGAAAAATTCAATGCGATCTCAGAGCCTGTCTTCGAATTTTTTAATTTGCGGAACAGTTTATTTTCCGATTAAATCGATTATTTCAACCGCACACGACTTTATGAAGTCGAATGAAGTTAAAATAATCGATTTAATCGAAAAAGAAATCTACCCCCAAACCAAAAAATTCGCAGACAGGCTCTCGGATCTGTATTTGCAAAAATCATCAATATGATAGACAGAAGAGATATGATAACTCCAAGAAAATTAATTAGTATTATTGCATCATTTTCTATCTTGAACATGACGAATGCAGCAATTCCGTTTCAGCAGGTTGCAGATTTCTTAAAATCAGAGTCTGCTAAAAATCCTGCAAGATCTTGGACCGTAGGAATTATTTATCCAGCGGAGAACGAAGAACAGCTCTCTTTGGAGAAATATTATTCTTTTGGAAAAGCTTCTGAAAACAGTCTTTTTCGTATAGGGGGCCTCACTGAGACTTTTACAGCAGCTCTTTTGGCAGAGTATATTGTTGAGGGGAAAGTCCGTGCTAGCGATCCTGCTCAAGAATATTTACCCGATGGAGTGTGGCTTCAAACATTTAACGGAGACCAAATCACTCTTGGAGATCTTGTAACACATACATCTGGATTACCTGATATTCCATGGAAGGGCACAAATTTTAGTAAGTTTGGCAAGAAAGAGATCTTTGATTTTGTTAATGATGTCAAATTGTCAAAATCTCCAGGAGATCAGTACAATTATTCCAGAGTTGGATATGCGTTATTGACAATGTGTTTAGAGAAGATTGGCGGGAGCCCATGGCAAGATTTGGTTAGGAAAGTGCTTTTGCAGCCATTGGGATTGAACGCTATCAGTTGTTTTCCTATTAAAAGGTCCTTGGTGTTGAATGGAAACAACGAGAATGGCGCTATTAATAGTCTGCAATGGCTACCAGAGCATTCCAATTTATTAGGCGTTTTTGGTTTATATGGTAGTGCAGCAGATCTTCTTAAGTGGGTCCATTTTCAATTAGGAGAAGGGGATACGGAGCTAAATTTTCTGTTACCGGTCCAACAGGACAATTGCCGTAAAGAGCATTGTTTTGGCTGGAACTCGACAATTTGGAGCGATGATCAAGACAAAAAGGTCTTTTCTTGTTCCTCAGAATTTTGGGGTTACAGCGCTGCAGCTGTATTCCTGCGTGAAAGCAACATCGGAGTAGTGGTTCTTGCCGACGGAATGATGAATTGCAATCAGATTGCAAATAAGCTAACTATTCTTTTGTCTCCCCAATCGAAATAGAATTCAACGCCTAAGAGATGTTAACGGATTAAGTTCAGTCAATTTTTTAGACTTTCTGAGCAATTTTTTTAAAAAAGCGACGAATCATGAAATCCGCTAACAGTCTTTAAGAGCCGTTATTTTGTGTTGGGGTCAATATAACTAGATATTCCTGGAAAAAGTTGTTCTAGATCTTCCTCTTTTGACGAAGAAAGAGTTGTGATGTTCAAGTCATTTTGTTGCGAGGCATTAGAGGGGGTAGTTGTAAATGCATTTTCCTCAAAAGTACTTTCGTTTGTCTCTGTAAGTGTAGTAGTTGCAGTGTGGTTTTCTTCTTCGTTAGTTAGGTCGATGATCTCTTTTGAATTTGTCGATAACTGTGACGCGCCAAATAACGGGTGTTTTTGAGTAGCGCCTTGTTTTTTTCTGGATTTTTTTGCACTTGTCTCTGTCTCTTCGTGTTTCGTTTCCTCAATGGTTGCTTGTTGAATGTCGTCTTTGTTTTTTCTTTTGGATGGTTCTTCTAATAGAGACTGAGGAACATGTATGTCAGACTCATTGGAGGGCGTTTTTTGTGTAGTTGCAAAAATGTTTTGGTATTTAGTAAAAGTTTGATGCCAATAAGTATTGATGTCTGATTGAGAGCAAATCCGCACTGGGAAAGTGTATTTTTGAGAATCCAATTCAAGGATAAGAGTGCTATTGCCTGCTACAACCTCAGGGACCATGATTTGAAATGTAATTCCGTTTGGATTTGAGAATCCAGAAGGTGCAAAGGTAACTTTAGAAATTGTTCCTAAATTATCTTGGATCGAAAAACTTATGGAGGTGGGGAATTTTGTGATAGAATGAATAAGTAAAAAATAAGGAGAATTCGATTTTAAAACTGTCCTGACTGGATTAGTAGGAGAACATAAATCTTTACGCTTTCCTGTGAGTGTCATAGATTTTCCATCTAGCGCATCCTCTTTTTTAAAAGCCCCAATTTCCCGATAGGTTTCTTCCAAATAATTGTCGAAACTAAGATGTCCGATATGAGCTTGGATGGGGTTTAATTTTGAAAAGCACGTTACATCGACAATTTTTAGCATTGAGCACTGATATTCAAGTGAAGATTTATTGTCCAAAAGCGCAAATGAATAGTCTTCTGGCATTAGTTCGAGAATTCTTGGATCTTCAATCTTAAAGTCCAAATTCACATTGGGGTTTTCAGGTGGTAAGCTGGCTAAAGTAATTTTGGCTTGTTGGCATTTGAATATAAGGCTTGTAATATGAATTTTGGACGCTATGAAAGGTGTTAAATCTATTGCGTAATTCGTTGAATTTTGAATGATGGTTATGTTGTCTTTATGTGTTTTAAAAGGGAAAGATAAGGCCTCTAAACCTGAAATTTTCGAAGAGATGGCTTTCAAATTGCCTTTATTTTCTGAGGCAAGCACCCAAATTAACTTAGAATGAGATGTATTGAAAAAAAAAGTAGAAACAGAATTGATTGTTGTCATGGAAAAATATTTTTATATTAATTTGTCGAGATGTTTGCTGTTATTATTTGATATTTGAAATTAAATCACAACGAATCGTTGCAAATATTTTCAAATTGCAACAGTGTTTTTTTGAAATAAGTTTAGCGACTGTTCGTCAATAAATGTGGCCGCGCGTCGTTAATTTCCTAAATAACGTAATGAACTAGGCCAAGAGGATGGTTTTGCGAAGATGCAATATGAAAACCTGTTTGCAAATTAACTAATTGCAAACAGGCTTTATACTTAGTTGAAGAACGAGAACCTAACCAAAACTTTGCCAAGTAGTTTGCCAAATAAAGGCAAGTTGAGCAAGCGGTCCAGCCAGTTTCGACGTTTTTGAGGTTCTTGATTCATTCTAGAAGGCTCTGTTTGAGCAATGGATGGTTTTTCGGATTCGTTTAATTGCTTAGTAGCAGGGAGAAATTGCTTTTCTTGGGCGGCATTAGTAACAACTGGTTCCGTTACTGTCGGGCGAGTTAATCTAGCAGGTTGAGGAGATGGTGCGCGTAGTTTTTCGGCTTCTTCGTCGTTCTTTTTTACTTTCAACAGCTTGAATTCTTGTAAGACTCTGTCCGACATTTTGGTTTTCAGTAATGGGTGCATGTCCAACAAGGACTTAAGATCGTTTAGATATTGAAAATCTCTCTCTTCAAAACAAGGTTTCCTTGGATCAGATTTATGGACATTCATCTGATTTTCTATGCGCTCTAGGATCTTGTTCATAAGGTTTTGCAGCTCTTTGAGAACGCCAGGAATTTGCAACATGCGTTCTATCCCTTGGAACTGATGTGTTTTCATTTGCGTAAAATCACCAATAGCCCAAGCTTTTTTAAACGGTTCGTAGGTTGTTAGTGCGGTGCCGAAATTCCAGAACTCAATTTGTTTATTAATTATAAGAGAATTCAAGCTCGATTCGGTAAGGTTCATATCTTTTGGAATTTGTACTCCCAAGGCATGGTTTTTCTGGATCATTTGTGCGATTTGAACGAATGGAGCTGTTCTTTGGCGCATATCTTGAACAGCTTTATCTAGCTTCTTCCTCATATCATTGTATTTTTCAAGAACGGTACTGTTGAGAACAGGTTTTGCCATGAAATCATCTATCTCTCTGCTCCAAGATCCGGAGGTGAATAGATCTAACGTCTCTTTAAAGAAATTGATGTTTTCTTGGATATTTAAGGAATCTGCGATTATTTTCAGCTGTTCATTGAGGGCAGGTTCTAGTTTTTTGTCTTGAGTATTGAAAGCTAAACGCGCTTGTTGTAGGTCAAATTCCACGTTATTCAAAAAGGGAGCTGTAAAAAATGCCACGATAGCTGTGGGCTGTTTAACCTCAGAAGCTGTTTCTTTAGCATATTTTTGAATGGAATCAATTTCACTTAAAGCGCTGGCGATTGGATTTGAAGAGGGATAAAGGAGCACTTCGGGTTTAATGGTAAAATTTTTGTAAAATCTACATAGGTTGGCTATGTCTCCCCCTTTTTCGTCTTTAATCATTCTCGTCGTATCGAAGACTGCCTGAGAATATTTTTCTACATTAGAAGCTAGTTCTTTCATCCTTTTGGATGCTTTTTCTAGATAGTTTTGTTTTTGATCGACTAAATATTCTTTTGCTTCGGACAGAGCTTTTTGACAAGCAACGCTGACTTTTGGGAGATTAGCATTTTTAAGTTCTTTTTCTAGCTCATTGATCGGAGTAACTAATTTAGCAAATTCTTCGAAGGTCTTCTCTGCAGTAAAGCACACTGGGAGAAACGGTAAGTTTTTTTGAAAAACCCAACTTTGTTTTTTTATGTTGTCGTATACATTTTCAATGTGGCCCTTAACTTGTTGTGCTTTTGCAATAAAACTTTTTTCTGAAAATGTAATTGTGTTTATTGCTGACATAATATTATCCTTGTTATTTGATCATTATTATCTCAATATCAATCATAATTATCCATAATTAAAGATGCGAAAGCACATTAAAAATGTGTTTCTATGAGATTTATTTATTAATTAGATGTTCTGGAAAAATTGAATTATGAAACGCATTATAATTTGAGTTTGTAAATAATTAAAAAGAAATGCCTAGATGAGCAAATTCTTTGGTTGATGCACAAAACGCTGGGGATCAACGGGTTATAAGATGTGAAATAAATCGCGAAGTACGGCAATGACAACTTCAATCAAAATTAGAATGATGATTGCCCACTCAAGTCGGGAAGAGTGTTGATGGTTAAGTTCGTTGCTTAAAATCTCAAAAAGTTCGTGCACAACATTTAAACGTTTATTAAGCACTTCAACGCGTTTGTTGACATCGAGATAATGGGATGTGCGTCGGTAAAAAGGTTCTAATTCTGGATGGTCCCAGAAGAATTCGGGAGTATCGAGGACTTCTGTGTGCAAGTTGATAAAATTCCTTTCAATGAATAGTTCGCCCAGTTTTTGCGAGATTTCTTTACGTGATAATGAAATTTTACCCTTTTTTGCCAAAGCAATAGGAAGGTGGTTGGTGTGCTCTATCGTTCTTTGAATAAGGTCTTCAAAGACCGTCAACTTTACAGATTGTGCCAGACCATGAGAAATCGCAAGCTTGGTCAATGTACTTTTATTTTGCAGGATGATCTCATCTTCATCGATCCGCATATTTTCTCCATATGCAAAGGAGAATTCATCCAGCTCAATTTTGCCTAAAGACTCTTTTTCAAATTCTTTTAAAATTGTTAAAAAATGTTTTTCTTCCTCTTCTGAAAAGCCCCACATTGCGATTGCTCCATAGGGGAAAAGAAAGACATCGCCTTTGACCTTCCGTTCTTCTTTTGTTTGCATATGGATAATGTCGCGGAACAATTGGGCAGTGCCAATTTTCTGCATAGTCTGAAAGAGTCTGGGAATATCATAGGAGGAAGATGTGCAGTAGCAAGTGCAACGCATAAAAAAAATGTTATATGAAAGCTTCCCTAAACGTAGGGGATCATTTGGCATCATAACAGAAAGTGGATTTGCAGCGACAGGTCAAATATACTACTGGCAAAAGCAATCTTTTTGCTTGCTCGGATTTATTAGTTTCCCTAGAATTTGACCTTCTTTTCATAGACCCCATGCGGGAGTGGCGGAATTGGTAGACGCGCTACTTTGAGGTGGTAGTGGGGCAACTCGTGGGGGTTCGAGTCCCCCCTCTCGCAAGAGTTTTTTAAATTTATTGTTGCTTAGTTAATGTCTTTAGCTCTGAGGATTACTTGTGATAATGATGGAAAGACTTTCCTCAACAGCAGCTGTTCAAATGTCGTAGGTTATTTCCCAATCTTGGGGACGCCAGTAGGTGTCGCTCGTGTTGTCTTTAATATTTTACAGCTCTGTACTGCTTTAAATGCTGAACAGCGTTCAAAGGCGTTTTATCAAATAGGTCGCGGTGTCGTAGAAGCCTTTTCCCTGGGGTTGTTAAACGCCATTTATGATTTGTTCTTAAGAAAAATCTTATCTCGATTGATTTTGCCTAACCCTTACTTGCAACATTTTGCTATCACACCCTCCTCTGCAAGTTCTATAGACCATCATTTAGGTTTTTTGACTGCGTATTCCTCGAAACATGCTCATAAGGCTTCTTCTCTTTATAGCAACTACCGCTCTTATGGAGAGCATGCTTGGAGGGATCAAGCGCTTTTTTCAGGAGCAGATTTTTTTACGCGCCATGGGATCATGCATGCATCATGTGTTGCGTTGTTCGTCCCTCTTTTCGCATCCCTTTATCGTGACCTGGGATTTTCGAATATCTCTTCTAATTCCGAAGAGCTCAAAGACTTACAAATCATCGCTTTTTTTCATGATTTTGGAAGATTTGAAACAGGACATGACCTTGGGAGTGATCATGGAGAAATAGAGGAAAAAGGAGCTATTGCGTGCAGTGCTTATTTGCAAAATGCAAGGGGATATAGCAAAGGAAAAGCTAATCGACTTGCGCAGATGATCCTCAGAAAAGATTACCCTTTGTCCTTCAAATCATGGTCAGAGGAAATCTTACAAAATTGTGATAGTCTCGCTGTGCTAAGAGCGGATGATTGGAAATTTGATGAGAGGTTTCTCAATATAAGAAGCAGGATCGATCAAAAAATTACGGACCCTATCCGAAAAGCTCAGGCATTAGAAAAATTGCATCGTGTGATCGACGAAGCAAAACAATTTCTAATTGCCCTTGGTGACTCGCCTTATGACATGCCAGCAGTTTCAGAAATGTATCGAGGACAAGTATTTAAAGGAAACTTTTCCTTAAATAGGAAAAGCCATTTTGAAAAGAACGCCCATTGTTACTCGCTTATGAAAACTGAAATGCACCGCTATCCTACCCTTTCCACTGCGCTTTAAAATATGTTTCAATGGTTTCAGCAAGTGAGCTCGGAACTGCAATTTGTTCAAGCTCAGAAAATGAACGAGCATTAGTTAAATCTAATAACTTCTGCCATTCTTCTCTACTAAATGGCAATGAGTTCGAAGGCGCTGAAAATAGACAATAGCTCTCTCCTTGATGCAAAGCGGCTGCGTTTGGTTTCTGACAATGAACACAGTGCCTGCTCAAAGCGAGAAGACCTTCATGCTTCAACGTCTTTAGGTAAAAACTTGCGCACAATGTTTCAGGAGAGTGTGCTGTGCATATTTTGTCTAAGTAACTTTTAAATTGCTCATATAGGATGTGGGCAGGTTTTCCGGGGGCCTGGCTTAATAAAATTGCTTGTGCGAGCCCGCCCATGGCGCGGATATGCGTGTATGTCTGGCGCAATGAATAAAAATCTTTTAGAATTGAGCCATCTATCATTTTAACAATCTCACCACGACCTCGTTCAAAATGCCATTCTGCGCAGCAAAAAGGTGAGCTCAAAGCGATTGTATGCGGTTTTTTGCGCGAAACAGCCTTGATGATCACACTTAGAAGACCTGAAGGGGTAAAAAGGGTGAGAATGCGCGATCGTTCCTGATAGTCTAGGGAGCGTAAGACGATTCCTTCAGTAGTTTCTTGTTTCATCGAGCTTGGAGAAATTGGTTGTTTTTGTTAGCATTCCCAGGTTCAAACGCTAGTTGAGACTTAAGTTTAGCATTTTTCCCTTAATTCTGCACCGATAGCTCAATCGGATAGAGTACCCGGCTTCGAACCGGGTGGTTACAGGTTCAAGTCCTGTTCGGTGCAATGTTCACTTGCTTTATAGATAGTCCCTGAACCAATCCCGGTAAAATTTTTCGTCGATTTTCAGGATTATGTAGGTCTAAAATCAACTGAATTTTTTTTTCGGGATAGGTTCTGGTTCCTGTATAATCTCAACTCCTTAAATATATTGTTGAATGGAAAAACAAATTCCTATTTTGAAGATGAGCTCAAGCGAGTATGTCGCTGAAGTTGCCAAAATACTTGGCAAAGGGCAGCGTCATGCCCAAATCCTTTATAGCACATATATGCGTACAGGAAAATGGGATGCTCCAATAATCGTGGAAGCTCAGGCTTTGTCCTTATGGCAAGATATTTGTAACTTAACAGACTTTGCTTTACCTGAAATCTCTGCGGAACTTAAAGAAGGGGAAACTGCAAAATTTCTTTTGAAAATGCATGATGGCTTAGAGACTGAATCGGTCCATATTCCTATGGAAAGTGGCTCGACATTATGCATCTCTTCGCAGATTGGCTGCAAGATGGGGTGTGCTTTTTGTGAGACGGGTAAAATGGGATTAGTCCGGAATTTGACTGAAAAAGAAATTATCGCCCAGGTGTTTACAGCGCGCCATATTTTGAATTGTGAGTTTCGTAAGATCGTTTTTATGGGGATGGGCGAGCCTTTTGACAACTTGGATGCTTTGATTCCTGCTCTGCGCGTCTTAACTGACCCAATGGGGTTAGGATTTGGTTCTAGCCGCATCACGGTTTCTACAAGCGGTCATGTCGATGGGATCAAGCGATTTATGCAAGAAGTAGACCCTGCTGTAAACTTGGCAGTTTCTATCAATGCTCCAACTG
Organism: bacterium; assembly: GCA_044227055.1. Lineage (GTDB taxonomy): Bacteria > Chlamydiota > Chlamydiia > Chlamydiales > Rhabdochlamydiaceae > JBGAFT01. The sequence goes on from JBGAFT010000003.1 coordinate 62,573, forward strand.
ATGCGATCCGGCGTCGCATTATGCCTGTCAATGTGCGTTGGGACATGGCACATCTTAAAGAAACTCTTGTAGAGTATTGCTCAAATCCTCGCAGGGAGATTTTTTTTGAATATGTTCTTCTTAAAGGGATTAATGACTCCGCAGAATGCGCTGATCAATTGGCAGAATATATTCAAGATTTAAGAGGAAAGGTAAATATTATTCCCTATAACCCGCAGAGCAGAGATCGATTTGCCCCCCCTGATGCTGAAATTGTCGAGCAATTTTTACATAGACTGCGCTCTCATGGAATTCGAGCCCTGCTCCGGAATGCAAAAGGACAGGGAATTATGGCTGCATGCGGACAATTGGGAAATCTTCAGCTGCGCAATGCGCGCAGGCATTTACAGATAAACGGCATTGCGTCATGATATTTTTTTAAAGTACAAACGAGGCTGGTATCATGGTTGACAAAGAAAAATTCCGCGCTGAAGAAGCTCTTGGTTATAACATTTCTATCTTAGGCCGCAGTGTTCAAATCACTGAAGCGATGAAAAATTATGTTTGGGAAAAGCTAACTAAGATTGAAAGATTCCACAACCATATTATGGATGCCCATGTGATCATGGATATCCAGAAACTTGAACATTCTGTCACGATTGTATTGAAGTTTGATCATTTTAAAGTCAAAGTTTCCGCAAGCAGCACGGATATGTATGCGTCTATCGATAAAGCCATTGAAAAATTACAAACAAAGTTCAGTCGTTGGAAAGGACGTATCCAAGAACACCATAAAAAGAAACTATCCGTAGTCGATATGGTCGTCAATGTTGTGCGACGTCCTGAAGATGAACTCTCTGAGATCAATGCAGAGATCGAAGCTGAGACGCAAAATAAAAAAGACAGAGCCTTTGGGCCGGCACGTGTGATGAAGCAGGAAAAAAAGGTCCTCAAGACATTAACCACAGAAGAAGCGGTCATGAAAATGGAACTCTCAGATGACACTTTCTTGATTTTCCGCGACGAGGTGGACAAAAACTTGAAAGTGATCTACAGAAGGTCTGATGGCGATTATGGAATTATCCACACCTCCTGATGTTCTCTTTGATCCCGTGCGTGGGGCCAATGTCGCTGCTTCTCCCGAGGAGCGCGTGCGGCAATATTGGCTCCATGCTCTTATCCAAGAGAAAGGGTTCCCAAAGCATCTTATATTAATTGAAAAAGAGCTCTCGCAACTCCCCCACTTAAGCGCTTGTAGACATTCTCTGCCAGATCGAAGAGTTGACATCTTATGTATGGCCCCTTCTGCAGATCCTCAAAATCCGTTTTTCCCTTTGCTATTGATTGAATGCAAAGAAGGTCATGTATCTCCGCAAGCTTATCTGCAGCTTTCTGGTTATAATGACCATGTGAGAGCTTGTTTTATCGGGATTGCGAACCCCGAAGAGTTTCGCTTGGGATACTATGATGCAAATAGCGGTCAATACCGCTTTGTAACACATCTTCCCACTTTTAAAGAGCTTACGGCTTATATCCGCAATGGTTTCTCTCTCTCTTCCTGACACGGCCCTGCAAGGCTGCACAACCGCCTGCGTTTTTGGCGACGATCCTCAAGCAATCCTTGAAGCATGGACCTCAAGGCTAAGTGCTGATGAGCTGTGTCGTTTAGAAATTTGCATTCCATCTTCGTTGTGGGTGATTGATGCTGTCCATCCCCAAGCTTTTGTCCATCGAATAGATCTGCAAAACATTGAAGAATCTGCAAAAGAACTTGCTTGGAAGAACCTTTGGCAGCCGTTTACTTTTCATTTGCAAGAAGGATTGCATCCAGAACACAAGTTAAGTGGCGAACGTTTTTTCAATGCTCTTTCTGAGGCAAAATTGGGAGTCGACTTGGTAGCAAGCGAGTATTGCGACCTGGGCATTAGGGCATTGCAGAACATCTGGAAAAATCTGTTGTTGTTGTCAAAGGCGCACAATCTATTACCTCTTAAAGACTCCTTGCGTGGGGTACCCGTCTGTATTTGCGGCGCCGGCCCTTCCTTGGTAGAAAATGCGGAGCTTCTAAAAGCTCTTCAAGGAAAAGCGCTTTTTTTTGCCGGAGGCTCTGCTCCTTCGGCTCTATCAAACTTAGGGATCACCCCAGATCTGATTGGGCATATAGATCCTAATCCTCCCCGTGAGCGTATTCGAGATCATCTTGGATTTGAAGTGCCGCTTGTGTACGAAAATAGGCTGGCCCACGATATACTTGAGTCTTCACATGGAATTTCTTTGTGGTTGCCATCAAACGAGACCTATCCCATCGAACGTTGGCTTTATGAATTGATCGGTATTTCTGTTGAAGACTGGGATGGAGGATGGAATGTGGCCACAGTGCTTACTTCCGTAGCAACCTGGTTTGGTTGCGATCCGATCATCTTTGTCGGCGTTGACTTGAGTGGAAAGGGAAAAGATCTGTATGCAAAGGGAGTGTTAGGTGGAGATGCTGAAGAGAATTTTTCTTTGCCTAAAGATAAAGAAGGAAATGTCTATCGCCCGGATTGGGCAATGGCGCGCATCTGGATAGAAGAGTGGATCGCCAAACACCCACAGAATCATTTTTTGCAGTGCAATACATTTGGCAATCCCTTTGAAGGAACTGCCTTATTTAGCAAAAATACAATTGAGGAATGGGAACTTTTTGACACACAAGGGTTAGTGCACAGCATCTGTCAAAAAGCAGGCCCAGTTATATCAGATCATGATGAAGTCCTCAAAGCTTTTAAGAAAATGCTTGTCAGCTTCTCAAACGCACAGGTAGCCATAGAGCGCTTAATAGATCTATGGCGGGCCCCATCCTCTAAGCCACCAGAAGATAGCGGCAAGTTTGCGCTTTACTGGTGTGATTTAACTGATGAGCCTGTCTATCAAAAGCTTATACTTCCAATCTGGGGAGTATGGCAGCATATTTTTCCTCGTTTCAGTGACTTAAGCCAAAACGAGACCCTGCAAAAGTTGCTTTTTTTTAAGAGAGTCCTTCAGAATCATAGACAAATCCTCGAGGAAGCCAACCAATGAGCTCACGTTACGGCATCGAAAACAACATTCTTGTTATTTCCGACCCTGATCTAGAGATCGATATCCGAGTGCCGTTCCATGTTCCTTTGCTGCCAGAAGATTTTATCCATGTAAAAAAAATAGCGACAGGTGAGAGCGTCCATATTGAAAAATCACCTGATGGTGCTTTAGAAAAAGTTTTTCTTAAAAAAGGGGACGTGCTGCATGGCGAGCATCGTCTTTACTATCCTTCTGGGGAACTTTTCTCGGTGATGTTTTATCATACGAACCGTTTGCACGGCCCTTCGCGGTTCTTTGCTCGTAATAACCGGCTCCTCTCCGAGTCTTGGTTTAGCTTTGGTAAACGTGAAGGGACCCTTAGACAATATTATGCATCAGGTGCTCTTGCATCCATCCAACGCTTCCGCGATGGAACTCTTCAAGGCAAACAGGAATACCTCTACGAAAATGGCATGGAGAAAACCGCGATGGAATATCGCGAAGGGAAGCTTGAAGGAGACGTCGAGCTGTTTTGGCCTGATGGATCTCCTAAAAGAGTTGTGAGCTTTAAAGACCATAAACGCCATGGTTGGGATCAAATTTGGAATGAACACGGTGTCCTCGTCGATGAAGGGGAATTTTCCGAAGGAGAACCGATCGGCACACACACTAGACGCTATAAAAATGGAATGGTGCGTGAAGAGATCACTTATTATACTCCCAAAAAAACAGACCGCCGCCATTATGATGAAAGCGGCAAAATCCTCTTTGAAGCGTTATATTCTACAGATGGCAGTTACCTTGAAAAGACCTGGAATGAAGATCAAAAAGAATACCGAGAAAGAAAAGGACATTGGGATGGAGCGAAATTGTGCTTTCCTTAGACTCTCCCTCGACGCTCTTTGATCGTTATCCCGAAATTGCGCTTTTGCTCGCCAATTCCAATGCTGTTTCTTTCTCGCGCCAAATTTCCGCAGATCTGTTTGCAAATGCTGTGCGGAATGAAAAAAAAGAGCCTTTTTATTTGCATCGCTCTGAAGGCATTGCTGAAGAAATGGCTGCGTTTCATGCTTCCTTGCCTTTTGACAATATCGATGTTCTCGTCGTTTTTGGATTGGGCATGGGCCATGCATATCGCACATTGCGCACGTGGCTGCATGCAAGACCAGAGCGTGTGCTGGTCTTTGTCGAACAAGATTTAGCTGTACTGGAACTTTTAGCGAAGTCAAGGGATGCTGAAGATCTATTTCAAGATCCCCAAGTGCATCTCAAAGTTGCTTTAGATCGTAGTGATTGGCGGAATATTTTAGATGAGATCCCTCTCCGATTTCCAACAGAGAGGGTTGAAATGGCATTTTTGGAATCCTATTATCGACGTTGGAAGAGAAAGTGCGTTGTGCTGCGCCTGCGCCTACTTCGAAATGCAACGTCTTTTAATGCATTGATGTGTGAAGCCTTACATAGTGAAAAGCTTTCCGCCAATTTAATATCTAATTTCCGTCGCTTGCACGAATGTTCTCTTGTCAATGCGTGGGCAGGCAAGTTTCGCGGATTCCCAGCAATTATTTGCGGTGCAGGACCCTCATTAAAAGAATCGCTGCCCTATTTAAAAGATCTTAAAGACAAAGCATTGATCATTGCGGGAGGGTCTACTGTTGCTGCCATGACAGCTCAAGGGGTGGAGCCTCACATCGCTATGGCGCTCGATCCAAACCCAGAAGAATATCTCCGTTTTAAAGCGCATAATGCTTTTGCAACACCTTTTGTTTTTAGCAGCAGGTTACAGGCAGATGTATTTCTCACTCTAAATGGTCAATTGGGATATCTGCGTTCTCAAACGGGTGGAGACCTTGAGCAATGGATGGAAGTTCAGATTGATCTAAAAAGTCCACCGATTGGACCTGAGCTCGACCGAGAAGCAATGACAGTAACAACATTGGCTCTCGCTTTAGCTTCGGCGCTTGGATGCGACCCGATCATTTTAACAGGCGTTGACCTTGCGTATACAGGAAATAAGCGTTATGCCGAAGGAGTGCTTCATGATGCTTCGATCGATGTAAAAAAATTCCATAGCCATAAAGCATCAGAGGCTTTAGTGCTGCGCAATGATCGAAAAGGCAATCCGGTGTGGACACTTGTTAAATGGATTATGGAATCTGCGAGCATGAGCAAGTTTGCCCAGGAGCGATCGCAAACGACCTTCATAAATGCTACAGAAGGGGGGATTGGTTTTAGCAATATTGCCTACAAATCCCTTAAGCAGATAACCCAAGAAGATCTTAACACCCCTTTTGACATCAGTGCTTTTGTGCATACTCTGTTTGTTGATTCCGCTATAGATACAGTGGCTCAGAAGACGATATCTGAATCTTTAGAAGCACTGAAAAGCAGTTTAGAGCGTTGCTTAGAGTATTCACTTCTATTAGGCACTAAAGACAGCGGTAAAGCGATCTTATATGAAATGGAGATTGAACAAGAGCTTGCCTTTCCCATCTGTATCGAATCTGTGAAAGCTGCAGTAGAGCGAATGAAATCATGGCGTCTTCACGCACAACGCGGTGATGACCTTGTTTCTTCGCAGCGTGTTTTATCACAAGAAGTCTGGCGTTATTTGCATCAGCACATTCTAAAAATGCTCACCCTCCTGTAAAATTATTTCCGCCTCATTTAAAAATAAAGTTTGACAACAAAAAATTATCGAAACTTTAATGTTTCCTTTAAAAAGCGGGTTGTCGACCTTCTTCTTTAAAAAAACCAAACTGGAGGCCATATGGCTACATTAACAGCGGTTCAATCTAACGCAAGTTTGTATAAGGAAAAATTAAGTTCTTTTGAGCTCCATCCGACGGAGTTCGATTCGAACCCCATTGTAAGCTTTTTTCTTGATGGTCTTATAAAAGATGTAAAAGACGCGATGGATTCAATGATTCAAAAAGCAGAAAACGGTGTCTTGGAAATTGAAATGGAAGCGGGAAGACAGCTGACCGAAAAAAAAACAATCCAAGACGTCGATAAGGTCATTAAGGACAAATTGTTGGAACTGGAAGGTATGGTCCAAGTCTTCCAAGCTAGAAATCAAGATCTTCTTAAAAAAATGACAAGCGTTGTTACCCAGTTCCTCCTCACTCTACCCTTCGCTAACATCCAACCTCAATTAAGAGAAGCATTTCCTAAAGCAATTGTTCGCGGAGCATATTATACAGCTGTTAAAGCTAAGTTGAACCCTAAGTCAGAAGTCGATGTTGTTACACCTTCTAAAAGCGATTCGAAATCAGAAGTTTCTGATGATGTATTTTTAGAGTTTGCAGGAGTCTTCCCGTTTTCTTCCGATCCGAAATTTCCCCCTGTTTTTAAAATTAACAATAAAGCTTTTACACTCGTGGACAATACCACTCAAAAATTGACCTTTAAGGGGTCTGCTAAAGATATTTTTCCAGACCAAACTATTCCAGACGATCGGTTTGCCTATGCGGTAGGGGAGCTGCAAATTCCTTGGGACAACACTTCAAACTTATCCATATTATGGAGAGCTTTAGGTTACACCGATTATAGAACATATGTATATAAGGACTTGGTCATTAGCTTACCAGCTAGCCCAGGAAAACTTACTGCAATCTATTCCGACACTAAGCAAGGGCAACCAGAAGTTAAAAAATACATTGGAATGCAGATTAACGAAGATGCATCTCACGCATACCATAAAGGGCATTGTGCAGAAGATGATATCCACAAATTTTCATTCAGTCCTGAAACAGGTTTTGATTTTGTAGTCGGCACACAGGGACTAAGTGTAGCTCCAGGCGCACATGGTCGTCATTATGAAAAAATCACGAATGTGACTCCAGACAAGATTGATGTAGAAATTGGCATGGACCGCTGTAGCGGGAAGCATATGGGGATTATTTCATTCCATGTGGAAGCTCAACAAATAAAACCTACCTACAATCAAGTGGTAAGGCAAGAACCTGTTGAATTAAAATGGGGAATGCAAAAGGTCGTACCCCTTCAAAATGACGGAAATCTAGTGAAGCTCCTTTATAAAGCATTTGATTCTGCAGATATCTATGAATTTGGTCCAGATACAAATCTTGACAATCGCTATGTTAAGGTGATCAAGAAGGGAGATAATTTAGAGATAACGGCTATTCCTCCTGATGACATCGCAGCGTTAAAAGTTTAAGCTAATCAACTTTCCCTCTTCCTCATTTTTGAGGAAGAGGGGCCTTCTTAGAAACTCATCTTTTTTTATAAAAATCGAATAGGAGATAATGGAGATTTTCTGTATCTAAAAGATTCTATCAAGATACAAAGCCCGCGAGTTTTTCATGGCTTCAAAACACAAGTTTGATCTGAGCAAGAGCAAGATAAAACGAGATTGCCCGGGAGGCAATCGACGTATGGTCACTCAGGATACAAGCACACTTCTGCGCCATATGGCTCTTGCGACGATCACATTAAAGAAAGAGGGATTAAGAGAGCCTCATTGGCATCCCAATGCTGATGAAATGACCTATTGTGTGGAGGGAAAAGCGCTCGTTACCCTTTTTAGCCCAGGGAACATGCAAGACACATTTACATTAAGCGCTGGAGAAGTGATGTATATCCCCAGAGGCTACATCCATCACATCGAAAATATCCATCAAGGGCAAAGCAAGTTCATTTTAGCATATGACAATGGTAAACCTGAAGACTTAGACTTATCAGAATCCGTCGGATCTATGACAGCACATGTGCTAGCTTCGACATTTGGTTCGGGAAAAGACGGCTTTGCCAAGATCACAAAACGCCCTAAGGACGTGTTCATTTCAAAACGAAAAACGCTTGCAAATCCGTCATTTGCATCAAAACCAAACCCTAACAAATTTAATATTGAGAGGATCAATCCTCAAATTGAAAGTAAGGGAGGATCTGCGCGGATTGCGAATAACAAAAGTTTCCCAGCATTAGAGCGTCTAGCACTTTTTAGTCTGCGCATTGCAAAGGATGGCGTTCGAGAGCCGCATTGGCATCCCGATGCTTCCGAGCTGAATTATGTGATTGTTGGTAAAGCGCGATTGACTGTATTTAGTCCCGGAGGAAACAAAGATACATTTGATCTGCTTCCTGGCCAAGGGAGCATTATTCCGGCAGGTTATTTTCACCATATAGAAAATGTTGGGAACACAGAGCTGCATATGGCGGTGTATTTCAATAATGCCGCACCTGATGACATTGGTCTTTCTGGTGCGTTGAGCGCTTACTCCAAAGAAGTTCTCGCCTCATTATTTTCTGTCGATCCAAAATTCTTTGCAGAGCTCCATAAGTTTCAAGAAGATCGGATGATTGTGGTTGGTGGAGGCTGACCATTGATTTACCATTCTTGATATGCGTTACCGGTAGCGAATTTTTCAGGAAAATATGCATTAAGAATTTGTTTGTAAGAAGTGAATAGAACTTCAGTTGAGCCGTACTTGGAGACGTAGATGTCCTTAGACAAACACACAAAGTGATGTATACTTAGGTCTTTTCCAGAATATTTTCCATTTTTACCATAATCAGATGTCTGAGCTTTAATGGAATAAGCTAAGCCAGGAATATGGTCTTCGATCTCATATCTATAATTGTTTTTCGGCTTTGAACCCCATCTATGACTATATGTCCCCTCGATTCCATGCATTAAGTAATATGAAAAGCGTTGGCAGTCAAAACCTTGATTTTTATTAGGGTAAGAACCATTTCTGTCTATAGTGTCTTTATTAAGTTCCTTTCTAAATGTATCAAAGTCAGTAGAAAGATACGTAATCAACCTCTTAATTTGCGGGGTATCAATTTTCAATGCTGTTTCATTTTTTCCATCGAAGATGGTTATTTGTTTTATCTCTCCATATTTTTTGACATCAACGGGCCATTTAGCAATCTCAATTGTTTCATTCTCTTTAGCAATCAATGAAACACCGTAATGTTCGCGATCACCGCTGTTGTCTTTTGATGTAATAATTTGAGCCGTGTTAACTAATAATATAGGATATGCAAGCTCTGCAACTGCTGTTATTTCCGCGGATAAAATTGGTGATTCCATTGAATGTTTGGATGATGGGACAACGCTTGGAGATTGTGTTGTCATTTGCATGTGCGATTTATGATTTTCGGAATCATCCATTTCAGAAATTTGAGATTTGATCGATTTTTCCTGTGTTTCAATTTCATCCAGTGACTTTTGAAGACTTTGCATCATCAAAAGGAGATCATTTTTCTTTTTATTTAAATCATCAAGCTTTAGCAAAAGATTGGCTTTATCTCCTTCTTTCTGAGGAGTGGTCTGAACCGCTAAGGGCTCCTTATTTTTTTCAGTATTTAAGCTAATAAAAATGTCAGAGTTTTGTGCATTGCTAATTTTCATTGAATTAATTGTAGTCATGAAAGTCTTATTTTTTTGTTATTTGTTTTTATATGTAATTATAAACTAACATTGATTTATATTATTACAATAATCGACTAAAAAGGGTGGCCCTATTTTCTTAGCCCATATCTAAATATGCTCATTGATGATTTTTTCTATAAAGCATTTATTGTTAATTGCTTGCAATGTTGTGTGCAAATTCAAGATTTTATCTTGAATTTGCACGAAAATGAAGTTGTAATGAACCTTATATAGCCAGCCCTTGGAAACAACATGTACTTCCATGGAAAGCTGGAAAAGCCCCTGAAGGAAGCATTAGAACAATTTCCTGTTGTTTTGATTACAGGCCCTCGTCAAGCAGGTAAGTCCACGCTTTTACAGCATAGCCGCTTAATTGTTCCCAATTTTTTCCTCTCATGAAAGGGGTTTCAGAATCATTGGCAGGGAGGATTGCAATTTTCCAACTGTATCCATTGAGCTGAAATGAGATTCCTCACGCGGATATATTTGATGAGATCAAAATGACTGAACAGATGTTAAAAGAATTTTATCCTGAGTTTCAAGTGAGACCACAGCTCAATGCAAAGCATTGGACAGAAAGTTAAATTAACGGACGGTCTCGTACCCGCCGATCACTCCCTGCTTTGCTAGGACTACTTGCCAAAGTTGGATGTCCCGTGCGCGAAAAGCTCCAGCACAAGAAAGAAGGTAATATTTCCACATGCGATAAAACGCAGGTGAATAGGCCCCTTTAAGCTTGTCCCAGCTGTTTTCAAAATTCTGATACCAGGCCATCAATGTCTTATCATAATCGGCGCTAAAGTTGTGCCAATCTTCCATGACAAACAACCCTTCGATGGCTGTCCCAATTTGAGCTATGGATGGTAAATGTCCATTGGGGAAAATATATTTATCAATCCATGCATCGCAGGTAACAGAAGACATGTTATTCCCAATCGTGTGGAGCATGAGCATTCCGTCATCTTTCAGATTGCGATGTACCTTCTCCATAAAGGTGCGATAGTTTTTATTCCCCACGTGCTCAAACATCCCAATTTCAATGATCCGATCAAATGATTCATTGACATCACGATAGTCCTGAACGCGAACTTCAACGTTAAGTCCTTTGCAAAATTCTCGTGCATAGTTAGCTTGGTTTTCCGAAAGGGTGATAGCGACAACTGTGACCCCGTAGTTTTGTGCCACGTATTTTGCAAAACCGCCCCAGCCGCAACCTATGTCAAGTACGCGCATTCCAGGTTTAAACCCTAATTTTCGCGCAATCAAATCATATTTTGCTCGTTGTGCCTCATTTAAAGTTTTGGCGTTTTTCCAATAACCACAACTGTAGGTCATGAGCTCATCGAGCATGCTTATAAACAAATCATTGCCCAATTGATAATGTTGATCGATAACTGCCATACTATTGGACTTGCTTTGATAATTGAATACTTTCGCCTTGAACACTGCCCAACGCATAGCCCAAGTTGGTTTAAAATTTTTTTCTAGGCCAGCTCGCAAAATACGGAACATCATCTCATCTAAAGAAGGGCAATCCCACCAACCTTGTACATAAGATTCGCCTAGTCCCAAAGACTGATCCTTTAAAACACGATTATAAAGGGCTTGATTGTGGACGATCATGTCCCAAGGTCTATTGCCGTTGATCTGCACATCCGCGAACGCCAAAACTTCTTTGACAACTTGGTATGCTTCTGATCCATAAGAGGGAACCAAATATAGAAAATGAAAACCCAGAAAGCAAATGCATAATCTTATTTTTTTAGAAAAGTGATAGTTGTTCAATTTGATTGCTCCTATCTTCTACATTTGGGATGATTGCATCTTCTGCTTCAAGCTTTTTGCCAGCAAGTTGAGGGTGTATGCAGGCATATTCCTTTAATTTGTTACGCAGCGTGCGGATGCTGATATCCAAAGCTTGTGCAGTTTTAACTCTATTGCCTTGATGGTGATCCAACATTTTCAAGATATGTTGTTTTTCAACTTCAGCAAGTGTCGCAAGCGACAGCGATGTTTGATCGTATGATGGAATAATACGGCACGCTGCGGGACCTAGCGAAAGATGCTCAGCTGCAATGATCTCTGCAACATCAAGCACAATAGCCCTCTCTATTACATTCGCAAGTTCACGGATATTGCCTGGCCAAGGGTGTTCGCGCAGGATTTTTTCTGCATCTGGTGCAAGCTTTTTAGGTTCTTTCCTATTTTCAATACAGAGACGCGCTATAAAATATTCAGCGAGGGGGATAATATCGTCAGTGCGCTCCCTTAGAGGTGGGAGGAAAATAGGGATGACATTCAATCTATAGAAGAGATCTTCGCGAAAGATCTTTTGGCCAATTGCTGCGAGCATATCTCGATTGGAGGTTGCAATAAGTCGGACATCGACGATAACTGAGTCCTGACCACCTACCCGTTCAAACTCCTGTTCTTGCACAGCTCGTAAAAGTTTTGCCTGGATATTCAGAGGTATTTCAGTGATCTCATCGAGGAGCAGGGTTCCCTTATCTGCAAGTTCAAAACGGCCAAGTCGACGAGAATGCGCTCCTGTAAATGCACCTTTTTCATGTCCAAAAAACTCTGATTCCAAAAGCGTTTCAGGAATAGCTGCGCAGTTGACCTTGATGAAAGGCTGGGACGCACGCATTGAAGCAGCATGGATGATCTGGGCGACAACCTCCTTTCCAGTCCCTGACTCCCCGTGGATAAAAACGCTGGCATTGCTTTGCGCGATCTTATCAAGATTGTTAAGGATTTTTTTCATGATCGTGCTTTCTGCGATCATCCTTTCAATTGTCATTTCCACCCTATGCAGATTATATTCCTCCTTATAGAATAAGGACTATTAACGGACAAACTATTACCCATGCCTTTGTATATCCTATTTATAATCAGCCTTTTGTTAGCTGGCTGTTCTGGATTGGAACGCTCTGAGAGTCAAAAACTCAAGAGATATAACCAAAAAGGGGAATACGTCTATCGCCATTCAAACGAACATCTTTTCCCAATTGAGCTCCCCAAACACCGTGAGCGAGAGAAATATCCCTGGGAGAGTGATTTTGTTGGCGGCCACCGCAAGATCTCTAAAGAATTTTTCCACTGTCGGGGAAGTAGCGATCATCCCGCCTTGGTCAATCCAAGAGATTCAACGAAAGGGGTGCATTTTGATTGCGGGGGTAAACAAAAACATGGTCTTCCTCTACGCGATGGAAGAGAGTACATCTACCCGGTTTTGATCGACCTGCTCAATTTCATCCAAGAAAAAACACAGAAAAAAGTCTTGATAACGTGTGGTTACCGTTGTCCAGTTCACAATGCTTACGCAGATCCTTCACCTTCAGCACAGCAGTCAAAGCATATGATCGGTGCTGAAGTGGACTTTTTTGTCGAAGGGATGGAGAATTCTATTGAAGAAGTGCTTAAGTATATTTTTGCCTATTTCCGCGAGACGCCAGCGTACCGTGGCCAAAGCGAATATCTGCAATTTCAAAAGGGTGCTGATGGCAAGTCATGGTCCAATAAAGAAATTGCTGTGAAGGTCTACCGCTCTAACGAGGGGCGGGACTATGATAACCGCCACCCCTATTCTTATATAAGTATCCAAGTGCGTTTTGACCGTGACCGTGGTGAGAAAGTCGTTTTCGATAGTCGAAAAGCCCTTTATGGATACAAACGATTGCTTTAAATGTTCACTTTCTCTTAACCTTTCTGTCTTAAGCCGAAGTGGCGGAATGGCAGACGCGGCAGACTCAAACTCTGCTCTTAGCAATAGGGTGCTGGTTCGACTCCAGTCTTCGGCAATCAATTCTTTCAAAATATCTCATGAATTTTCAGACTATTTTGAAATTTGAAACACTGAATTCGTTCAGTCGTATAGTATCTTTATCACTAAAAAATTTTAGTCGATTTTCGGATAGTTAATCATCGAATGAAGTTTTCAGCCAAATTGCAAATAGTGGATCATCAAAAATAACAGTTCCTCTACCTGCGCCTTCTTCATCTAGAATTTCTTTATCTTTTAATGATTTGATTGCAGATGATAGCGCTGCTCCGCTCGAAATTTCATATTTAACCAAAAGCTCTTTAGCAAAAATCTGTTTTCCTTCTTTTGCAGCAAGCCGTAAAGTTCTCTGTTGAGTTGGTGTTAAAGTGCTAAGGAGCGTTTGATAAGCATACGCATTTTGTTGGACCACAATTTTCAATGCGTTATTGATTTCTTCGATTGTAATATTGTTTTTGCCAAGTGCCACGAGATGGAAGCAAATCATCTGTACGTAATTCGGAGTGTCTTGAACAATTTTTCTGAGATGCTGTATCGCATCGCGACTACATTGGATTCCAACATTTTTAAATCTTTCTAAAACCCACTCTGTAAATTCATCCCCAAACGCAGGAAATTCAATGGATTGACAAAATTTATATAATGGTCGGGATGAATTATTAAGCATGTCATATATCACACTTCTTCTTGAGCCTGTGAATATAAAAGAAGTATTTCGCAATTGCTGCATGTGAGTTCTCAAAGTAGCTTCTAACCATCCTTCATCGTCAATTTCAGTGATTTTTTGGAATTCATCTATAGCAAAAATTAATCTTTTTCCTAATTTGCTTAATCCAGAAAAAACATCTTGAATCATTTCTTTTACATCTTTTTCTGATGATACAATGGTATCTAAGGTGACATCAAAAGATTGCTGACCAGTATTTACGTCAACTTGAGTAGAAACTTTAGGACGTATTTTTGGAATTGATCCAAGCATTGATTTTAAACCATCCTTCCAACCGGATCTTGCTTTTAATGCTCTTAGCATTTGATGCAGGAAGTCTTTATGGGAGGTAATGTTAAAAATATCAACGAATATGTAAGAGTGAGAATCTTCTGAAAGTTTGTTTAAGAGATTTAATAAAAATGAGGTTTTGCCGAAGCGTCGAGGCCCTATTAACACTACGTGAATGCGATTAACCAGGAATTGAGAAACAAGATTTTCAAGTTCTGGTCGAGGAAGATAATAGTCTCCCTCTACTGGGTCACCAAATTTAAAAGGATTAATGGGTAGTTTGCTCATAGATTATTGTAAAGTAAGAATATAAGTTAAAACTAACAAATTTGTTAATTATTGGCAAGTGGCATGAGCTGTAACTAACGAATTTGTTAATTATTGACGGGTAGGTAGGGCTGTAAATCTCATGTTGATTTTTCTCTTACGAATTGACGAATATTCCATTTTAGAATAATATTCTAGTTTATATAGAGGTGCCTGTGGACATTCAATTGGCTCGTAATTTAGTGAACTTGTTCTATCCTTTGGTTGAGTTGACGCTTTTTGATAAGGCGGGCACGATCCAGGAAATTTTTAATGCTTTCTCAGGGCTAAAAGAAGATCAACAATGTGATGTAAAAAATTCAGGGGATATTTTCACTGAACAGCTTGTTGTTGGACGAAATGTTCGGTGTTTGATCTATCCTATTCGGAATGATAATGAGCAAATTGGTTACTTAAGACTTCGCTACGACCTCACATATTTTAAAAGTCTTCAGGAGCAATTAAGTTTCTTATTGCAGGCAGACCATGTTGCATTGACTCCAAAGGTTTTAGATCAGTGGAAGGAGTCAATCGATCAGATGATTATGGATTTTCTCGCAGTGAACAAAATCATTATTCAAGCCTTAAATGCTAAGCAGAAAAGAGAATTGATTACAAAACTGCAAGAAAAGGGACTATTGGATTTTAAAGAGTCTTCTTCCTACATCGCATCCAAACTTCAGGTCTCTAGGGCAACTGTTTATAACTATTTAAAAACAGCGTCTGACTTTAAAAAGATTCATGTACATCAAGTGGATGCCTTTACTAGCGAAAAGTTTGGGGGGAATCCTGCTGGTGTAGTTTTAGATGCTGATGCTTTGGATGAAACGATGATGCGAAAAATTGCCCGAGAACTCAATTTGTCCGAGACTGCTTTTGTTCTAACGAGCAAGCAAGGGGCTTTTCAATTGCGTTATTTTACTCCAACGGGCCATGAGATTAGTTTTTGCGGACACTCAACCGTAGGGGCTCTTTACATGATTGCGAAAGAGAAGCGTTTTGGCATGAGTAAGTCTGGCGACTATGCATTCGATGTAGAGACCTTGTGCGGTATTCTAAAGATGCAAGTCGCAATTGATAAAGATGAGGAAATTCAAGTATCTTATGAGACCCCAACAATTAAATTAAACCAAAGTACTCTTTCTCATCTTTCCATTGCAAGAGCTGCAGGTATTGAACCTTCGTTGATTGATCCATCTTTTCCAGTGATGTACGAAGAAACAAATAAAGATCTTTTCATTGTGATTCGATCTCTAGAGGATTTAAAGAAGATTGATTGTGACTCTAAATCCTTGGCTCAGTTCTCGAAGCAGCATGACATTGTCGCTCTCTGTTTATTGTGCCCAGATGCCATTGATCGAAGTAATCAATTCCACATGCGCTGTTACGCTCCATTAGTCGGAATCTCAGAAGATCCTTTTACAGGATCAGTGTTAGGAGGATTAACAGCCTATGTAGATATGTTTGGCCTATTGCCTAAAGGCTCTCACAGTTTTCGTGTGGAGCAAGGTCATTTGATGGGCCGTCCGGGAGTTGTCGAAGTGCAATTTTTAAAGAAGCGAGGGGCTTATCATGCGAAGGTATTTGCCCACGCTGTGCACTGTTTCTCTACAGAAATTAATTTATAATAGAAAGGAGGATAATGTTTAAAAATAAGTTGGTTGCAGTGGTCAATAAAAAGATTGAGACGGGCGTGCTGATGAACTCTCTTGCGCACTTGTGTATAGGGCTTGGAGCTTCTGTTGGAGCTGATAGCTTACTTCTTATGGATTATAAAAACGCCGATGGGTTTGTCTATCCTAATATATCCAGAATGCCATTTATCATTTTGCGCGAAGATAACTCCAACAAGCTTATGAAGCTTCTTCATGCAGCTAAGGAGTCAGGGATTCAATTTTCTGCGTTCACAAATACCATGACTGAAGGGACTTGGGAAGATCAGGAGGCAAGAACTATGGTTGCTAAGCCGGAAGAGATCGTTTATTACGGAATTGTACTTTTTGGTCAGCATGAAATTGTAACGAATTTAACTAAAAAACTTTCTCTATTTAGGTGACTTGTATGAACCAATCTCTAACAAGCAGTGCTAAAAAAGTCCAGGAATATCTAATTGTGCATGGATTTTCCTGCGTTGTAAAAGAACTACCAGATTATACTCGCACGGCTGATGAAGCTGCAAAAGCGATAGGATGTGAAGTCGCGCAAATTGCTAAGTCATTGATCTTTATTGATGAAAATACTGGCAATCCTATACTGGTGATAGCGAGTGGAGTTAACCAAGTTGATGTGAAAAAAATTGAGCTAGCTACTGGGCTTAGACTCATCAAAGCTGATGGAAAGTATGTAAAAGAGCGTGTAGGCTTCGCGATTGGCGGAATTCCCCCAGTTTGTTATAACGAACCGCTCCGTACTTTTTTGGATCCAACTTTGTTAAATTATGAATGGATCTGGGCTGCTGCTGGCACTCCTTTTGCAGTATTTCAATTGCGTTCCAGAGAGATCGAAAAAATGACCAATGGAAAATTTCTCGATTTAAAGAAGTGAAAGAAAGCATGTCTGTTCAATCACCATTATTTGTGATACCCGGGCCTTCAAAATATATCGCTACTGCAATGGTCGCAAGCGATAACTATATTGTTTCTAGTTGGGACAACGGGGGAAATAATACTCTATTGGTCTGGAAAACAGGCAGCAGTGGTTTTAACTTACATCAACAAATCATTAGCCCCCATAAAAATACGATTAAAGGACTAGCTATTGATGGAAAATGGCTTGCTTCAATCTCCCAAGATAAGACAGTCAATATATGGAAGCAAAACGAGCTTGGTAATTTTAAAGAATTTCAGACTTTGTCTGTGAAAGTCAAAAATCCTGAGGCATTGTTGACCCACTTCGATTTTTCAGTAAAATTATTAAGTGGATTTCTTTTTGTAGGACATTATGGGTGCGAGATCTGGAAATACAAAGAAAATGAACAATTCGATAAATTTCAAGAACTGGTGCAATTTAAGGAAATATCTTCCTTAGGCATCAATAAGGACTTCTTTTGGATAGGGCGAAATAAATCTAAGATTGATGTATTTAAAAAATTTGCAAATGAAACATATAAAAAAATACAAAGCCTCGAACATTTTTCGTCAGTAAGGTTTTTT
Source organism: bacterium (assembly GCA_044227055.1). Lineage (GTDB taxonomy): Bacteria > Chlamydiota > Chlamydiia > Chlamydiales > Rhabdochlamydiaceae > JBGAFT01. The sequence continues at coordinate 80,227 of JBGAFT010000003.1, forward strand.
GCATTTAATAACAGTTATGTTGCCGCAGGGACATGGAACTCTCATGTGAATGTTTGGTGTGAAAACGCTAAAGGGACTTTTAATTTCGTCCATCGTCTTTCACTAAATTATGGAATTAGTTTTCTAGCATTTAAAGTTGATGCCCTTATCATTGGTTTGCTAAGTGGAGAGGTTCAAATTAGAAAAATAGAAAAAGCAGAATTCCCTCTAAAAGATGTTCTAAAATATGAAGCCGATCCTTCGGCATGTATTATTTTCGGCAATCAATTGTTGGTCAGCATTAATGATTCTGTCAAAGTAAGGGATTTTTCCCAATCAAAGCAAGAGATTGCAAACCTTCCCTCATAATTTCTTGATCTTGGGTGTGATGCCCAAATACAGCAAGTATTGCGCTTGAATGCAAGGCCCTAAATCGCGCGAGTGACCATGTGTCATCTGCAATGGGTCCATAACATTTGCGAAAAGTATCTTGAGCATTGTCTGGCAAAAAACTATGTGCGATCGCAAAATCAATCGCAGGGTCTCCGATGCTCATGTCTCCCCAATCAATCACTCCTGTCAGTTCATGCTGCTCATTAACGATGAGATGCCGTACGTAAAAATCTCCATGAACGATCGTTGTGCTGTGAGGAGCTCGAAGATGGTGCGCTTGTTCTAAAAGAGGGGCAAATTTTTGAGGGCTTTCAATTAATCCAAGAAGATTTAGCTCATCGAGATTTTTTATGATCTGGGGCAAGACTTTAGAGACGGTCAGTCTTGCTAAGTCATCATTGGGCAAATGGCAGGCATTGCCTTCAGCTAAAGGAATAGCGTGTAAACTTGTAAGAAAGCGTGCAAGAGGTTCTGCACATCGACTGCGTTGTTCTTCTGTTAAGTTAGCTTTGCATGCCGTAAAGCCTTGGAGTAGTTCGTAGCCAACAAATGGCCAAGGATACCCTTTTTGTGACGGCTTTCCAACCCATTTAGGGACGGGTATAGCAAGAGGGAGTCTTGAGGCGATCTTGGGCAGCATGCAAGCTTCATGTTCTAAAAAAGGGACAGCGATCTGTCTACGAGGAAAACGAAAGACAATTCTATCATCGATCAAATACGCTGTATTATCCCATCCTGATCCTAGAAGAGTGATCTTCTTGGGTTGTAAATCAGGGAACTGTTCTTTGATGAGGGCAAATGCCTCTTCTGTTTCAAGCTTGATTTCCGATTCCCACGGCTTATGCATAAAGTTTTCAATGTTCTCGAATTGATCGTAAGACAAACAATGACACTACTGAAGCGAGCATTAGATAATAGCATGGAGCCAATATTGTTCCGCTCCAATTTATTAAATGGAGCATCAAGATAGGCGTTGTACCACCAATCAAGGCAATTGTGGTGTTATAAGCGATGCCGATTGTGCTTACGCGGACGGTGGTAGGAGCGATATGACATAAAATAGCTGGCAGAGGAGCGAGATAAAAAGAGAGAAAGATTGCAAAAATTATCAAAGCCGTAATTTTATAAAGGAACAAGGGATGCAATAAAAGTGTGAAAAGAGGCCAACTAAAAAAGAAAAAACACAGAGCCGCCGCCATGCATGTCTTGCGGGGAGTGAAGACTACAGAGATCTTTCCTGCGATCGGGACAAAAGCAATGCAGGTCAGGATGATAAAACTATTGATCAGCAACGATTGCCGCATGCTCAGGTGCATGTATTCCACGAGATAAGACGTTGAGAAAACAATAATGAAATTAAAAGAAACAGCATCAGTAAATGCAACCCCTGCCATTCGTAGCATTTCTCTTTTGTGTTTTTTGAAAACTGCAACAAGGGGATGTGTAATGACACCTTGAATAGATTTGTTATGGGCAAAAAGGGGCGTTTCGTGGAGCTTGCGCCGCAAAAAAATTCCAAATCCACCTAGAATAGTACCTACGGCAAAGGGGATCCTCCAGCCCCATTGCAGAAGTTCTAAAGAAGACATGTTGGCAATAAGGAAATAGAAATCAATTGCGCCGATGAATATTCCTAAAAACACCCCGAAAAACGCCCAACTACTGTAAAAACTTCTCTGGATCGCAGGTGATGATTCGTATAAAAAAACCATGACTCCTGGAAACTCACCTCCTGCAGCTATTCCTTGTACGATACGCATCGCAGTGAGAATTAATGGAGCTGCAAGCCCTACTTGCAAATAGGTTGGCAAAATGCTGATAATTCCAACAGGAATTGTCATTAAAGATAGGCTTGTGATCAATGCAAATCTTCTGCCAAAGCGATCCCCTATATAGCCAAATAAGAGACCTCCAATGGGACGAAGGGCAATCCCAATTGCTAACACTAGAAGTGCATACGCAAGGGCAAGAGCAGAATTTTCTGAAGGGAAAAAGATCTTGAGGAATATAGGGATGAGGTAGGCATACAGGACAAAGTCATACCATTCCAAGGTGTTGCCGACAAGCGTTGCGAAAATGACGAAACGTAGACTGAGAGGCTTTCTTGGCATTTCATGATATGGTCGTTTAGAGACTGTCTCTTATAGTCGATTTATGCTATAATTATATTAATGATAAAAGAAAATTATTCACTTTTCCTTTTTGATTTTGACGGCTTGCTTGTTGATACTGAAGTTCTTCATTATCAAGCTTATAAATCTCTTTGTGCCTGCCGGGGATTCTCGTTGGACTGGGACCTCATGCAATATTATTCGATTGCTCATAGCCACACTCGCTCTCTAGGGGACGAAATTTATGCGTCTCTTCCCGATCTTAAGGCTCAGGAACCCAGATGGGACGTCCTTTATAAAGAGAAGACTGAACTCTTTCAGGAAATCCTGAATAAAGAAAAAATCCCTTTGAAAGACGGAGCTGAACAATTGCTCAACTATCTCCAAGAGCTTGGAATTCCCCATTGTGTGGTCACAAACTCATATTTAGCGTTCATCGAAAGGATTCGCACTCAACACGAAGTTTTACAGCGCATTCCAGTGTGGTTTACCCGTGAAGATACGAAAAGACCAAAGCCTGAGCCCGATCCTTATCTTTTGGCACTCAAACATTTTAATGCGAGTGGAGAAGGAACGATTGGCTTTGAAGACACTATGAAAGGGTTAAGGGCACTTCAGTATGCAGGTGTTCAACATCGGATGTTAGTCTGTCCAATTGATCACCCTCAGCTCGTTTCAGAAGAATTCCCTGATCTCTCAGGACATCTTCACATTGAAACGCTATTCGGGGTAATCAACACGCACTAAGAAGAGACCGTGTGGTTGTGCTGCTGGTCCTGCTTTACGTCTGTCTTTGGCAGCAATGATCTCATAGATACTTTCGATACTTAACTTTCCAGCAGCGACTTCTAATAAAGTTCCAACAATATTTCGCACCATTTTATACAAAAATCCATCTCCTTCAAATTCTAGTCGGATGCCGCCGTCTTCTGGAACTATGTCTAACCGATGCAGTGTGCGAACAGGATCATTGGATGCGCTTCCGGAATGTGCTTCATTGGCAAAAGAGGTGAAATCGTGCTTACCGATGAAAACGCTTACAGCTTCAGCTAATAGTTTTTGATTAACAGGATGTAACACATGAAGTGCGTATAATCTTTTAAAAGGGTTCATTACACGATCTAAATGGAGGTGGTAGTGATATTCCTTGCCAATAGCTGAATAGCGGGCATGAAAGTCTTGCGGGACCGAAACAACTTCTATTATACGGATGTCGGGAGGGAGAAGGCCATTTAAAGATGCATGTAGTCTATATGTGTCTATTTGATTTTGAGTCTCAAAATGTGCCGTTTGACCCAAAGCATGCACGCCAGCATCGGTCCTGCCCGAACCGACTGTATAAATTGGTTCTCTCAGAGCCGTGCTCAATGCCTGGCAGACACGCGTTTGGATGGATACAGCATTATCTTGCACTTGCCATCCGGCATAGGACGTTCCATCGTAAGCTAGAGTGAGTTTATATTTGTGCATTAAGAGATTGTTATAAAACCAAAAGGGACAGAACGTCCGAAAACGTTCTGTCTTAAAGTTAGGAAGGATTCTATTTGAGGTGCCCGTTGATAACTTTTGTCATTTCGAACATGTTTAATTTTTTCTTGCCGCCGAAAACTTTTAGAAGTTTATTGTCAGCAATGATGTCGCGTTTATTTTTTGGATCTTGGCAACGATTTGCTTTGATATAAGCCCAGATTTTTTTTGTTACTTCTGTGCGTGGCATTGGGCCTCTACCGACAACTGCAGCAAGATCTTCACTGAGTTGCATCGGTTGCATAAACTTAGATTTCTTTTCTTTTTCTTTCGCCATGTCTTAACTCCTTAAAAAATTTGCAAAAAACTCGCTCCAAGAAGGAAAAATAGATCCTCGAATGTCATCTTGTAGCTGTCATAGAGAATTATAGTCAAACCATTTCGTTTTTACTAGAAAAATTATCTGATGGATTGCGCGATAGTCATTTCCATGGCAATGTAAAAAGGTGTGGTTAACCTAAAATGACTTTGATTATCGTGAGCACTTTAGAAAATATAGAAATTTCCTTAAGCGAGAAAATCGAGGAATTATTTCCTTTGGTCGATGCTTTGAAAAAATGTCTATCTGAGAATGATAGGTTGGAGCATCTAGCACGTTTCAGTGAAGTGCACAATGTTCTGTCTTCAAGTTCATCATTAAAAAACATATTTAACAACCTTGATGCTGTTCAGAAAAGGATTTTTCTTTCTTTAATTGCTATTAAACAAATTGACGTTGTTTGCTGTGGTGCGATCGAAAAATATTCTTCCCACGCTCAATGGACAACGTTTCTTGATAGGCTCCGGGCTGTAGAAAAATTTTACTACGAAATGGGCGGTATTGTAGGGTATCACTTTTCGATGTTGGATTGTCTTGAACAAAAGCATAATCAAAGCAACTTTCCTAATTTGCAGTTTGATAGAGCTCCTGGCATCGACATTAGGAACCCAAATCAAGAAGTGCTCGGTTATATCCGCAAAGGGATTGAGGAGCTGCCAACAATGGCTGAGATCTATCCTGTGGGCGGTGCAGCTGATCGGCTACGATTGTTTGACGAGCTGACAGGAATAGCACTACCTGCAGCGCGTCTTGTTTTTCGGGGAAAAACATTGATTGAATGTTTGATTGCAGACCTGCAGGCAAGAGAATTTCTTTACTATAAGCTCACGGGAAAGAATATTTGTGTGCCTATTGCGCTCATGACATCACATGAAAAGAACAATCATGAACATATAATTCGCATTTTTGAAGAAAACTCTTGGTTTGGCAGGCCCTTTCAAACAATCCGTTTTTTTTGTCAAAGCTTAGTGCCAACGATCAATGAACAGGGCAATTGGGCGATGATCGATCCTCTTGAGCCGTTGATGAAACCGGGAGGTCATGGTGTCATATGGAAATTGGCGAAAGATGAAGGTGTTTTTGCTTGGTTAAAAGAAAAAGGGATCTCTAAAGCGCTCATAAGACAAATCAACAATCCAATCGCTGGAATTGATTATGGGTTGCTGGGTTTTTGCGGGATTGGGTTTTCTTTGAACAAGGTTTTTGGTTTTGCTTCTTGTGAAAGACAAGTGCACGCTTCGGAAGGGATGAATGTTTTGTGCGAGAGGAAGTTAGAAGATAATTATGAATACGTCTTGACCAACGTGGAATACTGCAACTTCTCTAAGTGGAAAATTGAAGACCAGCCTGCAGAGAAGAACAGTATGTTTTCTAAATTTTCTTCCAACACTAATATTTTATTTGCAGACATTGATGCTGTAGAAAACGCAATTGTAGAAAATCCCATTCCGGGAATGCTTGTGAACTTAAAGAAATGCGCTGTAAAAAACAGCTGTGGTGAACTTGTTGAGCAAAATGTCGCTCGCCTTGAATCAACGATGCAGAATATTGCTGATAGTTTTTCTAAAAAGATGACAACTTCTTTAAGTTCTCCAAGGATTAATGATTTTTCTTCGTATCTAACTTACAATGATCGCCACAAGACAATATCAGCAGTAAAAAAAGATCCACTCGGTAAAGAGTCCTTGTTGGAGACTCCTGAGGGATGTTATCACGATATCCAGCTCAATGCTCGTGATCTTTTAGAGAACTATTGTGGTTTTGATGTTCCTCCTTGTAAAATTCTTTCTTGGAGTGAATCATTCGTTTTTGATTATTGCCCATCACTTGGCCCTCTTTACTCGATCATTGCGCAAAAAATGCGCAAGGGAAAATTGGCCCAAGGAAGCGAACTAAAGTTGGAAATCTCAGAGCTCGACTTAGAAAATTTGACTTTAGATGGCAGCCTGCTTATCTTGTCAGACGCAATCATGGGGCACAAAAATCCTGATGATAATGCCCTAATCTACTCCCCACAAAATAGCAAATGTCGTTTAAAAAATGTAAGGGTGGCTAATTGTGGTGTTGATTGGTCTTTGCAAAATATCCCTTGGAAAGGGCAACTTCAAAGAAAAGAGGCTTGCGTTATCGCAATTCAAGGCGATGGAGAGTTTGATGCAGAGGATGTTGAATTTATAGGTGATTTATATATTGAAGTGCTTGCTGGAACAAGAGTGAGTGTTAGACAGAACAACGGTGTATTGCGTTGGACTCAGGAAAACATCCACCAACCAACTTGGTCGTGGCGCTATCGCTTTGATGAGCAGAACAATATCATAATAGAAAAATAGCGAGCACGGATGTACTCGCTATAGAATGAAGTATAAAATTATGCGTGGATAGGATTAGGACCTTGTTTGCTGCACATACGAGTGATAAGTGCATAAAGAGCGACAGCCACTGCTGCTGAACCCAAAGACCACATCACGAGCTGCTTGTTAGCGACAACCCAGCCTTTCATGCTTGCAAAGAGGGGCACAACAAAGTCGTATATTCTCATTGCGAGATTTTTAATTGCTTGAGTTGCTTGGCCAGCAATCTTCACAACGTATTGTGCTGATGCAGTTGCAAATTCTTTAATTTTCTGGCATCCACTTGCGATCGTCTCTTGAATTTTCATAGAAACCTCCTTAACTGTAGTGTTAGATTCTCTAGGGTTATATTTAGGTACCACTTGAAACTAATTGAAATTTCTGCCCCAATAAGTGCACTTTCTCGACCAAAACAGTCGGCCAGAAGAGCAAAATATTGAGATTGAAATTTCTTACCAGTTTCAACTGTCACCGGTATATCCCTTATTTGAAAGAGAGGTCAATTATATTGCTCGCCCGATTAATGTAAAGAGCTTGTTAAGTTTTCATAAATCCTGTTCTAAGAGGAAGCTATGAAAATTTTGGGGAATTTATTGCTATGTTTTTCGTGCAAATTGAAGATGTTTTTTTAGAGCAAAATTCAATTTTTTATCACATCTAATTTAACGATAAACTGAATTTGGCAATCTGGGAATTTTTTGATAAAGAATATTGAGACTCCTTCAATTGAAAATTGCATTTGATTTTTGACTAAAAAAATCCAAACCATTTACCACGTCTTCATTTTATGACAGGTTCTAAATGGTCAGCAAAAAAAATCTCAGCTAAATTCTTAAAACACTTGCAGCACCCCTATAGATTGAGATAGATTGGGAAGGATCATGTTAAGAAAAATGGAGCTATCTGTGTCTGAACAAACTGTGGATATCATTAAAAGTATTGAAGATCGCCTCCTTCACATGTGGAGGTATCTTTGACTTGGCTGAAAAGCTTGAGAAAGTAGAAGCTCTTCAGAAACTTATGGAATCCTCCTCATTTTGGGAAGATCAAGCCAAAGCTCAAGCTGCCATAGATGAATGCAACGCATTAAAATCTTGGACGCTACCTTATATGGACTTGAAAGGACGGTTTGAGAATGTTACCGCTTTATTGCCCGAAGCAAGACAGAGCGGCGACGCAGAATTTCTTGCTTATTTAGAGCAAGAAGTTGCGCAAATCGATAAAAGCCTCATTCAGCTCGAAGTACGTAAAATGCTCTCGGGTGAGCTTGATGCTAAAAATTGTTATTTGAGCATAAATTCTGGAGCAGGTGGTACCGAGGCTTGTGATTGGGCCCTGATGCTCTCACGCATGTACCAGCGCTGGGCTGCTAAGAGGGGATGGAAAATCGAAACTTTAGATAGCGTTGAGGGTGATGTTGCTGGAATCAAGAGCGTGACTTTTAGATTGTCTGGTCCATACGCATATGGTTACTGTAAGGCAGAAAAAGGTGTACATCGTTTAGTCCGTATCTCTCCATTTGATAGTAATGCAAGACGGCATACAAGTTTTGCATCTATTGATGTAACTCCTGAGATCACAGATGATATAAAAATTGACATCAAGCCCGATCATATCCGCGTGGACACTTACCGCGCTTCTGGGGCCGGTGGCCAACACGTTAATAAAACTGACTCTGCTGTCCGTATTACACATATGCCTTCTGGAATCATTGTCTCCTGTCAGAGCGAGAGAAGCCAAATACAAAACCGTGAGACATGTATGAAAATGTTGAAAGCAAAATTATATGAACAGGAGCTCGCTCAGAGACAGAGCAAAATCGAAGCTTTAGGTGGAGAGAAAATGGAGAATGCTTGGGGTAGTCAGATCCGAAATTATGTTTTTCAGCCCTACACTCTTGTTAAAGATACCCGAACAGGGTATCAGGTTGGAGATATAGATGCTGCTATGGATGGGGAATATCTTGATGACTTCATTCACGCTTACCTTAAGGAATTTGGTTAAAAGGTATGGTTGATTTACCAGGATATGATATTCGCTATAGCCAGCTGAGTGATTTCGATTATTTAAAAAAATGGCTTTTTTCTCCTGGCATGCTGCATTGGTTCCCAATGTCAGCACCTAAAGAAGTTGAAGATGCAGCGCAGTGTTGGATTGGTTATTCGCGGTTTTCTGCAAGTATTACTGCCACAATTGATGGGATTCCATGTGGGATTGGAACATTGTTTCTGATGCCATATCGAAAAGTTGCACATCATTGCCAGTTTAAGATCATTGTTTCACCTGAGTTCCAAAAAAAAGGGATTGGAGCTTCGTTAGTTAAAAACCTTATGCATTTGGCGAAGAAATATTTTCATTTAGAAAAAATCCACATCGAAATTTTCGAGGGTAACCCTATTCTCAATCTTTTGTTAAAGCATGGATTTCGGATCTATGCGCGACAGCAGAAGTATGTAAAAGAAGGGGATCGTTATCTCGAACGGATCCTTCTTGAGGCCGATTTATGAAAATTCCATTTACAGTCCGTCTAACACATGACGATGATGCACCTTACCTAAAAAAATGGCTCGATGATCCCAAGATACTGAAATGGTTCCCAATGATCAATGAGCGGGAGATTGATGATGCTGTCAAAGTGTGGATGTATTTCTCAAGGGCTGGCGCAGGTGTTACAGCTGAAGTAGATGGTGAACCTTGTGGAATGGCCGTATTGAATCTTCAATCATTTAAAAAGCTATCGCATCAATGTTTGATCTCAATTATCGTCGCTGAGAATATGCGTGGAAAAGGGGTTGGGACAGCGCTCATGCATGAGCTCATGAGAATTGCACGAGACAACTATGTGATGGAGTTTCTTCATTTAGAAGTTTATGAAGGCAATCCCGCCAAAAGGCTCTATGAGCGTTTAGGTTTCAAAGAATTTGGAAGGCAAGAGCATTTCGTCAAAGAGAGGGGAGAGTATCTGGCAAAGATCATGATGGAGAAGGCTCTCTAGCTTAATTCCCTCAGCGCAGGGCGAGATGGAGGATGTAAGAATAATACAGAGGAAGAACATTCAGCCTAATGAAATTCCTAATTATAAATGTAAGCTCGGTTTCTCTATGGTTAAAAAATCACTACTGATAGATAATCCCCCGACGGAAAGCATAAGGATCTTCTATGGCCGGACATAGTAAATGGGCAAATATAAAGCACCGCAAAGGCAAAGCAGATAAAATTAAAGGGAAGCTTTTTTCTCGCATCGCCAAGGAAATTATTAGCGCTGTCAAGCTTGGAGGACCAGATCCTAAATCAAACACCCGCTTGCGTTTAGCCTTGCTAAAAGCCAGAGAAGCTAATGTCCCTAATGATGTTGTCGACAGAAACATCAAAAAAGCAACCAGTGCTGGCCAAGAAGATTATACAGAAATGATGTACGAACTCTATGGCCATGGGGGCGTTGGAATCCTTGTTGAAATCATGACAGATAACAAAAACCGCGTCGCCTCCGATATGCGAATTGCAACGAACAAGCGAGGGGGTACTATAGCGAATCCCGGAGCTGTATCGTTTAATTATGACCGCAAGGGGATTCTTCAAATTTTAAAAAAAAATGCAGTTGAAGATGAATTATTCCTATTAGCAAGCGAATCGGGAGCAGATGACTTTGAGGCTGCTGATGAAGTATTCATTATAACAACCCCACCAGATGCTCTGTTTCAAGTAAAAGAAAAAATTGAAAAGGCGGGGATCAAAATAGAAGAGTCTAGCCTTGAAATGCTGCCTAAATCTTTAGTTGAATGTGATAAAGAAGCTCAAAAAGCAAATGAGGCATTGATAGAGTGGCTTGAAGCACTTGATGATGTGGATGTCGTTTATCACAATATGAAAGTTGAAGATTGACCTATGAGATATCCTCTTAACCGGTCCTTAGAAGTTTTCTATATATAATAATTTAGTGTTACATAGATGCTCTTTGTTTTTGCGCTTAATTAAATTGCAATTAAATCTATGTGAAATTATAATCCATGATTAAAAAGATCAATTTTTATTATGGCATTGTCTTTCTCTTTATCAAGCTTTATCGATGCGGCTAAGAGGGCCGACTCTAATAGCTATATTTCCGTCTGTCCTTTCGGTGTTAATGCTTTTCCTTTGCCTAAAAAGTCATTTTTTCAAAGTCGCTTTTCTGAACAAGAACTCGAAATCAACCGTAAGACCTGGGAAGCTTTTAAGAACGCAGTTCTTAGTGAACTAGGGCCAGATAGATTTCAAAGGATGCAAAAGCGTTATGGCATTCAGTTTGAAGAGCAAAAGGAGAAAGGCCTGCCGCTAACAGCTAAACACATTTGGATGGCTGGTGTCATCTCGGCAGATGTCCTTACGACAGATTTAAAAAGAAATTTTGGAGGCGATAAATTAAAATTTCAAAGCACTTCGGAAATTTTTCGCCGCATACAGCACCTTGATAAAATGCGTTATACTGGACCTGTCCTTGATCCGACGAGAATTTATGGCGGTCCTTCAGAGCGAAAGGCGTTCTTTTTTCACGACCAATTGCTGGTTGATCGAGAGCGACTTGCTTTACTTCAAGGAGAGACCTCAAGTTTACACCCCCTTGCATCTATTGAAAGGTTTGCCAAAGCAACTGTGAATAAAGAATTCAAAGAAAAAATGATTGTCCCGTTTAAAGATGCCAACGGTAATACAAAGCTATATAAAGTCTACAAGAAGGTAGCGACAGGACATGGTCTTGTTGCCTATGCCTTAAAACCGCTTGGGAATGATTCAGGGCTCAACTCCTTCATTATTTTTCGTCCTTCTCAATTTGCACCTTCCGGAGAAGATTTTGTCGAAACGTGGATCAATGACGGGCAATTGAAATTTGGAAAATGGGGATATGCTGCGGCGCGGAGAACTTTGATGCACCTCATGAATGATCCCAAATTTTGCCCTAGAGGGCAAAAAGTGGATGTTGCTGGTTTTAGTTTAGCCGGTGGGTATGTGCAGCGTTTCCTTGTTGATCATGCTTTGCGTGTCAAAAATGCCTATTTCTTCAATAATCCTAGCATAGATAATGATCCTGCCGAAGAGTTTGCTAACAGGATGAATTGCCTTCCACCATTAAATGAGCCCATCCATTTTCATATTTTTAGAACAAAGGGTGACCGCGCACACTTTCTGGGTGAAAAACATATTGGTTGGGGTGTTGACAATAACGATATCCAAATCCGTGTGACTGAGATCGATCCTGATCCTAACCTTAACTTAAGCTCTACTTATCGCCATTCGTATCGTTTTTTTGATCAGGTACAGAAACAGTACAATGAGAAAACGTATGTTGGGAATGAAGCGCAAAAGGAATTAGATAATCATACACGAGGTGATGACATTTGGTGGCATGAAGCTATCAGGCGTTGGTATCCTGTTCGGATTTTTTATGGATGTATGTGCATTTCTTATTGGTTCTACAAAATGTTCTCCTCTATCTTTAGGTTCAAAATATTCCGTAGCAGCGCTCCTTAGAGCCTACCCCCTCGAACTTAAAAAATTCGCAGATAAGCTCTTTCAGAGCGTGTCCGGCAATTGTTCCTAAAGCGAGTTTTGAGAAACTCTGAGCTCTCTCTGTGAGAGCAATATGCAAAGCTCCAGATTGTTGAATAGAGCGGCTCAGCTATTCCGAAAAGCTCCAAAAATCTTATGAAAGAAATTGTTAGACACCTTCTTAAGAGAATTGCAATTGTTAGAAAAATCACATAAAAAATACTTTCCCGCCAAAGATTTCTGATTTATACATGCCTCTTAGAGTCAATTCTAAAACCAATACTTGTTTTTAGGTGCTGACTCTAATTTATGGGGTAGACAGTGAACTCGGAATTGGCCCGATTAGAAGAAGACCGTAATCGAAAAAATTATTGGAGACGCTGGGGACCTTACTTAAGTGAAAGGCAATGGGCCACTGTCAGAGAAGATATAAGTTTAAACGGAGATGTCTGGAATGGAATGACCCATGATATGGCCCGCAGTTTTGCATATCACTGGGGAGAAGACGGCATAGCAGGGATCTCCGATAACCATCAGAGGCTGTGTTTTTCTTTAGCTTTATGGAATGGAAGAGATCCAATCCTCAAAGAGCGTCTTTTCGGGTTGACTAACCAAGAAGGGAATCACGGCGAAGATGTCAAAGAGTGTTACTACTATTTAGAAAACACGCCCACGCATTCTTACATGCGCTATCTATACAAATATCCTCAACGAGCATTTCCTTATAGTCAGCTTGTCGATACTAATCGTAGCAGAGGACTAGACCAAAAAGAATTTGAATTAGAAGATACAGGAATTTTTTCGGACAACCAATACTTCGACGTTTTTATAGAGTACGCAAAAGAATCATCAGAAGATATCCTTATTGGCATCACAGTGTGCAATAGGGCTAGGACTTCTCAGAAGATCACTATCATCCCGCAAATTTGGTTCCGCAATACGTGGCGAGAAAAAAACGAAGTGTCTAAGCCCAACCTGCAAGGGCTTACAAAAAAAATCCAGGCCCAGCATCCCAATTTAGGTGTTCGTTGGCTGCATTATGATGGTACCCCAGAAGTGCTCTTTACGGAGAATGAGACCAATACGCAGCGTCTTTTTTCTATTCCCAATGCTGTGCCTTATGTTAAAGATGCTTTCCATGAATACATCATCGAGAAAAAACTCAATGCCGTTTCGTCTCAGTTGAAAGGGACCAAGGGAGGTCTTGTTTATGAGATCACATTAGCCCCTTTAGATTCTAAAACCTTTTTTTTTCGTCTTTCCGATCAAGAAGAAATTGCAACGCCATTAGCGCACAATGCGCATACTATTGCAGCAAAAAGAAAAGAGTGTGAGCAGTTCTTTCGCGATTTGGCTCCTAGGGCAATCAATCAAGAGCAGTTTGAAATCCAATTGCAGGCTTATGGAGGTCTTCTTTGGAATAAGCAATATTACCATTTTGTCGTCGATCATTGGTTGAAGCATCATCCTGGACAAACGCGTAATGCAGATTGGCTGCACCTTTACAACGATGATGTTTTATCGCTGCCAGACAAATGGGAATATCCTTCTTATTTTTCTTGGGATAGCGCTTTTCATGCATTGCCACTGGCAATGATGGACCCAGAATTTTCTAAAAAGCAGCTCATTCTTCTGACAAGAGAGTGGTACATGCATCCAAATGGTCAAATCCCAGCTTCTGAATGGAATTTTAATGACGTCAACCCTCCAGTCCAGGCCTGGTCAGCTTGGAGGGTATATAAAATTGAGAGCAAGCATCATGGGCGCAAAGATCGACTCTTTTTGGAACGGGTCTTTCAGAAATTGCTACTGAATTTTACATGGTGGGTAAACCGCAAAGATATAGGTGGAAAAAATGTCTTTCAAGGAGGCTTTCTCGGCCTTGATAACATCAGTGCATTTAATCGCAATGACCCCTTGCTTGAGGGTACGCAACTCTATCAATCTGACGCTACGAGCTGGATGGGGATGTATTGTCTCAATATGTTGAAGATCGCCCTTGAGCTAGCAAAAGAAAACCCTTCTTATGAAGATATGGCAAGCAAGTTTTTTGAACATTTCCTATACATCGCTGATGCGATGAATTTCCAAGGAGAAAATAAACTATCACTTTGGTGTAATGAAGATAATTTTTATCACGACGTCTTGTTACACGCACAAGGACATTCAGAAGCCTTAAAAGTTCGTTCCATGGTAGGTATCATCCCTTTATTCGCTGTCATGACAATTGAACATGAGGATTTAGACCGTTGCAAAGATTTTACCCGGCGCTTTCAATGGTTTATAAACCATCGAAAAGATCTATGTGAGAAAGTAGCGCCTATGCAACCCGCAGGAGAAAAGGGGCGTCATTTACTTTCTATTGTCAGTCCTGATCGGCTGCGCAAGATACTTGAGAAAGTCCTCGACGAGAAAGAGTTCTTAAGTCCGTTTGGCATACGGTCATTATCAAAATTCCATGTCGATAATCCCTATCGTCTGGAATACGCTCACCATACCTCTACAGTATCTTATGAATCTGGAGAATCATCGACGAGGCTTTTTGGAGGCAACTCCAACTGGAGAGGGCCAATTTGGTTTCCTCTCAACATGTTGATCATTGAATCCCTCCAGAAGTTCTTTCATTACTTAGGAGAAGATTATAAAGTAGAATGTCCGACAGGATCGGGAAATTGGATGAACCTTTGGGATGTTTCTCGATTGATTGAAGAACGGCTTCTCAAGCTCTTTTTAAAAGATAATGAGGGTAAGAGACCATTCAATGGCAAAGACAATATCTTACAGACAGATCCTTTTTGGAGCCCCTATATCTTATTTCATGAGTACTTTGACGCTGAAACTGGACGAGGCCTTGGAGCAACGCATCAGACGGGCTGGACAGCACTTATAGCAAAAGTGATTCAGCAAATCCCTTCTTAGAGACTGTTGACGCTTCCTGAATCCGTTAACGGTCTCTTAGAGCTCTTTTGTGAGAAAGAAGTTCAACTGAGCCTTGAGCATTTTGAAAATATAAACAATGCTATTGTTCTTATTAAGAATACTGAGAATTTCGCGTGCTATTTTTTCTTTTTCAGGAAGAGTTACAGCATTATGAAACTCATCTAGATATGATTCAATGATTGGATAGGTTCCTTTTGAAGCCTCCTTGAAGTTAGCAGTAGAACAAACTCTTTCCACTTCTACGTCTAATTTTTGAAGATTAGGGTTAAACTTTCTTAAAAGTGGATTTCCAAAGCCATCAGTTCCATAATAGTCATATAAAAGTTCGGGGATAAGCTCACTGCTATAAATCCTTCTTGCCCAAGGATCGCAGATGATGGCATTCTTCCATGCGGCAGGATTGAGTAAATCGGCCTTAGGTTCGCGATTAATTACGACAAAAACATGATCTCCTTCTAAGCCAGCATCAAAAAGTTTTTTAATTGTTAGCAGACTTACGTTGACTTTGGGATCAAGGCGTTTAAGAAGTTCTACAAATGTAGCGCGTGCAAGATGCCCACAATTCCCTAGGAAATAACTTTGAGCTGTTTTGGCAGCGGCGAAGCATTTTATAAATGGGTTTTTGGCATGGAATTTATCTTTATAAAGAGCCTCTATTTCTTCGTGTACGATGTCTTGTCTACGTTCATTCACAATAGCTTCAAGATCTTTCAGTTCAGTTGGAGAATAGTTTTTTGTATTAAAGCGAGTATCTTCTCGCGGAAGGAAATTTGATGAGAGGGATATTTGTTCTACTGTATGCCAAAGGGCCTCATAAGCGAGATTATATAAGTTTTGTTGATGTTCCGTTATTGCATTCCAATCCTGACAGATCGACTGCACGCAGACATGGGATTCTTCATAAAACCGAGGGGGTGAGTTTGTGGAAGTAGAAAGTGTTTTCGCAAGTTCTTGATGATGTTTTGCAATATCTTTCAAAGAATCAATTACTGTTTGATCAAATTTTTTAGCACTTAGGTAATCTTTGATAGTGTCATTGTTTACCAAGAACTGAATGCATTTTAAATATTCCGTATTTGCAGCAATCCAATCATTGCTTTCTATTTGCTTAACAAAATTTGTAATTAAAGAGGCATACACATCGTGGGCCAATTCCTGGATAAAAGGATGCGCTATATTTTGTTGAACAAAAAAAGCTGTATTATATGTGGAAACGGAAATGAGAGGATTGCATTTTGAAAGTCTATACGACAATTCAAGCGATAACTTTCCTGGTGCGTGATGCATCAATTTTTCAATGAGTTCCAAATCTGAGTAATTGAGTCGGCAATGAATATAAGGTCTTTTGAAAGTTAATTGTTCGTTCGGGATTTTTTCAGAAAGGATATCAATTGCAATTGTTAGATGTCCTAAGCCATTAGATGAAAATTCTAAATATTCTCGATCTTTTTTAGGTAATGTTTCAATTAAAGAAGAGACCTTTTCTTCATCAACAAGTTGAATTGCTTGCTTTACTTCCGACAATATTTTGAGTCGAACTGTGTCGCGAAACGCATGAAGGATCAGAGGATTACTTTTATTAGTGGAAGGAAAATGCTCCATAAAAGAATTTGAGGTGTTACGCGATCCCAATTGTGTCTGCTCCCATATGTGAAGTACTCTTTTTCGGAGGCGTGGATCTGCAAAAATATGGGGATCTGTTTTTTTTATGAGTTTTTTTTGAGCTTTGGAGAGCAATTTTTGACATTCTCCTAAAGTCGCAAAATCATGAAGTTGTAAGTAATTCTCAACCTGGTCTCTTTTAAGAAAATCGAGTTTACATTGCAGTTCTAGGATTTTTTTTGAGAATGTTAGAGCTGTCTTATGATCGAAATCCGTGCTAAGTATCACTTGGTAATTAAAAGAGACGGATTTATGTAGTGAAACTAAAGTGGTGTTTGTAGACATGTAATTTAATTATTTATTAATAAAAACCATTATATCATAGATGTTTTAAATATTAATTAAAATAATTGATTTATGCAAGCATTTAATTGTTAGTTAGTTGAGCTTGATTTTGTATTGGCTGCTATGCTGCAAGAATTAAAGAAATTATTGGCTTTAGGCTTTACAAAGTCATTAAATAGATTGATTTTTCTATAATTTAAAATTGTTTATTATATAAATATATTACATTTGTTGTTCATTCTTCTGTCTTCTCGATCATTGCATTTTTTGTTAGTTAAATTGCTTGTAAACGTTAGAATATTAATGCTTTGTAAAAATTAAGATTGTTCAATGCGATGTTTGCATTTTAATAGTATTTAATGATATGATAATTTTTATACTATATATTAATTTAAAAGCAGGTCTAGTAATGAGTGTAAATAACAATAATCATAATAATCAGCATAAAGCATATTTTAATGCAGCAAATGACAATTCATTAGAGAAGATTACACAAGATTTATTTGAAATATTAAAAAAGTCGGATTCAGAAATTTTATCAACCGAAAACAAAAGTCGGATTGAAGGAATATTTTCAAAAATATTCGACAATAGTAACTTAAAGAGTGACGAGACAACTCTTGCTCCACTTATTATGAAAGTCAATCAAAATTTCAAAACAGAAGATGTACGGAAGATTTTCATCGCCTGTTTGAAGAAATGTCCTGATGCCATGGTTTCCTCGGTTTTGAAATTAGATGATTGGAAAAACAGCTTTACCAATAATATCGACGATCAATCTTTAAAAACAAATGCTGAGATAGCGTGCAAACAAATCATTGAGTGCTTTAAAACCAATGATACTGTGCTAGGTTTGAGTTCTTTGAACCTCCCTTTCTTACCAGACATTGCATTCACGTACCTTACTCATTTAGAAGTATTGCTGGTTCATTCAAATAAATTAACATTCTTGCCAAAAGAAGTTTGCACCCTCACTAATCTTCAACAGCTAAATTGTTCTTATAACCAACTTACATCTTTACCATCTGAGATTAGGCAACTCTCCAAGCTTTGGAGACTAGTATTTAATCACAACCAACTTACATTTTTACCAACTGAGATTGGGCAGCTCTCCGGGCTTGGGTGGCTAGATTGTAGTGCCAATCAACTCACATCTTTACCGACTGAGATTGGGCAGCTCTCCGGGCTTGGGTGGCTAAATTGTAGTGCCAATCAACTCACATCTTTACCGACTGAGATTGGGCAACTTTCCCAACTTCGGCAGCTAAGTTGTAGTGCCAACCAACTTACATCTTTACCGACTGAGATTTGGCAATTCTCCCAGCTTCAGCATCTAGATTGTAATAGCAACCAACTTACATCTTTATCAGCTGCGATTGGGCAACTCTCCGAGCTTAGGAGGCTATATTGTCATAGCAACCAACTTACATCTTTACCATCTGAGCTTGGGCAACTCTCTCAGCTTGACTATCTAGTTTGTTCTTATAACCAACTTACATCTTTACCATCTGAGCTTGGGCAACTCTCCCAGCTTAGGCTGCTAGCTTGTAATAGCAACCAATTGCAAACGATTCCCGATACATTCGGCAACCTCAATTTATATTCTTTTGATTGCAGAGATAATTTCCTCACAACACTACCAGATGCCCTCCTATCGAGATTTGGATTAGGACCTCAACAAGGAAGCCACACACAAAGCTCCAACATATTCAACAACAACACATCTGCACCGACTAACGGTCTTAAGGCTTTTCAGCAAGCTACTCAAGATCCCTCTCTTAAAAAATTAGATCTGAGCTTTTTGGAAAGTTCAGAACAGCCTGAACTATATGGAAATGTTCTTCAATGGCTAGACAAATTAAAAATAGCACAGGAATATAAAAATGAAAAAACACGCTCCCTGTTTGCAACACAAGTGCTCAGTATCTTGCAGTTGGCTAACAATAATCCTGAGTATCTTGAAATCTTAAAAGTCCAGCTCATCGACGTGTTAAGCTCATGTGTTGATAGAGCTGCAACAGCGATCAACTACCTAGAGCTTCAAAAAATGGTCCTAGAGTCAAAAAATGAATCAATTGAAAACGTCATGAAGCTCTTGAAATCGGGTCTTGCACTTGAAGTGCTTGATAAGTTTGCTAAAGAGTTTATGAAGCAGCATCCAGATGCAGATGAAATCGAAGTGTATCTCGGGCTTAAAATGAAGCTCAAAGATGCGTTAGGCCTCCCTACTCTGGGAAGCATGAACTTTTTTGGATGTTCTGACCTTACGGATAAAGATTTACTAAAAGCAGAAGCTCTTGTCCGAGATGCTTGGAAGGATATGGAGATGGCAACAGCGTATTTCCTCTCTCAAGAGGCGTGGATTGATAAATTAAAAACGGCATACAGAATAGAACTCGACAAACACCTAGAGCCAGTGAATGATGAACTCGAACAGCTGACAGAAGGGGAAGATAAATTAACGTCAGAGAACTATAAGAAAAAGATGGACCTCCTCCAAGCAGAACACAAGCGCTTAGAAAAAGAATGGCTGCGCACAAAGACCATCGAGCTTCTTAAAACTGCATCTTCAACAGAAAAAGAAGGTAACCATTCTCTGGAAACATTAATAGGCATTCTGCGCAATTCTTCAACCCTGAAATCAGAAGAGTTGATCAAAGCAGTTGCGAGTCTAGATTCTCCTATTCTAGGAAAAATCTATTATCATGTGTATGCCATTGCAAAAAACAACAAAATGAACACCAACCATGTAGATTTTGGAAAAGTCGCTTTCTGTAAACAAAACGGCTTTGATGTACCTGATGCGTTGCGCCTGAAAGCGATCCAAAAGGGGATTTTGGATGCGCTCGTTGATATGATCAAACAGGGCAAAAGAAATGGAGTTCTCGCGCTTATCTCAAAGCTCCCGGTCGATATCGAAAATCGCATATACGGTGAAGTGTATTGTATTGAAAAGAAAAACGGTAAAAACGTGAGCCATTGGGACTTTGGTCGCGCTGCTTTCCATAAGCAAGATGGCAAAGATGTCACAGATGAGGTCAGAATCCTCGCGCTCCGCAACGTCTCTGATCAGATTTAGTTACTCTATGTGCCCTATGGCGAGAGAATCAATCTTGCTATAGGGGAGACTTCGCGGATTAACATTGGCAGTTGGATTTAGAGAGTAAGATGGAAGGTTGAACGAGCCATTAGTTGAATAAAAAGAGGATGCCGTAGATTGGCCACCCTTTTGAGAGAGGTTGGCAGATGCATATTCAGGAATTGTCACAATCGCATTATGCTACTTTTCGGCGAGAAAAATAGATGGATAGTCTCAGATTTTTAAGTCACGTTCGGAATGAGAAAAGCGCTTCAAGTTTGAAGCGCTTTTGAAGTCTACATGCGATTTGTTAATCACAAGTTCCCTGAGGAACATTTAATACTGATCCAGTTCCAATTGTTCTGATTGTGCCAGGACCATTATTAATTAAAGGTTGTATTTTCATCGTTGCTGCGGCAGATGTCGTGATGCGTCCGCTTTTTGCGAATATATTGTCATGAATGGTTGCGCAGACTGAAGATGTCGAGTTAGCAGCGAGAGCTAAGTCATCTGAAAATGCTCCTGTGGAAACGTTGTTTGTTATCAGCAAAATTGCAGAAGAGCCAGCCGTATCTGCTCCAGCGCTAATACTTACTAAATTTCCAACAAAGTTGTTTTTAGATATGACTCCTTTATTTACGCCAGAATCAGCTACGAGAAAAGCTCCGGTTCGGCACCCAATAAAATTATTTCCAATTATGCTATAGTTAGCCACCCCAGAAAATGGTGCGTTAATCCCTCCTGCTGCACCATTGAGACCATTAACAAATGTATTGCCTATGATCTTTGCATGGACATAATTTGCTAATAACACCCCTCTTCCAGTCGTTGGAGAAGGAGTTACAAAGAGAGATTTCTGTACTATTATGCTGTTCCCTCCTCCTGTAAAAGTTAGTACTCCGCCACCTGTGTTTCCTTGCACTAAAAATGCTAATCCTGAAATGAGGTTTTCATCTGCTGGTGTTACAATTACTGCATTTGCTGGTGCAGTAAGTTGTGGATAATTGTAGGTTTGAGCAGGAATTGTAAATGTTCCAAACTGAGAGTTGATGTCTACATCAGCAGCTGAACCTAAAAGGAATTGGCCATTTTGTAAAGTAATGGGAGTATCTAAGCCAGTTGTTGTCCCATCTCCCGGAAAGATGTAAATCATGTCGTTAGCTTTAGAGTTTGTTTCTGCTGTTGCAAGAGAACTGTATGGCGACTCGAATGTGCCATCTGATGAACTAGTGTTATCAACGAACAGAACAAAATAAGGCTCCCCAGTCGCTGGATTAATCGCTTTTGAACGTTTATGTTTCCGATCGACAACAATGATTTCATTGCGGTCGATTCGCTGTCCTGCTCTTTCAGCCATATATTGAGCTTCCGAACAAGTTTTAGTTCCTAAGTTTCTGATTTTCTTTTTATTGCCGAAAGAAAAATTTAAACCGATCTCTCCTTGCCCAATCCATTTAAAAGTAGAGTCGTATGAAGTGCTTGCTTGGACTCTTAAATGATTGAAAAATGTCGCTGCAAGACGGGCTTCTCCACCCCATGCATTTTTACCCTCTCCACCAAAATAATAGGGGCCAAGGGCGCCGTATAGATCTACGTTTTTTCTATCAACAATATGGAAGCCGAGTTCAGCGTTCGCACCTGTCATCGCAAACTCTCGTTTTCTCTCGATAATAATATTATTGCCTTTGAACGAGTCAAAATGGGTATGATAGTAGCCACTGTGCTTGCTCCCTACGGGAAAGTATCCATTGATTCGATAGTCCACCCATCTTCCTAAAGCTTCAAGGCCCACAGAAATTTGATTGAAATGTGTGCGATGGGTTTGTCTAAAATCATAGTAGGCGTTTACGCCCCAAATCATACCATTTAAATAGCGCAAGCCTATACCCACATTTGAGGCAAACTTTCCGTTATTAAATACATGGCCTCTCAAATCTAAGATGGGGGTAAAGTTGCCGCAAGTAGGCATGTAATACCATTCTAATGTTGTGTATCCTTCTTGATAACCAACACCACGACCTTCAATGTTGCGCAATTCTATCTTATAAGGTCGCTCTGAGCTCATACAATTCCCAGAACGTGTTCCATTTCCACTCAGCGTGTCGGAATCTAAGCTATCTTCTAAATTTCCTTGATCAGCGATTACTAAGAAACTATGGAGCAGCAATAGGGAGAACAATAATTCTTTTTTGTGTTTCATTTGGCCAACTTTCATAAAAATAAAATAGTGTGTATTTTTTTTTTATATTCGAGAAGGCCTGATTAGGTCAATGTCTTACTGTAAGGTGTGTTTAATAGACCTCTTGCGTAACTAAGGGTTTGTCGATTTTCGAGATTATTTTGGCCGCTTTTCGATTCAAATTGCAGTGGTAATATACGAAAGTTGATATTATCCCTGCAATTTGAAGTTGAAAATCGACAGAACCTTAGTTGCGCAAGAGGTCTAATTTTATTCTTATCTCATGACATGTTCCGAAGAGGCAGTTAACAAATCCCAAAAGGGTTAACAGTCTTTAACTAACAACAACAGCTATGTAATTTAGCTGTTGTTGTGTTAGTGAGTTGTTGGAGATCTGGAAGTCAACGGAAGCTAGAATATGTGCCAAGGTCGCAAATGTCTTCTTTTGACACACGCTCATAGCGGAAATCTTTTTCAGGAGGTACAACACCTTCAAAGAGGATCGCAATTCTTCGAGAATTATCTCGTGAAATAAATTGCTGCGCTGTCTTTTGAAATTGCTCATATTGCAAAGATTTGACTGTTTGGACCCTTTTTTCGTACCAATCAAAATCCCCAACATACTCAAATGCTAGCAGGTTCAACCTTTGTGCCATCGCTTGCATGTTTTCTGGTGGGGTTTCTAGATTTTGCACTAGCATTTCCCGCATTGTCTCAAATCGCTCTTGAGGAATTTTCTCATTTAAACTACGAGAAAAATCTTCTAAAAACAATTCAAAGCGGGCAAGGAGCTCTTGAGGATGATGGGAGCTAGATTGCACGGCAAATAACTGCATCAGCTGTCTTTCAACCTCTTGGTCCCAAGAGCGAGCAAAATAAGCTGTTTGCTGTTTGGTGCGTAAGGTGTCAAAAAAAGCATCGGCCAGTGCTCTTGAAAGAATTTGTTGCGTAGCGCGACGCTCAAAAGAAAATCCCCCTTGTTCTATGCAAAGAACGACTCCATAGCCTTGACGGCTTGTATTGCGAACAATCATAAACGGTCCTTGTTTGTCAGGTAACACTAAGAAGAAACGTTTAGCCTGTTCAGACGAGGGGTATGCTTCCATTTGTAATTCTTGGGTGATAGAACTCAAGATTGCCCTTGCGCCATTTTCATCCAAATTGCCATAGAAAAATCCTTCGAGATAACCTTTGCTTAGCAGTTTGTTTGAAAATTGTGTGAACTCATCAAACGTAATCCGTTCAAGAGCTTTTGCACGGTCTTCTTTCGTTGATGAGTCTCTGAATATGATGCTCGATGTGAACTCGATCGCTTGCTTAACAGGCAGATCTTTGCTCCCATCATCATATTCACTTAAGAGTGCTTGACGGTATGTTTGGAATTGTTGCGGAGTTATAGACAAACTTTTCATTTTAGTGAACAGAGCGTTTAGAAACACGGGCGCTTTATCGCTAAATCCATTCACTTCTATTTGAAGCTTAAGACTTTTTACGGCGAAGTCCACAGAAAAGCCTGCGGTAGCGGCGTTGTGCAGCATATCAGCT
The DNA here is from genome assembly GCA_044227055.1 of bacterium. Taxonomy (GTDB): domain Bacteria; phylum Chlamydiota; class Chlamydiia; order Chlamydiales; family Rhabdochlamydiaceae; genus JBGAFT01. The sequence goes on from JBGAFT010000003.1 coordinate 104,120, forward strand.
ATTTGATCTGTGAGAGCTTTCAAAAATAGATCGCCCATAGCCGTAGAACGAGAAGAGCCATCGATCAAGGGAGTCTTAATGGCTATCTGTGCTGATACCTGCGGGACATGATATTCATTATCTTGAAGAAAATATATTTTACCTTGGGCATCGTCTGAGATCAAAGTAGGCTGGTTGCTATCTTTGGTCACATCGTGTGCGATCAAATTAAGGTTGTGAGGGATAAATGGATTTGGCGAGGGAAGGGCAATAAGTGGACTTGGCTTGACGCTGACGAGCTTGGAAATAAATTCTTGAGAAAGGGGCTGCACAGCATATTCAGCATTCATCCATTTTTCATGATGTTCAGGAAAAACTCCTGTCAATGAAGGATCTGCTTGTAGCGTGACCATGCAGTCTTGGGGAATCAGCGTTTGGAGTAATCCCAGAATTGCTTTAGGATCATACGACAGAGGCATCAGTGTTTCGCTAGGATAGGTGTCTAAGTTCTCATCGACCATATCATGGGCATGCTGGAAGACGAATTCGAAAGGATCTTGACGCTCTTGATATTGGTATTTTAGGAGTGCTAGAGTGCGCATCTCTTCAAAAATGTCTTGCGGAACACCTTTAGACTTTAATAGTGCAAGTGCCTCAAAGCAACGCAAGATAGCAGTATTTTTTTGCGCTACTCCTTCGGATGTCAAGTCAATGTCAATGCGCAAGAACGCTTCATGTTTACTTAGCCATTCTGCTGAAACTTTTACTTCTTCAGCGATATTTTCCCGTTTTAGCTCTGCACTTAAACTTTGTGTTCCTTCATGGCCAAGCGCATAAGCGATTATTTCAGGTAGTTTTGCCCCTTTGTCTTGAGTAAACTCTCGAGGAATTTCCCAGGTTAATGAGAGGCGTCTGCGATCGCGAATGGGATTGATGTATGTAATGCTCCCTTTTTGCTGCGAAGATGAGAGGGATTCAGTAAATTTTGATGGGTTTATTTTATAGTTTGGGACCTTAGAAAAAAATGTGCGGACTTGTTGTTGTAATTGGTCCATAGGTAAAGGAGAGAGGACAATGAGGTGCATCAAGTTTGCGCTATAGTTGTCATGGTACCATTTTTTTAGTGCAGTTTGCGGGATACCGCTTAATGTTTTAGCATTTCCAGTAGAAAAACTAGCGTTGGGGTGATCAGGGTTTCCAGTTTCCTTGAAGATCATGTACTCTCGCCAATCATCATTTTCGATGTTTTTCGAATGTTCTTGATCTACAGCGAGAAGCTCTCGATTGATCGAAGAGGTTGAAAAAAGAGGATCAATAAAAAAATGAGAGAAGCGATCAAGTGCTTCGGGAAATGCTTCGCTGTTGATGGAGAACATATAAAGTGTCCTATCTGGCCACGTGGATGCATTCACTTTTCCACCATGGTCAGTGATGTACTGCATATACTCGAATTCTTTAGGGTATGCTTCTGTCCCCATAAAGAGCATATGTTCGAGAAAATGCGCCATCCCTGGATATTCTTTAGGGTCATTCCAGGAGCCGCTTTCAACTGCCAAAGCTGCTGCAGACTGTCTTGCTTCAGAGTCGGAGATTAAATAAGCCTGTAGGCCGTTGTCCAGAATAATCTTGCAGTATTCTCGTTGAGAGAGTGAGGGTGTCAAGATATGCAGGTTTGAGACATCTTCGACAGTTTTAAAACCAGCTAAAGGCGCTTCTTCGGCAATCAGAGTGTATGCGCATGTGGTTAAAATTAGGGAAAAAATCGTTTTCGCAGAGTGCATTATTCGTCCTCTTGGGATAGTAGCTTTGAGTAATCTTGTTTTACCAAAGAACAGATAAAATCGGCTCGATTTTTTCTTCTTTCGTGCTTATCTTTTTCTTCACACCCGGGAAAATGTTCCATATCTAGCTGTCCGCCAAACGCGATGTGGATTGCGCCTCTCTTCGTTAAACGTGTCTCCCCGAGCTCAATTTGCACATTTTCTGGTGGTGGTAGTAGATCGTAGGTGAGGAGGGTGAGGGGATAAAAAAATGTTGGGTGACCAGCGCGCTTTGCCATTAAATAGAACATTTCAATGCTCTGAGCATCAAAAGGAGCTATTTCAACGACTCCGTAATCGTTAGGCCGGTCTCTGCCACCACTTGGAGCAACATATATGCAATGCCCTCCTTGCGAAAGCAGTTCACTCATCAGTTCCATGGTTTTTTTATTGTGAAGCTGCTTTTTTAATTTATCTTCGGGTGGATAGTCGATGTAACGTTTTGAATAGATACATAGCAAATTTCTACCCATGCTAAAGGGGATCGCTAGAGGATCCGTGATGACGCGTTCGCCAGCGACGAAGATCATTTCTTCAGCGAGGTGTGGGTGCGTTTGTTCCAGTAGGATGCTGATTGCTTGGGGATCGGCCTCTGTCTGGTGGTTTGCCAAAAGAACGACATTATGCCCTTGAATTAAATGAGCGTGGATCTCGTCGACGTGGAGTAATCCTTGAATTGAAGAATGTTCCATGTCGATGAGCGGTTTTAAAAAATCATTGCCAAAAGCGTAGTAATCAAACGGAGTGCGAATTTTTTTATGATAGGGAGCAAAAACAAAAGGGTCTTTGATCTGCTTTTCAACGAGATCGAGAAAGTCAAAAAAAATTCCTTCGTATTTCTCGATCTGCATTCCGTGAGCTTCTAAGCTTTGCTTATAGCTGAAATAAAACTGCTCTAAATTACGGACAAACTTTTCAGGGATTGTTTGCCGTTGTAGCGCAGCGTTAAGAGCTGAAAAAAAATTAGGTTTCGAGTTTTTTTCCATTGGTCAGTGAAAAGAATTCAAATTCATTAAGATGCAAAGTATCGTTGACTCCAAATTTTAAAGAGGCGTTGGACTTTTCTGCAAATTTGCGGTAGAAGTCTTTATCGCCGTGGCTTAAAAAATGATCCAAAGATGGATGTGCAACAAGCTCAAGAGCCAGCTGGTTTTGAACATGAATAAGTTTTTTTAGGGCTCTTTCGATCTCAATAGAGACGCTTTCATGACTCTTAATTGAGCCAGAACCTGAGCAATATGGACAAGATGTGAACATTGTTTGTGTCAAGGACTCTCGACTGCGCTGTCTTGTCATTTCAACAAGTCCAAATTCGCTCATTCCTAATATCGTGCATTTTGCGGAATCTTCTTTCATTGCTTCTTTGAGGCGATCGAGGACGCGGCGTTGATTTTTTCGTGAGCGCATATCGATAAAGTCGCAAATGATCAGTCCGCCAACATTGCGCAGCCTGAGCTGACGGGCGATCTCTTCAGCAGCTTCCATATTGATCTGCACAAGTGTTTCTTCAACGTCATGAGACCCGCTCTGAGATGTGCTCCGTCCTGAGTTAACATCAATTGTGTACATCGCTTCAGTTTTGTCAAAGAAGAGGTATCCTCCTCTGGGTAACCAGATCTTACGGCGAAGGGCCTTATCGATCTCACGTTCTACGTTGAACCTTTCAAACATTGGGATGCGGTCGCGGTAAAGTTCAATCTTAAGCGGATGTTCATTGCTGTATCGAGAATAAAGGCGCTTGCAACGTTGGTAGGTTCCATAATCATCAATGAGAAGACGTTCAAATTTTTTATCCACGGCAATCATAACTGCGCGTTTGATGAGATCGGACTCTTCGTAGAGGCAAGTCGGGCGAGAAGACTTGTGAAAACTCTCGACAATCATTTGCCATGATTTTAATAAGTCTGTAGCTTCCTCGACGAGCATTTCAGTTGTTGCATTGACGCTAGCCGTCCGACAAATTAAACCCATGTCTTGGGGCATTTCAAAAGCACGGATAAGTTTCTTTAGCCTGTCTCGTGATGCTTGGTCTTCAATTTTTCTTGAAACTCCTCGGTGGGGAGTATTCGGCAATAGCACCAGGTAGCGTCCTGGTATCGAGATGTTAGAAGTGAGACGAGCGCCTTTTGATCCTATCGGCTCTTTAACGACTTGGACTAATACGGGTTGGTCTGCTTTTAACAATTTCGAAATATCGGCTTCTTTATTTTGTTTCCCAGAAGATGCTTTGGAATTGAGATCGAGGTCGAAGTCCATGTCGAACATCTCTTGGAACTTTTGTGTGTTCTCAATGATGTCAGAAATATGGATGAATCCGTTTTCTCCTTCATTGATATCGATGAAAGCGGATTGAATATTGTGCAGGATGTTGGTGACACGCCCTCGGTAGATGTTGCCGGCAAGCTGGCGATTTTTTTTGCGCTCGACAATAAGGTCGTGTAGTAAGCCGTTTTTCAAATGGGCGAAGCGAGTTTCTTTAGATTCGACGTTAAGCAGGATCTCTTCCATGCAACATTCTCATTTAAGTTTTTTACTGGTAGGTATCTTAAGATGGGGGTAATCCCCAATAGCTATAATATAGAAACGACCATGTTAGCCCTTATCATACCCACAGCAGCGAAAAAACATTTTAGAGAAATTGGGGTTCTTTTTCTATAGCAAAAAATGTCTGTGAATTTGTTATGGGGAGGATAAACTAAGGGATTCTTGAAATGAATGTTACAGAGATTGCAACTCATTGCGCATTAATGAGATATAATTTCCCTGCACCAATCGAAGCAGGGCTTTTAGGCTTTTGAGCAAAGAAGAGTGGGTTGACTGGCCGTGGATCTTCATGACAAGGCCATTAATTCCGCACAGAATGGCGCCAGGGTGTTCAGAGTAATGAAGGCGCTGTTCCATTTGTGAGGTAAGGGCCTTCAAAGGTGGGGAGTCCAATCTTTCTGATATACTGCGCAATTGTTCTAATAAGAAAATTGCTAGTCCCTCAGATGTTTTTAAAAAAACGTTTCCAGTAAAGCCATCAGTTACCAGTACATCGGTGAGCCCTTGAAAAACATCTCTAGCTTCGATATTGCCAAGAAAAATGCAAGAACCCGCTTTATTTTTTTTGATTAAGGTCTGAAGCTTTTGGTACGCTAATTTTAATTCTGGAGTTCCTTTTTTTTCTTCTGTGCCGATATTTAGAAGACCCACTTTTGGCTGGCTAATCCCTCGGCATTTTTGATAGGCAATCCCCATGAGTGCAAATTGGACCAAATGCTCTGCTTTACATTGCACATTAGCACCGACATCTAGAACAGCTGTATTGCCTGGTTGTGTGGGAACTAAGGTTAAGAGTGCAGGGCGTTCTACAGAGGGAAGCAATCCCACAAAAAGGGTTGCAGCAGCCATGAGCGCACCTGTATTTCCTGCGGAAATGACAGCATCGACTTTTCCATCGCGCAGCAACTGCATCCCAACAACCAAAGAAGACCCGCGCTTTTGCCTAATAGCATGTAGAGGGTCATCTTCAGGGAAGATGATTTCTGAAACTGATATAAATTTAAGATTTCTAGGAAATTGCGTCTCGGTGATTGCGTCTTGAGTGACCAATACAAAGCATTCAGCAGCATCACCTACTTCAATACAGAATTCGACAACAGCACCCAAGAATTCTTGAGCGGAGGTGTCGCTGCCTAGAAGATCTACTGCGAGACGCACTCTGGGGTAGTTCACAAAAGCAGACTACTCTTCCTTGGACTGAATGACAGCACGCCCAGCATAAAAACCGCAATGAGGACAAATTTGATGAGCTAAGCGCGGTTTTTTGCAGTTAGAGCAAGCTGAGGTATTGAAAGGTTTTTTTGCATGATGTGCTCTGCGAGAATTTTTGCGAGCATTAGACGTGCGATTACGTGGTACAGCCATGTTCGACTCCTATTCAAGAATTTACGGTGAGAGTATATCTATTTTCCTAAATCGGCGAAAGGGAAATGCGTTGGGGGATCGGAAGGTTTTTCTGTATGCTTAATAGTATCTTTTTTAATTATGTCTTTAAGGTTTTCTCTTTCGGGACATTTTCCCTCATGGCATTCGGCAAATTGAGGAACAAGTAGAAGGATGGATTCACGAACAGCGTCGCTAAAATCGAAGATCTTTGACTTGATAACGGCTAAGGGCTCTGCGTGGTAAAAATCGGGGATGATAATTGGAAATTCAAAAAAATCATTGCAAATGGCGCAAGGGATTTTTGCTTTTGTTGTAATAACAAGTTGAATGATGAGATGGTCGTTAGCTAAGTATGTTTGTCCATGCAAGCGCACTGGGTAAGGGAAGAGCAATTCTGATTCATGGATGTCTAAAAAATTGGGCTCAACAGTCTCATCTATGGGAATTGATTGTCCATTGTCTAGACGATCAATGTATATTTTGAATGCGTTGTCCATATTCCAGCAGTTTTTTAGAGTCAAATTTAGTGGGTAAATGCCTTAAAAGCAATAGTCTTCTAATGAAGAAATACAAAAAAAGATGTGAAGTGCCGGCTTTGTCAGTTGGATATGTAAGATGAAATATTATTTTATTGTCTGTTGTATCTTAAGAGGGGGCTATAAAGTCTGAGTTTGTCGATTTTCAGTGTTTTTCGAGCTGAATTTGATCCGTTATTTGGGGGGATTAACTCTCAGTGTAATGCCCCCAAATAAAGAACCGTAAATTATTTAAATTCCTGAACCCATCCCAGTTAAAATTTTCAGACGATATTTCGAATCTTCTTCATCAAGCGCTCTTCTATTTGTGAAGCATGTTAATTATTCATTTAATCTTTGAAAGTTAATTGATTTTTGTCTAAAATTAACAAAACAAAATATTTTTTATGCCAAAGTTAATAAACAATTCTTACGTAGCGAAGTCGAACACTCTTCCGTTGCCAGAGATTTCATCACGCATGGACGCGATGAAGATCCGCATTCGAGAAATTGCCCATATTATGGGATACTTGGCGAAAGATAGATTAGATGCTTCTTTTCAATCTGACAAGTCGACTGATCATTATAGCTGGCATGATTGTTCTATGGCCGCTTCAGGTGGAAGAAACGGGGGCACCGTTTTCATACCAAAATTTTTCTTAATTAATATTTCCGACCTTCCATCCAATCTGAAGGTTAATAACCTGAATGATCCTAGGCTGCAATCTGATGATTATATTGTGTGTGTTGCGAAAGAAGCTCAAAAACTTTTGGGAATAAACGATATAACAATTGATAAAAACTTAATAAGAAACATACGTTCTCATTTACACATTGCACTAAACCCAGATTTAAAGAAAAAATCTTTAGATTTTATTTTTGGTCATGAAGTTGCGCATTTATTCAGCGATGATTCAAATCGAAAGCTTAGTCATGGCTCAAAATGCCCTTGGACTGCAAGACAATGGCTTACCAGTTTATTGATTGCTGCGGCACTATGTATTAGTGTCGGTGCTGCATTTTTTGCAACTCCAATGGGCATTACTTCTTTTATTCTTGGTGGGGTGATTGGCGAATGCGCTGGAGGTGCGTATTTATTCAGATCACTGAAATATAATGGAAAAAAATTTTCAAGAGAATGTGAGTTTGAAGCTGATTTGCGTTCTGCACGGACCCTCAAAGAGAATATTGGAGGAATCCATTTCTTTAAAGTGTTGCAGAAAATTAATGGGGATCATGACTCAACATGGTCTACCCATCCTTCTTATAAGGATCGGATTATAGCATTGACAAACTATCAGAATAATCCTGTGTCGAATTTCATGCCCTTGGAAGCGCTTAGGGCTTAATTTCTCTATACCATTTGTGAAAAATCAATGCACATTCCTAAATAATTGCGTACGTCTTGCTCTTTTTTTTGAGGTCCATCTACACGACGCTCAAAAAAGAAAGGACAATAATATTATGTATTAGTTTTCGCTAAGAGGTCTTCTGCAATTTTTTCGGATGCCTTCTGTTCTCCAAGTAAATTACGCACTTTTTGGCACTGTTGCATGCAATGCTCTCTTCTTTGTGTATCTAAGAGCATTTTCTTAGATTCATGGTACAAGGTCTTATCTGTGAGGTTTGGGCCGATTAATTCTGGGTACACTTCCTCTTTGGCGATAAGATTTACTAGGCAATAGAATGGGGGGCGTATCCTTAGTACATCGTAAGCGATCCATTTATCTAAGGGGGTAACAGCATAGATCACAACAGTAGGAATTTGATGCAATGCTAACTCTAAAGTGACAGTTCCAGACTTTGCTATTGCCATATGGGCTTGTTGCATCAAAGCATACCGCTGTTCTCCATCTACCCAAATGAAATCATTTTTTTCTTTTAAGGAGGATTGGACAAGTATTTGCTCTAGGATAGGCTGGAATCTAGGGTGGCTTATCGATATTGCAAAAATAAGATCGGAAAACTCTGTTTTGAGTTGTTTTGCAATTTCAACTTGTAAAGGAAAATTTCTTAGGATTTCTTTTTCTCGGCTTCCTGGAAAAAGAGCGATGAGTTTTTTGTCTTCAGAAATTTTTAAGTTCTCCGATGTTGCATTTTCTAGTCTTTCAATTAGAGGATGTCCCACAAATCGGACATCGAGCTTGGATTGATCGAAGATCTCTTTTTCAAATGGTAGGATAGTAAAGAGTTTGTCAAGCACGTCTTGCATGAGAGGGATCCTTTTTTTTCCCCAAATCCAAACAGAAGGGCAAATATAGTGACACAACATGCCTTGGAATGAAGAATTTTTAAGCGATTTTGCAAGACGTAAATTAAAGCCTGGATAATCGATGAATAAAACCGCTTTTGGCTGCATCGCGATGATTGCGCGCTTAAGGTGAAAAAAAAATTTGAAAAGACGTGGTAATGCAAGAAACACATCGATAAATCCCATAACTTGGAAAGACTCCATGGGAACAATGCATTCTACACCTAGATGGCGCATTTTCGGTCCCGCAACGCCAGCAATCTTAAGATGAGGGCTCCTTTTTTTTAATGCCGCAATAACTTCTTCGCCATGAAGATCGCCGCTTACTTCGCCGGCGATAATGAATAAATCACAATGTTTCATGACTTGGAAACCCCAATTTTTTTGTGAGCCAAAGAGCTCCTGAGTGAAAGATCTCTTTAGGGGTCCCATGTCCTTTGTGGCCAATCGATGGATAAATATTTAGTTCGACTTGTGGAGAGCGGATCTTTTCCTTGTAGCATGCTTGGCTTAATTCATCGATAAATTGAAAGCATTTTGCTGTGCTCACAAGAGTGTCATGGTTTCCAATGTAGAAACGGAGAGTCTTTCCTATGAGTTGTGGGATGATAGTGTGTAGATCTAAAGCTTGTATCGCAGGAGTATCTTTTATTTCTGCAAAATCTGCGGAAAAAGATAGAGCTGTAAGAGGGGCGAAGCCTAAGACATGCGCAATGAGTGGAGATTTTGCAGCAAGATGGGATGCTATAAAAGCCCCCCTCGATAATCCAGCAGCAGCCGTTTGTCCTGGAAGTAAAAGGTTATGTCTATGTAGATATTCGAGGGCGGTTAAGGCTTGTTTAAGAAAGGCCTCAATGACGTATTGATGATGTTTATAAGAATTGGCCCAGTAGTGGAGTGCTTGACTTGCTTGCTTGCCATCTTCATGACCAGGTAATGTTAATGAAAATACACGAATAGGAAATTGAGTCAGAAATAAAGCAGGCTGGTTATATGGATCTAGTCCTAAGCTTTCTTTGGCGTTTAAAGAAAAATAAAATACTGAGGGTAGTGGCCCTGCTTCGAGTGCAGGCCCAATGTGGTATAACTGAACATCAGCTGTGATCTGCGTATGATGGAGGTGCATACCCTATCCTTCAACAGGGGGCTTGTCGGGCGAAGGTTTTCGCCTGCGAGGACGTCTTCGTCGTTTTTTGGGTTCAGATGGTGGTTCAACAACCGCTTCTTGCCATTCTTCCCAAACTTTTTGTAGTCCAGGTTCAAGGCAAGAGCGGATTTGCAAGAAATTGAGCGCTTCTGGGAAGAGGGGATCTTTTGGTACGCGGATGCGTCTACCGCGCCGTTTATCTAAGGGGGTAAGACGATATTGAGCACTAAGCGTAAACAGTACCCCTAAGCGCAACCGCCTTGGGATATGAAAGAACGGTCTGAAAACTTCGTCGACAACGTTCTTTGTCTCGACAAATATCTCACCCAAATGAGGGGTCCTTTCACGTTCGACATAGCGTTGAGTTATGCGTTTTTGCAAGATTGGATACACAATGCAGCACAACAGTAAAGACCTATCTAAAGGAATGCTGCGCGGCTCTTTGATCATACGGTCAACTTCTTCAAGATAGGAATAAATCTCTGCACTGTCAGGCAGTTCGAGGAATTCCGCAAGCATTGGGGTCATCAGGTTCAAAATGCCGTACTCAGAGAGTAGTTTAAAAAAAGTCTGAGACGCGCCTGACTCGAGCATTCTAAGAAGTTCTTCTAAAATCCTTGCTTGCGAACTTTTCAGTAATTCCCCACGGCACTCGAGTAGAGCGATCTTTGCTTTTGGATCAATTTCAAAGCCAAAACGAGCTTGAAACTTAAGTAGTCGGAGCATTCTCACAGGGTCTTGCTTGAAGCGGACAAAGGGCTGGCCGATTGTGCGTAAATATTTTTTTTGTAAATCTGGAAAGCCACCGACATAATCAACCACGGATTCATTAGCTGGGTCGTAATACAAGCCGTTGATAGTAAAATCACGGCGCAGGACATCTTCTTCGGGCGTACCCCATTCATTGTCTCGTACGATCAAACTTGCATCTTCGGTATCACCAGTTCGGAATGTGGAAACTTCAAGAATTTTTTTACCGAAGCGGACATGTGCTAAGCGGAATCTACGGCCAATAAGGATGCAGTTGCGGAAAATTTGCTTTATCTCTTCTGGTTTGGCAGAGGTGGAGATATCGAAATCTTTAGGTTTGCGCTGGAGTAAGAGATCGCGCACGCTCCCTCCGACGAGAAAAGCGGCGTGGCCTTCTTTGAGCAATTTTTCCATGACGTATAAAGCGTCAGGGTCGATTTGATCTTTGGAAATGGTATGTTCTTGAGAGGAATAAGTCTTTTGTTGCACAGGACAATTTGTTAACGGTTATCTTTAATGAGCATTATAGTGCATGGCAACGGGGATCTCAACCCAAAAAAATGGTCGAAGAAATCCTGCATCCAATGTACACTCGTAACCTCTATTAGATATTCAGAATTAAGTAAATAATTTCTAATGGAAGAATTTCAGAATGGGCAAGATCGACATGCGTCGGAAAGATAGGCACGAAATAGAAGATAATGGCTTTCGTTCTCCATATCTTATCTCATCTTACTTATCCTGTGATCTTGTTCCATAAAGATTTCTTGCCAATACGAATCTATATAATATATTTTTAGAGTTTACATATGAAAAAATGGAGCGGAGCCTTATTAGTCGCAGGAACTGCCATTGGAGCCGGGATGCTTGCTTTGCCAGTGGTTACTTCTCTTGCAGGATTTTTACCTAGTACCATCTTTTTTTTCATTTGCTGGCTTTTTATGGCGGCAACAGGTCTTTTGATGTTCGAAATTTGCTTATGGCTTCCCAAAGATTCTAATTTGGTTTCGATGTCATCTCATTTAATAGGGAAAACAGGTAAAATAGTCAGCTGGTCCTTGTACATATTTCTTTTTTACTGCTTAGAGATTGCTTATGTATCTGGCGGTGGGGGGTTTGTCAATTCACTCTTTTCTGGAAGCTTAGGTCCAACGCTCTCAACGGCGCTCTTTGTGGTAGTGTTTGCCCCCTTTGTTTTTTGGGGAGCAAAAGCTGTAGATAGGATCAATTTGGTCCTGATGATCGGTTTGATCGCGAGTTATTTTGCATTTCTATTGATCGGCATGGATGAAGTGAAACTTGATGTATTTCATAAGGGTGATTGGTCTCAAGGATTGCTTGCCCTTCCTGTGATTTTTACTTCTTTTAGCTATCAAGGTATTGTCCCCTCCCTTTCAAGCTATCTTGATAAAAATCCCGGAAAGATGCGCTTTGCTATCATTGCAGGGACGGCGGTGCCGCTTATTATATATATTCTCTGGGAGTGGTTTATTTTAGGGATAGTGCCTGTAAATGGAGAATTTGGGTTGCTTGCAGCGAGAAACTCAGGACAAACGTCTGTTGAGCCCTTAAAGCATTTTGTGAACGTTCCCTATCTTTTTGCTATAGGACAAGCATTTGCCTTTTTTGCACTAACGACTTCCTTTCTTGGCGTTAGCTTAGGATTGTTAGACTTTCTCTTTGACGGATTGAAAGTAAAAAAAACGTCTTTGAGCAAGCTTGGGTTATGCAGCCTAGTTTTTCTCCCTCCTCTTGTAATTGCCTTTTTAAGACCGCAAATTTTTATTGCTGCGCTGACTTATGCCGGCGGTATTGGATGCGCCCTTCTTTTGGGGTTATTGCCGATTGTTTTAGTTTGGGTTGGTCGATATAGACGGAAATATCTTGAAAACTTCCCAGCTCAACTTCCTGGGGGAAGACTATTACTTGCTTTGATGGCACTCTTTGTTGCAATCGAGTTGGCTATTGAGTTTTACTTAACCGTCTTTTGAGAGACTGCTTTTAAGCAAGAAGTCTGCGAATTCTCTTACAGCGCCTCGTCCACCGGGCAGCTTGCTAACAAAATGGCTGATAGCAACCACTTCTTTAATTGCATCAGCTGGACATGCGGCAATGCCTGCGATCTCCATGACAGGAATGTCAACGAGATCATCGCCCATAAATGCTGCTTCTTCCGGTTGTAATGACAACTTGATTAGTAATGAATCAAATACTTTTCGTTTGTCTTTCTCATTAATAAAAATATGTTTGATCCCAAGTTCTTCACACCGTTTGTGCACTGCTCCAGAATTACGAGATGAGATAACAGCAGTCTGAATGCCAGCTGCGTGTAATCTGACAATCCCTAACCCATCGCGAACATAAAAAACTTTTATTTCATCTCCAGCCGATGAGTAGATGATGGAACCATCTGTCAATACTCCATCGATATCGAACGCTACTAGCTTAATTTTTTGAGCTTTTGTCTTCAGTGAATTCATAGTCCCTTAAAAATTTGTCATTAAGCATTAAAAATGCGTCTTTCCAATAATAGTTGTCCAGAATTCCTTCAACTTTTCTATTTAAAATCCAATAGGAAAGGAACAAAGCTTCGACAGATGCCAGGCCGCGTTCGGGGTCTGAACAGTCATCTTGGCGTCTGGGATATGCTGTTTTAAAATACCCGGGTAAGCTGCGGTACTTCAAATTCAGGCATCCTTCGGTAATGCGCAGCATTTTTTCTGCATGGCGCCAGGTACCATCGATCAAGAACAATCCCGATCTATTGTCCTCCGATGTTAACGGGGGAGCGTCAAGCCTCAAAAGAATGTAGTTATCGAGAGGAGGAAGAGAAGAAGTTGGGTACGATAAAAATTGCATATCGTGACGCGATTCTAATCCTCTAAGCGAGCATTTTTTTAAGTTCTCACGTTTGTGACGCAAAATTACTGTAGGAGGAAATTCAAACATTTTTTATATGTCCAGTTAGAGAGCCTGTCTACAAACTGAGCTTCTGTCGCTTTTATAGAAAATCGATAAAGCCTCAGTTCGTAGACAGGCTCTTAGAAGCTACTGAAATTTTAGGCACATTATTATAAAAATTACAGAAAAAATGATATTTCCTTTCTCTAGAAGTAAATTAATTTATTATCTGACTGGCATAGTGATTTTTAGTGCGCAATTATTTTCTGGAGAAAATTCTATTGCAATTCCTCTCTCCAAAGGCCTTTTTTCAGAGTCTACGAAACAAGTGGTCAAAGATTCCCATCTGATCCGCAGTCGTAAATTACTATATTGGACCGACCGATTAGACAAAGGTTTGCAATTCGCAAAAGAAACTGATAAAGCTGTGCTTGTAGCGTTTGTGGGAACCGACTGGTGTCCATGGTCGCAAAAATTACAGCGTGAAATTCTTACATCTTCTGATTTTCTTAAAGTAGTGCGTGATCGATTTGTACTTGTTTGGATCGATTTCTCAGAAGGTGCTGTATTGCCGTCTGAAAAAGTTGAAGAAAATGAGCGCATCCGTAAACAGTTCGATGTCCAAGAGCTTCCGACTCTCATGTTATTGGATACAAAAGGGGACTTAATTTCTAAGTGCAGCTATCTCCCATTATCTTCAAAAGAGTTTGCTCATCGAGTATGTGAGTTACTAGAAGACTATCAGCTCGTCAAAGAACAAGTGGAGGAGAAGTTTTCTCCTAATGTTTCCCAAGAACTTTTAAAAGATCTCTATATTAAGGCAAAAAAGCTCGACAATCAAAAGCTTAAATCAGCATTGCTTGAAATCGGAATTCAACATGGGAAAGGAGCGTTTTTCTTATTAGAAAAATATGCGACCCTAATTCAAAACGACGCAGAAAAATCTCCTGAGATCGCATCAATCCGCTCACGCATTTTAGAATTAGATCCACAAGATCAAGAGCATTCCCGCTTACAGTTGGCGATCATGGATTTTCATAAAAAGGTGGAAAGTCCAGTGAAGCAACAAGACTATAAAAAAACTTTAAAGCCGCTCTTGAGCTATCTCAAGGAATTTGGCGATAAGGATTTAGAGAACCGCTGGAAAGTTGAACTCATGATCGCCCAATATCTATTTCGCAAGGGAAAGGTCGAGGATGCTATTCAACACGCTCAAGCGTCTCTTGATAATGCACCAGAAGAGAGCAAGGCAGATGTCGAGCAGACCCTGTCTTACCTCAAACATCAATAGCCTATCCTAGCATATATCCAGGCCAAGATCTCAATTGCATTTTTCAACCACCCGTTCGCTGCGCTCTCTAGAGATAGCAGCGAACGGGTGGCAAAATAATATCTGCATGAACTATATCAAAAAAATAAGGTCTGAAGAGATGAACCTATCACATTAAAAAGTTTCAGTCGATTTTCGGGTTCTTTTGAGCTGATTTAAGCTTCTTTTTTTGGAGATAGTATTGAAAATCGACCAAAATAATCATGGAAATCGATGAAAAATTTTACTGGGATAGGTTCATGGTCTCTAAAGTATTTCACTCTCCTCAGACATACTAATAGGTGGAGGGTTGAGCTGTGGGGACTTTCTGCGGCAAGAAGCTTGCTTTGAAATACCTTCTGTCATGTTCAATTTCGACAACAACAACGGGCTTAACAGGGATCTGATCACTGTCAAAATAGCTAATTGTTCCCGTTATGCCTTGAAAATCTTTCGTCTTAATCAACTCTTCGCGAATTTTTTCAGGTTCAAAGGAGGCGGCTCTCTCGATTGCATTGAATAACAAGTTGCACGCGTCATATCCTAAGGCACAAAACGGATTGCGTGGATAGGAATTAAATGTCGAAATATATTCATTAAGAAAATTGTTTGTCACTGGATCTGTAGTCTCTGCGTCGAGCATGAGATGTGTCGTGAAGTAGACATTGTTGAGAATCGTATCGCTTTCAATCAGGGCCCGATTGTCAAAAGTATCTCCACCGAAGATCACTTGGCTTAAGCCTGCACTGCGCAATTGCTTTAATATGGTAATCGATTCTTCCGGCCCGCAGGCCAAGTAGATGACATCAGGTTGATTCGGTAATGATTTTAATAAGTCAATTTGTTTTGAGATGTCGCTCGCCATGCGGGGGAATTGCTGAACGCTAACAATTGTTCCGCCCCATGCGGTAAAACTTTCGGCAAAATAGCGGCTAAGCTGGCGGGAATATAATAAATCTTGGTCAAGTAATAGAGCCGCTTTGCGCAATCCCAAATTATTGAAACTATATTCAGCTGCAGCGGCGGCTTGAGAATTATCGCCAAAAGCGACGATGAAGGCATAGCCAGGATAATCCTTTGGAATTGCAGGAGAAGTAGCTCCTGTTCCAACGAAGGGTTTGTCTTTTTGGACAAAATAGGGAACAGCGGCGAGAACTGAGTCGGTGCTGCAAAATCCTAGCCCTGCGATCACATTTTTTCTATTAGCTAGAGAAGCGGCTTCTTTGCTGATTAGCTTTAGGTCCGATTTGCCATCATAGAGAATATAGCCAAGTTTGTCCGCGAGCTCAGCGTGGTGGCGTGGAAGGTGTAAAAATGCGAGTTCGGCGCCGCGCATTGCTTCTTCTTCAACCAACACGTACGGGCCTTCAAGGTTGAATAACATCCCCACTAGGAAAGGCTTTTTTGCAAAAAGGTTTAATGTTGTACAGCCAATTACGCACATTCCAATGATGATTAAGGCAGATATGCCCCAATATTTCTTTTTCTTCATGATAACTGGTATTAGAAGAGAGCGAGATATTATTCAATCATTTTGAAAGAACTAACTTTCAAAAGTTCTTTGGGGATCTCAAAAAGAAAACGAGAGGGTTGGCTTGGCATGTCTTTTCCCATCCGTTTACGTTGGCGTGCCATGCTTAAGGTCAAATGATGGCGTGCTCTAGTAATGGCGACATACATCAGCCTTCTCTCTTCTTCTAGTCCTCGGTCTTGAATGCTTTTTTCATGAGGAATGATATGATCTTCAAGCCCAACTAAGAAACAAGCTGAGAATTCTAATCCTTTAGCGCTGTGGAATGTCATTAAATGAACACGGTCATCGCGATTTTCTTTTTCCCAGCGGAATTGAGCATCGCGGTCGAGCATTGTTCCCGAAAGGAAGTCGCTTAGGGAAATTTCACTCTCACGCCCCTCCCGACGCATCTCCATGAGATAGTGTCCCACGACCCCTATCACTTGTTCTACGTTTTCCCATTTAAACTGCCGCATCTGCTCGCTCTTGACCTCTTCATCGATGGCTTTTTTGTATTCGACTGTTTCAACAAGCCAGCGCAAGTTGGAGTCGAGTTCTATACTTTCAAAACGGCAACGCGCTTGGCGCATGATTCCTACAAAACGGCTCACGGCATCGACGGCGCGTGCATGGAGTTTTTCTTTCCACTCATCGGGATGTTCATAGATAGAATTGAGCAAATCCCAAAGAGGGATCTCTTGTGAGCGGTTTATTTGCGTAAGGACGTCCAAAGTGGCATCAGAGATCCCGCGTCGGGGAACGTTGATGATCCGCAATAAAGCTTCTTGATCTTTTGGGTTGGCAATGGCGCGTAGATAAGCGATAAGGTCTTTAATTTCGCTGCGTTGAAAAAATTCAGTTCCCCCGAACACTTCATAAGGAATGCCGCGAACCCAACCACCATCTTTTTGCCAGACGGCTTGCATCAAAGCGACTTCAAAAGTTCGAGAAAGAATGTTCGAGCGGTATAAGATTGCCATGTCGCGCCATGCAAGACCTCGGTTTTTCTTTAGCCACACCAAGCGCTGGGCTACAGCCTGCGCCTCTTCATTTTCTGATGGAGCATGAAAAATATTGATCTCTTCACCCAACGTTCTACTGCTCCAAAGGGTTTTTTGGTGCCTCTCTTTGTTATTGCCAATCACTGAATTGGCCGCTTTAAGGATGTTTGGGGTGGAACGGTAGTTTTGTTCTAGCTTGATCGTTTGTTGAGCTGGGAATTGCAAGATGTTTGCAATATCTGCACCTCTCCACCCATATATAGCTTGGTCATCGTCACCGACAACACAGAGATTGCCATGCTTTGCAGCAATTGCTGAAGAGAGCCTATATTGAAGTGGATTTGTGTCTTGATATTCGTCGATCATCACATAGTGATATCTTTCTTGGTATTTTTCGAGAATGAGAGGGTGGAGAGTAAATAGTTTTTCGGTGAGAGTTAGCAAACTATCGAAGTCAACAGCATTATATGCCCGCATGCTGATGTCGAGCTTGTGCATGAGGTCTTTTGTAAATTGGTCGTGCCATGATTCTTTGGCCTCTGTGAGTTGAAAGTTGCTTTGCGCACGTTGCTTCATGGAGCTCAGTTTTTCCATAGTCGTCTCTAAAGAGGGGAGCTCGCCTTCGTGCTCTAGCATCTCTCTTGTCAATTGCTTGATCAAACGGCGTACATCCCCTTCATCATAAAGGCTGAATTCTTTGGTATAGCCAAGATGGTGGATTTCTTGTCTTAAAATGCTCATGCAAAAACTATGGAATGTACACAGAGTAACCTGTTTAGCTTGCTTAACTGGAATGAGTTGGGCAAGGCGAGAGCGCATTTCTTGCGCGGCTTTATTAGTAAAGGTGAGTCCTAAGATTGAAGCAGGGGATGCTAATCCTTGTTTAATCAGGTATGCCATTCGATGAGTAAGGACGCTAGTTTTGCCGCTGCCCGCGCCAGCTAAGATCAGTAAGCGCCCTTCTGTAGTCTCAACGGCGCGGCGCTGCTCAGGATTGAGGTCTTTCAAAAAATCAGTGTTTGGATTTTGTTGCATAGCATGTGTCAATAAGCCGTGGTACAGAAGCAAATTCAGAAAGCATTATCTGTAGTGTTGGCAGATTAACAACAGGGTACCTTGGGGACACATTTATTTCGACATCTACAGGCATACTGGCAAGAGAAAGCCGAAATGCTTCCCTAACAAAGCGCTTAAATCGGTTGCGGTCGTGTGCTTTTCCATAGCGTTTGGAGACAGTAATGCCCAACCGGGGGCAGACAGACCTGCCTTTTCGAACATCAAAAACGACAGCCGTGCCATAAAGCCGGAAGCCGTTTTTGATTATAGACTGATAATGGTTGTTAGTGCGGACTCTCAGAGACTTAGGAAAGGAGCTATTTAAGCTGATAGTCTCTTTCTTCCCGCTCTGCGACGGCGGTTGATTACGGCACGTCCTTTTGCAGTTTTCATCCGCTTGCGGAAGCCGAACGTCTTTTGGCGTCTTTTCTTGCTGGGCTGATAGGTGCGTTTCATGATTGGTCATTCCTTCAAAAAGGGGATAGATGTATTTATGGAGTAAAGAGTAATCGCTCAATGCAAATTCTTCAAGGTCTAAAATATCTTTAAAAAATTCTTTAACTCAATTTGGTGAAATTTTGCCAATTGAAAGCTTGAAGTGAGCCAAAGATCCCTCCTAAAGAATTGGGGCTGGGCTCGTACACAGAGCCACGTCCAAATATTACCACGGGAAATTCGCAATTTAAAATGAGGCTTTGAATGGGATGTACCCCTTGAATCTTAGCATGGTCTAGCCACGGAGCGTAAGTTTCTTCCCAATCAGAAATCATAAAAATTAAAGAATTCTGAGCTGTTCCTTGAAAGCGCATAATCTGTTCTTTTTTATTTGAATAAGTTCTGTCAAATAAACGGATCAATTTATCCGGACGGATTTTGTAAATAGATGGGAGGTGATTCGGTGACTCTGGATTAACAATCATATATTCTTGTGTTTTAAAATCCGGGCCCTGCACATAAGTTGATTCAATATAAAAAACGTTACCAGCAATCTCTGCTTTAAAATCCAATCCCTCTCGTCGAAAATAACTTATATTTTTGAATCCTTTGATTAGTAAATATGGCACGGTGCGCAACTCACCAAACATATCATCAATGATGCCATCGGGGTCAGGAGAACTTCTAATTTCTGACGCGCGTGCTAAAATGCTGTCAGCACTTTTAACGTTTTTGAATGCGATTTCTATTAAATTCTTAACATTTCTCCATGTGCAGAATTTATTGTTATCATTCAAAACGTTTAATAATTTGGAATTTTCTTGATTATCTCTTGATAGGCGGGCTTGAATTAGTGGGCGTAATCGTAGCCACCAATTCTGCTTCTTTTCAGCTTCGGGAATGTGTTCGAAATTATATAGGTCTTTTTCTGAGAGCATTATTTTTGCTGTATTTTGATTTGCAGCAGTTGCCCCAAAATGATCGAGAATTTTCTGTCGCGTAGCAGAATCAAAGTCGTTGCCGTAGAATTTTAAAAAAAGTTCCTGTCTTAGATCAGAGCCTGAATAAATAGGTGTGTTTTCCCAAATGGCGCGAGCAACTAGATATTTTGAGGTTTCATACATAGAAAACCCCATTTTAAGCGGCTCTAAGGGTGATTTCATTTGAAACATTTCACGAATTTTGTTTGCGATATCCGCTCTCGTATCATCCATCCGCTGTTGCCTTTTCGTAAATACTGTTTAGATCCAAGATTTGGATCCATTTACAAATACTCTTGATCCAGATTCTTTGTAGACGTTAAAAGATTTTTTACATCGCGCAACTGAAAATCAGACAAACTGTCTTTCGACCAATAAAGCTTCGAAATAATGAGATCTTCAGGGGATACAATCCAGATATGTGTATCAGCGTCTAAATCAATCTGACGTTTTCTTTGGAACTCTGTGTTGCGATAGGGGGAATCTTTGCGAATCACAAAATCAATTTTGAAAACTGAATCGTTATGAATAATGTTAAACATATTTTCATGTTTAATGGCGTCTTCAATCGCTTCTTTGTCGATATAGAAATCTGCGTGAAAAATTCGAAAGAATTTTGAGACGTCGGGTTCGTGGATTTCAATCACAATATCAATATCTCTCGTCATTCGAGGAGCAGCATAGAAATTAGCGGCTAGTGAACCTGTC
This sequence comes from bacterium, assembly GCA_044227055.1. Taxonomy (GTDB): domain Bacteria; phylum Chlamydiota; class Chlamydiia; order Chlamydiales; family Rhabdochlamydiaceae; genus JBGAFT01. Next base: position 124,415 of record JBGAFT010000003.1, read on the forward strand.
AACATGTATGGAACATTGGCAACGTCTAGCCTATGACAAACAAGCTTTAAAATATCAATTTCTTCTGGCATATACCTCTAAGCGGAAATAAAAATCAGAAGTCATAGCTTACCTTGCAATTAATGTTGCAACTAGCTCAACCAACAGTCTATATCCAATCTCCAATTTCTGTCGATTTTCGGGTTTTTTGATCCGACGAGAGGCTTTAAAATTATTTATTTAATCTCCAGTGGGCAGAACCTCTATGAGCCTATCTGCGCATTTTTTAGTTTGGAGGGCAGATTTCTTTTTAGATTAAATCGATTATTTTAACTTCATTCGACTTCATAAAGTCGTGTGAGGTTAAAATAATTGATTTAATCGGAAAATAAACTGTCCCGCAAATTTAAAAATGCGCAGACAGGCTCTAAGTAGTGTTTGCTAAAAATCTCGATGTGCGATATAAATCATGCTTTACGAATTTTTCACCTTTTTTAGAGAATTGACCAATGAAAGTAAGAGCTTCTATTAAAGCAGACCCTTCCAAGGGAGATAAAATCGTGCGCCGTCGTGGACGCATATATGTGATCAACAAGCAAGACCCCAATCGCAAGCAGCGCCAGAAAGGGCCTGCACGCAAAAAATAATTTGGAAATTATCGGAGATTATGGCTACTAAGTCTTCCATAGCAAAGCAAAAAAAGCGCGAACGTCTTGTCCAACTAAAATGGGATAAGAGACAAAAACTCAAAGCAATCGTATTAGATTTGAATTCCAGCGAAGAGGAACGTCTCTTAGCGCAGCATTCTCTCAACAAACTCCCGCGCAACTCTTCTCCTGTGCGTTTGCGCAACCGCTGCCAATTAACTGGCAGGGCAAGAGGTGTTTTGCGTAAGTTTAAATTGTCCCGTCTTTGCTTCCGTGAAATGGCTAACATGGGTCTTATCCCAGGTGTTACTAAGTCCAGCTGGTAAGCAGCAGATTAAAGCGTCTCTTATAACATGCGTCATAAGAGACGTTATCCTGTTTAAAATTCAAGCCATTCTTTTTTAATAATTTCTTTTATAGTCTTCCATTCATCTAGAGACTCATTCCAAATTAAAGTGTGTTCCGATATTGCTTGCTTTTGCCAATTATCTTTGAGCTTATCAAAGCTCATAGGGCCTTGCTGTTGATGCTCGTTGTCGAGATAATACCAAATTTTTCCTTGAATTTCATCAGGAGGTGTCAAGGGTTGAGAAGGTGCTGGTGTTGCTATCGTTTTTTGAGATTCATGTTTACTCATGGGCCCAGGGAGCAAAAGTAATGTGAGCAGCCCGAATACTCCAAAGATCATTCCTATAAAGAACCAAAATGCGGGATTGCGTCCTCTTCGGACAGCCTGTCTTGAAGTGATGTATCCGATCAAGACCCAAGATAATATAAATAGTAAGTGCATCATAAAAATCTTATGCTACGAAAATATATAAAAAATCTAGCATAAAGTGGGCTTTTGTCTTATAGTTTTTTTCGCAGAGTAATTGTTTTGAAAGGTGTAATATGAGCAATAATCCCTTAAAAAATGTCGACACTAAGGAGTTTGAACTACCAGAAACGGTATTCATACGCGACATTGAGTCCCGTTTATTTCAATCGATCGTCCTTCAATGCTTGATGAAGATTGAGGGAGTTGCTTTGATAGAAGGTAATATCATTGATACCCTTCTAGGGAGAGACAGTGCGGATCGCCTTAAGGGAATTTTTGTAGAGCAAGATCAAAAAACTCGCAGTGTGCGCATTCGAGCTGAAATCAATATTGCCTATGGATTATCTATCCCATCTAAAGCAGAAGAAGTCCAGTCCAAGATAGCTAAGGAAGTGTGTGAGCTGACAGGTCTTCATGTAGCTTCTGTCCATGTTGTATTTAAAAACCTTATTCCGATGAAGCCGCAAGGGGAAGCAGTTCATTCTCCAGTTGAAAAGATATTTAATGAGCCTGTAGGCGCATATAATGATGAGTTATAAGAATCTTTCCGGAAAATAAAACACGTTATGAGACCCCTATCTGAATTAGGGCATAGTCGATTTTAGCGTCAAAGAAGCAGGAAATTGACATAAGCTTTGTTCATCGATGGTCTCTAACAGACTTTAAGTTGAGATAACAATGTTTCGTTTGTCCAATGCCCTTTTTTCTCTAGTCCATTTTTTTACTGTGATAGGGATTAGCTTTCTTGGATTTTTATTAATATTGGTTGGGAATTCCCCTTCTGCGCGTGCTGAAATGGCTAATGCTCTTTTATCGAAAGGGTCATTTTGGATCTGGGCAGGATCTGCGTTATTGATCGTTGGTGTCCTTTTAGCGATGGGATTTTACGTATTAAACCGCAAGCTTGCATTCCGAGTACGTATGCAGTCGATTGTTCATGAAGTCGATTCTGATCTGATAGAGAGAAGCATTGCTCAATTTTGGACACATACTTTTCCCGCAACTCCTGCAGCGATCGAAGTGAGAGTCCATCCTGATCAAAAGATTGAAATACTTGCTGACATTTCCCAAATTCCTCAGGAACAGGAAGAATTTTTAAAAAAAGCGGAGGAAGTTTTGGGATACCATCTCGCGCATCTTTTGGACTACAAAAAAGATTTTTATGTTACCTTCACTTTGAAGACGTGATTATTTTGTAGGGTTCTTGTGTCTATTCTTAATAAATGGTTTGACTTACGCCGCCAGCATACGACAATACGGCAAGAAGTTTTTGCTGGCCTTACGACATTTTCGACGATGGCTTATATCATAGTCGTCAATCCTTTAATTCTCGCTAAGGCTGGAATGAATTTCTCCTCAGTCATGCTTGCGACGCTTCTCATTGCAGCTGTTTCTACATTTTTGATGGGATTGGTGGGCCGTTATCCTATAGGCGTTGCTCCTGGTATGGGGATGAATGCCTATTTTACTTATTCTGTGGTCATTGGGATGGGAATCCCGTGGCAGACAGCATTGGGAGTTGTGTTTGTTACAAGCATTGTCTTGCTGCTATTGTGGATCACTAAGCTAAGGCAAAGAATTATACGCGCGATCCCAATAGGGCTAAAAATAGCGACGACTGCTGGGGTGGGTATGTTCCTTGTTGTTATCGCACTCAACAATGCGAAAATGATCGTACCCAATTCTAATACATTAATTACTGTAGGGAATTTACTGACACCTGAAGCAGCATTTACTATTTTTGGGATCATCGTCATTACTGCTCTCATGGCAAGAGGAGTCAATTCTGCGATGTTAATTGGGATCTTGGTCAACTGGCTTGTGGGTCTGATTTTAGGGTATGTACAGTGGGAAGGGATTTTAGACTGGCCCAGTTTTAGTACAGCGACTTTCGGCGCACTTGATATTCAAGGAGCACTTACAAAAGATCTGTGGATGGTCGTTTTTGCTTTTGTCTTTATATGCTTGTTCGATAGTTCAGGCTCACTGATGGGCCTTGCTTATCAAGGCGGGTATCTTGATAAACAAGGTAAGTTGCCTAGAATGCAAAGGGCCTTGCTGCCTGATGTGATAGGGACATTTGGAGGGGCTTTTTGTGGATCTTCACCAGCTGTGGTCTTTGTCGAATCAGCCTCAGGAATTGCGGCAGGAGGAAGAACAGGGCTTGTTGCTCTAACTGTTGCTGGTATGTTCCTTGTTTCTTTATTTTTTGAACCTCTTGCTGCTTCAATTCCAACTTTTGCAATTACTCCCGTACTCTTTGTTGTCGGAGCGATGATGATCAAGTCATTAAAGGATTTAACTTTTGAAGATCCTTCTGATTGGATCCCTGCCTTGGCAGTTTTTGCCGGCATTCCTCTATCATATAGCATTGGAATTGGCATAGGATTTGGTCTTGTCTTGTATCCTCTATGTAAACTCATAGCCGGTAAAGTAAAAGAGGTCAATATTATCATTTGGATCATAGCCGCTCTTTTTTTCTTTAAATTTGTGATTGCGTGATCTAAGGGGATGTATTAAAATCGATCTTCTCTCGATTAGAATTGGTTCTCAAGCACTCATGATGAAACAAATTGTATACTTCCTGTTTATTGTATTTGCTTTGCCGCATCCTTTAATAGCTTTTGCGCCTAAGCAAACGCCTTCAGTGCTTGTAGTAGGGCATGGATTTATGGGTGCAAACCACGTCAAAACTCTTGAACTTCTACAGCAAGAAGGCAAGGTGACAATTGTAGGAGTTGTTGATACAGATCCTGTACGTTTAAAAGGTATCCCATATCCAAGTTTTCAGGATGTCCAAGCTGCTTGTTCCCTACTGCATCCTGACATTGTTGTTGTCGTGTCGAATACGCAAACACATTATGATGTGATTCAACAAATTTTAGATTTTAGCGATAATGCTTGCCTTCCAGCACTTTTGGTAGAAAAACCTTTAGTGGAAACAGCAAAGCAAGCACGGGAATTGGCGTTGGTTTTAAAAGAAAAAAAATACGAAAGAGAGATTCCTATTACATGCGGATATTTGTTTCGGAATTCTCCAATTATCAATCAGTCAATAGACTATATACACCAGAATCGGTTGAAGCTTGAAAAAGTTACTGTTCAGTGGCAAAAACAACGAGCCCCCACACGTCCTTCTGCTGGAGTTCATATTGATGAAGCTACACATCCTGTCGATCTTGTGCTTAACAGGATTTTTCCTGCATTAGGAATTGCAAGTGAACCTTTGTCAATAACGTGTTTTAAACGCGATTATAATATTTCCATTGTGGACGAAAAGCAGCAAAAGGCACTATATGTTAACGAGCCAGACAAGCTCATCCCTCTTGCTCTTGTCGAATACGAGATAAAAACTCCTACGATATCGATCCAATCTTTTAGCTCTTTTGCAACGCCGCCACAAGTGAGAGAAATTACGCTGCATTGCTCAAACAGCACTGCTCTTAAGCTTGTGTATGATAAGGAGCAGACTGACTATTTGGAAATCATTTCTCCAACCCAAAACAAGATTATGCTTCTATTAAAGAAGCCAAACAAATTACTTGAGGAGTGGAGAGCTTTTCTTGATTATTACCATTCTGGTGTGCGTACTTCTGATTTAGCATCTATTCAAGACATGGTCACGGACATTGAGATCACAGAATCGCTAGGTACAATTCCCGTTAGAGACTGTTCTCAACTCTAAGTTTGAGAGCAGTCTCTTAGTACAGACCCTCAAGGGATGTTTTCGAGAATGAAATAACTTCATTGACACGCCCTTGCGAAATTTTCTGAAACCAATAGGGGTCTCCGAGCAAAGCTCGTCCCACTGCAACTAAGTCATATTCACCTTTTTCAAGCGCCGCAGAAAGTATTTGCATTTGTGCAAGGGTAGGATGCGGAATAGTTGTTCCTTCCATTGTTGCAATAAAATCAGCATCTAATCCAACAGAGCCCACTGTGATCGTAGGTTTCCCGGTAAGTTTTTTTGTCCATCCTGCGAGATTTAATTGTGAACCTGGAAATTCCGGCTCCCAAAATCGACGGGTACTTGCGTGAAAAATATCCACTCCTGCATTTGCCAATGGGATGAGCATCGACTCTAATTCTTCTGGAGAATAAGCGAGCTTAGCATTGTAGTTGCCCAACTTCCATTGAGAATAACGAAAATCAATAGGGAAGTTTTTGCCAACTGCATTGCGCACTGCTTGGACCAATTCCACTGCAAAACGAGTCCTCTCAGCTAAAGTCTTTCCTCCATATTGGTCTGTGCGTTTATTGGTGTAGTCCCAAAAAAACTGATCTATCAAATACCCATGAGCTCCATGGATCTCAACACCATCAAATCCGAGCATTTGTGCGTCACGAGCGGCATGAGCAAATGCCTCAATGACATCTTTTATATCGTGCAAGCTCATCTCATGAGGAACCTCAGCGTTTTTCACGTAAGGATGAGCGATGGCAGATGGAGCAAAGCCTGGCACTTTTCCCTCATGTATGCATTCCCCTTTAGGATTATCAACCCCAGAAGTATGACAATTGTGCATTTGCCGTACACTGCCAACATGCCAGAGTTGAGGGAAGATTTTCCCTCCCTCCTTATGAACTGCATCTACAACATGCCGCCAGCCATCGAGCGCTTCTTTTCCATAAAAATTAGGAACGTCGGGATATCCATGAGCCGCTTTATGATTGACGACTGTTCCTTCGGTAATGATAAGCCCGACATCTCCAGCTGCCCGTCTTTGATAATACTCTGCGACATCTGGCCCAGGGATATGGTGTTTGGATTTGCTGCGTGTCATTGGGGCCATCACTATTCGATTGAGGAGTTTAAGAGTGTGCAGCCGAAAAGGAGTTTTAAGAGAATTCATTTTTTTACAGCCTCGATAGCTCGTTTATATAGTAGTTTAAGATTTAAATGATAAAATCCATCCGCATCTTTTTGCATGGAACTTCGCGTTCGAACTCACTGACTTTACAAAGTCACCTCGTTCTCCACGCTATGTTCCATGCAAAAATCTTGCGGCCCATTGTATCATCTAAAACTTAAACCACTATAATTCAACCATTCGATGGTATGGACATTCTGTTCTTATTCTCCTGCATTAATGATATATCCTTTCGTAGCGCGGTCTCCAACAAGTTTTTGAAAATACTGCAATGTTTTTAAAAAAATCGGAATGGAAAGTTTTAGAGGATTTAATCTCAATTTGCCAATTCTAGGAGTTCGGGTTCAATTTCTCTTTGGAACATATTTTTAGTACAATCCGAAGTTGAACTTCAGTTTGTACTAAAATTTATTTTTTACGCAATTTAATAAATCTTAATAGCTAACAATAAGCATGTTATAGTTTAGCATGTATATAAGTTTTATGATGCATTCAATATTCTTAATAGAGCATGATTGATATAGTATTGCTCCCTGCCGATTTTGATGCTTTTGAGTATCTTAATTTTTTCCAATTCTTGTAGATATCGCGACGCAGTTTGTCTTCGTGCGATTCCAGCTTCTTCAAGAAATCGAATTTTGCAATAAGGCTGGCTAAAAATAATCTCGATCAGATCTTTAGAATAGATCTTTGGAGTTTTAGCTTGAACAACAAGTGTTGTTTTTTGCATCAATTCAATAATTTTAAGTATGCAATTTTTTGTTTGGAGAGCAGTTTGTGTAATCCCTTTCAACATAAATCTGATCCATGATTCCCATTCATTTTTTTCAGTAACATTTCTTAAACCTAAATAATAATCTTTTTTATTTTCAATTATATATCTAGAAAGATAAAGAATAGGAATTGTTAGTAAGTTTTCATGAATAAGATACAAGATGTTCAAAATTCTTCCAACACGACCATTGCCGTCAGAAAATGGGTGGATTGCTTCAAATTGATAGTGAATTATTGCCATTTTTATAAGCGGATCGTAATCTTGGTTTGCATACAAAAAATTTTCTAGGTTAGAAAGTTTTTTGCGAATAATTGCTTCTCCTTCAGGTGGGATATAAATAACTTTACCATTGAGTGGGTTTGTTAATTTAGTTCCGGGAAGCTTCCTTATCCCTTCTGTATTGTTCACGATTATTTGCGCTAATTCTTCAATTAGAGGTGTTGTAAGTAGACGTTTTTTTTCCGTAATTGATTTGTAGCCATGCCATAGAGCATTTTTATAAAAAATGACTTCTTTTGTTTGAGAGTCTATCTTTGGATTAGTATCTGCGAAAGCTAAATACAATTGGTCATTAGTTGTTACAATATTTTCTATTTCTGAAGAATTTTTAGCCTCTTGTAATCCGATGGACTGAATAAGTAATGTTTGATTAGGAAGTTGTTGTGCGGCACCTTTGAGTTCGGCCAAAGATCTACTGGCATCGATCACTTCTTTTAGAATGGCTTTGGTTTCTAATTCTTGCCTAGGTGGTAAAAGGGGTAGGTCGTTGTAAGGTACTAATGGGTCAAAGCGCATGGATTTTTTTCAATATTTACTGACGTGTCGATTATTTCGACATATGCCTGAATTATGTCGATTTTTCCATAAAAAATCGACATATATTTGCTTTTCTGTGTTTAACTTATTAACAATTAAAGACTTAAAAATAGCGGCCCATCTACTTTTCAGAATACCATGAGCGGATGGCAGTGATATCGCGCTTGTTGATCCCTTTCACTGAAGCGAGTTCTTCATCGCTTGCTGCGCGCACACGCTTCAAGCTGCCAAAATGCTCGAGCAGACGTTTGCTCTTAATAGGTCCGATGCCAGGAATGCTCAACGCTTGGGTAGTCAATATTCTAGTTTTGCGGCGTTTGCGGTGATAGCCTATAGCCTTATCATGCGTCGCATCGCGTATCCGTTGCAGTAACAGGATTAATGGAGAATGGATAGGGAGTTGGACTGGATCGTTTTGGTGGGGGATGAACACTCTTTCTTTTGTCATCCCTTTATCATGGCGCCCTTCTTCCTTCGCAATTGAAATGACATCTACAGAAGCGATGTCGAGCTCTTTGAAGACGTTTAGTGCAACGTTAAGCTGACCCTTGCCGCCGTCGACGATGATGAGATCAGGAAGGTCGTTTTCATCTTTAGCACGCAATAACCTCCTTGTGAGGACTTGGTGCAACGCACCATAATCATCTCCTTTGAGGATGTCGCGAATTTTATAGACGCGGCTGCGGTTGCGGTCAAGCTTAGCATCAGTAAAAGCTGTCATAGCTGCGACGAGATCGGAGCCGGAAAGATTGGAGGTGTCAAAACATTCGATCCGTTCTGGGTAGCGATTGAGATGGAGGGTCTCCTGCAGGTCGAGCAACATTTTTTCTTGAAGCTCAGATTCATCTTTTTCTTGTTTGAAAGCAGCGATGGCGTTTTTTTCAGCAAGAGAGATTAAAGTGCGCTTTTCCCCTTTTTGAGGATGGAGAATATGGATCTTTTTTTGTAACCCTTCAGACAAAATTTCTCCTAATACTAGACTTTCTTTAAGCGTACAGGGGACAAGGATTTCGCTTGGCAAAGGGATTTTGCCTTTATAGTGTTGCAAAATAAAGGAGGAGATGAGCTCTTCATCTTCTTCAAGAATGTTTGAAAAGCTATAGTGCTCTGAGCCCACGAGGTTGCCATCTCGAAAGAAGAGCTGCATGAGTATCACTTCATCAGCTTGGCGATGGAGCCCTAAAATGTCGCAATCGCAAACAGAAGTATGGACTACATGTTGGTCGTAATACATTACTTGTTCTAGGCCGCGAATCGTCTCTAAAAATGCTGCTGCTTTCTCAAACTCAAGCTTTTCTGAGGCCGCATGCATTTTTCGTTTTAAGTCTTCCACGATCTCTTTGTTATGCCCACTTAAAAAATGGATCGCTCCGTCCACAAATGCTTGATATTGTTCTTTAGTGCATTTGCCTACGCAAGGGGCAATACAGCGTTTGATACCATAGAGTAAGCACGGGCGTGTACGATTTTTGAGCTCATCGTCTGAGCATTGGCGCAACGGAAAGAGCTGCTTTAAATGCTCGAAGGTTTTTCGTGCAGCATATGCGCTGGTGTAGGGGCCAAAATACAAACCTTTTTTTGGTGGCTTTCCTTTATAACGGACCAAACGGATCATCGGCCATGGATGTTGGTTGTTGATCATCAAACTGATGAATGTTTTATCGTCTTTAAGGATCGCGTTGTATTTTGGTTGATGTTTTTTGATTAGGGTATTTTCAAGTAAGAGCGCTTCTTTTTCTGAAGAGACGACTATAGTATCGATTATGATAGTTTCGTCGATGAGGAAGGGGATCATCGCTCTTCCATCGCCCCCTTTCTGGAAGTATTGTTTAACGCGGGCTCTTAAATTTTTTGCTTTTCCTATGTAGATGACTTGTTTTTCCTCATTTTTCATGAGGTAAACGCCAGGTTGAACAGGGAATAGTTCAAGTTGCTTTGTTTCAAAGCGCATGGATATCCTTCTGCCAATTGTGGATTTGCTGTAGTGCATTCATTGGCGTCAGTTGATTAAGGTCCATTTTTTTTAATTCAGCAATAATCGGATGTTCTATTGGAGCTAGGGGAGCAAACAAATCGAACTGGTCAGTTTTGGGAGCTTTTTTGGGTAAGCTATCTTTGTTCTCTAGAAGGGCAAGACGTTGGTTGGCCTTTTGGATCACTGAATAAGGGAGTCCAGCGAGCCTTGCGACATGGATTCCATAGCTCCTGTCAGCGATACCAGGGATGATTTTGTGCAAAAAGACAATTCCTTCAGCAGTTTCTTTCACAGCTACAGTGTAATTGGCTGCCATTGGCATTTTATCTTTAAGTTCTGTCAGCTCGAAATAATGGGTGGCAAAAAGAGTTTTGCCCAAAGGTGGATTATGTGTGAGGAGATATTCTGCCACAGCCCAGGCAATTGAGATCCCATCGTATGTACTTGTTCCTCGGCCAATTTCATCAAGTACGATCAGGGATTTTGGTGTGGCATTTTTTAAAATATGTGCAGTTTCTGTCATCTCTACCATAAATGTCGACTGGCCGCGTGTGAGGTCATCGCTCGCGCCAATCCGGGAAAAAACTTTGTCGATAAGACCGATCCGCGCTTTTGAAGCGGGAACAAAAGATCCCATGTGTGCCATGATCACAATCAAAGCTGTTTGACGGATGTATGTGGATTTGCCAGCCATGTTTGGGCCCGTAATGAGCTTAAGTCGTTGCTGGGGATTCAAGGTGACATCGTTGGGGATGTAGCTATGGGCGGCAACAGTGGCTTCGACGATCGGATGGCGCCCTTTTTCTATTAAAATATCATCGCTTTCATCAATCTCCGGGCGCACATAGCGGTGTCGTCTTGCGACAAAGGCAAGTCCATTGAGACAATCGATTTCGGCAATTGCTGTTGCAATAGAGCGCACTGTGTGTGCATGAGCACCTATTTCTCGTCTTAATGTGTGGAAAAGTTCTTGTTCCAATGCGCGCAGTCTCTCTTCGGCATGTAAAATTTTATATTCGAATTCTTTGAGCTCGGGTGTGATAAACCGTTCTGCATTGACTAGAGTTTGTCTTCTTTGAAATTCTTGAGGGACTCGATCAGATTGTCCACGACTCACTTCAATGAAATATCCAAATGCTTGTGTGTAACCCACCTTGAGGGTCTTTATTTGAGTTGCCTCTCGCAGGGTTTGTTGATAGTTTTGCACCCATTCAGCTCCTCCGCTTTGTAATGCCCGCAATGCATCAATCTCAGGATGATATCCTAATCGGATGATCCCTCCTTCACTAAGTTTTAATGGGGGGTCTTCCACAAGCGCCTGGTCAATTTTTTTAGCTACCTCAGAGACATCTTTTAATTGCGCACGCGCTTCGTTGAGCAATGGGCTGTCAACAGCTTGTAGTAATAGGGCAATTGGAGAGATTTGCTTCAATGACAACTTGAGTCCAAAGAGGTCTCTTGGAGAAGCATAGCCAGTCTCGATCCTCATAATGAGCCGTTCGAGATCTCTGATCTCACCAAGGAGTTGTCCAAGATGAGATGCAAGTGAAATGTTTTCTAAAAATGTGGAAATAGCCGACTGACGTTGTTTGATTAAGCGGATGTTCTGTAGAGGATGGGATAGCCATTGACGTAAAAGACGTCCTCCCATCGGTGTTTGAGTATGGTCGAGTAAATGGAGCAGGGAAAGTTTTTTGCTTCCCGTGGCGCTGCTTTCAAAGAGTTCTAAGTGGCGTTGTGTCGCATGATCAATTTGGAGGTACTGATTTGTCGATTCGGTGCGCACGGATTTGAGATGGTTGACAGAGAGACTTAATTGGTTGCGCAGATAAAGGAGCAGCACTCCAAAAGCACAAGCAGAAGAAGGACTTTTTGCAAAAGGAAAGCGATCCAAACTGATAACCTGGAAATGGCTTAATAGAAACTGTGTTGCTTGTGCATCGTTGAAAAAATTGTCTTCCTGGATGTTGATGCACACAGGCCACAGTAATTTTAAATCTTCAATAAACGAGGCATGATCATTAAAGAATTTTTGCTGTATTAAAATCTCAGCAGGTTTTAAGCAACAGAGCTCATCTTTAAGTAAATCTAAACTATCATAATGGCACGCCCGCGCATCCGATGTGGTCAAATCGATGCAAGCGAGTCCAAAGGAAGAATTGATTTGCCTGATGCATGCAAAAAAATTGTTGTTCTTGTCATTGAGTAACGTGGAATTGATCACGCTTCCCGGTGTGACGGTCCGAACAATTTCTCTTTTGACGATCCCTTTTGCTTGCCTAGGATCTTCTAACTGTTCAGCAATAGCGACGTGGAAGCCTTTAGCGACAAGGCGGTCGATATAAGTCTCAACTGTGACAGCAGGAACTCCACACATAGGAATTTCTTGACGTTTGGTCAAAGTGAGGTCGAGCTCTTTTGATAGGATCGAGGCGTCATCGTAAAAGGCCTCATAGAAATCACCCAAGCGAAAAAAGAGTAAAGCCTGCGGCGCCTGTTTTTTACAAGCATGCCATTGGGCCATCATAGGAGAGACTTTACTTTCTTCTGCGAGCGTAACCATCGGAAATCCTCATGTTGAGGGGGATTATCCGATGGTTACGGGAAATGCTCAAGAAAAATCAGCGGTCTATTAAGCGGAGCGCATGCTGAAGCAGAGCGTCAGTTGTGCTCAATAAAAACATGGCCCTAGGGCGAAGTTCATTAAACTGTAGAGATTGCAATTGGCTTTTAAGAGTTTTGATCCATGTAGAGCTATCTTTTCCACACCGTTGGATGAGGATTTCTTCTTCTTTTTGAGAGAGGGAAGCATTGCAGGCATTGTCGATGAGAAGATTAAGGGTTTTAAGTTCGTCCATTATTTTGGCGATAGTTCCCGTTCTTCCTGAAGGATAACGACTCAATTCACCTACATATTCGGCAAACTCTTCAATTGTTTGTTTGGAGTCATTAGATAAAGTTAAATTTAAAGAATCCGGTAGGTTGGATTGGAGTAGGGAAAGATTGCGCACTAAATGGTGGTCGTATCTTCTAGGGCGGTTGTTCACCACTTCAAAAAGGGCATGTTGTCCGGTCTGATTGTTGTTTCCCGAAGAGATTGGGAGCATTAATGTCATGATCTTCATGCTTTTCTCAACCGATAAACTTAAATGAAGAAATAAGGCGTTGACCTCAGGAAAAGTTGCTCTTTTTGTTTCTAAGACTGCGAGTCCTTCCTTAGCAATATTCAAATGGAAAGCGATGTCTTGGAAATTTCTGGACACTAGTTGAGTGCGGAACAAATGTTGCAATAGGGGCTCACCTGGCACGCGAATGGTGTGGTCTTCTTCTTGCATGTGTTCTTCAAGTTGACTGTATGTTGTTAAGACATTCTCAAGGGAGGTATTTTGATATTTAATATGACTAGCTGCGGAAAAATTTTTAGGAAGTTCACAATTAACCAAGGGAAGAGCAGCATAAGAACTGTTCAAATTATTGAACAACAAATGGTTGCAGATGTGAATAGCTGAAGCAGATTCTTTCCAAGCCGCTAAAGCGGCAATTTTTAATATTTCTTCTGATTTTTTAGTCTCTAAAGATGATTGGAGTTTTTTTAGAGAAGTTAAGCGTGGATCACTTGGAAAGTGCGAGGGATTCACTGCTTTTGAGAGCATAGAAGAGATGTTTTGAAGAAATAGTTCTTCTTGATTGCTAAGAGGGAGAGTTTGGCCTGAATTGCGGATTAAACGAACCATTTCCATGAGCTGATGCTGCCATCGCGAAACTTCATCTGAGACGACCACGTGTTTTCCTTGGGAATCTTTAACTTCACTGAAGGCAAAGATATAATTTAAAGCAGATTCAATTAAGAGTGCGTTGGCTCTTTGTAGTGCTTCTACTTGAAGATAAGATACGTCAGGAATTGATCTTAACGATTGCAGAGTTAATAGTTGATGTCGCAAATTTCCTAGGCTTTTTTCTATCCGGTCGTTTCTTAAGATAATTTCTTGTTCTTTTCCTGTACCTGAATACAATTTGAATGATTCTAACGATTGTAGGTTGGAATGCAGTTGTTGAAAAAGCTGCATGAAACTCATGGCCTTTAGCGGCGATTCTATTAGCTTAGATTGTGTTTCCATTGAAGTTTTAGAAACATCATCAACTTGAATCTCGGGTTCAGGGACATCAATTTGTACAAGCTTTGGGATGGCTTTCTTTTCTTTAGATGGCAAAGTTGTTTGTGTTCGAGTTTCAAGGCGTAGTAAGCTTGATAATACAGAAGTTTTTAAGAAGTAAAAATCAGCAATAGCATTTTGAATAGCACGGTTCTCATGTTTGCTTTCTTGGGTTAATTTATTCTCTAAAGCATCTGCAATATCTTCTGAAGGGTAAGGAGGATGGTTAAAGTGTTTTTTAAGCGATAGACTTAATGTGGTGACATCATCTTGCGAAGAGAGCGGCGTTGATAGCAAGTCGATGGTTTTTTGATAAAAATCAAACCATTGGTCTTTATATGTGTCCATTTCAGTTGATAGAGGATCTCTTTCTTCCGCCAAGAATTTTATTACATTCATGCTATTTGTTGCGTATGCTGTGGCTGTTTCAATTGTCTGATTAAAAAAACTCAGCAGAGGTTTATCAATAGCATCAATTCCACCCAACGGTAAAGAGAGTGAGTGATAGAGAAAAAGAGGGCTTGAGAAGTCTAAAGGATATCCGTAATCCTCCCGATTAATCATCGCTTTATCTAATAAGTCCAGATGATAGATTTTCGGATCGCTTAATGTTGCATTTGCTTTTTGCAGGTGCTCCTGGTTATCGGTAATGAGGTGAACATCTTTGAGACACCCTTTTGCCCCAGACATATTAAGGTTGCTTCGAAGGATATTAATATCATTGCTGAAGGCAAAAAGACTTGTTATCAGGTCAGAAACTTTCTCAGAGGGTTTACTTAATGCGTCTTTTAGCAGAGGGTTTAAAGCAGAGATAGTGAAAACGTCGATCCATCGGAGATGACAAGATAAAGAAATAACAAGAGGAAACTCTTGTTTCATAGATTGAAGGAACGAGTTTGTTTTTTTCAAATCTATAACTGCAAGGTCTGTAGTTGCAGGAAGTGTTTTCCTAAGAATTGACAGTGGAGGTTTAATGAAGAGATCAAATTTTAATCCGAGGACTGTTAGGTTGTCAGATATCGCTGAGATGAAAGTTTTATTTTTAGTGGAATCTTTTAAAACATTTAATAAATGCAATTGTTCGTTTTTTAATAATTCAATGAATTCTAAATACAAAGAGTAAAATAATTCTTGTCCTTCTCTAATTTCTTCGAGGAGTTTTAAGGTTTGGTGAGGTCCTTCGGAACAGATTTTTTCTTCAGCTGCGAGAAGACGTGGATTTGAAACCAAGTCCGCCAAAGTGTGAGCAGTTTTTAAAAGAGTTTCTATTTTTTTTGTTGTGTCTTGAAACTTAAGAAATGAGTCTTTTAAGGTCGGAATGTTTTTAAGGCTTTTTTCATTCAGCGTTTTGGCAATCTTATTTTGATTGTCATCCAATTCTTTCTTATATTGCTTGATCCCTTCACATAAAAGAAAAACGCTATTACTTAAGATAAAGAGCTTATTTTGAGAGAATGTCAATAAATCAGCTTGAGTTGTTTGCGTATCAACTAAATGAAGTTGGTCGAGCGGTTGAAGTAGAATGGGGAATAGTTTTCCTTTGTCTTTTGAGCACTTTAAGAGCATTTCTAAAGCAGTTTGCAATTTACTTAAACTTGAGCCTTCCTTTATCGAGCCTTCTGGAAATGTTTTTAAAAAACCTAGAAGTTCATTAATGTCGCTTCCGATAAGGTCTTCAGTAATTTTTTCGTCGCGCTTAAGAGACTCTTGAATGAGGCTCATATTGAGGAGAAGACGGTGATTGACTCTATCAATCATATCTGTAAGTTTTTCTACTTTTCCGTTTAGTGAAAGAGCGCTGTAATTGCTAAATTGAACTGGTAGGTCTTTTTTATTTATAAACATTTGACAAAAGAGCAATTGAAGTCCGTTGAGCTGGGGATTATACATCCCTTTTGAGAGGCTTTTTAAGTAGTCGTTGACTTCTTTTTGTTCTGCGTTAAAGGTAGTATTTCCTAATCCTGAAAAATGTTTAAATCTTAAGGCAAGACACTCTTTTTCTTGGGTCGATAAATTTGTGTTTAGAACTGTTTGGTAATTTGAAAAGTTTAAAGATAGAGGAGAAGTTGGCTTTGAAGTAGGGGCTCCAGAAGGACGGCAAGTTAATTGGTTAAAGTGCAAAGTTTTGTAAAGATTAGGGTCTATTGGTTTGTTTGTTTGGCTAATTGATGACATAGTGTTGTTTTTAATTAAAATTGTTGTAAGTGTTTCTACAATAATATGATTTGAGTTTTTTAAAGTCAATATTAAATTGACATTATTAAAACAATAAATAATAAATAATTGTAAAAAAAGCTTGCGAAAGTCAATCGTCCGTATATAGTTAAGCATATGTATTCTAAAGAAAGTCTAGAGCTTCTCAGACACAAGATCGATATCGTCGAGGTGATCTCCCAGCACATACCTCTAAAGCGTTCTGGGGCATCATACAAAGCGTGTTGTCCGTTTCACGACGAAAAAACCCCTTCGTTTATCGTTAATAAAGGGGATTCTCACTATCACTGCTTCGGATGTGGAGCTCATGGTGATGCTTTCTCTTTTTTGATGAGCTATGCCAAGTGGACCTTTACTCAAGCAATTGAGTTTTTAGCTGAAAAATTTAATGTCCAACTAGAGAAAAGCGGTGATAAAACTCCTGAAGGGCCATCTAAGCAAGTGCTTAGGCGCGTGCTTAACGCAGTCGAACAACTCTATCATTTCAATCTTCTGCATACTGCAGAAGGGCATGAAGCGCTCCATTACCTATATGAGAGAGGGATCGATCTAGAATTCATCCAACGTTTTGGGATTGGATATGCTCCAAACCTAAGAGATTTTCTCTTACGTTCTGCTAGATCCCTTGATGCAAGCTGGGAAGATTTGGAAAATGCTGGACTTGTTCATCCCCCACAAAATGGCAGTCGGCGTGATTTCTTTTACGATCGGATCTTATTTCCAATTCGCGATCCAATGGGCCATGTCATTGGTTTTTCTGGAAGAAAATTTCGTGAAGAGACCCATGGTGGAAAATACGTGAACACACCGGAGACAGTCCTTTTTAAAAAATCCTCTGTGTTGTTCGGCCTGTCCTATTGCAGACAGAAAATTGCCAAGGATAGGAAGGCTTTGATCGTGGAAGGACAGATCGATGCGTTGCGCTTGATCTATGAAGGGTTTGATTATTGTGTTGCAGGACAGGGAACTGCTTTTGGCGAAGGTCACGCTTCGCTCCTTTTGCAACTAGGAGTCATTAAAGTATATCTTGCCCTCGATGGAGATAAAGCAGGGCGAGAAGCGGCCGTTAAAATTGGCGATATTTTTCAGAAAAAGGGCGTTGAGGTACTTATCGTTCCCATTCCTGAAGGAAAAGATCCCGATGCTCTTGTAAGAGAAAAAGGACCCCAGCAGTTCGCAGATTTGATAGCAGGAAGTATTGAGTATTTGCCTTTTTTGATTGCCCACTATGGAAGAGGACTGAACTCACAATCCCCCTCAGAGAAAAACGCTTTGGTCCAAAAGATTCGCACCCAAGTGCTAGCATGGGAACAACCAGTAATGGTGCATGAAACTCTTAGAAAATTAGCGCAACTTACTCAAGTGCCTGAGGAGATGGTGTTGCAATCCCAACGCGTAACATCTGTTGTTCCTCGTTTCAATCGTTTAGATGCGACTGCGATCGATGGGGACAAAATTTTAGAAATGGATGTATTGCGCTGGCTTCTCGTCTCATCTGAAAACATTCCAGAGCTAGTGACGATTGCTCGTAATAATCTTTCCTCACTCGATTTTAAAAATGCTCCTTGTAGAGAATTATTTTCAGTCTATTTTCAAGCAGTCAATCAAGGGATCCATCCTGACATTTTACAATTAGGTGGAATGCTGGAAAAACCGGAAGAACACGAACTCCTTTCCGATTTACTGCATAAGAAAATCCATTTACAAAAAGCGCGTGAAGGCATGCTGGAAGCGGTAAAAAAAATACTTACGCGTAACTGGATGGAAAAAAGAGAAGTGATCCGTCAAAAAATGCAAAGTGGAATGTGTTCAGAAGACGAAGTCTTATTACTGGCGAAGGAATTTGATGCCTTGAAAAGAACTCCACCTGAAATAAATTCATTATGACCCATGTTATTTTTATTGATGCAGAATGTCCGCTGTGTCTGAATACGGCATTGAAGATTATCTCGATTGATAAAAATAACTTATTCAAAATTTCCCCTTTGCAAGGGAAAAAAGCACGTGAGGTCCTCTCGGACCAATATCCCCATTATTCTGAATTATCGACCCTGGTCCTTGTAGAAGACTATCAAAAAAAAATTGTAATGAAAATTTGGACGAGAGGACAAGCGGCCTTTCGCGTATTCTGGTTGCTAGGTGGGATATGGAAGCTTGCCGGTTGGCTTTGCTTTATCCCTTGGGGGATCAATGGGATCTATAACTTCATTGCCTCCACTCGACATCGAATGTCTTTAAAAAAATCTCTTTCTTTTAACGACCTTCCGAGTAATCGCATTCTATAATTTTGTATTATCAAAGCAGCTTGAAGAATTGGCAAAACGCACACAACGGTCTCATCTTTTTTGATTTAGGTCTTAAAGAAATTATTTTACCACTCGTTCGCTACGCTCACTAGAGAGGGGGGGACACAGAGAAAAATTCTTAGATTGCAAAAACTGTTAGTTATTAAGGTATCTGATTCTTTCTCCGTGTTCTCTAGAGAGCGTAGCGAACGAGTGGTAGATAAATTCATCGGAGTCTCACTCCAGCATCGTAATATTATTGATTAACAGCACCCGCTGTCTTTAAAAAATGTCTTTCTTTTAACGACCTTCCGAGTAATCGCATTCTGTGATATCTTTGATGTCACAGACCTCTTGCGTTACTAAGGGTTCGTCGATTTTCGAGATTATTTTGGCGAATTCTCGATTCATTGGGAAGGATCAATATCTTGTAAGCTGATATTGATCCTTCCCAATGAATCGAGAATTTGCTCAAAAGAACTCGAAAATCGACAGAACCTTAGTTACGCAAGAGGTCTAATTAGAGGTATTTTATGCAGGCTCAAGAAAATGATCGTTTGCGCAAAGTCGTCGCGCTCTGCAAACGTCGAGGCTTTGTCTATCCAGGTTCGGATCTATATGGCGGATTTGCCAATACTTATAGCTACGGCCCCTATGGTGCCGAACTGAAAAAAAATATCCGCGACCTCTGGTGGAAGCACTTTGTCCACATGCGTACTGATATGGTAGGTCTAGATGGTCCGATCTTACTTCATCCAAAGACTTGGGAAGCTTCTGGTCACGTTGAAGGGTTCAATGATGCTTTAATCGATTGCAAAGAATGTAAAAGTAGGTTCCGTGTTGATCATTTAATTGAGCAGGCTTTGCACCGTGATGTAGAAGGATTGGACCTCGATGCACTTAATGCCATCATCGTACAAGAGAAAATTTCGTGCCCGCGCTGTGGAGCAAAGTCTTGGACTCCTGCACGCTATTTCAATTTGATGTTTTCTACAAGTCTTAACAAGACAAGTGGACAAGGGGATGACATTGCGTACTTGAGACCAGAAACTGCCCAAGCAATTTTTCTCGATTTCAAGAACATCATCGACACGATGCGTGTCCAAGTTCCTTTTGGTGTGGCGCAGATTGGTAAGGCATTTCGCAATGAGATCACTCCAGGAAATTTCTTGTTCCGCGTGATCGAGTTTGAACAAATGGAGATCGAATATTTTATCCATCCTTCGAAATGGGAGCAGACATTTGAAGACTGGCTTCTTGAAATGCAAAAGTGGTGTGCGATGATCGGCCTTTCTAAAGACCGCATCTCTTTGGCTGAACATCCCAAGGACAAACTGTCTCATTATTCGAAACGGACTGTCGATATTCACTACGATTTCCCATTTGGCAAGCAAGAGCTTTATGGATTAGCATACCGCACAGATTTTGACCTTAATCGACATGCTCAATTTTCTAAGACTCCATTGGAATATACAGATCCGAAGACCCAAGAAAAATATATTCCCCATGTCATTGAGCCGACATTTGGATTAGACCGTACATTCCTTGCGCTTCTTTGTGATGCGTATGAGGAACAACTTTTAGAAAATGGGGAAACACGCACCGTATTACATCTCGATCCAAAAATCGCTCCGGTAAAAATTGCTGTTTTCCCTTTGATGAAAAAAGAACAGCTTGTGACAAAAGCAGAGGAGATATTCCGCTCATTAAGGATGGTCGGTTGTACGCAGTATGATGATGGAGGCGCTATCGGGAAACGCTATCGGCGTCATGATGAGATCGGAACACCGTTCTGTGTTACCGTTGACTACCAAACATTAGAAGACGGGACTGTGACTGTGAGAGAAAGAGATAGCATGCTGCAACAGCGGATCTCTGTGGATGAGCTGCCAAAATTTTTTACTGAGCGCTTGCAATGACCCCATATTTCTCCATTCTTGTAGCTGTAACTGAAGAAAATGCGCACCTCTTGCCATTCACTTTGGAAAGTCTAGCAGCGCAACAAGAGGAGAAAAATTTTGAGTGTTTTTTGGTTCCTTTTGGTTACACCGCAAAACAGAAAACTGTGATCGATAAGAGGATCCCCTCTTTGAGAATCATTCATGTAGAAGATCTCAATTTTGCACAAGGATTGAATCAAGCCATTGACAAGGCGCAAGGAACTTATGTCCATATTCTTTGTGCGGGTGAGTTTTATATGTCCCATCGAGCGTTACAGACATTTGAAAGTTTTTTGAAGGAAAAAGATGAGCCTGAGTTGGTATATACCGGACAAATCTTGAGGTCAAGCTTTAAGGAACCTGAAATCTTGATGCAGCGGATCTCCAGACGTGATCTCATGAAGGTTAACATCCCTCAACGTCTGCATGCTTTTTGGTTTTCGCGGCAACTTCTGCTAAAACAAGGATTGTTCTGCACAGAGTTTAGTTTTCAAAGTGCATTTGAATTGATATGTCGATTGATTCTTTCACCAAAGATTTCAAAGCATTTTTTTAAGAAAGTCATTGTAGATTACGATTATCAGAAGGAACAGCCAAGCATCCTTTTGCGTAGGTACTGGGAGACTGCTATAATTCTTTGGCGTTATTTTGGTATCACGTTTGGTCTTTTCCAATGGGTAGCACACAACTACGTGGTTTGGTTCCATTGGATGGTAAATGGTTTGAGAAAAGCTTTTATTAAGAAAAAAATAATTATCAGATGAATTCACTACACGGCTTAACACAAGAAGAAATCAAAGAAATTCTCTCAGCACGAGGAGAAAAATCTTTTCGAGCAGGGCAACTCCTGTCTTGGCTTTATGAAAAGCGGATCGACGATTTTTCTAAAATGAGCGATCTTGGAAAAGCTCTTCGCATTACCTGTGATACGCTTTTTTCAACCCGTTCAATTAAAGAAGTCGAGCGGGTCGATTCTCTTGATGGAGAAACAACTAAGTTTTTATGGGAGCTGAGCGATGGTAAACTTGTTGAGTCGGTTTTAATTTATGCACCAGATAGACGTACTGTTTGCGTCTCTTCTCAAGTGGGATGTCCTGCACGTTGTGCATTTTGCGCGTCGGGTAAGAAAGGCTTGATCCGCAATTTGGCTGCTGCAGAGATTGTTGAACAAGTGTATTGGATTGATCAATTCCTCCGCGGAAAAAATGAAAAGGTCACGAATGTAGTGTTTATGGGGATGGGTGAGCCGTTTGAAAACTATGATACAGTGACCCAAGCGATCCGTTTTTTAATCGATCCTCAACGATTTGGATTTTCTCAAAGGCGCATCACCGTTTCCACGGTAGGAATTATTGATAAGATATATCAATTTTCTAAGGAAGATTTCAAAGTGAACCTCGTCTTATCACTCCATGCACCCAATCAGAGGATCCGTCAGAAAATTATCCCCTTCGCCCGACGATACTCTATTGAGGGGATCTTAGAATCCATGTTGCATTATTCTCAAGAAACCGGGCGTGATATCACGTATGAATACACATTGATGAAAGATATCAATGATAGGCCTGAAGATGCAGTTGAGCTAACAAGGCTCATCAAAGGACATCCTTGCACAGTTAACTTGATCCCTTACAATCCTGTAGAAGGGCTTAAACTTAATCGGCCAGAAAAACAAGCGATCGAAGTTTTTCGCGATATTCTCGTGGAACAAGGAATACCTACGACTTGGAGATATACGAAAGGAAAAGACATTGCTGCAGCTTGCGGCCAGCTTGCATTGCGAGAAAGTAAGATAATGTTATACCGAATGTGACCCAAAAAACGGATTTGTGCTTTGGCACACCCGAAATTCGATTTTTGAGTCACGTTTGGTAGAATTGAACGTTGACAATTGGCATTAAATAAAATTATGATTCAACACTTATGAGTATCGCCTTATACCTCACTCTTGCCCGCGTCGTGATGAGCCCCATTTTTCTTGTGGTCTACTTATACCATGAGAGTTTCGGGATCAATCTCCTATTGCTTCCTTACTTGTTAATTTTGTTGCTCGGACTTTCTGAGCTTTCAGATCTCTTCGATGGTTTTTTTGCCCGTCGAAAAAATCAAGTTACGGATCTTGGTAAAATCCTAGATCCTATGGCTGACAGCATTTTCCGCCTCTCTGTTTTTCTTACATTTACTCAAGGGTTGATCAAGCTCCCGTTGTTGCTAGTATGTGTATTTTTGTATCGTGACACCATCATAAGCACTTTGAGAACTGTTTGTGCTTTGAGAGGTGTTGCGCTTGCGGCGCGTTTAAGTGGTAAAATTAAAGCTGTGATTCAAGCAGTCATCGCACTTTTTATCCTCGTCTTAATGATTCCCTATTCTTTGGGCCTCATCACTCTTGAAACCCTTCGTGCGATTAGTTTGTATACTGTCATTGTCGGTGCTGTCTATACTGTATATTCTGGCTATGAATATATTCATGCCAACTGGAACTACATCAAGAAAGCTATCGATCGTTTATAAAAAAAATTTTGATTTTCATTTTTGTCTTCTGTATTGATTAACGCAATCAACAGATTGTGATTAGATATGAAACTCAGCAAGTTTGTTTTCAGCACCAATATCGCTCTGACCCTCTTTTTAAACATCTCATCAGCCGCTATTATTCCAGTTACGAATAACAATGATTCTGGCGCAGGTTCATTTCGCGCGGCTCTTTTGGCTGCAACGCCTGGAGACACGATCCAATTTGCAGCTGGTGTAGGTGGTCAAACAATCACGCTATTGAGCGATCTTCCTGGCATTAATCAAAATTTGACGATCAGCGGTCCTGCAACTCCTGTTACCATTAATGGAAATGGCATTCAATTCACCGGTTTGTATGTCCAGTCAGGTGCAGTTTCAATTAGCAATTTGAATGTAACAAATTGCTTTATTTTTGGTGGCTCAGGAGGTGGTTCGGGCGGTGCCGGAGCTTTGGGTGCTGGAGGTGGGTTATTTGTAAATGAGGGAGCTATCGTAACTATTCAAAATAGTAATCTAACAAATAATCAAGTTGCAGGCGGTGATGGTGCAAGAGGAAATGCATTAGCTCCTGTTACTCAAGGAGGCGGAGGAGGTGGTGGATTTAATGGGGGTGATGGCGCTGCTACGGTTATTTTTAGCAGTGCGGGTGGTGCTGGAGGAGGAGATCTTGGTGGCCAAGCTGTTATAGTTGGCCCAGTTGGAGGAAATGGAGGTTTTGGAGGGACAGGAGGTGCTGGCGGAGCTAACAATGGAGGGTCCTTCGGCGGTGGTGGCGGTGGTGGTGGCTCGGGGATTAACGGGGCAACGGGTGGAACAGCAACGCCAACTGTAGGTGGTAACGGTGGTAATGGTGGTGGTACGGGAGGTGGCGGAGGTGGTGGAAGCGGGACCAACGATAGTGGCAACGGAGGTAATGGAGCTTTTGGAGGAGGAGGTGGTGGTGGGGCATCATCTCCTAATAATGGAGGAGCTGGTGGCTCCGGGGGCTTTGGTGGTGGTGGTGGCGGAGGAGGTTGGGGATCTTTAGCTGGAGGGGCCGCGGGTGCACCAGGATTCGGAGGTGGGGCTGGAGGCGCTGGAGGCTCTACCGGAGCCGGCGGAGCTGGTGGTGGGGCTGCACTTGGAGGAGGAGTATTTATCAGAAATGGCGGAACTCTGAACATCATTGATGGTAACGTAACTGGAAATCAACTAAACATAGGAACAGGGGGCACAGGGAATCCTCCAGGTTTTAATGGTTCGAATGGTTTAACATTTGGAACAGATATTTTCTTAATGTCAGGGGGGACTCTTAATTACACCGTTTCTACAGGTATTATCACTGTGCCCACAGCAATTGAAAGTGATCAGGGTGCTGGTGGAGGAGTCGGCGGTGGTTTGCAAAAACTTGGCGTGGGAACCCTTGTCCTTACAGGGATAAGTTCATACACCGGCGGTACTACAGTGACTGGCGGTACTCTTCAAGGAGATACAAATAGCTTGCAGGGAGATATCTTAAACAATGCAAATGTCACATTTGATCAAGCTATCGTGGGCACACGTACAGGATTAATCAGTGGTTCAGGATCTGTAACAAAACAGAATACGGGGACTTTAATATTTGCTGGGACAAATACCTATGCGGGCACAACATTTGTCAACACAGGCATTTTAGAGGCAGGAGCAATCAATACTTTCTCGCCCAATTCTACTTTTCTCGTGACTTCGACACTCAATTTGAACAGCCTTTCTCAAGTCATTGGCGCATTAGAAGGAATTGGCACTGTCACTTTAGGCACGGCGACTTTAACGACGGGTGGTAACGGTGCTTCGACGACTTTTTCTGGGATCATCAGTGGCACAGGGGCTTTAGTTAAAGCAGGCGGAGGCACGTTTATCATCACTGGCGCTAATGTTTACAGCGGCGGCACAACAGTGAATGCCGGAACTTTGCAAGGGACAACAACGAGTCTTCAAGGAAACATCGCCATCAATAGCACGCTCTCATTTAGTCAAGATTTCAATGGGGCTTTTACAGGGAATATAAGTGGCGCTGGTTCACTTCTCAAACAAGGAACAGGCACTGTAATCCTTCCTAATGTGTATACATTTAATGGAGCTACTTCTGTTCAAGCGGGGAGCTTGGAAGTCGATGGTACTTTGTCTTCTGCTGTAACCGTATTGCAAGGGGGAACTCTCTCAGGAACGGGCTCAATTGCGTCTCTTAATAACAGCGGCCATGTAGCTCCGGGCGTAGGCCTTGGAACCTTTAATGTGACGGGGAATTTTACTCAATCGAGTACGGGTATTCTCGACATCGAAATTGCTTCAACGGGTGCGACCGATCTTTTGAATATTACAGGTACAGCGACATTAGCTGGATCCGTTCAAGTTCAAGCATTGCCTGGACAATATCAATCTGGACAGAGCTTTACTTTCCTCACTGCTGGTGGGGGAGAGTCAGGCACATTAGACTTGCTTCCAATTCCTATAATTTCTGGACAGAGACTGTTTGCCTTTCTTCGATTTTTTCCGAATTCTGTGGTTTTAGAGCTTGGTGTTTTTCAATCACTGTGTTCACAAGTGCCCAATGGTAATCCAGGTAGTGTTGCGTGTTACATTGATCAACTCCCCTTTGCTCCAGGAGATGATCTCAATGATGATGTGCTCCAACTCCATTCTCTTAGCGGTGAAAATCTCATCCATGCCCTGTATTCACTGCAGCCTTCATTTTTCGGATCGTTTGCGTATGTAGAACAGGAAAATGCCTCCCAGATTGCCCATATCCTCGACAGAAGAATGGACCTTTTGCATGGCAATCTTTGCTTGCATCGTGCTAACCAAAGAGTCAGTGTATGGGGTGATGGTTACGGGCAACTCTTCAAACAGCACCACTTCAATGACCGGACCCATTTTTCAGCTGATACTGAAGGGGGGATGGGAGGCGTCGACATACTTGCTTACGAAAATCTTTACGCTGGGCTTTATGGATTTTACGACACTTCACATGTCGATTGGAACTTAGGCGTTGGAGGAGGAGATGCACACGGATATGGTGGAGGTGCTTACGGGACATATTTTGGGAACCGTTTTTTTGCTGATGCTACTTTCTTAGCTAAGAGGAGTACGATCGATATCCATCGTCATATCAAATATGGAACAATCAATAGAGTAGCAAAGAGCGAGCACCATGGTAACACCCTAGCTGGTTCGCTTGCCTTTGGATGGAATGCAGTTGAAAAAGATTTTCTCGTCCAACCATTTGCAGAATTCGATTATGTCTATGCAAAAGAAGATAAGATCCGCGAAAAAAATGCCTTAGACCTAAATCTGCTTGTTCAAAAACGATCTACTGCAATGCTCCGGTCCGAGTTGGGATTAAACTTCGCCTACTGCTACGCGCGGAAGAATTTTAACTTAGTTCCCCAGCTGCACATGAGCTATGTCAGGGAATCAAGATTTAAAAATGGCAAGCTAACTGCTCAGTTTGCAAATTTTGCAAACTTGCCTTTAAATTTTGTGGTCGTGACGGGAAATCCTAGCAGGAACTTATTTTCAAGAGGCCTTGAGCTGACAGCAGGGTTCTTGAACAATCGGATCAACCTCTCCGGTTCTTACACTATGGAATCCGATTTCCATAAGAACAGCATCCAGGACTTTGATCTTATGTTGAACTTCTCATTCTAAAAAATTTCAAAATGGAATATATATTTTTTTTTGATTTTCATCTTCGTATCCTGTAACAATCGTAATGATTAATTGATTGTGTACACATATGAAGATTGCCAGGTTTTTTTTTAGCACTAATATCGCACTTTTGCTTTCGTTGAGTTCGTTATCTGCTGTGATCATACCAGTTACAAATAACAACGATTCTGGCGCAGGCTCATTTCGAGCGGCACTTCTTGCTGCGGCCCCCGGAGATACGATTCAATTTGCTGCTGGAGTAGGCGGACAGACGATTACATTGCTCAGCGACCTTCCTGGAATCAATCAAAATCTTACAATTAATGGGCCTGCAACGCCTGCAACTATTAACGGAAGTGTATCTTTCTCGGGATTCTATGTTCAATCTGGCACAGTTGTTATCAATAATTTAAATGCTTCGGATTGCTTTATTTTCGGTGGTTCAGGTGGTTCCTCTGGTGGAGGTGGCGCTCTTGGAGCTGGGGGTGGCGTTTTTGTCAATCAGGGCGTGATTTTAACTCTGCAAAACGTAGACCTCCTAAATAACTTTGCTGCTGGAGGCGATGGTGGAGCTGGAGTTCCTCTAAGTCCTGTGTCGGGGCCAGGTGGCGGTGGTGGAGGTTTTAATGGTGGATCTGGAGAAGATGCTGTTTTTGGCCCAGGAAATGGAGTTACAGGCGGAGGGGGTGATCTTGGTGGTCAATCAGGCTCAAGTGGCGGTGATGGAGGTTTTGGTGGTTTAGGAGGAAGTGGAGGACCAAATGCCGGAGGATCTTTTGGCGGTGGTGGTGGTGGTGGTGGTTCAGGAATAAATGGATTGAATGGAAATGGAGCGTTGCCAACTGCAGGCGGTAGCGGTGGTGATGGTGGTGGAACCGGAGGCGGTGGCGGTGGTGGAACTGGCACCGCCGATGGAGGGGTTGGAGGAGCTGGAGCTTTTGGCGGCGGCGGTGGTGGCGGCGCGTCTTCTACAACTACAGGAGGCGCTGGTGGAGCGGCAGGTTTTGGTGCGGGCGGTGGCGGCGGAGGCTTTGGTGTAACGCCTGGAGCTGGAGGTGCGGTGATCTTTGCTGGAGGCGCTGGTGGTGGAGGAGGAACAGGCGCTGGAGGTGGAGGCGGCGGCGGTGCACTAGGCGGTGGTATATTCATTAGGAATGGGGGAACGCTTAATATTATCGATGGCGTTGTCAGTGGAAGCTCTTTGAATGCTGGAATGGGAGGAACTGGAATCGGCACAGGTGCTGGTGGGGGGAATGGTTTAGCTCTTGGGACGGACATCTTTCTGATGTCGGGTGGAACACTCAATTACACTGTTACAACTGGGACCATTACAGTTCCTACAGCAATTGAAAGTGATCAAGGTGCTGGAGGAGGAGTCGGAGGTGGTTTGCAGAAACTTGGCGGAGGAACATTAATTATTACAGGAGTTAGCACGTATACGGGGGGAACAACAGTCACAGGTGGGACTCTTCAAGGAGATACAAATAGCTTGAAGGGGAATATTACAGATAATGCCAATCTTACCTTCGACCAGGCATTTAATGGCGCATATACGGGAGTGATCAGCGGCTCAGGGTCTGTCACAAAATCAAATACAGGCGCCGTGACTTTTAATGGATCAAATACGTATTTTGGTACGACATTTGTCAATGCGGGTATTCTTCAAGCTGGTGCAGTCAATGCTTTTTCGCCTAATTCTACTTTTAATGTTAGCTCGACCCTCAATCTAAACAATTTTTCTCAAGTTATTGGTGCTTTAGAAGGAAGCGGATCGGTCACATTGGGCACTGCGATTCTGACGACAGGAGGAAATGGCACTTCGACTACATTTTCTGGCACAATCAGTGGAACTGGCTCATTAGTTAAAACAGGCTCTGGAACTTTTATAGTTACTGGCGCTAATTCGTATGTTGGTGGGACAACGGTGAGCGCAGGGACATTGCAAGGGACAACAACGAGCCTTCAAGGAAATATCGCTGTTAACAGTACGCTCTCATTCAATCAAGATTTTAATGGTGCCTTTACCGGAAATTTGAGCGGTGCTGGATCTCTTCTTAAACAAGGAATAGGAACTGTAGTCCTTCCTAACGTCTACACATTTAATGGAGTTACTTCTGTTCAAGGAGGGAGCTTGGAGGTTAATGGTACATTACCTTCTGCTGTAACCGTATTGCCCGGGGCTATCCTATTAGGAACGGGCACAATTGCATCTCTTAATAATAGCGGTCGTGTGGCTCCGGGTGTAGGTCTTGGAACTCTGAATGTTACGGGGGGCTTTACCCAATCGAGTTCGGGGATTATGGACATTGAAATTGCTTCGACTGGCGTGACCGATCTTTTGAATATTACAGGGACTGCGTCATTGTCGGGGTTTGTCCAAGTCCATCCATTTCCTGGACAATATCATTCAGGCCAAATTTTTACTTTTCTGACTGCTGCTGGAGGGGTGGCAGGGACTTTGGATCTCCTTCCAATTCCGATAACTTCTGGACAAAGGCTCTTCGCATTCCTTATTTTTGCGCCTAATTCTGTCTCGTTAGAAATAGAAGTATTTTCGTCTTTATGCTCGCTTGTGCCTAATGGTAATCCAGGTAGTGTCGCGTGCTACATCGATCAGCTCCCTTTTGCTCCAGGAGATGATCTATTCAGTGATGTCCTACAACTTCACTTGCTCAGCGGTGAAAATCTCATCCATGCCCTGTATTCACTGCAGCCTTCATTTTTCGGATCGTTTGCGTATGTAGAACAGGAAAATGCCTCCCAGATTGCCCATATCCTCGACAGAAGAATGGACCTTTTGCATGGCAATCTTTGCTTGCATCGTGCTAACCAAAGAGTCAGTGTATGGGGTGATGGTTACGGGCAACTCTTCAAACAGCACCACTTCAATGACCGGACCCATTTTTCAGCTGATACTGAAGGGGGGATGGGAGGCGTCGACATACTTGCTTACGAAAATCTTTACGCTGGGCTTTATGGATTTTACGACACTTCACATGTCGATTGGAACTTAGGCGTTGGAGGAGGAGATGCACACGGATATGGTGGAGGTGCTTACGGGACATATTTTGGGAACCGTTTTTTTGCTGATGCTACTTTCTTAGCTAAGAGGAGTACGATCGATATCCATCGTCATATCAAATATGGAACAATCAATAGAGTAGCAAAGAGCGAGCACCATGGTAACACCCTAGCTGGTTCGCTTGCCTTTGGATGGAATGCAGTTGAAAAAGATTTTCTCGTCCAACCATTTGCAGAATTCGATTATGTCTATGCAAAAGAAGGTAAGATCCGCGAAAAAAATGCCTTAGACCTAAATCTGCTTGTTCAAAAACGATCTACTGCAATGCTCCGGTCCGAGTTGGGATTAAACTTCGCCTACTGCTATGCGCGGAAGAATTTTAACTTAGTTCCCCAGCTGCATATGAGCTATGTCAGGGAATCAAGATTTAAAAATGGCAAGCTAACTGCTCAGTTTGCAAATTTTGCAAACTTGCCTTTAAATTTTGTGGTCGTGACGGGAAATCCTAGCAGGAACTTATTTTCAAGAGGTCTTGAGCTGACAGCAGGGTTCTTGAACAATCGGATCAACCTCTCCGGTTCTTACACTATGGAATCCGATTTCCATAAGAACAGCATCCAGGACTTTGATCTTATGTTGAACTTCTCATTCTAATCGATGAACCTACCGTCAAGATCTGTGTGGATAGATTTCTAAATCGTTCTGACACTAACCACAATGAAGATCATAAAAGAACAAAAGGATTCACTTCGCGAGAGGATTGCTACGATGTGCAAGATGATCTCATCCCTAATTTTTTTATCAATGAATAGCTGAAGAAAGGGGATTTTTATGCAATCCCCATATTTATAGGCAGTTTATTAGAAGCCGTAAGAAATTTGAAGGTTTGCCTTATTGTCCATATAATGGTTCCCAAATTCACCTTCATAGTTCAAATCAACTGCAATTCTGTCCTGATTGAAATACATTGTTAGACCAGCTCCTGGCGCAACGAGGGTGCGGTCTGGATATAGCCCTGACACTTCAAATGTACAGTTCGTGTCGACAAAGCTTGCTTTCTCATGCTTTCCCTCGAAACGGACTTCACGTATCCAGCTGATTTTTGCAAACGGACGCACTTTCCATGTTTCTCTTGCTACGCAGTATGCTCCAAACAAGCCAGCTTCAGCGCGCAACATGTTGGCATTTTTCTCACGGACTTTAAGATCTAAGCTTTCGGCACCTCTTTCAGTAAATGAATTTTGGTGGAGATGCACATAGTCGATCATTCCAAAGGGACTTAGCTCAAAATTTTTGAACTTGAAGAGGAATCCAGTGTCTGCATGTGCTGCCACTTCTGCACCTTGTGGAGTTGCTTTTGCTTTGCGATTGATGGTAGAAAATTGGATCTTGCGGTGAGCCTCATAGTCATTATATGCACCCAACACTAAAGCATTGATGAAAAAGTATTTCTGGAAATATCCCATGTACACATTTCCATAGTAACTTTGTACATGACCATTACCACGACTACGGTGAAAGTCTAAGTCAGAGTAGGTATATGCCACGCTTGCTCCGACCACAAAGTGGTCAGCGAAGATGTAGTCATAACCGAGCAAAGCGCCGCCAGTTGCAGCTGTAAAGCCTACGTTATCTTTTTTGCTTTCTTGACTCAGCCAATCTCCATAAGCATCGAACCAAACGTGATTATGGTTCGTTTGTAACACACATGCTCTTTGGTTGATTTGCTCTAATCGGGTACCTACAGAACTGCGCACGCGGAATGTGTTGTTCTGTTGCGCCAATGCTAGGTCTGTGTATACCGCAGGTTGTAATTGATCGACCCATTCATTAGCTGTCGCAGCATCCGGTGCCATACGCAAAACGCTTAGCATATTAGCGAAATCTCCCGTTGCAGTGCTTGAGAGTTGATTTAGACAAACTGCTACTTTTCCAGCATTACCTGTTGCCACTATAGAAGTGAAAGGAACTAATGCTAAAACGAGGTCAACCTCGTTTGGTAGATACACAACACTGAAGGCAATTAACGGCATGGAATTTGTTACATTGGAGAATGTACCATTTACGTTACCAGTAAGCGTTCTGACAATCGGATAAACTGAACCGGCTGCATATGTTCCTGAATTGACGAGAAGCTGTAATGTGGACCCAGGAGATATGTTCACATCACCTCCTGTAAGAAGCATTAAACTTGCAGCTGGAGGAGACACTTCAATAGAAAGCGTAGAACCTGGATTAAAACTTTGTGTGGTCGTGAATGTCAATGTCCCTACAGAATTACCAGGTTCAATTGTTCCTAAAATCACTCCGCTACCGCCAACTGTTCCTGTCCCTTTCAATGTCGTTCCTGCAGCTACTTGTAAGATGGTAGAATTCGCTGTAGAACCGTTGACAACAAGTGTTCCCCCAGTGATGATCGTTTGACCAGTGTATGTATTAGATCCCGTTAAAATAACTGCACCACTGTTTTGCTTGGTCAAAGTCCCGGGGCCTGACATCGTACCTGCATAGGTGCCTGTTGTCGTTTGATCAAATCTGACATCAGTATTGTTTAAGATATTTCCTTGAATTCCTGTTGTATCTCCTTGCAGAACTCCTGCTGAAACAATCGTTCCACCAGAATAAGAATTAGGACCTGTCAAGATGAATGTTCCCGCGCCTTGTTTTGTTAGCACGCCAGTACCTGAGATTGCTCCAGTAAATGATGTAGTTGTTGCATCTCCTGTAGTCAGCGTTCCACCTCCCAATAACACATTACCACTGCCAGAGAGATTCAAAATAGTTTGTGAGAAGCTATTGAGATCTAGGGTTCCGTTAACGACATGTGCAGAGGTTGCTGACAGAGCGTTTGCAGCTGTCGTTTGTATAGTGCCAGTGCTGACAGTAGTTGTTCCAGAATATGTTTTTGTTCCTGATCCACCGAGTTGGAAAACTGCAGACCCAAGTTTTGTGAGCCCTCCAGTACCAGACATAGCACCTGTGAACGCAGTTGCTGTACTATCATTTCCAGTTGTCAATACGCCGCTGCCCAGACTAACAGTTCCTGCTCCTGCCAAACTGCCAATAGATTGAGAAAAGTTGTTAAGGTTGAGTGTAGCTGCAGCTCCGAGAGAAAATGCGGAACTAGATGAGAAGGTATTGACTGCGCCTGCTTGTAAGATATTGGCAGCGACGTTGGATAAGGTTGTTGCTCCTGAATAGGAAGAAGTGCCTGAAAGAATCAAAGTACCACTAGCTGTTTTAGATATACCACCGGTTCCTGTTATCGTACCGGAATATGTCGTAGAAGCGGTGCCTCCCAGTGTTAGAGATGCAGATCCCATCGTTACCGAACCAGAGCCAGCAAGGCTGGCAATAGTCGACGAAAAATTGTTTAAATCCAAAACGCTATTAACAATAAAATTGGAACCATTTGCAAGAGCTGTAAGTGAGCCCGCTTGTAGAGTACCCGCAGTGATTGTTGTAGTTCCCAAGTAGGAGCTAGTTCCGGATAATGTAAATATTCCCGATCCTAGTTTTGTAAGTCCACCTCCTGCTGCGCTAAAAGTGCCTGAAAAAGTTGATGAGCTACCATCGCCACCTGTAGTTAGGAAGGCGTTTCCTAAGTCCACCGTTCCATTTCCTGTCAAACTCCCTATAACTTGGGAGAAGTTAATTCCGAGGTCCAAAGTTCCAAGGACATTATGTTGCGAATTTGGTGAAAAAGTATTGTTGGCTTGTGCTTGTAATGTGCTCAACGCGCTTATCGTGGTTAATCCACTATATGTATCAGTGCCAAACATTTGTAAAGTTCCTGCGCCGACGACATTCATTACCCCGGTACCAGAAATATTAGCTCTACAAGGGCCTGGGGCTATCGAAAGGTCAAAATTAAGGGTGGAGTTATTTGTAACAGTCACTGGCGGAACGGTAGCTTCCTGAAGCGATAAGCCGGAAAAAGTGAGGGTACCTGCTGCAGCGATAAAATTGGGAGTATGTTGACCGGCAAGTGCAGTAGGAGATGATCTCATGAGCAGTGTTCCAGCCCCTAGTTTATTCACCGTGGTGCCCGTAGTACTATCCCCTGAGATGAAATTGAAAAAGTCTATCGTGGATCCGGTGCCTACAGTAAATGGAATCGTAGTTCCGCTATTCAATGGAACAAATATAAATTGTGTTTGAGTTCCAAGGTTTGCGTCTACGGTATAAAAGGACGTGATTGCCAATCCAGTGGTTGCCCCTCCAGTAAGACTGTATGCTGCAGCTCCACCTACATCTTGAAAACGTAAACTAGTTGCAGTGCTAAAGCCTGGAACAAGGTTGTCATTGCAGTTTTGATTCGCTGCGCCAGTAGGAAAAATAAGATCATCGCCGTTGACTGGCACAGCTGCAGGACTCCAGTTTGTGTTGACGTTCCACACACTGTTGGTAGCTCCTGTCCAGGTTTTAGTAGCTGTGAAAGCCCCTGTGCTCGCAATGGTGAAGAGGACAGTTGAAGTAATCAGTTTTTTCTTTTGAAGATACATATTGAACCTTTGTGTTCACGAACCTTTGTTCAAAGGTTTTAAGCCGTTTTTGCGATGATATTTTCTGGGTCTACTTGGATTTTTTTCTTTTTAACGGGTATTTTTTCAGGCAGCTTCAAGAGACTACGATATAGGTTTAAATATTTCTCAGCGGAAGCCAGCCAACTGTAATCTGCATTCGTTCCATTCTTTATCAGTTTTCTCCAAAGGAGATGATTTTTTTCCCAGCAAGAGATAGCTCTTTGCAAAGCCCAATCCACTCCGTTCTGATCAGGAAAGTCAAACGTGAAGCCATTGCGCTTGTCATCAGGGATATTGACATTTTCAATATCAAACACCGTATCAGCCAGCCCTCCTGTCTTGCGCACTAGAGGGACAGTCCCATATCGCAATGAAATCATTTGTGTAAGGCCACAAGGCTCAAACAGCGAAGGGATGATTAACATGTCCGCTGCAGCATAAATTTGATGGGCGAGAGCTTCATCTTGGTCAAGGCAGATAGCTACTAGACCGGTTTTCTCGTATTGAGCTTTTAGTTTGAGAAAATCGCGTTCTAATTCAGGAGATGCGTGAGAGCCTAATAGGACAAACTGACATCCCTGTTCCAATGTTTTTTCGACTGCATATGCAATCAGGTGAGGGCCTTTTTGCGGGGCAAGCCGAGTGACTGCTGCGCAAAGGGGAGTGTCGATTTCCTTCAGCCTTAAATGGGTACGCAGCTGTTTTTTGTTTTCTTGTTTTGCTGCAACGATTGCCGAGACTTTTGCATCATCAATTGGTGCATCTGTAGAATAATGTGCGATCAAATGGGGGTCGGCTGCAGGGTTCCAATAATTGATGTCGATCCCATTTAAGATTCCATGCATTTTTTTCTGATTTTTTATAAGGATGTCTTGAAGTCCATGACCACCTTCAAGGGTCATTATTTCCTTCTCATATGTAGGAGAAACGGTGGTAATTGCATCGGAATAAACGATTCCTCCTTTAAGCAGGTTGATCTCCACCAAACTGGTCGGGTCTTGCATTTTCTCAGGTGTTAAGTAAAGATCGCCCTTGAGCCCTGCCCTATAAAGATGGATAGGACTGCACTTTCCTTGATGTTGCAAATTATGGATGGTGAACACAACGGCGCCTACATGGAGGCCAAGGGGAATATACATGTCTTTATATAATGGGGCAGCTAATGCGGTAGGCCAGTCGTGCACATGGAGGATATCGGGACGTTGTCCAGATTTATAAAGGAATTCCATTGCGGTGCGTGAAAAGTACGTGAACCGTTCCACATCGTCTTTTTCTCCATAAACTCGCCCACGGCTAAAATAATATGCTGGATGGTGGGGTTCGATCAAAAAAACTTTTAACCCGTCAATTTCTGCTGACCAAATCGTATTATGGAACTTGTAAGCTCCTTCGAAAGACACCAGTTCACGGAAATACACCTTCAAATTTTTCAGTTGGTCATAATGGATGCAATCGTATTTAGGAAGAATGATATCAACTTGGTGGCCGCAGCGCACGAGTTCTTTACAAAGTCCATGGACAACGTCGCCGAGCCCGCCTACTTTGGCAGAGGGAGCAATTTCAGAAGATATATGGACAATGTGCATATCAAGGATGTTAAATTTATTTTCATATAGTCTTATATTTTTTTATAATACAAGACAAATTCTCCCTTTTTCTTGTAGTTTTTTCGAGTCAACTTCTTCTTTTTTGCTGTTGGAAAAACAACTATTTGTCCTGTGTGTTTGCTTGTCTATATAATATCTTTTATATATTTCGCGATGACAATGATGCCTCCTTGACTTGTTATTTCTCGTTGTTCTGATTCTGTTGCTTGCCAAAAAATCAAGAGAGCTTTAGCATGGTTAATCTTACTTACGGTGGGGCGTCGCCAAGTGGTAAGGCAGCGGTTTTTGGTACCGCCATTCGGAGGTTCGAATCCTTCCGCCCCAAAATTAAAAAAGACTTTTCATGCACGCAGACAATCATTTTCTGCTTTTAGCCGGAACTTCGCATCCCGAGCTGGCCAGTCAGATTGCCGATTGCTTGCATGTAAAGCTTGGTGAAGTTCGCATTGAGACATTTCCAGATGGTGAGATAGGCGTTCATATTAAAGAGAACGTCCGTGGTCGGGATGTATTCGTCCTCCAAACGATCGCACGACATCCCAATCTCTATCTCATGGAATTGTTGATTATGATTGATGCTTTGAAGCGCGCCTCTGCGCGTTCTATTGTGGCAGTGCTTCCATATTTTGGGTATGCACGTCAAGATAGGCGGGGAATGGGTAGAGAGCCCATCACTGCAAAACTCGTCGCTGACCTGATCGAAAGAGCAGGTGCTACACGTGTTTTAACGATGGACCTGCATACAGAGCAGATCCAGGGGTTTTTCGACATTCCAGTCGATAATCTCTATGCAAGGCCTCTTCTAGGCGATGCTGTCTCGAAAAGCGGAATGAACAACCTCGTCGTGGTAAGCCCCGATGTCGGAAGTATCAAGCTCGCTCGGGCGTTTGCACACATGCTCGGTGTAGATATTGCAATTGTTGATAAGCGTCGAATCAGTGCTGAACAGGTCGAGATGAACGCAATCATTGGAGATGTAAAGGGCAAAGATGTCCTTCTTCTTGATGATATGTGCTCGACAGGTGGGACGTTGAAGGCCGCATCCCTGGCTTGCAAACGCGCCGGCGCTCGCCGGATTTGCGCTGCAGTCACTCATGGGCTGCTGGTTGGAAATGAATTAGAAGATAGTGCGATTGAAAAGATGTGGATGTGCAATACAGTTCCTATGAGTTATGCTTTGACTTCCCCGAAGATCGAAGTTGTCTCTGTCGCTAATCTGTTTGCCAGAGCGGTCGACTCTATTGTCGGCGCTAAGTCAATCTCCTCTCTTTACGATCGCCCAATTTAGAGGCTGTCTCTAAGGCAGTGGTGAAGATTGTTTGTCAAAATGACATGACATCTTTAAAACTGCTAAGAACCTATACTGCGACCGGATTGATTTTGTGAGTTTTTCGACAAAATTTTGCGCTAGGTTCGGTTGTGGAGATTGATGCTAACTTCAAGAAAGCTAGCAAGATCGAACAAACGACCCTAGCGCAAAAGATGTCGAAATAATTCCAAATAGCAAACCGCAAGCAGTATATATAGTAAATTCCATTTTTGAAAGAAGTCTTCTCATAAGGAGAAACCATGAAACTGACTGTTTCCAGTCGTGTAAGCGATAAAAAAAGCGATGTACTTAAGATTCGTCGCGAAGGGGATATCCCAGCGATTCTTTACGCTCCAGGACGCCCTGCTGAAAAAGTTGTCGTAAAAGGCGAAGAGTTCCAAACAGCTCTGCGCCAAATGAAGCCAGGCCAGCTCTCAACAACCGTATTTACGTTGAACATGGGAAAAGCTGAAAGAAAAGTCGTCGTCAAAGATATCCAGTACCATGTGACAAATTACAAGGTTGCCCACCTTGATTTTGTAGAGCTACAAGATAAAGTTCCCGTCAAAGTAAAAGTTCCTATTTCTTTTCTGGGCGTAGCGGAATGTATTGGGGTTAAGCTAGGCGGATTTTTGCGCCAAGTTGTCCGTACCGTATTGGTTGAGTGTCTTCCTAAAGACCTTCCAAAGGAATTTTTTATCGACGTGCGCGATCTAGCGCTTTTCGACTCAAGACGATTGAAGGATCTTGATCTCCCAAAAGGAGTTAAGATGCACGCTTCTCCAGAAGAAGTGGTTGTAATTGTTTCAAAACGATAATTAAAGTCCCTAGATGAGCGCTAAGCGAAAGTTAATTGTTGGGCTTGGAAATCCTGGAGCTGGGTACACGATGACCCGCCATAACGCTGGATTTCTTGTTCTCGATGAGCTGGCTTCTATCTTGCGCACAGAGTTCCATGCAGCCAAATATGTCAATGGACAAATGGCAAAAGTGAGAACTGAAGACGAAGAAATAGTGTTGCTTAAGCCGCTCACTTATATGAACAGCAGCGGTGAAGCTGTTAAAAGATGCATGGAAGAGCTCTCAATATCTTCCGCTAGTATTTTTGTCATTGTCGATGACGTTTATCTACCTTTTGGGTCTCTTCGTTTAAGGGACCAAGGGTCTAGTGGCGGGCATAATGGATTAAAGAGCATTGAAGCGCATCTAAATATGCAAAGTTATTGTCGCTTAAAAATTGGCGTAGGCAATGAAGCGTTGGCGGAAGCCGAGCTCGCAGACTTTGTCCTTGCGCCCTTTACCGCAGAAGAAAAAAAAGTTCTTCCTTCGTTGCAAAAAATCTGCGCGGAGGTCTCGGTAGCATGGGCGCTAGGCGGCATACAAGCCGCGCGTCAAAAGTTAGAATTATTAAGGTTTAAGGAGTAAAGCATGGCTAAACAAAAACAGCACCTGTATGAGGGTATGTATATCCTCAGTGCTACGCTCAGTGATGAAGCGCGACAAAAAGCGTTGGAAAAAATCCTTAGCGGAATCACAGATCGCGGCGGTGAAGTTCATAAGCTTTTCGAACAAGGGCGCCGCAAGCTCGCCTATGAAATCAATAGCAGAAGAGAAGGTTTTTACTACGTCTTGTATTTTAGCGTGCCTTCTACAAGCATGGTTGAGATATGGCGCGACTATCACTTGAATGAGGACTTGATCCGGTATCTCACTTTGAGAGCAGAGACTGTCCCTGAAAAGTTGGAATATAAATCGATTGAACAGCAGTGAGGCACTTATGGCATTTAAAAGGTCAGTAACAGAAGGGATGTTTAGCAAAAAACGCAAACAATGCCCGTTTACCGCTGCAGGCATCCGCAACATCGATTTCAAAGATATTGCGACGCTTAGCCAATTTATCACAGAAAGAGGGAAAATTCTTCCACGACGCATTACAGGCGTTTCTTTTTACCACCAAAAACAACTCGCTCTCGCTATCAAGCGAGCACGACACATGGCGCTTTTGCCTTTTGTCGCAGAAGAGTAATTGCTGAAGGAATTCCTAATGAAAAATCAATTGTTGCTCATTGAAGACGTTGAAGACGTAGGCCGTAGTGGCGATGTCGTCTCAGTAAAACCAGGATATGCGCGCAACTTTTTGCTCCCAAAGAAAAAAGCTGTTGTTGCCGATAAACATACTTTGACTTGGCAAGCAAAGCTTAAGGAAGAGAGAGCAAAACGCGCTGAAGTTGATAGAAAAGAAGCGGAAGCTCTTTCAGGAAGTATCAACGGAATGGTCCATACTATTGTTGTCAAAGTCGATCCAGAAGGTCATATGTATGGTTCTGTCACTGCGACTGACATTGTAAAACTTTTTGCTGATCAAGGAATTGAAATCCAGCGCCGAAATGTCGTCTTGCTCCTACCGATCAAAGAA
Source organism: bacterium (assembly GCA_044227055.1). Lineage (GTDB taxonomy): Bacteria > Chlamydiota > Chlamydiia > Chlamydiales > Rhabdochlamydiaceae > JBGAFT01. Next base: position 163,951 of record JBGAFT010000003.1, read on the forward strand.
ACCGGTGTTTACGATATCAATCTCCGTTTAAAAGAGGGAGTCCCTGCTACTTTCACATTGAAGGTATTTAGTGAGGCTCAGCACAAAGAAGAAGCAGGCTTGTAACCTATAAACTTATACCACCGAGCGGCTTCCGCACATTTTGAGCTCGGTGGTTTTTTTTAAAGGGCGTTGCTATGCCTTTTCTAGTAAATGAAATTAGGCTTCTTTCGCTAATCGCTCTGCTTAGGAAAAAAGATGTTTTTTTTAATACTTCGAGTGCTGTTTACCAGACATACACGAAGTGTGTAGGCGGGGAGACGGAACTTGAAGTCTTGAAAAAAGATCGATTTTAATACGTAGATGGAGTTTCGTAAGATGTCTATAATTGTAGTCACCGGCGCGGCTGGCTTCATCGGCTCAGGTGTCGTACGATTTCTCAATGATCAAAACATTAATTCTTTACTTCTCGTCGACGACATCAAAAAAACTGAGAAGTGGAAAAACCTCGTTAAGAAGAAGTTTCTCGATATTATTTCAAAACATGCTCTTTTTGATTGGCTAAAGGAAAATTCTCATCAAGTTAAAGCGATCATTCATCTAGGCGCATGCTCAGATACTTTGGAGAAAGATGGAGATTACCTTTTAGAGAACAACTTTCGCTATACCAAAAAACTGGCTGAGTTTGCCCTTGATAAAAAGATACGATTTATCACTGCTTCAAGCGCCGCGACCTATGGCGATGGCAAGCTTGGTTTTTCTGATAGCCATGCAGGCATTGTATCTTTAATACCTCTTAATTTGTACGGATATTCTAAACATTTGTTTGATCTGTGGGCTCAGCAGCAAGGAATACTCGACCAGATCGTAAGCCTTAAATATTTTAACATTTTTGGCCCCAATGAAGCGCACAAAGGACATATGGCTTCCATGGTGTTTAAAATGTTTCCCAAAGTTTTGCATGAAGGGCAGATCAACTTATTTGAAAGCTCTGAGCCGGAGAAATTTGGCCATGGCGAGCAATGCAGAGACTTTCTCTATGTCAAAGACGCAGTTGAATGGACATGCTCGTTTCTTAATAATGAAGCGACTGGGATATTTAATATTGGTTCAGGACAACCGACAACGTGGAACACACTTGCTAAAGCCCTATTTAGTTCTTTAAATAAAGAAGCTAGTATTTCTTATTCCCCAATGCCGCGAGAGTTAGCAAAACAATATCAAAATTATACATGCGCAGATATGGGCAAGTTCTTTAACCTGAAACTAGCCCAGGTTCGCTACCCTATTGAAGTAGCTGTCAGGGATTATGTTCAAAATCATTTGCTGAAGGATGCGATATGGTAAAACTTATCGGAATGCTAAGCCGCTTCCATCCCGTAAAAGTGCTTGTTGTCGGGGACTTCATGCTGGACACCTATACTACAGGAAAAATCCGTCGTATCTCTCCTGAAGCTCCTGTCTCGGTATTAAACGTCCTGAAAGAAGAGAGCCGTCCTGGAGGCGCGGGAAATGTTGTTTTAAATATGATCTCTCTAGGAGCTAATGTTGTAGCTCTTGGACGAGTGGGCAATGATTTGGCAGGTGATGCTCTTTTTGAGCTTCTTTCAACAGAAGGCGTATCAACGGAAGGGATTTTCGTTGAGCAAGGGTTTAAGACTCCAGTAAAAAATCGATTTATCGCTGATGCCCAACAGCTCTTACGTGTTGATTTTGAAGCATTGACACCATTATCAGAATCTTTAGAACAAGTTATCGTGGACCGTCTACCCGAGTTTCTCGAGGGTGTACAAACGGTTGCAATTTCAGATTACGGAAAATGTTTTCTTTCCCGTTCTTTTCTGATGGCACTGATAGAGGCCGCTAGAGTTCGCAACATTCCTGTGATTGTCGATCCTAAAGGGGAAGATTTTTCCAAATACCAGGGAGCCACAGTCATCAAACCTAATCTTTCCGAGGCATATGCTGCTGCTAAGATGCCTTTAGATGCCCCACTAGAGATTGTCGCAAAGACTATCCTGCAAAGTTCTTATGTCGATATGCTCCTCATCACGCGCTCTGAAGCAGGCATGACCCTTTTCAAACGATCAGGAGAACGTTTCGATTTTCCTGTGCGTTCTAAAGAAGTCAAAGACGTCACGGGAGCAGGAGACACTGTGCTTGCAATGATCAGCGTCGCATTAAGCAACAGCCTTGACATTTGCATTGCAGCTCAACTTGCCAACATCGCAGCTGGGATCGCAATTGAAAAATTAGGCTGTGCCAGAGTGAAACTTTCAGAAATGGCTAACAGACTTCTCGAATATGATGTTGAAAATAAGATCTTTTCTGAAGAACATCTTTTTGGACTAGAACAAGTACTCAAAGGCAAGCATTATACTGTTTTAGGCGTCGATAGTTTAGAGGGTATGTCAACGGCCCTATTCCGCAGCTTACGAAAGCTAACTTCTCGAACTTGCGAAAGAAAACTAATCGTTTACGTTCGCGATCATAATCCAGACGAAGAATTCGTATCCTTTCTATCTTCGCTCTCTGAAGTAGACTTCATTATTCTGAAGTATGAGAGCTTGAAAAACCTGTACGAAGTCATCCATCCTCAAGAAGTATTTGTTTTAGAAAATCAGCAGTTGATCGCTTTGAACCATGCATCAGCATTACTGACAGCTTAGCTAGTTGGTTGAGGCCAAGGAAGATCAACGCATGGCCCCAGCCCACATTCTATTAATGTTGTGATCACATTGGCAAATGTCAAAAGCAACACCATGAAAAATGCAAACTTTTCAAACCAATTTAACGATTGTTTGATGCTTTGATCGGGCATATATAGAAACAATAAGATCATAACACCGACAACCGTGCAAAAGAATGCTATGAACGACCATGTGTACAAACTTAGCCCGAAAACAGGGTATCCAAAGACTGGAAAACCTGGACAAATGTGTAGGCAAATTTGTCTGCCTGCGACAACCCCACCAAACAATGCACTTAAGAGAGTAAAGGCGGTGTAGCGCATGCGAATGCCAAAACGGAGGTTCATCAAGACTCCAACAGATGCTCCGATCATTGCTAGCCGTTGCAAAAGACATAGCGGGCATGGAGTTTCATGGCGCACATATTGTTGATAATATGCACCAGTTACGATCCCCATTAAAATGATAGCCATTAGGGCATTTAGCGTTCTAACTGTTTGTGAGAGTCTCATAGGCGGATTTTTAGTATATCTGTTGCATGGTGAAGGAACATTCCAATACAGAGGATCACATTAAGGATTGCCAACATAAATGCATGCTTGTTTTTGCCCACGATAATGAGCACTTGGACGATGAAAAAGATGAGAAACAACCCTGCCATCATAGTTTTACCTCTGAATTTTCTTTGTAGGTAAAACTACTTTTACTGTCAAGCACCTATCTCACTAAAATTTTTCTTCGATTGTCGAGATTAGTTTTGCAGATTTGCGGTTCAAATTATGGGACAATATACTCTAATATTACCCCTATTCCCGAAAATCGACGAAAACTATTGGTGAGATAGGTTCAATTGCCTATTTCAATCTTGCAATTCTCTCATCAAGGGGTGGATGCGTTGCAAATAGGCTAAGTAGGCCACTTTTTGCACCAGTAGAGATCTTGAACGCTTGCACCGCGGGCTTTTCAGCACGAGGGTCTTTTAGTTTTTGTAAAGCTTTGAGGGATTCAAGGGCTGCAATCATCTTATCTTTGCCTGCAAGTTCTGCTCCTCCAGCATCTGCTCTAAATTCTCTCAATCTAGAAAACCAACAGATCACAAGCGATCCTAAGATCATAAACACAACTTCGAAAAGAAAGACAAACAAGGTGTAGCTAACGTAAGAAAATCCCGAAGAAGAGTTGTCTCGGCTCTTTCCCATTCCTGAGACGATATAGGCTAAGACACGAGCTAAGAACATGACAAAAGCGTTTACAACTCCTTGCAATAGCGTCATTGTGACCATATCGCCATTTGCAATATGTGTGATCTCGTGAGCCAGGACTCCTTCAACTTCTCTAGAGGACATTCGGGTTAGCAAGCCAGATGAGACAGCTACAAGTGCTCGACGTTTTGATGGTCCAGTTGCGAAGGCGTTTACTTCAGGAGAATTATAAACGCCAACTTCAGGCATTTCTGGAAGACGTGCTTCTCGAGCAAGCTTGTGCACGAGGCTGACCAGCTGTTTCTGTTCGGATTCAGATGTGTTTAGGTCGATGACTTTTACTCCCATCAACCATTTCGCCATGACGCGCGAAAGAGAGAGGGAGATAAATGCACCTCCCATACCCCAAACTAGGCAGAAGATAAGCAAAGATTTTAAGTCTAATCCGTAAGAAGTAAGGAATGGGCGGATATTAAAGAGGCTTAAAACGACTGAGATTGTGAGAACAACTAAGGTGTTAATGACTAGGAATAAAAAAATTCTTTTAGCTATTCGCATATAGTCCTCCTGGGAAGAACCATCAAACCATCCACAAGTATATTTGTCAATACAGCGAAGCGAGAATAACGACATGATTACAGAAATGGAAATGGGTTGTAAAAAGATTGTTTTATAAATGCGGTGAAGGTTTTTTTCTTTATGTTCACTTCGCCGCTTTTTATTAAGCGTGCTGATGGAATTTCTCCTTAGCTCCATCTCATAAATTGCGCGCTTTTGATTGCACATAATTGTTGTTTCTGTCATCTATTCTCAATAAGAGCACATGCTTCGAAACCTCTATCTGAGCTCTTAATCACAGGAATGAAAATATGCGCGAAGCGATGAGTGATGGATCTAAACGTTCTCAGTTGAAAAATTCAAAAGTACCGCTTGAGATTGAGAAGATTATGGCAAAAGATAATGCCTGTTATGTCTTAATTGCCTGCGGACAACCATCCGAGGATGGGAAAATGCAAGTAGAGATGACATACGAAGGGGATGCATGTCTTGCGGCTTATCTAATCGAGAGTGCGCAAGGATTTATCGACCATGAGATCGATATGAATTCCCTATGTTCGCAATGAATGTTACCCATTAGGATTTCGTGTGTTTAAAACACGTAAAATCGCTATGATCGCTCCCAAAAATAAATTTGTGAGCCTATGAAACTTAATATATCTGATTTACAAAATTGGTATTCTCAGAACAAGCAACAAATCCTGCGTGATTTTTTCACTTTCCTCTCATTTCCTAGCATCAGTACAGATCCAGCCTATGCCCTTGATTGTCGTAAAACTGCTGAGTGGTTGCGTTCTTATTTAGCAGACATTGGTCTTAATGCAACTCTTTGGGAGGGAAGCGGACACCCTTGTGTATTTGCAACACATATGCAGGGTAAAAACAAGCCGACACTTCTTATATATCACCACTATGACGTCCAACCTGTAGATCCTCTTGAATTGTGGAAGACCCCTCCTTTTTCTCCTAATGTCAAAGATAATAAAGTCTTTGCCAGGGGCGCATCGGACAACAAAGGACAGTGCTTTTATACTCTCACTGCATTGAAGGCATTTTTTACTCTCTGCCGTAACGCTGATATCAATCTAAAAGTTTTTATCGAAGGAGAAGAGGAGTCAGGAGAAAAAGGGACCATTGATATCCTTTCACGACATGGAAAGGAGCTCCAAGCTGACTATCTACTTATTATAGACGCTGGCGTCCCTAACCCTCACACCCCTGCGATTACGTTAGGTATCCGGGGAATGTGCGCTATGGAAGTGTCGGTTAGAAATTCAGCTACAGACTTGCACTCAGGGGTTCATGGGGGGATGGCGCTTAATCCCAATCGAATTTTAGCCACTGCTTTAGGAAAATTATGGGACTCCGATGGCAAAGTTGCCATAGAAGGCTTTTATGATGATGTAGCGCCAGTTTTAAAAGATGAGCTTAGTCAATTAACTTTGGATTTTAATGAAAAAAAATATAAAGAACAATTTGGGATCCATGCACTAAGTCAAGAAAAGGGCTTCAGCCCTATTGAGGCGAATTGGTTAAGGCCAACGTTAGAAATTAACGGGATGTATGGAGGATATACAGGAGCTGGCTTCAAAACAGTGATTCCTGCAATTGCGCATGCTAAAATTTCATGTCGTCTAGTTCCTAATCAAGATCCGATGAGAGTGTGCCGCTTGCTCGAGCTGTTTTTGCGTCGAAATATTCCTCTTGGCGTTGATCTTTCTGTAGAATTCGATCATGGTGCTCCAGCATTTAGAACTTCGATGGATTCTGACGTTGTCAAACTTGTCAGAGGAGCTTTTGAAGATGTTTTTACTTCGCCGAGTCAATTTATTCTTTGTGGAGCTTCGATCCCGATTGTGATAGAACTTGCTAGAGTGACGTCTGCCCAAATAGCCTTGATAGGTATGGGAATGGATACTGATGATATCCACGCTCCGAATGAAAATTTTGGGTTAGATCGTTTGGAAAAGGGGTTTCTCACAATGGGGATGATTTTTAACAGGTTAACGAATGGATGATAAGAAAGATGGCATTTTTTCGTTTCGGAACTTGAATGTGACCATGGTTTTGCCCCTGGCCGCCGCAATGACGCTTGCCTTGTGGCATTTAGGCGGAGCTCTTGGTTTTTCGTGTCTTTTTCTTTTAGTGGCAGTAATTGTCAATATGTATCTTCCTCGTTTTGGCGTCATCCTATCAACTGCTCTTATATTGATCATTTCTTTTGCATATCCTTGGAGCTCAAATTCGCTTTGGTCTTTTTGTTTGACTATGGCTTTTGTTAGCTCATTTTTTTTAAGCTCACAAAGTTTAAACAAACAAAGAGAGTGCATACAAGACTTGAAATCAGAAACCGAACACTCGCAGGTGGCTTTAAAACAAGTACAAGAAGCATTATTAGAGGCACAGCGCTTTTCTGCGCTGTGTCTAAAGGAAAATGAAGTTCGGGAAGCTTCTTTTAAAGAACATTCCGATGAACTAAAAAATGAAAATACTGTTCTGAAACAAGAACTTATAACTTCTCGAAAAACACTAGCCGACCTAGAAATTCGTTTGACTAGCATGCAAAATATCTTAATGCGAAAAGAACTTGAATTGGAGAGCATGCAAGATCGTCAAATAGCGTTTGAGCAACAATCTGCTGATCAAATGCAGAAGCTTATCGATGCCCTTAACGAATCTCGTGCAGACATGTTCCAAACAAAGTTGCTCAAAGAAGAACAAGAGAATACCAAAGAAGGTGTGGAGCTTAAACAACTTCGATATCAGTTAGAAGAGAAGAGAACAGCTTTGAATGAATCACGACGACAACTCTTTGAACTTGAGACTTTGTGCATTTTAAGAGAAAAAACTGAAGAAGAAAATGAAAGAAGACCTCAGGTTGAAGAGGAAGAAATACTTCATACGATTAAAGTCTTAGAAAATCGTATTGAAGAACTTGAATCTGAAAATTGTATTCTCGAAGAAATCGTCTTAAAAGCGTTTCAGCAATCCTCACCTAAAAAGAAAACACGCATTAAAAAAGCCCAGCTTCTAGAGACCCTAGAGCTCACATTTTAACTTAGTCTTTTAGATCAGCGTCAACACTTCATGTCCATTTGCAGTGATAAGCACTGTATGTTCATACTGAGCACTCGGTTTTCCATCGGTCGTCCGCGCTGTCCAATCATTGACAGGATCAATTACAGCTGTGCGGACTCCGGCATTAATCATTGGCTCTATAGTGAAGGTCATTCCTTCAGCAAGAGGGATTTTCATTTGATTGAAGTGATGAGGCACTTGAGGAGGTTCGTGGAATTTTAGCCCAATGCCATGTCCGACAAAGAGATTGACGACAGAGCACTTATGCTCTCTTGCGTATGTTTCAATTGTCTGTCCGATTTCATTTAAAAGAATCCCCGGTTTCAAGATAGCGATAGACCGCATAAGGCATTCGTACGATACCTCGACTACCCTTTGTTTTTCTTCATCGACGTGTCCAATGACGACCATGCGACTGCAATCTCCAAAATACCCATCTGCTATCACTGAAACATCGATATTGATAATATCCCCATCCTTTAAAATTGTTTCATCAGGTATGCCGTGGCAAATCACTTCATTCACAGATGTGCAAATGGACTTTGGATAGGGAGGGTGCCCGTAACCGAGAGGGGCAGGGATGACTTTTTTAGCTTTATGTAGCTGATGTGCAAATGTATCGATAGCATTGGTCGTCACTCCAGCTTTTACCATACGGCATGTTTCATCCAAAATTTCTGCTGCAATGCGGCACGCGTGCTTGATCCCGACAATCTGCTCAGGAGTTTTTAAAATGATCCCATATTTTTTGTAATACTCTTGGGCTAAAGCATTTACCATTTGTTTAGGTTGCTCAGGGTAATGGCATTTTTTCCATTTTTGCCCGCTGCCACACCAACAAAGATCATTTCTTGAGATCATCCGCTCCTCCAAAAGTTTACCGCATCGCCACAAAAGCGCGCATCTGCCGGCGTCTGCAGCCGTTGAATTTGAGGCCTGTATGCATCGCTAAACTTTTTAAGTTTAGCCGCTTTGGCGGGCTTAAATTCAAGGCGCTTCCTTGGCATTTTTCACATTGTTATGTGCGGCTCAGTATATCATTTTATCATTTTGTAAGAGATAAAATAAATTATTTTCTTATTGCTTGTATAAGAAATAGATAGTCATAATTCCTGTTTTATTAGGGATAGGTTTATCAAAAATCATGACATTAAAAATCGAAGCGCGGTCTAGTTGGGAATCCTTGCCAAATGAAGTCTTATTATATTGTTTTTCTCATCTCGATACACCTCGTGACTTATGCATCTGTGCTAGAGTTAGTAAATTATGGAAGGAAGTGGCCGAGGATAACTTTCTATGGAATAGACATTACATCAGGGCATTTAATGCTAATCCCTCTACTAACATTTCAATTGTAGAACAATTTTCTAGTAAGATTCGTTTCATTCGGAATTTAAAGCACGGCAACTATACGACTACATCGGCACCCTTTTTCCCGGAATCTGATTACAAGATATTTGTTCTTTACCAAAACAAATCAGAGCTCGGAATGGTAACGGGTATAACTCGATCACACGCAATCAATACTTGGGATATAGATGAAGATATAATCAGGAATTTTTCCCATCCTGAGATTATTGGTGAACCTTTGACTGCATTGATGATCAGCACTTTCCACATTGTCACTTTTGTTAAAGACAATAGTATTTTAATTTGGGATATCCCAAAGAATAAATATATTTATGAGTCAACAGGGTGTTCGCAAGGATTTTACGAATATGGGAAGAATTATTATTGGGTTGTAAAAGGATCGCAGGCAGAAATACATCAAATCGATCTTAATAGTGGAAATGTTTCTCTAATCCTACCTTGCGACGATGATGGAGTTTTTAAGATTTACACCGTAAAAGCGAACTATTACTTAGTTCTCATGAATTCTGGTGCCATGAAAGTTTGGGAACACAAAGATCAGCATTGCCGATTGATTGCTGAAAAAACTATTCCTCATTTTGAGTTAAATTCAGTGACAGTTAATTGTGAGGGTATTATTTTCTATCATTATTTGGGAAAAATCTTTTCATGGAACTGTTTTGAAAATGTTTTTTTGAATTGTGTCACAAACAATCGGTTTTTGTCTGTCCAATTTTTCCCTTTAGAAAATGGTGATATTTTTCTCAAAAACTTTGATGGCGGAATGCTGTTAAATAGGAGAAGCATGCTACCGATAAGGCATTTCAATATTAAAATGGATACGGGCCTGAATAGCATTGCTCCTTTAGATAATCGCAATCTCCTGATGGTGGATCACTCCGGAGCTATCAGAATTCTGGATTTGGAGACGGGTGGTTTATCTTGTGCCGGGAGTTTGGGATGCAACGTTATGCTCTGGTTGACTCCTAAAAGGAACATAGTTATTCAAAACCGAGATTCTGGTCGTTTTTTTTGTTTAAAGTTGGAGTCCGTCTCAAATCATTAGCAGTAAAAAACTTTACTTAAAGTAAGGCCGTGAGCAGGAGCAGTGACTCCGGCTAAAGTTCGATCTTTTCCGTTCATGATCTCACCTAAGTCTTCCAAGAGTATTTTTCCACAACCAATGTAGAGCAATGTGCCAGCAATATTGCGCACCATTCGATAGAGGAAGTTATTTCCGCTAATCCTCAATAGGTAGCGCTCTTCGTCAATTGGTTCCCAACTGCAGGCAAAAATCGTTCTCAGAGTGTCTTTCGTCCATAATTTGCGCTCATTGCAAAAACTTGAAAAATCATGAGTGCCGATGATCATCTTGCATGCATTTCGAATAGCGTCGTGATCGACAGAGTAAGGAAAATGCCATGAAAAGAAACGATGGAAAGGAGATTGGGCATCGCCAAGACAGAATTGGTAAATGTACTCTTTTCCGGTACAGTCTAATGTAGGGTGAAATTCAGGTGGAACTCTCTTCATTGATAGGAGCACGATGTCCTCAGGAAGCAGTGCGTTGGCACTTTTACGCAGCTTGGTAAGATCAAGATTAGGCTTTTCTGAGGAAAAGCAGACAATTTGACCTTGAGCATGCACGCCGGCATCAGTGCGGCTTGCAGCATCTAATTGGACAGGATGTTGTAATATCTGCACGAACGTTTCTTCAAGAGTTTGTTCGATGCTTGGGCCCATTTCTGTCTTTTGCCAACCAAGGTAATGGGTCCCATCGTAGGCTACGCAGCAATAAATTTTCATTGCTCTGAGCTTTGCATAAATAATTGTACGCCTTTGAGGAACATCTCAATTGCGATGAGGGTTAGGATCAGGCCCATAAGTCGTTCAAGTGCAATTAATCCACGTTTTCCAAAAATCCTCTGCAGCGTGGAAGAGCACACAAGGATAATCGTAGACGCTAGCCAGGCGAAAATAATAGCGAAAAGGACGACCATGCTCCCTTGCTCTTGCCTTGCGTAGAGCATGACAGCAGCAAGGACTGCAGGCCCTGCTACCAAAGGTACTGCCATGGGTACAATAAACGGTTCTTTGTCCTGGGACTTTTCTGTGTCTGGATCTTTTGCTATGGGAAAAATCATTCTAAGGGCGAGTATAAAGAGGATGATTCCGCCAGAGATATAAATAGTTTTCTCTGTGACCCCGATTGCGCTTAAGATAAAATTTCCGACAAAATAAAAAGCGAGGATGATCACTAGTGCAATCATCAATTCACGAAAAATGATGACCCGTTGACGTCGTGGATCAATGTCTTTGAGAAGAGCAAGAAAGATGGGGAGATTGCCTATGGAGTCCATCAGGACAAAAAGTGTAAATGCGAGGGAAAGTGATTGTGTCCACATGAGTTATTACCTTTGAGAGTGTCTGTACTCTTTATTCAATAGAACTTTCTCGGAGGAGCGCCCTTTGCAATTGTGAGAGCCAGGCGTTTTGGCGTTGCGTAAGCTTAGATAGGATTATAAAACAGTCTTGATTTTTGGTGAAAGCAGCACGTGTCCAATTTGTGGATCCTAAAATTAAATGTTGATTGTCGATCCATGCCCATTTGTGATGGAGGAGCTGTTTTCCGCGATGCAGGCGTACTGAGATTCCTGCTTCTTGGAGCTCGCTAATGGCTTTCAAACTTGCCCCTTCTCCTGTGTATGAGTCTAATACGATTGTGATGGCAACGCCGCGTTGATAAGCGGCTTTCATAGCACGTATCAGAACAGGGTGAGTCAGGGTGAACATTGCGATTGTGATCTGCTTATTTGCTTGATTTATATAGTCCTCAATCCTTTTCGTAGCATCTTTCTCAAACTCAGGCAGCATCCACATCTCGATGTGCTGGCCTCCGACTACGGCTTTGAACGGATTTTCTCCACCATTCTCAATAAAATTGGCAAGTTCGTGGCTATAGATTCCTGCTACAAGGTTGTCATGCAGATCCAGGGAGCTTTTAGTGAAATTGGCTGTACCGATAAAGACTTGAGAGTGGTCTACGACTAGGATTTTCCGATGCATGAGACCTGTTGTGTGGACGGGATAAGCAGAGATATGCTTGAAGAGAGGAGATGGAGGTGTTGCGACTGGATCGTAAAAGATATGTACGGGAATATTGTGGGCAGCTAAAGAGCGGAATTGTTTAAGAAGATTGGGTTCTGTGAGGCTGTAAATTTGGACATACAGAGACGTACGTGTATCTTTTGCCGCTTTGGCAAAGATATATTTGAGATCGTCGCCGCATTGATTAGAATATAAAACGATAGGATTTTCAGGTCTAGGAAGAGTCACGCGTGTACTCACTGTGACGAACACAGCAAATACAGCTAGGATTCCCAGACCTAAAAATAGGTTTTTATATTTTTTCGCCAGCTGCGCGCATTTGTCTAACAACGGCAGATAATCCTTGCTTATCTATGGTGCGCATTGCTCCAGTAGTCAAACGGAGAGTGACAAAGCGATCTTCATCAGCAAACCAAAAACGCTTCTTGGTAAGATTAGGGAGGAAACGGCGCTTTTTGATTCCAGTGACTTTAAGGCCGACCCCTTTTTTCTTTTTAGCAATACCGCGAATCGCGTAGCTATTGCCTGAACGAGGGATTTTTCCGGTAACTTGGCATTTTCGAGACATGGGAGTTCCTATTTCAAAATCACCACGCGATCATAACGATTTGTTTCTTATTGAACAACAAAAAATCAAAAGTTAAATTAAAAATATAATTTAACATTGGTGCACATGGACCGCTACGCAACGACTCATCAGTTTTGGAATACCATCAATCCTACCTTAGAGGGGATGTTCCTCAGCTCAAAAGGATCTGATATAGATCATAAAGAGAGGGAACAGATCTACTCTATGCTGCCCGATTTGGAGGGAAAGACGGTGCTAGAACTAGGATCCGGGATAGGGCGGTATACTGGATATTTTGCTCAAAAGGCAAAAAAAGTGATCACGGTGGATTTTATCGAACGATTCGTCGATAAAAACCGGGAAACCAATGGACATCATAAAAATATCGAATTTATCTGTGATGATGTGACCAAGCTTGAGTTTAAGCCTGGTAGCATTCATTTCATCTTTATCAATTGTCTTTTTATGTATCTTACGGACGCGGAAGTTTTCTCTTTAAGGAACCGTATTTTTGATTGGTTGAAAAATTCTGGCACTTTGTTTTTCCGTGAAAGCTGCGCATTGTATAAAATCGAGCCGCGTGCTGAAGATCCGGGCACTTACCGCACTCTATATTTTTACACGCATTTGTTTGATAAGCAGCTGGAGCTATTGGAAGAGAAGAGCGTGAATGTATCGATCAATACTTTTGCCAGTCCCTTTCAGTGCTATTGGATCTACAAGAAATAACGCTTCTTTTATACTCATCCAAAATAACAGGCGCAGCATGGCAATCTACGATATTTTTTCGACCAAAGAGGAAGAGCCTTCCTTTCAAGAAATGCAGATGCAATTAAACTTTGAAGATGAGCAGAAGCTTCCTTTGGAATCGATTGAAGAAAAATGGTCTTTGAGCCGCTTGTTTTCTGCTACTGCTGTGAGAACTTTCTTTTTTTTATTGTTGCTTGCAGATCTTTTATGGGGAGTATATGTCGTTGTAGTCTTGCTCTTGTGCAATCTCGGAGTTCTATTTACTGGCGGGGCTGTCAATAAGCTCAAAGAATGGCGCAAACACTATTGGATTTCTTTGAAGCGGTTTTTAGTGTGTGGGATGTCGTTGATCGTAGCGTTGTTTGCGCCAGCTTTTGGGATCTTGATCGCATGCACTTACTTCTTAATGTACGATAAAGCAGGGATTGACGAAGTAGTGCCTGCATCGCTGAAAGACCAGATCAAAGATTTCTATCCTCGCTCCGATTCTTGATATTCAGCACAAGAAAAGCAAGCATATTTATCAGAGTTAATTCAGAAGATTTTACCACAGAGATACCGAGGAAGAGAGTTAGAGCTCCTTTCTCGCGAGGACGAGAAAGGAACTCTCCATATTGAAAAACATTCGAAAAAACAGACTTCTTATTTCTCTGAGTTCTCCTTTCCTCTGTGGTAAAATCTTCTCTTAAAACTAAGAGCCTGTGGATTTAATTTTGAAGCCGACTCGCTCACCTTCTCCCTTATTAAGTTTCAGCTCCACTGTACTCTCTGCAGGAATTTCGCCTTTGAGTAACGCGACAGATAAGATGTTGACCACTTGGTTTTGAATCATTCGTTTTAATGGACGGGCACCAAAAAACGGATCATATCCCTCTTTTGCTAGGTATGCAACGAGGTCTTTGTCCCATAGCAGGGTTACATGTCGCTCTGCTAAACGGTCTCTCACCAATTTGAGTTGGATGATCACAATTTTTTCCATGTCATGTTCTTGTAATGGCAAAAAGGGCAATATATCATCCAATCGATTTAAGAACTCTGGGCGGAAATGAGCTTTGAGGATGGGATCAAGGAAGCCGAGGATCGACTCTTTAGTCCATCCTGTCGTTTGTGAACGGAGTCTTTCGAGAAGTGCCTCAGATCCGAGGTTAGATGTCATGATAAAAAGGGCATTTTTACAATTGACAGTCCTGCCTTTGCTGTCGGTCAACCTCCCTTCGTCGAAAATTTGGAGCAGGATGTTAAAGACATCATGGTGCGCTTTTTCAATTTCATCGAATAGTACCACAGCATAGGGGCGGCGTCTGAGAGCTTCTGTCAATTGCCCCCCCTCATCATAGCCAATATAACCTGGAGGGGATCCAATTAACTTGGATACGGTGTGCTTTTCCATGTACTCGGACATATCAAGGCGGATGATTGCGTCTTCTTGATTGAAGAGTTGATCAGCCAATGCTTTTGCAAGCTCTGTTTTTCCAACTCCTGTTGGCCCGACAAATAAGAATACTCCCATGGGCCTAGCTGGATCACTGAGGCCTGCACGAGAACGACGGATCGCTTCACTAACTGCTTTTACAGCCAAGGATTGACCGACGACACGCTCTGAGAGTACTTGTTCTAGGTGGAGCAAGCGCTGAGCTTCCCCTTCAAGCATTTTATGTACAGGAATGCCGGTCCATTTTGCCACAATATGAGCGATCAGTTGTTCATCAACTTCTTCTTTTAAAAGGCGGTTGTCGAGCTGGTTGAGTGATTTTTGCGCTTCTTCTATTTCTTTTTGCATTTTTGGGATCGCACTGTAACGCAGTTCTGCGACTTTATTATAATCGGAGGCGCGTTCGGCTTCTTCTTCTTTGAAACGGAGTTGTTCTAAGGAGTTTTTCTTCTCCTTTAATCCTTGAATCAACTTTTTTTCATTGTTCCAGCGTTGCCTTAAAGCGCTCAATTCCTCTTTAACTTTGGCGATTTGACCTCCGAGCTTTTCAGCTTCAGCTTGTGCGCTTGGAGAGTCTTCTCTTCGAAGAGCTTCTTGTTTAACTATGAGAGAGCTAAGTTCTCGCTCTTTGGTGTCTATTGGCAAAGGAAGGCTTCCCAGTTGCATGCGGATCAAGCTCGCGGCCTCGTCAACCAAGTCTATAGCCTTATCAGGTAGGAATCGGTCAGTAATGTAGCGGTTAGAAAGGAACACAGCTGCATGCAATGCTCCTTCAGTGATGCGCACGCCATGGAAAATTTCATAACGCTCGCGCAGTCCTCGAAGAATTGCTAAGGCATCTTCCAGAGAAGGTTCTCCAACATGAACAGGTTGGAACCGACGTTCGAGTGCCGGATCTCGTTCAATATGTTTTTGATATTCGTTCAAAGTGGTTGCGCCGATGCAATGCAAAGTTCCCCGTGCTAGGGCTGGTTTCAGTAGATTTGCCGCATCCATCGCGCCTTCTGTAGCTCCGGCGCCAACAAGGGTATGCACTTCATCAATAAAGATAAGGATCTGCCCTTCGCTATTTTCAATTTCCTTTAATATCCCTTTCAAGCGCTCTTCGAACTCTCCGCGATATTTTGTTCCCGCTATCAAACTTCCCATGTCTAAGGTGAAGAGTTGTTTGTTCTTCAAAGAATCAGGTACATCCCCTTGAATTATACGTTGAGCTAGACCTTCGACTATTGCTGTTTTTCCAACTCCCGGCTCGCCAATTAATAGGGGATTGTTTTTTGTCCGCCTTGAGAGAACCTGCATAGTCCGTCGAATTTCTTCATCACGGCCGATAACAGGGTCAAGATTGCCCTCGCGCGCCATTGAAGTAAGGTTCTTGCAATATTTATCAAGTGCTTGGAGGCCCTGTTCGGCAGTAGGGGAATCCATTGTTTGATCTCCTCGAATCTGTTTTATTTTCTCTTCAACTTCTTTTGCCGTAAGTTTGGCACCTTTTTTCCAGGAAGCAAAAGGTTCGGAAGTGCTTTGCCAAAATGCTAGAAAGACATGATCACTTCCGATATAGCTGTCATTCCATTTTTTTGCGATTGCTTGCGCTTCGCTGATCCGTTGCTGCAATCCCAAAGAAATGCCAGGAGGTTGAGCTGAGCCGGCAAAAGTGGCCAGTTTGTTCAAAGCAATCTTTACAGCTTCTGTAAGTAATGGTGGAGAAAGGCCAAGTGAGGTCGCAAAAGTGCTGAAGTAAGCTTGAGGATCGTTGAGAAGGGCAAGAAGAAAATGATTTTCTGTAACTTCTGTATTGTGACGAGAATTTGCATCTGCAAGAGCAGTTTCTAAAGCTTGAGCGACAATTTCTGTGAACTGAGGAGCCATAATTCACCTCCAGACTCACTTAGAATAATCGGTAACCCCATCTTGGTCAACAATAGACTTCTTTTGAAAGAAGTCTTCTATTGATGCGCTTGAATTTTGCGGGCTTTGACGGCAGTTCCATCGTTTTTATTCACGAGCTTGATGGGATATGCGGGATCTCCACTTTGATAAATTAGTATTGGGAAAGGGGTAAGCCAGGATTGAGTGATCACGGTGTCAGCGGGGTTGATCTCGTAGACCGATCCATCGCTGAGCTGTAATTTTTTACCTTGGTTTAGGTTGAGGGCCAAGCTCGATTCTTTGATCGGAGCGTTTTCTGCAGTTTTCATGACGACATGATCATTTAACCACTGTTCGAGGGCTTGTCTTTGGTTGTGGTTTAGTGTTGAAATCCCCGTCTTTTTTTGGTCGTCACGGCTCATCACATCATCGATTAATATCAAACTATAAGCAACGGCTGGAAGCAAAAACAGAAGCGGTAGAATTTTGCGCATAAATTGTCTCTAAATGTGTTTAATCGCATTAGAGGGTATTCAACAATAAAGATCAAGGACCTGAAAATCGCTGCAACTTTTTATTAGAATTGATCTTGAGCTCTGCTCTCAGAACTTTTTTTCTGGATAATGACGTCTGAGCTCCTGTCTAACTGCGCGCAGGGCTTCAGGGTGATGATCTCTTTGTGCAGCGAGCTGCTCTGCATTTTTTAAATAGTTCCATGCACGCGGATAATCGAAACGGCGAATGCAAAGCACAGAGAGATAATATTCCACGGTGACATCGTTTTGGTCTAAGGCATGATATTTTTCTAAAATCGTTTGAGCCTCCTGTCCTCTTCCCAATTGGAGCCAAGTAGTTGCCAGTTGGAAGATACCTGCGCGAAAATTTGGATAGCGGGCTAGAGTTTTTTCTAAGGACCTTTGCTTTTCTAATATGGACTCGCGTGTTTCATCGACATGAAGGAATATCGCTTTCAGCCCCTCGATGTCCACTCTTCCATTGAGATAATCAGCTGCGACAGTTTCTAATGAGACCTCATCTTCCCAAGGTGTTGTTGGCACCGTGCGTAATAAGTTTTTGCCTTCCCGTTTTTTGCCTATGAAGAGATAGTTTAGCCCTAAAAGCATTTTCAATTGAGGGTCATTGGCCATGAATTTCTGAGCTTTTTCATAAAGTGCGACAGCGGTCAAGTGGTCTTGTCTTTGCCAATAGACCGAGGCTTGGTTAAAAAATGCCATCCCAATGACTTCTTTGATATTTCGCTTCGATAATTTGCGCGTATTAACCCCGAGATAGACTTCAGTGGGCATATGGATCCCTCTTGCAGTGGTCTCGATATTGATGACTCTTTCACCTTTGCTATATGAAAGAAAAATGTGGCCAGGAGGTGTCAAGATATCCAAGGGAAGATCGAGTCTTTGGGCCAAACAGAGGTATAGTATTGAAACTCCAAGGCACACCCCTTGACGGCTGTCCATGACGCTAGGAAGGAATGTATACAAATCGATGTCTTTTGCGTGCAGAGAATGCGGCGGGAAGCGAAATTCCATTTCTTGAAAGATAAAACGGTTGATCTCTCTGATCTTATCTTCACTGCTTGCATTTTTTGGAAGGCGTACGGCAATTTGCAAGGCCATTAAGTCCAAGCGCGCTTCATATTGTTGAATTTCTTCATTGATGTTGGGTATTCCGGCAAATTGATAGATTAGTAGACCTCGTGCTAGATCGACTTCTTCTGGTTTCAATTCTAAAACGTCTTCTTCGCTCCAAGCTCGATGACCCCGCAGTGTGCGATGAGGGAATTGATTAGAGATCCGATCAATTGCATTGAGCTGTTCCGATGTAAGTTGGATAGCCTTATCCTGAGGTTGTCTTGTTATGAGCCCTACAAAAGAACCGATCTCGCTAAACGGGAGTGTTTGTGCTTCTGGAGTAGTTTCAGTTTTTCCTTTGAGTAAGCTCCAAATATGGGCTAAAGCTTTTTTTCCTTCAGGAGTTTCTTGGTATAGTTCATAAAATGCTAAATGCTGACTGATAGAAAGAGGGTCAAGCGAATTATACAAAGCCATCAAACCACTATTGGCTTGTTTTGCCTGTATGGAGGCAAGGGGCAATGCCAACAACCAAGTGTAAATAAAAATACGTATCATAGCTTCATGATGAGATATTAAAGGGATTTTGTAAATAATCCTGAATCCGTTAACAGTCTCTTAGTAAATTTTTTATTTTGTAATTTTAAATTATTTTTGACATTTTATTATTATTTCCAAATTAGTTATAATCTTGATAGAATTTTAAAGTTGATTTTTTCTTATTATAGAGGCTGTATGAGTAGCATAAGAACCGAGCTATTTGAAGGTAATTTCTATCAGGGAATTGATAGAATTGGAAATATTTTAGCTTCCAAAGATTGCCTTTTGAGTGCGCACTTTCAGCCAGTCAAATTATCTGGTGCAAAATGGGTGTTTTTAAAACTTGTAAGCCCTTTTTATACTTTAATTGGTAAGGATCCCTTTGCTCATTTAAGAATTCAAAATGTTGTCAAAAATTTAGCATCATATATCCAATTGAACCGACATTTTATGAACGCGTATTCATGTCAAAAAATACAAAATAAGATCATCATTCCTTTGAACAAGCTCACGAGCAATAAATATAATGATTCTCTTACTAAAATGATGTGTGCCTACACTCATTTTCTGAGTGATCGCGTTCCTACTCCTCAAATATCAATTAACGTTGGTAATTTGAACTGTAATTCTAAAGTCGAAACAAAGAAAATTAACATTGAAGAGGTCATAAAAGAGTATCAGAGACAGAGAGACGCTATTAATGCCTCCTTCAAGAAAAGGATGCAAGAGTCATTTGAAGCACGCAAACGCATGGATGATCTGAGAAGACAGTTTGAAGAAGAATGCGCCGCGAGACAAAAAGCCAGAGAAGATATGTATAACAAGTTCCGACAAAACTGGGACAAAGCTTTTCCTCAACGGTCTCAAGAGCGGCCAACTTACGAAAGAACATACGAAGGTTACACTTTTCCACAGTTTCGAAAACCTCCTCAACAGCCCCAATTCAATTCGCCTCCTGAAGAAAAAAGTGAAGATGTTATGTCTCAAATCAAAACACTTCTTGGTGTTGAAGATTTATCTACTCCAGAACTGCTGAGCAAAGCATACAAAAAATGGGCAGTCAAAAACCATCCGGATAAATGCGTGGATAAGGTTCAAGCAGAAATCCGATTCAAGCACGGTCAAGAGCTTATTGCGAAATACAAATCAATGAAGCGCTGGGACTAGTTCTCAAAATAGTGAGAAAATTCTGCATATTGTTTGTGTAATATTTATTTGAAATATTCTTCTGTCTGTGGGAATGTTGTAACTTATTTTTTTAATCCTACAGAGGAGGACCGATATGCTCCGTCGAAGTTTTCTTGTATTGAGCTTGTTGCTTGCATCAGCGCCCGTCCACACAGTATTTTCAAAGCAAAGCTCTCTAATTGTCACTAAATCAGCTATTTCTTCCGCAGACGTGCCACAACAACCTTACGATTCGTCCACAGTTGCAGCGTTTATCTGGAATGTCCTGCTTCCAGAGCTTCAAACAAATATGAACCTCTACCCAACTCACAAGGCATATCAGAAGGCTGTAATCCAGCTGGAACAGCTATACGAGAAAGCCGTCATTGCCACAACAGGCACACAACTCGGACAAATTTTGTCTCAAGCCATAGCATTGGCAAGCCCTAGTACTTCCACAATACCCCCAGATGCGCAAGAGGCTTCGCAAAAACTCGCGGCGGCGCAGAGCATTCTAGCTCAAGTAGACCAATCCATTATTAGCATGCAATCTTCTATTAGTGGCCTCATTCAAAAAATTACTGCCAATACTGCACAGATATCAACGTTGCAACAACAGATCGCAGGTATGGCAAATCCCCCTGCATCTGCGCAAACAGATTTACAAAAAGCTCAAAGTGATTTAGCTCAAGCTCAATCGTCAACTGCACAGCTGCAGTTGCAAACGACTAGCCTGAACACTTTTAAAACAACCTTTGACCAAAGTGTACAAGATATTGCTTCCATAGCGAATCAAATTATCAATGGCAATAATCCTAATGGAGTAAACCTGGCCTCTTTGAATAATTTATACAATGCACTTCTTCAGTCTCAGAATACTTTTCAGCAAACACTAAGCGATCCAATCTCAACCCAAATATCCTCGCTCAATACGTTTATTTTAACAACACTTGCTCCAGATATCGCAACCTTGACAACCGATGTCGGCGCGGTTGTGCCGATAGAGACAGCAGGTCTACAAACTTGTTATATCGATATGGGGTTGTTAAGTGCTCAACTATGGGAGTTCATGGTCTATTATCCAGAGCAATATTTAGATATGGCTAAATTTGATCAATATCTTGGTTCTCTATATTCACAATTCAAAGCAGCTGGGATAAATCAGATCAACCTATCTTTTGCTCAAATTGGTAGTATCGACAGTTTAGTCAATGAGGGGAAAGGTGCCGCAACAGATGATGTAATTGCGCAAATGATGGCAAATTTCCCAGGTGCTTTAGAAAAACTAATAAGCAAAGCGCATTCAGTAGGCATTAAAGTAGACTTAGCATTCGGAGGAGAAAATGGTGCGTCTATGAAAATAGCTGGCGCTGGGCAAACAGTCCAAGGGCAAGCACAGAAGCTTGTGCAGTTAGTAGAAAAATTAAAGCTAGATTCTCTTGATTTTGACTTTGAAAGTACCGCTTTTACTAATGCTAATTCACCTCAAGATGCTCAAGCATTTTTCTTAGCAATCAAGCAAGGTCTTCAAGGAAAAAGCAAACCGATTTCACTTACAGTAATGGGATCACTGCATGACTGGCCTCTTAATTTTCTCAAAGAGCTCTTTTTTGATCAAAGTGGGAATCTAATTTTTACAACTCTTTTTGACGATTTGAACCTTATGCTTTACTCCCAGACGGAATATTACATTGATGCAAACAACCCTTCTTGGGGGATCGAACAATGGATTGATCTGATGGGAAGATCAAATGTGAGCCGGATTCATATAGGATTTGAAGATAATGTCAACTATGCGAATCCGCATGCTTCTGCAGGGGGGACGTATCAGATCGATACAACAAACCCAGGCACTGCCGCAGCAGAAATATATTTACAGCTCCTGCAGAAACTGGATCAAGATGGATATCCTAATCAGTTGGGGCAGACATTTTTCTGGCCTGATATTAACCACCACGCGCCTGGCACTTGGAGTCGATATCAAGTGATCAATAATAATGGGGCTATTAGTGTTAATTTTGATACCGATGTTATACAAGCTTTCTATAATAAACTGATTAGTTCGCACTAGTCATTTTCTATGGGGTGCGATATAAGAGACAGCTGATAGTTTCTAAGAATCGCATCCCAACTTGGATCTCACTTTAGTTCGACAATGGAAAAAGATCTTAAATATCAAAATTTGCTTCTGCTATTGCTGTGTGCAATGTGCTGGGGGCCTTCTTATCTCTTTATCAAAATTTCCGTCACTGAAATACCCCCCATCACTTTAGTGCTATTACGCTTGGGGATTGCTGCAATGATATTGGGCGGTATATGCCTTTTACAACGGCATAATATTTTTGCCTGGAGACATCTCTGGAAACAATTTGCAGTAATGGGGATAACTCTAAATGCGCTCCCATTTTTTCTCATTAGTTATGGAGAACTATACATTTCAAGTTCTCTTGCCGGAATACTCAATAGCTTTACGCTCATTTTCACTGCGATTTTAGGTCATTTTTTTGGTAAACATGATTCTCTTACTAAAAATAAGACTGTTGGCATCTGCATTGGACTCATCGGTTTGGGTGTCATTTATTTGCCCATGCTTTTTCATGAAAACGCCCATGCTGACCTTGGGGCGCTAATGATCGTTTGCGCATGTTTGAGCTATGGAACAGGTTCTGTTTATGCGCGCAGGCACATACATAATGTTCCGAGCATTGTGGCCCTAACTTTTCAACTAATTATCGCGACGGCATTTTTAATCCCACTATCTTTGTTCATCGATCAGCCATTTAAGCTGCCAATCCCTACTCTATCGGCTATCATGGGAGCATTAGGGCTAGGGGTGGTTGGTACAGCTGCTGGCTTTTTCTTTTATTTCAAGGCTATCCAAAGAGCAGGAGCAACATACGCTTCCTTGGCTGTGCTTTTGGTGCCAATCCTCGCTATGCTGTATGGCGTAATCTTTCTCAGTGAATACATCGGTTGGAATCTCTACTTGGGTACTCTTTTGATTATTTCGGGTATCTTGTTCATTCACAAAAAGAGTGCATAAAGATAAGGTTTTTTTTGTTTGTTGCTCAATAATATGACTTTCTAGATCAGAATAATCCGACTTGATAAGTCTTTATCGATTTTTATACTGAATGGGACTTAACGATGAGAACCTATTTGACATTTGCGATCATAATTGGCGGAATGACTTTGTACGTAAGGGGGCTGTTTGGAGATTTAGGCTTCATTTTATTTTCCAAAGCGATTTTTAATGCTAATCGAGCAGTGCTAAGGAGTAAGGTGTATTTTGCAAGATTCTCTCCAATGCAATGATAAGGTCCACTGCTAAAATTTAAAAGGCTCTTATCTTTCAATAGATTTGGTTTACTGCCGTTTCCAAAAAATCTCTCAGGCTTGAATTTTTCAGGTTCTGGCCATAAGTTAGCGTCCCGTTGATATCCTAATACGTTAAACATTACCACATCACCTGGTTGGATCTTTTGATCTCCAAGATCAAAGTGTTCATTTGCAACGCGGACAATTTGAGGCATTACAGGATAAAGGCGCAGGGCTTCTAAAACAAAAGAGTGAAGAGTTGCGGAAGGTTCAATTTTTTTAGTATACCATCGATTTTTCCATTCACCTCCTTCAACAAAAAGTATTAATTCTTTGGCAAATTCTTCCTTAATCTGATCGAAGAAATTTGAAGAGGTGCAAAAACAGGTATCAGAAAGAACTTCAAAACGTTGTATGAATTCCTCATGCATTTGATTTGCCCATTTGGGATTCTCTGCCAACAACGCCGTTATGAATTTTAATGACTCATCCGTTGTATGGAGGCTTGTTTTTTCTAGCGTATCTAAAGAAGATATTGCTTCCTTTTGAGAAAAATTTGAATGATTGTTGGCTATTTGGCAGAGATCGGTCTTTAATAATGATAGGTCTGAGATTCCATGACTAATGCCATCAATAGCGATCCTTTTTGCTAGTTCTAGGAGATACTTTTCTGTAATCCCTCTCTTAGACAATGTATTTTCAAATGGACTACGCAATCTCGTATGCTCATTTGAAGGACAGATCAGCATATTATCACTAGAACCGATTTCAGCATCAGCAACGGTATAGTAGATAGAGTAGCGTTTACTAGATCTCCCTTGCTTAAGTCCTTCATGAATTAGATTTAAGTCATTGATAACATGAATTTTGCGTCGTATATTTTTGATAGAGCTAAGATATCCTGACCACGTAGGCTGGTATATAAACTGTGATAGGTCCCAAATTTTGCACGATTCAATCTTCTTAGCTTTGCCTTGTTCTGCCAAATGGGTGATTTGGTCAGCAAAGGCCCAGGGAGAATATGAATTGTTGATATACTCTGTTGTCTCGCTGCTAAAATCTTGGATTGTTTTTTTTAATAATCCTAAAGAATTATACATACAACTAATGTAATTATAAGAGTAATTAATCAAGCTGCTCATAGAATCCTGGGTTGATAATTATATTTATTATAAATCACTTTTTATTATCATAAAATGATTATTTTATTTGTTTTATAAGTGCTTAGCATTTAGTTGCTTTTGTTTTGTTGTAGATTTGAGTGCATGTAATAATGTTGTCGTTTAATTTTATTTAAACTATTAAAGAATTAAATAGGGGGGACATTATGACACAGTATCGTGCAGTTGTACATTACCGCTTAAAGAAAGGCATGGAAGAGCAGGCATTTCGTTTTCTTGAGAACGAGCTGATGAAAAAAGCTGCAGAGTGGGGCTGCCACCACATCGAAATTCTTCAGAACGACCAAGATCCAACCAGCTTCATTGGGATCGCTTTATGGCATAGTATTGAAGATGCACGCAAGTTTCAAGCTCATTGGGAGAAGAAAGAAAAAGAGTTCCAGCGCTTTTGCACAAGCGAACCAAGAAGAGAATTCTGCAAGGTCCGCTCTAATTTCCAAGAGAAGATGAGAAAAGCTGCGTAAAGTAATTATAACCTACGTTATCAACACATGATGACCAACTGGCTGTAGCTTGGTAAAGTTGCCTCTCATCTTGGTCTATTATTTGGCATGGCCTTTCGATGTTTGGGATGCAGAGCTTCGATTGTATTTTGCCCTGCTGGCGACAGTTGTGTCGCCTTTTATTGCTTTGGTTAACCTAGAGCGGGGTGGGGTTATAGATAACAGCCTGCATCGCTTCTTTTAACCTTTGGTGGGAGGTAAACTCTTCCACTGAGGGGCGAAAACGGTAGGTCCAATTTGTCGGTAGTTGTTTTCCAGGAATGTTAATCCTTTCTTCATCGGGGTTTGACCAAGAGAGCTCAGGAAAAAGGCATAAGTATTCTTGAAGTAAGTTGATATGGAAGATGCTACTGGAATGATGGGAGTCCCAAAGGATCGATAGGCGCATTTTTCTGGTAAAATCCGGAGTATAGATCCATCCCTTAAATTTTGCGTATGTCTCTGCTTCTTCTGGATTGTTAGTCCACCATTGGACTAAGGTCTCGGAATCATGAGTTGACACAGTTGTCATGCTCAATATCGGGTATTCTTGAATAGGTATATAGGACCCATCCGTTTTCCATTCTCGCTCCCAACGCATAACCTTTGTTCCACAGATCCCCAGTTCGGCCAAAGTTTCACGAACTTCTGTTGGGACCAATCCTAAATCCTCTGCTATTGGCAGCATGGGTGAATAACGGAGAATCATTTCGAGGTGTTCTCTTCCCTCTGGTAACCATAAGCTTTTGTCAAAAGGGATGAATCTCCCCTCAGAAGGAGGAGCTCCGAGAGGTATTCCCCATATACGAAAGAACCCTACTACATGATCGATTCGGAAAATATCATAAAAGTTTGATGCGTAAGAGAGCCTTTGTTTCCACCAACTATATTGGCTTTTTTTCTTCACTTCCCATACATAGAGTGGAAATCCCCAATATTGCCCCTCTGTATTATAAGTATCAGGAGGCGCTCCTGCAGCCAAAGTGAGATCAAAATATTCAGGATGTGTCCACACATCGCTACTGTCTGGGCTAATGAGAATGGGAATGTCGCCTTTGATAAAGACCCCTTTTTGATGTGCATATTCCTTTACTTGCTTGAGCTGCAGGTAACATAAGTATTGCAACGTGATAAAAAAGCACACTTCAGGCCAATTTTTATTGATGAGTTCCTCTCTTTCAGCTGTGCTCAATTCTTTGAGGTTTTTTGGCCATGTCAACCAACTATTCTGTCCTAATTGGTTTTTGAGCACTTTGTATAGGCCGTAAGTCTTGAGCCATGGATTATCGGTGATATATTTGACAAATGCTTGATCTTTGGAAAAAGTAGTGGCGAATTTTTCAAAATATGTTCTTAACCATGTCATTTTATGGCTTTGTACGTCGTAATAGGCAACTCTTTGTACATGGTCATGGAGTTGGAATTCATCAAGTGCCTTTTGCAGGCCTTTATCGGTTTCAAGATAAGGGAGGTCCCAAAGGGATAGGTAAATAGGATTGATTGCGCAGGAAGATAATGCATTATAAGGGCTAGGGTCATTGCCTGAATCATTTAAGGGGAGTAGTTGGATAATTTGGATCTTGAGCTCGCTGCACCAATCGATCAAGGGGATAAGATCTTTGATCTCTCCTATTCCAGAGCTTTTTTTGCTGCGCAGAGCGCTTAAGGGGATATCGATGCCATGGTGAGGAACGAGAGGAAATGGTTTCCATTGTTCTTTTGCTGGGCACTTTACAATTTTATCAGACCAAATTGTCATTATACCTCTTGCGTACTCAGTATTCGTCGATTCTCGAGATTATTTTTTCTCATATAAAAAAAGGACGCGGAGCAGAAGGAATGGACGTGCTTGACGGAGCTGGTCTGCCTGATAGAATTGCCGAGCGCCATTCTTCCACCGTCTTGATGAACTCCACAAGAAAGTTTGCAAGCTTTTCACCGGTGATCTCTATAAAGGGAATGTAGGTAAACAAAGTTAAATTGCGGTTCCTTTCAGAAAAGGCTAAAGAAGCGAGGCGAGGAACTTGATCATTGGCTTTGAGCGCTTCCTTTAGGATCTCTTCGCAAAACTTTCCTGCAGGAACTTCTACGATAAACGCTGCTACTAGGATCGATTCTTTCTGGAGGTCGCATTCAATTTGGACATGGTAATGATCATTGATCTTCAATTTGCACGCGCGATGTTTGTCGGGATGCAAACTGATGCCTAATTGGACACTAAGCTCGGTTAAGATTTGTTCAAAACGGTCCATCATCATGATTTGTCTTCCTCCTCATCTTCCTCTTCTTCGTCTTCTTCGAGTTTATCATCGATGTCTTCAATCGTTTCAATATATGTCATGAGAACATCTTGTCGATGTTGTTCAGAACGAAAGAGGCGAGGAGCGACACCTCGGACGGCATCGCGGAATTGGGTATACAAAATGAGCTGTGCTTCGAGTTCGTCAGAGAGCCCAAGCGCGATTGCCATGTGGAGTGCTTTTTCTACGGAAGGGTATCGCTCTTGAAGAAACTTGGTAAACAGTCTTGAGAGCTCCTCGAACTTAAGCCTATCTGGGACATTCAGACCGCGTCTTCGGAAGCTTGATTCGATCAAACGCATACGGGAACGAAAGAATTTATAAACACCTAGAATAGCCTGGAGTGTACGAGCCTCTGTCATCAATCGATGAAGCTCAGCTCTAGAAATAGAGGGTCCTTTTGATTTGAGATCAGCTCCCATGGCGTGGAGGAGAAAATCAATAAGGGAGCGCATTTTCTCGAAAGAAAAATTCTTATTCAGTTCTTCAAAAAGAGTAGTTGGTTCTCGAGGGTTGCCTGTGATATCGCGGTAGATGTCGCGTAAAGCAGTGGGATTGCCAAGACCTTGAGCTGAAAAAGCACGTGCGTGCTCTGCAGTATTGCGACCAGCGCGCACTTCTCTGCCAAAATTGTTATTTAGTGACTCTTTGGCTTCACGGATATTTGCTGCAAATTCTATATCAGCTGTTTCAAGTAAGAAGTCAAGCGCTTCATCAGCTAGAAAGTAATCGGTATAAAATTCGCGGACCTTACGAAGGATTTCTTCTGCAGAGTCGTCTTTTGATATACGGCTCTGTAAGATGAGGAGGGTACGAGCCTGGAGCTCCGGGTTGCGTTTTTGGAATTTATCAGACACCTCTTCAGATCTCTTCACCTCTAAAATCCGTTTTCCTTCCTGTGTCTTTGAGCTTTCTTCTTCTTTATCTTTTTTTCGTGTTTTGACTTCCAGAGGCTCAAAACGTCTAGCCATAGCCAAAGGGTTGAAGGCGGAAAGCTCAGACCATTCTGTAAATTCCTCTGAACTGCTTTCTTGGGCGATAGCGTAAGCTTGGAGTTCAGCCTTCGCAGCTCTTTGTGCCAAAAGTTGTTCAGGAGTAATGGGAGGAACGCGCGAGGCGCTGAGATCTTCAGTCATGTTTTAGTCCCGTTAACCTGAGTGTAATGAGCTCAAATAAAAGTTGCAATAAAAGTATGAGAATAAGCTTTTATGTAGCAGTATTTCTTTGAAGATACTAATAAATTCGTTAACCTTTTGCCTTTTATTTAGAGACTGTTAAAAAATTCAGGATTTGCTTGTTCAAAACATTGTAATGTCAGGCAACAACAGAACAAAGAGAGCAATACCATTTCTGAAATAAATGTACATGGGACTGCGTCAAAGCTCTCTTGGGTTAACGCTCACATGTTTCCCAATATTGGAAATACGGGAGCGGCTTTCGATCGATGAAGCTCGAGGCTTCGACGCAGCTGAATTGTGCATTTACTTTTCAGAAACGGTATTGATCCTTCAATCTATGGAAGATGCTGTTTTATTTAAGGGAATTTTACAATCACTAAGGGGCTAAGCGCAAAATTTGTACTTAGGGCTGCTATCCCATATGTCACTTCACTGTTCTGCACAGCATTATTATCGACAAATTCTAGTATATTCTGGTCGACGATCGCAATACGAATACCGTTACGATACACCGCATAACTTTCTAAATAAGGGTCTAGACTAGGATCCCAGGTAAGTTTGTTCAAATATTCTGTTAAAACACCCATGTTTACGGTTTGCTGAACCACTTTCAAATTAGATGGTGGTAGTACTTCTGGTTTGGTTGCGTTTGCAGCTTTAATTAGGTTATTAGTTCCATCATTTTGTATCCAAATTGCGCTCACGTGATCCATTTCGTTGACACTGGTAATAGAGACTCTAGGAAATCCGCTCTGCCCACCCTCTGAGATGATTTGTTGGCTAGGCCAAAAATTGGGCAATGGGCTTGCTACATGAGACTCCGATGCTTGGATTAAAATATTTTTCCCATCAAAGTTCATATATACAGCTACAACATCTCCATCGTCGTCAAGGCCGGCATCTGCAGAATATCCGTATAAATTGGATATGAGTAGTGTGCCACCTTGAAACTCCCATGCTCCTTCAAATAATTTTCTCGCTGTTTCTACATCGAACAGATTGCCTTCTTTAGAAGATGTCCAAATAGCGAGTAAGTTGTCGTATTTGTCGATACATAATTTCAAAGTGAAATCTGCAGGATTTTTTAAAGAAACCTCGGATAATTTCTCCAAAGTCAACCAATCGCTAGTACCTGTTTTTAATTGAGAAGCTGCAAGTATAACATTAGAGAATGATTCTCTATATTGATTAAATCTAAACCATAATGTGTAAGCATTCCCAATAGAATCAACAATTACTTTTGGGTAATTGTCGCGAAATGAAATGGTAGGGGTGAAAAATTGTTTAGGTTGAGACCAGACATTTTCATTAATTTTTTTGCTTACCGAGTTTAACTGATCTGCTGTATCAGAGACAGAATGCCATACAGCAAACACCGTCCCATCTGAACCAATGAATGCATCGGGAGCACTTGCATTCACTGTTGATCCAGAAATTGTATCTGGGCTGCCTTGCCAATCGCGCCCTGATAATTTTGTCGAAGATTGTAGAGACACAACATTGCTACTATCTGTTTGAACCCATACTGCAACTATATTGCCAGTTTTGTCTATGGCAAGTACTGGATTAGACGAGCTTCCGTCACCAGACAATACTATAGGTGAGCTCCAAGCCTGATTTAGTTGTTGAGTTGAAGATTTCAACTTTCCTGCGTCTACCCAAAGAGCAGTAGATGCACCAGTTACATCCGTCACCGATTGCAAAGAAGTTATGTTATCTCCTCTTGAGACTTCAATAGAAGGCCCCCAATCTTTTCCAACAATCATAGTTCTAGATTGAATGACATCTCTTTCGAGCCAGACAGCATGAACATTTCCAAGGCCATCAACACTTATGCTCGGATTCGAAGCATCAATTCCCTCGCTGGATAGGGTTACCGGACGATCCCATGACAATGCTTCTGCTGTTAATTCTGCAAAAAGTATCATCCCCACCATTAATGCCATGAGTTTTTTCATGTTGCCCTCTTTAGATTCTGTTGTTGAAATGAGATTCAAACGACTTGTCACTTTCTTTTGAACCAGCAAGAAAGACTTTAAAGAGATGAATTAAAAAAATCTATATCATTATCGTCGTGCTACATTGGTGTTACGGTGGCAAAAAGGGATAACAGTAAAAGTTGGCTGTTCCAAAATTTAGGATGCGGATTTTAATAGTTCTCTTGCGAAACTAAGGGATTGTCGGTTTTTGAGATTGTTTTTGCCGCTTTTCAATTCAAATTACAGGGGTAATGTAATAAAGTTGATACCTTTCCTGTAATTTGAAGTCGAAAATCGAAAGAGCCTTAGTAACGCAAAAGGTCTATTGTAAGTTTTTTGCGAAGTTTCCAATAACCGTCCAACTTTTAGTTTTACAACAGGCTCTAAGTCAGTTGGATCCTGCCTAATGGCTGGATGCGGATCTCTGGGACGATCTCTTGGTACGAAAGTACTGCAAGATCAGGGAATTCACCTTCGATCAGTTTACGGACAAAACGACGGACATCGATCGCAGTTAAAAGCACTGGAGGTTGGCCGCCAGCTGGTGTCGGTGATATCGTTGTGCGCATCGAGTGCAAGATCAATTGGACAGAATCGGGATCTAGCGCCAGGTAGGATCCGGCTGATGTTTGCTTAATCGCTCCGCGTACCATGTCCTCAATCTCAGGATCGAGCAAGTAAACAGCCAAAATAGATTGCCCTTGAGAGTATTTGTAACTGATATAGCGTCTTAAGGAGGAGCGGACATACTCTGTTAGGAGAACAGTGTCTTTTTCCGTCTGAGCCCATTCACTTAACGCTTCTAAAATTGTCCTTAAATCCTTGATAGATATTTGCTCTTGTACAAGTCTGCGGAAGATTTCTGTCAATTTTTGTAGAGGAACAAGACGGGTAACTTCTTTGACTAGGTCTGGGAAAGACTTTTCGACGAATTCTAAAATCCCACGGACTTCCTGAATGCCGATGAATTCCGCAGCATGTTGCCTATAAAAATATGACAAATGCAAGATCATCACATCGAGGGCTTTCCAGAATTTGATGCCAGCTTTTTGGAGGATATCTTGGTATTTATTTTCTACCCACACGGACGGTTGTCCAATCGAACTCTTAGAGGTTGTGAAAGGGATATTGTATCTTCGTAGCGTTTCGGGGTTTTCGCTGGTTAATAACATCCCCTCAAAAATTTTACCCCTTACTATGGGGACTTCATTGAGATAAATAGAATATTCATCAGTTTCGAGGTTAGGGGAATCTGTGCGGACGTGGACACCGGGGAATCGAACTCCGAGATCTTGATAGAGAGCGTGGCGCATTTTGGGGATCATGTCTTCAATAAAAGTAGTCCCTTGCTTGTCTTTCTTAATGACTTGCGATAGATTTTTCCCCACTTCTAAAATCACTGGCAGCGTGAGCATGTAGTCATCACCAGCTCCGCGGATAACAGTATGGTCTTCAACATCCGTTTCAACACGGGCGGAAGTCATCCCGGCAGAGGCTTTGGCGACTTTTTGTTTTGCTTTATACCATGTTGTAAAGCTGATGGCCCCAAGAATGATGGAAATGATCACGAAAATAATAGTTGGAAATCCTTTGATCCATGCCATCAAGAACAAGACAATGGAGGCAATCATTAGAGCTTTGGGCTGAGCCAAGATTTGCGAGGAGATTTCTCGTCCGAGGTTGGCGTCTTTCTTTTCACTAGAAACGCGCGTGGTGACAATACCAGCGGTCAAAGAGATCAAAAGAGAAGGGATTTGTGAAACAAGTCCCGCACCAATAGAAAGCAGGGTGTATGTTTGAGCTGCTTGCATAGCTGTCATGCCGTGCATTGTCACCCCAATGATCAATCCACCTATGATGTTGATGACGGCAATCACGATACCAGCAATCACATCTCCCTTGACGAACTTCATCGCACCGTCCATCGCCCCATACAATTGGCTTTCCTTAGTCAGGGCTAAACGCAGTTCGCGTGCTTGATTGGCATCGATAATTCCACTACGCATATCGGCATCGATACTCATCTGCTTGCCAGGCATAGCGTCCAAAGTAAAACGGGCTGCAACCTCGGCAACGCGCTCAGCACCTTTTGTAACAACGATAAACTGGACGATGGTAATGATTAAGAAGATGATAGCCCCGATGATGAAATTTCCCCCAACAACGTAGTTACCAAAGGCAAAAATGATGTGCCCGGCATCTGCTTTTAAGAGAATTTGCCTAGTTGCTGAAATTTCAATACTCAAACGGAACAAGGTTGTAATCAATAGGATTGATGGAAAAATAGATAAATTCACTGCTTTGGGAATGTAGAGCGCGACCATCAAAAGTGCAATAGATGCAGTCAAGTTGATAGCGATCAAGTTGTCAATGATCGTCGGACTAACGGGGATGATGATCATCATGATGATCATGATCATAAAGAACGCTAAAACAACATCGCTCGATTGCGTGATGATGGAAATTGCTTTATCTCCGCCAAACAGACGTGCAATTGTGGTAAAAAACTTTTTCATTTAAATAGCTCCGCGCTGACTTCTGGTCCTTCTAGGCCTTCTAGCCATTTTAATATCTCCGCTACTGCTTGGTAGGTCTCTTCTGGAATATATTCGCTGATTTTTCCTTTTTCATACAGCAATTGTGCAAGAGTTACATTCCTCATGATCGGCACGTGGTATTCTATAGCCGCTTTTATGATTAAGTCAGCCATGATATCTTTGCCCATAGTTATGATCCTAGGCGCTGGTTCTTGGTCCGACTTGTAATCGATCGCAACCGCGATGTGGGTTGGGTTGGTGATTACAGCTCGTGCACGCTTAACTGAAGCAGGGCCTTCTTGATAAGCAAGCTCTTGCGCAGTCTGGCGACGGCGACTCTTAATATGAGGGTCACCTTCTGTATCTTTATATTCCTGCTTGACCTCGAATTTTTCCATCTTCATTTCTTTTGCGAAAGTTCTTTTTTGGAAAATAAGGTCAAAAACTGCAATTGCAAGGAAAAAAATTCCGACTCGAATAATTACTTTAACTAAAAAATCACTAAAAACTTGGGCGCTCCCAGCGACGGGCAAGGTGGCGGTTGCGATAATTTGGGGAAGGCTATCATGCACTACGCTGTATATGAGAATAATAGCACCGGTGATTTTAAAAACCGACTTTAGTAGCTCAAATATTGTCTTAAACTTGAACATGTTTTTAATGTTCGTTACAGGATTAAGACGCTTGGGATCAAATTTCATCGCCTCTAGTGAAAAGAGGGGGCCAACAATTAAAAAGTTGATTAAGACGCCAACGCAGGCTGTGAAAATCATAATTGGCCAGCTACAATTTAATATCACCATGATGGCTTCTGAAAGAAACCCTCCTGCACGATTTTCTAGGTCAATTGAGCTGCTGCTGCGTTTAAAGCTGGTGATAATATATCCCCCCATCTGTTGAAAGAGATATCCAGATGTAATAAGGGTGATAGCAACAGATACAATAAAGGTGAACGCTGAGGGAAAGTCCTGGGATTTTGCAACTTGCCCTTTCTTGCGTGCGTCGCGGAGTTTTTTTGGGGTTGCCTTTTCGGTCTTTTCAGCCATGCTTTTTCTTTATTTTACCAATTTCACCACAGAGACTTAGGAGAACACAAGGCGAAGAAGGGGACTTCATCAGCATAGATCGAAGTTGGAGGGAAAGAGTGCACAGAAAAGAAAAAACATCTTAATCGCTTAAGGCGAGGAATTTGCTCTGTGTTTTCTGCGTCTCCATTTCGCTCTGTACTGGTGAAATTATTCGATGCCTTTAGGTGAACTCTTGTCTTTTTGTCATCAGACCTTTTGCATTATTAAGGTTCTGTCGATTTTCAACTTCAAATTGCTGGGGTAAATTCAACTTAGTATATTACCCCAGCAATTTGAATCGAAAAGCGGCCAAAATAATTTCGAAGAACCCTTAATTACGCTTTTGGTCTATTATTAAATGTATATAGAGCGACGTCTAATCCGCCAGCAAAAAAATGACGAACTTCGTGTGCTTGTCCAAATGAGGCTGAGAAAGCGTCCTCGCGCGGAGTGAGAACAAATGTTTTGCACCCTGGAGCGGCTTTGTCACAATGGAACCGTGCGATTGAAGCGTATGTTTTTCTAGATAGTTCGAGCCTTTTTCCATATGGAGGATTGGTTACGATGATAGTGGGAGGCTTAGGCGGTGTGTATTGAGAGACATCGCATTCCTGAACCGGGATAAAAGAAGAAAAATTGGAAGCTGCAAGGTTTTTGCGGCATAATGCTAGTGCTTGAGGATCCCGATCTGATCCAAATAGAGTGTTTGGAGCAAGGGGAATGATCTCTGAGTCAAATCGTGCTTTGAGTTGCTTCCATGCAGCGTCGTCATATTCAGGCAAGCGGTTAAAGCCCCAACGATCGCGAAAAAAACCTGAGGGTGTTTTAGTCAGCATCATAGCGGCTTCTATCAGTATTGTCCCAGATCCGCAACAAGGGTCGCAAAAGATGTCCCCACTTTTGAGCCCGCTAATTCTGAGCAATGCTGCTGCAAGTGATTCTTGCAAGGGGGCTACGGCTCCCTTTTGGCGATAGCCGCGTTTGAACAAAGGATCTCCAGAAGTATCGATGCTTAAAACTGCTTTTTGGCTATGAAGAAATAAGTAAATGTTCAGATCAGGATCTTCTAATGAGACGTTAGGACGTTGTCCTGTCTTATTGCGGATTTGATCGCACAGAGCATCTTTAACAACCAACGCTGCAAAATGACTGTTTTTAAGGTTGGAATTTCGGAATACGTTGGCATCGACAGCAAAAGTTTGGTCTGTGTTGATGTATCGTTCCCAATTCACTTTGCTTGCATTTAAGTAGAGGTCTCTGCGGTCAATGCAAGAGAATGATGCGATAGGCCATAGGACACGAGTGGCAAGCCTAGAACAGTAATTGACGACATAGACCCACTCTATGGCTTTAGGGATATAAATCCCTTGATGTTCTTTAGTGATCGAAGGGATCCCGAGTTCTTTGAGCTCAATTGCGAGGAGGTCTTCGATCCCTGGCGCGCATGAGACGAAAATTTTATCCATAAATATTCTGATTAATTGTGGAAGAAGAGGATAACGTCCCCATCTTTAACGATGTATTCTTTGCCTTCTGAACGGGCTTTACCAGCTTCCTTGGCGCCGACCCTCCCATTGTAACGGACCATGTCTTCAAAAGAGACGACTTCAGCGCGGATAAATCCTTTTTGGATGTCTGTGTGGATTTTTCCAGCGCTTTCTTGAGCATTGGTACCGCGACGGATTGTCCACGCTCTGGTCTCAATTTCACCTGTTGTTAAAAAAGTGATGAGATCTAAAGTTTCAAAGGCGCACCGTACGAGGCGATTAAGGCCTGTTTCTTCAAGACCTAGTGTCTTAAGGAAATCTTCTGCCTCTGAGGGACTGAGCTGGGTTAGTTCTTCTTCTAGTTTTGCACAAATGGAGATAGCGCGACTGCCTTCTTTTTCAGCATAGGCACGGACAGCTTTCACATTTTCATTTTCCATTGAAGGAACGCTTGCTTCGGAGACGTTGCATACATACAACACTTTTTTCGCAGTTAGAAATGGATAGGCTGAAAGATATTCTTTTTGTTCGTCAGTTAGCTGCAAGGTGCGTATTGGATGATTTTGATTCAGGTGGTGGATGGCGATTAGCAAAAAGTCTACAATAGGTTGCATCTCTTTTTTAGACTTAGCTTGCTTTTCGATTTTTTTGAGGATGTTATCAGCCATTTGTAAGTCAGCTAAAATCAGCTCGATGTTGATTACTTCAATATCATCAATCGGGTCTACTCGTCCGGAGACATGGATCACATCAGAGTCTTCAAAGCATCGGACCATGTGGATGATAGCATCGGTCTCTCGAATATTGGCTAAGAACTGATTGCCAAGACCTTCTCCTTGAGAAGCTCCTTTTACAAGTCCCGCAATATCCACGAATTTGACGCTAGCCCTTATCAATTTATTGCTATGTGAAATAGAAGAGAGTTTTTCTAGTCGTGGGTCTTCGACTTCAACAATTCCTACATTCGGTTCAATCGTACAGAAA
Source organism: bacterium (assembly GCA_044227055.1). Classification (GTDB taxonomy): domain Bacteria; phylum Chlamydiota; class Chlamydiia; order Chlamydiales; family Rhabdochlamydiaceae; genus JBGAFT01. Next base: position 200,347 of record JBGAFT010000003.1, read on the forward strand.
GGGTAATTGGCTGCAGCAGCGCCTTTTCTGGTGAGCGCATTAAAAAGTGTTGATTTGCCGACATTAGGTAAACCGACGATGCCACAAGAAAGTCCTTCCATACTGACCTTTCATTATTAATATATGAGGATCAAGATTATACACCGCTATGTGTAAGAAGACAAGAAAACCTCTACGGGTTGTATACAAAGAGGAGCGATATCATCTAGTTCATTGAGAGAAACTGTATGCAAGGCTTCATTAACTACTGCTTGGCAGAAAAAATCTTTATTGTTTTTTAGTATGCGAGCTCGATATTTTCCACTAGGCGGCAGGCATAAATTAGGCATTGTTGTAGTTAGTCCATCCTTAGAAAGTGCGAATTGAGCTAAAATCGAATAAGGGCGTCCTAAGAGAGCGCTAGCCTCCTGAAGGTTGCCTTTAGCGATGCATGCTCGAATCCTTCCGGAGGAGACTTCAGCTCCGTGAATAATTAACTTATCAATATATCGCGTCTCAAATCCAATCTTTTGACCAAGAGCATGTATATTATCAGGTGTTCCAAGGCGAGCTTTCCCAAAACGGGAGTCTAATCCACCTACAAGGATTGTAAATGGATATTTTTTTCTTACATAGTCAACGAAGTCTTGATAGGACATTTCAGCTAATTCTTTAGTAAAAGTCTCTAATAGTAACACATTGACACCAGCTTGATTAAGTAGCAGGATTTTATGTTCGGGAGAGATAATTAAAGGAGCAGGTGGCCTATGTTTTAAAACTTCTGCAGGATGATTCTTGAAAGATAGAACGGCACAAGTTCCTTTGAACGAAAGGTTCTCGCTTAAGGTTCGAATAAGATGGAGATGGCCTCGATGAACGCCATCAAAACTGCCGATAGTAATACCTAGTGGTGGGGGACAAGGGGGGATATTTTTTAGGTCAGTTACGATCATAGGAACCTGAAAAAAATATTGTGACAGGGACCGGCATTAGACACTAAGGTTATGCAAGAGGTCTAATAAGAGCTTGCAGCCAATTGAAATCTGGTTGTGCCACAGTGTCTATCGCAGAGCAAGCTTCTAAATGAAAAGTTCCAGACCTTGTGCGAGTTAATTCTACTAAATGTGCGCCAGTGCCGAGCTTTTCACCCAAGTCATGTGCGATGCTGCGGATATACGTCCCTTTGGAACACGCAATTTTCAAGTCCAGGAAAGGATAATGGTAGGCGAGAAAGGTTGTCTGGAGTTGGACTTGACATGGTGGTCGTGTCACTTCTATTCCTCTGCGCGCTAAATCGCATAATTTTTTTCCACCTTGTTTCTTTGCAGAAAACATTGGTGGGATTTGTTGGACTACACCCTGAAAATCTTTGAGTGATGATTCGATTTGTACAATTGAGGGAATTTCTTTCGATGTCTTTGTAACCAACCCTTCAGCATCATAGGTATCTGTCGAGACGCCGATCATAATCCGGCAAATGTATTCTTTGTCCTGACATAAAAGTTGATTAGAAAGTTTTGTATATTTCTTTCCTATCAACATCACCATGACACCGGTGGCCATTGGGTCAAGAGTTCCCGCATGTCCAATAGTTCGTTCAGATGTTATGCGCCTTAAGAATCCGACCAATGCAAAAGAAGTCATTCCTTTGGGTTTATTAAGCAGAAGAATTCCAGACTTGTTCATGTCACTCAGTGTCTTTTTCTTCAGAAGGCTTCTTTCTAGATTTTTGTTCGTCTTGAATCTTATCAAGCAGATCGTGGATGCGCATATGCTGGTCTACAGTGGTATCAAGCTTGAATGTCAGCTCAGGGAAATAACGCATGACAACTTTTTTAGAAGCATTCAAGGCTATAAATCCTGCTGCGGACTGAAGAGCTTCCATTGTCCCTTTTTTTTGTTCTTCTGTCCCTATGACGCTGATGTAGACTTTTGCGTAGTGTAAGTCGCTTGTGATGTCAACGCTTGTAACAGTGACCAAAGGAGCGAGCCGCGGGTCGCGAACATCTCGTGTCACGACCTCGGAAATCACTTCTTTAAGCAAAGAATTCAATCTTGCGACACGTTTTTTTGCCATGTGATTATTTTACAGCTCTTGTTGTAGGTACGTTATTTCAAATGCTTGGAGCACATCATTTTCTTTGAAGTCACTAAAGTTTTGTAAAAGGATTCCACACTCCATGCCTTTTGTAACTTCTCGCACATCTTCTTTGATGCGCTTTAGAGAGGCTACAGGTCCTTTCCAAATGACCTCTTTGTCTCTTACCACACGGATGTGGTTATTGCGGCGAATGGTGCCGGTTGTGACTTGACATCCGGCGATATTGCCAAGTTGAGAAGATTTGAAGACAGCTTTAACGACAGCTTCACCCACATCGCTTTCTTGAGCAATTTTATCAAGCAGGCCTAACATTAAGGCTTTCATGTCGTCAACAGCATGATAGATAATATCATGGAGTTTGACGGTCACTTTTAGTTGTTTGATCAAAGACTCTGCATGGCTCTCAATCTGAGTATGGAAGCCCAAAATGATCGCTTTTGAAGCAGCTGCCAGTTGAATATCTGATTCCGAAATCTCGCCTACTTCGGAAGAAACCACCGTGATCTCGACTTTCTTTGAAGGGATCTTCATGAGAGAAGTTTTCAAAGCATCAAGAGATCCTTGAACGTCAGCTCGCAAGATCAAGTGAAGGACTTTCTTTTGAGGTTCTGATTTCGATAACATCAAGCTTTCTAAGCCCGGCTTTTTTGAGAGTAGGCTTGCTTCATGCTTCTGACCAATCGAGCGTTGATGGGAAAGGTCGCGTGCTTCCTTTTCGCTTTTGACAACGATAAACTCGCTTCCAGCGCCTGGAATTCCGGAAAGACCTGTAATTTTTACAGGAGATGATGGCGATGCCTCTTTGATTTCTTTGCCATTTTCATCATGCATCGTTTTTACGCGGGCCCAATGTTGGTCGAAGACAACGGCATCTCCGAGTTTTAAAGTTCCGTTTTGGACGAGCAGGGTTGCTACTGCACCCATTCCTTTATGCATTTCTGATTCGATTACAGTTCCACGTGCACGGGAGGCGGGGTTAGCTCTTAATTCTAAGATTTCAGCTTGCAGTGCTAACATCTCAAGTAATTCAGGAACTCCTTGTTTCGTCAGAGCAGAGCAATTGATAGTGATCGTTGAACCACCCCAAGCTTCTGGAAGAAGGTTCTGATCGGCTAATTGTCTATACACGTTTTCTTGGTTAAAGTTCGGTTTATCGCACTTATTGATTGCTACAACAACTGGAAGTTGAGCCGCTTTGGCTTGCTCTAATGCTTCAAGCGTTTGCGCGCGCATCCCTTCATCGCCAGCAACTACTAGGACAACGATATCGGTAACGTCTGCACCTCGGGCACGCATTGCAGAGAATGCTTCATGGCCAGGAGTGTCTAAAATTGCAATATCACCAACTGAAGTATGGCAACGGAATGCACCGATGTGCTGTGTGATTGCCCCAGCTTCTCCGGCAGCGACGTTTGTCGTGCGGATCGCGTCGATCAAACTAGTTTTCCCGTGATCGACATGCCCCATGAACGCTACAACAGGGGGACGTAATGTCAGAAGTTCAGCAGATGTGTCTTGGATTTCTTGGCGGATCGTTTTATCAGTAATACGCAAACGCTCTGCTTCACTTGTATCAATTGTGATCTGACAGTCAAACTCATGACCAAGGAGTTGCACTGTGGTCTCATCATCGAGAAGGTCGTTTAGGGTTAAAATGACACCTTGCATGAAAAGCTTGGAAATAAGCTGTGAAGCTTTAAGCTTCATTTCTGAGGCTAAGTCTTTAATGCTAATTGGAAGACGAACGCTGAGTTTTTTTGGACGGATCACCATTTCTTCAGTGAATACCGAGCGTGTTTTGACTGGACGTCTTTTACGCCATGACTCATCACTGGAATCACGAAGGCCTTGTCGATCGCGTGAGTCAAATGCGCGAGTATCACCGAGTTTTTTGCCTGGCTTTACTTCACGAGTTTCTTTTAGTTTCCCTTTATCATCTACACGAGCTGGTTTTTGAGTTCTTCGCGATTGTTCATCGAGAGGTTTGGTAGGCAAATCTCGCGGAGGCATTGGCCGACGTGGGAAGTCAGATGGGGGGCCAAAACGTCGAGGTGTGAATCCAGGGCCCGATCCTTCCTGACGTGGCGGATAACCGCCACCTTCTCCAGGTCTTCTGCTTTGATATGGAGGACGAGAAGTAGAGCTAGCTCCTCCGGGACCACCGGTTCGTGGAGGATAATTGCGTGAAGGATATCCGCCGCTACTTTCTCTAGATTGATAACCTTGGTTAGAAGGACGTTGATAACCGCCTTGTTGGGTAGGACGCTGATAGCCACCTTGTTGAGGTGAACGCTGGAAGCCTTCCTGCTGTGGGCGTTGGTAACCACCTTGTTGCTGAGGTCTTTGATAGCCTTCCTGCTGTGGACGTTGGTAACCACCTTGTTGTTGAGGTCTTTGATAGCCTTCCTGTTGGGGACGCTGATACCCGCCGTTTAGTTGAGCAGGACGTTGGTATCCTTCCTGCTGCGGACGTTGTGGATAAGGAGGTTTATTTGTCGGAGCGGTCCGAGGTTGCTGCGGAGAAGCTTCAGGCTGTTTTTCAATAGAAGCTTCCGGAGCAGCTGTTTTTTCTAAAACAGGCTCTCGATGCTCGACAAGAGGCTCAGGCTTGTATTCCGGAACTGACACAGGTTTTACTTCAGTTTCGGGAGCAGCCAAAGCTTCCTCCTTCTCCATAGACGGAGCAGGTGTCTCTTGCTTTTTTTTCGCTTCAGCAGTTTTAGGCTTTTTCACCTGATTAAGCTTTAAAGCTTCAGCGAGCTGTGTGTTCTTGATGTTGAGTTTCAAATTTTTAGCCAAGAATTACTCCCTCTTCTTTTGTATTTCCTCGAAAATTTTAAACACGATCTCTGGTCCGATCTCTGGGAATTTTGCAATAATGAGTTCAGGACCAGCCATGAGCAATTTTCGTGGGGTATCATATTCAGAACTTGTAAGACTTTTGATGATAAGGCTGCTCATTCCGTCGATTCGAAGCTTGTCATCTAGTGTTGGATCATCAGAAGTCTTGAGTCTTTCGCGTTCAATACCCAACAAGGCTTGGTAGTCGGACATTTTCTGAACAATGAGTTCAACACCCAACAGTTCAGCGTTCAAGCGAGCATTCATCCCGCCTTTGCCAAGCGCTTTGGGATAATCGTCATCATTCACAACAATGCTAATTTCAGATCCATCTTCGTTGACATTGATGCGTTTGATCTCTAAAGGGGACATGGCATTCTGTAGAAGCTGGATAGAATCTTCAGCGTAAGGAAAAATATCAATTTTTTCGTTATTAAGTTCTCGGATGATATTTTTAACGCGACTTCCTCTTGTTCCGACACAAGCTCCTACAGGATCTACTTTACTGTCGTTAGAACGCACAGCTACCTTGGTGCGATATCCTGCTTCACGGACAATTCTCTCAATTACGATTGTGCCATCATTGAGTTCAGGAACTTCTTGCATGAAGAGCTGAGTGACAAATTGAGGATGGCTTCTAGATAAAATAACCTCTGCACCACCGCTATCGGTGTCACGAACTTCATAAAGAAGTGCTTGGACCCTGTCGCCTACGTTATATTTCTCAATTTTCGGATAGAATCTATCAGGCAAAATTGCCTCGACTTTCCCCAGGTCGACGATAAGTGTTGCGCCTCTGACAATTCGCTTAATTGAACCTGAAACGATTTCATTAATGCGGTGTCGATATTCTTCATAGATCACATCGCGTTCTGCGCTGCGAAGTTTTTGTCCAATAATCTGTCTAGCAGTTTGTGCAGCGATGCGACCAAAATCTTGCGGAGTGATGATTATGTCGATCCAATCCCCAATTTGCGCATCCGGATTGATTTTGCGTGCTTCTTCTAGAAGAATTTCTTCGTCAGGAATAGTGACTTTATCAACGACTTCTTTTTGTGCGATGACGTCGATGTTACCAGTTTTGGGGTGGATGGTCACAGTAACGTTGATATATCCTTTAATTCCTTTACGCGCTGCCGCACGAAGAGATTCTTCAATAGCAGAGATGATCACATCTCGTTTGATCCCTTTTTCGCGTTCCAAGTACTCAAATATGGCGACTAGATCTTTATTCATCCTTGACTAAGCCTCATCGTACACAGCATTATAAATTATTAAAGTTGTTTGATTTTACAGGGTTGAACTCTTACATTCAACCCCGATGAAAGAACAGAATTATTCTGTTTCTTCTTCTCCAGTTTCTTTGGCTTTACCAGCCTCGTCTTTTGTTTTGGTCTTCTTAGAAGTGCGTGCTTTTTTAGAACCAACTACAATATCGTCGCGATTATGTTTGTTCTTTTCGACGAGGTAATCCTTTATAGAGAGAGAGATTTTTTTATGCTCTGAATCTAATTTGATTACTTTAGCTGTAACTTCTTCACCTTTATGGATGACGTCCTCAACTTTGCCAAATGGCTGATCAGAAAGTTCGGTTACGTGGATCAAAGCCTCAATTCCATTTTCCAATTCAACGAATGCCCCAAATGCCGTAATTTTTGTTACAACGCCTTTGACAAGCGAGTCGACTGGCATAGTCTTTTCTATGGATTCCCAAGGATTATTGGAAAGTTGTTTTACACCTAAAGTGATTTTCTTACTTTCTTTATCTACAGATAAAACAACTGCTTCTACTTTGTCGCCTTTCTTGAATACTTCGGAAGGATGGGATACTTTTTTAATCCAGCTAAGATCAGAGATGTGAATCAATCCATCAATTCCTGGCTCGAGTTCAACAAAAGCACCGTAATTGGTCAGGTTGCGGATCTCAGCTTGGACACCTTTACCAACAGGGTATTTTTTCTCGACATCTTCCCAAGGATTTCTTTCTGTTTGCTTGATACCAAGAGAAATTTTCCCTTCTTCTTTTTGAACGGAGAGAACGATTGCTTCCACTTCGTCGCCTTTTTTGACAACTTCAGATGGGTCTGTGACGTTCTTTACCCACGACATTTCTGATACGTGGATAAGTCCTTCGATGCCGGGTTCGATTTCAATGAATGCGCCATAGGGAACTAAATTGACGATCTTACCGTGAACGCGCGTTCCAGCAGGATAGCGATTTTCAATCTCTTCCCAAGGATTTGACTCTTTTTGTTTCATTCCGAGAGCGACTCTTCCTTTTTCTCTATCGATGTGTAGGATCATCACCTCGAGCTCTTGGCCGAGTTGTACCATTTCAGATGGGTGCTTAATCCGCTTCCAAGTCATGTCGGTGATGTGTAGGAGTCCATCGATTCCGTCGAGGTCTAAAAAGACACCGAAATCGGTGATGTTTTTCACGATGCCACTGCGAACTTCTCCGATTTGGATGTTGTCGAGTAATTCAGCTTTGCGAGAAATGCGCTCTTCCTCGAGAAGTTCACGACGAGATACGACAATGTTTTTGCGTTCGGTGTTGATCTTAAGGATTTTGAAGTCGTACGTTTGGCCTAGATACTCATCGAGACTCTTTATGCGCTTGTTGTCGATTTGCGATCCTGGTAGGAATGCTTCCATGCCGATGTCGACCATCAAGCCGCCTTTAACTTTGCGCACAACTTTACCACGGACAATAGAGCCTTCATCGCAATTATGTACGATATATTCCCATTGACGTTGGCGACGAGCTTTGTCTCTGGAGAGAACGATTTGTCCGTCTTGACCTTCAGCTTGATCCAAAAACACTTCCACTTCGTTGCCGAGAACGAGTTCAGCAGGGTCATCAAATTCATCGATAGGTACTAAACCTTCTGATTTGAGGCCTACGTCGATCACGACAAAGTCTTTGGTGATTTCAACTATTCTGCCTCTGAGGATTTGCCCCACATTCATTGAGGAAATTGATCCTTCAGATGCATTAGCTTCTTTGCTGTCGAGTAAACGTTTGAATTGTTTAGCATCTTCTTCTTTGAAGTCGATGTCGTCGATTATTTTGCTTTCGCTCCAATCGAGTTTAGAGTTTTTGGACATGTTAAAGGTTGCTCCTAAGTTTCTGTTTCATTGGCGAGCACGGTGCTTCTCGCCTTTTAGCCTATCCGTTCAGGGATAGTAATAGGGCCAATTAGAATGGCATAGTGGTGTATATTCGTGAGTTATTCGAAATATGCACCTAGCGCTGCTGGCTTTTCGCCCCTTTGCGCCACGTCTTTTGAGGAAGTGGGATGCTGATTTTGAGCATGCGCAGGTAGCGCACTGTGCTAAAATTGAATGGGATAATGATCCAGCTATCGCCTAAGGAAACAGGTTATCAAATGAATAGTAATAACGCAATTACAAATGGAAGCGGCGAGGGAAGGTAAGGCTAAAGAGGATGTGTGGGTGCGAACATAGACGTAATTTAAAAGAATATATATCTTATCGAAGATAAGCATGATCAGTGCGTAGCTAAAGAAGCAGGAAGAAGTCATAAAGTTATTATCATTGATATTATGCTCAAAGCGAGCCAGCTTGTTTTAAAAATAATTAAAACCTGTGCTGATACATCTATGTGTATGAAAATTAGATGGTTTGGGTGTAGGGTCTCATAAAGTCTTGCGTAACAAAATTGAGCCCGGCTATGTTAACTTTATGAAAACGATTGTATTAAAGTTTGGCGGGGCTTCTGTTGCAACTCCTGAAAGCTTCTCTCGGATAGTAGATATTATTTTAAAGATTCGAGCAGATTATCCCTATGTTATCGTTGTTGTCAGCGCGATGGGCAATTCAACTGATGAGTTGATTAAGCTCGCTCAGCAGGTTAACTCTCAACCTTCTAAGCGTGAATTAGATATGCTTCTATCTGTAGGTGAAAGGATCAGCATGTCTCTTTTGGCAATGGCATTGAATGCTCGGGGAGTTGAGGCAAAAAGCTTTACTGGCAGCCAATCAGGCATAATTACTACAAGCGATCATTCCGAAGCACTTGTCATTGCTGTAAGGCCTCACAGATTAAAAACGGCCTTAGAGGAAGAAAAAGTTGTTATTGTAGCAGGTTTCCAAGGTGTTAGCAGAGAAGGGGAGATCACGACCTTGGGACGAGGGGGATCGGACACTTCTGCCGTAGCGCTTGCTATTGCTATGGATGCAGAGCGCGTAGACTTTTATAAAGATGTTCCAGGAATATTTTCTTCAGATCCAAAAAAAAATTTGAAAGCAGAGCATTTTTCCTTGTTGAATTATGATCAAGCGCTAACTATATGCCTTAGCGGCGCAAGGGTCTTGCACTCCCGTTGCTTAGAGCTTGCAAAGAATAATGGTGTGCCTTTGAGGGTTCTTTCTTTCAATGAAACACTTAAGCAAGAGACATGGATCATGGAGGAAGGAAAGAACAATCGACCAGTGCAATCTCAGTACGAAGCCGCTTATGTTTGAATTGGGAGGCCTTGAAGACAGAGAAAACGTCTTCCCAAAAGCAGGTAGCATTCATTCAAAAGGAAAAGAGTTCCCTAGAATCCATCATGTTCTCATTGATCCTTCTGAACCCCCATCTTACTCTTTAAGGCATTTAGAGTTGCTTCGGAGCATGATAGTCCGTTTGTCTTTAGATGAGAGAATCTATAGAGACATTTCTGACGAAGACACTCGCCTACGATGTTTTTTAGCTCTCGAGAAAGCGCTTCCGATAGTTGACTGGCGTCAATGGGGAGATCCTCCTCTCAATTGTGCGGTGCATTTGTTGGTGCGTCATCAACCTTTTGTGGCGAAATTTTTTTTCGATATGGTGAGTCGATGGCTCATCCCAGGTCAAAAAATTGATGTCCGCCTCCTTTTCTCGGAAGATTTTTATCTGCCTGACATTAGTGAGACAAGATATCAGTTATGCGAAGCAGTGATCTCTGTTTTTAGTGTAAAGCAAATGGAAGCTGTGCAACGCAATTTATCAATTTTATTAGCAGAAATCAGAATGGGGGTCATTTCGGCCTTCCATGCAGCGCGTATCATCGAGGGAAAGGGGCTTTCGATAGAAGAAAAAATCATGCTTGTCCAAGAACGGGTTGCATCCCAACTACAACGTTGGCCACAACTGTATGACTTGAATATATTTCAAGAAATGCAAACATTTTTTTCTATCGTTGAGTCTGGGTTCAAGCGTTCGCACGAACATGCATTTATGGCCCGCATTATCTGCTCTTTTCACCTCATTCGAAAATCTCTTATTCGAGCAATGGAGACTGCAATAGAAGAAAGACCTGTTAGGGTTAATACCTCTTATGCCGTGTTGCACTCACCATTAGGAATAAAAAAAGTGTTAGGGATCTCGGTTGGGATTGTTTTGCAACGTGGAGGAGAAGTTTTTGAAAAACATCATTTATGGAAAGCAATTGATCAACTTTCCTTGGAATGTGATGTAATTGAAGACACCTTTATTCAAGAAAACGATTCAGCAAATAGAGTTCATCTATTTTATATCGAAGTCGATGTTCAAGAAAAAAGACTTAACCGCTTGAGCATACAACAGGAACTTATAAGTGCTGTATCCCGTTGCGTCGAGCGCCTTACTAAGCCCATTTTTATGCCTCGCAACGAAGAAGAAGTTATGCGCAATATTTTGACTTTAAGCAAACAGTTAAAATACGTGAACGATCTTCCTCAAGTAATCATATCTTTTGATTGTCAAATGGGCGATGTCCTTTCTTTTACCGCAGTAATTTTGCGCATTTTAAAACCTGATGTGGCTTCTTTAGATGAAATACAGCAAATGCCCAATGATCCATCCTATATTATAGAGCGCATCAAAAGAGTAGGTGTAATAAGGAAAAAATATCCCAAGGAAGCAGTGGTTATGCGTTTGACCATTCCATGGGATGGTTTTTTAAGGTCCGACCAATCTGTTGATCTACTAAAAGCGCGATTGACAATTGTCCATAAGATACAGCAATTTGTGGGAGAATTTCGCGATTACAATGGAGGAATGCTTGCTAAACAACAAGAAAGCTTGCGTCATTTTCAGCAGGTTCTTGGCGAGAATTTAAAGAAATTTCATTACCTTGTGGAGAATTTTTTTCATTCTATAGCTCCTGTTGAGATCCGCATTATTGCTCCAGCAGCGTCTTTGAAATTGTTGTTTGAGGGTATGTTAAAAATTAGCTTGAGTGGAACGCTGGGAATGACAAAGGGAGAAACTGATCAACATCTTTATATTATTTTATCCGATGAAGATAAAGCTTTCATATTTGACACCTTTTCCCGTCTTCAAGCATTGCGACTTCCCTTTCCTACGTTCCTTTCTACGATGATTTCTCAAAATGAAGTACATACATTGGGGATTATTTTGTATGAGAAGGATTCTAAAGTAGAGAAAAGAATATTTGAAACATTGAAGAAGTAAAGGGAAAGTTTGGTCGCGGGCAGTATATCAAAGTGATTAGGGATCATTTCGAATGTTCAAGTGTCCGATCTACTGTGCATGCCCGATGTTCATCTGATTTTTTTCCCCTTCACCTCTCAACTTGTAGCTAATTTTCAGTTAATATAAGCTTCTGTCCATATCTTGGGGTAGCATCGTATGGTTAAAAAGAATTCTTTGTCGTCTGTTCAAGTAGAGCCATCTTTGCTTTCAGCAGATTTTGGTAAACTTGCTTTTGAAGCTAAGCGTGTTGAGGACGCTGGTGCGGATGCTCTACATATCGATATAATGGATGGTCATTTTGTTCCTAATCTTACGTTTGGGCCAAAGATCGTCGCCGCAGTCAACCGATCTTGTAATTTATTTTTAGATGTCCACCTCATGATTTATAATCCATTTGATTATATTGAAAGGTTTGCCGAATCAGGAGCTGATCGAATTACCGTTCACTTTGAGGCGACAGAAGATCTTGAGGAGACTCTGTCCTTCATTCGTAAATGTAATCTGCAGGCGGGGTTGGCCTTTTCTCCTGAGACATCATATTCTATGATTCCTAAGTACCTCGACAAATGCGACATGATCTTATTGATGACTGTAAATCCGGGCTTTGGCGGTCAAGCATTCATGCCTGAGGTCCTCGAAAAAATTCAATTTACTCGCAACTTATGTGATCAACTTAATATCCGCAAAGGGGGCGTTGTAGCGAAAGCTGATAAGGAAGATGACGCCCTTCCACCGTATGATATCCAAGTCGATGGCGGAATAGATGATAAAACAGCGCAACTATGTGTAGATGCCGGGGCAAATATTCTTGTTTCGGGTTCATATCTTTTCAAAGCTCCTGATATGCAGGCAGCAATTCAGGGATTACGCAATATTAAGAGGCGGAAGCTTTCTTCGATAACACCCTCTAAGGTTAAAAAATGAAAAAAGTCGTTGTAATCGGCGGTGGAACTGGTAACTTTTCTGTGCTAAAGGGACTAAAAAACTACGATGTAGATCTTAGCGCTATTGTTTCTATGGCAGATGATGGGGGTAGTACAGGAATTTTACGCGATGAACTAGGTGTACTGCCTCCAGGAGATGTTCGCCAGTGCTTAGTTGCGCTTTCAGATTCGTCCCGCTTGATGCGCAGTTTGATGAATTATAGATTTGAAAATGGGGGGCTTGAAGGACATAATTTTGGGAACCTCCTTCTTTCCGCATTAGAAAAAGTGACTGGCAGTTTTGAGAAAGCGGTAGAAGAAGTAGCTAAGATCCTTGCCATCAAAGGAAAAGTTATTCCTGTGACTACTCACGAAGTCAGACTGAAAATGATCCTCAACAATCGTAAAGTGTTAGAAGGGGAGAAGGAAATCTACCTTTCGCAAGAAATTGACCAAGGTTACAAAAGCATTTATCTAGAGCCTTATCCAAAAGCAAATCCTCACGCAATCGATGAAATGATCAATGCTGATATGATCGTGGTTGGACCAGGCGGCTTGCACACCTCTCTCATTCCTAATTTGCTCGTCGAAGGTGTGGCAGATGCGCTTAGAAGATCTCAAGCTAAAAAGACCTTTGTCGTCAATCTTATGAATAGAAAAGGTCAGACTACCGGTTTTAAAGTCAGTGATTATCTTCATGAGCTCAAACGTTACATTGGGGAAGATGTGTTTGATTTTATCGTCGTCAATGATCAGCCTCCATCGCAGGAACTAATCGCAGTCTACGCAGATGAAGGAGATATCGTGGAAAACGATCTGCGCAATGATGAAAGAATCAGGCTTGCCTCTTTACTTGGAGAGCTCAAAGATGGACCAAAAAAAGATCTTTTAAAGCGTAATCTGATCCGGCATGATTCAAAAAAATTAGCACAGGAGCTGATGAAAATTGTTAATCATCTTTGATCTTGATGATACGCTTATAGCAACATCTCAATTCATCACGCCTGTCAAATTGCAAATGGCCCTAGAAAAGATGGTCGAAGAGGGGCTGTATTTGATTGATCCTGCAGAATCACTTGATCTATTAAAACGGCTCGACATTACAGCGCTGAGCTCTAAAGATGCACTCGCAGAGTTTCTTGAAATAGTCGATGCTCCGCAAAAGTTTTATGAGATTGGTTATAAAGTAATTTATGATGACTTCCCTCCTGATATTCCGGTTTTTACCACAGATGGAGCAATGGAGGTTCTTTATGAGCTTAAGCAATCTCACGAATTAGCAGTTGTAACCGTTGGACAACTCCATCTGCAACAACATAAAATGAAAAAAGCTGGTCTCGATACCGCTGTTTTTAGTAGAATCATCGTTACACAAGAGAGGGATAAAAAACCCTGTTATGAAAAATTAGTTGAAGAGCTGGTTTTTTCTCCCTCTGATGTCTTGGTCTGCGGAGACCGCATTTCAATTGATTTGACACCAGCCCGTGATTTAGGATTTAAAACAGTCCAAATTCGCGAAGGGCGTGGACTTTATGATCGAGGACCACAAAGTGATGTCGATTTCAGCATAGCAAATCTTGCTGGGCTTAAAGAAGTCATCGCAAAACTGCACTTTTAAGGGAGATTATGGCTACTAAAGAAGCGGTTACAATGAGCAACCAGCTCAGTCCAGGGATGATCGTCTCTGTAGATGGTAAAATCTATCGAGTCGAGTCTAGCGTTAAAGTCACAGTTTCGAAGGGGACTCCTTTCATCAAGACCAAATTAAAAAACTTGGTCAGCGATGAGGTCGTTGAAAAGAACTTTAAGATCAACTTGCCTATCCAAGAAGTATCTCTTACTGAACGACGTCTTGAATATTTATATTTAGAAGGCAAAGATTATCTTTTCTTAGATGTTGGCAATCTCGAGCAAGTGCTCGTTCCTGCCCATGTGATTGGTGACAAGGTAAATTACCTCAAAGAAGGTATTGAGCTTAAAGCGATGTTTTACGCCGATTCTATTTTTTCTGTCGAACTTCCGCAATTCTTAGAACTAATGGTGGTAAAAACTGAGACAAGCGATGCTGCATCTCATGTTGCGAATGCGACGAAAATTGCAATTTTAGAAACAGGCGCCAAGATCGAAGTACCTTTATTTGTTGAGTCTGGCGATATCATTAAAGTGGATTCTGGCACTAACGAATATATTCAACGAGTTTAATTTTCTGGAGGAAATTTTTTGTGGAATTAAAGCAGATTAAAGATCTTATGACGGCCATGGTGCGTTCAGGGATCAAAAAACTCAGCTTAAAAGAAACTTCGGGCTTTGAAATTCAGCTAGAGACGCACGACGATCACCCTTCCCCTCCACCAGCTACCAGCGTAACGCATTCGCCTTATGCCCACCCACATCATTTTCCATCTCGTGAAGTCGATCACCATCGGTTTATTCCTTCTCCAGCTCACCCTAACCCAATTCATTCCGAAGAGAGTAAAAGCAAAGGAAAAGAAGAGGGGAAGTTTATCGTTTCTCCTATGGTTGGGACTTTTTACGGTAGCCCATCACCTGATGATCCCCAGTATCTTAAAGTAGGCGATAAAGTTGATGAAAATACAATTGTTTGCATCATTGAAGCTATGAAGGTTATGAATGAGGTAAAAGCTGGGATGAGCGGTACTGTGGCTGAAATCCTAGTTGATAATGCTCATCCAGTGGAATTCGGCACAAAAATGTTCAGGATTGTGTAACAAACTATGAAAAAGGTTTTAATCGCAAACCGCGGCGAAATAGCGGTTCGCATTATCCGTGCTTGCCATGACCTAGGATTGCAGACTGTTGCCGTTTATTCTCAAGCGGATGCAGAAGCCTTGCATGTGTTGTATGCCGATGAAGCGATTTGTATTGGAGAAGCGCCTTCACAAAAATCCTACCTTAAAATTTCAAACATACTGTCAGCTTGTGAAGTCACTGGAGCAGATGCTGTCCACCCCGGATTCGGGTTTTTGAGTGAAAATGCCAATTTTGCATCCATTTGCGAAAGCTGTGGTGTGAATTTTATTGGCCCCTCCCATCATGCAATAGCTTTGCTTGGTGATAAAGCTAAAGCTAAAGCCACTGCGCGCAGCGTAAAATGTCCTGTCATACCAGGGTCTGAAGGAATTGTCGAGGATGTTCAAGTAGGACTTAAAGAAGCCAAAAAACTGGGTTTTCCTATTTTTATCAAAGCGGTGGCAGGTGGTGGAGGAAAAGGGATCCGTATCGCGCATGATCAGGATGAGTTTGTCAGACAGTTTGCAGCAGCCCGAACTGAAGCAGAGGCTAGCTTTAACAATCCTGACGTGTATTTAGAAAAGATGATTGTCAACCCAAGGCATATTGAGATTCAAGTCATTGGAGACAAGCATGGGAACTATGTCTATCTAGGAGAGAGGGATTGTACAATCCAAAGACGCAGACAAAAGCTCATTGAAGAGGCTCCATCGCCCATGTTGTCGCCGGCTTTAAGAAAAAAAATCTGTGAGGCAGCAATTGAGATCGTTAAAGCTGCAAAATATTATTCTGTTGGAACTGTGGAATTTTTGCTCGATGAGAACCTGAATTTTTACTTCATGGAAGTCAACACCCGCATTCAGGTGGAACATACCGTTACAGAAGAGCTGACTGGAGTAGACCTTGTTCGAGAGCAAATTAAAATTGCTATGGGTGAGAAACTCAGTTTTAAACAGAAAGACGTCAATTTTTCGGGACACATCATTCAGTTGCGTATCAATGCCGAAAATCCAGCGCAAAACTTTGCTCCTTCTCCAGGCCTTTTGGAATACTTCATTGCACCTGGAGGCCCTCATGTGAGAGTCGATAGCGCGTGCTATTCTGGATACCGTATCCCTCCTAATTACGATTCTATGATTGCAAAATTAATAGTGAAAGGGAAGGACCGTGCCGAGGCTATCGCTGTAGCGCAACGCGCGCTGAGAGAATTTCACATTGGCGGTGTTCATTCCACAATTCCATTCCATATCTACATGCTTCAAGATGAACGATTCTTGACTAATGCTTATGCTATCACGTACGTTGATGGTCTGATTGCGGATGGGTGCACATTTGGCGAACAAAGATAATTCACATCACATTGAGCTATTAATTTCTCAAGATTCAATAGCTAGACGTATCGCTGATACTTGTGCTGAGCTCGATAGACTTTACAAGCAAGAAGAGCTCGTTATTGTCATGATCATGAAAGGGTCATTATGTTTAGTTGCTGATATGATCCGTTGTTTGCAGGTTCCTACGCACATTGAATTTGTCCAAGCTAAAAGCTATGGCTCAAAGGGGACGGAGCGAGGGATGTTGACAATTCAAGGGATTGAGTCACTTAATCTGAAAGGGCGCAATGTCTTGGTGGTTGATGATATCTTCGATTCCGGGACGACCATGGATGCTGTTCTCAACCATATACAAGCACAAAACCCAAAAAGCCTTCGCAGTCTTGTTTTATTATCAAAAAAAATGTCTCGCAGTACCAAAAAAAAACCAGACTTTGTACTCTTTGAAATTGAAAACCATTTTGTCGTTGGTTTTGGCATGGACTATAAAGAGTTTTATCGCGGTCTTCCAGGTATCTATATTTTTAAAGGGTAAGAGCAAGTGAAAGGGATCATTCTCGCAGGTGGCAAGGGTACTCGCTTATATCCTGCAACGCGTGTCTTGTGTAAGCAACTACTCCCTGTATATGACAAACCGATGATATATTACCCCCTTTCTGTCCTGATGCAGTGTGGGATTCGAGAGATTTTGATCATCTCAACTCCTGCAGACCTCCCACGATTTCAACAGCTTCTCGGTGATGGTGTCCATTTAGGAATGGAATTTTCTTATGCCCTTCAAGAACATCCTGGTGGGATCGCTGAGGCATTTTTAATTGCCGAAAGTTTTATTCAGGGAGATTCCATTGCGCTTGTTCTAGGTGATAATATTTTCTATGGGCACCAACTCCCTTCAATGCTCAAACAATCGCGTAAAATAGAAAGCGGGGCAGTTATTTTTGGGTACGAGGTCAAAGATCCCGAACGTTATGGTGTAGTTTCTTTTAATCCCGATGGATCAATTGCAGGACTCATTGAAAAACCCATTAATCCTCCCTCTCGATATGCAGTAACAGGGCTATATTTCTATGATGAGCAAGTCGTAAACCTTACAAAAACCTTAAGACCTTCAAAGAGAGGGGAGCTTGAGATTACAGATCTCAATTCGCTTTATCTCGAAAAAGGGCAGTTGTCTCTTAAGAAGTTTGAACGAGGGTTTGCATGGCTCGATACTGGTACCCACGATGCTCTTCTCGATGCTTCTAAATTCGTTCAAACAATTCAAGAAAGACAGGGGATTAAGATCGCTTGTATCGAAGAAATTGCTTATTCCGAAGGCTTTATCAACATCGATCAATTCCAGCGTTTAGCCCAGGAACAAGGTCAAAGCGAGTATGGCCATTATTTAATGAGTTTAGTCAATTCTTTATTAGTTTCTTCAGAAATTTAAAATCTTCTACATTGATATATTAAGCCATTTTCCATATAATTCTATTATATAAATAATTAATTAATAATTTAAGGTAATATATATGGCTATTAATGCCTGTAATAATGTTTTAAATTCAAGTCTTACACAAGCTAAATTATTACATCTTAATGAATTAGAGATAAAAGATATTTCTAGTTCTTTAGAAAAATTTCTTGTCGCAGAGCCTGCTAAAATAAACCGTGAAGGGCTCCCTAAATCGCTTTACGAATTCTTAAGAGGTGCATATCAAAAAATCGCTAAAGATGGAAATAAGTGGCAACGTGACATAGCAGAGCAGCTTTTAGCCCTTCTTCCAAAAATAAATGGATTGCAGTTTTGGAAGTCAAATACATCAGATATAAGAAGAATAAGTGATTTTTGTGTTAGTAGTTTTATGAATTTAGGGTCTGATGGATCAATATTTAATATTCTAGGGGTGGAGGGTTTCGAAATTTTAGCTCAGATTCATCAGAAATTGCTGAGCTGTTTTGCAGAGAAGACAGTTAAGGATTTACAGATCGATGATCAACGATTTGTCATAGTTCCAAGCATGGATACTTCAATTAGCTTATCACCCGATGAACAAGTATTGATGGCATTTTTCAAGCGAAAAGATGTTTGGTTTGTATCGCGGTTTGTAAATGCGCAAGGAAAAGATATTGATCCAATTGCTATGACGCAAGTTTTACCGCATTTTCTCAGTGACAGTACTGCAATTCCCAGAAAATTTGTTCCGCTTTTGGGGCAAAATATGTGTGTGGAAAAAGACTTGTCTCCAGTAAGTGAGAAGCGAATCTTTGCTGATATATATTTTGATCCATCAGATCCAAGATTTGTAGATGTTTTAAAGAGTACAAAAAAATTCAATGAGCTACCGTTAAAAGATTTTCCCCCATTAGTAATAACCATTCGTTTCTACACTGGACTTCCAGAATACGATACCCTGAAACCAAACTGTATTAGTTTCAAAGCAAAATACAGTTTAGAGAACAATCAAATGCTAGAAGAAATTTCCCTTGTTTCTCCAAATAAATCTATTCTTGACCAAGTGAAACTAAAAATTGACGAAATTGAAAATCTACAACAAGAAGCATTTTATTTCATAGAAGATTTCATTAAGGAGTGGAGCAATGATATTATTAATAAAAATATGGATCGTATCACGCATACCATATGCTTCCCAAAAAATAAAATTGAAAAAACAAAATCATTCTTAGCAGTATTATTAGACTTATCAAAAAAACCAGAACAAAACAGAGAGCTAATCGAGTTTCTTTATGAGGACTTAGATCCAACGTTGACTTTAGAAGAATTCGAGAAAATTGCGTCCGGAGAAGAATTGCGCGAATTGAGTGAAGGTGAACTTGAATTAACTCCCAAGTTAATGAGTCAAATTCTTATTAATGATGCATTAAAAGATTGTAAAGCAGCAACGATTGCTCCTTCTGAAAGTAACAACAATGTGAGCTCTAGCAGTGCTGTGCCGTCAATAAAAGATGAAGTTATGCACAAAGACAAAATTGCTCAAGTTCAAGCATTTGCTAAGTACGCAAAAAAAGAAAAGAAATCTAGCAAAAAGGAAAAGAAGCTTCCTGTTAAAGAAGTTAGCTCAACAACTGCCCCAACAAAACAATTTAAAATGACTTCAGATGAGAAAGAAAAAGTGAAATCTGTGATGCAGGGAAATCCTATGCGTTCAAAGGATTTCAATAAATTCTACGCTAAGCTGTTGAAGAGAAAAATGGAAGAGAGCAAGCAAACGGTAAAGAAAGGAAGTCACATAAAATTGCATCTTGAAAAGACAGATGGAAGTTCAACAGGTTTCACTTTGGTGCGAAAGCATGGTAAGAAAGACAACGTGGGCTTTATCGGATCTCAAAAGCGTTCTCTAAAAGACCTTTTTGATTGATTATTTGCTACTAGATTTGATGAATTATATTTAAACGAATTAATATTTAATAGGATTTTATGAGCATAATAATAAGAAATGATTTAGTTAATTTCAATGTAATGCATTTAGCAAATGATTTAGATAGCAAAGATCTAAATGAGTTTCTCGATATGAAAGAAGAGCTAATAATGAAATCTGGTCTTCCACCTAAAATTAATAAATTTCTCGAGAGCACGTATCAAATCATTGGCAAAAATGGACCAGAGGTGCCTAGTAGTTTAGCTAAGATAATGTTGGATGAGCTTTCTAATTTTAACGACAGTCTTTTTTGGACTTCATCCGAACCGCATATTGAAGAAACTTGCCATTTTTTCATTGGAAGCTTTCTAAGCTTAGGGGGAGAATCTGTAATTCCTATCCTTCAACCATTTAATTTTGAGTGTCTCTGTCAAATTCATCAAAAAATACTCACTTGTATTGCCAATAAGATAACAAGAGATCTTGGTATCCAGGATCATAAATTCGTGATCGTCCCTGGTAAAGATTCTATATCAACGGGCCACGCATTTTTTAAACGCCATGAAACTTGGTTTGTAGAGCCTTTTTCGTATTCTCAAGGAAAAGCAATTGAACCAATTAATATGACCCAACTATTACTTAAGCCATTAGTTGACCATACCAATGGGTTTCAGAAAAAATTTATTCCGTTGTTAGGTCAGACCATGTTTGTTGAAAATGACTTGTCATTAGTAACAGAAAAAAGTGTCTTAATTGATTTGACAATTAACCCCTGGGACCCAAAATCCAAGAAATTCACCCCCCAAGCCAATGATACTAGTCCTTTATCAAATGCAGATCTTCCTTCCTTAATTGTGACAATCACGTATTTTATTGGACTCCCAGAATATGATACATTAAAACCTAATTGCATAACTTTTGAGATGATCATTGATTCTAGGACTTATGAACCGATTCTTAAATTACGCGTAGCTTCACCCAATATGCATCTTGTTTCCATGTTAGGAATTGAATCAGAAGTAATTGGTAGCCTTGAAATGAAAGCTGCAGAGCTTGTTGAAGATTTTAAGCAAGAATGGGTCCAACAGTTCTTTTCTCCTGAGAATAGGGATCAATATTTTATTTCCTACCCAAAAACTGATCTGGAGAAGAAAAAGGCATTAGTGGAGATTTTGCTAGGATTGTCTGTGGAAACTGAAAAAAACGCAGATCTCATCGAATACCTCTTTCTTGAATTAGAGCCTACTTTAACTATCGAAGAATTTAAGGACAGCGCAACTTCTGAAGAAATTGCCAAACTTGAAAAGGATGAACTTGAGCCAAGTCCACAGCTAATGAGCAAAGTCCTAGTCAAAGATGCTATGAATGAATACAAGGCAGCAAAGCAGGTTGCCCCTCCAGAAAGTAATAATAATGTGATCGCTAGTACTCCTGTTCCTACAATAAAAGATGAAGTTTTACAAAAAGACAAAATTACTCAGGCCAAATTTTTATCCAAGGTAGAGAAAAAGGAGAAAAAGTTTAGCAAAAAAGAAAAGAAGCATCCAGCTACAAAGACTGTCCTCCCTCCTACAACTGCTCCAGCAAAACAATTTAAATTGGATCCAGAAGAAAAAGAAAAAGTAAAGTCGGTAATGCAAGGAAATCCGATGCGTTCAAAGGATTTCAATAAATTTTTCACCAAGCTCTTGAAAAGGAAAATGGGAGAGGACAAACAAACGGTAAAGAAAGGAAGCCACATTAAATTGCATATTGAAAAAACAGATGGTGGTTCAACGGGGCATACATTAGTGCGCATACATGGAAAAAAAGACACCGTGGGCTTCATCGGGTCGCAGAAACGATCTTTGAAAGATCTATTTGGCAGTTAATGTAATTAGTTTGTTCGATAATTTATTGTAAATTTAAAATTAGGTGTATAATGTCTTCTGTTAGTTTTAATGG
Source organism: bacterium (assembly GCA_044227055.1). Lineage (GTDB taxonomy): Bacteria > Chlamydiota > Chlamydiia > Chlamydiales > Rhabdochlamydiaceae > JBGAFT01. The sequence goes on from JBGAFT010000003.1 coordinate 222,045, forward strand.
CATGTCAAATGTGCAATTCTCAAATTCATTAGATGTAGAGGCAGTAAATTTATTTACTGAAATGCCGGAAGAAAAAATTGTGAAAGATGGCCTTCCTGAGAAAATTTTCCAATTTTTAGAAAAAAAATGTGTTGAGGGTAAAGATTCAAACAAAGGAAAAGTTCCTGAGGCGGCATCAAAATTAGCTGACATGCTTTCATTATTAAATAGTTCTAAATTTTGGAAAACCCCAAGTAAAGAAAATATATCTAAAAGTAATACTATCCTGATTGGTTTTTCAGCATTAGGAACTTTAATGCCGGATGATTGGTGTTCAGCTTTGCAAATTTACCAAAAGATTAAGTGCTGTATAGCTAGTAAGTTAGCACGTGATTTGAATCTATCAGATCGATCTTTTCATGTTGCTCCCATTGACAATCCATTAATGCCGTCCCTAAAGACAGTATGTATATTGTACAGACGAAAAAATGAATGGTACCCTGAGGTTCATCATTATGCAGATAATACTGAAATAGATACATGCTGTTTAGTTCAAAAATTGGCGGAGCCTGTTATTGATTCAAGCGGGCTTAAAATGAAATTTCTTCCTTCATTAGGGCAAAGCATACTATTGGAACATGACTTGTCTATTGTCTCAGAAAAACGCATTAGTATTGGAATGAGAGTGCCAGCTTCTTTAAAGACTGCGCAATTGTATTATACATTTATAAATCAAGTTAAAAAATATAAAGCTTTTCCTGCTTCATATGAAAATGATTTGCTACCTTTTAGCATGAGTATCTCTTTGTATCTCGGCATTCCCGAGTGCGATACGTTAAAGCCAAACAATGTCGTTTTCTCATCCTTCATTGATCCTGTGACTTTAAAGCGGAGTGGTGAACTTACCCTAGCAGATCCTGACATGCAATTTTTACACATGATAAAATTAGAACACTCGGTAATCCAAAATCTAGCTATTGAAGCTGAAAATATTCTTGATGATTATAAAGGTGACTTGGCAGAAAGTCTTCTGACTAGTGATAATCTTTTGATTAATCATGCAATATGCTGGCCTAAAAATGAACAAGAGCGGAGAAGAGCTCTTGATTATGTCCTCGCTGAAATATCTAAAGATCCTGAAAAAAATGCAGATTTGATTGAGTATCTTTTTAATGAATTAGACCCAACACTTACATTGCAAGAATTTGAAGAAATCGCAAGCCCTATAGAAGTTGTTGAAATAAAAGATAAGCATGTTGAAGCTACTCCTCAGTTAATGAGTAAAATTTTATTAAAAGATGCAGTGAAGGAATGCAAAGCTGGACTGATAGAATCATCCTCACCTAAAGAATCTAATAACAATAATGCTCCTCAAACAGTCAATGCCAAAGTAAAACAACAAGATAAGCCAACTCAGAATCGCCATTTAGAAAAACCTTCCAAAGTCAAAGGCGGAAAAAAAGAAAAAAAGCTTGTTTCTCCAAAAGAGACAGCTGCTCCCTCTAAACCTACTTTTAAGATGACTCCAGAAGAGAAAACGATAGTGAAGTCAGTGATGGAAGGAAATCCGATGCGTCAAAAAGACTTTAATAAATTCTTTCTGAAAATGTTGCAGAGAAAAATGAACGCAAGCAACCTGAACTCTGGAAAAAAAGGGAGTCATACGAAGCTTCATATTGAAAAAACAGATGGTGGTTCAACGGGGCATACTTTAGTGCGCAAACATGGAAAAAAAGATACCGTAGGATTTATCGGATCTCAAAAGAAGTCTTTGAAAGAATTATTTAATAGTTTTAAGTGATCTGTTTGCGGATTTTCTTTTTGTAAGGGAGGAAGGCTGTTTTGCCATAGACGACTTCATGTAAGTCTTCGATTGCCATAAACGCTGAAGGGTCTTCTCTGAGGACTATCTCTTTAAGTTCAGCGAGATCTAAACGTTCGACGATAATGAATAGGATCTCGCGTGATTCGCCTGAAAACCCACCCCTGCCATGCATGATGGTTAGTCCAAGACCTAGTTCGCTCATAATCACAGAAGCTAGGTCTTTGGGCTTGGAAGAGATGATCAGCACTGACTTAAGTTCGTCTAACCCAACAATGACCAGATCAATCATTTTAAAGGCCACGACATAGGTCATCAATGAACGCAAGGCGATGTGCCAGTCTTGGAATATAAACCCATACGCTCCGAATACAAAGACGTTAAAGAAAAGAACGACTTGTCCGACAGTGAAGCCTTTCTTGCGGTTGATGATAATAGCTAAAATTTCCGTACCATCCAAGCAGCCCCCATAGCGGATGATCAAGCCAACTCCCGTACCCAAGATGGCGCCGCCAAAGACAATTACCTCAAGTGGATCAGCCTGGAAATGAGGCGCTTTCTCGAGGACAATCAAAAAACCTGCAAACAACACGACCGCCACAAGCATATAGACGACAAAATTGCTGCGGATGTAACGATAGGACAGATAGATGAAGGGGATGTTCAAAAGGATTAGGAATAAAGATAAGTATGAGTCGCCATAAAGCCTGCCTAAGATTAGGGCTACACCTACAACCCCACCGTCAATTAATTGATTTGGGACTAGGAAGATGCGGATAGAAAGGGCTGCTAGAAATGCTCCAAGCGCAATCCAAAAGAATACATTGGCGTACTGCCAAAAGGTTTTTTTAGAGGAGCGGCCTGTTGAACCCATAATTTTTCTTACTTATCAGATCTAAATGGAAATACAAATTGTGTATATAATCAATGAAAAATGCGCGGGAGACGGGATTTGAACCCGCAACTTCCGACGTGACAGGCCGGTGCTCTAACCAATTGAACTACTCCCGCATTTTCCACAGCTTTAATTAACAAGCTGTTGTCGATATCGTGTTGGGCGCAACAGGACTCGAACCTATGACCACCTGTGTGTAAGACAGGCGCTCTACCAACTGAGCTATGCGCCCTCACTAAAACGTGTTATTTTAAGGGCCTTCAGAATTTAGCTCAACATATTTATCGTTTTAAGAAACTGTATCCCCAAAAGATCCTGTCATTTTTGGGGCCTTTTTAGAATGAAAAGTGGCTATATTGGGCTACTTGTGCACAATGCTGAATATTTAAAATTTATAACAGCTTAATTGAGAGTGTCAACTTGAGTTTTAAATTTAACCTTTGTATAAGTGACTGCTAGTGTTGACAGGTCTCAGAAGGGGGGAGGATGAAAATTGTCCAATACCTATGTCTTTATTTTTGGCTATCTCTTTCTTCTTGCAGTCCTAATTCACAAGAGGACTTTCAAATGGAAGCTCAGGCCGTTTGTCGGGTTTTAACAGAACAGTTGCGTAATGTGAAAAACCGGGATGAGTTAATGGATGCAATGTCAGGATTGAAAAAAAGTTTTAATAGGCTTGTAGACGTCCTAATTGAGGCTAGGGCATATCAGACCGCACACCCTGAGCTGGTATGGAACTCAGCTAGCATGGTACAGCAGGATTGGAGTGAAGCGCTTCAAGGAGAAATGCGTCGAATTTACGATATAGAGGGCGGAAAGGAGTTGATCGAGGAAGCTCAGAGGCCGTCTCTGCTTCGGCTGGACCGTTTTGAAAGAGATCTGATAGACAAAAGATCGATTCGACGCGCAGGTAAAGCGGAACATTAGAATTATTATCCGTAGATTTGTTTAAGCCTTTGGACTCTTCCGCAGCCTGCATGATAGACGCTATAGCGGAAAGGGTGTTTTTGATAGTATTTCTGATGGTGTTCTTCCGCTTTATAAAAAGGACCGGCAGGTAAGATCTCTGTTACTATCTTTCCCAAACGGTATTTTTTTCGAACATATTCGCTAGATTCTTCAGCGGCTTTCTTTTGTTCATCATTGTGGTAGAAGATGGCGGTGCGGTATTGTGTGCCTTGATCCGAAAATTGTTGGTCTTTTGTAGTTGGGTCGATGTTTAACCAAAAGAGCTCAAGGAGTTTATCATAACTTATCTTCTTTGGGTCAAAATGAATTTCAATGGCTTCCGCATGACCTGTTTTTCCTGTGCTTACTTCTTGATAATCAGGCGAATCAACAGTTCCTCCGGTATATCCTACAACAGTCTCAACAATACCATCTAAAGAATCAAAGCAGGGTTGCATGCACCAAAAACAACCTCCTGCAAATGTGGCTGTTTCTAATTTCGTTTTATTTCGGCTCTTTTTAGTCGGTTTAGTCATTATAGCACATGTGTATGTATTTAATTTATTAATATAATAACGATGTTTAATTTGTCAATAATTATATAAATTGAAAATTTATTATAAATTAGTTTCAAAATGTTAAAAACAAGGATTTTAAGGCTGTTTTTTTGGTGTTCTTATGAAATGATGGTGTTGACAAATAAATTAATAAGCATTAATTCTTCAAATATAAGCCCAAGCTAGGAGGAAATATGTTTGGTGTTAGTAAAACTGCGTTTTTAGGAATTGCGATTGCAGGTGTTGCTTTCGTAGGCACTATAAGCGCTGATCCTGTGGAAGAAAGAACAAATCAAATGGGACAGTCTCTTTGGAGACGGTTGTCTCCCCAAGAATATCAAGATATGGAAACTAGAGAGTATAACGAAAAAATGTTTGAGAGCAGCTTAAGCGAATTTGCTCTTGCAGAATTTCGCAAATTTTCTCCAGAGCAAAAGAAGAGAGCAATGGAACTTGCTGACAACTCTCAGTATTCCCCAGAGAACGCTGTTTTCAAAGTAAGTACACGTTTATAATCGTTCTTTTCGCCGACGGCAGCCTTTTTTCAATGCTGCCGCGGTGAATTTAATTTGAAAATTCTTACGGTGACAGTGCCAAATAATATTCTACATTTGGCTATTTGTGCGCATTATCCATCTATTTTATCAGTTGTATGCAGAGACCTTGAACGCCTTCTAGGAGCGGCGTGCATCGTATGTGTTAATTAAATTATTGATGGCATGGGCGCCAATCGCAGCGCCGATTCCAAAATACAAGGCAAGAGCTGAGTATGCTATACCAGAAATAAGATTGATATAATTGTAGTATCGGGCATTTTCCTGAATTCTAGAGAACCCCTGTACTTTGCTAAAAACTAAAGCGCTGCATAGAGTAGCAGTTACAGTGCAAAGGGTGGGAAGAGAAGGTAGTGCATAACGGTTAAAAACCTGAAAGACCTTTAGTAAGATGCCATTGTGCAATATTTGTTGTAGGATAGGTGTAAAAATTGTATTGCTGGTTACAGATTGTCCTACCTTTTTCTGCATTTCTGGATCAACGCGTCGGAGATCAGGAAATAAATTAAAGTGTTTTGCTCCGGCATGAAGTGCGAAAGTGCTTGCGTATAAGATAGATCCTGCTGCAAGCCCGATTGCGAAAGTTTTGGAAAGCAGAACTCCAAGTGCTACATATCCTACCACAGGTGCGTAGTCTTTCCATGAGTTGTTCTGAACAGGGGATTTTTTTTGATTCGATTGGGCAATGTGAGATTGTTGAAGGGGGGTGATTGTCATGCAATTGCACCATCGTTAACAGGTGTTTTATATTGGTCTTTAAAGGAGGATGCGCGCTTATAAATTGAGGTAGAAGGCTGAGAATTTTGCCATTCTAAGATTCTTTTTGGTAGAGGGTATCTCAAGAGATTATCCGGATTATTGCCCAAAAATGGAGTGGTGTTAAGCATAGGAAAAAATTCTCCAAAGAAATATCGGGCTATGTCCTTGACTTTCATTTGGAGCTCATAGAGAGCTTCACTAAGAGGTTCTATGAAATACATCTCAAAGTACTTTCTGGTAAAATCAACAACTTTCTTTACAGGGGCTGCGAGGTTCTGTAGAAAAACGGGAGTGCAGCGGGCGATGAAATCGTGGATCCAAATGCGTGTATCTACCTTGAAGCCTACACGATGCAAAATGTCTGTGACAAAGGCAGTACAGTTATGTCGTAAGTTGAAAACTTTCCCGGCTCTTTTATATTCTTCTATAGATTGCTTTAACTGATCAAACTGGTTGCGGTCTATCGCTATGCGCGTGACGGAGCGGGAGACTACGGGCATGGTCTCGTAGGGATCTGAAGCAAAATAGCGGCCCATTTCAGAGCTCAAAAAGCGGTCCATCGAAAATGCGGTGTTTGGCCAAAAACCTACACTGTGTACATTTCCTTGATCATTTACAAGGCGTACAAAGGGATGCAAAGGGGATAGATAGACTTCAGAGAGCCCGCTTAACAGGTATTTGATGAATGCAGGAAAAGAAAATCCACTTTCCCCTGAAACGACTTCTAGAATGCATGATCTGTCTCCAGTGGAGAGTGGGGAAGGGGATTGGGCTGCACGTGCACGAGCAAAAGTTAATTCTGATTGGCTGAGTTCAGCTGTTTGAGGCATTTGGTTCCAGTCACTTCCGCTGCGGTTATGGAACCCATATGAATCGCAACACCATTTACTTTGAGGATTGCTCGTTGATGTCCACTCATTCCATTCGCATTTTAAATCGATCAAAAAAGGACGTGCAGCGCGCCATTGATTCTCAATTTTAATTAGAGTTTGGTTTTGCGTGTGATCCCATTTGACAATGTCTCCCCATGTCCTATGGTGCTGATGTATCCGCAAATCTAAAATTTTCTTGGCAGTGTCTGAGTCAAAGGTAAGGATCCGCTCATCTAAATTAGCAGCAGCCCATCTATTCTTGACCTTATCAATTGCTTCAGGGATTGCTTGAGGGGGAGAGGCATGCCATATCAAAGGGGAGTGGTTAGTAAACGAATGAATGCTCATTTATTTTGATTTTATTCAATATATTGCGCCAATTATTTATAAAAAAAGAGAAAAAGTCAATATGATATTATGTAAAATTAAAAATATACTTATAAAGTAATTTTTTGCATTGGTCATAAGAGACTGTTAACGGATTCAGATTCTGTCGATTTTGTGGACTTTTTGAGCGAATTTTCTTTTGGTTTGTTGGGGGTTATATCAACTTTCGTATATTACCCCCAACAAACCAAAAGAAAATTCGCCAAAAATTCTCAAAAAAGCGACGAATCCTGAATCCGTTAACAGTCTCTAAGAGGGTGTCAAAAAGAAGGAAGGACTCTTCGCTTTTCTCTAGGTTTTTTTACTACATTTCGGTTCTTTGTTATGGGTCGGTAACTGAAAGTTTATATATTGTCTAAGCAATAAACTGAAATTGAGCTCAAAAAGCTCTGACAAGCGACAGAAGCTTGCTTTGTAGCCACCCTCTAGGGTTCTCTTCCTCTCATGGGAAGCCTTTTTGCTCGTTGAGAGCCTTTTAATTCAGAAGGGAGGTGAACTGTTCTAATTTGTAAGTCACCGTAGGTTCGAAAATACAGAATTCCATTGCAGAGGTCTTTGACAATAACCCATTGGGTGTAATCATACTCTCTGTTTTTCTCGCCCTTTATTGCCCCATAAGGAATATCCACGGTATTGAGTAGATGAAAGGCTAAATTGACGTTTTGTGAGAATGACTTGGCTTTAGCTACAATTTGTTTATAGATTGCTATTCTGACAAAGCGCGAGGGAGGGGTCCAGTCTCCTGGAATGCCCAACAATCCGCTTCCTTTTCCTGTGGGGTTCAGGACAGAGCCTTCAATGTTAAGTGGATTAGCATCTAGTGACGAAAGATTAAGATAGTTACGTAGGTTTGTGAGATGCCATTCAATTTTGGGTGCATTGGTCAAGACTCCGCTAGGATTTACGGTGATAACCACCGAACCATCAATAAATTCGACAACTGCACTTTTCCCTTGTTTGTCATGCAATGCTAAATGTAAAGGGGGGACTATCCCAATCTCTTTGACAGCAGATGCCCAGATCTGGACGCCCTGTAACCCTATAAGAGCCTCTTCGACGGTAGTAAAATTAGCCAATAGCCAATCTCCAAGGTCAATAAGTGAAAGAATAGGAGACGGATTATCTCTTTGGATTTCAGGATATGCTGTATCGGGCATCCAGAGGAATCCTACGGAAAGGCCTTTTTCGTTCATTCCATCCGTAGCGCAGTCTAAGCCAAGCGAGTTAATACTAACGTAGCCATATCTAGTAGTCCAAGCAATGCCCTTTTGTCCATTAGGGGCTGAACTGACCTTCTTTTCCCCGCGAGGGTGAATGAGGATTTCTGAATCCATTTGGGTAGCAAATTCCATTGACCTGCCTACCACAACTGTTCCGTCTTGGGCCTCAAGAAGGAAGTCCGTACATGCAAACGTAGGAATGGCCAAGCACGTCAAGGCGATGACAAAATTTAAAAAGTACTTCATATTCAGTATGATAAGTAAGAGGACGATAAAAAATCAAAACATATTTTTTTAATGTTAATTTTTAAATAAATTCCGCATAATTAACGAGATAATTTAAAAAAAATGGCGGTGTAATATGGCGGTTAGTTCGTTAGGTGATTTTAAATTAACTAGCAATGCAGAGTTGCTGCTAAAAGGTGCAACCGACAAAATGAGAACTCCAGGTTCTGAATTTCATAAGAAATATTCATTCCTTGATCGTTGTGAATGTTCGGCTGCTTCTAATTTTTTTCGGTCTGTTTTAGAAGATGAATTGATAGAACAAATAGAAGCTGTTCATTCAGATAAAGACACAGAACTTTGTATTCTAAGTGGAGGGGCTGGTAGTTGCTTAGAAGAGTTGGTCTTGACCACAAAGCTTTTAAACAAAGGATATAGGAAAATTGATTTCAGCTTAGTGGATCCATCATATACAAATCTAATTGACGGAAAGTTGCAACAACAGTTTAACGCTTGTATCAAGGATGAATTAATTCCCTCTTTTAACAATCCTATCGTCAATCCGCATTTTTATGCATCATTCGATGATTATTTTAGAGATGTTGAAAATGGGAGTAGGATATCATTTAAAGTTGTTATGTTATTCGACTTGTTTGAGTCTAATAAAGTTAGCTCTGACGAGAAAACGGCGTTTGAATCGTGTTTAAACAAAATAAAACAAAATGTTAAACTTTTTGACAATCAGTCCTTAATTGCATATACCAAATTGATCCCAACAGAACGTTTTGATATATCTGTTGGTTCGATTTTTCCTTGGAAACAAAATTCGCTTTATAGTTCTGCTAAAATGAAATTCAATTATGAAAGTAGGCAAAGGTCATATTTTGAAACTAACAAATGTTTAGGTTCTGATTTTATCTTGTCTAAATCTGGGGATGATGGGGTTGAAGATACATTTTTCTCTGTAATAGATCCTAAAGGTAAGAAAATTCAATATTAATGTATATTTGCTGAGGGATTCCTATATAAGAACCTAGAACCTATCCCAGTATTCAAAAAACATGCTTTTTGCGTCTTTTCCCACAGCTTTAAAAGTCACTTCTTGGTCTACTTTTCCAAGTATGTCCTGCGAAGTGACTCTAAAATTTGTGAAAAAATTCATCAAAAATCAAAGTTTTTGAATACTGGGATAGGTTCTACTTTGCTAAAAAGTTTTAGCTGATTTGCAACTCAAATGATTTCTGAAAATCGACGAAAAATTTTACTGAGGTAGGTTCACTAGAGTAAGTCCTTTCTCGCAATTGTTTTTAAAACTCCTTTTCAAAAACAATTGTTGAGAACATAGGAAGTCCAATGGTGCAATGTGTGGGGTGTCTTTTATGATCACGATGAATGAAGGGATAAGTCTCCACATATTTCCCTTTTCCACCATATTTGAGATCTTCTGAGTGCGCGATTACTTTTAAGTCTTTTAGCCGATCTAAGGCTCTGATTTCACTAAGGGGGATGTCGTAATTTTTCCAATCACCGTGAGAGAAATTATGGACGATGATAAGGCCTTTTCCTTCATCATCGCAGCGTTCGTAAGCGATCACATTGTTTGCGGGATGATCGCAGAGAATGCTAAATCCAGAGCTTCCTTTTTTCCACGAACTGCCTTTCTCACAATAAATGGAATTTAAATTGCTAATCCATTTCTGCATTCCCTTATGCAGGTAGCTATTTTGATTGCAATATGGATTGATCAGATACCATTCAAGAGATCCATTCCATGAGTTAATTCCTATGTCCCAGGAGCGTTTCTGTGCTATTTCATCGCCCATGTGCATAAGATATCCGTGGCTAGGTGAAAGGATTTGCCATGAATGAAAATTGCGGATATCAGCAAATTTGTCCTGAATATTTCCTAAAGCACTGATCTTGTAGAGGGTCTTGTCGAAGTACTCTGGGAACCCTTCCCACCAATGCCGATTTGCCATTTCATCATGTGAGTGTGTGATAAGCTTCTTTTCCCCGCTCTTAATTGCATAAAGTTGGTCCATAAATTTTTCGCGATGGTGTTTGGAGCGTTCTGCAGGAGGAGTTTGGAGAAACCAACGTAATTTCATTCCCTCATAAATGCCCCATTCCAAGTCAAAGCCAATACCACCATGCTCAACGGGAACAGTTAATTGAGGGCACCCCGAGGTATCCTCAGCGATCATCAACACGCCTGGGTAGTTTTCATGGATTTTTCTATTTAGGTCTTTTAAGAAAGAAATTCCTGAAGAGTATTCCTTGCCATGCCGCTTCCAGATGTGACTGACTGCATCCACTCGCAGGCCATCGACGTGCATGTGCTCACACCAATAACGCGCACTGTCTTTTAAAAAGCGTCTGGGTTCTTCCCTTGATAAGTCAAAGAACTCAGTGTCCCACTCCGATTTGCCACTACTGTAGTGGTTGGTACCGTCGACATCGTGCATCGAAACTTCCCAGGGGTCCGCTTTATAATGAGCTGGCACCCAATCCAAGATGACTCCAATATCATTTTCGTGGAGATGATTCACTAAATATTGGAAGTCTTCAGAGTTGCCTAAACGCTGATTTGGTGAGAAAAAATTGTGAACCTGATATCCCCATCCTCCTTGATTATCTAAGACACCAAAAAGTTCGACATGGGAGAAATTCATATACTTCGCATAAGCTGCCAATTCATGGGCGAGTTCTCGGAAATTAACAGGGGCGCCATGTTTCTTTTTCCACGACTCAACATAAACTTCGTAGATGGCCAGTGGCTTATCTGCAGCCCTGGAATTTTTCCTCTTTTGCATCCAGTGAGAATCAGACCACTGAAATAGATGAGGGGCTGAAACGACAGATTGGGTTCTTTTTGGATCGTTACTGTCATTAAATGTCGAGAACCCGACTGGATCGGTGCGGTCGAACGTGTGTCCATGGCAATTTTCTATGCGGTACCGATACGATCTCCCAATGGGAGCTTTTTCAGTATAAATACCCCAAGTACCATCATTATTTTTCTTCATAGGAATGACGTCTTCTTCTTTTCCATAAGCAGTCAAAACGACAGATGCTTTTTTTGCATGGGGAGCAAAAACTGAAAAATGAGTTCCACAAACACCGACTTGAGCGCCTCGGCATGTGTATAAGGGGGTGTTACTTGATTGGAAAGCAGGATGGCGTTCAAGCTCTAATTCTTTGATCCAATATCTAACGCGAGAAGAAGTCCATTTTAATCTCTCTTTTTGTTGTTTGGGGTGGCATAATTGCAATACAACAGTCATTCTTTCGAATTCTTCCAAATCCTTAGAGAGCTCAAGATTTTCTAATTTTTTATGTTCTTGGTTTAGATACTGCTCCAGCAAATTTTTTTCAAGGTGATGAGGATTCTTGAGTTCTAATAAACATCGAGGATTATTGAGCAGTTCATGTTTCCCCCATTCTTCTTGATCAATTTTATTTGTTGAAAAGGAATATATGTCGCCATGCATCTGCCATTGGAGCTCTAATGGAAGAGTATTAATAGTTTCCGCTATTGAACTTGCTGAAACATTGGTCCTAATCTTGTGAGACATTTTGTCCAAAGCTTGAACAATCTGCTTTTGGGCTTCTATATGATTATGTTGATCTATCCAGTGGATGAGTTGGTCGACAAGGTTTGTTCCATTGAGAAAGATGATAGGCTGTATGGTATTTAAGATTTTAGGGTTATCTTGTATCTTTCTGTAACCGTGTGAAATCTCATCGGGCGCGCCATCGCTAATACCAATAGCACTGCTTAACCAATCTCGCAGTTCTTGAGGCAATATCCTAAATGCTTCAATCAACAAATCATCATTTTCATTTGAAAGCAGTTTTTGCTTCAATTGGTCTAGTTTAGCTTTTTGAGCAGGACAATGGACTGTTGAAAAATGGCTGTGCTTGTGAAAAATTTTTGAAAAAAGGGCCTGGAGACGCTCTTTTGTCAGATCTTTTAGTAAATTTATACGAGAAGACAACGAAGGTGTGTTGCCTGTCATTGGAGAGGATTGTATTGGGAAAATCGGCAGCTGCTTCTCGATTTGAAATAATAATTCTGCCTTTTGGACGTTCTCAATAAATGGTTGCCTTAAAGATTGTATAAATTGCGACATATTTATTTATGTGTTGTAAACATTTTTTAATGACAAGTTTACTTAAATATTTTATCATTTTCAATCGTTTTAATTAAGAGACCATCTTTAAATTAAGCTTACGTCGATTTTTAGAGGGTATTTTTTGCAGATTATCGATAAAAAAAATAGAGGATTGTAGAATTCATGTTCTTATCTAATCTGCTTGGAATAATTTGCCTAGTAGTCTGTGATGGTGGGCCTAGTGATCATTTCGCTACTATTGCTGAAAAGTTTATTGAAGAGGGACGCGATGTGCATGTCTTTTCCTCAAGCAACGCTCTTAAGAAATTTCAAGAACGCAACATTGTTGTCCAAACTACTTTCAACCTCAATGCTCTTACTTCTTTGGAGCAAGATAGATTAGCAATAGAAATTGCGAAGGGATGTTCTAATGCTGAATTAGTCGTAACAGACTTAGGGAACAGTTTTGACGTCAAAGTTCAAAGCTCATTGAAGGCCATATTTCCAGAAATAAAAAGATATGCATACTACGACAATCCTGAACCATTTGTTCCTGGGGGCTATTCCTCCATTGCTTCAGAAGTCATGTCAATTGCACAGCGTGTATTATTTGCAAATACAAACTTAGCAAAGGAAAATATATTTAGTGCTCCAGGAGAAGTCATTGATCTTGATGAGAGTAAGCGAATAGGAATAGGATATTATCCCATACAGAATGCTGAAAAGATCGCCAAGAGCAGGGGGTCGTCTCACAAGGGAAAGCTACGGGAAGAATTTTTTAATAAAGTGGGGGTTGTTGATAAAGGGCAAAAATTGCTCGTTTACTTTGGTGGAAACAACGAGGAGTATTTTAAGAGAGCATTTCCTAGTTTTATCGATATACTTGGCCAATCATTGCAAAAACGCGATCTCTCTAATTTTTGCATTGTATTTCAGCAGCATCCTGCAGCTAAGTTCAAAAACAGGGACGGAGAATATCTTAAGAAGACAGAATTGATTAAAGACACATATCCCGCAAATTTTATAGTGAGCTCTCCTTTGTCATCTGAGGATATCCAAGTGATTGCTGATGCAGCAATGTACTATCAGACAAGCATGGGGCCGCAATTTCTTCTAGCTGGAATACCTGTGGTTCAAATTGGCCATGAAAAATACAGTGATGTACTTATAAAAAATCACCTTTGCCCATCCGTTACGGATGCTCGAGGTTTTCTTAGTGTTCTAGATAATTTGGACCAATTGACAGACAGTAAATATGCAAAACTTAAGATTTATCAAAGTTTGGGTATAGATCCTAATTGGAGTCAAAATCTTTTAAAAGAGCTCCAAGAGCCTGCGCTAAACATCCAAGGCGACGTTGAACATGCTGGAGAGATTTTGATAGGCAACAAGGGCAGTGAGTTCAACAATCGCATCCTCTCCAAGCACTGTCTTCATTTTTGAAAATAACAAGTCCGAAGCCTTGTATGGTGGGATCATCATTGATTCAGCGTACTCTAATGCTAGCTTTTCTTTTTCATTGAATGCAGGACTTTCTCGAAAGTTATGTAGTTCAGAAAGCTTGTCATCGGACCCACTGACTCTTTTAAGGTTCGCAGAATTTAAATTAATGCAAAAAGAACATTCCCTCATTTGCGAGACTAAGACCATGACTTGCATTTTTAAAACTGGAGATAGAGAAGAACCGCGACGAAAAAATGCTTTTTGCATCCAAATAAATCCCAAAAAGACTCTAGGAATTCTTCCCCAGAGGGTGACGGGTGCTAAAGGAGCTCCATATTTCTTTATTTGCTGGCGTAATAAGAAACGGATGTACCAAGGATATTCAGTAAGTGGTTTAGCAGGCATTCTCATAAGCTAGTAAAGCCTCCATCTATGACTATGGTCTCTCCTACGATAAACCGAGCTTTTTCTGAACTTAGGAACATTACTGTGTGTACTAGTTCTTCAGGTCTGCCAAAACGCTTTATAGGAAAAGCTTGGCGTAGCTGCTCTCGGTCAACTTTTTGCAAAATAATATATCTGTCGAACATATCTCCAGGAATGTAAATGCCGTTGGCTGCAATACAATTGATGCTGATCCCTTTTGATGCCACCTCCAAGGCCACTGACTTTGTCATGCCGATGACAGCGCCTTTCGTAGCTCCGTAGATCCCTTCAGTTGGATTACCAGTTATATTACTTGTAATGGACGCTTGGTTGACAATAGCGCCACCCCCTGTCTTTAGCATGTGGCGGATCTCATGTTTCATGCAGTAATAGACCCCGCGCACGTTCGTATCCATTTGCCAATTGTAATGGTCATCGTTCTCTTCAACAAAAGGGGTATTCTTTTCTACTCCTGCATTGTTTATAGCAATGTCAATTCTTCCGTATTTTTTTACTGCGAAATCCATGAGGGCCTCAACATGCTTTTCATCCCGGACATCTCCATGAATAAACGAAGCTTCACCTCCACTCTTCAGAATTTGTTCTAATGTTTGTTTTCCTTCTTTTTCAAGAATATCATTAAAGACAACTTTTGCCCCTACTTCAGCAAAGGCAATGGCGCATACCTTACCTAAACCCAAAGCAGCTCCTGTGACAACGACGACTTTATTGTGGAATTCGCTCATAAATTTAGCCCTATTGTTGCGCCCAAATGCTTGTATTAAAACCTGGCGAGTTTTTCCATAAGTTGAAAGCTTGTTTTGTTGTAGGAAGTACCATCGGAACAGCGAGGTCTGCTCTTCTTCCAGTAATGAGTTTTTCTTGGTCCATCCACCAAGTAGGATCCCCAAGGGTTTTAAATGAGGAATAGTAGGCCTCTTCGCGATCTTCTGATGCCAACATGGGAGGAAAATGTCCCATAACTGGGTTTAGACTATAGACTCCACTTCCCCCTCTGTATCTTCGTTCGGAATTTACATAGTTGGCTACAACGACGTAAGACTGCGCACATTTAGCAATGGCATACCAATAGATCATTGTATTGGGTGGAAAAGGTTTGACAAACAGTTGGGGGTCAATTTCTATTGTATTGCCATAAGAACCATTCCATTGTGTGGGTATGGCAATGACATCTGCGCGATTGACAGAAAGAACACCCGCGATCTCAGGGAATAAGACGTCCGATTCGAGCATCAATCCAATGCGTCCAATGGATGTCGAAAATACCGAGATTTCATTACCTGTCTTTATCCAAGCACTTGAAGACTCATCAAGATGGCTCTGTCGGTATTTCCCGATGATTTCACCCTGAGGGCTGAGCAGGAGCGCCGTGTGAAAAAAATAATCATATTCTTTTTCTAGAAAACTCAGAACTAGATAACTGCCATACTCTACTGCAAGTTCCATGCAATCAGATACGATATTCCCTTCAATTGTCTCTGCATGAAGCTGCATAATTTTTGGATCAGGTGAGTAACCTGTCAAAGAATATGCAGGGAGAACGATCAAATTAGGTTGAGGGAGATTCCATTTTGTAAGAATCTCACTTCGTTTTTTTAATAATGTTCGGATCTTTGTAAAATTTGCTGATTTATCACCAAAGATAGGGGTATATTGCACGGCAATAGAAGCAACGGATGCGCTTTTTGTAGATGCTATTGGATCTGTAGGCGCGCGAAATAGGGTCAGGTCTCGATAGAGTTCTGGGCGTCTGCGCTTCATAAGGTCTTTTGCTGGGTTGCGATACATATTAGGATCTATTTGCGCATATAGGATCTGAGGCTCATCCTCATCTGGAGAATCTATATCAGTATAGGGGAGTTGCGCGATCTTTTTCCCTAGGCTGTTCCATATCGAAGATGCCCCATTGTAATGAACGACAAGCCCAGTTTGAGGATTAATTTCAGTGTTCGAACGATCAGCGCAGATCAAATATACCCCATTCCAAGCAGCCATATACTGGACGTTGGCAATTGTTGAGTGATTATTGATTGCGCTGGGCTCATTTTTTAACGCTCGATCTGAGCTCACTGCATAGGCAATGATGTCAGCTCCTTTGAGAGCAGATAAGCGGGATGTTTCGAAATAAACATCGTCGTAACAGATTAAGAGGGAGATATTGCCAATATCAGTTGTGAAAACAGGATGTCCCAAGTTTCCTGGTGAGACCCATCTTTGGTCCGATGAATTCAATCCGACTTTCCGGTACTTGCCGATATAACCTTTTGGTCCAATCAGTGCGGCAGCATTAAATCCCATTCCAGTGGCAGCATCAATTTCACCAATTCCTACCACAATATAAGCCCCGTATTGCCTTGCGACTTTTTCTAACAGTTGAGTTGTTTTTCCAGGGATAGTGTCGAGAAAAGGGGCAATTTGAGCCCTGTCTTCGTAGATATATCCACAAGTAGACATTTCAGGAAAGACGATCAGCTTTGCACCATTTTGCGCAGCGCGTTCCGCAATTTTGCTTATGGCAGTTATATTGTCATCTAACTGCATGAACTGTGGGTTGAATTGAACAGCTGCAGCTGTAAATGGGGCTGGTTGCAGATTGAGTGCTTCGGTGTTGCATCCCCAGAGTATAATACAGATACATGTAAGTAATCTTCTCATTCTTAGCCTCATAATTCGGATCCTACATGTATTGGAGGTATCTTTCAATTATTTCAGAATAGAAAAGTTTGCCACAAAATTAATCCAAATTTCTGTTCCTGGTATTTTATTTTTGGAGCAGGCATTTTCTGATTAAAGTTCAGGGAACGCTCATGCACTTTATATGCGATGAAATGCTCGCTAGTCTTGGTAGATGGTTGAGAACTGCTGGATACGATACTGAAATTATCACGCATCCAATGAAAGATAGTGAAATTTTTGATAGGGCAAAAAAAGAGAACAGGATGCTAATTACGCGAGATCGGCATTTTTTGGAAATGCACGACTCACAAAAGTATGTCATCTTTTTGGATGGGAATTCGCTTGAAGAGTGCATTAACGAGCTCAATCAGCGACTAGGCTTAAACTGGTTGCTGCACCCATTCTCACGCTGCATTGTCTGCAATTCTTCATTATTAGAATCCGATGATCCTAATATTCTTGATCAAGTGCCTATTATGGTCCAAGAAAAAGCCAAAGAGTTCTGGTTTTGTCCTCAGTGTAAAAAAGTGTATTGGGCGGGAACCCATACGCAGAAAATGTTAGTCCAATTGCAGATGTGGCAAAGGAAGAACAAACCTCCCTTAGCTTCCTCATAAGTTCTTAGGGTTCGAATACTCCCTAGATCTTTTTGAAGAGCAAGCAACTTGTTCCTACAGAGCGAGAAAGGTCTAATTGGCATTGGTCATTTAGATATACTACAGCTTTTGTAGTAGTTGACCAGTCAGCATCGTCAAACCAAATATAGCCTCCCTTTTTTACCTTAGGCAAAAATATTTGGACATCCATAAAAGCGGCTTCCTCAGTATGGTTGCCATCAACATGTAAAATGTCGATGAAGTCATCAGGAAAACGTGTGGCAGCATCAATAGACTTCATCCTCATCACTGCACAATATTTATGAAGGTTAAAAGTATTCAGCATCCACAGGAAATGTTGAAAAACCCCCTCATAATTGATCTCACTCCACCAGCTATAATTTGGATCGTCTTGGTTGTAGCCGATCAAACATTCTTCTTTTGACCAAGGATCAATGGCATACACGATCCCTTTATCATTAAATTTTAACGCGGAAGATATAGGATAAATGGAAGATCCACCAAACACGCCAATTTCTACACAAACTTCGGGTTGTGTGTCTTTTATGAGGTCCATGAGCTTTAAGGCTTTTTCTTTTGTACACCATCCCATTATTTCATTCTGATGCAGCAGAGTATCAATTTTATATACTGTCCAAGAATCCTCTTCGCAATGCGATGAAAAAGGAATGAGAAGTAAAAGAGCAATCAGCCAGGTTTTCATAGAAAACAGAGTGGTTATCTTCAAAGCAAAGAGGTTATAAAATTTTATAAAATCATGCAATAAAATTTTAAGATGTGGTCTCCAATCAGATAGGCCCTTTAGTTCAGCTGCTTATTTTGGAATTTTTTTACAATAACTTTTCAAACAATAATGTTTCTGATACATAAAAAATAATAACCTTTTATTGGAGGATGATATGAAATCTAAAAAAATCACTGGGTTGGTAGTTTTGATTATTGGAGTAGTTTTGATCATTGTTTCTATGTATGCGAAATATCGCATTGGAGAAATTAAGGGTGAAGTTCGGCAAGGTACTAGTTTGATGTCTGGCAACAGAGTGGGTAAAGAAATCGGCAACGTGATTGAAGGTAAAGCTAGTGCTTATGATACGACTGTGCAGTTGTGTCTGATTGGCGGGATTATCCTCGTAATTGTTGGCGGAGGAATCATGCTTTTTTCCGGAAAAAGAAAGAGATAATATAAATGATGTCTCCGTGTAGAACTCTAAAAGTTTAGCGGAGACATCTCTTTTCTTATTTTAATAGTTCTTCAGCGCTTACAAAACTTCTATTTAGATTGTCTTTTACATGTCTTGCAAAGCCCTTATAGATCTTTTCGACGCAATTCACATCTTTGAAAGATTGTGAACAAGATTTTAAGACATCATCCCTTACAAAAAATGCATTCACAGCTAGATTTTCTACGTATATTAGAGAGTAACCCTTCGAACGGGCTAATTTATAGAGGGCAAACAGACTAGCACCATAGTAATTTGTGCCATCCCATAATTGATTAGGGTCGTACTTTATGATTTTGTCATCGGAAGGGGAATGTGAGCCATTATATTCGATCACGACAACCCTAGGAGAAAAATCAGTTAGAGCTTTCCATACATAGAAGTCATTAGAATCGATATCAATAGACAGTAGATCAAACTCATGTGGAACATGATATTTATGAAAGAGGTCATTAATGTTTTCTGCAGTGATGCGTTCTTTCTGCAAGTTGATCATAGCATTTTGATAATCGCAATCCATCATTAAGCCAGTCCACCCAAACTCCTCTCTTAGATAGCGCGTGTTGCATTCTTGGCCATTTTGAACGCCAAATTCCACAAAGTAACGTGATTTAGCTCCAACTGTTTCAAATATTTTTTTGATCACACCGTCTTCGCCATTTTGACTGTAAACTTTTTTTTCATACTGAGTTAAATCAATAGTAGTGTCAAAAGCAGTTGATATAGAGTACACGTTAGAGACAAGAGAAAATAAAAATGCAATAAGCATGCGAAATTTCATATATACTCATTTGGTTAAATCGACCAAACTATGGGTTTTATAACAAGCTTCAGGAATCGTCAAAAAGGTCATTGAACCTTTGTTTGGCCTTAGGATCTTTTGGTGGAAGGTGTTTTCCTAAAATGCAAAATTCTTCGCAGAAATTATTTTTTGAACGGTCGTAAATTGGATCAGTTCCAGGGATCTCACAATCATTAGGGAGGCCTGGTCTGTAGTGTTTGCAATTAAGGCAACAATGCAGTGCAGAGTTACATTTTTCGCAAACAGCGCGAAAAGATAGCCTTGAATTTGTCTCAGCTAGTAAAGGAGCTCCGCAATGCCAGCAGTTCACGCTCTATAAGCCCATGCTAAGTGGTTGCTTAATCTAAGATAGTCTTCTTTGCTGTTCTCAAATCCAAAATGATTTGTGTTAAGAATTGAAAACACTATGCGGTTATCGACCAAGACAACAACGAGCTGACAATAAGTCTCAATATTTTCTTTGTGGCCAATAAATTTGCACACAAATGAATCTACATTTCCAATGATAGAAAATTCACGTTTGTTAGGATATTTTTCTTGGCAGAGCCAATCGATGTATTCAATTATCTGAGAAGTATTCGTCATCTCAAAAGTGTCATCTAAAAAGAAATGAACTGCAAAAGCCCGGCCATCTTCTTTAGGGTCAACAAATACAGCATCCCATTTCTGAGATTCTTCATAATCCCATCCTTCAGGCTGTTCAATGTAAACGTTCGGAAGACTGCTATCTTGTGAGGTAAAAACAAATGTATGTTCAGCCTTCGTGGTCGCAGGAACAATCAAAGTTAAGGTTAGCAAAAATAGGGCAAAGAGCTTTTTCATAGGAAGATGTCCAGAATAGAAACAAAGGAATTATTTTATATTTTTTGTTTTATTTCTGGATAGTCAAATTAATTCCGAAAATCGACCGAGCATAGGTTTTTAGAAAATCTCTTAGTGAGGAATCTTAAATAAGCCTTGGAGTCTAGAATTGAAATATTAGTTTGATAAGTTCGCTCCGTTCTGATTTATATTAAAAACAGAAAAGGGGGCAACATGATCCATCCATTAGCTACATCTATCATTGCATTGATCGCAGGTGTTTTAATTTTAATTTTTCCAGAGATCCTTAATATCATTGTAGCGATCTATCTGATTTTGATTGGTATCGCAGGGATTGTCAAATTCCGTTAAAAATCATTCAGGTGGATCCATTTACATGAACACATTCTTGATTTTTGGAATGTTTTGCTTGATTCCAAATATGAAAGGACGTTGTGAGGAACAAGCGCCATCCACGCAGCTTGTTGATAAGAAGAATCATGATTCTCATCATGGACATAGCCACCATCATGATAAGCATGGTAATGATAGAGACCATCATCATAAGAAGAACGACGATGGTCATCACCATCATGACAAAGAACATGATCGCCATCACGATCATGACAGAGATGACGACCATCATCATCGGGACTATGTTGATGATCATGAATATCATTGGTACAATAAACATTGAACCTTATCTTTAAAAAGTAGCAATAAAGATCTGGCTCATGAATCTGGTTCCCCTGCTTATTTTGCGTTCACGCATGAAGGGTCTCAAGGAGTTCTCTTAGATTGTCTATATCACTTTTTGAAGTGCACCATGAGGCGATGAAACGGACCTCACTTTTGTCTTCATTCCATAAGTAGCAATAGATCTTCTCTTGGATTATAGGAATCCAAGAAGCTGGAGCGGTAAAGAAGATTTGGTTTGTCTGAACAGGGTAGCTGATATCTAGGTGAGGGCTGCGTTTGATCAAAGAAGCGATTTCTTGAGCTTTATGGTTTGATTGAGATGCGAGAGTTTCCCAAAGATTTTTTTCCAAGAATGGAATGAATTGTGCTGACAAATAACGCATCTTGGAGACGAGCTGAAGCGTTTGTTTTTGCAAATAGTCCCATCCCTCTTGGACAGAAGGGTTAAAAATCAGCAAAGCTTCGGCTCCTAAAAGCCCATTTTTTGTTCCTCCCAAGGAAAGAAAGTCTACTCCGGCAGTCATTTTTTCAAATGTAGTTCCTAAATGCACGATAGCGTTAAAGAAACGTGCCCCATCCATGTGGAGCAGTAATTTTTCTGCAATGCATAATTCAGATAGAGCTCGAAGTTCCTCAATGGAGTAAACAGTGCCGACTTCGGTGGGCTGCGTAATAGATAAAACTCTAGGAGATGTAGAGTGGCGTCCGAATGCTCTCTCGCTCTTAAGTTTTTTTAAGATCGTTTCAGGAGTTGCTTTGCCCTCTTCATGGGGTATGGTCAATAATTTGCACCCCACAATTGATTCTGCAGCTCCACTTTCCTGGTATTGTAAATGTGCAATGTCCGTGCAGATGACAGATTGATATCTTTGGCATGATAATTTTAGCCCCAGAACATTAGCCCCAGTGCCACTAGGGACGAAGACAACTTTACACGTTCTATTAAAAGCTGTTTGTATGAGCATTTCAGCTTTCTCACTCCAAGAATCTGATCCATATGCTGGTGCAAATCCAGAATTCGCTTCAGAAATTGCGTTGATTATCAAAGGGTGAGCTGGAGCAAAATTATCACTGGCTAAATAGATTTTTTCTTTTGGCATCGTGTAAAATTTTTCTTTCAATTTGGTTTTCAACAATCTAAAATATCATCTTTTACACCCGTCTGGCAAGAGGTTCTTATGAGGAAGGTTAAGTTGTTTATCGCCACAATTGTCCTTTTTCCCACTTGGACTTTCCTAAATGCATTTTCTAAGCACAATGCTATTCCTCCGCGCTTTCAATGGGATGAGAACTCCGGTTATTGTGGCGAAGTTTCTCTGATTAGCGCGGGTCTGTATTATGGACAATACATTTCTCAGTATGATGCACGTAAGATCGCTAACGAAAGAGATTCTCAAAGAATTCAACTATTACTTGGATTAAATGATGGGTATGCAGCTGAAAAGATGCATTTAAAGGCGATTGAATGGAGTTGTGCGGACGAACAAACCACAGATCAATTTCTCGCTTGGGTCAAACAAAATGTCGTAAAGGGATATCCAGTAGCTATAGGGGTATATACGAACGAATACTTGTTCTACGGTAATAAAAAACCCAACGCCGGGGATGAAGAATATGACCATATAGTTACAGTTACTGGAATTGCGTCCAACCATCCTCTCAACAATCCAAACTATTATGGGAATGATGTGATCACATTTAGCGACAATGGGTTATGGACATCTTCAAGCGGGGTTCAATATTTCTTTAGTTATGGAATGGACGATTTTCAAGCTGATAGAAAAGAGGCCAATGCAGTAGGGGGGGCTATATATTCCTTAAGTAATAGTGGCAGCAATTATGGGATAGCTATTGCCGGAGTAATAGATTTAAATGGGGACACTCTTCCAGTGCGCGTTGAAACTAACTTCAACTATGAATGGCCAGAAATTAAAGACCATTCAAACAAACGTCCTGCAGCCATGCCCTTAGAATTGACGATAAATGTATTTGGCCTTGAGCCAAATGTTGTTTACAACCTGTATCGCTACAGCGATCTAGAATCTGTTCCCACTTCTCATTTTAATGCACATGCGAGCCAAGCCTTTGAACGTTGGCAATTCCAGATCAGTTCTGGTTCGAACTATGCGATGGTTCAACAAATCAATACTGATGAAATGGCCATCTATCGTTGTGTGAGAGAAAGCGCTCCATAGAGAAATAATGCTTATCTAAGGACAGAGCAATCCAAGTTAATTTTGCTGATGGAGTCTTTGACCTGTTATTCCATCTGAGTGTTTAGCCTCGTTGATTTTTTTAAAAAATTTCTACTGGATTTTATTTTAATAAAATCTTTACATTCGCAGCTTTTCAAAATGTCAAATGGAGGTTTTTGACATGTCTGCGAAAATCATGAACGCCCCCCATGTATCAGCTACAGCATTTAATAAAGCGATCGAAGAGCTAAGAGAATACGTTGCAATTCCCTCTGTGAGCAACCCTAACAGTCCCGATTATAAAATGGAAAGTTTAGTAAAAGCAGCTGAATTTGCAATTACTAGATTGAAAAAATTAGGATTTGATGCTGAAGGATTTAGTGTAAAGAATTCAGCTCCTTTTGTGATAGGTGGACTGCACGTTGACGATAAAAAGCCTACTATCCTTCTTTATGCACATTACGATGTGCAACCAGTCGATCGCAAAGCCTGGAAAGGTGATCCCTTCAAACTTGAAGATAGGGATGGCAGGCTCTACGGCCGTGGATCTAGCGACGACAAAGGAGGCATCATTGCGATTTTGACAGCATTGGAGACACTGCAAAGCGAAAATAATGAACTACCAGTCAATGTCAAAGTCTTGTTTGAAGGAGAAGAGGAATATGGTTCATCTAATATGCGGGAAATTTTGGAGTTACAAGCAAAACGATTAGATGCACAAGCTTTGGTTGTGTTAGACGGACTCAATAAAGACAAGAATTCAGGCACATTAACAAGTTCAACCAGAGGAATTGTCAATATCAAGCTTAACGTGCACGCATTAAAGGAACCTGTCCACAGTGGTGTCGCTTGCCTTGCTCCAGAGCCTGCTCAAGCTCTTTGTAAGTTGATATCCTCCCTTGAAAATCCTCAATTGATCCCAGGATTTATGGATGGGTTCAAGCCGATGAATGAAGTAGAGAGAAAAATTCTAAAGAGCAGCTCACAGACTACAGAGTCTTATGCTAAAGAAAATGGTGTTTTGGACGGCCTAAACTTACGTGGAGATCCTAATGAATCAATTTATGAAAGGATTGTTGAAGAACCGAGCCTTTCTATTGTGAACATGAACTGCGGTCAGCCCAATGGAGGAAATTCGATCCAAGCGCAAGCAAGCTGCACTATTGGCATTCGCATATTGCCGGGACAGAACCCTGACAAGGTTGCAGAGGCAGTCATGAAGTTCATCAAAGATCAGAAGATCATGTATAATTGCAAGGTTGACTTGAAGCAGGAGACTGGATGTTTTGCGTGGAAAGCCAATCTATCAGGAAAATATTCGACCAAATATCTTCAAGCATTAGCAGAAAACTTTAATTCCTCTTGCGCTATGCCTTGTGGTGGCGCTCTGCCACTTTTAAAGGAATTTGAAGAGGTATTCCCAAAAGCAGAAATCATGATACCTGCATTAGAAGATCCTGGTTGTGCTGCGCATGGCAATAATGAATCACTGGATAAGAACATTTTCAAGAATGCGATCAATAGCCTCATTTCGTTTTTAGTTAAGGCCGGAGAAGAGTAGAAGAAACTTTGTTTGGCTTTGGGGTGCCCCAAAGCCAAACAATAGATTGTCTACTTGTAGGCATCAATGACGAGACAAGTAGAATCGACACCACAGCAACGGGTTAGTACTGTCTCAAACTTTACTTTGGAAAATCCGCAATTTAGAAAATACTTTTCAAGATAAGAACTATTGTACTGATACGCTGCTTCAAATGAATCAGAAAACAACACACGCACAATGCCATCATTTTTCAGGATGCGATGGAGTTGTTTTAAAGATTCTTTACACGCATCGGGATTAAAGCCTTCGAAATATGCTTTTGCAAAATTAGCATCTGGCAAAACTTTCCAAAATTCCTGAGAATAGTAATCGGCAACAATATCAGGGTCTGCATCGGCATCATGATTAATGCAATAGGCACTCTCTTTATCTTCATTATGCAGAAGACAGTCTTTTGCAATTTTTCTTCCACAACCTAAAATTAAGATATCTCCTTTATATTCTTCAGGAGTACGGTTGACCGTGTAGTCTGCTTTTACAGTCTCTTGAATTCCCTGGGAATAAGAAGTAAAAGGGAGGTTCACGTTATGATCAGATAAAAGCTTTTGGATAAAATCCAAATCCTTCTGATAATTTTTTTCATATACTTCTGGGAATTCATCTTTGATATTCAATATTAACATCGCAACACTATATGCGCTTGTATTGAGTTGTAATTCCTTGAGGCGAGTTTTCAGTATTTTGTCGTCACATCCTGTGAATACCATTTGAGCTTTATTGAACATTACTTCACGAACCATTAACGTGATCCTATTATGGACTGGATCAGTATTCGTTCCATATTGAAAACTTTTTGCTTCGTTAAATGATTTAAAAAAAATGGCTTCAGGACTGTTTACAGCAGACATGTAATAACCTCTTGGAATTAATTATTGTTTAAGTATTGTAACGTATTTAATTTTAAATTGCAATACTGTAACATTCTTGTATAAAGTGGGTAAAAAATGTAGTATATTAATTTTGTTAGAACAGAGATAGTCTCTTAATGGGTTTAGAATTTTTCTTGTTTGTGAAAATGAATTTTGGGAGTTGATTTGGAAAGACAAAAACAACTATTCGCTCCTTTCAGGAAATGGAATAAAAAAGAGCCAATCGCAGATGAAGGCATTATTGTCGGGTCAGATTTAAGCCAAGAATGGTTGCTTCCCTGGTGGTGGGAGCATTATCGTCGTTGGAATAACTACCCCGTAGCCTTTATTGACTTTGGGATGTCGCAAGAAAGTAAAGCATGGTGCAAGAAAAGAGGTTCTTTGATCTCTCTTCCTGTGGCCGACATTTTTGTTGCTGAGAAAAATCAAATTGATTCTGAAGTGATTAGTGCTTGGGAAGGAGCATATGGAAGGGAATTTTGGCATAATCGCAACGGATGGTTTAAAAAGCCGTTAGCATGTCTTTTATCTCCTTTTCAAAAAACTATCTGGATTGACTCTGATTGCGAAATCCGTGGTGCTCTTAAAGAAGTATTTGATTTCTGCGAACATTCTTCTGGGATAGCTATTGCAAAGGAGCAGAATGATAAGCAACCGCTCGCATGGGTAGGGTACAATTCCGGAGTAATAGTCTTTAAGCGGGGAGTTGTGTTGTTGGAAGAATGGGCAGATCACTCATTTGAGCGCAACCATGAATATCCAGGTGATCAAGACATTCTTTCTGTAATTATTCATGATAAAAATCTCAAAATTGGAGATCTCCCTTTGATCTATAATTGGAGCCGCTGTAGTGCAATCAACCCCCAAGCAGTAATTCTCCATTGGCATGGAAATTATGGGAAAGCAACTATAGCTCACCAGCTTAACCGTAAAATTGTGGAAAGTTTAGATTGAGAACATGTGCTTTTAACACTAGTCCTGAGATTTTTTTCTTAGACCACATTTCTCCATTGGCTTCTTTGCTCAATATCCCATTGATTATTACTGAAGCACATAACGCAAAGCTAACGGAAAAGTATTATCCAGAGGTCAAAATTCGGCATATGCCTGACTTGGAATTTAGGTTAAAGGAAGTGTCAGATGAGTTCGATGCTTTAATTGAATGTAGCTATTGGGCCCCCCAGCTAAAAAAGCTATTTTCATCTATGTTTTCTAAAGATATGAAATTGATTTTTTGTCCCCATGGTCAATCAGACAAAGGATTTCGAGCGCCCTCATTAATGCCTTATGCTCAGCAAGAGGCCGTATTAATCTATGGGAACTTAATGAAGCAAATGTTGATGGATTTGCAACTTTGGGAATCGATTTCAGCGCATGCGCCTATCGGTAATTTTCGCTATAACTATTATAAAAAACATCGTGCTAGGCTTCTGGACCTTGCAGAAACAGAAATTTTTTCTTTGCTCCAGAGCTCTAATCGTACACTTTTGTATGCCCCCACATGGATGGATGATGAAGGATCAAGCACTTTTTTCGAATATGCTGAGAGATTATTTAGAGAGATTCCTTCTGATTGGAATCTAATCATTAAGGTCCATCCTCTTTTGTCTGAACGTCACCCTTCTAGGTACTATCGGTTGTCCTTGCTTGAAGAAAAGCGCAGCAATTTCATTCTTGTTGATGAATTTCCTTTGATCTATCCAATATTAGATAAGGTTGATGCGTATTTGGGGGATTATTCTTCGATAGGATATGACGCTTTAGCTTTCCAAAAACCAATGTTTTTCTTAACAAGAGACCATCTACCCAAAGTCAAGTTGCACACATGTGGTCAAGTGATCGATCCTTCACAAAATCTTTTTCAAGCGATTGATCGTGGTTGCCAAAATGCAAGCCGATACCATCTCAATCAGAAAGCTCTCTATCTAGAGGCCTTTGCAAATGTCGAAAATATCAAAGAGGCAATCTCATGTCTGGAGTGCTAGTAGGAGCTGACATTTCTCAAGAATGGTTATTGCCGTGGTGGTGGGAAAACTACAAGAAGCACAATGATTTCCCCGTTGCATTTTTTGACTTTGGCATGTCCGATGAGTCCAAAAGATGGTGTAGAGAAAAAGGGCAGTTAATTCCTATATCTATACCAGCGATTTTTGTGAAAGATAAAGAAGAGGTTCAAGCTCTTATTTCCGAACATTGGGAACAGCATTATGGCGAAAATTTCTGGCAGTCACGCTTGGCATGGTTTAAAAAGCCTTTGGCATGTTCTCGTACGCCATTCTGTAATTCTATTTGGCTAGACCTTGATTGCGAGGTTCTAAGATCACTACTGCCACTATTTAGTATGTGTAGAGATGCGTCTAAAATTGCTATTGTAAAGGATCAACTTGCACCTGTCTCGAATTATCCTATTTATAATTCTGGAGTGATAGTTTTCAGGAAAGATAACCTGTTGATAAGAAACTGGGCAGAGCAAGCATTGGCGCAAAATGAATTATTTCGTGGCGATCAAGATTTATTATCGCATCTTATCAAGGATCAAGGCTTCCCAGTAGAAGAGCTTCCTTATATCTATAACTGGAATGTCGGTTGTGGCAATAACTCTGAGGCTGCAATTTGTCATTGGGTAGGGGAGAGGGCAAAAAACGCCCTGAGAGACCAATTGATCTTGCTCAAACTGCAATTATGTTAATCGCCCTAACTTTGTAGATGAACCTATCCCAGTATTCAAAAACTTTGATTTTTGATGAATTTTTTCACAATTTTTAGAGTCACTTCGCAGAACATACTTGGAAAAGTAGACCAAGAAGTGACTTTTAAAGATGTGGGAAAAGACGCAAAAAGCATGTTTTTTGGATACTGGGATAGGTTCATACCCACTTAGGGAAAGTTAGGCGCTATATTTAAGTTAAAATTATTTTTTTGCATTAGTTAAGTAAGTGTTTTGTTAATAAACTTGACTCTTTATTTTAAAATACATATAATTGTATTTAATATTTTAAAAGGATAATTATGTCTGTAAATTCAATAAATAATAATGCTTCATTGTTGGAAAGGCCTTCAACAAGTTTAAGCTACAAAGATAGGCCTGAATCATTAAAAATAAGAATTGACTTGGCTTTTAATAAAATTGCCCAAAACACTTCAAGCCAATGGGGCTTTTATAACGGAGGGGCTCATTATGACATTTGTGAAGTGGATGGGCATAAATTAATTGATAAGTTAATTGAACAAGCACCTGAAAGTAAAAAAGTATTTAGATTGTTAGAAATAGGAGCGGGCAACTTCCAATGGAGTGCTTCCCTTGCTAATTACGTTGGAAATAAAAGTTCTTTTCCAAAGGATGTCACAGTTGAAATTTATAGTGTGAGAGGGGAAAAGTACTTAGAGGATTCTGTAATTAAAACCGATCGATGTGTTCAGCGCTATTTTGGTGCTTTTAAAGTTGAAAATCTGATAGATGAATTTAAAAAAAATGGTTTTGAATTAGAAAATTCATTTGATCTCATTGTGACTCGATGGTGTATGCGACACTTGGCCGACCCTGTAGGAACTTTTCAGCAAGCAATTCAGTTGCTATCTCTCAATGGGCTTTTTATGGGGGATGGATGGTTCATTTTAGATAAAGAATCAAATATGTTAGCTAAATATGCAGACCATAATCGCCCTATCACACAGCTTTTTTTGGATACAAAACTTCCTTTCGTTACGCGTTTTTATGATGGTGGTCGGTCATTAAATCATTTTGTTTTGCAACGATCAAACGATGCTCCATGTGCTTTACCTATGAGATATGTCGGTGAATCGTTTGTAGGAGACGGATGGCAAGTTGGCTCTAGTAACGTAACTCAATTTGAGAGAGAACCTCAAAAAGAAGATAGTGAAGGTTTTGAAACCCCAGAGAGTCAATCCTCTAATTATGTATACGGCGATAAAAAGTTGCATGAATGGCTTAGACAAAACGCCCTTTTTTGTTCTCCGAATACAGTCTGGCGTCCGCTTAGAAAGAAAAACGAGGGGCTCGGCATGCCTCAGCTTCATACTGAGATCAAAAATTGTTCATTAGCGGAATTTAGTGAAATTATAGAAGATTGCAGATATGACATCAATGAATCCGATTTGAATGGGCAAACCCCGTTGCATATTGCAGTTCAAATTGGAGCTTTTGATAAGTTTAATCTGCTTTTAAATAAGCAAGCTAAAATAACTCTCGCAGATAGTGATGGCCGTACTCCTCTCCATTTAGCTGCCATTCATGATAAAGATGGAAAATTTATACATGCTTTGATTAAACAGGGCGCTAACATAGACCAAGACTTTGGCTATAAGAAAACACCTCTTAGTTGTGCACTCAAACATAAGAACGTCAAAGCAGCAGAGGTGTTGATAAAAGCTGGAGCGATGATTTCTCATTTAGATCATATTGATCTTGATGATCCTGCATTTTTATCTCTTCACAAAGAGGGATTGATTCAACCACAAACAGGTTCTGGAGGGCTTCAAGATCTGTATTCTTGGATACAAAGAGGAGATTGCGTCGTTTTGCATTATAACGGGTCTAATGGAATGATGTACTATTTTCCAAAATCTGCTAATCCATGTCCGAGATTAATTGTTGTCGATGTTGATCCTGAAACGAGTTTACTAGATCCAGACGAATGGCCTTCTTTTATTAAAATCGGAAAGGAAGGAAAGGGATTTGAGTTTGAACCTTACGACTATCAAAAAATTAAAAAAGGCAATTTTTTACAAACTTATAAATATAATTACCCTGCAAAAAAGTAAGATGTAATTTGAAATAAGTTTGCTTTAAACGCCCTCCCAGCTAAAAATGCCATTATGGTCTGAGAGACTGTTAACGGATTCAGATTTTGTTGATTTTTTGGACTTTTTGAGCGAATTTTCTTTTGGTTTGTTGGGAGGTATATCAACTTTCGTATATTACCCCCAACAAACCAAAAGAAAATTCGCCAAAAATTCTCAAAAAAGCGACGAACCCTGAATCCGTTAACAGTCTCTGAGAGGGCTCTTGTTTTTATCTTGCCTACAAAATAATCTAACTAGTTTCTTTAAATTCGTGATAAGTAACTGATAGAATATCCTCCATAAATGGCACAAGTATTCTATCCTCTAATGCCTCGACTGTAAAAAATCTGCGATAGAATTCATGGCTTTTACCAGTAGAGTCGGTAAGAAAATAGGCTGATAAAAAAGTATCTCTAGAAGTTCTATTACTTACCCATGACTTAACTGATCATCTTTTACAGTCTCTTAGACTTTCAATGAAATTTTTCCAGGAGAAGCTGGTTTAGTAAATGTTTTTTCAGTATGTGATAGGAAAGAGGTTTTAGCATGATAGTTAGATTCTTGATGATCACATTTACAGTTTTGGCAATTGGAGCAAACAATAGAGCCCGCGCTGTCGAAAAAATCACCTCGTCACAACTCCGATCATGGAAAGAATGGACGTACTCACTTGCACTGCAAGCGGCAACCTGGGGAGCTCCGATTGTCACTATGTATGCATTGCGCAATAACGATGCTGTTGGGCCAAATCCTATAGCTTTTCCTAACACTATCTGGCGTATGGAAAATATTTCTACACCTGCACTGTCAAAAAAAGCAGGGTATGTAACCCCAAATGTGAATGTGATCTATGGCTTTGGATTTATGGACTTGCGGAGAGAACCGATCATTTTAGAAGTTCCTGATTCAAAAAATCGCTATTACATGGTCGAGATTGTCGATATGTGGACAAACGCTTTTGCTTACGTAGGTGGTAAAACAACTGGTTACAAAGGAGGAACGTTTGCCCTTGTCGGCCCCGATTGGAGCGGTGAACTTCCCTCACATTTTGAACGTATTGATTGCCCAACTTCTTGGGTTCTATTGCAACCCCGCGTTCATATTTATGAAAATGGAAAGATTGATCTTACAGGTGCGCAAAATATTCTTCAGGCAATCAAGACAAGGGGTTATGCAGAATATACAGGTAGACCAAAGTTGTCCCCACAGCAATATGATTATCCATTGCCTTTACCTGTAGATCCTAATTTGCCTGTCAGTGTTTTACAGTACAAAGATCCGTTGCAATTTTGGGAGCTCCTCATGGTTGCAATGAATGAAAATCCTCCTCCAGACGATCAAGTTACTTCTTTATTGCCGATGTTCAAACCTTTGGGAATAGAACTAGGAAAACCTTGGGACCGAACTAAGCTAGCTCCAGAAATTTTGGAGGCGATGAGTGAAGCAGCAAATAAAATTGGGGGCATTTTATCAAGCTTGCCCTTTGGTACAATCCATCGAGGAGCATTTATCCCTCCTCCAACTATCGGAGATCCTGGTACGGATTATCAAACGCGTGCAGTAGTTGCAAGAGTGGGCTTAACTGCCAATACTCCCTATGAATCTGTCTATTGGATGTATACTCTTGATAGCGAAGGAAATCCTTTGAGCGGTTCCAAAAAATACACCATGACTTTTAAAGAGGGTATCCCATTTTACAAGCCGGGATTTTGGTCGCTTACGATGTACGACTCAGAAAATAATTACACAGTACCCAATCCTATCAACCGTTACATGTTAGGAAGCGATACACCGGAAATGAAAAAAAATAAGGATGGGTCTTTTACCATTTACATACAGAAAGATAGTCCTGGAAAAGATCGCGAATCCAATTGGCTCCCAGCTCCCTCGGGAAGTTTTTATTTAATTCCTCGCGCTTATGCGCCCAAGCCTGAGACCATACGCATCTTAACTGACGTCAATTCTTGGCCGATTCCTGTGGTGACATCGATAAAATAACTTTTTTTTCGATCGTTAAAAATATAGGGACAAATGCTATTTGCTGTTCTTTGGCAAGAAGTGTTTTGTTCACGTATTCCGTAGATGTAAAGGGATTGCCTGGATAAAGCATAAAGCGATATCCCTTATCGGATAAAACTAGAAGACATGCGCATTGCTCTAGTAAATCTTCAATAGCCCTAAGAATGAACAAAGAAGGGTCGGAAATTTCAGCAGCCCTCTTGGTTGTGAATGTCTCTTTTGCATCTGCTTTTAAGAGCTTCTGAAAAACGGAGTCATTTTGACTCAGTTTTAAGACTTTTTCATAATTGGACGGATAGTTTTTGTCTTGGCAAATATAATGATGCCAATAAGCAACGTTACAACCATCAAAATAGCTTCTGAATTGGTCGTTTAAGTTGTATGCGTGTTGAATACTTAAATCCAAAGAATTTGGCTGTTTAATGTTCATGACATTGACATGTGCCTTATCTGCTAATAAAACAGTGATCTTACCCCTGACAGATTCTTTGATTACCGATAGAAGAGCGTTCATTTTTAGCTGGCCCCAAATTCCTTCATGAAATGCAGAATGAATGCTGATGAGGACTAAAACAGGAGATTCAGTATTTAACCAATGAGTTGCTTGTGTTTTAAAAGCGAGCTTTCCTTTTATTTTAATTGTTTGATTTGTGTAAAAAGCAGTGAATGATTTTCTCCATAAATATTTTTTCATAATTATAACGACGCATAGTTAATTTGATGCGCGATTTTAATTATGAATTTTATTGCTCCGTAGAGTATGATCTACTCTATTCAAATACAATTGCTTTGATTTGTGAAACAATTTCAGGAAATGCTGCGAAAAGTCACTTCATCGCCGTATTATAGCCCTATGATGCGCTTCGTTGTACCATTGAAAGAACATTTTGGTGTCAACCATTTTTGGTATTATCGCGTTACGCATACAGGACAGTATACTTATTTAGGCACGAACGAAAATTGGAACGAGTACTGTTTTGAAAATCATCTTCTCAAACATTTCCCCTGCCTCCGACATCCTGATACTTTGGATGATGGGGTTAGTTTGATGAACAAATCTACAAATCAGCCTTACGCATGTGTGTTAAAGACAGCATGGGAAAAATTTCGGATTAATTTTAACATCAATATTCAAAAGAAGATTCCCGAAGGGATCGAAGCATTTGGCTTTGCTACACAATATAACCATTCAAGCTATGATGAGAAATTACTAAACGAGCTTCCGCTGTTATGCCATTTTACTCAATTATTCAGAGAAAAGCATTTTAAGCTCTTTGAAATACTGGATGATAATCCCATCGATTTATCTGCATATCTAGGACCGCTTTTTTCAGAGACTGAGGATATTCCAAAAATTCCTAGAGATAGAGAACTATTTCTAAAAAAAATTGGGAGCATCCCTTATACACGTTTTACAAAAAGAGAGAAGGATGTCCTTAAATATGTCTCAAATGGTTATCCAGCTTCCTATATTGCATTGCAGCTCCAGCTTCAAAAGCGGACCGTGGAAAATTACTTGGACACCGTTAAATCCAAGCTCTCATGTTCTTCCAAAGTGGAACTGATCCAAAGAGCTCAGGAATTAGTTTCTATTGGCTACTTGGACCTGTCTCACTAAAATCAATTGAAACAATTTAGTGAGATGAACCTATCCCAGTATTCAAAAACTTTGATTTTTGATGAATTTTTTCACAAATTTTAGAGTCACTTCGCAGGACATACTTGGAAAAGTAGACCAAGAAGTGACTTTTAAAGATGTGGGAAAAGACGCAAAAAGCATGTTTTTTGAATACTGGGATAGGTTCATATGTTCTTACCAAGTAGCGATTATCTATGTCCGCCTCCGCCATGCCCGCCACCATGCCCACCACCGCCCCTGAAGTCTCCTCCGCCGCGGTCTTCACCTCCTCGATATCCTCCGTTGCCATCACGATGGTATTCAACGGGATGATCATGGTCGTAATAATGACGATTTGGAGGGTAGTCCCAATGATTCCTGCGCCACTCCCAGTAATCCGGTTCAGCATCAAACCAAATTCCATAATAGAATCCAGGGCCAAACCAAATGTCTTGCTCCTCAACATCGCCTTCTTCTATGTATACGTCTGTTTCTTGATAGTTTTGTACTTTTTGAACTTGCTCAACATCCAGTGCATTAAGTGTGCTCCATGAGACTATGGGCGCAAGAGTGACAATTAAACAGGTGTGCTTTTTCATTGCATTCTCCGTAAAATTTCTTTCTAACATATGGCGGATTATTCTCTAGTTCTTTTATAAGTAGCCATCGTTACTAAAAAAGCGGCATTTCAGTATTTATATGAAACTCATCACGCTTAACATATGGGGCGGCCATGTCCGCCGTCCTCTTTTAGATTTTATTGCTGCCAATCGGGATATTGATATTTTCTGTTTCCAAGAAGTTTACCATCAAGCGCCGAGAAAGATTTCTGATGATGATCGGGAAGTCAGTTTAAACATTTTCTCTGAGCTGCAATCTTTGCTTCCTGAACATCAAGCATTCTTTAGTCCTGTTGTCGAAGGGATTTATGGCATTGGAATGTTCCTTAAAAAAGGTATTGATGTCCTAGATGAAAAAGCCGTATTAGTCCATGACAACCCTCATTATCTTGGCAGAGGGCCTACACACTCGAGAATTCTTCAATGGATCAAGTGTCGGATCGATAATCAAGAAGTCTCGATTCTAAATGTTCATGGACTATGGAATGGAAAAGGAAAAACTGATAGCCCCGAAAGACTTGCCCAGTCTCAAAAAATTCGCAACTTCGTAGATTCTCTTAACACGCCTAAAATTTTATGCGGTGATTTCAATTTAAGGCCCGATACTGAAAGCTTGAAAATATTAGGTAAAGGATTAAAAAATCTTATACAAATATATAAGGTGGGCTCAACACGTACGAGCCTTTATCCTAAAGAAGAGAAATTTGCTGATTATATTTTTACTTCAGAAGAAATTATGATAAATGCCTTTGAAGTATTGAAGGATGAGGTATCAGACCATGCACCTTTATTGCTTGATTTCAAAGCTCTAAGTGATCATCTCTGAATTAAACTTCTATCGATTCTCAATTTGAGTCAAAAATCGACAGATTATTAATATTTCAGTGTTAATCTTCGTTTATTTAAATGAGGGAGATTGTTGCTGCCATTGGCAAGGTTAATTTTTTGTGGATCAAATCCTGAAGACACCCATCGCTCGACAATTTGATTACTTTCTCTAATTGAAAAAGAAGGGCCCTCTCCCGTTGTTCCTAACAGGACAATTCCTTGGCATCCTTTTTTTATTAAATCGCTGCAATGCTCTGAAAGCGCTTCGTGATCACAACTTAGATCCGTATGCATGGGAGTTAATGTGCGAAATAAACTCCTTCAGATAAGTTTTGTTTTCCCATAATTTCCAAATAGAATAGCTCATAGCAAAGTTATACAACGTATTCCATAATTTTTTGTAATGCTCTTTTCGAGTATTTGCACATTTGATAGAAAGGGTTTTAATATGAAAATAATCCTATCTTTAGTCGTTTGTTTTTCGACAAGCGCATTTTTTAAAGCATTCGAATGTAATAAGGGCTACTTTTAACGAGAAGTTCAAAACAATTGCGCACAAAACTTCAGAAGAAGTTCTTTATCTGGGTTCAGGAACTGTATTGGGCTCAATCTCTCTTTTGGCCCAATTGGGATGGGGAATTAGCTTAATTTCTCCGTGGGCGCCAACATTAGGTAACGAATTTCTTTTGCTTAGCCATCTTTGCGGAGCAGTGGCAAAGCACGCCTTTGCTCAGATGTTCACAAAAAATATTGATCCTTCGCGATTGCCGTTGTTTGAAGGGGTGCTACCTTCGCAGTCTTCGTGGTATCTCAATCATCTATTGCTATCTAATATACCCGCATTTTCCTCAGAACAGAAAAAACTGCTTCTCTTTTTGGAAAAGAGATGGCTTGCTAAGTCGACAGGTTTTTTCCCTTCTGTAATTAATTGGGTGTGTCCTGCCTTTGGTATCTTTGTCCAAGTCAATCCTGTTACGAGCAATACGTATGCAAGAAATCCCGGTAATGAATTCTCCCAAACATATAGAAATCGCGTCGAAACCTGGAAAAAAATCCTTCCTCAGCCTTACT
This sequence comes from bacterium, assembly GCA_044227055.1. Taxonomy (GTDB): domain Bacteria; phylum Chlamydiota; class Chlamydiia; order Chlamydiales; family Rhabdochlamydiaceae; genus JBGAFT01. Next base: position 258,709 of record JBGAFT010000003.1, read on the forward strand.
CTTTCCCTTTAGTTTTAACAAGGCCTTGTAATCTTAGAGACTATCTTCCTTCATACCATGACGCATCAATTGATGGTTCAATCCATGAGACGATCTCGAAGGCAGCGTCAAAGATCCCAACATCTAGCTCCAAGGTGATAGTAGATATCACACATGTTTTTCCTGAAAAATTAACAGAACAATCTCAATGGCTTCAATTATGGCAAATATATCGCAATCAGTTGCATGACGCGTGTAAAAGAAACAATCTATCTGTAGAACAGGTCTTATGTGTGCAAAGAGTATTAGAAGAAGAGATTGGCGGGATTCGATTGCTTCCACTTACCACATCGCCCAAAGAGATCGAACAACAACATCGATATTTGCTTGAATGGATTTCAAATTTTGGACTTACTGCAAATTTTATAGAATTAGACCGTTGGCACTTTTCCGCATCTATGCCAAATCAAGATCAAGTTGTTGACAGTTGCCAAAACAATTCGCGATTAAAAGAAGTGTTTGTCGCCTACTTGAATATGGTCGAGAAGAACTGGAAAAACGATCATCCACAAAAAACTCTCATGGTCAATGGGACGTTGCGCGTGTTAAAAGGGCTGTTTACCTCAGTTTCGCAGCAAAAATGGATCGAGATAGACAATTGCCCAACACGGTCATCACTTGTTCAAATTGGCATTTTGAAAATTGCTGACCAGCTGAACCGTCTAATGTTAGAAGTGGATACAACGCTCTTTTTTGATTTAGCGTCGCGCATTGAACTTGTTCATGCTGAGTTATCATCCCTCATTGAAGTCTTATCTCCATATACCGAAAAAGACTTCCCTTCTATATATCGAGAATCTCTCACAACTGTGCCAGATAGTATTAGACCCTTTGCATCCTTTGGAATACATTCCTCCGGTATGACAAGTTTAGCTGGTATTTTTAAAGCATTAGAAAGAACTTTAGGCGCTATTCCACATGTTATTTATGGAGAGAATACATATTTCGAATCGATTTACGCCTCCCACTTGGCTGCAAAGGCAACACCGATTCAAGAAGCTAGAGCAGAAGATTGGCAAAATGTAGATCTTATTCTTGCTCAGTTCAACCCAGTATTGAGACGGATCGATTACAAAGCGACAGAATATAGAGTAGAGAATATATCAGAGACTTTACGCAAAGCTTTGAATGCTAGAAAAGGGAAGGCTCTAACGCTTGCTTTGGACTGCACCCTTGATTTAATTAATTCTCCACGAGTTAGAGAGTTACTTGAAGAATTTCAAGATGAAATTTTGAACGGCACACTTAATATAATAGGGTATCGGAGCGGCCTGAAGTTTGACTTGTTCGGGATGGACAACTATTGCGGTGCCCCATACTACATGGTACATAATCAAGATCCTAAATGGAGTGGCTTTGATACGTTACATACAGATCCTGTTCTTCAGACAGATCGTCTTAGTCTCAATTGGTTTTGTTTGGCCTATCAGAATGCTTCTGCGGAACTTGACCAATATCGAAAGCAGATCTTTGAAAATACACGCGCCCTTTTAAATAAGGTCCCCAAACGTCTTTTAGAAAACAATAACAGTTATCGTATTATTCCGTTTGAAGGAGGAGCAGACGCTGCTTTTCTCGATATTAAGATTTTCGGTCCATTGCATCGATTGAGAGGAGCGGGCCTTGTTGGAGGTTCTCTTTACTTGAAGTGCATGGAAGGGAAACAACCCATTTTTTACCGTCCAAGCCTTGGATTTTATCACCCTAATTTCACCATGTTATTCGGCAAAGAATGCACAACGATCCGTCTGACCTTAGGACTTGATCCTGCGCAAGTGGAAGTTCTTACAGACTGTTTTGAAATGATTGATACTCTTAACGGCTCTTCGTGGCAGTTGCTTTTAGACAAGTTATTACCAAATGTTTTCCTTCCTTCTTTTTCCTACCTTTAACCAACTTCTAATCTCAGGAGAAATTATGATTAGAAAACTACCTTCAGGACAATATCGGCTTTATTCCCGTTCCAAGAATCCTAAAACTGGAAAGCGTAGAAATCTAGGTACATTTTCCACCCGCGCTGGTGCCGAACAACACGAAAGAGAAGTACAGTTTTTTAAGAGAAGAGGATGAGTGTTTTATAGAGATTTTAGTAAAAAATAATTTAATTATTTATATTTAAATTAAATTAAAAGTTCATTATAATTAATTTTAAGTTAATTAATAATGGCATGTAATTTATGACAACATCGATGTCAGGGATAGGTTCTTTTTTAAATGTCACAACGTTAGTGTCTTGCGAAAATTTTGACATTGACAATCTTCCTCACATTCACGACTTAACAAGCGTGTTTCCCCCAGAAAAAATTAAAAAGGAAGAGCGTGTTAAATTAGGGATGAAGGTGCTTGAAAAGCAAGGGGAATCGGCTTTCACTGTTTTTCAACGAATGTACCGTTTAACTAGAGAAGAGCATGACTCTATTTTTAAGCAAACAGAAAATTATAAAAAAGATTTGACGTCTTGGGAGCCTCTTGAAGAAGCGCCTTACCAAAAAGATATCGACTTAGTTAAAGATATCGACTTAGTTAGGAGCCATTATCCAGAAGCAAAATTCAGCCTCTTGGTAATGCGTGAGGAAAACCGTCGCGGCATGCCGATCGTGGAAATCAAAGGAAAGCGTTTTTATTTTTATTCTCAAGCTAATAAAGGTCCCCTTGTCAATAAAGACTATATTGAGCATTACAGAGCATGTCAGAAACAAGAATCCCGCCCGGATTTTCAAATCCTACAAGGAGAAGACTCTACAGTTTTTTTAATGGAGTTCATAAGTGAAAAAACTCCTGATTTGCGCAACGAGTCTCATCTTCAGCTTCTTGTAGATTTAATTTTTCGGATAAGCCTTAATAAAAAAACACTCGACATGCTTCCTTGTAGATTGGCGATGCAAGATGAAAAGCTCTATTGTGTTGATCAAAAACTAAATTACTTTGAATGTGCGACAGAAATTTACGCGTTTAATGATAACATCAAAATGCTCAAGGATAAAATATCCAAAAGGGGATACGCCGAAGAACCATATCTTTTAAGCTATGTTGATAAAATTGCGAAGGCATATGAGGGGCGAATCTTTGATAAAACTCTTGAAAGTTTTAGTTTTCTGTATAAGATTCCAGAAAGTATTCCTCCTTCATCTTTAAACGCTGAACAGAAAATTCATCTAGCTGCAGCTGTTTTAAAAAAGTTTGGTACACGTGAACTGAGCTTTATTTCTAGAGAATATTCACTATCAATCGAAGAACAAAAAAGTGCTAGAAGTCTTGCAGGAAAACAATTAATTGAAAATATTGTGTTCTGGAAATATTCAGAGTTTACTCAATTTAAAGAACTCCATGAAAAAGCTGAAAAAGTCCTTCAGCAGCAAGGTATGGAAGGAGTTTTTGCAATTTATTCCAATCGAGTTGGTAATTATAAAGAAGTATTTACAGTCGCAATTAACGGTCAGATTTATGTGATTTCTGAGAAAGATGGGAAATATATCGAACAGTATAAATTGTTAAAGGAGCAGCAACACCGTCCTGATTTTTGTGCGTTTCCCTTAAGTGGAGGTAACTTTCTTTTTCTTGCTAAGTTTATGGGATCACAAACTGTCGATTATTCTAACCTTGAGCATGTGAACTTAGTAGTTGATCTAGCATTGAATTTTTCTTGCAGCGGAAATAGCCCCATCGATTTCAATTATGGAAATTTGCTAATTGCCGGCAATCAGATATTTTATATCGATAAAGACCTTGAATACACAGCATCAAATAACCCGCGTCTTACAAATCTGATGGGAATTTTTCAGTCTATCGATGAAACCCTACATCTCGAGCATGAAAGGGTCAAGATCAAAGAACATATCAAACGCAAAATGAAACAAGTGCTGGACCCTAATAGTTCTCAAGATGAGGATATATTAAAGGTTTTTTTCCCAAACGAGTTTAAACCCATAGAAAAAGAAGTAGTTCCCCGATCTTTTGAGGAATTTATGAACGTTCTAGATTTAGGTTCCCAACAAGGAAGATTGATGCTAATTGAAAACCTTGAGAATTATTTCACTACATCACAAGACTTTTTTGATCGCGAACCACGCATTCTCAAAATTAATGAAAAACTTGAGAGTGCTTCCGTAGATGATAGCTTTAGGCAGGAGTACATCAAAATTGTTTGGAATAAAATTCATGATTTACTAATGAAATACATTGAGTCTAATGAATAAGAGCTAGTAGACACCTTCAAAGCAATCTGTATCGTTTTAAATAGGCAAAAAATTACTGATTTGCATGTACCCTTGTAACTGCAGCATCGGGGAACTCTGCTTATCGTCGGCAAAGTCCATGGCTTGTGTTTTTTGTTTCTGCTGAAGGGGATTTAGATCTGAAATGCGTTTGTACTTAAAAGCGTTTGTTTCTCACACCGCAAAGAAAAATTGCTGCCAGCATGGCACTTGTTAAAATCAACGGATTTTCTTGATCATGCATTTACAGGGAAACAAAAGCCTAACATGCAGCTTAAAATGGCAAAAATTGCAATTTTTTTAATTTATATCATATAATCCCTCTATCGTTTGCTCCGTGCAATTCCAAGCCCACCAATTATCAGAACAATTCCTCCAATTATGTAGATGACTGTATTGCTGGTGTAGTGTCCTGTAATAACTTCAGCAACTTTTTGTCCAAACTGCTGCGTAGACACTATGCCAAGAACTAGAAGTATACCCCCAATTGCAAATAGAATCATGCCGATCATTCGAAAAATGCTCATAATAACTATCCAGGTTAACGTAGCTATAGTTTGCAATTCACTCTTAATGAACCTATCCCAGTATTCAAAAAACATGCTTTTTGCTTCTTTTCCCACATCTTTAAAAGTCGCTTCTTGGTCTACTTTTCCAAGTATGTCCTGCGAAGTGACTCTAAAAATTGTGAAAAAATTCATCAAAAATCAAAGTTTTTGAATACTGGGATAGATTCATAGACTCGTGTTTTTAAGAAATAGCATTGATGAGAATTTATTGCGAAAGACTAAGAGCCAATCGCAGGATAAACTATCCTGCTAACTAAAAAAATCAGCGACTGGCTCTAAAACTGCATTAAGTGAGCAATGACCATTTTTTTATTGATATCTATAAAATTGGATTGGATGGTTGTAAAATCGTCGTCAACTGATTCATAAGGATTTGATTCATTTGTTGAAGTTATTTCACAATTGATCTGGTCATTTGTCCATAACGATCTTTATACACAATGTATGTATGCCGATTTATTTTACTTTGAATGAGTTCCAAGACTTCTTGTTCATATCCTTGTTTTCTTGCAAATTCCAGATCGTCTTTGGAAGGGATATAACCAGAATTCTCTGACTCAAAGACAGGATAGCTGACGATGCGACCAGTATAATATTCTATCCGTTCTTCGTGAGAATACCGTACCGTCCCAAAATTTAAGAGTATTGAGAGGATTTTATAAGGGTATTTCATTTCACAAGCTTTGCGGAAATCATTTGTGCTGACGGAAAAACCCGCATTAATCAGGACTTTCATATAGGATTCAATTTGTGGGCTTTTTAAGACGGCTTCATACAGTGATTGAGGGGGAACATAACTCCAACAGTGGACAAGAAGATCGAAGGTTGATGCACTCACATCTTTTTCAGAAGCATATACGAGATCTTCAGGAGATAGTTCGTACTTTCCGTATGCTCTATATCGAGCTGGATTGCTGTAAGTGTGCATGTCCTTAACAATTAGGGGTAATGAAATCTTTCCTTGGTCGATAGCGGCTTTAAAAATAGTCTGGGTTATGATGTGCTTGCGAATAATTTTAATTAAATAATTTTCATCTAATCCAGACGATAAGACACAGATTAACTCATCCTCTGACAAAGAAGTAGCTTTAGATTCTACAATCCCCTTAACAACCTCATGAGCTCCAACCTCTGATGCTTTTTGTAAATCTTGGAGAGTAGGTTTATACCCAAAAGCTAAAAATGAAGGCAAATAGGGGAGCATTTTTTGGAGAAGATTAGAATGAAGTTCTGTGTATGGGCTAATAGCTACAATCAACCTATTTAATAACTTAAGAGAGGACTCATCTAGGCGCCCAAGCTTTGAAAAGTGCCCAGACAACATCAAGATATATTCGTTTTCCAAAAATGCATTACCTGCCAACTTGAACTGCTCAAGAAACGGAAGGGATTTTTCTGTGCCATGCAATGTAAATATCTGGATCAAGTCCTTTTGCGTAGGTTGATACCCATAGGATAATAAAAGTTCAAAAGACTTTAAGTCCTCGTATGTCAAGGATGCAATGTCTGCATGCACTTTAACACCCAGATCGACAAGCATTTTTGTTTTAGCAACTTTTTTTGCGAACTCTTTGATCTTAAATAGAAAAATCAGATCATTTTCTGTTGGCTTATAGCCAAAAGCGATGATGCACTCAAAAATTTCAGGATCGTCACAAATAAGCGCTGCTTGACCGACTTCAGTAGTTAATGTGGCGCCTGCATCGATTAAAGCTTTTATTGCTAGGTGTTTTTCATCAAAATTGGGATTTATGGATAAGATGTCGCATAAGATTGCATCAAGAGACTTAGGAGGTTTACTGATAAAATCGCTAATGAGCGCCCACTGAACTTGAAAAGGATTTTTCTGCTGGTTATTGAGTTGGTAGCTATATTTTTGAGTTTCTACAGACAAACTAGGGAACATTTTTCGGAAAATATGTGTGTACGTGATCACGCAGTCTTTGAATGTCTCATCTGTGGGGACGTTGACTTTATATTTTTTTGAGAAACTCTCGGAAAGCTGCTTTGAGGTAGCGTTTGGTTTTGATTGGTCTAATGCTTTAACGAAGGCATCATAATTTTTGTTTAACCGTTTCGCTTCTAGGGTAGCTTGAGCTTCAACTTTTGGTTTATACTCCTCTAATCCTTTAGCAAAACGCGTAAACGGAAGAACTGTAGCCATAAGAGACTGTCCTCAACCTAAATAAAAAAAAGTGGCAATATTTTATGTGACTTCATCCTTTAGTACAATGTTTTCAAATTGTGTTTTGAGTAATACTGCACTTTTTTTGTATTGATCAAATTTTCTGTTAAAATCATCTTTACTCAAGTCGGAACGAAGATGCTCAAGCGTAGTAGGTGGTCCTGGGGCAACTCCTTGCATGCCATGTTCCAGAGAAATCCCTTTCCAGGCTTTAGAACGTCCATGAAAAATTTCTCCGATGCCATATATTTGATAGAGTGTATCTGATATGGGGTAATAAAAAGGGGATGTGGGGATCTCTTCAATTGGAACGGGAATTGCAAATCCATCAGATCCATTCCGCATGGGCGCGAATGCTGTCGCTTTTTGATCAAACATTACTCCTGAAAACAAACTAGCACCAAACGATAAACTAAAAGGGGTTTTAGGATTTGTTCTGAGGTAAGGAACGTCCTTTTCATAGTCAGCTCCACGATAAAAAAACAAAGAAGTGTGAGCGAGCTGGCTACATTCTAAGGCAATCGCAATGCGAATGGGCATAGAATCCTTTTCATCTCTTAATCCCACAGGGTTAGTTGAGCCACGTACAGTATCGAAACTGAAAGCTGTAGTGGGGCCAGGGAACTGGCTATTGAACGCTGTATTTATCCCTTTTTGGCCTTTTGTATGACAATCTTTTAAAAATGTAATTTCATTATCTGTTAATTTTGCCAAAGTTTCATAGGTAAAAGGCATGTCAAAAGAAAGGCTTGTTTTTAAGATAGCTTTATTTAGTCTATAGGCGATGTTGAGGACGTTTCCATCTAGAGTATCTGGTAATAATTCTGGAGTTTTTGAGCATATTCTATGCCAGCATTTAGGATCGGGGCTTTTTGGTTTGTCTAGATAACGTTTATAGTTATGCTCACATTCTAATTTTTCTTTCTGTAGAGTCTGTATGTCTTGCTCTAAAAATCCTTTCTTTCTTGTATTTTGAGGATCTAGTGTCAAAAGATCTTGTTCCAGCGCTGTGATTTCTTTTTGTTTGTCTTCTATTTCTGTTTTCAATCGATTCGTTCTTCGTTCTATATGAACTTTGCTATGTTTTTGAGGATTTAAAAATTTACAGATTTCGCCTCTTTTTAAGTCCTCTTTGATGCATTTTCGAATTAAAACGAGCTCGTAGAGAGTTCTTGGTATAAAGGCAATTTCAAGGTCCTGATCGATTAACTTAATGTTTTTTGAGATTAACTCGTAACGTTCTGCATATTCTTCCTTGACCTTCTGAGAGTTTCCGTTGTTGGTGTACATGATTCGAGCAGGAGAATATCGCGATATTACAGAATAGACTTTTGCAAACATGGGAGCAGAAAGCTTTTTTCTGTCACTTCCTTTGAGAAACACTACATATTCACCATACCCTTTTTTGATTGGCATTTGTGGATCTTCGATCAGTTTATGGATCAATTTGTCTTGCTGTGAAGATGTTGAGAAAGTGAGGGATTGTAAGCTCATGTCAGTGGGTCCTTTATGCGAAAAAAAATTAGTTGGGCGATTATGGTGAAATAAATGTTAATTCGCAAAAGGAATCATTTGAGTGCTTTTTCGAAGCGAATAGCGCGTCTTTGAAATATATACGCGACAATACCAATAACAATAAGGATTAAGCTGAGAGGAAATTGATTTTTTTCATCGATCAATATCATAAGTCCAGAAGCAAAGGCCCCTCCAAAAATTTGCATGCTTCCAAACATAGCACCGGCAAAGCCCGCAATGTGGGGAAAGCGTTGGAATGCTCCAGCCACTGAATTGGTAAAAGTCAGTGCTGCGCCAACTGAGTAAAAAAACATGGGGATCATTATAGAGATGATTTTCATAAGATTTAGATAAGCTAGGGCGAACATTAAAATACCGGACAAGAAAATGATGCTGATCCCAGTAACTAACATTGTATGTCTTCCATGAGCCTTTACGCATAGCTTATTAAAATAGCCACCAGCCCCTAATCCCCCAGCTATGAATAATCCAAGTCTTCCATATTCTATCGGCGTAAGTCCCAGTTGAGTTTCGAATATGAAGGGACTAGATGTAAAATAAGCTGTCAGTCCTGCAAATGCAAGACTTGAGCATAAACAGTAGCCAAAATAAATTGGGCTTTTCAATAGAACAAGATAATTGTGTATGATAACTCTGAGTTTTGTTGCTAAAGGATTTAATGACTTATTTGTTTCAGGTAGCCAAGCCCAAACGCAATATATCCCAAATAACGTATATAGAAGAATAAATAGAAAGTTCATTCTCCATCCGAAATAATCTTGGATGTATCCCCCTATAGCAGGGGCCGCAGCAAATAAAATCGATGTTCCGATAATGATATAAGACCCAAAACGGGCTAGGTCGTTTCCTGAGTGGACGTCTCTACGGATTGTTCTGGCTAGAGTTGCCCCAGCGCCTAATCCCATTCCTTGAAAAAATCGTCCTATTATCAATGAGTAAATGTTCAATGAAAATACACAAACAAGGCTGCCAAAAAGACTTAGCGTCAGGCCTAACAGGGCTGTTTTTCGACGTCCTATTTTATCCGATAATGGACCATAGTAAAGTTGCGAGGAACTAAAACTAAGCAAATACATTGACAGCGTTAACTTGGCTAATCTTTTTGTAGTTGATAACTCTGTTTCAATGAAAGGAAGAGAAGGGATATAGCTATCTGTAGCTACCAGACCAATTGATGACAACATAAGGACAGCAATAAAAAAAGAGCGTAGTTGGATAATATCATCGTTTGATTTTGTCATTGCGCTGTTTCTGTTGTGCTTAATTTAAGCAGCTTTTTTTGTAGAACGGCCGTGTTGCATAGAAGTTTTGGCAAATTCTTCAATGGTAATCTTCCCTTTATGCTCAGCTGTCAGTTTTTGGGATGGCATTATTTTCCCTTCATTGAAAGCTGTATACATTTCGACCATCATCTTTGCCAATTGGTGTGTCATGCCAGTAGCGATCAATTCTTTTTCAGCCTGCTGATAAGGAAGTTGAACATATTTAATACCGGGCTTTCCATAAGCCTTTCCAAGCGCTTTAACTGCTTCTGAAATGGAGATTTCACTAGGGCCGACAAAATCAAATACGCTTGAACCTGTAAATTTCAATCCGTCGAGGATCTCAGAAATCTTCAGTGCAATATCATGAGTTGCAACCATTGGAATAGGACGGTCTGATTTAAGAGCTGTAGCTATAATTCCCGAGCCCTTAATGTCGGGAAGAAACATAAGTAAGTTTTCCATGAAATAGTTTGGACGAAAGTGCAATACGTTCAATTTTGGAATCATGTTCAAACGTACTTCGTGGTGATGCAACTCTTTGATGAGACCGGTGCCAGAAGAAAGATCTGCTCCCATTGAGCTTAAGTTGAGTACATGAGATATTTTTGCTTCTGCAATCGCTTGAACAATCGCCTCTGAGGTTCTGTCACGTAGGACTTCTACATCATCAGCCTTGTACCCGGGTGGAATAAAGCTAAATATAGCATTGCATCCTTTGAAAGCCTTAGTAAGAAAAATATGATCAGTGCAATCGCCAGAGTGAATTTCAACTCCTTTTGCTTTGAGCCCTTTAAGCCTAAGTGAATCACGGCCTATAGCGCGCACTTTGTGCCCTTTTTTTACTAATTCTTTTATCAATACTTGGCCAATGTGGCCGGTAGCTCCCATGATTGCGAAAGTTTTTTTTGCCATTTTTTAATCTCAGTTAAAATGTATTCTATATTATTTTTTTAAATGAAATTTGTTTGACTTGTCAATATTTGTATTAAATTAATGCTTTGTAAGCATGGGACAGTTTATAACTTAAATCACTAGGCAGTCCATTAGAGACTGTTAACGGATTCAGATTCTGTCGATTTTTTGGACTTTTTGAGCGAAATTTCTTTTGGTTTGTTGGGGGTTATATCAACTTTCGTATATTACCCCCAACAAACCAAAAGAAAATTCGCCAAAAATTCTCAAAAAAGCGACGAATCCTGAATCCGTTAACAGTCTCTTAGCTATTGTGTTTTAAATAGATGTAAAAATATGGAATATTATGCTTGTTAATTAATGAATATGCTATGATCTTATCCCCATTTTAGAGGGAGGATAAATGGTAATTATACACTCTTTGCTATTGTCATGTTGTATTTTTGCAATTGCACATTGTCAAAATCCTCAATTAACTGTTACACAAAATTCTGAGGAAAGTATGGAATATGATCAACTTTTGCTAAAATCTTATAAACATTGGGACGTATATTTACATGAAAATCAGTGTTATCTAGGAAGAGTCTTCGTGCTTCTTAAGGACGGAAAAAATGTAGAAGATTTTTTAGATATAGAAGGAGAAGTTAGAGAAGAGTTTTTCATAATAGGTGAAAAAGTGAAGTCCGCTCTTAGCTCACTTTTTAAACCAGATAAAATGAACTACGCAGCTTTGAGCAACACTTCTCCAGAGATTCATGTTCACATAGTACCTCGGTATAAAGAACCGCGCGAGTTTGAAGGAGTCGTCATTACCGACACACGATGGGGTAAAAACTACGCTCCTTACGATCGTTCATTTGTTCTAGAGAAATCTATTCTTTTTAAAATTAGAGATGCCTTAAAAGAACAACTCTGACTTGATGTTTTGTATCCCATTTCGTTTAAGGCCCCCTCCACATATTGTATCAAATCAACTTTGTAATGATCGAAAGAGATAGGGAGATTGAGGTTCAAACGATAGCATAATGGGTAGAAAACCATTGTTTGGTGAGGGAGGCCAGTTCATCTACATGCTCAACAAAATAATGCGATGCACCCTTGATCACATGTAATTGCGACCCTTGAGGCGCAAAAGAAAGTCCTTTTTTTGAAATTGCAAGAAGATCAACTTCCTGCTGATCGGAATCCCCATGCACGATAAGAATTGGGCAAGATAGCTTGCTAAACAAAGATTGTTGATCGATCGCTAAAATATCTTTTAAAAGATTGCCATCGACTTGTACCAATGCTCGTAGTCCATCGTGGACCGGATTGGTGATGTAGCCTTTTGTCTGGATTTCTATTAGTTGCTCATCAGTACACATCTCTTCCCACTTCCAATTCACAGGGCCAGTTAATGCTCCTATGAGGACCATTGTATCTACGCTTGTGCAGTAGGCATGCAAACAGGCATAAGCCCCCAGACTATGCCCAAAGAGGGCAATTCTGTTATAATCTTGTTCCATTACATAAGTAATGACTGCCTTTACATCGTCAGCGGCTTTTTTAAGTGAGATGATATCGTCGTCGCTCTCACCATGGCCGGAAAAGTCAAATGCGAGAACATTGTAACCCATCTGGCAGAGCATAGACGCAAGCTTTACAAAAACCCCTTTTGAGAATCGATTACTACATGAACCATGCGCCATTATGACAATAGCCTTAGAAGGCGCTGTGTACAGTGTGCCAACAAGATTGCGTTGATTTGAGTTTTTGAATGAGACAGTCTTGACCATTTTTTCTCCAGACAGATGGGGCTAAAAATATCCATGAATAGTAAGCTAATTTTCAATCTTTGAAAAGTTTTCAATCAAAAAAAATGAATCATGATATTTGTCATATTCAACATAGGGTATTTGCAAAACTGAGGCCATGTGAAAGCGATCTCAAGACTTAAAGCTCTTTTTTCAGTGTATTTCATTGCTTCAATTGACAATTGTGGCTATGCAATGGTCTTTGTACTTTTCCCCCCATTGCTCCTCAATCCAGAATACGGTTTTCTTTCCCATCATCCTAGCCTGGCTGAAAAGTTGATTGCAATGGGCGCTCTTTATGCTGCATTTCCCATAGCTCAACTCATGGGAGCGCCAATCATTGGAGAGCTTGCTGATCGCTATGGGAGAAAAAAGATGTTTTTTATCACGATTGTTGGAACTATCTTAGGGTATTTCCTAACAGGTTTAACTATCGACCTCAAAAGCATTTGTCTATTATTTGTAAGTAGATTTATCACAGGTATGTTTTCAGGGAACCAAGGACTATGCAATGCTTCAATTGCAGACTTAAGTCCAGATGAAAAGCAGCGAGCAAAAAACTACGGGATCTTAACTGTTGTTTGGGGGATTAGTTTTCCTATTGCTCTATTATTGGGAGGTTTTTTATCAGATCCTTCACTTTCAAAGCATTTTAGCCCATCTCTTCCGTTTTATATCGCGGGACTATTTACAGTTTTGAGTCTCTTTACACTCGTGTTCTTTTATCCTGAGACTTATAGAAAAACAGGTCAACGCTTTCGTATCGATCTTATCAAGGGCTTCCATAACATCATGAGCGCTTTACAGTTGCCTGAAACAAGAAAATTTTTTTTCCTCATGCTTATTTGGACAATCAGTTGGGGATATTCTGTGACTTGGTATGGAGCATATTGCATCCAAAAATTTGCCGTTTCTCAGGAGATCGTCACATTGGGGCTCATTGTGCAAGGGATCTTCTGGACATTGGGAGGCGCGGTCGTAAATCCTTTTCTTCTCAGGCACATCAGCGTGCGGTCGATAGCAAAGCTAGCATTTATTATTGCGGCACTATTTCTTGGACTGAGTGCTCTAATGCCAACTTTCCATACTTTTGTGATGATCTATGCTCTCTCAGCTGTGATGGGAGCAGTCTCACTTAGTTCTACATTTAATTTGATCTCGATCTCATCTTCTACAACCATTCAAGGAAAAGCCATGGGGATTGCGCAGTCAATGATGTCACTTGGATTTTTCCTAGTTCCTATTTTTGGAGGGATCACTGGCGCTATAAGCATCAATACTTTTTATCCCATCGCTGCTTGTTTCATGGCTTTTGGCCTTTATATTCTCCTAAAAAAGTAGATCACTTCTTAAATTCTACTTTTCCTTTTCATTAATCATTGTGACCCATTGTGCTTCAAACTGTTGTGAAATGAGTACAACCCAGCTCAATTTTTTCTGCCAAGTTTCAAGAAGCAAAATCCTTTACAGGTGGTGCTGCAAAAATGGGTGCTTTGAACTGAGTTAAAATAATCACATAAAAATGTTTAATCATAGGTTTGTGCTCCTCAGTTATTGATCTCAGTACCTGTTTTAAACAAATAAATCCCAATGCTATAATCCAGCCGGGCTCAAAAGGTGAAGATGAATGGATAAACGCATCACGGAGTATAAGCACCGTCTTAATCTTGAAAAGGCTGTATTTTCACGTATTGAACATGAAGATGCATTGGTCGCGATCGTCTATAAAGTTACTGACGCAAACGGCCAGCAGTTCATATTAAAAATAAGTCGTAGTCCCAATGATTACTTTCGAGAAGTGTACTTCTTGAATTACTTTGCTGGCAGATTGCCTGTCCCGCACATCATCAAAGTTGTGCAACCGGAAGCAAATATCTACGGCGCAATCTTGATGGAGTGCTTTCCCGGAACTTTGCTAAACACAAATGATTTTCGTGGAGAATTGGCATATGAAATAGGTGCGTTCCTTGCAAGGATCCATCTCAATCGCGTATCAGGCTATGGTGATCCTATACAATACAGTGATTTAACCCCAGATCCTCGTGCATACTTCACCTTGAAGTTTGATGAAGGATTAGAAGAATGCAGTAAGCATCTTTCTAAAGTATTGCTCGCACAATGTCGCAGCTATTTTGATACACATCTTCATCTCTTGTCCTCAGTAGACGGTCCCTGTATTGTGCACAGAGATTTCCGTCCAGGAAACTTAATCGTGTATCAGGGACGTTTACATGGTATCATCGATTGGGCAGGAGCAAGGGCAAGTTTTGCAGAAGAAGATTTTTGTTCTCTAGAACATGGAGAATGGTCAAACAATGCTAATGGAAAAGAACCATTTTTAAGAGGATATGCTAGCATTCGTTCAGTTCCAGATTACAAAGGCTTAATGCCACTTTTACGTTTGAACAAAGCTGTTGCTACAATTGGATTCACCGTAAAGCGGGGAACATGGGAGAGCAGCAACGCGCAGCTCTACAATGTAAACCGCCAATTTCTAGAAACCTTTTTTTAATGACTATGCTAACTGCTCTTTAGAAAAATGCGCAATGCTTCAATGCGAGCGCGATTGACTCCTGCGTCGGAATACCCTACACGTGAGGCAGAACGCACATCGATTATTCTTTTTTCATGGTTAACAACAAACTCCAAGTCATCTTTAAATCTTAAAGTAGGCGTTGTGATCAAGATATGTAAATAATTTGGGGACTTATCGACTACTTGAGCTATGTAATTTGTACTTAAAAACGCCTGAATTTGATCCAAGGTTTCTTCGGAAGAAAAGGGGAGAGGTAAGATGTGGTGTGCTTGATCTTCTTGGCAGCTACAGATACAGTTAGGCTTACTTGGACAAGGTTGTAATCTGCCGTTAACTAGCCCTGTTGTCTTTGGCATTTTCAAATTTTCCAATATGAGAAACCCAACTACGGCAATCAATACAACAATCAACCCCATTAACCAATTCATCATCAACCTTATTTAAATAAGTAAAACAACTATTACGACATAGTTTTTAGCCGATTATCGCTTCTTTTTTTGGGGATTGTATCGATTTTAAATACTATCCACAAAAAAAAGCTTAAATCGGCTCAAAAGAACCCGAAAATAGACTGAAGCTTTTTACTTGGATAGGTTCATATTATCAATTTATCTATATTTTCCGCAAAAATCCTAGAGAAAAGCGACAAACCTTTACTTTGTTGACATCCTCTTGAGTTCTATCATCAAAGTCTGGGTGAGACATCTCAATGAGAAGGTATTGCAAATTAACTTTACAGATCTTATTGATAGGTTGAACTTTCTGTAAAGCAGAGGTGATTGCATTTTTGGAATTTTTTGATCAATTTCGAATTTTGTGTTTCTATGTAACGTGCAAGCTCATGGCCAGAAAAAACAGAATTTGAAAGTGTCCAAAAAAGCAAAAAGAAAAAAACCTCGAATAAATGGATAGGTTCAGAAATTCCATCTTAAAAATGAGAATCCTATGGGAAACATGCGCGCTGTCCAAGTTCCAGGACCCAAAATGCCTTTCGAACTCGTAGAAAAAGAGATTCCTTCTCCCAAAAAAGGGACTGTTCGCGTTAAAGTCCAAGCCTGCGGAATTTGCCATAGCGACTCTTTTACAAAAGATGGAGTCTTTCCAGGAATTAAGTATCCAAGAGTTCCTGGCCATGAAATTGCAGGAGTGATCGATGCTCTTGGAGAAGATTCCGGTGATTGGAAAGAGGGGCAACGCGTTGGCATTGGATGGCATGGGGGGCACTGCAAGATTTGTGAATCCTGCAGAAGAGGTGATTTTATGACCTGTGCAAAACTTCAGATTCCCGGTGTCTCTTACGATGGCGGGTACGCAGAGTACCTGATTGCACCGATTGAAGCGCTAGCTCTTATTCCAGAAGGGCTTTTGCCATTGGAGGTCGGTCCTCTGATGTGTGCTGGGGTCACCACTTTTAACGCTTTAAGAAACAGCGGAGCCACTGCTGGAGACACTGTTGCTATTTTAGGAATCGGCGGCTTAGGGCACCTTGCCATTCAATATGCTGTTAAAATGGGATTTCACACTGTTGCAATTGCCAGAGGTCAAGACAAACTGCCATTATCTAAACAACTAGGAGCGCATCATTATATCGACAGTGAAGTACAGAAAGTAAGCAGCGAGCTAAAAAAATTAGGGGGCGCGAAAGTTATCTTATCCACAGTTACCAGTGCTAAAGCGGTGAATGAGGCAGTAGGAGGACTTTCTGTAGATGGAAAACTTCTCATAGTTGGAATTCCAGAAGAACCCATTGCGGTTTCTGCTATTACGCTTATTGGAGCGCGTCGAAAGATTGAAGGGTGGCCGGGTGGAACTTCTATGGATTCTCAAGAAACATTGTCATTTAGCTTGCTAAGTGGCGTCCGTTCGATGAATCAAATATTCCCTCTTGAAAAAGCAGCGGAAGCATATGACCTTATGATGAGTGGTAAAGCCAGGTTTCGGGTAGTTCTTCAACCCGGATTATAAAGCTAAGAAAAGTACTGTTACGGTTTTTAGTTTACTTAAGGCAAAGAGATGGTTTTGTGTATTTCTAACTTTTGATTGGGAAAAATCAAATGCTGATTTAAGCTGTTTTTTTGATATAAAACCGCAAAAGTGAGAATGTATAAATTATGTCTCTTATCGAAAAGATCAATCTTGAGATCAAAGAAGCAATACGCAGTCAAGACAAGCTTAGGCTCGATACCCTTCGAATGCTCAAATCAAAGATATTAGCCGTCGATGCCCGAGCAAGTCTTCCTGACTCGAAATAGTCCAAGAGTTTTTGCCCAAATCCCTTTCTCCAGAAGAAACTAAAAGAATCGTAATACAGGCCATATCCGAGTCTGGAGCCAAGACGAAAAAAGATGTGGGATTGGTTATGAAGACTATCAAGAGGCTTAACAGCGAAGTGGATGGAAAGTTAGCCAAAGAAATAGCAGACCAACTACTTGCTGAATAGTAAACAGGTATATTATGCACAAAAAACTCCAAAATAAAATCGCTCTCATTACAGGAGGATCCCGCGGTATAGGTGCGGCTATTGCAAGACGTTTTGCCATGGAAGGATGTCATGTAGTGATCAGCTTTGTAGCATCCAGTGACAAGGGCATTTCTTTAGTGAAAGAACTTGAAAGAGAGGGGGTTCAGGCTATTGCAATACAAGCAGATCAAGCTAACCCGGAAGAAGTGAAGGCGCTTGTGCTCAAGGTTGGCAAACACTTTGGGAGAATTGACATTCTTGTAAATAATGCTGGGATCTATGTAGGGGGTTCAATAGATGATCCTAATCTCGACTTGGAAGGGATCTCAAGACAACTATCGGTTAATGTAGGAGGGGTCTTTGCGGCGACACACGCTGTGGTTCCTTTTATGAAAGATGGTGGACGTATAATAATCATTGGTTCAATCAATGGGGAGCGCATGACGGTTTCTGGAGGAGCAGATTATGCCGCCACAAAAGCCGCTCTTGTTGGATACACACACGGTTGGGCAAGAGACCTTGGTCCTAAAAATATCACAGTGAATCTTGTGCAGCCAGGCCCTATCGATACAGACATGAACCCGGATAACACAGAATATGCAGAGCTTGTGAAAAAAAGTGTTGCACTGGGACGTTATGGTAAACCAGAAGAGATTGCCTCGGCAGTTGCATTCCTTGCTAGTCAAGAGGCGTCGTATATCACAGGAGCTACACTTAATGTCGATGGCGGCTT
Organism: bacterium; assembly: GCA_044227055.1. Lineage (GTDB taxonomy): Bacteria > Chlamydiota > Chlamydiia > Chlamydiales > Rhabdochlamydiaceae > JBGAFT01. The sequence goes on from JBGAFT010000003.1 coordinate 276,952, forward strand.
TTTAGCTTGATTTGATTCTAATAGAGGAAAAATTAAATCTGCTAAAATAATCGCTTATGTTGGCAAAGGTATATTCTCAATAGTAATATGCCATCAATGAAATCTATAGCGGTGATACTCACTGAGATTTGCCAGATAATGTCGGCTGATTCCCAAGTGCTGACTCTGTCTCCGTTAGGTTGAATGTCAACTTGCTTGTTAGGTTATTATTGAGCCCAGGTAGAGCGAATTGTCCCATTTGTGCATTTGAAGAGCTCATCTCAGACTAGCGGTAGGCTGCACAACTTTTAGCAATGCTGTCTTGACTTAATGAAACAATATCTAATTAAGCGCTTGGATTCTATTTTCTGGCATCAACTTCACAGCCATTTATTTGAACTGAGGAATCGAACACATCGAGAACCCTTGATTGTATTGAAAGTGATAATTTTCAATACATGAAACCTAGAGATTTTGGTTCGTATCGACAATGAAATTGCTGTTATTGGCAAGAGTCATGTACGGGTTCTTTGCAATTTTCCGTTTCCCAAAAGCATAGGTCAATCCAAATGCGAGATCTGCTGCATAATTTTTAGATGGAGAAATTCCACTCCCGTGTCTAGGACTCATGTAGGCTGCATGACCTTCAATGCTTAAAGAACTTGTGACAGGAACAGAAAATTGAGCGCCGAAAATAAACCTACCTGCCCGTCCTGATTTGTACATCAGTCCCCGTTGATATGGGGTTCCTATCCAAAGCATCCCATACCCATGACTTTTGAAGTAATGACACCAAAAAAGGTTGATCTGGCTGATGCCTTTGAATTTTAGAGGCACTTGTTGGGATTCTTTATGTGCAGTCCGAATACCGTATGATCCCCAGAGCCCTAGTTCGTTTCCTCCCTTAATTACATACCCAAACTGTCCTCGAATCTGATCAAAGAAAGGATTGACCGCAAATTCCCCGAAATTCTTGTTCAACATCCAATCATAGGCCGCCCCTACATTCCAACCGCAAGCATAAGGCGTTTGCCAGGAAGCCGCGACAGTAAGAAATCCTTGCTGTTGCCATGTCTTCGAATTTTTAAATGGAGTTGATGATCTTCCTGCCCAATCATAAAGACCATAACTCCCTGCAAGTTGTGCAAAAAAAGACGCGGGAAGAGGTGCTGTTATATTCAATGCTGCAAGAGAGCCCCAATTTCCTTCCCAACTCCCTTCAGTAAGACTTCTGAAGTCATCCAGTGCAAGGGTGAAGTCCAATTCAATAGGACTATAGGCCTGATAAAAAATTGCAGGCTCGTTCTTTGATTGCGTAGCATCCTCTTCAGCAAAGACAGAGTTGGAGCATGCGCATGCAAAACAGCCAATAACAAAAAAACTTTTACTCATATTTTTTCTCCTTGGATTGAAAAATATATACTGAATCGATAAATTATTCTTTGAAAATTTGTGAAATGGTTAAAAATTTCATGATGAAGCGGCTGCAGCTTTTTTTTTTATGTTCAATTTCCTTTGCTTGGGGAGAAGAAACTTGTCTTAGCAACATCAGACAAGTCACGTTTTCGTCTATGGGATTTGAGAAGGAGGGAGAGGCATACTTTTCCCCTGATGGGAAGTCTATCATATTTCAGGCCGTTCCCACCGGAAAGAAACATTACCAAATTTACACAATGGATTTAATAGAAGGGATGCCAAAACTCGTGAGCACGGGAATCGGCGCATGTACCTGCGGATTTTATAGACCTGATGGAGCGAAAATTCTCTTTGCCTCTAGCCATGAGAACGGAGACTATGAAAGCTTTGCAACTTACTCTAACCATTATAGTTGGGAACTGACCGCGTATATGAATATCTATGAGGCGAACGTGGACGGATCATCACTACGCAAATTGACCTCAGGACCCGCATATCACGCTGAAGGCGCCTACTCCCCAGATGGCAAACAAATTGTATACGCCAGCAATGAAAGCGGTAGCATGAACATTTACGTCTGCAATGTCGATGGATCGGATGTGCGTCGTTTGACGTGGACAGAACAGAGTTATAATGGGGGCCCTTTCTTTTCCCCTGATGGGGAATGGGTCGTATTTCGGTCCGACCGGGAAGAAAAAGATCTGTTGCAAATATTTATCGTTAAATCCGATGGGTCCGAAGAAATACAGCTCACAAATAATAGACACGTGAACTGGGCACCTTTTTGGCATCCTAATGGGAGGATCATCGCATATACAACGTCCAGACATGGTCACAGTGCCTATCAGATTTATCTTATGAATATTGAAACATTGCAAGAGTTCCGACTGACAGAAAGTCAGACGTTTGAGGGACTCCCAAGTTTTAGCCCAGATGGTAAACAGATCGCGTGGACTTCTAAACGAGGAAACGGAACATGCCATATTTATTTGGCAGATTTTCATCTACCAGAGGATTTATGAAGTATTTTCAATTCGTGTGGTTGTTGCTGTGGAGTGCATGTTTTGCAGAATGTCCTCCCTGTTTAAACCAAACTTCTTATCTCACAATGCCCTTACCAGAAGATTCTCTCCCTTACCGCGTAAGCATAGAACAAGCAGATTTTATGTTGCCAGCAGGTATTCATTCTTTCGCTTTCGCAGTCTACAAAGGAGAATGGCTGTTTATTGCTGGAAGAACAAATGGATTACATGATGTAGACAATACGGATCCTACTATCAATCCGTTTCCTCCTTCTCAACAAAATACTCTTGTTTTCGTGGTTAATCCAGAAACAAAAAAGATTATTTATCGTTCTCTATATGATCCTACTTCCGAACTCTCACAAGGGCAGATTGATCTTCTTTCAGCGTCAAATACTTTGTTTTATTATGCTGAGAGTAAAAATACTTTGTATGTCGTAGGTGGGTATGGATTGGATACAGCAACGAACACGATGGGAACGAAGCCCGCATTAACTGCGATTGATGTGCCTGATTTAATTAAGTGGGTTAAAAATCCTAGTAAATCCAAGAGTGCAGCTAGGTGCGTGCGTACCATCTTCCATCCCATCTTTCAAGTAGCTGGCGGGGTCATGTTGCAGTCAAATGAGCATGAACCCTTTTTGCTTGCTTTTGGCCAGAATTTTAATGGACTTTATACCACAAGCACAAATGGGTCATATACCCAGCAAGTCCGACCTCTCCAAATCTTTGATGACGGTCGCAGCCTCTACGTACAGCTGTATAAACAACCAGAGCCGCTTTCAGAATTTCGAAGAAGAGATTTAAATGTGGTTCCAATTGTCAAAAAAAATGGAACGTCATTAACAATGTCATTTTCAGCTCTTTCTGGTGTATTTACAACTGTTGATCTTTCCGACACCCCCGGAGCTTGGACGGTTCCAATAAATATCGATCCAGATGGATCTGCGTTCATGTTAAATCCAAACGACCCAAATACTTTAGCGCAAGCGATGAATAACTATTCCTGCGCAAATATGGGGCTTTATTCAATCAAGAAAAATAAGATGTACACTCTCCTTTTTGGAGGTATTAGCGCATCGCAATTTAGTGATGGCTCGAATTGTAATGCAGATCCCAATCCCCAATGTAACAGCTGCACAGCTTGGGTTCCTGCCAAGGGAAATGTCTTCCAGGAATGTTGCAACTTACCATTTACAAATGATGTTACAACCATTGAAATCGATAAGCATGGGATCTATCGCCAGTACTTAATGAGCGGAACTTTTCCGATCATCAACTCTAATCCGCCAGTATGCCCTGGTTTTATTCCTACAGCATGTGGAGGAGGTCCTTTGCAAACAATTTATTTCTTTGGAGCGAATTCTGTTTTTATACCTAATGATGGATTGCCAATGTTTCCAAATGGCGTGATAGCTTTAGACAAATTGAGCAAACCTGTTTTTGTTGGATATATTGTAGGGGGAATTGCAAGTACGATAACAGATACGAATTGCACGACCGATTCTCAAGCTTCTCCTTACGTTTTTAAGGTCACCATCTCCCCTAAATAAGCGCAGCTTGCGATGGGGCGGCGGTCTCGGACTGTTTGCAAAGCAAACATCGTCCTCAACTCTCGTCTGAACGCAAGGCAAACTGTTGCCTTGCTCCGTCCCCAAATAAAAAAACCCGCCAATGCGGGTCGTTTTATTTGGGGGCGGTCAGACTCGAACTGACGAACTCCGAAGAGGAGGGATTTACAGTCCCTTGCAATTGCCACTATGCGACACCCCCAGACGGGAAAAAAGATTTTGCTGGCGAAAGGACTTGAACCCTCAACCATCCGATTACAAGTCGGGCGCTCTACCAGTTGAGCTACACCAGCAAAATGTGCGATTTAGTGTATCAATCGGGATCTTTTGTCTCAACCCAAATTTATATGATCAAGTCAGGTTTATTTTCTTCATGTTTTTTTTCAGGCAGGGCTGTCGTGGGCACGTTCTTCTGGAAAAACCCGGTAAGTTTACTGTTTGCTGTCGAGGGGTTAATCACTTCTGCATGAAATTTTTTACGGGCCAGCTTGGCTTCACAGCATTTTTTATACTTTTTGCCCGATCCACAGGGACAAGGGTCGTTCCGTCCAACATCAGGTTTTTTCATCTTTTTGCCAACACTACTCTTTAAGAGGAGATTTTAGAGGGAAAAAATGATATAAGTCTAGTTCTAGTCGTTTAATATTGTGCTTTTTTATGCCTTTAGAAGTTATTTCAGCCTTGCCCCCTGAGCTGCCTTTAGCTCGGCCACCTTGGACAAAGCTAGGGCGCCGCTTGGAGAGCATGTGTCGTAAAGCTTTATTTGAATTTAAAATGCTGGAAGGTGTGGATACGCTGGCGCTTGCCTTGAGCGGTGGGAAGGACAGCCTGACCCTTTTATACCTGCTTAAAGCGATTCTTGGCAGGGGAGCTGCTAACCCAAAATTAATCGCTATTCATGTCAGCGGCACTTTTTCCTGCGGACCCTCGATCAGCAAGCAGTTTTTAGAACCAATTTGCGATTCTCTAGGGGTGCCGCTCATTCTATGTTCTTCTGATATTGCACGCGAAAAGTTGGAATGTTATAGCTGCTCGCGCGAGCGTCGAAGGCTTCTATTTGAGGCGGCCAAAAAGCATGGAGCTACTACGATTGCCTTTGGTCATCATCGTGATGACAGTGTCTTAACTTTAATGATGAACCTTCTACATAAAGGGGAGTTCGCAGCCAACTTACCGAAAGTTCCCATGCACGACTATGGTGTAACGATTGTTAGACCGCTAATTTACATGCCGGAGAAGGATATTATTGAATTTGCTGCGATGTATCGTTTTGCAAGGATTATGTGTCAATGCCCTGTAGGACAAGACTCATTAAGGCAACAGTCCAAGAGCCTTTTGAATTTGATCGAGGATGTTTACCCCAACGCTAGGAGTAACTTAGCTCAGGCCGGCATGGTCTATGGGTCAAAAAAAGCTTTAGAGAAATAATATTACCCTTGCTCAAATCCCTCTGACTATGGATATTGAAGAAAAATAACGGTAATTTTTTTCACTGATGTCAGAAGAATATATATACGAGCTCATTGCAGTAGTTTGTTACTTTGCTATCGTGCTTGGGATCGGCATTTTTTCCTATCGCAAGCATATGAGTGCGCAAGATTTCATTATCGGTGGGCGTTCATTGAACTATTGGTTGACTGCCTTAGCTGCACATGCTAGTGATATGAGCAGCTGGCTTTTCATGGGTTATCCTGCTGTAGTCTATGCTAAAGGGTTGATCAGCGGATGGTCGGCAGTTGGGCTTATAGTCTTTATGTTCCTTAACTGGCAGCTCGTTGCTCCTAAAATCCGGGTAGCCACTGAACAGTTCAATAGCTTGACGTTTTCTTCATTTTTCGAAAGTAGGCTTGCAGATACTTCGGGATTGATCAGGGTCTTTACGGCACTCATGTCTTTTGTCTTTTATACTATCTACATCTCTTCAGGGTTAGTGGGATTAGGGCTGCTACTGGAAACGCTGTTCAATATTCCATACTCCATTGGGATCCTTATCGGAATATTGATTGTTGTTCCGTATGTCTTTACCGGAGGATATGTCACTTTAGCCTGGATCGATCTTTTTCAAGGCTTCTTCTTGATGGGGGTGATTATCGTTGTCCCGTTTTTTATCATGCCCAACCTTGGGGGGTGGACTGGTGTACAGGAAGTCATCGCGGCCAAAAAATTAAGTCTTTCCCTTTTTCCTGATTTTTCTGCTAAGACCCTTATGGAAATTCTATTCATGACGGCAGGTTGGGGATTAGGATATTTTGGACAGCCGCATATCGTTACAAAGTTCATGGGTATCAAAAATGTGCACGAGATTTATAAATCGAAACTGATCGGTATGACATGGATGATCCTTGCTTTAAGTGCGGCCACTTTAGTGGGGCTTGTTGCGATAGCGTTCTTCCAAAACATCGGACTTGCTGACCCAGAACAAGCTTTTATTGAGATGGTTCGCGATTCTTTCCCACCGTTCATCATTGGCTTTATCTTGTGCGCCGTGATTGCGGCTACAATTAATGCCATGAGCTCACAGGTGCTTGTTTTATCATCCTCAATAGCAGAAGATTTTTACAAGAGGATCATTCATAAAGATGCGACTTCTAAAGAAATTCTTCTTGTATCTAGACTTGGGGTTGTTCTTGTATCGATCATTGCATTTTCGATCGCTTTTGCAAAGATCAGTACCATATACTCTTTAGTGCTCTATGCGTGGTCAGGACTTGGATCTGCTTTTGGCCCTCTTCTGCTGCTGTCATTATATTCTAAGCGTATCAACAAATACGGGGCATGGGCAGGGATACTTTCTGGTGGGATACTTTCAGCAATTTGGCCTTATATAAATCGTTTTATATCCATTGAAATACCCTCAATGCTTCCAGGGTTTTTGGTAAGTTTTGTTTTGATAATCCTAGTCTCTCGATTATACCGAAACTGACTAAAAAATCTGATTTCGACTGCGCCAAAGCCCCTGGGTTGACCGATTGTAAGTTCACCTCATACTTTTAATATCAGGAGGCTTACGATCGTTGCCCCCCTCGGCTTTGAGGCGCTCAAATGTGCATTTATTTTTCACAAATGGTATTAATTCATCCTGTAAAAATAAGCTTCTTTGATTTACAATCGCGAACATTATGCAAAAAAAACCTTCTATTCTTGTTATCAATGATGATGGTATTAACGCGCCGGGTCTAAAACATTTATGGCGTCCACTGGCGGATCATTTTGATCTGTATATTGTTGCACCTGCTTTTGAGCAGTCAGGTAAAGGTCTTGCAATTACTTTACGCAAGCCCCTTCTTATCGAAACTCATGTTTGGGAAAAGGGAGTAACTGCTTGGAAAGTTACTGGAACACCAGCGGACTGTGTTAAGCTCGCTGTGAACTCTGTTTTAAAGCGCCATCCTTCTTTGATCGTCTCAGGCATAAACCGTGGTGCTAATTCTGGAAGGAACGTCCTTTATAGTGGAACTGTTGGTGGAGTGATCGAAGGTGTGATGCGCGGTATTCCTGGTGTTGCATTTTCATGTGCTGACTATGATAAACCTTTGTACCATGTTGCAGAAAAATACATTTTACCCATCGTGCACCATGTCTTAGAGCATCCATTACCAGCTCACACCATTCTAAACGTTAATTTTCCAGATACTGGTGAAACCATAAAGGGCTTCAAGATGGCCAGACAAGGAGCTGGGTATTGGACAGATAACCCAGACGAACGGATGCATCCTGAAGGGCATTCTTATTATTGGCTAGGTGGTCGTTGGACGGGGCATGAGGAACACGAGGATAGTGATGTCTTTCTCTTGAAGCAAGGATATGCCACCGCTGTTCCGATCCATGTCGGTGATTTAACGCACAACCAACACTTGGTTGAGCGTAAATCGCTCTTTGAAGACCTCTTCGAAAAAATCTCTATAGAGACTTGCAAAAACCCAAAGTAGTCGATTTTTAGTCGATTATATTGAGAATCGAAAATTGGAATAGACTCACGCCTAAGAGATTTATTCCAATTTTCGAAAATCGGTAAAAGCGACCATCGGGGTTTTGCAACCCCTCTTTTCTATCTAGCAGGTGCGATTGCCTGTTCTTTGCTAAGAATATTGAGAATCTCTTCTAGAGTTTTCTCTTTTGCCTGTTCTGAGTTGACATTGCGGAGCAGGCCCTTTTCAGTGTAATAAGCGATCAATGGAGCCGTTTGTTTGTGGTATACCGCAAGGCGTTGTTCGATCACTTCTTTTTTGTCATCGGAACGATGTACCAATTTTCCATTACAAAGGTCGCAAGTCCCCTCTTTTTTCGGCGGCACTGCGATCAAATTGTAAGGAGCACCGCAATCAGGACAAACTAGGCGATTGGAAAGGCGCTCAATGATTGTTTGATCTTGGATTTGCAAGTTGATCACAGTAAGCTCTGTGTTGGGATTTAGACGCCTTTTGAGTTCCTCAGCTTGTGGAAGTGTGCGAGGAAACCCATCGAGGATGTAACCTGGGTCGCAGTCTTTTTGTGAAGTGCGCTTAAAGATCAGATCGATAATCAAATCATCGGGAACGAGCTCTCCTTTATCGAGATATTGCTTTGCTTGTTTTCCCAAGGCGGTATTGGTGCGGATATTTTCACGAAGCAAATCGCCTGTGGAAAGATGGGGAAGCTTTTGTTCCATGCTAAGCATAGTCGCCTGAGATCCTTTTCCTGAACCTGGAGGCCCCAAAAGTATAACAACACGTTGAGCAAATACAGCAGATGAACATGACATAATAATGATCAAAAAGATAAGTTTTTTGAATCGTTTTAGCATAATCTAACCTTCTTAAGAAGAAAAGGAAGAACCGAGCCCGTATAATTTTTAGTCGTTTTTCAGGAGCGATTTAGCCACCAACATATCATAAAGTTATTTATTTCTACAATTATTTGAATTAATTAATTGGATAGATTATTTTTAATACTATACGGAATTTTTTGTTAGGGAATCGTCAATAATCTGGTTAAGTAAACTTTCAAGCATATCTTTGGTCAATTTGCCTGTGTGTGTATTTTGAGGGCTGGGGTGATAACTAGCATATACTTTGGGCAATCCATGCAACTTAAAATGTGCCCCATGTTGGAACTTGAGTGCTGGGACCTGATGGCCTTCTGCTAGTAAAAAATCTCTGTATGCTTTTAAGCTGATGTGGCCAAGTGCCAAAACTGCTTTAATTTTTGGCAAGATAGTAAATTCTTTTTTTAAAAAATGTCTACAAGTAGCGATTTCTACGGGATTGGGTTTATTGTCTGGTGGCACGCATTTCACTGCAGCTGTCAGATAACACCCATTTAGGATGAGTCCATCGTTGCGACTCTCTGACGACGATTGGTTGGCCAAGCCAACTTGATGCATACAACCTATTAAAAACTTTGCCGATAGATCACCTGTAAATATTCGACCCGTCCTATTGCCTCCTTGAGCTGAAGGAGCAAGTCCAATGATCATGAGCCAAGCCTCAGGGTCTCCGAATCCAGGGACAGGCTTCCTCCAAGGATCTTCGAAAGCATATTGATTCCGAATCGGAACATGTTCGCGAAATTTTACGAGCCTTGGACATAATTGACAGGCAGAGATCTCGTGATTGAGAATAGAGATCCTATCTTTCATTTTCGCGTTAGCCATAGAATGAAATTGAAGATAATGGTCAAAAGGATGCTGACAACAATAGATGTCACAATAGGAAAGTAAACAGATGTCTTTCCTTTTTCGATATGAATGTCCCCTGGCATTTTACCAAGAGGAAGTCCGATTTTTCCCCCAAGCCATATGATGCCAGCAATGACGATAAGGCCAAGGCCGATCCCAAAGATCCATTTAGCGATTCCAGATGTTTCCATAGGACAATTTTATGAAGTTTATGAGATTTATTTCTCTAAGGATTTTGAAAATTCATCAAAGAGCTTACGCTGGTGGTCTGTTAAATGTTTGGGGATCTCTACTGAGATTGTTGTGAGAAGGTCTCCTTTCCCAGGTCTTTTGAGACGGGGCAATCCTTTTTCTTGTAACCGAAATACTTTTTCAGATTGTGTCCCAGCAGGGATCTTCATCCGCACATTTCCTTCAAGGGTCGGGATCGTCGTTTCACCTCCTAAAACAGCAAGAGAGAGGGGAATGGTGTGTTCTAAAAGTAAATCACTACCCGAGCGTTCAAAAAGTGTATGGGGGGCAACCTCAATTTCGACATAAAGGTCTCCAGCTCCGCCCCTTCCTTCTTCTCCTTCGCCAGATAATCGCAGCTGTGATCCTGTATCAACTCCAGGTGGAATCGTAACGCTCAAAGTCCGCATTTCTCGCGTTTTACCTTCTCCTTTGCAGGTGTGGCAGGGTTTGTCTATAATTCTTCCTGTCCCTCCACAATGGGGGCATGGTTGGATAATGCGCATGGCACGCTGGGTTCGGGTGATTTTGCCACTGCCCCCGCATTCTGGGCAGCGCGCCCTTTCTGCGCCAGATTGCGCACCAGAGCCACTGCAAGATGAACACAATGTGTACCGCGGGAAGGTGATTGTCTTTTTAATGCCGTGCAGTACATCTTCTAACGTAATTTCAACGACAATACGAAGGTCGCTTCCTCTATTTCTTTGAGGGGTCCTTCTTCTTCCGCCACCATCGAAAAAACTATATCCAAAATCGCCAAAGAGCTTTTCAAAGAGGTCTTCACCAACACCTACATCTTCCATTCCTTGGAAAGCTCCGGCAAAATCGGCTCCGCGGAAAATGTCTTCATAAGCGTACTGTTGGTCAAGCCCACTATGACCATATTGATCATACAATGCTCTTTTTTGTGGGTCGGAAAGTACGGCATAAGCTTCTGAGATTTGTTTGAATTTTTCTTCAGCGTCTTTTTTTTCGGCTTCTGGGACGCGGTCAGGGTGATAGCGCAGGGCAGATTCGCGGTATGCTCTTTTAATATCTTCCAAAGAAGCGCTCCTTTGAACGCCCAGAACGGCGTAATAATCGCTTTTGGAAGGCATATTGTTGCTCTACTTATCTCCGCCTGCTTCCTCATGGAAGTCAGCATCGATGATATCATCGTCGCCGGGCTTTTTCTTTGGTCCTTGTCCTTGCTGACCAGAAAGGCCACCAGAGTTTTGTTCTCCAGGACCACCTTGTTTTTTATAGAGCTCTTCAGAGAGACGATGGGAAGCAGCAAGAAGTGCGTCCATTTGCTGTTTTATTTGGGAGGTGTTTTTTTCTTTGATTGCAGTCTTTAAGGAATTTAGCTTTGCTTCAATATCGGCACGCACATTAGGAGAAACCTTATCGCCAAGTTCTTTAAGCGTTTTTTCAGTATTGTATGCAGTATTATCTGCTTGATTGATCAGTTCTACCTCTTCTTTGCGTTTGCGGTCTTGGTCGGCAAAAGATTGGGCGTCGCGCACCATTTTATCTATTTCGTCTGGAGATAGTTTTTTTGGAGCTGTGATTTTGATCGATTGCTCTTTTCCCGAACCTTTGTCTTTGGCTGAGACATGCACAATGCCATTGGCGTCGATATCAAAGGTGACTTCGATTTGTGGGAGCCCGCGTGGAGCCGGGGGAATCCCTACGAGGTCAAAGCGTCCAAGCTCAACATCATCGACTGCCATTTGTCTTTCACCCTGTAGAACACGAATTGTCACTGCTGTCTGATTGTCTGCAGCAGTAGAGAAAATTTGTGATTTGCGCGTTGGGATTGTTGTGTTGCGGTCGATCAAGGCTGTGAACACACCGCCGAGTGTTTCGATTCCCAAAGAAAGGGGAGTGACATCGAGGAGGAGAACGTCCTTAATTTCCCCTTTTATAATTGCTCCCTGGACAGCTGCTCCTAAGGCAACGCATTCCATAGGGTCAATGCCTCTTTCGATTTTTTTTCCTAAATATTGCTCGACAAACTGCTGGACGATCGGCATCCTTGTAGGCCCCCCGACCATAATGATCTTATCGATGTCTTTTACATCGAATGGGACATTTTCATTTTTTAATGCTTCTTTAGCATCTTTTATGGCTTGTTCTAATGGGCCGCGGCAACGCTCGACTATAGGGCGTACCAATTCTTCTAATTTTGCACGATTGAAGGACATTGTTAGGTGTTTAGGACCGCTTGCGTCTGCTGTAATAAAGGGAAGGTTGATATCTGTAGTGAGCGTGCTTGAAAGCTCGACCTTTGCCTTTTCTGCAGCTTCGCGAATACGCTGAAGAGCGAGTTTGTCCTTGCTAAGGTCAATCCCTTCTGCGCGTTTAAATTCATTAACGATGTAATTGATGATCGCCTGGTCCATATCCGTTCCACCCAACTGCGTATCGCCGCTGGTGGCTACGACTTTAAATCCCCCTTCCTTCCACATTTCCATGATGGTGACATCGAGGGTTCCACCACCGAGGTCAAATACGAGGATCTTCATCTCTTTGCCTGCTTTTTCCAGACCGTATGCTAGGCAAGCGGCAGTAGGCTCATTGATAATGCGTAGGACTTTAAAGCCAGCAATTTCGCCGGCATCTTTGGTCGCTTGGCGCTGGTTATCGTTAAAATATGCAGGACAGGTGATCACAGCTTCATCGACCTTCTCACCCAAATACGCTTCAGCATCTTGTTTGATTTTTTGGAGGATGAAGGCTGAAATCTGTTGGGGTGTGTATTCTTTGCCGCTGATGGTGTATTTAAAGTCGGTTCCCATCTTGCGCTTTGCAGCCTGAACTGTCCCTTCTGGATTAATCCCAGCCTGACGGCGTGCGGGCTCACCGACTAGTCTTTGACCGTCTTTAGTAAAAGCGACGTAAGATGGAAAAGCTTTTCCAGATGCGACTCCAGCGCCTTCAGCAGAAGGGATAATTACAGGCCTCCCACCCTCCATGATAGCAGCAGCAGAGTTTGAAGTACCGAGGTCGATCCCGATAACTTTACCCATAATAACGTCCTCCAAAATAAATCAGTGCATGACTTTGAAGTAACACAATTATGATTTAACTGGAAGTGTAATTATTTATAATTAAATATGTTTTTATCTAAAGAATAACAGGATTATAGGTTCAGCTTCGTCGGTAAGACATGCAAAATTAAGAAAGTTATTTCCTTTCTTCACATCCTGCCAACGAAGCCGATCCTATTATCCTGTAATTTTCTAATTGCTTCTGTGGATATGGTAGGGAGAAGCTTGATGTGTAGGGTAGACGACGATGTCTGCGACATTGACGTGCTGCGGTTGTTCCATTACGAATAACACCGCTCTTGCAATGTCATCAGCAGTCAATGGTTCTATGCCATGATAGATAGCTTCGGCTTTCTGCTTGTCGCCATAGTAACGATAATCGCTAAATGAAGTTTTGACCATGCCAGGCGAGATCAAGGAGATACGCAGAGGGGTCGCAACAAGTTCCATGCGAAGTGTATCCGTAAGCGCCTTAACAGCAAACTTGCTCGCGCAGTACACGCTACCACCTGGGTATGCATCGTGGCTCGCAACGCTTCCAATGTTGATGATGTGACCGGAATTACGCTCTAGCATTTTAGGAACAAAAGCTCGGCATGTCGCGAGGACTCCTTTAATATTGGTGTCGATCACTTCATCCCATTCTTCTGGTTTGACACGCCACATCGGCTCAAGGCCGCGAGCAACTCCAGCATTATTGATTACAAAATCGGGGCAGCTCCATTTAGCAGGGAGTTCTTCAAAAGCAGACATGGCCTCTTTTGATTTAGAGATATCAAAACATAAGGGCAAAACTTCAGTAGAGCAAGAGTGTTCAATTTGTGTTTTGAGTTCTTCGAGGACCTCAAAACGGCGAGCTGTAAGGATTAATCTGGCACCTTTTTGAGCGCAGTGTTCTGCGATGGCCCGTCCAATGCCTGCGCTTGCGCCTGTTATGAGAACTATTTTATTTTTCAATGCTGTGTTCATGCATCATCTCCTAAAGGCTAGCGCTTAGAAAAAAAGTTTCTCCATGAAGAAGGAGGCACGTTACAGTCTACAGGGATGATCGCTAATACGAGAAGTAAAATTCCCGTAATCATCCGGCTTTGATAAAAACCCATAGGGGGAGAGGGAGTTTGTAGCAATGTCTCCCCAACGAGGAGCAATGCCCATAATATATTGAGAGTGTGGAGATGTGGCATCTTTTTTGAGATTGAAAAAAGAGAACAGCCGATAATAAGGATACAGACAGCAAGGGTTTCTTCAATAAGCCTAGTAGAGCTGTCTAGCGGTAATGGGAAAATGAGAAGGCTCATTGCGAGCCAGCAAGCGATGCTGAATTCCATTGTGCGTGCCCACATAGAAGTCTACCCCTTTTTCTTGTTTTGCATTTCTGAGAGGATCGCACAAGCTTCGTCATAAACTAATGGAGAGGCTTGCCCCATTATCGCTTTCATAAGAATGGAGCGATCTTTAGTCTTCACCCATATCCTTTTTAATAAACGGATTGTAGAGAACACTTCATTGTGAGCAAGATAGGCCAGCAATATTGAAAAAGCGGCGGAAGTGATGCATAGCGTGCACCAATGCCCTACTAGCGTCGCTTGCATTGTCACAAGAAAAATGCTTGCTATCAGTGTTGGGAACACAGCAATGCCGAAAAGCAGAACAATCCAAGGACGGTCGACCCAGCGTGTATTCGATCCTGACAAGGCAAAGATTACATCAATTAAATAAGTCAGTGATCCTAGTACAGAATCAGGCACATGGAACCAGCTATATAGGTTGTGTGAGAGCCAGGAATCCAAGACCATTGTCGATTGGACACCAAAAAACGGATCCCAAACATTAGGGATCAATCGCCATTGGTAGAGTCCTAAATAGGCGGCAATCATGCTGGCACAGCCAGCTGATAACGCTAGGACAATTCTTCTTGGCCAACGAGAGGGGTTATACTGATCTTTTTCAAACGGAATGTACTCTATATCATCCATACTTTCACCCATAAGTGACAACTCTGAACTAAGATTTTCGATTCAATATCAACTAAAAAAAGCTCGAAAATGGACGTAGGTTTAATTCAGAGAGTCTCCACCCTTTTTCATGATTTTTTTTTAAAAAAGCAAAGAAAAAAATATGTCATGGCTTTATTCTATCTTGAAACAAGAGGTTGATAGTGAGAACTATTTGGACAGTATTGACGGTGATGACATTGATGCCAGCGATATTTTGTGCAGAAAAAAAAGAACTCCCATCTCTCCTACAGATCGGCATAGGAGATTATGATTTTGAGAAAAAACACGCTGCTCCACTTTACCAAATTGAATATAAGTCAAATGCGCATTACAAAGTCATCCGACCAGTGGTAGGGTTCATGGGGACGACAAAAGGGACTGTATATGTTTATGGTGGCTTTTGCTTCGATATTTTGCTTGGGGACCATTTTGCATTGATCCCTGGATTTGCTCCAGGTGTCTACTACCGTGGTGCAGGAAAAAAGTTGGGTTTTCCTATAGAATTTCGTTCCACCTTAGAATTAGCATACCGCTTCAAGAACGAATCGCGTTTATCATTCCAGATTTATCATATGTCCAATGCGAGCTTGGGACATAGAAATCCAGGGGCAAACTCCATTGTTCTCTGTTATGGATTCCCTTTTTATAATTAACGGCCCTCTTAAATTATTTTGACTTCAAATTGCAGGGATAATAGCGAATTGGATAAAGTGCATCTGCAATCTGAATCGCAAAGCGGAGTAAAAGATCTCGGAAATAGACGAACCCTTAATCACGCTAGAAGTCTAGTTGATAGTGCCAGCGAAAAACCGATAGACGAAGCATCTATCTTCAGATTCTAAACGTTTTTCCAAGTCCACATCTCTTGAGAAGTATTTGCCGAGTTTTTCTGGAAAGAAGTGATCTGACAAAGATTGCCTTAAACAAAACCGGGCGCCCGGCTTCGCAGTACGTTGAATTTCAAGGAGCAAGGTGTTGAAGTCCTGCTGTGGCATATACGATGCAATGTCTGATAAAGAGAAGACGTCGATGCTTGCAGGATTTTGTCTTTTGAGAAAACTAATTGCATCAGAAGTTTCAATATGCAGGCGGCTTGTACGTGGGCTAATGATGGCTTGTCCTTTGCGCGTCAGGTAGGGAGGTAGACTATTTTGATCGACTTTGCCCTTGAGGGCCAAAGAAACCAAAATACTATTTTTTGCAAGGGTTTTGCTTAAGCAATTCTTCCAGCGCTCTCTCACATATTTGCCTGGATCTATCTCTGATCCGAGGTGTGTGTAGAGCTCTTGCTCTTTTACAAACAACGAAGTGATACGTGGATGAAGAGCCCAATCAAATGCTTTCTTCCATAAAAGGCCACTCCATTTAGATTCGAGAAGCGCTTTTTGTTGTTCTAAATTATCACAATTGAATAGTTTTTTAATTTTATAACCTTGAACCAAACGAATAAAAATCGATAAGAAAGAGCAGAAACGCTCAAGTGCGCCTTGGTAAAGGACCCCTTTTAAGATCATTTTTTTATTTACTTCCCAATACTCTCTCGATGCATACGGAAGTCTATCTTTGACAATATTCCATAGGTCATTTCTTCGTTTTGAGCGGATAGTGCCAAGAAATTCTGAATATCCTTCATAATCTAAAGCCTGCATCGCAGCTTTTTTTAACTCTAGTAAATGGGACTGGTGAGGGTTTGCATCAATTGTCATGATTTCTTTGCACTCTTTTAATAAAAGGTGCAAGGGTCTATCGCCACTTGCGGTGATGCAAAGGACTCGGTCGCCAGATTGAATGTTGAGAGCTTGGTGCTCAGTGCGATAATCTTCATTTCCAAAGCTGCAGCTCAAGCGTGAATATAAGTCGGCCATTATCCTCATCCATAAACAAGAGGGTATTCGAAAATGTCCTTTAAGAATGTTCTCAAACTAAGTTTTCGTTGACTTTCAGGTTCTTTTGAATCGAAAATCGGCCAAAATATTCCCGAATGCTGACAAGGCCTTAGAGTGAGGACAGTGCCTTAAACGTTACATAACAAGAATGGGTATTTATACTCAATTAAGTTGATAATTAATTTCATATAAACATTGAGTATTGTGCATTTTATTTCACTAGTACTGCTCGATAATGGACTTATTTTTTTCTTGCTTTGTATACCCTCTCTTAATCATGGGATCTATTGTGTGTATGGCTACGAATTCCTATCAGCGATCCAGTAGAGGACCTCATGGCTTCCTTAGGCGCGCTGACAAAGTATAATTTTCTTCGCGGGTCAAGGGGTTCGATATAGAACACGCAACAATGTAGGGACTCTATTTCGATATCCCCATCTGTATTTTTTTTTGAGAGGCGTAGGACAATGGACTAAAAGAATAATTAGACTCAAACGCAGCAAAACAATTATTTGCCTTTTGCTAGGTTCAGCCCCCTATACCGAACATGGCCGAAATCAACCATTTGAGCCACGTTTGGTATAGGTTTGTAGAAATTCATTGTTTGGAGGCGCGCGTCATTAAAACCCAAAGAACGGAGAAACTCTACCGCGTCATAGCCCGCCTTCATTCCGTCTCCCATTGCTGTCAGCGCCTGGCGATAACGATTGTCTGCGATGTTCCCAGCAGCGAAAATTCCCTTGATGCTAGTCTCTTGTGAACGTCCAGCTAAAGTGATAAAGCCTTGATTGTCACAGGTGACAAAAGATTGAAAGATCTCACTTCTTGGTTTGAGGCCTAAAGCCAGGACCACATGATCCACAGGAATGCTTTTTTCTCTTCCCTCGCATTCGACCTTGATCCCTGTTAATAGGTCATCGACGCCTTCGTAGCCTATTACATTTGAATTATAGAGGATGTTTAAATTTGTGAACCCTTTCGATGCCAAACGCTTGGCCCAGCGTTCCTTTTGCAGAGTAGACTTGCGCACGATCAAATAAACTTGATCAGCCTTGGATGCAATTGCTGAAGCTTTTGACACAGCATCGAGACCGCCGCCAACCACAGCGACTCTCTTTCCTTTAAATCCGCCAGCATCTTTCTTGTAAAAATCTGTAGTGATCCCTTTACACCAATACTGTGTTTCTCCTGGAACATCGAGTGTTTTTGGTTGAGCTCCCGCTGCGATGATGACACTTAGGGCGGAAAAAATACGTCCATCTTTAGATTTTAAGAGGAAAGGCCATCTAGAAAAATCAACATCTACGATGGATTGATTCTCAATGGATACATCTGCATCTTCGCTTTGCGCGATCCAAGCGCTCATGACATCTTTTCCCCATGCATCATCAACGCCTGGCCAATTTCCAATATGTGTATCTCCATTCAATGGCCCCCCTAGAAGAGGTCCTTGAAAAAGCACAGTGGGGATTCGTTCTTTTGAGGCTGTAAAAGCTGCGCTCACACCAGCTGGGCCGCTGCCAATCACAGCTAAGGCAACAGGATATGGCTCTGAAAGAAATGCATCGGCATGGAGATTAATGCAGAAAAGCCCAGCCAAAAGTAATCGTATTAACATAAAAACCTCTTTTCAAAAAAAAATGTACAAGCATTAATGAATTTATTCAAAATCAAAAAAGGCTTTCGCTCCATATGGCAAACAATTCTGCTAAGAAGCCAGCGCATCCATGGAAGGCCCGCTTTTGGGTGGCGATCAGTATGCTCATATTGTCTTTTCTAGGTGTCGTTTTCACAGATGTCAAAAAAAACGGATCATGGACCTATTGGCGTGATGTCGCTCCTGTTTTTGCAGCGATGAGCATTTGGCTCAGCTGGTATGAACGTCGTTTTCAATTAAAAAAGTGGTTTTTTAAATTAGGCAAAGAGATCTTTCATTGGATTGGAATGATGTTGGCCATTTACCTAATTTCATTGTTTGTGGAACTGGGCCTCATGGGAAGATTTGAGGGGAGCTTAGTGGCTGTCACAATCCTAGCATTAACGACATTCTTAGCTGGAATTTATATTGAAGCTAGCTTCACATTAATTGGACTTGCCCTTGGGTTGATCGCTGCATCGATGGCTTATTTAAGTGAATACCTCTTTGTGATCAGTGCTGCTCTTGTAATTATTATTGCAGTGTTTGTTTTCTTTGTTTCTAGAAGAGACGGGAACGATCTTGAAAATGAGGGAATATAAGTGCACATCAAAAAACTTGGCATCATTGGAATTAATGAAGAAATAGTCCAAATTTTTGTGCGAGGACTTGTTGAGCAGGATCGCGTCAAGCCAAATGAGATATTTATCTTAAGCAAACAAAACAATACTTTTTCTTTTCCTAAAGCAGTCCATCTCGTAGAGAAGATTTCTGCATTGGTCGACCAATGCGAAATTGTCATCTTAGCCAGTCTCCCTGAAGAGTTCATATCTTCATCTTTGGTCTTTGGGGATCAATTGGTGATCTCCATGATGTCTGGGGTCAAACACGAACAAATTGCCCAACACACAAAGGCAAAAAAAATTGTCCGCATCATCCCCAGTAAAGCAGCCATGACAAAAAGTGCTTTTCTTCCCTGGATGTCATTTGGTGAAGTAGAAGAATTAGAGATAAAAAGATTTCGCTACTTGTTTGAGGCTTTTGGAGTCCTTGAGCAAATTCAAGAAGAAAAGCTCCTCGATGTATTCTCGGTATTAACGGGGCATGGAGAAGTCTGGCTCGGATATTTTGCGAAAATTTTCATTGACTTTGCCATAAAACAAGGTGTTGAACCAGAAATTGCTGAAAGAGCTGTGTTCCAAACGCTCCAAGGTTTAGGAAAGCTCTTTAATGAAGACAAAGAGACTTTTAGGATGATATTTGCAGACAATGCGCATATGGACCTTATCGAAAAAACAGGTCTTCAGGCATTTGACAACTTGTTGTTGAAAGATTGGGTGACACAAGGGCTTGAAAGTGCTTTAAAACAAGTATACCGAACGTGACTCAAAAATCGGATTTGGGCTGAGCGAAAGCTCCCGCGGTTGATCGATCGTAAGTCACCTAATATAAAAAATATGAGGTGACCTTACGATCGGTCAACCCCGGGGCTTGGCACACCCGAAATTCGATTTTTTAGTCACGTTCGGTATAAATAACAATCACCGCACTGCCGGTTATCTTACCATGTAAAATGGAATCTAAGGCTTCTTGCACATGGTCTAAAGGGAAAGTTTGCGTGCGGGCGTGAAATTTGATTTTCCCCGCAGCTTGTAAAAAACTTTCCGCATCTTTGCGCCTTAAATTCGAAAGAGTTTGCACATGTCTTTCTCCGGCAATGCAAGAGTAAGGGAAGCTGGGGATGTCCGACATGGTGATCTCAGCACATACGACCATTCCTCCCTTGCGCACTGAAGCAAGGGCTCTTGGGAAAAGCGTCCCATCTGCAGCAAAAATGATGGCTGCATCGAGCATTTCTTTAGGAACCTCATCTGAACCATACGCAGCTTTGGCGCCTAAAGAAAGTGCGAATTGTTGAGTTTTCTGGTCACCAGGTCGGGTAAAAGCGATGACATTTTTTCCTTCTTTTGCAGCCAACTGGCAGAGGATGTGTGCCGCAGAGCCGAATCCGAAAAAGCCTATCGTATTTGCCGAACGGACTTTCTCATATCCTCGATAACCGATAATCCCACCACAAAGCAGAGGGGCAAGCTCGATGTCAGTGTATTTATTGGGTAGTGCATAAGCGAAATCTTCTTTCACTGTCGTATATTCCGCAAAGCCTCCTGGCACGTCCAAGCCTGTGAACTGCGCATGTTCACACAAATTTTCTTGGTCCTGTTTGCAGTAGAAACATTTTCCGCATGTGTTTGCAAGCCAAGAAACTCCCACACGAGTCCCTATAGGATAGCGGTTTGCGTTCTTCCCTCTTTTTTCTACGATCCCGACTATTTGATGTCCTAGGATTAATGGAGTCTTTGGGGCCTTGAGCTCGCCAGAAAAAATATGGACATCTGTTCGGCAAACAGCACATGTTTTTACCTTGAGGAGGACCTGATCATCAGCTGGCTGGGGTATAGGTATCTCTGTCAAATTTAAAGGAGTTCCTGGGCTTTGGAAAAGAGCCGCGCGCATCATCGCCATTCGTACCCAATATATTTATTTGGATCATAACCAGCATGCATGTAAGGAGAGGGAGTAAACCCGATACGATCAAAGAATGTCCGGCTGATGCAATTAATTTTGCGCGTGATAGCGACCAAATGAGTAATCTGTGGATCAAGATCTAGTATTGAAAATATGAGATGCCGTCCGATACCTCTTTGCCATTCATGAGGATCGACAGCTAACTGGGCCACATAGACAGTTCCAGGTTCCTCTGCATTCTTAAATCCCGCAATTCCTATTATTTTGTTGTTTTTTTTTGCTGCGATCAAAGTAATGCTATGGGTTGCATAATCTTTTTCTAAGTTTTCAAATGCTTCATTTAAAAAAAGCGTTTTATTTGCAATCCCTAAGTCATTTTCAGTAAAAGAAAAGTAAGCTGTTCCAAATGAGCGAATAAAAACTTCTCTTTCTTCGTATAAGTTAGAAGAAGCGATTTCTTCCAATTCCACTTCATCGCCAGTTTTGTCTATGAATCTCCATTCCGCATAAGCAAAAAATGGAATCAATCCTATAGCAAGAGATAAGAGAAATTTCACAAGGCCTCAAAAAAATACTATGAAAAGCCAATTCTTATCCTTTCCTAGATTATTCTAAAGAGGAAAAAAGGCGTTTCTTTTATAACTGAGTCTAAAATCTACAATAGAAAACATTTATGAAACGCGTCTTAGTAAAAGATCTTCCAGAGCATCTCAACAAATCAGTCACCATCAGGGGATGGTTGAACAATCTGCGTTCTCTTGGAAAAGTGAGCTTTGTGATACTTCGCGACCGCACAGGCTTTTGTCAAATTGTCGTTGAAGACAAAGAGGAGCTTAAAAAAATTCTCCATTTACAGCCCGGAACAGTGCTCAAGGTTCAAGGGACAGTTTCCTCTATGGACAAAGAAGATAGGGTAGAAATTGTTAAGCCTCACCTTATCGTCGAAAATCCGATTCAGGACATTCCGCCAGTAGAATATTACAAGCCAAAAATTCCCTCAGATCTTGAAGTGATCTTAGATAACAGGCCGATTTCCTTAAGGAATAGAGAACTTCAGGCAGTTTTTAAGATACAAGCAGATATGGCCCACGCCTATCGTCTATACATGCATGATATTGCACATGCTATAGAATATTTCCCTCCCAATATCATCGGTGCTTCATCTGAAGGGGGAGCTGAGTTTTTCAATGTCGATTATTTCGGCTATACAGCAACTCTCGCTCAAAGCAGTCAGCTATACAAACAGATTATGGTTGGGGTAAACGAACGCGCTTTTGCCCTTACTCCGTTTTTCCGAGCTGAAAATTCAAACACTCCAAGACATTTGTCTGAAGGAAAACAATTCGAGTTTGAAATGGGGTTCTTCGACGACTGGCATGAGGTCCTCGACATTCAGGAAGGCTGTCTGAAGTTTATCATCAAATATTTAAAATCCCATTGTGCACAAGAGATAGAGACGCTTGGCGGCACCATTGTCAAAGCCCCTGAAAATGTCCCTTTTCCTCGGTTGACATTTGCTGAAGCCCAACAAGTCTACTTCGAACGTACAGGCAATGACGAAAGACATGAGCCCGACCTTAGCCCAGCAGCTGAACGGGAATTATGCGCTTACGCCTTAGAAAAATTTGGCACTGAGCTCGTCTTTGTCACTGATTGGAAAACCTCAAAGCGTCCTTTTTATTCCTATCCCAACGACAAGGACCCTGACATTACAAATACATTCGACCTCATTTGTGCCGGAACCGAGATCACTTCTGGTGGACAGCGCAGACATACTTATGACTCCATGGTCGAAGGGATCCGCTCCAAAGGGATGGACCCTCATAACTTCGAAGACTACTTGAGCATTTTTAAGTATGGAATGCCTCCGCATGGCGGTTTCGGTATGGGTCTAGAAAGGTTGACCATGACCCTGTTGCGGCTGAAGAACATCCGCGAAGCATCCCTCTTCCCTTCAGATCCTAAAAGGATTGCCGGCAATCGCATCAAGGCCAAGATCTTCTTTGGCAGTGAGTCAGTGCGCAATGAAATTATCCGTCAGCTCAAAGAGCAAGAGATGCCATTCAAGCATATGGAGCATCCAGAGACTCCAACGTCAGAAGATTCTGCTCGTGTACGTGGCACTAAGCTTGAAGAAGGGATAAAATCCTTGATCTTGAGAGGAAAGAACACCAAGAAGAACTACCAGTTTAATATCCCATCCCATTTAAAGCTCGATATGAAAGCAGTCACATCTATGGTAGGGGAGAAGTGCGAGTTTGAAGATCCTGAAGTGATCAAAGAGCGCTTCGGTCTTAAAATTGGGAGCATTCCTCCGTTTGGTAACCTTCTCAATTTAGATACTTTTTATGATGAGAAGATCAAAGACCTTGAGACAGCATCATTCAATTGCGGTCTGCTAACAGAATCGATTGTGATGAAAGGCAGAGACCTTATTGCACTCGTACAGCCTAAATTTGGCAACTTTGCGAAAGATTGATCGTAGGCAAGGGGTTGGGAGTTACCTTCATAACTCCCATGAACATTCTTAATGAGTCATTCTAAGGTTCAAAGTTATTTCAAAATTGGCTGCTTTTCACAGCGCAATATTGTTTTTTCCATGCGAATGTACAGAGCATGTCTTTATGAAAAAATTGGATATAATCCCCTTGGCTTCCAACACGTCATCTCAATTTTACAATCAATTTAAAAAGAGCTTGCGCTAAAACAAAATTATGAGAGATTAATTGCTGCTGGCTTTGAAAAAATGATGATGTTTTCTCTAAAGAGCTCGCAGAACGATATTCTTCTGAAACAAAAGAGGAGAGAGAGCAGTTTGCTATTGGCATCTTGCCTCCTCCAGGAATGTGAGATAAAGCTGGAAGATCTCTAATGAAACATGGTTATAGAGAAGAAAGTGTTTTTCCTAAGCCTGTAGGAAATCCAGCGCAGGTAAATGAGCATGGTCAAAAAGTTTTGGAATCGATTCTAAATCATCTAGAAAGACAGGTTATCCACAAACATACAAATAATCTTGGAGATGTTATCGATATACAAGCGCCAGGGCTTGGCGGTGTGAGATTTAATTCTTCAGGAGAAATGATTGGATTTTTAGAGCCTTAATATGAATAAGTTGGAATTTATTTGCAAACAATAATGATTGAGAATTTAGAGTTTTTATGTGAGTAATTTTGAAATAGAAGTCGTTAATTATTTTGATTCGAAAAAGGTTGTTGCAGAAGTTTACTATTCAAGCTGCCAATGGGCAAAAATTGCTCGTAATGGTGAAGAAATGGTAGTGCAATTTTATTCTCATCCTCAAAAAAAGTGCTGGGAATTTTCTTGTGAAGAAGCGTTGAAAGTTCTTGAACATGCAAAGCTTAAGCTTCTTAAAAAACTTGTTAGTAAAAATTCTCTTTTTCCCAATGTTTCAATGGATCCAAAACAAATAAATGAGCATGCTCAGCAATTTTTGGAAAAAATTTTAAATCACCCTGAGAAAAAGATTATTCATGAGGAATTAGAAAGATTTGGAAAGGTAGTGAACATTTACGCGCCTGAAATAGGAGGTGCTTGCTATAGGGGCAGAGGGTGAATTTATCGGATTTTTAGAACCGCTGGTAATGAAACCTGTGTCGCAAAAATTTCGTATAAATGTTGCTAGTCTTCCAGATAGGGAACATCTTGTCGCTGAAATTCTATATGAAGGAATTCAATGTGCAGAAATTTCTCAAGAAGCGAGTGAATTGGTCTTACAATTTTATTCTCATCCAAGACAAAAGCATTGGGAATTCTTCTTTGACGAATTGTTGATAGTTCTTGAGCGTGCAAAGGATAAATTGATGGAGATATTATAATAGTTTAGTCTGCTAGAAATAGAAAATCGATTGTCACAAATCGATTTTCGCGTTATTAACATATGTCTTGGTAACCAAGAAATTATTATGTATATCGCTAAATGGCTTGCTGCCCTTGTCGCTATGATTGTTCAGGCAGGGATGCCTGTCGTCTTTTGTTATCATTTGATCTGTGGGAACACATTTATTAATGTTGCTGCTGAAGACGCACAAGGAATTGAACGTCTTGCAGATATTCTTTTGGCCCCCACACAGTATGCATTAGGTGGCCAAGTAGCCCGAAAGGTTGTTCGAGCGGTCGATGGCGAGGAAACATACGAGCTTCATCAACGTTTTGAATACCGGCAACGCTTCCCATTGAAAGTATCCGCAACAATCGCGTCTTTGCCATTTAGTATTGTTCTTGGGTCCACTGTCAAAGCAGTGGCATTTCTATCCCCGCAAACAAGGGAGAGGCATCGTTCGATCATCCAGTCTCTGAAAGACAAAAAGATCCATCCCAAAAATAGCCTATATCGCAGTTGTGGGATCGATCTTGGCGATTTTTCCACAGCGTCATTCATCGATCCACCCGAACACCAACGTCGCCCCGGTGATGAAAACACCTTGAAGATCGAAAAAGAGGCCCTCAAAGAGATCGCGAAAATCCTCTACCAATATAATATCACATTTTGGGCAGATTGCGGCACTTGTTTGGGAGCCTACCGTTATGGAGGTATCATTCCCTGGGACTTTGATATTGATCTCGCAATTTTGGAAAAAGATCACGACAATGTGATGAAGATCTTAAATGCAGAGCTAGACCCTGAAAAATATGTTGTTCAAGATTGGTCTGGCCGAACAAGGCCCAAGACGTATTTAAAAGTGTATGTCAAAGAGACAAGGGCATTAATCGACCTCTACCATTTCCGAATCGATCCACAAACACAGACAATTTCGTCTATTCTTTCACAGGAAGAGAGCATTTTCTTGCCGGAATCATGGAAAATCCGCGAACGCCGTTATGTTGTCGCTGAACCCTATGATGTGATCTTCCCGCTTAAAAAAGCGCAATTTGATGATATGGTGTTACCGGTTCCTAACCAAACAAAACGTTATCTGCAGAACCGCTATGGAGAAAACATTGGTCCTGTGAAGATCTTTAGCCACGTGACCAATGCATATGAGAAAGACCTCTCGCATCCTTACTGGCAGCAAGCGCACGTAAAGTGACAAGAGGCTTATTCTGCCTTGAAATAGAGCGCAGCTGAGTTCATGCAATATCTTTTGCCTGTCGGCTGTGGCCCATCATCAAAAACATGCCCTAAATGCCCGTGGCAGCGGCTGCAAAGGACCTCTACTCTGCGATAGAACAGCTTATTATCATTTTCTGTTGAGATGTTTTCAGGGTAAAGTGGTTCCCAAAAACTGGGCCAACCGGTGCCAGAATCATATTTTGCATCGGACGAAAATAGGGCAAGTCCACAGCCCGCACAATAGTATGTGCCTTCTTTTTTATTTTCTGCATAGACGTTTTCAAAAGCTCTCTCTGTCCCTTTTTCTCTGAGGACGTGATATCTTTCTTCACTCAATCGTCCTCGCCATTCTTCATCAGGTAAATTAAGCTCTTTTCCGTCAAATTTTTGATTTTCATTCATGTGGTTACTGCTATTTTTCCAAATAATGCATAGATCAGAGTGATCACAAACAGAATCAAGAAGAGGAAAAACATAACTTTAGCAACCGAAGCCGCAAATCCTGCAAGCCCCCTAAAACCAAAGATCGACGCAATCATCGCGACGAAGAGAAAAATAAGCGCCCACATTAACATAAAATGCTCCTGGTTGTTGCCGCTGGTTATTTATTTTATATCTAAAAGGTGCGCTCGATTGAGTCAAGTCCCTAGCATGCTAGAGTGCATGCTAGGGTGTTGTAACTTAGGTCTGATCTGTATTTTCAGAAGAATTTACTGGCGGAGTGCTTTTTTCTATATTATTAGGATCTTGTTTTTGTGCTTCTTTTGTAGTGGAGGAACTTGATGTAAGCGGATCTTTTTCATTCTTAGATTCTGGAGGTTTTTTTTCTTCTGATATTGTAGGAGATGTCTTTGGAGAGGTTCCTAAAACAGATGTTGTTGTTTGAGTCGGACTTGTGCCAAAATAATTCAGAGGATTTAAATAAGATGCCGTTGTCCCAATTGCAGTGACTACTTTTGTATAAGTAGTTTTAGGTACCCCATCATTTTCAACAGTCACTTTGAACCATTCAAAATTCCTGTTCACCTGAGGAAGTAGAGTCATTGTGTTGATAAAGACTTTTAATGTTTTGAGATCGGTGTTCAGAGTTTCGACATGTTTTCTAGATACCTCTCGATCTATTGAAAGAGAAGTGTGTAATTCTGTCCATAGATCTTTAAGTTCTGTTAGGCCAGAGAAAGTGCTGGTACGTTCTACATATCCGATTGTTTTTTCAATACACTTACTTAAAACATTCATATTCTTAAAAGTTTCACTTACGAGAGAGTGTTCTTTTCCATATTGTTCGAGTTTTGCTTTTAAAGATGTCAGTTTTTCGCCTTCTAACTTTTGCTTATTTGAACTTAAAAGAGAAATCTCTCTAGTGAGATTGCCATCTAAAGTAGAAAGGAGAGTCTGGTGGTCTACATAAGTTTTTTTGTTGGTCTCAAAAAAATTATGGCACATTTCATAGCTTTCTTGAACAGTGCGAACAGTTGAAGTAACACTTGTTGTTGACATAGCAAGCCTCCCGTTACAGGACGGTTGAAGATCAGTTGCCAATTCCATAAACTTGGAATTGGTTGAAAAAATGTTTATCACTCAACTGGAAATATTTTAAAGAATTTTTTAAGATAATTAAAGATTAGCCCTTGATCACGCCATGGGGCTTCATCCGCAGAACCTTATCGGCGAGCCCGGCAAGTTGTACCGCATCGACAACAGAATCGACGTTTTTGTAGGCGTTAGGCATTTCTTCAGCAACTGTGCGTCCGGAGCTTGCCATGACGAACACCCCTTCTTTTGCCATATGGTCGATAGTGTTTTTCCCTCTCCAGAAGCTCGAGCATTTAATGCGGCTCATTTCTCTCCCAGCGCCATGGCACGCACTGCACCAAGTGAGCAAATTGCCTTTTCCTACCATGAGATGGCTAGCCCTTCCCATATCTCCTGGGACAAGTACAGGCTGTCCTGTAGATCGATACAGAGAATTGAGCTCTTCAGCGCCTGGGCCAAATGCCCTTGTTGCCCCTTTGCGATGGACGCAGAGCTTTCTTTTTTTTCCTGCGACTTCATATATTTCAAACTTAGCAATATTATGGCAGACATCGTAAACAAGGCGAACTTCGCGCGGTTGAATATTTAAAACTTCGCGGAAAGCCTCCCGCACGCCATGCAAAATATGTTGTCGGTTGTTGAAAGCGAAGTTTGCTGCTGCTGCCATGGCGCCAAAATATTTGATCCCAGATTCGCTGCAGATGGGAGCTGCAACAAGTTGTCTATCGGGCAACCCTTCAGCATAACCTTTGCGGATAAACTCATTGAGGGTGTCTTGACAGACTTGGTGACCAAAACCGCGTGAGCCTGAATGGATGAGGATGTACAGTTGCCCTTGCTCTATCTTCCACTTCTTTGCAATTTCTGGAGAAAAGATTTGCTCGACTGCACCAATCTCGACAAAATGATTGCCAGATCCTATCGAACCAAGTTGATCTTTCCCTCTTTGGCGTGCGACAATTGACACAGCCGAAGGATCAGCGCCTTCAATGCAGCCGTTACTTTCCATAAATTCTAGATCTTCTTGAAATCCATGACCGTGCTGTACTGACCAGCGTGCTCCTTCCGAAAGAAGCTTGTTATAGTCATTTTCGGATAGGGGACGACCGCTGCGCTGGCCGTGTCCAACACCAGATGGGACAAGTTTAAAGATAGCTCGCATGAGCTCCTGGAGCACTGACTCTTTTGCGCTCTTAAACATGATGGGCGCAACTGCGAGCCGCACTCCACAATTGATGTCATAACCGACACCACCAGGACTGATCACCCCCGTCTCTGCATCCATTGCAGCCACTCCTCCAATAGGAAATCCATATCCCCAATGAATGTCAGGCATGGCGATGCTGTAACCTATAATTCCTTCAAGATGCGCGACGTTGCACACTTGATCCAGAGGTTTGTCAAAGTCGATCTGTTGGATAAGCTCTTCTGTTGCGATAATAAGGCCTGGCACACGCATTCCCCCCTTTTTAGGAAGTTCAAAGATAGCTGGGCCAATTTTTTTCATCTCAAACATCGACGATCATCTCCCAAAATAAGGTTTTGTCAGGCAGTTCTTTAATTTCTCCATGATAACTCACAGACTTAAAAGGACAACCTACTTCTTGGTCTGCAATCGCGACAAGCTCATTTAATGCCATCACAATATCGTCGAGATTATGAGGGACAAAAGGCTTTATAAAATTAAGGATCATAGGGAAGTTGAATGCCAGCGCAAATTGCGCATGAAGAAATATGTCTTCAACGGTATTACCGCGGATATTGAATGCGATATCAGCTGTATGCTCGAACTCTTCAAAAGGAGGGACCAATTGATGCGACCATCTTGGAACATAATTCAAATTCCCCATGCTTTCGTAGAGGTGTAATCCCTGTATGGCAAATGGAAAAGGATGGAAGGATTGTTGCCATTCTTGAAAATGTGTGGGGGTCCTTGCGACAGAAACGTGGGATGTCCAAGGCCTTTCATCTATTGCATAACCTAGGTTTTTCAACCATATCGTCAGAGTATGGGCGTACGATTCTAACAGATTCTGCTTATTCAACCAGTCAACGTGATAACAAACTACACGTGGAGTTTTTTCAGGCAAAAAAAGGATTTTATCTCCGATGCCTACGCACCCGATCTGCATAGGTGGGAGAGGAGTAGACTGGATGTTCTTCTTAAGCTGGTCAGGATCACAATTTCCCAAGAATGCCACAGTGAGATGGCGTGAATTTTCATTAATGATCCTTCCTTGTGGCAAGGGGTTTTGCCAAGGCGCTCGAACAGAGAATGCAAAAAACAGTCTGGGAAGGTGTGTTTTCATTCTGCCAGTATAAATAAATAGTGCAATATTTGTAATCAAATTATTTGAATTTATATTCTAATTATGATTAAGAGGAATTAAAGTAGGTGGAATATGAAAGATGTCATTCTTGTAACTGGATGCAGTGGCCGCATAGGGTTTAAGGCTTGCGAGCGTTTTTCAAACACTTTTCAAGTTGTGGGATGGGACGTCGTTTTTGCTGGAAAACTACCCAACGTAGAATTCGTAACAGTAGACTTAGAATCAGATTATAGCGTTAAAGAAGGACTTGATTATATAAAAAAACGTTTTGGAAATCGGATCGCCTCAGTTGTCCATCTCGCAGCTTACTATAGCTTTTCTGAAGCAGATAGCCCCCTCTACAATGCTATAACAGTCCAAGGAACAAGAAGATTATTGGAAGGATTAAAAGATTTTGAAGTGCAGCAGTTTATCTTCTCAAGCACAATGCTTGTTCACGCTCCAACAGACGTAGGGCAGAAGATCAACGAAGATTCTCTTGTTGCCGCCAAATGGGCCTATCCTAAATCTAAGGTGGCAACGGAAAAAATGATCCATGAAATGAGAGGGAATATTCCTTCTGTAATTTTGCGCATCGCAGGTGTGTATGATGATCATTGCCACTCGATCCCTATTTCCCAGCAGATCAAAAGAATATACGAGAATGAGCTAGAGAGTCATTTATTTGCTGGAAACCTACACCATGGAGCAGCATTCGTTCATATGGATGACTTAATTGATGCAATCGAGCTATGCGTGCAGAAAAGAAAAGATCTTCCTCAGGAAACCGTGATGATGATAGGGGAAGATCAGACTTTGAGCTATGACGATCTGCAAAATGAGATTGCCATGTTGCTATACAACAAAAAATGGGTGACAATCAGCGTACCCAAGCCATTTGCGAAATTTGGCGCTTGGATGCAAGATAAAATTCCATTTCTGCCAAAATCTTTTATTAAACCTTGGATGATAGATCTTGCAGATGATCATTATGAGCTCGATATCTCTCGTGCGAAAAAACTCATTGGATGGCAGCCAAAGCACGACCTGCGCTCTAGCCTTAAGACCATGATTGGAAGGCTCAAAGAAGATCCCATTACATGGTACGACGAAAATAAGCTTAAAATGTCGCAAGCGTGTAGAAAAAATCTCTATAGGAAAGCTGCTTAAGTAAGGATTTGGCAAGCAAATAGGGCCATCGGATGAGGGGTTAGTGCCCTCCGCCCTACCTTTTGCATGCCCGATCTACACTTCTGTTCTCATCTTTGATTACAAGCAATTATTTTATTCTCCTCGTGAAAAAACAAAAATTTGGATTTTTTTTGGAAAGTGTTTGCGGAAAAACAACGCAGTTTAGTATGTTCATCACTTCCTTTTGATAATAATGCACGCAAAATGCAAAGCAAAAGAGAATAGCGCCGCTCAGCGGTGCAAATGGTGTTTTGACAGCAGAGTAGAAGTGATGTGCAAGCAAAATACGCTTGTGCGATTAACATAGATTAATCGCCTTTTTCAATTTTTTTATTTATATATCAAATATCAAAGATTTATTCTTCTTTGAGAATTTGATCTTGGTTCAGATTGAATGCTGACGGCGTGGATGAGGCATGCAAGTCGAACGAAGCTGTAGGGCAACCTGCAGCTTAGTGGCGGAAGGGTTAGTAATACATGAATAACTTGCCTCTAACCTGGGGATAACGGCTGGAAACGGCCGCTAATACCGAATGAGGTGCGGTGCTTAATGTATCGTTATCAAAGTGGGGGATCGGGAAACCGACCTTGCGGTTAGAGAGAGGTTCATGCGATATCAGCTAGTTGGTGTGGTAATGGCGCACCAAGGCTAAGACGTCTAGGCGGATTGAGAGATTGACCGCCAACATTGGGACTGAGATACTGCCCAGACTCCTACGGGAGGCTGCAGTCGAGGATCTTTCGCAATGGGCGCAAGCCTGACGAAGCGACGCCGTGTGAGCGATGAAGGCCTTCGGGTCGTAAAGCTCTTTCGCTTGGGAACAAGAGAGGTGTGTGAATAGCATGCCGATTTGAGGGTACCAGGTAAAGAAGCACCGGCTAACTCCGTGCCAGCAGCTGCGGTAATACGGAGGGTGCAAGCATTAATCGGAATTATTGGGCGTAAAGGGCGCGTAGGCGGACATGAAAGTCAGATGTGAAATTCCGGAGCTCAACTCCGGCACGGCATTTGAAACTCCATGTCTAGAGGACTGGCGGAGAAAACGGAATTCCACGTGTAGCGGTGAAATGCGTAGATATGTGGAAGAACACCAGTGGCGAAAGCGGTTTTCTAGCTTTTTCCTGACGCTGAGGCGCGAGAGCAAGGGGAGCAAACAGGATTAGATACCCTGGTAGTCCTTGCCGTAAACGATGTATACTTGATGTAGCCGGGCTCAACCCTGGCTGTGTCGTAGCTAACGCGATAAGTATACCGCCTGGGGAGTACGCTCGCAAGGGTGAAACTCAAAAGAATTGACGGGGGCCCGCACAAGCAGTGGAGCATGTGGTTTAATTCGATGCAACGCGAAGAACCTTACCCAGGCTCGAAATGCAATGGGCGAATACAGAAATGTATTCTTCCGTAAGGACTATTGTATAGGTGCTGCATGGCTGTCGTCAGCTCGTGCCGTGAGGTGTTGGGTTAAGTCCCGCAACGAGCGCAACCCTTATCGTTAGTTGCCAACAAGAGAGTTGGGGACTCTAACGAGACTGCCTAGGTTAACTAGGAGGAAGGTGAGGATGACGTCAAGTCCGCATGGCCTTTATGTCTGGGGCTACACACGTGCTACAATGGCCGGTACAGTAGGCAGCGAAATCGCAAGATGGAGCAAATCCCAAAAGCCGGTCTCAGTTCAGATTGTAGTCTGCAACTCGACTACATGAAGTCGGAATTGCTAGTAATGACGTGTCAGCAACAACGTCGTGAATACGTTCCCGGGCCTTGTACACACCGCCCGTCACATCATGGGAGTTGGTTTTACCCGAAGTCGCTGACTTAACCGCAAGGGGAGAGGCGCCTAAGGTATGGCTGATGACTGGGATGAAGTCGTAACAAGGTAGCCCTATCGGAAGGTGGGGCTGGATCACCTCCTTTAAGGACTAGATAGTGATTTAACCGTCACTAGATCCTAGGTTGAGACAAGCGTAGTTGCCTGTCACATCACTTCCCTTCTGCTGTCAAAAGCTTGAGAATACACTGCAAATAGATGCAAATCTTGAGCAGTGAATACTGCGATCGTTTTCATATTGAGAATTTTTCGACAAGATTTTGTGCTAGAATTGAATTTGGATATCGAAGTTAACTTCAAGAAGTTAACAAGATAGAAAATTCGATCCTTGCGCAAAAGATTACGCAAAATTACAAATAGCAAACCGTGAGCGGTATAATACTATATCGTTTTCAGCTCGGGGGTTTAGCTCAGCTGGTAGAGCATCTGATTTGCATTCAGAGGGTCAGGAGTTCGATTCTCCTAGCCTCCAAATTGCTTAAGCGGTTATAGCTCAGTTGGTTAGAGCGCGACACTGATAATGTCGAGGTCCCAAGTTCAAATCTTGGTAACCGCACCATTCTTCCTGCCTAGAGCGGGATGCTGTTATTTTGAAAGTCTGAAAGAGAGAAATTCATAAATAAGCGCAACAATTTTATAAGTATCGTAAGTAAAGAAGTAAATAAGCATCTTTAAATACGATTTCACTGATGTAAAGCTGCGCTTGAAGAATAGAACTTCACAACTAGTACGTGTTTACACGTACCAGAATATTTAATGAATTAGGTTAGTAAGTTTGTGTGTGTGCAACACACAATTGAATATGTTAGTCAAATAGCATATTCAAAAGGCACGAAGCAGCAACAAAAAAGTTTTTGTGGTCAAGCTGCTAAGGGCTGTTGGTGGATGCCTTGGCATCGATAGGCGAAGAAGGACGTGCAAACCTGCGATAAGCTCCGGGGAGCTGGAAAGAAGCGATGAACCGGAGATGTCCGAATGGGGGAACCCGGCAGAAGTAAAATTCTGTCATCTTCAGTCTGAATACATAGGACGAAGAAGCAATACCCGCCGAAGTGACACATCTCAGTAGGCGGAGGAAAAGAAATCTAGAAGAGATTCCCATAGTAGCGGCGAGCGAAGTGGGAAGAGCCCAAACCGAGGAAGTCATTCCTCGGGGTTGAAGGACCAGTCACAAAGCAAATCAAGTAGTTAGCAAAACTGTCTGGAAAGTCAGGCGACACAGGGTGATAGCCCCGTATGCGAAAACGAAAGAAATGCCGATTGGCACCTGAGTAGGGCCGGACACGTGAAACCCGGTCTGAATCTGGGGGGACCACCCTCCAAGGCTAAATACTCATCGATGACCGATAGTGAACCAGTACCGCGAGGGAAAGGCGAAAAGAACCCCTGATAGGGGAGTGAAATAGAACCTGAAACCAACAGCTTACAAACGGTCAGAGGCCTATGTCCCTTTTAGGGAAATGGCTGATGGCGTGCCTTTTGCATGATGAGCCAGCGAGTTACGTTAGATGGCAAGGTTAAGGGACGAGCGTTCCGGAGCCGAAGCGAAAGCGAGTGTGAATAGCGCGAAAAGTCATCTGGCGTAGACACGAAACCAAGTGATCTATCCATGGCCAGGATGAAGCAAGGGTAACACCTTGTGGAGGTCCGAACTAGTGTCTGTTGAAAAAGCCTTGGATGAGCTGTGGATAGGGGTGAAAGGCCAATCAAACTTGGAGATATCTTGTTCTCTCCGAAATAACTTTAGGGTTAACCTCGGCTGATACCTTTTCAGGGGTAGAGCACTGGATCCACAAGGGAGGCTACCGCCTTACCGAAGGGAACCAAACTCCGAATACTGGAAAGCAAGCCGGGAGATAGACTGTGGGGGATAAGCTTCATAGTCAAAAGGGGAACAGCCCAGATCGCCGATTAAGGCCCCAAATTCTATGCTAAGTGAGTAAGGAAGTGAAGTCTCAAAGACAGTTGGGATGTTGGCTTAGAGGCAGCCATCATTTAAAGAGTGCGTAACAGCTCACCAATCGAGAGACTTTGCGCCGATAATATACGGGACTAAAGCATAGAGCCGAAATCGCGGGTGCATATCGCAAGATATGCGCGGTAGGAGAGCGTAGTATGTGCGTCGAAGGCGTACCGTGAGGAGCGCTGGAGCGCATACTAGTGACGATGCATGGCATGAGTAAACGATAAAGGATGTGAAAATCATCCTCGCCGAAAACCTAAGGTTTCCAGGGTAAAGCTCGTCTTCCCTGGGTTAGCCGGTCCCTTAGCCAAGGCTGAAAAGCGTAGGTGATGGGAAGCAGGTTAAATATTCCTGCGCCACCTAAGACAATGGCGATGGGGTGACGAAGTACGTAGAAGCGTGCGGACGATTGGAAATGTCCGTGCCGTTATGAGGCCGGTTAATAGGGAAACCCGTTAACAAAAAGCCAGGTAGCGGCCAAGGGGAACGCAAGGGAACCGATGACGCAGCACAAGACTTCCAAGAAATAACCTCTAGTCGTCGATGGTGACCGTACCAAAACCGACACAGGTGGGTGTGAAGAATATTCTCAGGCGCGCGAGATAACTCTCGTTAAGGAACTCTGCAAATTATCCCCGTAACTTCGGGAGAAGGGGAGCCACCTAGGGTGATTGTTACACAACAAAAGCCCCGGGAGGTCGAAGAAAAATGGCCCAGGCGACTGTTTAACAAAAACACAGCACTATGCTAAGTCGTCTAAGACGATGTATATGGTGTGATGCCTGCCCAATGCCAAAAGGTCAAAAGGAGATGTCAGCCGCAAGGCAAAGCATTGAATTTAAGCCCTGGTGAATGGCGGCCGTAACTATAACGGTCCTAAGGTAGCGAAATTCCTTGTCGGGTAAGTTCCGACCTGCACGAATGGCCTAACGATCTGGGCACTGTCTCAACGGGAGACTCGGTGAAATTGTAGTAGCGGTGAAGATGCCGTTTACCCGCAACAAGACGGAAAGACCCCGTGAACCTTTACTGTACTTTGATATTGGCTTCTGACTTTTCATGTGTAGGATAGCTGGGAGACATAGAAACGGGCTCGTCAGGGCTCGTGGAGTCAACGGTGAAATACCAGTCTTGAGAAGTCGGAAATCTAACGAAAACCCGTGAATCCGGGTTTCGGACAATGTCAGACGGGCAGTTTGACTGGGGCGGTATCCTCCCAAAAAGTAACGGAGGAGTCCAAAGCTTGCCTCATCGCGGTTGGCAATCGCGAGAAGAGCGTAAAGGTATAAGGCAGGTTAACTGCGAGACCAACAAGTCGAGCAGATACGAAAGTAGGGCTTAGTGATCCGGCGGTAGAAAGTGGAATCGCCGTCGCTTAACGGATAAAAGGTACTCCGGGGATAACAGGCTTATCGCCACCAAGAGTTCATATCGACGTGGCGGTTTGGCACCTCGATGTCGACTCATCGCATCCTGGGGCTGGAGAAGGTCCCAAGGGTTTGGCTGTTCGCCAATTAAAGCGGTACGCGAGTTGGGTTCAAAACGTCGTGAGACAGTTTGGTCCCTATCTGTTGTGGGCGCAGGATACTTGAGAAGAGCTGCTTCTAGTACGAGAGGACCGAAGTGGACGAACCAATGGTGTGCCGGTTGTACTGCCAAGTGCATAGCCGGGTAGCTATGTTCGGAAAGGATAAGCGTTGAAAGCATCTAAACGCCAAGCCTCCTTCAAGATAAAGTATCCCTATGAGACCCCCGGAAGATGACCGGGTAGATAGGTTGGGTGTGTAAGCATAGCAATGTGTTGAGCTAACCAATACTAATCAGTCCATTGGCTTGATCATTTTTTTTTCATCATCAGCATGCTCCTATAAGTAGGGACAAGCTAATGATGCGCTGAAGTGATAACAAAAACGCGCCAGTAACCTAAGAATTTAAATTAGTGAAGTTACTGGAATTCAAGCGCCGCTTTACATTAGTGATTGAACCGCTTATGAATCTGAAGCAAAGCTTCGGATATGGTTTCTTTCTCGTCAGACTTTTCTTGGTGGCTATAGAGAGGGGGAAATACCTGATCCCATACCGAACTCAGAAGTCAAGCTCCTCATCGCCGATGGTACTGTACACAAGAGTACGGGAGAGTAGGTCGTCGCCAAGGTTTTATTTACCCAAAAATCAAAAACCCAAGGTTCATAGCCTTGGGTTTTTTTTTGCTTTGGAGTGCGGTGACTCATTCTTTTTTAATTTGTCTCAAATTGAAGCTCTCCATTTTGTAGAATAATTCCTTTTTCATTTAGGGTTAGCTGTCTATTTTTACCTTTTTCCCATGCAACAATCTTATTGTTGCGATCGATTTTTACGAATTTAAACTCTAGATTATGGGGTATTTCACCATTCCAGTAATTATTTTCGTCTTTAAATAGTAATGGTTTTGACCAATCTGTACTCAAGCAAATTGCTAGTTTGAAATCTCCCTCAAAGTTATGAGCCACTTTTGCTGTGCAAATTTCGAGAGGATCGAGCTGAGGAAATGTAGCGAGAGATGTTACTGTGCCTTCAAATGCATCAAAGTCAATTAAATCAGCATGGTTACCATGGTTGTTGGCTGTGTTATAAGTAGAACCTAATGCCTTTCCCTGGGCCTGATCTATAAATTCGATTTCTTGTTCCTTTTTTTCTTTTTGAATATTTAATTTTATTTCTCTAGTGAGTTTTTCATTAATAATTCTTTTCCATGCAGACGCTTTTACAGAAAAATCAGCATTTACTGATTCACCAACAATATCTTTAATATGTTCAAGATTGTCTACAATATAAAACGCTTCCTCTGCTGAGAATTGGGGAAATGTTTTTATCAATGATTCTATTAACGGTTTTTTCTCAGTACTATCCGTATCTTTAGAAATATTCTTTTTTTTAATTTCTTCTAAGAGTGACAAAAGAGTGTTCACTTTATATACACCTAAGGCGTCGCTAATTCTTTCTACACTATATTTAGAAGATTGAGGTGTACAAGGTACGAAAAATTCAAAAACTATATCTTTAGTTGATTTATATAAATTGCCCAATCCAAGGTTTTTATGTATCTGATTGAGTGCGTACTCGCTTGATGATTTATGTTTTGATGAACTCTTAGAGTGGTCATTTTTGTAATAATCTTCAATTTCTGCAAGTATGACTTCATCGGTTAATTTTTTAGGAGGAAAATATGAGCTATGTTCTACTTGATTTTTTTCATGAACATTTTTTGAAATGTTTTTCCATAAAGTGTTTTTTGTTTCGAAGTCAGCATTTTGTTCATGTATTATAATGCTGTTACACGTATCTATGCTTTCGATAATATAATCGAGTTCTTCAATAGAAAATTGAGGAAATTTTATGATTAATACTTTTAATGCATTATTTTTTAATATTGATATTTCTTCGTTGCTTTTATTATCTAATTTATCTGTGTAAATTTCTTTAATTTTATCAGATAGTTCTTTATAAGAATTAAATTTATATACTCTTAACGCTTTTGCTATTTTTGCAGCTTTTGGAGTCATGAGGCTGAATATATGACATATCTTTGCAAGGAATGAATTCTTAAGTGTTCCCCAACCTAACTCTTTATGAATTTCATGAACGATTTTGAATCTACTTTTTGTTCTTACTGTATTTTCGTTTTTAGTGTAATAATTTTTTACAGATTCTACTAATGAATTATTATCAGTGATTGTTGTCATAGCAACCTAAAATTAATTTTTTTATTTGTATATTTTGCTTTAACCTTTATATTTTAATTATATCATAATTTATTATTTATGCAATTAATTTTTTACGCTGTTAATTTAGGTAGTTGATTTTAAGTTATTTGCGATTTCATGTTGTTGCATTTTATGTCGTAACACGCGTATTATCAATAATTTAAAAATTGGAAATTTGATTTAGAAAATGTCATTTTTAAGTCACATAGACCATCTAAAAAGTAGGAGATATTTATTTTTTTGAGATGCAACTTCGTGTTTAGGGAAGTGATTTGCAGATTGTTTTCTTAAAAGAAATAGCAAGTTGCAAAGTATTTTAGCAAACTTTTCAAAGTATACTGAATTCAATCTTATTGAACGCAATCGCATGGGATAGATGCAGAGATCTACTAAGATCGCAGCGCTTTGGTAGAAGATACTCAGCTCACCAATGAAAACTGCAAAGGCAAGGAGGTAGCACTTTGCATAATAACTTGTTAAATTTAATTTACATCATCGGCGGAATATAACGTAATTCTTGATTCATAAAGGTTCTGTTTTAGTTTTTTTTGCAAGCATTTGAGCATTGTTAATTTCATTTTTAAGATCTTCTTTTGCTTGGTGTAAATCTACGCCAATTAGTGAAGCAAATTGTACATACTCTGCTTGATATTCTTCGATAGAAGCTAGTTGAAGTTGAGAATGGGTATTTCCATACAAATCAGGCTCATGTAGTGCTTTTTCTATTTGATTCACTCTAAATGACATTTTTTCTTTTATATCTAGCTTTAGGAGAGTAGCAAGATTTTTTTCTGCGGTTGAAGATTCAACACTGATGCTTTCAGCTAATTTAATGTATTCTTTTTTAAGGATTTCAATTTGTTTAAATGCAACTTTGAGAATATTTGATTCTTGTAAAAGTGAGTGAGCTTTAGAAGCAAAAACTAAAGATGAATGTAGAGTGTTTATTTGTTTGATTTTGTTCTGCATTTCCAATGCAACGTCGTGTTCAGTTTTTGTCTGCTGCTTTTGATTGCTTTTTCTATTAACTTGTATTTTACATGCTACTGGCACTTTGCATTTTTTGTTTTCTGCATTTTTATGCATTGCAGTTGAAATTTCTTTCCAAGAAACATTTTTTGTTTTGAAATCTGCAATTTCTAATTTTTCTATAACGATATCGCATTTATGGATATTATCATAAATGTATTCCACTTCTTCTAAGGAGAATTGGGGAAGATTGCTTTTCGCATAATTTAGTAGATCCTGTTTTACTCTTTCGATTTGCTCATCAGATGAATTAGAGGGTATTGTTTGATGTGCTGCGTGAATTTTTGTTGATAAAAAATGGTAAGTGTCGACTTTATGAACCCTTAAAGCTTTTGCAATTTTTGCAGCTTTAGGGGTCATGTATCCAACGAGGTGACACATAAACGCAAAGAATGAAGTTGATAGATTTCCCCAGCCCAGCTCTCTGTGGATTTCGTTGATTAGGGTAAATTTAGACTTTTTACTTTCATCAAGAAACTTTGAGTCTTCAAAATAATCTTTTATTTTAGTCGTTATGTTTTTTTCAATTATTGTTGACATATTGCTTTCTTTGATTTGTGTTATATTTTCTTTTATTAATTTTGGCAAATCTGTTTTTTAAATGCAGCTATAATTAAAGTTTTATTTTTATAATTAATAAGTTCGCTTTTGCAATTTTTTTTAAGTTTAAATATTACAATTTTGCAAATCATTTATTTTTAATTGCTTGCAGCTTCAGATTGAGATTGTTTTTTTATTTATTCGAGTTGTAATTTGACTTAAATGTTTGTTTGTGTATAATTCCATGTAAATAAATACATTTTATGCATACTACAAGATCTAATTCTATTATTTCACTCTCTTCCCGAGTGGCCCGCTTAAGCGGGATCCTCTCTCTTATTCTCTCCCAGTAGGGAGATATACTTTTTTTAATTGCCAGATTTAAGTTTTTTTACCCCTAACAGTTTGATTTTGTGCATTTTTCGACATGATTTTTGAGGAACAGTTGTTGCAAATGTCCAGATTATCAGACCGGTAGCAGTTTGTTAGTTCATGAAAATAGTTTCATGGATTTGTTTCGTGTTTCAATTAATTTTTAATGTAAGGATTTTTATGTTCATTTTATCACTTAATTCTCATCTCGTGGTTGTCGCAATTGAAAAAAATAATTTTAAATTTAAAAAGAGGTGTGAGCCATGGCATTCTCAAACATAGGTTCGTTTAGTAAGCAACAAAACCACTGCGCGCAAATTAAGGCGCACAGCGGAATGCAGAAGAGATATGCACATCGCTCTTCTGACTCAGCTTTTCTGAAGAAAGCACAATCTGTACACTCAGGTGTTAATTTCCAGGAGAAGGCAGTTGAAAATTGGAGTCATTTTCCAAATATGTCCGAGCGTGTTTGGACTACTGCAGGTGTAATGAAAAGTCAGGGATTTTTCCCTTTCTATCACGCTCAATCCTCTGCTATGAGACCTTATCGGATCTTCTTAGAAACTATCCAAAGCAAATCTGTGGAGAGTTATTTCCGCCCCTTTAGGATTCCGAGGTCCTATATGTTTATGTCCCATAGTGAGATAGTGGATAAAATTCAGCGTTTTATCAACACTTATGGTTCTGTGGCGTGGACGCCTGGAGTGTGGAACCAAATGGCTGTTCGTATGGATGCAGATCCTTTTTTTCGACGTCATTTGGTATCGCTCAGTTATTCTGTTGTGCATACCCAGTTCCAGGAAAGTGCTTATCACTATCTGTTTCAAAATAAATCAAGCGTTGATGAGGATTCGGTTATGGAGTTCCTCGATGAAGAGTGTGAATTCCCGATAAAAATTAGCGGTATGAGCGACAAGAAAGAGAAGATCATAAAGCAGATGCACTCTTTTGCTCATCAATATCACAGTCTCAGTACTGGAACGCTATATATTGTAGGCATTCCAATCGACTCAGCACAACGCTTTGTCTTTGACGCAAAATCATTTGGGATACCAACAGGCAATGAATTGTCGAAAATCCTTAAAGATCCGACATCTTCACCCCGTGCTTTTTCAGATGAAGAAGGAGGGATGCAAGCGCGGCTCATGTTGTTTGATGAAACAATGCGCGCAAGTTCTAATATCCAGGTTGTGGATGCCACGGATCCAGATGAGTGTGCGCGCTATGTGAAAGGGAAGGCATATACTAATCCAAGGTCTCTCACTGAATTTGAGCCGTTTTTCAAAGTAAAGACTTCTAAAATTGAAAATAAAGACGAGATCCAGCGTGCAATGCTCGATTCTGAGGTTAGAAAATTCGCTCGTTCTTTGAAAAATTAATTCTCAGAAACCCCCGCCAGGTTTTTCTTGGCGGGTTTCTTTAAAATTGTATGTTTATTAATGACTGGATGTTGCTCAGAAAGGCAGGGAGTTATGTGTTGGTTTTGATAAATTCGAATATGAGCTCTCCGCGTGGGATCTCAATCAATTTTTCTTTCTTAGTTAAAGTTCTGTTGTTTCCCTTTTCCCATGCTATTATGTCCCGTTCTTTATTTAAGATGACAAATTTAAATTCAACTGAATGAGGTAGGTTTCCTTTCCATTGATGCATTATGTCATCGTATACAAATTGCTCTGTATCATTCCAATTCAATCCTGTGCATATTCCGAGAGAGTTTTCATACCCCACATCGTGGTTCACAGAAGTTTTACAGGTAGGTTCCACAAAGATGTTATCTAGATTGATCTGCGGAACAACAAGACGATCGCTGCTGTAATTTTCTTTTGGCCTTTCAGCTTTAATGTCTTTTTCAAAAGTCTTATATACTTCAATGTCTCTATTTTTGTATTTTGCTGTTTCATCTGCTTTTTGGCGTGCGGCAGTGGAAATAGTCTTCCAAGCGGTGTTCTTATTTTTGAAATTAGATAATTTATGTTCTGTGATAAGAGTATCGCATTCTTGAACATGATCAATAAAGTACTCTACTTCTTCATCGGAAAATTGAGGAAAATTGCTGCGGGCATATTCTTGAATTACTGTTTTTGCTGTAGATACATTTTCCGAAGTGGGGTTATTTTGTATGTTTTCCTGGATCTCGTGAATGTGTTTAGAAAGTAAGTGATAAGTATTGACTTTGTAAACTCTTAATGCCTTTCTAATTTGCGCCACTCGAGGGGTCATGTATCCGAAAAGATCGCACAGAAATGCAAAGATTGAACGAGAGCAATTTCCCCACCCCATTCGCTGATGGATCTCATTAATTACAGAAAATTTCCTTTTGTTTGGAACATTTGAACCATTTTCAATTGAATAAAAATTGTTTATGTTTTCAAGCAGCTTAGTTTCTATTGTTGAGGTCATAAATTATAATATATATTATTGTTAATTATTATATTTATTATAACAAATCTATTGTTTTGTTTGCATAGAGATGTGCATCAATAATATTGAGACTATAAAGACTGTCAATATACACACAGACTTAAGACATTAGAAAGAAGTATAATAAATATTTTTATTGTCAAAAAGAGCTGTTATCAAGGGTTTGATAGCGATCATATGATGATTAATTCTCAGGCACTTCAGCCAGTTCTTTCTTGGTGGTTTTAACAATGTATCCTTGTTTCAGCTCTGCACGGTAGACATTCCAAAGGCCAATCGAGACAATCCCTGTGGAAAGGAAAATGATCGGGTTTAAGGATTCGCCAAGGAGCATCCACCCTGTAAGCGATGCAAAGATCGGGCTGAGGAGCCCTACAAAAGATAAAAACGTCGCTGTATAGCGCTTGAGCAGCCATCCATAGAGATTATAGCAAATGAGGTTAGAGATCAGAGTGATGAATGCGATGCTCTGCCAAAATGCTGGGGCCTTTCCTGGGAAGATTGGCA
This sequence comes from bacterium, assembly GCA_044227055.1. Lineage (GTDB taxonomy): Bacteria > Chlamydiota > Chlamydiia > Chlamydiales > Rhabdochlamydiaceae > JBGAFT01. The sequence continues at coordinate 320,415 of JBGAFT010000003.1, forward strand.
ATGGCGCCCAGTTGTCGACAAATAGTGAATGGACGAGGGCTAAACTTCCCCCAAACAGCATGCTCACTCCATTGGCGGTCATTGGAGATATGGAGCTGTCTTTGACCACAATGCGCAAAAGCACCCATCCATATACGGAGCAGAGCGCTGCTCCCATTAATGCTAAAGCTGGCCAAGAAACGATGCTGAAGGCATTCATCAGACCTTCTTGGGCGCTTTGCACGCCTAAAACAGGGATGAATCCGACAAAACCGATGAGGAATCCCAACCATTTGCGGTTGTTCATTTTTTCGCCAAAATGGAGATAAGAGAAAAGGGCGGCGAAGAATGGAGATAAGCTATAGATGAAGCACGCTTTTCCTGCTGGGAGATATTGTAGGCCCCAGAATTCTAATACGTTTGTCAAGTAGATGCTCATGACCCCTAACAAGAATAGAGAGAGCCATTGCTTGAGTGACAAGTTTAATGATGTGCGTTTGCGCAGCAGGACGAATCCTAAAAGGAGAAAGGCTGCTACGAGCATGCGGGCTGCAGTAAGGAAGATCGGAGGGCTAGACTCTAGCGCTGTTTTACCGAGGGAGAAAACAGAAGACCACACCGCATACATCAAAATGACAAAAAGCATGAAAAGCCTTGCTTGTATTGAGCTAAAAGACTGTTTACAGTCTCGAAGATCATATCATGTCATATGCTAGTGGTCAATCAACGCCTTTGACTTTTGCTTTTAAAAGGGAGCGTTCTTTAATTTGCGGAGAACTTTCATTAAAGACATATTTTGGAAGTGCGTCATTTAAATTTTTTAATAAGGTTATCGGGAGTATGGGATGCAAGCATAAACGCCAATTTTTCCCTGCAAGAGGAGCGGCTGCAGTACTGATCAGTCCTAACATTTGTATAATGATGAGCCCAAAAATTCCTGCCGCGGCAATGAGAGGGGAAGAGACGGCAAGAGCGCCACCTAAAGCAATTTTTTTAGGCATTGAAAGGTTTTGGACCTTTTGTTTGAAATTTTTCCATGGCTCATATTCTTTGACATATCTTTTTGGAAGTAACTGTGGAATTTGCGAGTTGATGAGGGCTCCTTTGCCATATTCTAATCCTAGGATGTTCTTATTCAGCTTTTCTCCATTAACTTCCCCTTTAGCTGCGCGTGAATATCTGGTGACTTGATGGGCAGTCATTAAGTTCATTGCGACAAGCTCTTTAAAGCGACAGTCGTCTAGAAGCGAAACGAAATCTCTTGGAATCGGCAAGCGCATAGCTTGCCATTGATGGAGGGCGGCGCTAACCGCCACAATGCTAGTTCGGTCGGTGCTACTTTTGCAGTGATACACAATAGGTAGTCCAAGTTCTTTACAGAGAAGATCTCTAAGGAAGAGTTCTTTTTCAGGGGCAAGGGCAAATGGGTTATTCATTGCATTTAAAATGCTTTGGAGACGTTCTTTCCCATACGGGCCCTTTGATTCCATGATTTTTTTTGCATAGGCAAAAAGCTCTTCGTAGCCTTTATGAGAAATTTCTTGGGAACGCAGTGCTCCTGTCAAAAATGGAGGGAGGATGTTCCGTAATCGGTGAATAAAGTTTGCTTGTTGGCTAATGAGGATCGGTTTTATCCGAACATTATATTGAGTCTTTGTCTCAGGATCGATGACTGTGATGATCTCTTTTTTAAGTGCTTCCAAGGCGGCTACTTCGTCTTCAACGAATTTTCTTTCTGGGAAGAATGGAAGCGCTGTGCTGAATGGGGGTTGTTGTAGGGGGTTTGTGTCTAAAAGGCAATTCACTACATATTGGAATTCATAGACATCGCCTTTTTTCGTGATCCCTTTATTGCACTGGCTTTTGATCTCATGTAAAAACATCATCGAGACTTGCTCAGTGGCCTTATGTTTGGAATCCGGTCTGCCTGTATAGCAGATGCTGCGATTCGTTCTGTCGGCGAGCACGCGAGCCATTCCAACTGTATTGGCAGTGCGGTCATTGCTGCTTGTTAAGGCATGCGTTAAATGACATATGGACCCGTCAGGCTTTCGGTAACTTTGACCATTTAATGGGCTATTATGAAGGAACAAGGACTGTGTTTCCAAGTTTTTGAGTTCTTCATCTGTAGCCCCAAATGCTTGTTTAAGTTCGGGGGCAAGAATGCTTGGCTTGCTATAAAAATCACGTCGGTTGCAAGCGCTGTGTGCTATTTGCAGCTTTAATTTAGCAATTTTTTTTTGCGAGAGTTTTATCCCAGGATGTCTTCTTTTGGCTTCAGATAAGCAAAGAGCGTCGAGTGATTCAAAAGTGTTATTATAAAGGGTGGATTTCTTTAGATGTTCCGTCGATTCCGACGTCTGCTTTTTAAAAAAATCAATGTCTACTTTCCAAAGGCCTTCATCAATATAGGTTGCTCTAGGATTTTCTTTTGTAGGATGAAGATTGTCTTTGTTTAAAGATGGAATGTGATTTGTTAAATTAATTAATGGCAAGCTCATGTTGTTTGCTTTTGTTATTATTTATTATATTATACGGCAATTAAATATTGATTTCAAATAAAACTCGGATCGCTAAATTTTTTTTGAACTGATGGAAAAATATTTTAATTCTATGGATGACGTGATAAAAAGTGGAAAAAGTAGTAATTCAAATTTTTTATGTCACGAGCCGTTAAAAGAATTGTTGTCACGGGAGGAGCTGGGCAGATTGCCTATAGTTTGCTCTTTAGGATTGCCAGTGGAGAATTTTTGGGAAATAAGCAGCCCATCTCCTTGCACATTCTAGAAGTCCCTGAGTGTATCGAAGCGCTTAAGGGAGTCGTGATGGAGTTAGAGGATTGTGCTTTTCCTCTGCTTCAAGAAATTCATTTTGGATCGGACCCCTACACTGTGTTTCATGGGGCCCATTATGTTTTTCTTGTCGGTGCAAAGCCGCGAGGGCCTGGAATGGAACGAAAAGACCTATTAAATGAAAACGCGCGGATCTTCATTGAACAAGGTAAAGCGCTTCAGGAAGTTGCAGATCCGAGCGTGCTCACTTTGGTCGTTGGAAATCCTTGCAACACAAACTGTTTAATTGCTTTAAAAAAGGCAGAGAAGCTGAATGCTCGGCAATTTTTTGCTATGACAAGGCTCGATCAAAACCGCGCTCATTATTTGCTAGCAAAGAAATCTCAAGTGGAAATCAGTGAAGTGCGCAATGTTGCGATATGGGGAAATCACTCTTCAACACAAGTCCCTGATTATTTCCATGCTCTTATAAAGGGGAGACCAGTGACTGAAATGATCCAAGATCATCAATGGTTAGAATCATCTTTTTTTTCCCTGGTACAAAAACGAGGAGCTGAAGTGATTGCAGCTCGGGGTAAATCTTCTGCAGCATCAGCTGCGAATGCGGCTATTGATTCAATGAAAAGTATTGTTTTCCCAACACCTCAGGGAGAATGGTTTTCTGTTGGAATTTATTCGGATGGTAATCCATACGGAATTGCTCCAGGGGTTGTCTTTTCTTTTCCTTGCAGAAGTCATGGCGAAGGTAAAATTGAAATTGTCAAAGGGTTGGAGATTAATTCTTTCTTAAGGGAGAAAATCTCAACTTCTGAAAAAGAGCTGTTAGACGAAAGAACTTTGATTGCACCTTTACTATAAGGATTATTGCTCATGTCTGCACAAGAAAAGCCGTTGGAAATACTATTTGAGCTTACTCCTGAGCATTTGGAAACAGGGCTCCGGGGAATTCCTGTTGGATATTGCACGACTTCGTATGTAGATCCCCAAAAAGGATTATCTTATATTGGGATCCCTGTAGACAAGCTCGCCTATAAAAAGCCCGAAGAAGTGATTTATCTGCTCTATCATGGCAACCAAGGTAATGAGAAAGAAGTCTCTCAATTTTTCGCACGAATTCATGATGAAATGACTTGCAGCAAGGAAACAATCCGTCATATTGAGTCCTTACCGAGGATTGGCAGCCCGATGAAGCTCTTTTCTGCTGCGCTTCTCATTTTGGGGATGCTTGAAAGCAAGCAGCATTATCGTTTTGATTGTCTTCAGGTGATAGCAAAACTTCCCCATCTTGTTGCGACATGTATCAACCATCACGCGGGATGGGGAGCCACTTTGGAGCCTCGAAAAGATTTGAGCTATGTGGATAACTTTGTTTATATGCTCAATATTCCAAATGGACATAAAGATGAGCTGGGAAAAGCTCTAAAGCTTTTTAGCAACCTCCACTTCGATCATGGGGGAGGCAACCTGTCGACTTTTGTTGGTAAAGCAGTTGCTTCGTCTTTAGAGGACATGTATGGGTCTCTTTCGGCGGCAATGTGTGCACTAGAAGGGCCACGCCATGGAAGGGCGAACCAAGATAGTTTGATGTTTGTTCGAGAAGTTTTAAAAAATGTTGGAGAAAATGCGACTGAGCAAGACGTGGAAAAATTAATTCGCCACAGGCTTGCCAACAACGAACTTGTATATGGGTTTGGACACGCTGTTTTGCGCGTGGAAGATCCTCGAGCTGCTGTCCAATATGAATTTGTCAAACAACATTATTCTAGCCACCCGCTAGTAAAAATTGCCCTTATGCTCCGTACTGTAGGTAGTAAAGTTTTGAAAGAGAACCCTAAGGTTGCTGATCCTTATCCTAATGTCGATGCGATCTCTGGCACGATGCTCACTGCTGCCGGATTTCCCTATCCAGAATATTTTACTGTGCTTTTTGGAATGGCCCGATGCGTGGGCATTTCAATCCAAATTGTCTACGAAAGGCTAGAGGCTAGAGGTGGTAAAGGAACCCCAATCGTCCGCCCCCGCTATTTTTATAAGTCTAGGGGATGATTACTTTTGATCTATAGCATATTCTGAAGTACAATGGGTCCCAAAGTAAAAAACATCGTTGACTTATGTCTCTAGCCCATCTTGAACTCATGTTTGTCCGTGCCTGGAGATTTTCCTTCTCCAAGCAAAAATTCTTTATGCTCTTTCCTTTTCTCGCAGTAAGCGGGTTGCTAGTAGTGCTTTGCCGCACATTGGGATTTTTGTCTGGAGATTGGATAAAAATGAGTCTCGGTTTTTTGCCGGTGTTTTTAATTTCCGCAGTGTTATTGTGTGCAGGGATCCTTCTCACCCGTTCTTATCATGATGAGATCAAAGGGCATCCAGTCAAATGGATCCGTATTATCCGCACATCAAGTAGCTTGATGGTTTTTGCAACCCACATTTTTGTCCCAGTCGTTTTGGGGTATTTTCTCCTTTGGATGGCAATGGGTATTTTTTATCTTCTAAAAGCAGTCCCTCATATAGGGGATATTTTAAGTGCACTATTTTCATTTGGACCGTTCTTGCTTGTTGTCATTTCACTCTTGATGAGCCTGGGTTGTTTGGTTCTATTATTTTTAGCAGCTCCAGCGCTCGCACTGAAATCATGGAACGAATGGAATCTCTTTGAACATCTTTTAGAGAGGCTCAAAGGGCGCATCCTTTTGCATCTTGGCTTGTTTTTTTTAGCACTCTTGCCTGTATTAGTTGCTGTTGGTCTATTGGTTTTGGGGGCTTATCTCACGGACCGGCAATATCTTGATTCAAAACACCTATTGACTATTAGTTTGCAATGGCTGTTTTTGATGATCCCATTTGCTGCAGTTTTAGCCCCAGTTGTAATCTTTTTCTTTAATTTTTCTGCTGAAGCTTTTGTTTACGTCAGCAAGACGTTGAAGGTCAGATGAGGATTGCTATTGTTGGGACGGGGTTTAGTGGTCTTGCTGTTGGTTGGGCACTTTTAAAGAAGGGGGTGCGGGTTGATTTCTATGAAGATCCAGAATGTGAAGGGGCTTCTCCTATAGCTTCGGGCTTGCTTCATCCATATGCTGGTGAGCAGTGCAAACGGAGTTGGAAAGCAAGCGAGGGCTTGGCAGCAACGTTGGACCTTCTTTTAGTCGCAGAACATACGCTTGGAATTCCTGTTGCTGAGCGCACTGGGATTATCCGGTTAGCCTTCCTTCCAGAACATGATGCGATATTTTCTGAGCATGCAAAAACCTATCGCGATGTAGAAAAAATCGATGAAAACTTATTTTTTATTAAAAGTGGTCTTACCATCCATGCGAACAGATATGTAGAAGGCATGAAAAAGGCATGTTCAGGCAAGGGAGCCCAATTTATTCAGGAGAAATTGCCCTCTCTCAAAGATTTAGATGGCTATTCACATGTTGTTGTGGCTGCAGGTAGTCAAGTTTCTCAGTTTTTTCCTGAACTAGCCTCCAAAATAAGCAGGATGAAAGGGCAGCTTATAAAATTTCGACATGCGCATACTCAGACATGTCCTATGGTGGGAAAAGGGTATTTGATCAAATCACCCGGCGAAGAGGCCCTTATCATTGGTTCCACATATGAACGGAATTTTGAAACAGAAGAGCCAGATCTAGAGGTCGCCCTAAAAAGTCTCACCCCGCGCCTTAGGTCACTTGGTATTGATAAAATTGTTTTGGATGTTGTCGAAGTGCGCTCTGGTGTTAGGGCCAACCGAATCGGACATTACTATCCAATCGCCCGTAGGATGAGACAGAATGCATGGGTGATCACGGGGATGGGCTCACGAGGGCTTCTTTACCATGCGTATGTAGGTAAGCAGTTAGCCGAGGCTATTTTGACCGGTACGGATTCTCTTGCAGATCCAGAGCTTTCCGTAATAATATGATGGCTATGAATGGAACTTGTTTATTTTTAGGCACCGGATCTTCAATTGGAGTTCCTGTCGTTGGGTGTAAATGCGCTGTTTGCATCTCTAATGATGGGCGCAACAAGAGGTTGCGGCCTGCGTTATTTCTTACTGTTAATGGGCGGCGCATACTCGTCGATGCCGGCACTGATTTGCGCACGCAGCTTTTAAGGGCTGATATCAATGATCTTGACGGAGTGATCTTGACCCATGGGCATGCAGACCACCTTAATGGAATTGACGACCTGCGTCCGTTTTTTTTCTTTCATCATAAAGCGATCCCAGTTCTTTTGTCCCAAGAAACACTGCTAGAATTTCAAGCGCGTTTCCCTTATTTTTTTGACAAAAGACATGCCTCTCTTTTTTCCCTTGAAGTCCTCTCTTCCGATTTTGGCTCTACGCAATTTTGCGGGATAGACATCCAGTATTTTAGCTACTCTCAAGCAGGTATGAAAGTGACAGGGATAAAAATTGGCAAATTTGCTTATGTCACGGATATCCGCGAATACGATCCATCAATCATTGATCATTTGCAAGGGGTAGATACTCTAGTTTTAAGCGCATTGAGAGAAAAACCGACGGTGTCCCATTTTAGTATTGAAGAAGCAATTGCTTTCGCTAAAGAGACGGGTGCGAAAAAAGTCTACTTTTCTCACATCGCTCACGAATTGGACCATGAGTCCACTCAACAATCCCTCCCTGAAGGGTTTTTCTTAAGCTACGACGGCCTTAACATTCCTATTCCATTATAATATGAACGAAAAAACGCATAAAAAACCTCTAGATCAAATTGAGTTAAAAGATTTAAAGAATGCTCTCCTCCTAGGCGTCTATTCCTCCGGGTCTGAAAGGGAAGCTTGTGAAGATTCTTTAAATGAGCTCGAGCGCCTTTGTGAGACCTATGGCCTGCATGCCGTATCAAAAATCCCGTGCTCCGTGCGTAAAATTGATGCGGGACTATATTTAGGGCAGGGAAAGCTTGATGAACTAAACCGCATTGCAGATGAGCTCAATGCCGACCTTATCCTTTTTGATGAAGAAATTTCTCCTCAACAACAGCGGAACCTCGAACAATTTTTTAAACGTCCCGTCATAGACCGCACAGAGCTGATCATTGAAGTTTTTGCTCAACGTGCACAAACACGCGAAGCGCGGTTGCAAGTTGACCTTGCGCGCGTCAAATATCAGTTTCCACGTTTGAAAAGATTGTGGACCCACCTTTCTCGTCAAAGCGCTAGTGGAGGTGCTTTTGTAAAAGGGGAAGGGGAAAAACAAATTGAGATCGACCGCCGCTTGCTGCGCAAAAGGGTAGACCAGCTACATAAAGAGATCGAAGACGTCCGCGCGCAGCGCGGAGTACAACGCAGCGCTCGAATGCGCTCGGGCATCCCGACATTTGCCATCATTGGATACACCAATGCAGGCAAATCGACGCTCTTACGCGCCTTGACGCAAGCCAATGTGATCGTAGAAGACAAATTATTTGCAACTTTAGATACGACTACACGCAAATTCCTTCTTCCTAACCGTCAAGAAATTCTCCTTATTGACACAGTAGGATTTATACGCAAGATTCCCCATACACTGGTTGCTGCTTTTAAAAGCACTCTGGAAGAAGCTGTACATACAGATATTTTGTTGCATTTGATCGATGTCAGTCATCCACAAGCCATGCAACAAGCAGAAGCGACTTTAGAAGTTTTGAAAGAATTAGGTGCAGAAAAATTCCCAATCATCACAGTTCTTAATAAGATCGACGCATGCACAGACCCTATCATTCTACAAAAACTGAGGATCAAATATCCGAAAACTGTCCAAATTTCAGCACTCAATGGGGCAGGTTTTGCAGATCTATTAGAAGTGATGCAACAAGAGATTGCTGCCTTGCGCAAAGTGTTTAAGCTCCGTATTCCTCAGAGCCAGTATGTACTTGTAAGCGAACTCATGCGAGAAGGACGCGTGATCAATTGTGATTACGAGGCCAATGACATCTTGCTTGAAATTGAAGTTCCCCAACGTTTAGAATATAAAATCTTTCCTTTTCAATTCGGTTGAGCAGTGTCCTACCTTCTTCGTAATTTACCATCTGAAGAAAGGCCTCGCGAAAGGCTTCTAAAAGGAGGCGCTGAGTCTCTTTCTTTAAGTGAGTTGTTGGCAATTCTTCTCTCTACTGGGACCAAAGGAAAATCATCTCTCTTGCTTGCACAAGAGGTACTTGCTCGTTTTGGTAGTTTGTCCGGTTTGCTTGAAGCATCGATTGCAGAGCTCGAAGAGATTAAGGGGATTGGCTCAGCAAAGGCAATTTCTTTGAAAGCTGCTTTAGAGATTGCATCTAGGGCTACAGGAACAGATAGAGCAGATAAGCCACCCGCCAGGACGTCAAATGAGATCTACGCCCTAGTCAAAGATTGTCTGGGAAATGCTAAGCAAGAAATGCTCATGGTTGTTCTGAGAGATGTCAAGGGAAGGGCCATCCATAAAGAGCTGATAGGTATCGGTACACTTTCTGAAGTGTTAGTCCATCCTAGAGAAGTTTTTTATCCTGCTGTTCGCCATAAAGCCCATAGTTTAGTTGTAGTTCATAACCATCCCAGTGGAGATCCTACACCTTCGAAGGCTGATTTAGACTTAACAGCTGTACTTGTTCAATCGGGCATAGTGATGGGAATTAATCTTGCGGACCATCTCATTGTGGGTGCAGGAAAATACACATCTTTGCGTCAAGAAGGTTATTTCTAGAGCTCTTGCATAATTAAGGTTCTGTCGATTTTCGAGTTCTTTTGCGCCGATTTTCGACTTCAAATTGCAGGGGTAATATACGAAAATCGACGAACCCTTAGTTACGCAAGAGGTCTATTAAGAGCCTGTCGTCATTGAGGCTTTGACAAATTCAATTGCTCCACTGGCAAACATCTTGACTGCGATCAAGCTGATCAACATGCCGCCGAGCTTTTCACAAGCAAGCAGTCCTTTTTCACCAAGTAAATATTTGATATGGGATGAAGCCAATAGAATGAGAAGCGATGGGAACCAGGCAGCAATGATAGCTCCAGTCATTACCCAAGGATTTTGTATCTTTTCAGCATAGACCATGACTGCGGCAAGCGATCCAGGTCCAGCAAGGATAGGGGTGGCAAGCGGAACGATAAAGGGCTCTTTATAAGCTGCTTTTCCTTCCTCAGTTTTAGGGAAGATCATCCCAAGAGCAATGATGAACAAAAGAGTGCCACCTGCCATTCCGATGATTGGCTGAGAGATACCCAGTACATTCAGAATGTTATCGCCGAAGAAATTGAATAATAAGAGCAAACCCAAGGCAAAAAGCAGCTCCCTGAAAATAATGCTTCTTTGTCGTTTGACGTCAAAACGTCCCAAAATGGCGACGAATAGAGGGATGTTTCCTAAGCTGTTGAGGACGGCGAAAAGTGAGAAAACTACTGAAGAGAATATCATGGGTCTCATCTTAATAAAAAATTTATTTCACGCAAGGCCTTTTTGTGTCCTTGAAGAACAGTATTTGACATGGCATAATAGCCCTCTTGCGTAATTAAGGGTTCGTCGATTTTCGACTTCAAATTGAAGGGGTAATAACATCTTGCGTATGTAACCCCTTCAATTTGAAGTCGAAAATCGACGAACCTTTAATTACGCAAGATATCTAAATATCTAGCGAATTTGAAGGTGGGTTTTTGACAAAGAAATTCAAGATAGTCACTTTAGGGTGTCGCACAAACCAATATGAGTCGCAAGCCTATGCGAGCCAGCTTACAGCGCTTGGGTATCAGCCAGCATCAGATGACGAAAGCGCGGATGTTTGTGTGGTCAATACATGCACAGTGACAAGCAGTGCTGATAGTTCAAGTCGCCATAGCATCCGTTCGCTTGCGCGGGAAAACCCTGGCGCGGAAATTCTTGTCACAGGGTGCCTTGCTGAGAGAAGTCCTGAAGAACTACTTCAGATTCCTGGTGTGAAACACGTCGTGTCTAATAAAGAAAAAGAAAACCTCCTTTCTAAGATATTTCCACATGAGGATCTTCCAGAGTTTTCGATCACCCAATTTGAGGGGCATCAACGCGCCTTTGTAAAAGTCCAAGACGGATGCAATTCATTTTGCACATACTGCATCATACCCTATGTGAGAGGGAGATCAAGATCCCGTCGGTTAGAGGATGTTCTCAATGAGATCCGGGGACTTATAGAACGCGGGTTTAAAGAAGTGGTCCTCACAGGGATCAATATTGGAGATTTTGATGGGAACCCCGGACCAGGGGAAAAACCTGTACGTCTTGCAGACCTCATCCGTGCAGTGGACGATGTTCCAGGTTTAAAGCGTCTCAGAGTTTCATCGATTGATCCTGACGAGGTCGATGACGACCTCATCGATGCGATTGTCAACGGCAAGACGACTTGTCCTTCAATGCATATCGTATTGCAGGCGGGCTCAAATGCGGTGCTCAAAAGAATGAACCGTAAATATACACGGCAAATTTTTTATCAGACCATCGACAAATTGCTCACAGCGTGTCCAACGTTTACTTTCACAACCGATGTGATCGTGGGCTTTCCCGGAGAAACTGAGGAAGATTTTGCCCAAACACTGCAAGCGATCGAAGATGTGCAGTTTGCCAAAGTGCATATGTTCCCTTACAGTGAAAGGCCTAAGACGCGCGCTGCACTCTATCCGAACAAAGTTCCACTAGATGTGATCCAAACGCGTAAAGCAGAAGTATTGCAAGCATCAGAGCGGGCAGCATTTAATCTTCGAAAGAAATTCCTCAATAGCAGCGATGAAGTTCTAATCGAGTCGGAAGATCTCGCAATGCCTGGTTATTTATTTGGCCATACGCGCACATTTCTTCCGGTCTTTGTTCCAAAAAATACAATTGAGATCAATGAAATCTACCCCATTCAGTTAGTCGAAAATCAGGCTTTAGGCTTTATGGGCAAGGCGGTAACACATGCGCATTGAAATTGCTACTAGGCTGATCCCATTTTCCCATTCTCCTGGAACTTGTTGCCCCATTCCACAGACAGAGTGGGCAGGAGCTTTTTTTCCTGCAATGGTCCATGTGCGTACAATGCGAGGGCCTCTTGTCAGCTGCACCCATATTTTACCCATTCGGGGCCCAGTGCAGGATTTTACGATTATGCTCGATCTGGAAAAAGGATCTGTCCGCGTTCATGGGAAAGGCCAAGACGGGTATTTTCGTTATCGTGTAATCAAGAAGAAATCTGATCTTGTTTTAGAGTGGGAGAAAAGTCCTGTAGCTGCTCAAGATATTATTCTTGCAAAAGGTTGTGCCGAATTCCCAACACCTATTCACAGTAGGCTTTCCCTTGGAATGCATAAGCAGCTCGATTGGGACATGGTGCTAAGACGGGCTGACCTCAAGGAGATTTTTCCCGTGCTCTTGCGGTTAAGTGAGTGGATCCCGAATGGGGGTATGATTTCTTTTCAAGGGGAGAAGACACTCTTTGATCTATGCCGTTTAAGTGTCGAAGACAAACAGGTGCGCACGAAAAGCGCTGATTTTAACAACCTTCTCACTGCTGCATTCAGGGGGATTTTGACTCCGACATTATATGACGACTTGCACCAAGGATTTCCTCCGATCTGCAGTGATCTTAAGAATAGTCCGTTAACACTTTTGTCTTCTATGGCTGAACTCATTCGTTCGTTATTCTTCCAGCAAGACGGAAATGATCTCTTACTTCTCCCTTGCTTGCCAGTAGACTTTGACGCAGGGCGATTTCTTGGTCTACAAACTCTTGAAGGGGATCATTTAGAGATGGAATGGTCAAAAAAACTTCTGCGTAGAGCAATTATCCGTCCTATCAAAACTCGAGAAGTTCGCCTTGTCCTACAAAAACCTCTAAAAGCATTTCGTGTCCGAGCTAATCTTAAAGAGAAAGGAAGGATGATTGAAGCAGGAATTGCTCTTAAGTTAAAAGCAGATCAACCTCTCTACCTAGACCGTTTCCAAAAATAGCCTTGCACACCAAATAACAATGGGTAAAGTTCACTTACAGTATCTAAGTCCTTCGTATCAACAATTCAAAAAATATCTTGTGTAAAAAAAAGAGAAATAAATACCATATTCGTCAATAATTCTAAGAATACATCAAGAAATTTTTAACGCCAATTACAGAAAAATGGAAGCTTTGGAACGATAAAAATAGGTTGTTTGGTATTCCTCCAGATCCAGCACGGGACTAAAGTTATGGCTATCAAAATAAGTAGAAGCCTTGCGCTACTCGGTATTCTGGCTTCGCAGAGCGTACTTGCGCAAAGCAAGTCTGAGAAGGCGCAAGAAGATATCCAGGAATTGTCTAGCGCTCAATTATTGGGTTGTAATTCTCTAAAGAATTTTAAATCTTTTTCAGTAACGCATTATTCCCTATCGCCTTCATTGCGAGATAAGGTTAATCAAGAAATTGCAAGGGAATTTGGAGAGATAGGGAAGATTGTGAATTTAGATATTCCTGATGTAAGTGGATTTGGAAAATCCGAAGCTTCCCTATCTTTAGTAGTTAAAAACATATCTGTTTTTAGTGATAAAAGGATGCCTGTTGTCGAGACAACGTTATTTATGGATACTGCAACGATAATCAAAAAAACGGATACGACATGCATGACTCATGCTTGGGTTGCTAGCTCTTTTGCAGAGGATAAAAATGAGAAACAGATTATTTCAGCTGTGAGGACTGTCTTAAAGCAATTCGTTGAAGATTATAAGGCTGCTAATCCAAGCAAAGCAGAGAAACCGGTTTTTTATTTCTATACTCAATAACTGGCTTTCGCCATTTTTTAGCAGCTACTCTTTTGTCTATACTTTACAGAAATATATATATTGCCTAAAAAAAAGTGCATGGGTAACGAGATGCTGGCATTTAAGCTAAAACAAGCAAATGCCAAAATTGCAGTAGCGCCTATTGCGCTTGGTAATGGGAACAGGATTTTTAACGCTAAAGCGGAAATTGCGATAATGGCTTGGATTCCCATTCCTTTTAGATAATCTTTTTGGAATTTTTTTCTTTCAGCGTTTAATAGAGGGAGTCTGCCAACAGAAGGGGGATTTCTCGTAGCAGCTTCGAAATATCGATTTTCTTTCTCACGCCTTGTTATGAGATTAACAACAGGTATGCTAAAGAGAAAAATATTGTTTGATATTTGCATAATGATCATTAAAGGATATCACTCGATTAGTTGCTAGAAAAGGGGAAAATGTGAGAAAGATTGTCCTGTTTGCGGTAATCTTCCCTTTCTTTTTCTGTAATGGATGGGACCATTGTGTAACCCCTTTTTTCTCTATTGAAGAGAAGATTGAGTTCGAAACACATTTTCTATTAACAATCCCTAAACATGAATTTGAAAAAAGATGCGAAGCACATATCAGGCGTGCAGAGTGTTTTCTCGTCTTAAGAGATTTTGAGAGGGCCCTGTGCGATTTTGAAGAGCTTTTTGAGCTGTCTTCTTTTTGCAAGAACTCACATAAGAGCTTCCAATTTCATTGTAAATCCCTGTTCGGGATGATGCTATGTTTTAAGCACATGGGCTTTTTTGATCGGGCATGTGAGATTTCTGATCACTTAGTCTACCTACTCCATCATTATCCATGTCGTGAATGTCGAGAGTTTATCGACAAACATTCTTGTTTCTGAAATTTAATGGATTTTTGAATGTAATACCACTTATCAGAAATATTATTCACCATTGCAGATGGCTTTTGCTTGCGCCCCTACGCCTTCACTCGGGCCGACTCATTGAGTTGGCCTCTCATTCCAGGCTTTGGTGCTCAGTAAAATCCATTGTGCACTTGTGAACATTATTTCTGTTAAATGATATCACTTTTGAGCTATTCAAATATCTAAAAAATAATTATTAAGGTGGAAGAGCCTACCCCGAAGAAAAATTAGTATCGACTTTCAGGTTCAACATTTTGGAGGAGAGGATGCTGGAAATGGAATCAGATCAACAGCTCTCAAATTCCCTGCAAACTTATCTTCATGACCCACATCATTTTTTTGGCATCCACAAGGTCGAGAATGGGAAAAAAGTGATCCGTTTATGGAGACCTGGTGCAAAAGAGATCCATCTCAAGCTTTTTGGAGATATTGTCAATGCCCACTGCATTGATCGAAGGGGGATATTTGAGGTGGAAGCTCCTGCTCATACAACTGCCAAAGATTATCAGATTTATCACACTAACGGGCTGCTTGCGCATGATCCTTACGCTTTTATGCCGACATTTGGAGAGATCGATGCCCATTTGTTCAGCAGAGGAGTGCACTACCAGCTCTTTAACATCTTAGGAGCGAGGATCGTGCGGCATCAAGATGTTGATGGAGTTAAATTTGCCGTATGGGCACCTTCTGCGCAAAACGTTTCATTAGTTGGAGATTTTAACCATTGGGACGGGAGAATGAATCCCATGAGGAGCATGGGAAGCTCAGGGGTGTGGGAGCTTTTTGTCCCAGGGTTAAAGAAGGGGGAAAAGTATAAATTTGAGATCCGTACACCTTCCGGACAAATTAAAGTAAAGACAGACCCATATGCTTTATGGCATGAAAAAAGACCTCTTACTGCTTCTGTCATTTGGGAGAGTCAATTCTCATGGACGGATGAAGAATGGATGCAAAAGAAAAAACAGCGAGATGTCAAGTCTCAGCCGATGAATGCATATGAAGTGCATTTAGGCTCATGGAAGAGAAAAGATGGCGACTATTTAAACTATAAAGAGATTGCGCATCAGTTGGTCGACTATTGTAAATTGATGCATTTTTCTCACGTCGAGCTCATGCCTGTGGCAGAACATCCTTACGATGAATCGTGGGGCTATCAAGTCACCGGCTTTTTTGCTCCTACAAGCCGCTTTGGCACTCCTGATGACTTTCAATATTTTGTGAATTATTTACATCTTAATGGAATTGGAGTAATTCTCGATTGGGTGCCCGCACATTTTCCAAGCGATGATTTTTCTTTAAGAGAATTCGATGGCACATCTCTTTACGAACATGAAGACCCGCGCCAGGGTTTTCATCCCCATTGGAGCACGCACATCTTCAATATTGGTCGCCATGAAGTGTCAAATTTTTTGATTGCAAGCGCACTGTTCTGGCTGCAAAAAATGCATATTGATGGCTTGCGAGTAGACGCAGTGGCCTCGATGCTGTATCTCGATTATGGACGCGCTCAAGGGCAATGGATCCCTAATCCTCAAGGTGGAAGAGAGAATTTAGAATCCATTGAATTTATAAAGCACCTTAACTCGGTTGTCCATCAGCAATGTCCCGGCAGTATAATGATAGCGGAGGAGTCGACTGCGTTTCCTGGGGTCACTACCCCGGTAGAATGGGGAGGTCTAGGTTTTGACCTTAAGTGGAACTTAGGATGGATGAATGATACGCTACACTATTTTCATGTTGATCCGATTTTCCGGCACCACCATCAGAATGATCTCACATTCGGCTTGTTGTATGCCTTCTCTGAAAAATTTGTCCTTGTACTTTCCCATGATGAAGTTGTCCATGGTAAAGCGAGCCTGCTCTCAAAGATGCCAGGAGATGATTGGCAAAAATTTGCTAACTTACGACTTCTTTACAGTTATATGATGTGTCAACCAGGAAAAAAACTTCTTTTTATGGGCGGCGAGCTCGGACAATGGAATGAATGGAACTGTAGAGAAGAGCTCCCATGGCATTTGCTCCAATACGATCGACACAAGGGAATGCATGAGTGCGTGAAGCAGCTCAACGCGCTCTATCACCAGTCACCAGCACTTTGGAAAGAGGACTTTAACCATGAAAAATTTGAATGGATCGATTTCTCGGACCGTAAAAACTGTGTCCTCAGTTATTTAAGAAAGGGAGATGGACAATATTTTGCATGTGTCCATAACTTCACACCTGAATATGTTTCCGACTATAGAGTGCATTTACACAACGTGACCAAGATCTCCGAAGTATTTAATAGCGATAGAGAAGAATTCGGCGGATCGGGCAAAATTAGCCCAAGCGTGATGATTGAAAAAGATGCTCAAGGACATACTTCTGGATTTACAATTCGTCTAGCTCCTTTGGCAACCATGATTTTTCAGGTAGAATTTTCACAGTAATTACGAGCCTGTTATTTTAACCTCATTCGACATCATAAAGTGGAATGAGGTTAAAATAATTGATCTAATTGGAAAATAAACTGTCCCGTAAAGTAAAAAAATCAACGACAGACTTTATGTCTCTTAAAAAAGAATATCTCGAGCTGATCAAAGAAATCCGTAAGCACGATCGACTCTACTATGTCGAAAGTCGCCCCCTCATTTCAGACTACAATTACGACCAGCTATATAAAAAACTCCTTGAGATAGAAAAAGCTCATCCCGATTGGGTGCTGCCGACCTCTCCTTCTCAACGCGTAGGGGATCCTTTGACGCGGGGTTTTAAACAGGTGCAGCATGAGTCCCCGATGCTGTCCTTGGCAAATACCTATAGCCGTGAAGAAGTTGAGGATTTCATCAAACGCGTGGAAAAATTGCTGGAACGAAAGGATACTGCCTTCTGTTCAGAGCTTAAAATGGATGGCGTAGCAGTTTCCGTTCGCTATGAAAAGGGTGTTTTCGTGCGGGCAGTGACCAGAGGCGATGGACGCAAAGGGGACGATATCACAGCCAATATGAAAACGATTCTCTCTTTGCCTCTTGAGCTAGCTGGGTCATATCCTGATGTCCTTGAGATTAGAGGGGAAGTTTTTATGCCTCATGAAGTCTTTCAAGAGCTCAACAATAGGGCAGAGGAAGAAGGGGAAGAGCCTTGGGCTAATCCAAGAAATGCAGCTGCAGGCTCCCTGAAGCTTCTTGATCCCAAAGAAGTTGTAACTCGTAAACTATCAACGGTATTTTATGGGATTGTTGACTTTGCTTCAGCCGGAATAAAACATCAAACAGAGATCCATCCATTTCTCCACGAACTTGGACTTCCTTGCTTCCACAAAGGACAGTTTGCGCGCTGTGTGACAATTGATGATATCATGGACTTTGCAGAAAAGATTCACAGTGAACGGAAAAAGATGTTGTTTGACATCGATGGCATTGTTGTCAAAGTAGATGATCTAAAATTACACGGCTCATTAGGCACAACTGGTAAAAGCCCCCGTTTTGCTATTGCTTACAAATTTGCGCCGGAACAAGCGAAAACTAAGATCAATGATATCACCGTACAGGTGGGAAGGACAGGTGTGTTGACTCCTGTAGCGGAACTTGAGCCCGTTTTTTTGGCTGGAAGCACAATTGCCAGAGCCACACTGCACAACCAAGAAGAAATTGAGAGAAAAGATATCCGCGTTAACGACACTGTTGTCATTGAAAAGGGGGGGGACGTGATCCCTAAAGTTGTTGAGGTCGACAAGCATTTCCGGCCGAAAGATTCTCATCCTTGGAAAATGCCTAAAGACTGCCCTTGTTGTAAGACGAAGGTTGTACATATCGAAGGTGAAGTCGCCGTGCGCTGCCCTAATCCCAGATGTCCAGAAAAGAACATGCGCCGTATTGTGTATTTCGCTAGTAAAGATGCTATGGACATTGGTCATTTAGGTGAGAAAGTTGTCCAACAGCTTTGTACAAGAAAACTGATCCAAAAAGTCTCCGATATTTATTTGCTTGAAGCGAAAGACCTTGAGAAGCTCGAAGGATTCAAAGAAAAATCTATCCAAAATCTCCTTAAGAGCATCGAAGATTCTCGCCATGTGAGCCTTGCGCGGTTCATTCTTGCCTTGGGAATCAAGTATGTTGGAGAGGAGACCGCAGAAATCCTTGCAGGCAATGCTGGAGACATACAAACCCTATCAAAAATGAGTGAAGAAGAGCTCAAGGAAATTGAGGGAATTGGAGAAAAAACGGCACAAGCCATTATCCAATATTTTTCACATGAAGAGAACCTCAAAGAGATTCATGACTTGTTAAAAAATGGTGTCGTTCCAAAAGCCGAGAAGCGCGAGGTTCGTAAAGACCATGCATTTTCTGGTAAAGTGTTAGTCTTGACTGGTACTCTTGAAAATTATTCGCGAGAACAAGCTGCTAATTTGATCAAGGACAGGGGGGGGAAAGTTACCAATACAGTTAGTGGGAAGACTGACTATCTAGTCGTAGGTGAAGATCCGGGCTCCAAGCTGGACAAGGCAAAAAAACTTGGCATCAAAATCTTAACAGAGTCACAATTCACGGATGTGTTGTAATTCGTATATTACCCCCAACAAACCAAAAGAAAATCCGCCAAAAATTCTCAAAAAAGCGACGAATCCTGAATCCGTTAACAGTCTCTAATACCATTTAAAAATAAAGGGTATAACGCTGAAACCGTACTCACTAGGAGAAAAGTCGCCTCTGTACGAATTTATGTGTTGCCTTGTGTATATTTAAAATATGGTTTATAGGTAAGTTTATTGTTATTCTATAAATGGAGGAATTGATGCGCAATACGATCATTAAAGGCGCTATTGTCGGTGGGATTATTGTGTTCATTTGGGGGTTTTTCTCTTGGATGGTATTACCTTGGCACAATTCAACAATGTTAAGTTTCAAAAATGAAAGTGCTGTAGCGAAAGCGATCAAGGAGAACGCTACAGGTGATGGCATGTACATGATACCTTATTGTTCACCAAATCAAACGACGGAAGAAAAAGAAGCCGCAATGCAAAGAATGCAAACAGGACCTTTTATGTTTGCTTCTATCAAGCCTATGGGCTCGAGCATGATGGGGGCTGGTCATTTTGTTAAGTCTCTTATTATCCAAGTCATTTCTGCTGGTATTTTCACTTGGCTTGTCACAAGGACAAGGGGGCTGAACTACGCACAAAGAGTTGGCTACATCGCAATGATTGCGTTTTTAGCTGGATTTGTAGTCAATATGCCTGCTTGGAATTGGATGGGATTTAGCACACGCTTTGTCGTCGTGGGAATCCTTGATCTCGTCATCGGATGGACGATCGCAGGTTTCGCAATTGCAAAAATAGCGAAGTAATTTCCTCTATAAAAAAGGAGAAGGCCGATGGCTTTCTCCTTTTTCTTTTCTCATATTCTTTTATTGCCCACGCCAGTTATATCAACAACATGCTAATGAAAGTTTAGCTACGAGATCTCCAATCAGCGTTTGATGGCTGTAGCCTGTCACTTTAACAAGTTGCAAAGTTCCTATCAATGCATCATCTCCATCAAACATCACATTCTTCCAACAACGAGTCCTTCCTTTTAGGCGTTTCTCATCGCGATTGCGGCGTTCAACAAGAACTTCAACGATTGATCCAATCATTTCTTGACGTTCATCAGCACAGATCTCGTTGTGCAGGTTGAGCAATCGTTGTAGCCTATCTTGCTTAACCTCTTCTAGAATATCATCTTTCCAACGGAAAGCAGGCGTTCCTTTACGGGCGCTGTATGCAAAAATGAAGGCCACTGAATACCGAATTTGCTTGAAAACATCGTAAGTCTCTTGAAATTCCTCTTCTGTCTCTGTAGGGAACCCGACGATAATATCTGTTCCTAAGGTGACCTTGGGAACAATCTCCCTTAGAAGAGACACTTTTTCTAAATATTGCTCACGCGTATAGATCCTGTGCATTTTCTTTAGAATGCGGTTGGAACCGGCCTGTAAAGGGAAATGGACAAATTCACAAAGAGAGGGTAGATCGCGTATGGCTTCCATCAATTCGCGAGTGATGTCGACGGGATGGCTGGTCATAAAACGGACCCGATCTATCCCAGGGATCTTGTCAATTTGATATAACAAGTCATGGAATAGACAGTTCCATTCTGGTTTGTCCTTTCCATAGCTGTTTACGTTTTGCCCAAGGAGCGTGATTTCTCTGTACCCCTGATTGGCTAGCCGTCTGCATTCTTCGAGGATGCTTGCTGGTTCTCGAGATACTTCTTGTCCCCTAGTGTAAGGGACAACACAGTAGGTGCAGAACTTATCGCACCCGCGGATGATGGAGACGAATGCTTTGACTGGGTCCTCTCTTTTTGCAGCGAGATAGTCAAGATTTTCTTCAAATTGGTCATCGACTTTTAAAGATGGACGACCTGTCTGTAACACATCATCGATAACGGCACTAAGATCTCCGATATTGTTTGTCCCCAAAACAAAGTCTACTTGGGGGAGTTTGCGGAAGATCGATTCTTTTTTTGCTTGGGCCATGCATCCAGTGACCCCGATAATCCTTTTACGCGCCTTGCTGCGGCCAAGCTGCCCAATCTTGCCCATAACTTTACGTTCAGCTAAATCGCGAATTGAACAAGAATTAAAAATGAGGAGATCTGCTTCCTCCTCATCTTGAGTTCTAACCAAGCCTTTTTTTTCGAGTTGGCCCACCATGATCTCGGTGTCCAGCTCGTTCATCTGGCATCCATAGGTGCGGATAAAAAATTTTTTAACGTCGCGCATATTAAACCATTTTGAATTTGCACAGACATATTACAGAGTCGAGATTGTTTAATCAAGAAGCTGTCAAGGGTCATTCCTTCTAGATTTTATGTATAGATACAATTGGTACAAAACACAGAATGTGATGCCACTACCAAATCCAATCATAAGAGAAGCTCCAGAAAGAAATCCTAGACTTCGTAAGGCTAAGTAACCTATGCCAGAAAAGACATAAGAGGAAGCTACAAATTTTATCAAACGTCTGTTTGCGTCCTGTAATTTTTGAGCTTGGGTTTTTGTGT
Organism: bacterium; assembly: GCA_044227055.1. GTDB lineage: Bacteria > Chlamydiota > Chlamydiia > Chlamydiales > Rhabdochlamydiaceae > JBGAFT01. The sequence goes on from JBGAFT010000003.1 coordinate 341,823, forward strand.
TCGAAGTTGGTATAAAATTAATATCTTCTATCCGTTGAGCTGATTAAATAGAATTCTATATCGGGTGTCCTGATTTTTTTTTACAATTTTTTCTGAGTATGGGGTTGATTGCTGATAGTAAAAAGTTGCAGATGTTATTTTATCGATGCTCATGAGACCTGTTTGATTTTTTTAATGGGAGTGAAAAAATAATCTTATATTCTTTATTTCCTTAAGTTGAAAATGAGCAGGTCAAGCTCTTCCTCGTTCTGTCACATATCTCCGTCAGACATTAAGATGAAATACAATGCATATATAACACAGTATGCGATGCCTAAGCAAAACCCAATTATAAAAGGCCCGCCAGGTAAATTAAAAAAAAATCGAAAAGCTAAGTAGCCAATGCCAGAATACAAACAAAGTGAACCTGCATATTTTCCGTATCTTCGCATTGCATTCAGGCTTTTTTGAGATTCGGGTTGATTGTTGGAGATTGATGCAAAAGAAATATCTTCAACGCGATGAGCTGGTTGAATAGTATCGCAATATCGGATGTCATGATTTTTTAATGCGGATTTTTCTGCGTGCCTAGTTAATTGGGAATAGTTAAAAATTGCTGGTGTTAATTTGTTAATATTAATGTAAATCCATGTTATACTTATTCCAAGTCTTAGTAATTCTCTTTTCCCAGTTCTGTTCGACTATAGTCTTCGTGTCGAACTTGTTCATCTTGCATCCATAGGTGCGGATGAAAATTTTTTTAACGTCGCGCATAGTGTATCATTTTTTTTTAATGGAAACTGCTATTCAGAGCGGCCTTTTTTGGAAGGAGTCATTACATTGGAAAGAGTCATTACGTACGTATAAACAAAGGTCCAATACGAAATGACTCTCAAATATTTATTTATTTTTGGTGAACTGAATCACGAACCAAATCACCATAATTACAAATGCTAAAGAGATAGCCGCGGCTATTGCTGATGCAACCACGTAGGCAACGCCTACAATAGCTGCTGAACTAGCGGCAGCGCCGATTATGGATGCCGTGGCTGCTGATCCAGAAGATATTGAAATAATCCCAAGGGCTTTTGCAACGAAAACTAAAATTGTTAATGGTATCGCGATCGCAACTGTCAACTTAACAAAAGTGCCTATTGGGTATCTGCTTTTGGGAGGACTAGGAGGCAGTATTGGATTCTCGTCTTTTGGTAGAAGAGACTCCAATCTATCTCTATTTTGACTTGCCATGGGAGCTCGGGTAGAGGCATTTAGGTTTACAGCGAGTGGAGATTGAGAAAAATGGTTAAATGATTCGATGCGCATTAGAAAGCTCCGGTTTTTTAATGTTATTTTTTGCAAAATTGATAAACAAACCACAGTAAGAGGCAAATAGCTGAGGTAGTTCCAAGGCCGACAAAGACAGCTGTAGTGATAGCTGAGGTTGCAAAAGTCGCTATTGCTGCTGTTTCTAGAGTCAATGTCGTGACCCCTAGCGTTTTGGCTACCAAAAATAGGATCACTGCTGGAGCAGCAACGAGGGCTGAAAGGAAAATAAAAGTTTTTACACAATTGACAGCTCGTAAGAAGATTGCCATTCTCTGGTTATTAGGCTGGGAGTTATGTATCTTATCAGAGTGGTTATGTGACCGGATGCTGTCGCACGTCCTATTAGAGGTCGTAAATGAAATGGTGCTGCGTGTCGGTGCCGCATAATGTGGTTGGATGCTTTCGTAAGAGGATTCAATTCGCATAAAAATTCCTTCAACTATCTGTTCAAATAAAGAGCGTTGAGTAAAAAAAAATTGAGCTAAGAGACTAATCAGTTGCCTAATTGCGTTCAACAGTTATTTTAAACGTATTTCGCGTTGACGGAAATGAGGAATTAGGTAGAATATAGGTTCTTTCAAAAATTTAATGTTTCAAGGTTTGATCAATGTCCCTCAATCACAAAAATAAGACAACTCTACACACTAAAGAAGAAGGCCTCGCCGAAAGAAAATGGTTTGTCCTTGATGCTTCAGGGAAAATTCTCGGCCGTTTTGCTTCCGAGGTTGCTAAAATCCTCAGAGGTAAACACAAACCTTGCTTTACCCCTCATGTTGACGCTGGTGATGGTGTTATCATCATAAATGCAGAAAAGATCAAAGTTACTGGGGCAAAGGCAGCTCAAAAAATCTATCGCAAACACACTGGCGCTATGAGCGGTCTTCGCGAAATTCCTTTCGAAGTTATGCAGGGTAGAAACCCTGAGTATATCCTCGAGCATGCTGTCAAAGGAATGATGCCTAAGACAAGACTATCAGAAGCGCAATTGAAAAAATTACGCATATTTGCCGGCAGTGAGCATGGAATGACAGCTCAAAAGCCGATTGTAGTAAATTCTTAATTTGAGAAAGGTCGTATGACACAAGAGTACGTAGCTACTGGAAGAAGAAAAACAGCTGTAGCCTCCGTTCGATTAAGACCGGGCGCAGGAAATATCAATGTAAATGGACGTAAGATTGAAGAATATTTTACTCTAGAGCTTCAACGTTCAACGATTCTAAGCCCATTTGTCAATCTCTCATCCCCTGAAAAATATGATATCCTCATCCGTGTAAAGGGTGGAGGGATACAGGGTCAAGTGATTGCTGCTCGCTTGGGTATCGCGCGTGCCCTCGTTCTTGAAAGCGAAGATAGACGCCATGATCTTAAAGTTCAGGGTTACCTAACTCGTGATCCTCGTAAACGCGAACGTAAGAAATACGGTCTTAAAGGCGCGCGTAAACGCTTCCAATTCTCAAAACGTTAATACTTTTCCTCCTTGTTTGTATACTGTCTTCGCACAGAGTCATCTGTGCGAAGGCTTTTTTTTTCTAAGCCCGTCATCTGTCTATAAAGAAATAATTACAACCATCAACATAAGAAAAGATAGAGAAGAAGGAGTTCATCGCGCTAATGGGATGAACGTCAGAAGAGATAAAATTCCATCAGCACAAAGCGAAGTTGGAGGCCCAGAGACGCGTAGAAAAGAGGGGCAGAGTTATAGAAAGAAGTGGTCGAAAGAGGTGAAAGTCCATCAGCGCAGAGTGAAGACGGAGACGCAGAAGTCGCAGAGTAGATTCTATCTCATGAACGCCGAAGCGTTCATGAGACAGCTTCGTTGCCTACGGCGAGTAAACTCTTCTTCTCAGCGTTTTCTGCGTCTCCATCTTCGCTGATGGAGTTTTCTTTCTTATAGGGATTAAGCTTCTTGGGGCGCTGGGCCGTCAGTAGACGGAGCAGGCTTCTTCTCGACATTGCTCTCTTTAATTGGAGGAGGTGGAGGAGTCTTGCGCTGAAGGTCTTCTGTATCCTTCATGCGCTTGCGTTTCTTTTCAATGTCCCACTCATTGTTCATGATCTCGTTGACATCGATGCGATCAAGCGTTTCGAACTCCATCAGCATGTCTGTCATGAGTTGAACTTGAGCGCGGTGTGTGGAGAGAATTTCCTTTGCGTAGGTATATGCAGTCTCCAGGATTTTCTTTACTTCGTCATCAATATTTTTAGCAGTTTCTTCGGAGTAATTGCGGTCATGAAATCCGTTTTGTCCAAGGTACTGTCCACTTTCGCTGCGCTCATCATAGGCTACTGGGCCTAATTTTTCTGTCATTCCCCATTCGCACACCATGCTACGCACTAAGCGTGTTGCTTGTGAAAAGTCCATCTGAGCTCCACTTGACATGTCTCCAACGAAGATTTCTTCAGCAACTCGTCCGCCCATTAAGACAGCAAGCTGGTCATGGATTTCTTTTTTCCAATAGCTCAGGCGGTTTTTAGTCGGCATGAAATGTGTCGCGCCAAGAGAAAGACCGCGAGGGATAATTGTGACTTTATCGACAGGGTCTGCATTTTTAACAACAAGTGCTACAACAGCGTGGCCCGCTTCATGGAATGCTGTGGTGAGTTTTTCTGGTTTGCCCACTTCTAAGCTTTTACGTTCTTTACCATAACGAACTTTATCACAAGATTCGGTGACGTCTTGGCTTGTAACTGCGCTGCGCCCTCTTCTAGCGGCAAGAAGGGCTGACTCGTTGAGGATGTTTTCTAAATCTGCACCAGAAGCGCCAGGAGTGTTGCGCGCTATGCCCATTAAATCGACAGAAGCGTCAAGTTTGATCTTACGGGCATGGACCTTAAGAATTTCAAAGCGGCCTTTTACATCTGGTAGATCGATGATGATTCGGCGGTCAAAGCGGCCAGGTCTAAGAAGGGCTTTATCTAGAACATCGGGGCGGTTTGTGGCGGCAATGAGGATTACACCTTCGCTCGTATCAAAACCATCCATTTCAACAAGAAGCTGGTTCAATGTTTGCTCGCGTTCATCATGACCTCCGCCGATGCCAGCGCCACGGTGGCGTCCAACGGCATCGATCTCATCCATAAATATGATGCAAGGAGCGTTTTTTTTTGCTTGGTCGAACATATCGCGGATACGGCTTGCGCCAACGCCAACGAACATTTCTACGAAGTCAGAACCAGAGATTGAGAAAAATGGACGGTCAGCTTCACCAGCAACGGCCTTTGCAATCAACGTTTTACCGGTACCTGGAGCTCCTATCAACAGAACTCCTTTAGGAATTCTTGCACCAAGAGCTGTGAACCTTGAAGGATCCTTCAGGAAATCGACGATTTCTTGGAGTTCTTCTTTGGCTTCGTCGCATCCTGCGACTTCTTTAAAAGTGATCTTATTGCGATCTTTGGTCAAGAGACGAGCAGGCGATTTTCCAAAGCTCATCGCATTTGCTCCGACACCTTTCATCTGTCTTGAGAAAGCAAAATACAGCAAGAGGATGACAAGAAGCACAGGTAAGAAAGTGAGAAAGTAACTAAAGTAATTGGGCGACGGCTCTTCGCTTTTGAATGTCTTTTCAAGAACCGTGTTGCGGGGTTGGTCAGGGGCCTTAAAAATTGCTCCACTGTTTGTATTGAAATTGCTCCACTCTTCTTTCGCATTGGCAAACCAATGGGAGTAAGCTTCTGCATCTTGCCGCTCAAGTGCTCTTGTGGAAAGTTCTTTATTATTGAAGAACCAGATTGTTTGAGCAACTGCTTGGCGCGCTTTATCAAGCTGCGCTTCGTTTTGGACAATCTCTTCGAATGTATTGTTGTATTGCTGAAGATCGACAGTATAATTGCGCACACTGCGTAACTGCAGGAGGCGTACGCCTTGCTGCTCGTTGTTCAGCTGACTGACAATACCAAGTAGGGTATTTAAGGCTTCACGATAGCTTTGCACCCTCTCTGAATTAGGTATAGATGTCTCTTGAGAAGTTTTCTGTACCTGCTGTTCAAGGTCGCGTAGTTGTTGTTTTATCGTCTCATCACCAATACCAAGTGATGGTGATCGGAAACCTTGAATCAATATGAGGAGGTCTTTGCCATAAGCGTCAAGTAATTCAGGTGATTTGCTTGTTGAAAGCTCGGCAAATCGAGTTTCTAAGTCATTTAAGCTGACAACGCTTTTGTCAGAAAGAGCTTTTATTGTGATCCCATTTTGGCGCTGAGGAGTATCGTATATAGGGCTTACGACAACGTAACCGCTTTTAGGGATGCTATCCCCAGTTAGTTGTAAAAACCAGTCTGCAGCTTCTGTTGCATTTTGCTTTAATGCATCGAGGCCTTTAGCAAGGAGCTGCTGGCTGGCATTGAGCTGGTGGTTTTTGTCTAAAAGTTCGAGGAACTTATAGCGTGCTTTAGCGTCATCGGTAAGACGGTCTTTAAAATGACCACTAAAGGTAACTAGGTTATCGTTCAACGCGATTTTGCGGTTTTCTTCAGGTTGAATGAGGTCTAAGTTGACTAAATGTTCAACTTCATGACTAAACGAGACTTTAGCTTTTTTCTCAGACGATAGGTTTTGTACAGTCAAAATAACCAATATCGTTGCGAGAAGCAAAAGGATAAAGCTTCCAGGAAATCCGCGCTTGGGCTCGGGCTTGTTTTTGTTTTCTTGGCTCATGATTGTTTTATATCACAAATTCGCGTTTTTTGAAGTAAATTAAAGCATTCATGTGGGATTTCAGTAAAGGAAAATTCCCTGAAATCTATGTCTAAATAATTGAAAAAGAGTATTTTATGAAGCTTAATATTTTTATGAAAAAATTTTTATATTTTAATAATTATTGTTAAAAAATATTTATTAAATATGTTTAGTTTTGGTGTTTTTGTTGTATTCTTTATCAAAAAACATATTGTAATCGATAACTGATAGTTGTTGGATTCAGTAGGTTTTTTTGTCTTCGGCCACTTAAAAATTCGGCGATCACCGTTCCTTCTTTACAAATGACAGGGAGTGATCGTCTTACAAATGCTGGAACTTTGTTTGAGCAAAGCCAGGTGTCTATGTTCTTGCTTGGACTGATTTTAAGTTGAGGCGAATAGGGCTCCCAAGATAGTTTTTCATTTGAAAGAGGAATAATCAATGTTCCCTTCCAAAAATCACGCCAGCTAGGAAGAGTTAATGGGGCATTTTGCTCAATTGTAATCTGCCATGAATTCGAGTCCCATAAGGGCAAAGGAGTGCGAAGCCAAAAAAGCCGCCCTCTGTCGACAATAACCTCATGCCCTTGCTTTAACGGAAAATGTGTGTCTGAAGAGCGCAGATGAAGGGAGGAGATCATATTTTGCAAAATTGTTTTTGAGGGGGCTGGTTCTTTTTCTAGTGAGTAAATTTGTCTTAAGAAAAATTCTAATTCTAATGTCTCCAGGGCGGACAAGACCTCTGCTTCCCAATAAAATCCAAAAGGACCTTGACTAGCTAGGGGCCTTATATGGGCAGTTTTTGACTCTAAGTAAGAGTATAGCTTTCGAGATTGTTGAGCAAATTGCAGAAGGACTTCTGTGATCGCCTTACCGAATTGACCTTCTAGAGTAGGGACAATGGTGCTCCGCATGCGGTTTCTTAAAAAATTCGGGTCATTATTTGTCTCATCTTCAATAAAAGAGATGTTTTTGGTTTGGGCCCAATCGATGAGTGTCTTTTTTCGAGTTCCAAGTAATGGTCGCCAAATTATTAGACCTTCTTGCTCTTCAACGGATGCCATCGCTTTACAATTTGGGATAGAGGAGCCTTCAAAAATTCTCTTTAATACTGTCTCAGCTTGGTCGTCTGCTTGGTGACCCGTAAGGAGGGCTTCGCATTGTAATGCGCTATAAAGTGACCGGAATATAGTTTTTCTAGCTTGTCTTGCCAGGTCTTCTAGGTTGCCATTTCCGATTAATTGGGATGGGTTTAATGTAGTAAGATGAAAGGGGAGCCCTAGTTTTTGGACTTGTTGTCGAATCCTTTCAGCTTCTTCGGCACTTGTTTTGCGCCATCCATGATCGATATGGCAAATGTGGAGCAAATGCTTTGGGACCTCTAACGTCTCTAATATAAGGTGTAAAAGTACTGTTGAGTCTACACCTCCTGAAAATGCTAAGAGAAGGGGGCCTCCTTTGTAGCGGCTTTTAAAGAAATTCTTAACAATAATAGAGGGCTTCTCTTTCATAGATGTATTTGTTATAGTTCTTGAAAAGGATACTCGAATGCCGATTTTGTGGCGCTATTTGTTGAAGGGTTTTTTACAGATTTTTTTCCTATGCGTTTTGAGTTTTGTCAGCATATTGTTGGTAACTCAATTTCAGGACATTGCCCGGTTTGCCTCTTCGGGGGCATCGATATCCCGTGTAGCCCTTTTCACTTTATATCAGCTCCCCCTTATCCTCCCTTTGGCTATACCTATTTCATGCCTTATCGCCGCCGTTCTTTTGTTTAAAAAATTGAGCCATTCGCATGAACTGACTGCTATGCGTGCTGGGGGAATTGGACTTTATCCGCTTATTTTCCCAATCATCCTGACTTCCATCATTCTTTCTGTTTTTTGTTTTACAATTGTCTCTGAGGTCGCTCCTTCTTGCCGTGTGCGAGGAAAAAAATTAATCTACGAGGCAACAAGCGCAAACCCTCTTTTCCTCTTCCAAAAGGAAACTTTGGTCCGTTTAAAAAACGCTTATGTCGATATGCGTTCATTGCGTACTGGCAAGCATGCTAAAGATGTCTTGTTCATCATCAATAATCCATCACATGGTCGGCTTGGGATAATGACTGCCAAAGATTTGTATATTGAAAATGATCTGATGACGGGAAAGCGTGTATCTTGGATCTCAAGCGTTGATGCAAAGAATCCCCAAGGGTTTGACCATTTGATCATTGAAAATCAGAATGAGATGGCAACAAAAGCTTCCAACCTCACTCAGTTCCTCCACAGTGCCAATTGGTATTCCAACGAGGAGAATTTAAATTTAAGAATGATTTTGGCAAAAGAGAGGACAGTACAGACTCCTTCATCTTTATCGAGCTCTTCATTTCAGGAAATTACACGTAGAAGTACACTTGCTCTAGCAGCGTTTACTTTCACCCTGATCGGACTGTCTTTTGGAATTGACATTGGCCGCAATCGCAATAAGCGAGGGATTGTATGGGCCATCATATTGGCTGCTTTCTTTATGGTGTGTTATGTGAGCGCCAAATCTTTTAAACACGCACCCATTACATCTATGCTCATATATTGTGCGCCTCATCCTCTGATCTGGATCTTCTGCATCAATGCATTGAGACGTATTTCCCGAGGTGTAGAATGATTTTGTCTCAACTTTGGGAACGTTATCTCTTCCGTGAACTTTTAAAGGTCTTTTTACTTTTCTTGGCGGTTTTTTTCTTTTTATATTCAATCATGGATTACTCGAGCCATGCAAAAGATTTTCTTGCGCATAACAAGATTAACATCAAAGAAATGGCCCTATATTATGGCTTTCAGTTTCTGAAACGAAGCGATTTACTTCTTCCCATAGCCCTTTTGATTGCGACCATCAAGGTTCTGTGCTCTTTAAATGCGCAAAGAGAGCTTCTTGCTTTTCAGGTAGGGGGTATAAGTTTAAAAAAGCTCTTTAGACCATTTTTTGTCTTGTCTGCGATCTGTGCTTTATTTAATTTTGCGAATGCCGAATGGTTTTCTCCGAATGCCTTGAATTATTTAGATTCATTCCGCGCCTCTCATTTTAAATACTCTAAAAAAGGGAAAAAGAAAGTGCGCGTCAATATGCTACAGCTCAAAGATCAATCGAAGCTGTTCTATCAGACATACGAAGCGCAAGATAAGCAGTTTTTTGATGTCATATGGGTTCCCTCGAATGAAGAGATCTGGCGTATGAAGTATTTGACTCTAGATGCGAAGAGCCCTGTAGGTAAATATGTCGATCATTTACAGCGCGATGGCAATGGATTGTTTTATAAAGCGGAGTCTTTTGATCAATACATTTTTGAAAAGATTAAATGGGACAAGATGATCCCAAGCAAGGGATATATCCCTTATGAGAACCGCAAAATCTCCTCTCTTGTCAAGACCTTATCGGCAAAAGGTAATGCTTCTTCTTATGATTCAGGACAAATCCTGACGCAGCTAAGCTTTAAGTGTATCATGCCGTTTTTGTCATTTTTAGTTGTGTTGGGGATTGCTCCTTTCTGTACACTTTATTCTCGCCAGGTCCCAGTGTTTTTTATTTATACCTGCGGATTGTTCTGCTTCATTGCTTTTTTTACTCTGATGGATGCAATGGTGATCATTGGAGAAAATCGGGTAATCCAACCAGTGCTAGCAATAATTTTGCCTTTTGCTCTTGTCGGGAGTATTTTTTCTTACAAATTTTTAAAAACCTTAAAAAATGCCTGAACAAAAAATATCATTATGGCAATGGAAATCATTGCTTTTATGCAATGCTATTGCAGCTTTTCTCTTGCTTAGTTTTTTTAATCCTTGGACTTTTCCTTGGTGGCAAGCCCTTGATGATGTCGTCTTTTTTAAACTCAATGGGTCTTTAAGAGGCAATATTGGACTCCAGCATTTCTGGGCTATGGCTAACCATTATCTGGCTGATTGGGTAGAGGATATAGTAATTTTTTTGTTGTATTATGTGCATGTACGCTCGTTTGCTAAAGAACTTAGGCGGCGAAAGATTGCTGAGCTCACTATTGCAACTATGGCAATCATAGCGATTATATTTCTCGTGAATAGAGTCTTGTTCCGATATTTTATCGTTCTGCATCGCGAAAGCCCTACTTTGATTTATGATGATGCTATTCGATTATCAAACGAAATCCATTGGCTGCATATCAAAGATGAAAGTGCTAAGTGTTTTCCAGGAGATCATGCAACAACTGCTTTGTTATTTGCTGCTAGCTACATAATTTTAGCATCTGGACGTCATGCAGCAATTGCAGCTCTTTGTGCAGTTTTTTGGTGTATTCCGCGAATTATTACGGGGGCCCATTGGTTTTCCGATGCTGCTGTTGGAAGCTGTGCGATTTGCTTTGTTTGTTTAAGTTGGATATATTGTACACCACTGTTTTCGATGCTTGTTGATAGGGTCGAAATGGGTTTCGCAAGGAAACAAGTACCAGTCTAAAAGTCGCTTAATTCAGGGTTCAATATGGCAAAAAAAACACGTTCCGCTTATCAGGTCCTGCATTCTATTTCCAAAGAAAACGCTATCAGCGCTGGTATTGAATCCTTGATCGAATGGGACCAAGAAACATATATGCCTGAAAAGGGAATTGACCTGAGGATTGAACAGAAGAAATGGATTGCCACTACAGTCCACAAAATGCGCACGAGCAAGCGCTTTGTTAAAGCGCTCTCAGCACTCGTCGATATCGAAAGTGGGGTAATCAAAGCCCCTGGTCTATCGCACCCTGAAGAGGCTGCAGTTCGTGAATGGCGCAGAGACTATATTAAAGTTGCAAAACTGCCCTCTTCATTTGTTAAGACTTTTGCTTCTGTTACTTCTAAGGCAATCCATGTTTGGGCACAATCAAGACAAGAGAATTCCTTCAAGAAGTTTGCGCCCCATTTACAAAAAATCGTCGATCTATCTAAGAAAAAAGCCGACCTGCTTGGCTTTGCAAAGCATCCTTATGACGCTCTTTTAGACCTTTTTGAACCAGGAAGTACCGTTGCTCTTTTAGATCCTTTGTTCCACAACTTACGTTCTAAATTGATGCCGATCATTCAAAAAGCAAAAATCCCGGCAGGAGCGCAAACTGCTCCTTTTCTTCATGCAGAATACGATCCGGACGAACAATTGCTTTTTGGAAAGCACTTGCTAAAGATGATGGGGTTTGATGAGACAAAAAGTCGATTGGACATTTCCCATCATCCCTTTTGTATGGCATTGCATCCCTATGACATCAGGATGACAACAAAGATCCATCCCAAAGCATTGGTTTCCCATCTCACCGCTGTCATTCATGAAGGAGGACACGGTTTGTATCACGCAGGAATGCCGGTCGAAGGATTTGGATCCCCATTAGCTGAAGGTGCTTCTCTTGGTATTGATGAAAGCCAGTCCAGAATGTGGGAAATGATAGTAGGGCACGGGCTTCCTTTTTGGGAGAATGTTTTTCCCCAGCTTCAAAAACAGTTTCCTCAGCAATTATCTGCTGTGACATTGCAAGAGTTTTATCAAGCAATCAATGTGGTCAAGCCCTCATTTATCCGTATCGAATCCGATGAAGTGACATATAACTTACATATCATCATACGTTATGAGATTGAAAAGGCATTGGTTGAGGGCTCTCTAAAAGTCAAAGACCTTCCCGAGGCTTGGAATGCAAAGATGCAAGAATATCTCGGGATTTCTCCTGAGACTGATAAAATGGGATGTTTGCAAGATATCCATTGGTCTATGGGGGCGATTGGGTATTTCCCAACATATACTTTGGGGAACCTCTATGCCGCTCAATTTTTCGCTGCTTTTGAAAAAGCGCATCCTGAATGGCCTTCAGCGTTTAAGAAGGGTGAGTTTTCTCTATTGAAAAATTGGCTCCATCAACATATCCATCGCTATGGCAGACAATATGCACCTCATGAGCTTGTGATGAGAATAACAGGGCAGCCCCTCAATGAAAATGCCCTTATAGTATATTTAGATAATAAATATAAGAGATAGAACTGTGCAAAATGTGATAATTTCTCGCCGTTATTCGATAGCGTTATTATTTATTTCTGGGCTCGCACTCTGCCTTTTTGGATGGGTCCGTGGAATGGAGTTTGACGTTCAGGACCTTTCACCAGCTGATGATCAACATCCTGAATGGGCAATCTCGCCACTAGAAATGGGCCGTAAAAAAGAGATCGATAAGATCCTGCAAAAGCAGTTTAAGTTTTTCGATGAAGGGGCACAATCGTATGCGTTTCTTAGCCATGACGGGCAGCATGTTTTGAAAATTTTTAAAACAAAACATTCTCGTCCTGGTAACAAACGCCGTTTGAAGCACAAATTAATGATGTGGTTAACCCCGAAAAAAGAATTAGAACAGATAATGGAAGTGAATCAAAAAAGATGGTCCCGCAAATTATCGGTTGTCTGTTCAAGTTACCATTTAGCTTACCAGGAAATTCCTGAGGAGACAGCTCTTGAGTTTATCCATCTTCAGAAGACCCAAGGGCAATTTAGTCCTATCATTTTGAAGGATCGTGTTGGACGAAGCTATCGCATTTCCTTGGACGACCATAATTTTATTCTGCAGAAAAGAGTAGACCTTGTTCCCGATCGTATACGTGCGTGCATCAAACGAGGTGATCGGCAAGAGATTGAAAAGCTTATTTCTTCTTTAGACGTTCTTTTAGTTCAAAGAGCGCAAAAAGGTATTACAGATTCAAAACAATGTTATGGCATTAATTATGGATTTTTTGGAGCAAAAGCCATCCAGCTTGACCCAGGTAAGATCCGTAAAGATGTTGCTATCCAATCCGCTCCAGACCAAGAAATAGAACGTGTCCGGAAGAATTTGAAAAAGTGGATGGACGAGCATTACAGTTCAGATCTAAATAGATAAAATTGGAGTGGCGAACCAATTCCCTAGCTTGCAGTATACGTTGTGTCTGGGGATATCGAGAGTTCTTCTATTTTGTGACCTCTCTTTAGTAGATAGTTAAGTATTGCTTTGCTACATTCTTCTGCAGATGCTGCTAGTCCATTTTGCTTATGAAATGCGTCAGCTCTTAAGTTGGGGTAAGTATATCCCATTTTCGGGGTAATGATTTCTTCTAATTCATAATAAATCGCTTCTCTCACTGTTTTGGGAAGCAGGGCAAATTTTTGCACATACCCCAGAGATACCCTTCCTATTATATGTAACTTCCGGGCTGATTCGGTGAAGCAAACCGTATCTAGCTCTGAGAAATGAAGTGGCGATAGCGATTTTTCAGAGAAGTCTTCTTTACCTGTATCCGAGAGATTAATCATTTTGCACTCTAAGCTTTTCGCTTTTACAATCAAGGATAAAGATCCGTAAAGAGATTGTTGGTATTTGAAATCAAGCTGAGAAAACGTTTGCTGCTTGAGATGCTCTGAATTTAGAGTCATTATTTCTTTTTGAAGATCTAATGGTCTATCTAATTTCATAAAGTTTTTTAGATTAGTCGATAGCATTAAAAAAATAGTTTGTACATGGGTAGTCTTTATCAGTTCATCAGAGATCAGCATGAGTAGTTCGTCGACATCGCCAAATTTAAAGCTTTGTATCGTTTTTTTACTGATTAGAATCATTGTTTTGGGCGAAATAAATGAATGGTCAATTACAGGATCAGCGCCATGGAAGGGATTAAGCAAATTAATATATGATCTTTTTTCGCCGTCATTTAATTCTATTAAGAAGGTGTTTTGGCATGAAAAAACACTTTTTTCAAAAAAGACAGATATGCAACCAGAAAAGTCTGTTGATTTAATACACGGACTCAGATGTGTTGTCTGATAGAGTAACGGATTTTCGTCCTTAATACTTTCAAAAGTTTGCATTGAATGTGCCTTAGGATCATAGAGGCAACCTTAATGAGAAATAGAATTCCAAGAAACTACAGATCCATCAGCTGTTTGAGTAAAATGAGTGAATCTGAATATTGGAATTGGCTCTCGAATCCAGGTCTGATTATTGATGTCCCATACCTCTAGACTAAGTGGTGAGCATGAGAGAAAAACCAGCATTCCTTCTTTTGTTTCGACAACCCCATCAATTTTTTTCCCCAGTGGATTATTGTCGGCTGTGATGATTCAGATCTTAAATCATAGATTTCGAGAACATCTTGGTTGCCTTTTGAAAGTGTAATCCCAATTCTGTCTTGTTGCAGATAGAAAATGTGATGGCAGCAACGGATAACAAGGTCATTTGTCCATTCGTCAAATTCAGAACAAATATTGCATTAGGCCCTTTTAAAGTACTGTAAGACAACATCAGCTTATTTTCTAAGATTTGCTTTATTGCTCTCAGTTGAAAAAGATTTTCGACGTTTTTTGGAGCATATGTGTTTGTTGTGAGTTTAAGTAGATCATAAATGTAAATTATATGTTGGCGGTCACCGATCGCTTATGTTCCTTTGTCAAAAAGCCCAACCCAAGTGATTTGTTCTGGAGCGTTAAGAACATGACATGTGACAAATCCATTTAAGACATTCTTACGCATGAGATCATATTCTTGGAATAATGCTTTTGGGTTAAGAATCTCCTTTGGAAATAACCCCCTAGGGAAGGTATGCCTGAAACAAGCTTGCCATACGGAAGGGAGATTGGAGAAATGATAAAAATGCCGGCAGACTTCAGAACAATTCACTAGGTCTGTTTTTTTGAGAATTGCAAAAACTAAAAACAAGACTTCTTTAGGAAGCTTCATGATCGGGACCTGTTGCGCTACTGGATTTCCGATCTTGACAATTGGTGATAGGTTTTGAGTGTTTTGGTTAGGGATGAATTTAAGAATTGAGCCCATAGTCCCCGTTTTTAGAAACTTGGTTGAGTATTCTAAGCAAAACAACATTTGCTGTGTAAAATAATTTATACACAGTTGCAGTTCTCCTAGATATGAGTTGATTTGGGTTCCCGTATGTCCCGGAATCTTTCACAAAATACGGTAAATCGCGTAGATTTTAGAGTGGCCTTAGTCAGATTTTCTTTTCGCTTTTGGATAGGATTTTTTTCGAATTTTTAAGCGCTGTTCTCTACGCTTTTCAGCTTCTTCAAAGCGCCTTTTTTCATCCGTAGTTTGAGGGATCACAGGACAGACAGATGTGGGCTTTAAGTGATCATCTAGGGCAACAAATGTAAAGTAAGCTGATAGGATGTGTTTGCGCTCTAAAGTTTTGAAGTCCTCTGCAAAAACTTTGACTCCGATTTCCATTGAAGTGTGCCACGCTTTATTCAATGAAGCCTTGAAGACAAGAATATTCCCATTGCGTGCAGGCGCTAAAAACCTGACTGAGTCTATCGCTAATGTTACGCAGACACGCCCTGAGTGACGCTTAGCAACAACGCCTGCGATAGTATCAGATAACTCAAGCACGCGCCCCCCAAATAGTGTGCCATAAGCGTTCAAGTCGTTCGGAAAAACGACAGATGTTTGATCGTGTATGGCTGATTCTGATACAGGTTTTCCTTTCAAGATAGCACCTTTTTAAGCCTATTGTTAGGATTTATAGATTCCTGTCAAACAACTGATTCCGCCATAGTGCTTAGTTAAAACTTCTTGCATGATATCGCCATCAATGAAATGGATCTTTGTTTTAGGGAAAAGGGATGTGAATATGTTTTGAAACTCATCCTGAATCACATTGAAACGTTGTTTGACTCCATTTGTGAGAAAGATAGATTTGTCACCAAGGTTATAAAAAAGTCCATTTATAAAATTTATCGTATCTTCGCCTGAGGATTCAAATGCACCAAATACTCTGTGTATAGAGAGCTTGTGCTGTGTAAATTCCTTTTCTACGGCATCAACGATTTGGGACCGATGCTCAAGACAGAGTTGTGCATTTCTTATGTATTTGTCGAAAATATTTTTCAGTCTAGGGTTAACATTTTTATAAAGTGCATTTAGAAGCTCAAGCCCTTTTTTTTCATCATGAAGTAAAACAGTACGGTCAGGAGAAACGCATATCTCCATATCAATGTGAAACTTATATTGAAGAACATTTGTTAGCACTGAGACTTGAAGCTCTTTAGCAATAACATCCTGAGTGATTTTAAATTTCTTAAACAACTCAACAGCTTTAGGTAGTAGGGCTTGTTTTGTTTTTGGATCAATGTCATTAGTCGACATTAGGGATGTTTTATATTGGGTCATTCCCCCAAACTCTTCCTTAATAATAGAGTTAAATGCTGAACAAGCTTCATCGATATTAGACGGATTGGCTTTTTTAACGCGTTGTGCGATCAACTCGTGCCTTTGGTAGTTACGCGCAAGTCGAATAAAATCTTCAGGTAATATCGAAGGTTCTTCAACGCCATTTTTTGAGAAATCAAAAGTATCTTGTTCTTCGAGGGCAATGAGGCTTAATGCAACACTGTGGCATCCTATGACGGCATGTTGGCTCGAAAGATAAAAGCAATTTCCTGACTCGACGCAAGTTGCTCCTTGGTGGGTTTGAAAGTTTCTGTCTTTACTTAAAGTTAGGGCAGCTTCGTGCTTTTCTGGGCTGAAACTTGTTCCATAACCTACTTCTCTAGAACTAAGAAAATGCTTTGAAGAGGGCGGTAAAAGTGCATGGAAGCGATATTCAAGAAGAGGGTCTTTAATTGGAAAGGGGAGGAGTAAAGATCCGTCTGGTCTCTGAAGCATCCAATCTTTGCAAAAGATCAAATTATGGGAATCTTCGGAGGCTTTAGAATCAGTCTCAATATCGATCGAAGTATCCTGGAGAACCTTTTTCACGATAGAGGAGATCTGTTGATTTCCTACAATCCAGGTCTCATTTGTTTTTTTGGATAGTGGAACAGTGATTTCTAATTTAGATAGGCCTTGAACGCTCATCGTGGTTTCCCATTAAAAGGCTGGCAATGCGTATTGCCTGCCAGTTAGGAGACTGTTAACGGATTCAGATTCTGTCGATTTTTTGGACTTTTTGAGCAAATTTTCTTTTGATTTGTTGGGGTTATATCAACTTTCGTATATTACCCCAATAAACCAAAAGAAAAATTGCCAAAAATTCTCAAGAAAGCGACGAATCCTGAATTCGCTAACAGTCTCTAAGAATTAACGACCCGCACTTGCCGGAGCTGCTGCTGGAAGCAGTGCTTTATGGCTTAAACGAATTTGTCCTCTGTCATTAAGCTCAAGAACTTTGACTTCGAGCATGTCGCCTTCTTTGTAGAACTCGCGCAGATCGGTGATCCGTTGATGCGAAACTTCCGAAATATGGCATAGTCCTTCTTTTCCAAAAATTTCCACGAAGAGGCCAAAAGGTACGATCGATACGATTTTTCCTTTGTATGTCTTGCCGACTTCTACCTCTGCTGTCAAGTTATGGATGATTTCCTTAGCTTTTAGCATTGCATCATTATTAGTCGCTGCGATGCTGACAAGGCCGTTGTCATCTATGTCGATCTCAACGCCAGTTTGTTCAATGATCGCACGGATTTGTTTTCCTCCAGGACCGATAATGATTCCAATCTTGCTTGGGTGAACCTGAATCGTCTCGATGCGAGGAGCTCGTGGAGAGAGGTGCTCTTTGGACTTAGGGCAGACTTCCATCATTTTATTGAGGATATGGGTAAGCCCATGTTTGGCTTGTGAAAGGGCCACCTTCATGATTTGCTGGGTAATCCCTTCCACTTTGATGTCGAGTTGGAATGCAGTAATTCCATGAGAATCACCGGTAATCTTGAAATCCATATCGCCTAAAGCATCTTCAGCTCCAAGGATGTCAGATAGGATCGCATAGTTGTTATCTTCGAGGATTAAGCCCATCGCAATTCCAGCGATTGGACGTTTGATCGGAACGCCTGCATCCATCAGGGCAAGACAGCCGCCGCAGACAGAGGCCATGGAAGAAGATCCATTAGATTCAGTGATGTTAGATTCAAGACGCACAGTGTACGGGAATCCTTCTTGAGCAGGGATAGTGCTATAAAGGGAACGTTCTGCCAGCTTACCATGACCGACTTCACGGCGTCCTGGTGATCCAATTCTACCAACTTCACCTACTGAATAGGGGGGGAAGGAATATTGTAAGTAGAAACGGCGGCTGCTTTCTCCATCTAGATCTTCATAGCGCTGGGCCATGGTCCCACCACCTAGAGTACACACAGCAAGAGCTTGTGTTTCACCACGGGTGAACAATGCGCTGCCATGCGTGCGCGGAAGAAGGGATAATTCGATTGAGATTGGGCGGATCTGATCGCATTTTCTGCCATCACTGCGGGTGTTTTCTTTCAAGATCATCTGGCGCATGATGTGCGCTTGAACTTTTTTAAAAGCAGCCATCACATCAGGTCGAGAGAAACGAGGCGTTTCGCCTTCCGGAAAATACTTAGCTAGCAAAAGCGCGGATGCTTCACTGATAGCGTCTTCGCGAGATTTCTTTTCTTTTATGCGAAAGGCTTTGTGTAATTGTTCGCCAAGTAGTGTTTCGACTTCTTTGATGAGTTCTTTAGGAACTTGGCGCAAAGTAGTGCGCATTTTTGGCTTTCCGATTAGCTGCTGCCATTCTGAGAGCTTTTTGCAAATCAATGCGATAGCCTGATGGCCTTCTTTAACGGCTTCTAATATTTGTTCTTCTGACAAGAAATCGGCGTATCCTTCGATCATTAAGATTGCATCTTCTGTTCCAGCAAGCATCAGATCGAGGCGAGAATTTTTCATTTCTTCAACGCTTGGATTGACGATAAAAGTGTCTTTGATAAGACCAACGCGAACCGCGCCAATAGGTTTAATCAATGGAATGTCTGAGATTGCAAGAGCTGCAGAAGCCCCGCAGATGGCTAGTGGGTCCGGGGCGTGCACTCCATCATATGAGAAAACTGTGGAAAGAACTTGGACTTCGTTATAATAACCATCTTCGAACATTGGTCTTAAAGGCCGATCTATTAGGCGGCATGTGAGTACTTCCTTTTCTGTAGGACGTCCTTCTCTCTTGATGAATCCGCCTAATGTTTTTCCAGTTGAGGAAAATCGCTCTTGATAATCGACGCGTAAAGGGAAGAAATCAACATCCTCGCCTGGTTGAGGTGCTGCGCAAGCAGTTGCAAGGATGATAGTTTCGCCAGCTCTGACGAGTACAGATCCATTAGCTTGTTTTGCGATCTTGCCTGTTTCAAAAGTAATTTCTTTGCCACCCACTGAAACTGAGAATTGTTTGTGATCCATGTAAGATATCTCCTTAAGATATATTGCGGGTGGATGAATTGGCCATTTTGAAAGAACAAATTGCTTATATGCTCTGGCAAAATGGACATTTCATCCTTTACCCTTAAACTCAATGGGTTTGAATATAGCAGGAGCTGGGATAAGGGACAATGTCGAGATAGAGGAACGGTAGAATTTTTTGAAAATTAATGATTTGGAAAGAAAAAAGCATAGCCTTGCAGAAGTAGCAAGTGCCCACGCAAAAAAAAACCCCTGACTGGCAGGGGTTGATACAGAAGAAATAAATTTCTCTTTACTTACGTAAATTTAGACGGACAATTAAACTCTGATATCGCTTAGTATCAGTTGAGTTGAGATAATCTAAAAGCTTACGCCGTTGACCGACGAGCTTTAAGAGCGCAAGACGGGAAGCGTGGTCTTTCGGAGCGAGTTTTAAGTGCTCTGTAAGCTCAGCGATTCTTTCCGTCAGGATAGCGATCTGCACATCTGCAGAACCAGTGTCCTTCTCATGAAGTTGAAATTTTTTGGTAATTTCTTCTTTGGTACCTTTATCTAAAGACATTTATGACTCCAGAGCCTGAAAAGTTTAAAAGGTAGACAAGTTGTAAATCTAATAACTACCGCTAATTATAACCCAAGAGAGATATCCGAGCAAACACAAAAAATCCTTCATAGTTTGGCGCCCTATGGAGAATCAAAATTCCAAAAAAAAAGATCAAGGACAACAACCTTTCTTGTAACAAGTTCAATAAAAGAATCAACGCTAATCTAATTCAATTATCTTGAAACATAAGTCCCATGCAGCATATTCTCGGAAATTAACTTTTAAATAAGGTAGCTTTATGTTGAAAGAACTTCCATATGCAGAGAAATTTTCTTTAATCGATCCCTGGGGCGTCTTTTTAGTTGAATCTATTAAGAGAGATTTAAAAATCGATCATATGCGGTCGAATCCTCAATTTGTACAGAAATATTTTACAAAAAAAGTAGTTGATAAACTCACTGTCGAAGAGCTGAAAGTTGCATATTTTGCTGATGTGGGTGCTGGGAATGAAGAAGCAGCGGAATGGATATCTTCTCGATGGATGTTAAAAAATGCTGAGATCTATCACTATTTTGCAGAGCAACTTGCCGCTATCAACCCCAATTTTGATCAAATTGAATGCCTTGAGGAGAAAATTGGCCGTGAATTAATGAAATTTTCCGTTGAGAAATTCGGGTCTTCTATGACATATGTTTTCAGCGTTTTAAATAGCGTGGCATTTAGCGAAGCGATTTTTAGTGATCTAAGAAACCTAGCTTTAGAAGAACTGCAGTTGTTTGCTGAGGAACAATCTAAGAAGAATGTTGTTGGAGCAGATGCAAAAGAAATGGATGTTTCTAAGCTCAAAGACAAATTTGAAAAGCGATTTGCAGGGATGCAAAAGAAATACAGTCAAGATGTAGAGGCACTAAAAAAACAAATTAAAACCCTCCAAAGAAAGGTCCATGAGCTTTCTCAACGATGATGTATATTTCATGAAGGAGGCCCTTAAGGAGGCTGAGGTAGCATTTGAGAAAGGAGAGGTCCCCGTGGGAGCAGTGCTTGTAAAAGACGGGGTTGTAATCGCTAGAGCGCATAACTTAGTCGAATGTAAACAGGATGCAAGCTGTCATGCTGAAATGCTGTGTTTACAAAAGGGGGCGGCCTTTTTTAATAATTGGCGCTTGCAAGGTTGCACTCTTTATTCTACCTTAGAGCCATGCTCAATGTGTGCTGGATCTATGTATCTGTTCCGTCTTCAAAAGTTAGTTTGGGGCGCAAAAGATCTAAGACATGGGGCAAATGGCAGTTGGGTAGATCTTTTTATATCTATTCATCCTATTCACAATATACAGATAGTCTCAGGTGTGCTAGAAGCTGAGGCCGCACGCTTGATGAAGACTTTTTTTCAGAAAAGGAGAGAGGCGCATGTCTGAGGAGTCTTTTTTTGAGGAGCTCATCCTGTGTCAGAGAAAAAAACTTATGAAACTAGCCGAGAAGCTTGTAGGAAAAATCACAGAAGAAGACCTTCTTCAACCCAATGATTTTCCCGCTCTCGAAAGCAACCCCATTTTTCGCTATGAAGAAGGGGTTCTAGAAGGACTTATGACGGCGCGCATGGCCTATTTAGCCAAAATGAAAGACCTTTTAGAGTAGACGCCTTTCAAAGTGCCGTCGAACAAGCTCATGTTTTCTTTTTTGATATCCTTCGGAGCCTCCACTTTTCTCTCCAGGTCAAACTACTTCTTCCATAAAGAGATATCTTTGTGAGCATTGCATCAAGAAATTCATCATCTTTTAGGATTGCTCTGCCTGTTTTGAAATCATATATCTTTGCTTTAGGCACAAAAGACCGCTCTGATCCTCCGCGAAGGGGTGTCAACATTCTATCAACAAAATTTTCAAAGCCCAGCATAATGCGGAACGGCCCTTTTGCTCCCCAGATAAATACACTATAAAAATACCCAAAAATTGCACCGACCAAATTAGCCACTGCATGAAGATAGGCTCCTACAGAGAGGTCGACGAACAGGCTTAAGCCAAGAAGTCCGATTACAAGCCACTTAGCTTTCAGGGGAATCATAAGGAAAAAAAGCATTTCAGCATTGGGGTGAAGCATTAGCCATGCCATTAAGACTGCATATAGGGCCCCTGTGTTACCTCCGAAAGGGAAATAACCAGGTGTTAAATGTTGGAAGAACAATATCAACGCAGCTGAAGCGATGGCGCTTCCGAAATAGATCCCAAAAAAATTGCCTGGTCCCTTGCGTTCGTACACCATTGTTCCCAGGACCCACAGCAAATATGCATTAAATCCCATTGAAATAAGCTCAGAAAATGTCAGTCCATTTTCTGGGGGGATAATAAATAGGCAGGAGATCGGTTGCCAGAAATAACCCTTTTCTATGCCACTCCATGAAAGACCTAGAAATTGAGATGGTCCTACCCATCCCGAGAAGTGAGGGAAGATTTTGTCAAGTAAGGCAAAGAAAACGCTGAGTATCAAAGTTGAGAAAACTAAAATTTTAAGTGGACGGGGCGTGCTTGATTGAGAATTTGGGAATGAAGAACGCGTCATATAAGTTCCCTTTCTTTTTTATAAAGACTTTACCTGACAGATGACTACAATGCAATGGACCGCTTTGGAGACGCTCTCTGATGGAACTCGAGACAAGACTCTTACTGGATTAAGCATTAAATTTTTAATTACATTTGTTCGTTTGCCTATAAGAAATTATCCCAGTAAAAAGTTTAAGTCGATTTTCGCTTCTTTTGTTGTGGATAGTATAGAAAATCGCGACAATCTCCAAAAAAAGAAGCGAAAATCGATGACAAGCGGTCCGTCTTTGGTTTTAGGAGTATTGCTTTTCAATGGGGTTTTGCGAGGAAATTGTGATAAAATGGCTTGTTTTAAAACAAAGGATTCGGTTAACTATACCGTTACTGCATAAGAAATGGAGAGAGTAATGAAAAAGCAAGGACATCCTCCTTATCAAGAAGTTCTATTTGTGGATTCTGCTACTGGAGTTAAATTTGTCTGCGGTAGTACTCTGCAGCCTAAAGAGAAAGAAATGTATGAAGGTAAAGAATATCCTGTTTACCGAGTACCCATCTCTTCTTCTTCCCATCCTTTTTTTACTAAGACAACGCAGCTTCTTGACTCGGAAGGGCGTGTTGATAAGTTTAACAAGCGTTATGCTGCAAAGAAACAAGAAGCAAAGCCTGAAGCTGAACAAGCAAAAGGCGATGCTAAGACTACAACCGCAAAAAAAGTTAAAAAGACCAAATAGTCGCATAAATGATTCCTAAGGTTCAAAAGTTGCTCGAACGGCTTGAAGTCGTCGAGCAGCTCTTGGGTCGAGAAGACGCGCTGGCCAACCAAAAGCAGTACCGAGAACTGACCCAGGAATATTCATATTTATCCGAAGTCAGAGATCTCAGTAACAAATCTCAAAGCATCGACAAAGAACTTGCCGAATCTCAAGCTCTTTTAAGAGCTGAGTCTGATCCTGAATTCCAAAATATTATTCGCGAAGAAATTCAAGCCCTCGAAGACTCACGTCTATCGGTAAGTAAGGAGCTCGAAAATCTCTTAATTCCACCGGATCCACGTGACAGCAGAAACATTATTTTGGAGCTACGTGCCGGTACTGGGGGAGACGAAGCTGCTATTTTTGTTGGTGATTGTGTGCGGATGTATAAATGCTTTGCGGACAAAAAAGGATGGCGCTACGAGCTTTTATCCTGTGCCCCATCTGAAATGGGCGGGTACAGAGAATACATAATGGTCTTGTCAGGTCACAATGTATATCGTCTGATGCAATATGAAGCAGGTACGCACCGCGTACAAAGGGTTCCCGAAACAGAAGCTCAAGGGCGAGTACATACATCTGCTGTTACTGTCGCTGTGCTCTTGGAGCCTGACGAAGATGAGAAAATAGAGATTGATGAGAGAGATCTAAAGATCGATACTTATCGTGCCTCTGGCGCTGGTGGACAGCACGTCAACGTTACTGACTCTGCAGTTCGCATTACGCACATACCGACTGGTACAGTTGTAGCTTGTCAAGAAGAGAGAAGTCAGCACAAAAATCGCGACAAAGCTATGCGCCTCCTCTCAGCCAAAATTGTAGAAGAGCAGCGCCGTAAAGCTCATCAAGAACTTTCATCTTTGCGTTCAAGTCAAGTCGGTTCAGGTGACCGCTCAGAAAGGATCCGCACCTATAATTTTCCGCAGAATCGCGTGACTGACCATCGCATTGAACTGACATTGTATAAATTGGATCGTGTGATGGAAGGAGATCTTGACGAATTCACAGAAGCGCTCGTAACATTCTATCACCAGCAAAAGCTCGAAGAATGAAATATCTCGGTGAAGTTCTAAAGCTATCCACAGAATTTTTAAGCAAAAAAAATATAGTTAAGCCTCGCCGTCAGGCAGAAGAGCTGATCGCTTCTGTTTTAAAGATGAAGCGGATCGATCTTTACATGCATTTTGATCGCCCTATGGAAGATCGCGAACTTGAACAGTGTCGAGAAGGTCTTCAACGCCGCAGCAAGGGAGAACCTTTAGAGTATATTATTGGAAAAATAGATTTCTATAATTGTTCTTTTGAGGTGAACCCTTCAGTGCTCATACCACGTCCTGAAACAGAGATATTGCTAGATAAAGCTGTCGGTGTAATACAAGGAATTGACCTAAGTGGTAAAGTAGCCTGGGATGTATGTACAGGTAGTGGTGTGCTGGGAATTTGTTTGAAAAAGCGTTTCCCGCTACTTGAGGTCAGCATTTCCGATATTTCTTCAGAAGCTCTAGCCATAGCTAAAAAAAATATTACAAGAAATCAAGTGTCTATTGAAGTCCTGCAAGGAGATCTATTAACTCCTTTTGCTGGTAGAAGAGCTGACTTTCTTTTTTGCAACCCGCCCTATGTCAGCGTGCTTGAATATGCTGCTTTAGACCCCGAAGTTAGGGCTTTTGAGCCCCGTTTAGCCCTAGTGGGTGGTGATGAAGGTCTTGAGTTTTATTCTAGGCTAAGTGTCTTGCTTCCTCAGTATTTAAACTCTAAGGCAAAAGTATTTTTTGAAATTGGATCTGGTCAAGGGGAGAGTGTTAGGACTGGGCAGGGCACGACCGCTTCTTTTTCCTTGAATTTGAATGATTTCTTGAGTAATCTATTAGTTCCTTTATTTGGGTATTCTCGTG
Organism: bacterium; assembly: GCA_044227055.1. Lineage (GTDB taxonomy): Bacteria > Chlamydiota > Chlamydiia > Chlamydiales > Rhabdochlamydiaceae > JBGAFT01. The sequence continues at coordinate 366,726 of JBGAFT010000003.1, forward strand.
TTTGGATTTTTAACAGAAAAGTTCCAGGGATTATTTCAATCTTTGGCGAGCAAAAAAAAGTTGTCAGAAGACAATATTGCTGATGCTATTCGCGATGTTCGTCTTGCTTTGCTTGATGCTGACGTCAACTTTTCTGTTGCAAGTGAGTTTGTCAAACGCGTTAAAGAGAAAGCCGTAGGCGATTTAGTTCTTAAAGCGGTAACTCCTCACCAACAGTTTATTAAAGTTGTCCACGATGAACTGATTGCATTGATGGGGCACACTGAAGAGCCACTCAAATGCGCTAAGCTCCCCTCTGTCATCATGTTGTGTGGACTGCAAGGATCTGGGAAGACCACACATTGCGCTAAGCTCTCAGCATACTTGAAGAAAAAAAATCCAAAGGTAAAAGTCCTTCTTGCTGCATGTGATCTGCAACGCCCTGCAGCCATCGAACAGCTCAAAGTACTCGCAGCGCAAACAGATACTCCTGTTTATTCTGTAGAAGGTGCTAGCAATGCTGTAAAGGTCGCCAAAGAAGCATACCAAAAAGCACAGAAAGAAAATTTTGATATTTTAATTGTTGATACTGCTGGTCGCTTGCATATCGATGAAGTTTTAATGCGCGAGCTCGCCGATATTCGCGATGCCCTTGATCCTGAAGAAGTTCTTTTTGTCACAAGTGCTGCAACTGGACAAGATGCAGTTAAAACGGCAGCCCAGTTTGACCAACAGATCGCCATCACAGGAACAATTCTCACAATGCTTGATGGTAGCGCGCGTGCAGGGGCAGCGATCTCCATCCGGGAAGTGACGAAAAAACCGTTAAAGTTTGAAGGGATCGGAGAGAAAATAGCCGATTTACAACCATTTAACCCTCGTTCTATGGCTGACCGGATTTTAGGAATGGGAGATATCATCAATCTCGTCCGCAAAGCTGAAGAACATATTGATGAAGAAGAAAGTAAGCGTATGGAACAGAAGCTAAAAAAAGCTTCGTTCACATACGATGATTACCTTCGTCAGATGAGTATGATTAAAAAAATGGGGTCGTTTAAGAGCCTTTTAAAGATGATCCCTGGCATTCCCAACTTTGATCAGGTCGATATTTCAGAGAAAGAATTCCAAAAAATCGAATCGATGATATTATCAATGACCCTAGAAGAACGTCAAGAGAGAGTGGAACTGGTTCCGAGCCGGCGCCATCGCATTGCGAAGGGAAGCGGTACAAAAATCGATGATGTCAATCGCATGGTTAAAGGTTTTAAGCGTTTGAAACAGTTTTTTAAAGAGATGCCCAATCTCAAACAGAAATTTAATTTTGATAAAGATAAGGATAAGGAGAAACAATTATGGCGTTGAAAATACGCTTGAGGAAACAAGGCGCAAATAATCGTCAGACATTTCGTTTAGTGGTTGCTGACATTCGTTCTCCTCGCGATGGAAAATACATCGAAAAACTCGGCTGGTACATCCCTTTTCACGAAGAAAACAATGTGTCATTAAATGCTGAGCGTATCAGTTACTGGTTAAGTCAAGGTGCGGAAATTTCTCACCAAGCTCAAATGCTTGTGGCAAAGGCTGCTCCAGAGATTATGAAACAGTATACCGAGAAGTTGCAAGCAAAACGCCTTAAAGAAGTACAGGAGAGACGTGCCCTTAGAAAAGCGGCAACAAAGAAGTAGTGAAAGTGCAACTGCAGCAAGAAAAATAGACGTCTTGTCTTTATTCCCTGAGTATTTTCAGGGACCGTTTGATGTGAGCATGCTCAAACGAGCGCAAGAGAAGAATCTGTTGCAACTCCACCTTCACAACATCCGCGATTACGCCACAGATAAAAACAAGCGCGTCGACGACAGGCCTTTTGGTGGTGGTCCGGGCATGGTTATTCAGCCTGAGCCTTTAGTGCAAGCGATACGCAGTGTGAAGACAGAGAAGTCTCATGTTGTTTATCTATCGCCGCAAGGTAGAATGCTGAATGCTCAAATATGCCAACGATTAGCTGATCTCCCTCATTTGGTCCTTGTATGTGGGCATTATGAGGGGATCGACCAACGCGTGATTGACTTAGAGGTCGATGAAGAGATTAGTATTGGAGATTACGTATTAACGAACGGCTGCATAGCAGCAATCGTTCTGATCGATGCGGTCTCTAGATTTATACCAGGGGTTCTCGGCCATCCGGAAGCTGCAGGGGCCGACTCCTTCCAAAATGGAATTTTCGAAGGTCCGCAATACACGCGACCTGTGATTTTCGAAGGATTGGAAGTTCCCCAAGTGTTGCGCGACGGCAATCACTCTGTCATTGAGAAATGGCGCCGTCAAGAAGCTGTAAAAAAGACTTTAAAAATTCGTCCTGACTTATTGCAGGGCATTTAAGAAAAAAGAGGAACCCATGATTCAGTGTAAGGAAATCCAAGAACTCGAAGCGGAGCATCTTAAAGCATCAGTCCCTGAATTTCACGTTGGCGACACCATCAACGTATATACTAAAATTATCGAAGGCGAGAAAGAACGTATCCAGATGTTTTCTGGTACCGTGATCGCTCGTAAGGGAAGCGGACTTTCTGAGACTTTTTCACTTTACCGTGTTTCCTACGGCGCTGGAATGGAAAGAGTGTTCATGCTTCACAGCCCTCGTATTGCAAAGATCGAAATAGCAAAACGTGGACGCGTGAGAAGAGCAAAGCTTTACTATCTCCGAGGAGCATCTGGAAAAGCTGCTAAAGTTAAGGAGTTATTAGGCGGTGGTGCTCGTGCCGCAGTAGAGAATGTTACTGCAGAACCAGCAACCTAAAGTAAAAGGCTCAGCAAAAATTATTCCTTCTCGCTTTAGCGAGAAGGATCCTTTTTTTTCTTCAGGAACTCCTTGATCTCTCTTTCTAGAATGAACTCTTCTCTAACAACAATGTCCTTAACGCATTACGAGACTCGATTACGTCAACTTGGATATCAACGCATTGCCGGTCTGGACGAGGCAGGTCGTGGTCCTCTCGCAGGGCCTGTCGTTGCGGCAGCTTGTATCCTTCCATCTGATGAACTTTTCCCAGGCGTTGACGATAGCAAAAAATTAACCCCTCAAAAACGACAAAATATCTATAAAATTCTCACGCAGCATCCGAAAGTGCATTTAGGTCTTGGCATTGTGGAAGTGGCTGAAATTGATAGTCTCAACATACTCCAAGCTTCTTTTCTTGCCATGCGCAGGGCGTTATCAAATTTAAATTTTAATCCAGACTATATCATCATCGATGGCCCTTATAGACTCAACCATTGCGATATCCCTCACGAAGGGATTGTAGATGGGGACGCTCTTTCTGTTTCGATTGCCGCAGCGTCCATTATTGCTAAAGTGACAAGAGATAGAATCATGGAAGATTTAGACGCAAAATGGCCAGAGTACGGCTTTAGACGTCATAAAGGATATGGCACCAAGGAGCATCTGATCGCCTTGAGGGCATTTGGACCATGCCCGATTCATAGGACTTCCTTCGCACCGATAAAAAATTTAATTTTTTAATTTATGTCTTTTTGAGATATGCGTATTGCCTTGACTTTCAATGATTTCATGCGTTAACATTGTGTCACTATGAAAAGTATGACAGCTTACGGTCGAGCGAGCCGGGTGACGTCTTTTGGAAGTTGGGTTGTTGAGATCCACAGTGTGAATCGAAAAATGCTCGATCTTCACATTTATCTTCCTCGCGAACTATTATCTCTTGATATACCCATTCGAAAATATCTAGCAGAATCAATCCATCGTGGACAGGTTACAGTCCGTATCACACCACAACGAGAAGACAAGACTTCTGCAGCAATTACTAGTTGTGTTTTTGAACCTCTCAAAAGCTTAAAAAGCTCTTGGGATTCTACTGCAAAAGCATTAGGATATGACCCAGATAGGGTGGTGACGCTTGAATTCCTTGTGTCCCAGCTCAATCAATCTACAACATCAATAGTTGCGGACCCGTCGAATGTAGAGAAAGAGCTTCTCCAGATTCTAGACGAAGCGCTCAAAGGGTTTCATGAGATGCGTGTTCGTGAAGGTAACATTTTAGAAAAAGATATTGTTGAAAGATGTCGGTTGATTGAGTCATCTCTGAGAACGATGAAAACATGCTCAGAGGGATCAATAGCTGTATACAGAGATAAATTAACTGAAAAATTGAAAGAGGCTGCTATTGATGGCCTTGATGAGCGGCTTGCGAAAGAAGTTGTGCTATTTGCAGATAGGATTGATATTACTGAAGAACTGACAAGGCTTAAATCTCATCTCGAACAATTTGATGAAACTCTTAAGGCGAGCTCTCCTAAAGGTATTGGCAGAACATTAGATTTCCTCGTACAAGAAATGGGTAGAGAGATTAATACAATTGCATCGAAATCTAACGATATGGAGATCTCCAAGGAATTTGTGATTACCAAAAGTGAATTAGAAAAGATCCGCGAGCAAATTCAAAATATTGAATAAAAAATATATATGGCTCAGTTAGTAGGAAAATCCCCCAAGGGACTGTTGTTTATTTTAAGTGCTCCTGCTGGAACAGGGAAGACAACATTAGTGCGCATGCTACAAAACGAATTTCCAGCGATTGCAGTGAGCATTTCTTGCACAACAAGGACGCCTCGTGGTGATGAAGTTGCAGACAAAGACTATCATTTTTTGAGTCATAAAGAATTTGAGCAAAAAATTCATTCCGGTGAGTTCTTAGAATATGCCGAAGTTTTCGGAAATTATTACGGAACAAGGAGACAGCACGTTGAAGACTTGCTGAATTGTGGAAAACATGTTTTTTTAGTGATCGATACCCAAGGTGCTTTGCAGCTTAAAGGTAAAATTCCAGCAATTTTTATATTTTTAAGCCCTCCTTCCACAGAGCAATTGCGAGAGAGATTGATTAACCGGAAGACTGAAACTGAGCAAACCATGGAGCATCGACTGTCTTGGGCAGAAAAAGAAGTACAGATGATTCCCTATTACGATTATCATGTTGTTAACGATGAACTTGATATCGCATACCAAATCCTACGTAGCATCGTAATAGCTGAAGAGCATCGCGTACGCATTGTCAAATAAATAAGCAATAAGGAGAAACTATGGCTAAGGAATATCTTACCAATGAGCGATTGAAAGGGCTTTTCAAAAGCAATTTCGATTTGGCAAATTATGCCATTGCCCTAGCACGTTATGACGTCAAATCAGGAAAAGAGTTCACAATTGAAAGGACACTTGATGATATGGCGAGAAACCCAAGAGTTCTTCAAGATCGTAAATTGCTCGATGAGATGGACGACGAAGAAGATGCTGAAGAATAGATCATAAGTTACGCAAGAGCTCTAATAATGACAGCGCGCAAAATTCTCATCACTTCTGCACTTCCTTATGCGAACGGGCCTTTGCATTTTGGGCACATTGCTGGAGCATATCTTCCAGCAGATTGTTATGCCCGATTTCAACGGCTCCTGGGCAATGACGTATTATATATCTGCGGGTCTGATGAGTATGGAATTGCGATCACCTTAAGCGCAGAAGTAGCGGGGCACACCCCTAAGCAACATGTCGATCTTTATCATGCGATCAATAGGGACTTCTTTCAGCAGCTCAACATCTCTTTCGACCATTTTTCACGAACAACCTGGCATGGCCACAACGAGACAACCCAAGAATTTTTCCATGAACTTTTAGCAAACGGGTACATCGAAGAGAAAGTCACAGATCAGTTGTATTCTGAAAAAGATCATCGATTTTTAGCTGATCGATATGTTGTCGGTACTTGCCCAAAATGCGGATTCACTGAGGCAAGAGGGGATGAATGTCAAAAATGCGGATCGAGTTACGAAGCTACCGATCTGATCAACCCGCGCTCTAAAATTTCTGGCGCTCCTTTGATACGAAAAGCCACAAAGCATTGGTTTTTGCGCTTCGACCTTTTCAAAGATAAATTAAAAAAATGGATCCAAGACAAGAAGTGGAAACCGAATGTCTTGAATTTCGCTAGTCATTATGTCGATGACCTACATCCTCGTGCCATCACCAGGGATTCAGACTGGGGGATACCCGTTCCGCTGAAAGAAGCGGAAGGGAAAGTTTTCTATGTTTGGTTTGATGCCCCTATTGGATATATTTCAGCCACAAAAGACTGGGCGCTCAATGTCAAAAAGTCTCCAGATGCTTGGAAAGACTACTGGTTTGATCCGAAAACTACACTTGTTCATTTTATCGGCAAAGACAACATACCCTTTCATGCCGTCTTTTTTCCTGCGATGTGCATGGGTCAAGACCAGCCTATAAAACTCGTGGATGAGCTTCCTGCGAATGAGTTTTACAATCTAGAAGGACGTCAGTTTAGCAAATCCGAAGGCTGGATGATTGATTTAGAGTCTTTTTTCCACAAGTTCACTTCTGATCAAATTCGCTATGCAATTGCTTCAAATGCCCCAGAGTCTCAAGATGCTGAATTTTCGTGGAAAGACTTTCAAAGCCGCTGCAATGCAGAGCTCCTTGGAAAGTATGGAAATCTTGCCAACCGTGTACTTGTGTTCCTACGCTCTCATTTTAATGGGTTAGTTCCTACTTGTGATCAGCCTGAAGAGCAAGATAAGACTTTTGTAAAACGGATACATTCCTTAGCAAATGAAGCAAAAGCTGCTTATAGCGAATTCCATGTGCGCCGAGCAAGTCAGATTGTTATGGAGCTTGCCCAAACTGCCAATGTCTATTTTGATGCCAAAAAGCCCTGGGTCTTAGCAAAAAATCCAGAGATGAGACAAGAACTATCTAACACCATGCACGCTTGTTTAGATTGCCTTAAGGTCCTTGCCCTGATCTCTTATCCTATCATTCCCCAAACTGCAGAGAAGTTGTGGTCTTATCTCGGATTCTCACAACCACTCAAAGAGCAGATTTGGGACCATGTCATGAGTCATCCGATTCCATCTGGGCAAGCAACTCGTTCAGGAGATGTGCTGTTCCAAAAAATCGAAGATGAATTGATTGTCTTAGAAATTGCTAAACTTGATGAACTACGCAACAAACTAGGCAAAAAAGTGCAACCAGAAATCGCTCGCCCTTATGAGTCATTAAAACCATCGATTGCTATCGATGAAGTGCGCAAACTTGATCTGCGCGTTGCTGAAATTCTTAAAGTAGAGCGGATCCCAAAGTCTAAAAAGCTCCTCAAGCTCACAGTGTCGCTGGGTTTCGAAGAGCGCACGGTTGTATCGGGAATTGGCGACAAGATCCCTGATATTGAGAGCCTAATAGGCAAAAAGATCGCTTTGGTGGCAAACCTCACGCCTGCAACTTTATTAGGAGTAGAAAGCCAAGGTATGGTGCTTGCTGCAGAAGGTTCTTATGGCATGGAACTGCCGACATTCCCTCAAGCCAAAGCTGGCGATTCAATAAGTTAATTAGTTATCTTTCTACAGAAACAACAGGGCTTAAGAACTCTCGAATTCTCTTTTCTAATCCTGTATAGCGCTGTTTGCTTTCCGCGCTCCCTATTGCGATTCCAATCGCTTTCTTTGTCCCAACCAATACGACAAGCTTTTTCCCTCGCGTAATTCCAGTGTAGAGCAAGTTGCGGTGGAGCAGTTTAAAATGTGTCGTGTGGATGGGAATAATGATACAAGGACATTCACTTCCTTGATATTTATGGATGGAGACAGCATACGCCAAGACCAGTTCATCCATTTCATCAAAACCGTAGTCTACCCACTTATCTTCATAAGCGACTTTGAGGTTTTGTTCGCTTAAGTTGATTTCGACGATCTTCCCCACGTCTCCATTGAAGACATTTTTTTCATAATTGTTGCGGATCTGCATCACTTTATCGCCAACATGGAACAGTCGTCCCATGCGGATAAGTGGATGCTCGCATGGGTTGAGAGCTTTTTGCAAGACGATGTTGAGATTTTCAATACCGATAACCCCTCTTCGCATGGGCGCTAAGACTTGAATCTCATCGAAACGGTGGAAACGATGCGATTTTGGTAATTGGAAGCGTACAAGGTCGACGATCTTGTTCACGATTTCTTCAGGATCTTCGATCTCAAAATATAAAAAGTCACTTCCAGGCGTATAGCGCAGATCGGGGAATTCCCCTTGGTTGATCATATGTGCATTGGTCACGATCTTTGACCCTTCTGCTTGACGGAAGATCTTTTGCAAACGGCAGACTGGCAAACACTCTGAGCGGATCATATCTTTAAGAATGTTTCCAGGGCCTACACTTGGCAATTGATCGATATCGCCGATAAAGATCACACGAGCTGACGAGGGGATAGCGCGCATGAGGTGGTACATGAGCGGAGTGTCGATCATCGATGCTTCATCTATAATGATCAGATCGCAAACAAGGGGATTTTCTTTATTCTTTTTGAACCCGCCCCCTGTGAAGTCCATTTCAAGAAGAGAGTGGATTGTAGATGCTGGCTTGCCAGTGATCTCGGCTAGCCTCTTTGCCGCGCGTCCAGTAGGAGCTGCTAAAAGGATCGAAGTTGTGAGTTTTTCGCTGATGCGCAAGATTGCTTTGGTGATCGTGCTCTTGCCAGTTCCGGGACCACCAGTTAAGACCAAAAACTTTTCCTTCATACCGAGAACAACTGCCTCTTTTTGTTCTTCAGCGAGTTTTAAATGGAGTTTTTCTTCAATCCAATCTACTGCTTTCTCTGCGAGGATGCCTCTTAATGCGCCAGGGGCTTGTGCAATCCTTGCGAGTTCGCGAGCGATCCCGACTTCCCATACATACAGGGGTTTGACAAAGACCTTGTCTTCGTCGCGGATCAAAATGTTGTTTTCCACCATCCATCTCAGTCGTTCAGCAATGGCTGATTGCTCTATATTGAGCATTTTTTCGATATAAGGGATTAAATCCGCTTCGGGGTAGCACACATGCCCTTCATTGCTCAACTCCCATAACGCATGCTCAATTGCTGCTTCAATCCGTGCAGGGGAGTCTTGGGCTAATCCGAGTCCTTGTGCGATCCCATCGGCAATTTTAAAGCCAATGCCAAAAATTTCTTTAGCAAGTGCGTAAGGGTTTTTTTGCACTTTTTCAATGCTTTCATCCCCATAGGCTTTAAAGATTTTTTGAGCAAAAGCTGGACTTACCCCATGCCCTCGCAAAAAAATCATCACTGTGCGGATAGACTTTTGCTCGTCCCAACATTTACGGATAAGTTCGATGCGCTTGGGGCCAAGTCCGCTGATTTCATCAAGGCGTTCAGGAGTTTCTTCGATGATTTTTAGCGTTTCGGTGCCGAATTGTTTTACGATCCTGCCTGCATAGGCGGGGCCGATCCCTTTGATCATTCCCGATTCAAGATATTTTTGGATGCCGACGAGGTCAGAGGGGGCCTGGATCTCAAACGAGGAGATCTCGAACTGCCTGCCGTGCTTGGGGTGGTGCTTCCAAGTCCCATGACATCGGATCGATTCACCAGGTTGGACAGAGGGGAGGTTGCCGATGACAGTGGTCGGGTCTTTTTGTTTGGGTTCTTTCAGCCTTGCGATGGTGAATCCGCTTTCGCTGTCGGAAAAGAGTATGCTATCGATATAACCGAAGATTTCATCCATGCACACGACATTATCAGACGACTAGAATATTTTAGAATCTTTAAACTCGACTTTGTACAATTTTTAGCGAGCAAATCCAGAGGAAGCGCTCTGCAAATTTATTGTATTTTCGCGAAATTCATAGTCGAAGGTTATTAATGAGTGAATAAACAATAAATTTGTAAGCGTTTCTCTCGGAGATGCCGCTATGAAATTGTACAAAGTCGAGTTAAAATATATTGGCGAAAATCAAGGTGTTTAGTAATATCCTCCTTTCTATTCCGGGTTAGCTCAGTGGTAGAGCAGCGGACTGTTAATCCGTTGGTCGTAGGTTCGAATCCTACACCCGGAGTTTAAGCGCTTTTAGAGCAATCTAAAAGCGCTTTTTTCCTTTTAGCCACCACACTATTTTGATCCGCTCCGCGATATCCTTGTTGATTGCTAATACTCAAACGCTCTTTATAGAACTTGCTGTGTATACCTTTCTTAAGATGTCCCACCACGTTTAAAACTTATCGATTACTCTGTGCATCGTCCATGAATGCCCGTATCAGCTTAACTGCTTGACTCCTTTCGTCATTATTTTTTCACAGAGTATAGGAGTCAGGTAGAAACTCATATCATTCGCAAGAGCTCTATTATGGATTTGTTTCATGCGAATGGTAGTAATCAATTTTCTTTGACTACTTTCACGATAAAGTTTAAGTTTCTTCTTTACACAACTCATTTTTTGCTGATCGAAAGGAACCCAATGAAGTGGATCTGTCTGTTCGCTACGCTCTCGACCTCACTTTTCAATCCGTTAATATCCAAAGAAGCCGTGGAAACTTCTATTGAAGATAAAATCAAAAAATTGGAAGAAGACAGTGGCATCGATGTGCAGCCAGAAAGGACAACAGTTTTTTTCTTTGGAGAATTTATTTACTGGAAAGCGTCTCTAGACGGAGTCGCCCATGCGACAACTGCAGATGTTGAATTAAGCCCTACAGATAATCTTGTTTTAAACAACTTCAAGACACGCACTGTTCATTTTGACTATTCACCAGCATTTCTAGTTGGGATGGGCGTTGGGCTTCCCCATGACCATTGGGACGTTTCGGCACAGTGGTTGCGCTCCCATTCATCAGGGGATGATACTGCCCACGGGAATTTATCAGGCATTCCTGGGAACAAGCTAATCTTTGACTCTATCGGGTTGCTCGAAGGTCTAGATACACCTCCAAACAAAGTAACCGCAGATTGTAGCGTTCACCTCGATATTGTCGATGTTGTGATGGGTAGGGCTTTTTTATGGAGCCGTTACTTTTGGTTCCGTCCTTTTGCAGGAGTGAGGGGCGCATGGCTCAAGCTCGACTGGGATATTTCATTTAAAAGGCCTATTGTAACCCCTGTCCCGATATCTCAAAGCTTCACTGACCTAGATGTTGACAACAACTATTCAGCCGTGGGCTTTGTTGGCGGTTTCGAGTCGAAATGGAATCTTTACAAAGGTTTTGGTTTGTTCTCTCACGCTTCTGCCTCTTTAGTTTTTGGAGAGTCATCGGAAAAGACAAAGCAGAAGTTTTTTAGGATCCGCGCTGAAGAATCAAAGATATTTGAACAAACACTGACTGCGCGCAATTCGACACATGCAGTTAAAGGACTATTTGATATCGCAGTTGGCCTCAAATGGGAAACAGATGTCTATAAGACAAAGCATATTCATGTGTGGGCAGGCTACGATTTCTTTTATTGGCCGAATGTCACGCAAAAAACGATTGTTCAGTCAACTCGTGTGAGAGACCGCGCCGATTTAAGTTTTCAGGGGTTGATCTTAGGTGCAAGAGTGGATTTTTAAAGGATTGGTCACGTGAAAATTAAATCGATTGTATTTTTTTTCATCCTCTGCACTTTTAAAGGCTTTTCCAATGAGGAAAAATCGATAGAAGAGCGGATCCAATACCTTGAAGAAAAGCGAGGTTTTGATTTTAAAAAAAGAAAGTATCGAGGAATTGTTGAAGGGGAGCTGCTATATTGGAAAGCAGATATTGACGGTGTTGCGTACGCAACGACGTCTATTACAGAACAGGCTAAAGGTGCTATAGGTACTGTTGGTACTAACGTGAAAACGCGTACACCCCACTTTTCTTACGATCCTGGCTTCAGGCTAGGATTAGGTGTCCAATCTCCTTATGATCTTTTTGATTTTGTCCTAGTTTGGACACGGTTTTATACCAAAGGCCACGATAGTGCTAAGGGGAGCTTGGTTCCTGGCATTCCCAACATAGGAGATAAATTGATCTTTGATGGGATTGGATTGATCCAAAACATGATCTCAATTCCCAATTCAGCTTCTGCTGAATGCCACATAAAAGCAAATCTTTTAGATTTGCAATTAGCCAGAGGAATTGAAGTCAGTCGCCATTTTTTCATGAGGCCTTATTTTGGCATCAGAGGTGTGTGGAGCGATGTTGATTGGGATATCAATGTGAAAAGATCGTTCATTATCCCCGGCATATTCGGGCAAGATTCGACTGAACTTGAAGTAAAGAACAGCTTTCAAGCAGTAGGAGGTCTTGTCGGGGTAAACTTAGATTGGAAAGCTCCCTTGGGCTTTGGAATCAATATGCATGGTGCTGGGGCACTTGTTTGGGGACTTACGGAAGAAAAAACAAGACAAAAGTACCTCCTTATTCCAGCTGATACTGATGTTAGGTTTCAAGAAAAATTCAAAGCGACCAATTCTTCTCATTCGGTAAAAGGTTTGTGGGAGTTATTTGCAGGCGTATTTTGGGAAACGCATTTCCCAAAAGAAAAAGATCAAGATGTTTCCATATTTACAAAAAAAATCCGCAGGCGGATATCCCTTCGATTACTTGCTGGCTATGAATTCCAACAATGGCCGTATGTAGGACAGAAGACAAACACCCAAATTACCCGTCAACGAGAGCGCTACTCCTTGGGATTTCAAGGATTTACTGGAGGCGCGAGACTAATTTTTTAGAGGCAACTTCCTGTATATAAGTCATTTATTATAAAAATGCTAGATTTATGAGCTATAGAATATTGTTCTATAAATCATTTTTTTCTATAATTGTGAGTTATAGAGAAAAGGCCTATAACTCATGCCCTGGAACTGGGAATTACCTAACTGGCCAAAATTCAATTATGATCCCAATGCAATATCTCATTTAGAAAGACAATTTCTTTTGAGCGTCGGCAGCGCGTTTGCTTATCTAAAGACTATTGATGAGCAAGAATATAATCACTTTATAGTTGAAATTCTTAGTTTGGAAGGGCAGGAAAGCTCAAGAATTGAAGGAGAAATCCTTGATAGAGAAAGTCTGCAGTCGTCCATTAAACAACAATTCGGATTACATGCAAACAAACGACAAGAGGCTGACAAAGAGTCTCGAATGGCCCGACTTCTTTGCAGCGTGTATGAATCGTTTGACATGCCACTAACGCATGAAATGCTCTGGCAGTGGCATTCTATGTTGTTCAAGGGCACATCTGGTATTGTTGATTGTGGAGAATACCGTTCCCATCCTAAACCAATGCAAATTGTCTCAAATCGTTATGATGTTCTTAGAGTTTTCTTCGAAGCACCCCCATCAACGAGTGTTTTTGCAGAAATGACAGCGTTTATTGCTTGGTTTAATTCTACCAACTTATCTGGATCAATTCTTGGACGAGCGGCCATTGCCCATATATATTTTGAGAGCATACATCCCTTCGAAGACGGCAATGGGAGAATTGGTCGTTTTCTATCTGAGAAGATTCTTTCTCAGGGTGTAGGACGACCTATTCTGATTGCAATTTCCAAGATGTTAGAAAAACGGAAAAAAGAATATTACTCGTCTCTAGAAAAATGTAATCGAACATTGGAAGTCCAACAATGGGTAGAGTTTTTTGCTCACGTTGTCTTAGAAGCACATGAAGAATCGATGAGCTTGCTTTATTTTTTAATCAAAAAATCTAAGATGTTAAATGCTCTTTCTGCCCATATCAATACACGTCAAACAAAGGTTTTGATAAGAATGTTTGCCGAAGGTCCGAATGGATTTAAAGGGGGGTTAAGTGCCAAGAATTACATTGCGATCACAAAGACTACTAGAGCAACAGCAACACGCGATTTAACGGATTTAGTTGAAAAAGGAGCTCTTGTGAAAACTGGAGAGCTTCGCCACACCCGCTATAGATTAAATCTACCAAGAAGAACTTGAATTTAGTCGATTATTGTTCTAGTTTGAATTTATGGTTCAAAAAACTAAGCTATCTAAAAAAGTCCCTCAAGATAAGAAAAGAAAGCTCACATTCCGTTTCCTAGCGGAAAAAGCTTCTCGATATCTGGGATCTTCATTTACCTTTTTCATCGCACTCTTTTTCATTATATTATGGGGAGCCAGTGGTTTTTATTTTGGGTTTGATAACACGTGGCAGCTCATTATTAATACAGCTACAACCATTGGAACATTCCTTATGGTCATCTTGGTCCAAAATACCCAAACACGTGAATCCCGCTCCATGCAATTAAAACTCGATGAATTGCTCTATGGCACCAAAAATACCCGCAACAGCCTGATGGAAATTGAGGAGCAAAGCGATGCCGAGATTGAAGAATTCAAAAAAGAGTTCAAGAAACTACGTGAAAAATATATTTCTCGTCACAAAAAATAGACTTCTTGCAAAATTCGCTTTGCGAAATATTCGATTATACTAGCGAGAATGAAATTGAAGTTTTGCAATATCTTTAACTTTCTTGTTGTTATCTTGTGTGGTCGAGTGTAGATTTTTGATGATTGCTTGTTCATTTTTTTGATGGTGGATTCATGTCAAAAAAAATTCTCATGATTGCGGGACCTAATGGAGCTGGTAAGACTACAATGGCCTTAGAATTGATAGCTACAAGGACAATGTTCTATGAGTTCATCAATTCAGATGAGATTGCTAGAGGTCTGGCCCCTTTACATCCTGAAAGCATGGCCTTAACTGCAAGCAAATTGATGTTAAAAAGACTCAAAGGACTTCTAGAAACCAATAAGAGTTTTGCGTTTGAGACGACTGCATCAGGTCTAAATTATGTAAAACATCTAAAAGCTGCAAAATCGAAAGGATATGAAGTCGGTCTTGCATTTTTGTGGCTTTCAAGCCCACAACAAGCATTAAAGCGAGTATTTCAAAGAGTAAAGCAGGGCGGTCATCATGTTCCTGAAGAGGCTATTGTAAGGCGTTATTATGCTGGACTCAACAACTTTCTAATCCATTATCTGCCTCTTGCAGATAGTGCTCTCATTATGGATAATTCCTCTGAAGAGTCGACGAAGAGATTGATAGCTAGAAAAAATAAGAATAGTAGTTTAGAAATCCTTGATAAAGTTATTTGGAAAAGAATTGAGAAGGCTGTACATGAATGATGAAATTAATGAGATTATATTAAAAGCGCACAAGAGAAGCTTTAAAAGGGCATTTGACTTAGCAGTTCGTACTCGAACAGCGCTTGTTTTTAATCGCAATGGCAAAATTGTAGAAGTTAAACCACCCTATAAGTATGAACTCGTTCCAATAAAATCAGCCAAAAAGAAAAAATCTGAACACAATTCTCGTAAGAAATAAGAGAACTTTTGAGCTTTTTCTTTAATAATGAGGATAGGCTCTTACTTCCTAGCACGTATCTGTTTTTGACTTATACTAGTTCTTTAAGAATTTACAAAGCTCACATTGTCTGTATTTTAAGTGTTTACAGTCTATTTGTTTTATAATTATTATTTTGATATAATGTAAAACAATAACAAATTAAAAATAATTATGAGTGCATATATTTCTAGTATAGAACAACAATTTTCAAAAACTAATATTGTTTTTTCTCTTGTAAATCAACAGCCAGGAAAACTGTTTATTGGCAAGGAATTAACACTTGCAAGGGAAGTTGAGAAGAAAGTTTCTGCAAATCAAGTTTTAGATGATGTCATTGTTTTTTTAAGCCAAAAAGTTTTGAGTTCCGAAGAATCACTTTCTGCAAAACTTCTCGAATCATTCAATGAAAATCTTAATCTTTTCGTCAAAGATATCCCTTCTTCTGAAATTCAAGTGAAAATGACCAAGATAGCTGACCTTCTCTTGGATGTTAAGAAAACATTTCACACGAAATTAAATCGAATCTTAAATAAAGAAGTATCTTCTCTCACAATAAACGAAGTTGATTTCTTACATCGCACGGTCAGTTATTTAGCTCTTGAAAATCTTGTTTTGCAACAGATGTGGAATGTCTTAGCTGAGACAAGTCAATATGAAAAATTGATGATTGATGCACAAAACAAAGGAGTTTTCTTTCGTCCAGAGGAAATATCAATGGGTTCTATTCCCGAGTGGATATTTTATATGCTTGGTCCTCAAAGCAAAGTTGATAAGAAATTTAATGCAATATTTGAAGGGTTTTCAAATTTATGCAAAGTAAAATACGAACCAAAGCATTCCGCTGAGTATGTCAATTTAATTAAAAAATTCTTCGAGTATAAGAAGGCAGGTCATGAAATAGACTCTGCTTATATTGATACATGCCTTGCGGTTTTGAAACTAAAGGAAATGACACCAATAGATAATAAAATCCACACCGATTTTAACCAGAATTTCTTGAGTTTTTTAACCACAATTTTAAAAAAACAAACTCCATTATTCGATCCTTCATTAGAAGAGATGCATTCACATTTAGTTCAATCCGCTGATTTAATTGATGGATATTTGAATGCGACAGTTAAAGCATGGGATATGTGTATTAAACAAATGCCTAAGGATTGCGACTATAATACAGATCAGAAAGCTCATTCTCTTTACGTTTCGATGATAGAGTCTCAATTTACAATAACTTCTGACTATTTAGGGAGATTGCAAGTTTTAGTGAACGATTATCAGGAAATTTTTGCTAAGAAAAGTTTAATGTACCTCAATGCTTTTAGTAAGCTTAGCCTTTATCAAAAATCGATCGGAAAAAAAACTAAAACCCTCAAATCCCATAAGTGTTTATTAGATTGTGTAAATAAACACTTGTTGCCTTCTATTGTTGAAACACTTCCAGATCCAAAGGTATTTAAAACTCAAGCAATGATTTCCCCTGCACCTGTAAAGCTCAGTGAAGATCACATAATTGAGGAAATGCAAACACTTGGTCTTGAAGACTTGCCTCTTGTTTCTTCAAAGAACAAAACGAAAATTGATACAGCAAAGCAAGTGCCGATACCTAGAGAATTTGATATTACTATGATTCCATTGGATATTGCTATGCAGGTTTTTTCATTTCTCAGCGTAAGAAATATCCTCAATTTTGGACAAACAAATCATCAATTCCATCAATATGCGCAACAGTATTTCAAAAGTTTTCCACATTTGCTTGTGCCTAAGTCCCTGCCTTTACCTATACAGAATATCCCAACTGAGATTCGATCGATAAATAATAACAATTCAATATATGAAGTAGAGGATCAAGGAAAAAACTCTCTAGTCCCTTCACTCAATCGCAGGTCTGCACCTCTTACGTGGTGTAAAAACCTTCAGTCTTTACTGAATACTTCATCAGATGTGAGGTGGGTTAAAAAAATCAATACAAGCCCCCTAGGAATGTCTTTAGAAGATCCTACTTCTGCTCTAGATTCAGTTTTTAAAGAATTGGTTCCTCTGTATTCAGTGCAAGGATTTAAGCAAAAAAACTCGGCATTACAAAAGGTAATCGGTTGGATTATTTTTGCGCAAAAAATGCATGAGATAAAGCAAACCAATGCTAAATTCGAAATAATTCAAAAATATGAGCTGGGAAAAGTTCTAAGCAAGTGCGCAAAGCTCTTACACAGTATACCACAAGGGATGATCAACGATGAACTTATTCCGTGCATAGCAGGGCAGGTCGTTATATCGGCTGCTCAAATACTGGAGACTATGGCTCAGTATTACTTTTTTGTTAGCTCCGAAGGGAAAGATAGTCTTAAACCTCCTAAATCGACTATTGGAAAGGATTTATCGCATCCGGCTATTTATACTGTTTTAGAGAATGTCCTTGAGGAAAAAGGTAATAACCCATTTGCCTATGTAGCAGCATCAGATAGTAGAAATAATCGGTTAATGATCTCAAAAAGTGGGAGGATGTGGGCAATAAATCCCAAGGAAATCACTGAATGGAAAAATGCGCGAGAAAGAAGCAGTTATCAGTACCAGAAAGAATCCCTTTTTTTTAGCAGCTTAAGGATGGAAGAAATTACCCTCCGGATTCTTTTTAATAATGTGCGCATTTTCTCTCAATTTTGTGAGGCAAATAAAGACAAAGTTTGGCCAGAAACCATAACCAACTTTAATAAAATTCGAGGAGATTTTGTTAATACCTTAGCTACTATGCATAGCACACGTCCAAAAGTTGATGATAGAATGCATGTACTTTCCTTGTTTTATCGCTTTTTTCCAGATGCACTCTCTTTAAAAAAATGGAATGCTCTCTTTCATCATTTCCGTGAAGATCAAGTATCTCAAAAGAGCTTGATGAGCATTGTCATGGAGGGAAATTGCACCAAAGATCAGGTCTTGATGATGTCTTTATGCTATTTGCCTTGTGGCGAAATCAAAATCGCTCTGGACTGCTGTCGAGAACTTAATATTTTTACAAAAGAGCAAGTCCACGGACTACCTAAAACATTGGGTGAGAGGCTGCTCTTTTCTGCTTTCCAACCTATTGGGAAGTATGACGAAAAAGTGCGTGCAGAATTAAAAACACAAGAGCTGCCGAGAATGGACATTTGCCAAAAATGCAAAGACTTATGGCCTGTTTTTGAATCTTTATACTGGTCTATCAGAAAGTGTGGGATAGATTTGTCAGTAATTGAAAAGCTTGATCATCATATCATGCAGTTCTATAAGAAAAGCTAAAGAACTTATTCTAATGCATTCTTGATGAGCTTTCCATCCCTTGCCAGCTTGAAATTCAATGGATTAATGCTAGGTACAGGCTTAATTGTTCTTTTGATTTTATTTTAATCGGCTCGCTCCCAACTCGGGGTTATTGCAGAGGCTGGGGATAATCCCAACGGGTATTGTGGGTGTGATTTTGGTCATCCTCCTCCTCTTATTACTATAACTAGTCAAGCTATAAGCTCTAATCGGACAATCAACATCAAAATTTATTTGAAGTTTTTGATGTCTTTTCTCAGATATGACTCCATCTATTTGACGCAAAGAGAATTCTTTATTTAGAATCCCTCCTTCGTTTTAAAATTACAACGTTGGAGATGGTCATGATCCCTTATTTGAAGGAATTTAAGAAGATGGTAACCTTAGCTGTATTAGGCATAATGACGGCTAAAGATGGATGTGCGATGGAAAGTGTCACCGACCAGGTCGAAGTTCTCTCTTTAGATGTTCTAGCTTATGACGATTTTATGCGGAACGACCCCGCAGCATTAGCTACTTTGGAAAAAGCGCTACTTGAGAAAGGGATCGTCGGGATTAATGGAATTCCAGGTTACAAAGCCAAAGTGATGAAGTTTATTGAAACTGCCAGAGAATTCTCAGCTCTTCCAGAAGAAATCAAGCTGAAATACGCTCCCAATCAAGCGCTGGGCGAAAAGTTCTTAGGCTATGAAATGGGAAAAGAGCGTTTTAAGCGTCCTGATGGAAGATGGGTAGTTGATGATCTCAAAGTATCCTACTACGGGTTTGTGCCCGATAGTACTGAAAACAAGTGGCCTCTTGAAGTCGATCGGGGAGGCAGTAATGAGCAAGATCGGCCTTCTAGGCCCATCCACGGGGATTTCTGTTGATGGAGTCCCTCGTGTAGGTCGAATGCTCTATTATCGTAAACAAACAAACAGTTCGCTGGACAATCCCTATTGGTGCGGCGCTCACTACGATCATGGCATGTTCACAGCTCTTCTTCCTGCTTTCTACTTTGAAAATGGGACAGCAGTTTCTGAACCTATGGAAGCAGGGCTCTTTGTTAAAACCAAGGTCGATGGAGTGTTTAAAAAAGTCGTTGCAAACGATCCAGATGTCCTACTGTTCCAGGTCGGAGAATTTGGCCAATTAGCAACAAACGATGCTATCAAGGCTACTGAACATAGGGTCCAGAAAGCATCTGGATGTGTTGAGAGATATACAATGGCCCTTTTTTTCAGCGCTCCTATGGACACTGTCATCCATTCCTTATCGGATTTGACTCAAGACTCTAGATATGGTGGTAATGCAGGTATGCCGTGCTCATATGGCCATTGGCATGAAGAGTCATTCAAACGCTATATTGTAAAAGAAGAGTAGAGAAGACTTTGATAAATAGAGTTATCAAGTTATTGGGACTAAAACCCAAACGCAAAAGGCGATCAGTGTGTGCCCGTCGGAATTATAAGATCACCCATCAGGGAGAACATTATAATTTAAAAGAGCTCTACGATCGCCTGAATGCCCAATATTTTGACAATAAACTTGAACTTCCAATCATGTGGGTTGGAAACCGCTTGCTAAAGCCTCGAACTCGAGTCATGTTTGGTTCTTACGATCACTTTAATAAATTAATCCGTATCCACAGAAGGTTAGATCAAGCACATATCCCTGAATATTTTATCGCGTATATTGTATACCATGAGATGCTGCATCATGTGCTCCCTCCAATATACGATAGGAAGCGAAGAAAGATCCATCACTCTGCTTTTATTGAAAAAGAGAGAGAGTTTGTCGGCTATGACCAAGCACAATCTTTCATTACTCAAATGAAAAAAACGTGGTTCAGATAGTTGTTTTCTAAAAATTAAATAATCATTTAAATTGATGATTAAGTTTGTTTGTTTACAATTTCTTATGTTTTAGTGAAAAAATGAGAATTGTTATGTATAAATTAAGTGTTAGTCGCAGCATTTCTATTATTGTGGTCTTGGCAGCATTATCCTCCCTTTCTTCTTGTTCTGTTGCAATGGCTGCAAGAAAAAGTGGGACAAGTGTAAACGATGTGCAATTAGCAAACACCCGTGGCCAAATTCTCTCTCTTGGAGCGAAAGTGATCAGCACTGAAAAGGACGACAAAGGTAACATTATTGAGACGTATTTGGTCCAAAAGGAAAAAGGATCGATAGCCCGTGCTTTCATGCATGGTATTCTAGACCTATCAACTTGTGGCGTGTGGGAAATTGTTGGTACTCCTATTGAAGGAACGATGTATAAGCCAGAGTATTTTACCGTGAAGATCTCTTATGATGAAAGCGGCTGTGTATTAAGAAAAGAATTAATTTAAAACATTATTCCTTAGCTCAAGTTATAAGTTGCAAATCAGTAATATTTTGATTGTAAATTTATATTTATTTTTAACGCATGCTAAGCACATCGCGCTTTAATTTAGCCTGATGTGCTTTTTTTTTGTGCTAGCAATGATTGCCTTTTTGATTAATTTCTACTACAGTTGTAAGTGTAAAAATATTGTTTATTTTTAATTGCTTAAGTTGTTATAAAATAATTTAATTGTTATTATTAAGTTAAAAACAATGTTCATGTTATAATTGTTAAAAACAAAGATGTTGTTGTGTTTGGAGTGTAATATGTCCTCAATTGGTTCAAGCTTAAATCCCATTAATTTCCTTTCTTCTAGTATGTCTGCAGAGGAGTCAAATGATGGGTGTGAGATTCTTCTAGCAATTGAGAAAGCTGAGTACTCTTTCATGATAACAGAGCTGGTCAAAAAATCACAACATTTTAAACCTGAGATATTTGAGAAAATAATTAGGGCTGCCTTAAAAAAAGAGTGTGTCGATACCTCGGCGCTATTTGAATTTCTTTTAACTTCTAAAATTAATGAAAAAGTCATCCGGGAGATTTCAAAAGAATTTTATAAATCGACCCCAACAATTTTAAAAAATTTAAAATTTAAAGTATTTATATCATCATTTAATGACAGTGATAAAAAAGAATTTGTAAATTTTATTTTTGACAACTTTTTGGAAAAAGACAGAGTTTATCAATATGAGGATTTAACAAATTTTGCCAAAGAATTAATAAAAATTAGCTTTAGAAGAGAAAATGATTTTCTTGTTCCGATTGCTTTAAAATGTGCTGAGTATATTCCTGAGTGCATAGCCATAATTGAAATCTTTGCTAAAAACATTGATGTTCCCCCTGCCATTGGGTTAACTAAACAGCAATTCTTGCAGTTTCTAGATATAGCATTTGCTTCCAAAAAGATAATGCGGCCAACAAATAATAATTATTTGAGATATTTAAAAGTTTATAAAAATGAATTCTCTCAAATTGAACTTGTTGAAATACTTAAAAAATCTTTAAATTTTTGTAATGGAAGTGTGGTCTTAGATGCGGCAGATGATGTTTTGGAAAATGATAGTTTTTATGGTTTTATTACATCATCAGGGATAATTGGTAATGTAAAAGAATTTATCTTGGTTGGGACGATACTAAATAGAAAAAATTCTGATGCCAAAGTTTTCTCTTTAATGTTCGATGTATTCTCAAGGCAACCTAGTTATGCAAGAGACAAGCTTATAAGTGAATATTTAAAATTCCTAGAGCTAAATAAAAATGCATTTTCACAAGAAGAATTATTTCGATTTCTCAGAAAATCTTTAGAGCTTTGTAATTTTTGGACGGTATTAAAAGTTGCGAATGCGGTTTTAAATGACGAATTTTTCAACAGCTTTATTGTTTCATGTGCTGCAATTTACCATGACGAGGCATATTACACTTTAAATTTTGTCAAAAAAAGAGGTGAAGCTGAGCCTAATTTTTTTCCCTTGATGTTTGATTTTCTTGCGAGACGTTATTGCGGAAACAAAACATATATAGATGAAATATTTAAGATTCCCCCAAAAGAGCTTGAGAATAGATTTGATGATAAACTCTTATTCTCAAGGGCCATTATAAATATCTTATTGCAATCCGATTCATTTCTTAAATTTTTTCAAGAGAATTTTCCAGCTGTTTTTAAGACCTTTCCAAAAGTAACTAGTCTTCTTGTTTGTCAAAATGACATATCAGCTTTTCTTACTTTAAAATATCCAACTGATACATCTCCCTTACAGTGTCTTTGGCAAATGATGATGGAAGAGACAAATGAATCTAGAAAGTTAGATTTATTTCAGTTTTGCATGTGCCAAGAGCTAAGATATCAATGGTTTTGCGAGCTGTATCCTAATTATAGCAGACTTTTTAAGCGGTTATATGAACAAATCGCTAATATTCAAAATATGGAATTAAAAAGTTGGGCTGCATCTTTAGTTTCATCTTCTTTATTTATGGAACATATTTGTGTCAATTGGGCGAAAGCCATACATAATCATAAAGATGACCATGCTCTTTTACCTTTTCTGCTTGCTTTGATCGTAAATCCCCAGGGTATCTCTGATTTAGACAACAAAGACTCTGTTTTTGGCAATTGGATGCATCTGTATGGTAACCTTTCTAGACGACATAAAAAAAATAAAGACTTTCTCCTTTACACATTAGATTTTTTTAAGGCCTTTAATGATTTGTATGGGTTATCTCCAGCTGAGAAATCTCATGTTTTACACCAGATGTTCTATCAAGAAGAGAATGTTGCATTAAGGATTAGAATTATCACGACATTGCTACGCTTCGGGTCTTTTGGAGTTTTAAAAGGAGAGGAAATAATACCGCTAGTTCAACTGAGAAGTCATTCCCAATGCGAAACAATACAATCACTAAACATAAACTTAAGCGAGATTAGAGATATTCAAGTTATTGAGGCCATTGAGTCCAAATTGTTTGGAATTCGAGTCCCCAATGCTTTTCCGACAGTGTGCAGTATAGTGAATTCTACGGATCATAGGATGACTCTAGAGCAGCGCACCATCTTTAAAGAAGCCTTTGGGAAGTTTGTCACCTCAATTCTTACTGGCAAGTATAAAGAACAGCGCTATGCCACTAGCCCACATTTGCAGAAATTGCTAGAACTTTCACCAAAAAACAAAGAAATTTTACGTCGTTGGCGGCAACCAAGCACTCCCTCAGCGTTGCAAGATTATATCCCTAAAGATACGAAGCAAAAAGAAATTACATTTAGATCAAGATACATTGAGCTGCTTAGAGATCGATTAATTATGCATAACCATATCCCTGACCTGCATAAACGGTTGCCTTTTGTTGCACAATATCTTGAAGGCACTTTGACCACTCCCATTGATAAACTTGAAGGCTTAGACGCGGACATTCTCCATGCATGTATAATAGAGAATGATAAAGATGGGATTGATTATCTTGATAAAATTCAAATGAAATGCCTCGAGTTTTCTGAATTTAAAGAGGATCTGATAGGTTTTCAAAAATCTTTGATAAACGCACATAGAAAACAACTGTACGACGGTTACACGATTCATGTTACTGATGAATACACGGACCTTCTGCTTCTTGCTCAAGAGACAAGCGGATGCACTGCGATAGGGAAAGGGACAAATAACCACTGTGCATTATCATTCCCTATGGACGGCACTCATAAAGCTATTGTCGTTAAACCGCCTGGAAAAAATCTAGATTTTACCCCAATTTTCACTCGAGCTGTTATTGACTTAGGGTGGGATGCTAGTAATAGAGAAGCTGTAGGAATATTGCAACCAACTTATAGCAAAAGTGCAGATGTTGAAATTAATCAAGCAATAATTCAATTTGCCAAAGAGTATTTTTCTAAGGAAGTTAGAGTTCCATTAATGTCAATACGTTATAACCCCTCAGAAGGGGTAGAAATAGATTCAATAGTAGAGTTTTATGGCTCTAATACTCCATTTACTTATAACGATTCAGCTAGTAAAGATAAAATCAACAATGGGTTTTCTCAGCTCTTACCACTTAAATTATTATGTCGTCCTGAAAGTCTTCCCACACTCAGTGACCCATCTATAATTGATTTAAATGAGGTAGGTAATAGCGCTGCGGTCGAGTCAGTGAAGTCAATTAATGCGAAAAATCATTGGAGCGATCATGACCATGCAATTATTGAGAAATATTTCGATGCAAAGGGAAGAATATATTTTGCAAAAATAGGAGACAAAATAGCAGGTTATGTTACTCAAAAATACAGTCCTAGCAAACACTCATTCTTAAACCGCCATTTCTACATTCCTTATATTGCTGTAGATCCAGATTTTCATGGGAAGGATATTGCAACTTCTTTAATGAAGAAAGTAAAAGGATTGGCAGAAAATCAAAAGATAAAGAAGATAAAGCTTGAGTATCGGGGTAATAACGAAAAAGCTGTTAAATTTTACGAATCCTTACCTTTCAAATTGAATTTGAAAGCGAAAAATAAAAATATTGGGACATATACAAATGGGGACCCTAAAGTTAAGTTAACCATGTATTTAGGGTAAACAATGTTCATAAGAGAGACGTTTGATCTCTGTCGCTCTAAGAGGGTGACCATAAATTGAGGTTCTGTCGATTTTCAGGGCTTTTAGAGCTAAAATTCGTTTCGTTATTTGGGGGGGATTATCTTTATGTATACTACCCACTAACAAAGAAGGGGAAACTAGCTAAAAACCCTTGAAAGAGAGACGAAGCCTTACTTTGTAAACACCCTCTAAGTCAATGTGCAACTAAAATTATTAATAATTGTAAAAAAATAGATTGTTAATTAAAGTATAGCTGTAACATATTTTAATTTTAAATAAACATAAAAATCATTATGACTATAAATAATAGCGATAATTTTAATAATCCAAAAACAATAATAGAAATAAAGATGCAATTAGGGTGCTGGCGCGACGAGCTTTCTCAACTAGAGAATAGAATTGATAGTGCTAAGGTAAGTGACGTTGATTTATCTTTAGAAATGGATAACCTGGAAGCCCTATGGAATGGTCTCAAATTAACTAAGGAAGATTTGGATGGTCGTCTTGAACTTGCTAAAATCAATCACGAAGCAAGTGTTGAGAAAGAAATTATAGAAATGCAAGATACAATTGCCAAAGTAACTACTGTTTTCAAGAGAACTTCCTCATTATGCTCGAGTAGGGCTCTCAATTTAGTTCAGGAAAGTTATTATAATGCGTTGTCTCTAAGTGATTCAAATCAAATTGAAGCATTGTTGCTCACTTTAAATAGTTCACTTAAAATTGTTAAATTAAATCCATTCTATGCGCATGAACAAAAAAGAATAGATGAATTGTTAGGTTTGATCGATAGCGAATTAAAGCAGATCAATGGTATCCGAGAACAAAAAGCAAAAAGAATCGAGTTGCTTTCTTCTCTGTGTGAAAGATTTATATCAATTAAAACTCTGGATGAATTAAAAAAAATTCTCCCCCCTGATTTGCATATTGAGTTAAAACAAATTTTGTTTCCAAAGCATTGTCCATCTATTGCAAGTTTTGACCATCTAGATCTATTTGATAACACATATTCCTTGGAGCAAATTTCTGACGCTTTAAAAGAATTATTACAGAATGAGACAACTGTTGCAGAAGACCCGAAATTGAGTAATTTGATGGGTTCTAATCTTCCTTCTCCCCAAAACTGTTCCATTGATGTCCCAGCAAATTCTTTATTGATCTTGCCAACAGAAGTTTTATTTAAAATCTTTCAGTTGATTAATAACCGAAGAGATTATCGCTGTTTATCTCTTGCTTGCCGCACTCTAAGGGGGATTAGCTGTATGAAAGGAGCTCGCAATCATGCTTTAGCAAACCCTACTATTCCAGAGTTCATTCATCGCGATAGTTATTCTGCTACATCAATGAACAGAGAAGCAAAAATGCTACTATCGAAAGAGATCGAAAAAAATATGAAAATGAAAGAGCGTTTTGATTATAAAGAATTAGCGGTATTCCCAACATATTTATCTAACATTCCTTATGCGCTTATTAGTGACTATTTAGTTTATCAAACTGGAGAAGATCCTTTTTCTTCTGATTACGTATTTGTGCTAAAAAATCTTAAAACATCAAGTAAAAACGAAATTAAAATTCGCGATTGCCTTGCTACAGCAATTGTGCCTGTCCACGGAGCTTTGACTCCTCTGTTTGTTACTGCCATTCGTGGTGGGTTCAAAATATGGGACTTTGAAGCTTTAAAAAATAATGCAGATTCAAAAAATGCATTACTCTTAGAGGTGGGGACGGAGCAGTATCCAACTTCATGGATATATGCTCCGCCTTATAAAGACTTGATGATTCATTCATTTAATAATTTTATAATTGTTGGAGATGCAAACTTAGCTGATTGTCTTTATTTTATTGATTGTTCTCAAGAATTTAAAAAAGAGAATGTTCTTAAAGTTAATGTCAAAAAATTTCAGCAAATTGTGATAAACGAAGATCAAGCGTTTGTTGTAAATTCTAATGAAATTACTGTTTGGAATGTGGAAAAAATCAAAGCGTGCATTGTTAACAAACACATTGACCCAAAAGATGCGGCACAGACATGGACGTTTAATGAGAAAATCGAAAATGTAAAGGTATTCGAAAATGAAGTGGTTGTTTCATATTGCCAAAGTAAAAAAGAATCTTCTGGCAAAATGACGACTTTGGGAGTATTACTGAATAGGACTGATGGAACCTTAATCAGAAAGCTTTCTTGTAAGGAAACATCAAAGTCTGTAGCAGCAGAACACATGCAATCTATGGATATTTCCGATCATAAGCTGATCTCAGCATATGACAATCAGATGACTTTTTGGGACATGGACACAAAACAGGATGTTCTTTTACAAAGCGTTAATTTTAACGGTAGTTTAGATGTGCGCAAAATCTCCGCGATTGGCCGGCATATTTTGTTGGTACTTCCAAATGAAGTGATGCTTTTCAACCAAGATGATTCAATGAAAGTTGTTGTAAGCTGGAATTCTAATATGCGAAAAGAAAAAGGTATAGGTGCAGAAATCGAATCTTGCGATCTTTTTGGAAGGTATTTGGTTACAGTTTGTAAAATGAAAAGTTTTAAAGTATTACATACTTACGATCTGTTACAAGACTGTGATGCTTTGAAAAAATAATAGAGCTTGTATCCTGTGCTAGACTGGGTTAGAAATGTGTGTGAATACTCGTTTGACAGCTAGGTTTATATATTCCGCTTTTGCGCTTATTTGTAATCCTATTTATTCTCAGGAATTTAAGGCTATTGCAGATAAGATATGGAAAAATGAGTGTGGTCAAACTATAACTGGTTTGACCTGCTGGAATAATGGGGAGAATTTTGCTTCTTTGGGCATTGGGCACTTTATCTGGTACCCTTTAGGTGCATCAAAACCCTTTCAAGAGACATTCCCAGACCTTCTTCATTTTTTTCAAAAAGAGGGGGTCGTGTTGCCTCAATGGTTATCTCACGCTCAAGGATGTCCTTGGAGCTCTCGCGATGAGTTTTATCTCAATAGCCAATCAACAGAAATGAAAAGCTTGCGTCAGCTCTTGTATGACACTCGAGATTTACAAGCTACATTTATGGCAAATCGTTTGGAGATTGTAGTTCAACAGATGCAGGAGACTCTACCTGAAAAAGATCGAGATCATATCTCAACAATCTATCATCGGCTAAAATATGATCCAAAAGGATTATATGCCTTGATTGATTACGTAAACTTTAAGGGGAGTGGTACATCAAGTTCTGAGGCGTACAATGGTCAGGGATGGGGCTTACTTCAAGTTCTTAAAGGCATCTCGTTGTCTTCTACAAATATTGTTGGTGATTTTGTTGAAGGAGCGAAATACGTGCTTGCTGAGCGGGTGAAAAATGCTCCCCAAGAAAGACATGAGGAGCGTTGGCTTAAAGGATGGTATAATCGATTAGATACCTATCTGTTATCTCCTTAAACTGCCAATTTATCTGGTATAAGGGACAAAGCTAACGACGGAGCTTGATCCGCTTGTCGATATCGCTATAGCCCCGTTTCTGTTTGGCGATCATATCGAGCCCTACATACCAGCGGTCTGGGACTTGTAGATCAATCCATCGAATGTCAAGAGGAGTCCCACTATTGATGGATTGCAAGTAAAAGAGTTCATTTTCCATAGACTTATAGGTTGATAGGTAATGGTCTCGTAACTTGCGCATATACGGGCCATTGACAACATAGGCATGGGCCCTTAAAGAAAAGTGCACTTTTATATAACTTGGGTGATCAGTTGGTATGGAGACGTGCACTTGAGTCCCTAAAAAAAAGACATCCCATGCATTTTTGAAATGGTCGAAAAAGTGAGTGACATAGGCATTAATCGAACTAGGTTTGCTGATAAAGACTGCATCATCTTCTAAGATCAGGACATTATTCCATCCCTTTTCCAAGGCGAAGTCTAGTGCTTTGATATGGCTGTACACGCACCCTCTGCACCCATTGAGCTCATCATGGTGAGCATCAATTCGAAATACTTTGAGTGAGTCAATTGCTACTTTTTTGAGTTCTTTTTCGATGTGTTTTTTCCGATCTGTACGGATTGCCAGATTAATATAGACAATTCCGTCGAAGCGGTTTAGAGCTGAATCCATCATATCTTTGCTATTTAACAAAGTGTGCCTTATTGCGCAAGTTGCTTGTAATTAATATTTTAAAAAATATTATAATTAATCTTTGATTATGTTATAATTTAATTATAACTTTAATAGTGGAGTGATAATAATGAGCGTTAATAACAAGCCTGATTGTGTAACAATTTTTCCTGCTCAATTTGATCGCATCGAAGATCGAAATGCCTACAGAAAGTTAGGGACAGAGAATAGCTTTAACCACCTTTGGAACAAACACAAGGTCGTAAATGGTTTACTAAGCTTTTTATCGTTTGGAGCATATTATGCTTATCTCCGTCTCTGGAAAGCACCTAAATTTTATGAAAAAAACAGTAGGGCCTACATTTGTCTGAACCACTTAAAAGACTTAAATAAATTTTCCAAGGATTGTAAAAAAATCACAGCTAATTTTTTAACTGTTGCGAATGAAACCCCAAATCTCGACATTTATAAGCGTCGCAAAGAACTCTCACTGGCTATATGGGCGCGTGGTGGGAAGAAAGAGCTTGATTTGAATGTATCCGGAGAAGGCTTGCCGATTGAAAAATGGAAAAGATTTAAAGATAAACTTAAAGAAGACAAAGAGAATTTCAGGAAAAATGTCATACTTCAAGTGAATAACCTAAGAACATCAGATGGACTTCCACTTCTAACAAAACACCAAGAAATAGAAGTGTTAAAAAATGCCTTTGAGTTTTCAAATGCTAATCCAGAGATCGTTTTTTTTAACCAATTGAAAGATCTGGATAAAATACCAAACATGCTTAGTCATCAAGTTTCAAATAAATCAAAAGTGAAAAAAGTCTTAGATTCTTTTAAGTTTGATGTAAAGGAAACAGAAGCCACATGGGCACGTACTCTTGCAATTTCAGAAACTGATTCAAGAGAAAAGGTTCAGACAATGTATATAAAAGATGAAAGTAGAGACTCTTCTTTAGGGTCTGGAGTATATCCATGGCACATCCGTTCAGAAGGTCAAAACAATATCGAAGCTCTAAGACAATTTAAAATGGACCTTAAAGGTAAATATCCTTCGATTACAGATCATGCTTTAGAAGAGTTGGACGGAATATTGCAACTTGCTCACACCCAGATACCACACACAAGTTTTAAAAGAACATTTGATGAACGCTTTAACATTAATGATAATTTAAAGCTTGAAGGACTTAAAATGAATGGAACCTTTACTATCAAGCTGGATCAAACTCTTGAAGGCAAGCCTGTAATATCATTCATGTATAAACAAGATGACGTTTCTATTTTTCAAGGTAACTCTTTTGATGCTAAGTTAAAAGCTCAATTAGGAACTTTTTCTTCTGAGTATACGTATTCATTTGAGTTAAAAGAAAATGGACCAGCTCAACCGTCTGCAAATGGAAAAGAACAATTGGACTATTGGAAAATTGGTGCGGACTGCAAGATTACCAAACGCGTTGCTATTTAAACGAGAACGTCGACGAACTTAAGATTGGGATTTTGCTTGATAATGTATTGCTTTTCCCATTGATTGGCAAATAGCGCCATGGGGCGGTCTTGCCGATCTTGCACAATGATCGAACTGGATAGCTTTTTGAATGTTTTGATGTCGCCCAGGACCCAAGCACTGCATTCATAGGGCAAAAGTGTGACTGTTGTATCGACTCCATACTCATCCCGTAAGCGGTATTGCATGACTTCAAACTGCAGTTTACCCACAGCTGCAAAAATTAGATCTCCTTCCCTATCAATTGACCTTAACATTTGTATGGCCCCTTCATCGATGAGCTGAAGGGTCCCTTTATCAAATGCTTTTCGCTTGCCCACATCTTTAGGATGGAGTCTTGCAAAGATCTCTGGCTGAAATTGGGGGAGGGGTTTGTAATTAAAACCTCCTGTGACGGAAATAGTGTCGCCAATAGCAAAGAGCGAAGGGTTGATGACACCGATGATGTCTCCAGGATAGGCATAGTCGAGCGTTGTCCTTTCTCCAGCGACCATTCCATGAGGGCGCGAAAGGCGTACCTCTCTTCCTAAGCGATGATTTTTGACGGTAAGGTCTCTTTCAAATCTTCCTGAGCAGATCCGGATGAAAGCCATACTATCTCTATGGCGTCTATCCATGTTTGCTTGGAGTTTAAAGACGTATCCGCTGAAAGGAGTGGTGATGGGATCGATCTCTATCTCAGTTCCATCAGAGCGGACTGCGAGGCGGGAATGGGGGCATGGGGCAAGATGGATAAAAGCATCGAAAAAGGGCTCAACGCCGAAGTTTGTGAGGGCTGAAGCAAAGAACACAGGGGTGACTTCTCCGGCCAAGAATGCCTCATGGGAAAAGGGATTGCCTGCCATTTCTAAAAGATCGAGCTCTTGCAAGAGCTTGGCATAGTTCTCTTCGCCGATCTTCCTACGTGCTTCTTCGCTATCTAAGGGCAGGCGGGAAATAGCAGCTTTTTGTGCTCCGCCATGTGACGTTTTCGCGAAGAAGACGCACTCATTAGTAGTTCTATCTACCACTCCTTGGAATTCTTTGGCCGAGCCAATAGGCCAGTTCATTGCATAAGAATGGATCTGCAGGACATTTTCTACTTCGGTCATTAAATCGAGGGGGTCGCGCCCAGGCATGTCCATTTTGTTCATGAAGGTCAAGACGGGGATTTTTCGAAACCGGCAGACTTCAAAAAGCTTGCGTGTCTGTTTTTCAACCCCTTTAGAAGCGTCGATGACCATGATGGCACAATCGGCTGCAGTGAGTGTGCGGTATGTGTCCTCAGAAAAGTCTTCGTGACCAGGGGTGTCTAGTACGTTGATGATTGTCTCTTTATAGGTGAACTGCATCGCTGAAGAGGTAATGGAGATCCCTCGTTCTTGTTCCATGGCCATCCAGTCAGAGGCGGCAGCTTTGCGCCCTTTACGTCCTTTGACCATGCCGGCAGTTTGGATCATTCCTGAATAAAGAAGAAGTTTTTCAGTCAGGGTCGTTTTTCCCGCATCAGGGTGACTGATGATGGCAAATGTGCGTCTTTTGGCGACTTCTTCTTGGATTGAGGATAAGGTTTCCATGCGTGCAATAGTATCAAGTAATGCAATCTTTTTCTATTTGAAATTTTGATGTTTCGCGAGCAGCTTTCTTTGCAAAAAAGAATGCGTGGAATGCGATGATGTAATTTAAATTTTATTTTTATAAATTTTTCGTTAAGATTGCATCTCAAATTCAGAAAAAAATTGGAGGCGATGATGAAAATAGGTCAAGATATACATGCACTGCAGAATTTTTCCAATGATTCCTTGGTAAATCAAATGCCGAAAGGTATTGTTGAAGCTTCAGCGAAAAGTTTTGTGTATTCTTTTGCATTTTCGACTCTCTTTTCTGGTGGGAATGTTTTATTTGGTGCAGCTGGCGGTGTTTTAGGTTCCTTGATGACTATAACGGAAGCGGTGAGTAGACCGATATTTATTAAGCTCTTTAATAATGGTACCAATGGCATGAATCTTATAAATCTCGTTTTAAGAAATGTGATTCTTGTCACGTGCGTAGGTATGGTGGCTCAGCCTATTTTGTCTCTAACATTAAGTATGAATATGGGAATCAATTTGGTGCGGGCTGTCGTATCTGTTACTTTTTGGGAAATTATCTTTAATTCAAATGCGAGAAATGACAGAGCTTATAGCTATTTTTGGCTTTTGATAAGATAGCATTTTTTCTCTGCATCGACTTGTCTATACCACTCTCAAACATTCAGTGCTGCGCTCTACGCAGCCCTGAATGCTTGAGACAGTCTCTCAATCAGTTCTCAGGTAGAAATGTAAGCGCTGCGGAATTCATGCAGTACCGTTTGCCTGTAGGTGGCGGCCCATCGTCAAAAACGTGTCCCAAGTGGCCATCACAACGGTTGCAAATCACTTCTGTTCTCTTCCCAAAGAGACTAAAATCATTGCGGTATGCGATATTTGCTGCACAGATTGGTTCTGAAAAACTGGGCCAGCCTGTTCCAGACTCATATTTTGCTTTAGAACTGTATAGGGGAAGTGCACATCCAGCGCAGCGATAAATACCAGGAGCTTTTTGATTGTAATAAGCGTTTTGGAAAGGGTTCTCTGTAGCTCCTTTGCGTAATACGGCAAATTGTTCGGCGGTTAAGCGTTCTTTCCATTCTTTTTCAGTTAAGATGAGCTTTTTTCCATCAAAACGATACTCTTGAGTGCAACTTTGATTCGATTGACAAACACCTGGGTTCGGGATATTCATAAGAAAAACGATAATGAGAAAAATCAGATGCGTCATGATGTCCTTAAAAGGTCTTTCTTTCACTCTTTATCAATGAAGGCTCTTAATGTCATTCTCTTTTCAAGTTTCATGTTCTCTTTGCACGCGGATGAAGCGACATTTGCTGGAGGGTGTTTCTGGTGTGTGCAACACGATTTCGATGAGGTGCATGGGGTGATCTCAACGACTGCTGGCTATACTGGGGGCACCAAGAAGGACCCCACTTATGAAGAAGTGTCTTCTGGGACAACTGGCCATGTGGAAGCCGTAAAGGTGGAATACAACCCAAAAGAGATCAGCTATCAAGAACTATTGAACTTTTATTGGCAGAATGTCGATCCGACCCGTAACGATGGTCAGTTCTGCGATGAGGGTGCACAGTACAGGCCGATTATCTTTTATAATAATGAAAAGCAGAAGCAGTTGGCGATTGCATCAAAAGATAAGCTCATCGCAGAAAAAAAGGTCCAGCCAATCCTTGTGGAGATTCGGCCA